>NZ_JBMRCF010000015.1:0-272795 GCF_057350905.1 Chryseotalea sp. | reverse complement strand
GTTAACAATCCATCAGATGAGACTGTGTGTGCAGGGGCAGCGGTAACTGCGATCACTTTCAGTGGTACTGCTACGAGCTACAGCTGGATCAACAGTAATACAAGCATAGGCCTTGCGGGCAGTGGCGTTGGCAACATCGCCTCTTTCACGGCCGTGAATAATGGCAGCAGTGTACAGACGGCAACGATCACGATCACCCCGATTTACAATGGCTGCACAGGAGCGACACAGGATGTAGTGGTGACAGTGAACCCTATTCCGAATGTTAGTGCCAACAGCGCAGTAATCTGCAGTGGAAGTACAACGAATATTGTATTATCAAATCCTAATGGTGTGCTGGGCACACAATATACTTGGACAGTAGTAGAAAGTGGTGTGAGCGGTGGAAGTAACCAACTAACATCTTCAGCGGGGCCGATAGCACAAACTTTAAGTACGACAAGTTCAATTCCGGGTACAGCAACGTATACCATTACACCAATAGCTAATACTTGTCAAGGAAATCCTTTAGTAGTTGTGGTAACAGTTAATCCGATACCAACAGCATTGGCAACTCCAGCTACTCAAACAATTTGCAGTGGAGAGACAACAAGCATAGCGTTAACAAATCCTAACGCAGTTGCGGGCACAACTTACAGCTGGACAGTGGCAACAAGTAATATAACAGGAGCAAGTGCGGGTAGTGGCAATGCAATTAACCAGGTATTGAGTAGCACTACGGGCAATACCTCAGGCACAGCTACCTATACAATTACCCCTCGTGCAAATGGTTGTGACGGATTAACAATCATAGCAACAATAACCGTAAATCCAAACCCAACGCTGGCAGTGAATAATACAACCCTCACTATTTGTAATGGTGAAACGCCTGCTATCGCATTGAGTAATCCGAATACCGTTACAGGCACTCAATATGTATGGACAGTGGCATCAACAAATGTGACTGGTGCGGCAGATCAGGCGGTTCCGGTAGCTGCGGGAGCAATTAATACAGCGCTATCCCTGTCACCAACAGCTAATACATCAGGTGTAGTTGTGTATACAGTTCGCGCTGTGGCAAACGGATGCTATAGTGCATCCCGTACAGTAACCGTTAATGTTAACCCAATACCTACAGCATCAGCCAGTGGAGTTAGCATTTGCAGTGGTTCTACAACTGGCATCGCCATATCCAATCCAAACAGTGTAGCAGGAACATCCTATTCATGGACTCAGGTAAGCACAAATGTAAGTGGTGCCAATGCAGGATCAGGCAATGTGATTAGTCAATTATTGACATCGGCTGATGGAATAAATTCAGGTAATGTTGTTTACACCATTACACCGAGTGCGAATGGTTGTATAGGAACACCAATTAATATTACAGTTACTGTCAATCCTAGTCCCACCTTTAATGTTGTGAATTCTACAGCGGAGATATGTAGTGGAACTGCAACTAATCTAGCATTTACCAGTCCGACTACAGGGCATCGTATAAATGTTGTAAGTGTTAATTATGGCGCAGTGACTGGCGGCACGGTGGTGGCAGGGACGACTACATTTACAAATACAAATGTGTTAGCGGAAACACTGACTAATAATACGAATGCTCCGATTAATGTGGTTTACACATTCAATGTGACTACGCCATTAACAACACCAATTTGTCCGATTAGTCCTCAGACACAAATTGTAACTGTTCGCGTGTTACCAAGACCTGCATTTAGTTTAGTTAATAATAGTTTATCGATATGCTCAAATGAGAAAACAAATATTGCCTTAACAACACCTGTGTCAGGAGCAAGAATTCGTTTAATATCAGTGAACTATGGTACAGCAAGCGGAACACTGGTGGCAGGTGCTATTTTTGAAAACGCACAAGTTGTTGAGGATTTGCTGATAAATACCACAAATAGTTCTGCAACAGTAAACTATACATTTGAAGCTTTGGTTGGAACTTGCTTACCGAGCGCTAGTCAGAACGTTAGTGTAATAGTAAAACCTCGGCCTGTCATTACCACGGCTTCAACACTTTTAACGAGAGAGATTTGTAGTGGTGAATCGTTAAACTTTACAGCAACAACAGATCCTGCGTCTACAATAAACTGGACAGCGGTCTTTACAAGTGAAATTAATGGAGCTACTGTTTCATCTTCCGGATCGGGTGCGATAACAAATACTCCACTTAATATTAGTAATGTAAATGGAATAGTAACGTATACACTTACACCGATAGTAAATGGTTGTGCTGGAACTTCACGTGATTATGTAGTCACGGTTAAGCCACTGCCATCTGTTACAACCTCAAATGTGATTATCTGCAGCGAATCAGTCGCTTTGTTTAACCTTAGTGCTGCGCCACAGAATATTCCTGGCACAACCTATGCCTGGACAACGTCTAATACAGGTGTAATTTCAGGACAATCCAATGGAGATGGCTCATCTATCAATCAGACATTAATAACAGATAATGTTGGCGGGGTGGTTTCCTATACAATCACACCTGCTGCGAATGGTTGCTTCGGTCCTTCAGCTGTTTATACCGCAACAGTGAATCCTAAAGCTATTGTAAATGCAGGCCTTGACTTTGCAGTTTGCGAACCATCAGATATAGCCATCACTGGCTCTCTTGCTGGTAGCGCTACCGTTGGCACATGGTCTGTGGTCGGTGGGCAGGGTTTTGGTTCGGTTACGGGTAGCGGTTTAAATGACATCTATACAGTTGCTCCTGCTGATATTGGCAATAGTGTAACATTGTTATTGACGTCAAATGATCCTGATGGAGCGGGACCTTGTCCAATTGTAACTGATCAGCTGGTGATTGCAGTAAACAGACAAGCCCGTGTTACGGCACCACTCGATTATACATTGTGTGAACCTACTGATTTTGTATTATCAAGTACATTAAGCGGAAGTGCTACGGGTGGTTCATGGTCGGTGCTTGATGGAGATGGAACGTTAACGGTAAGCAGTATTACGCTGAACACGGTATCGGCTACCTATATACCTGCATTAAGTGATGTATCAACAGCGCTTCAGTTTAGAATTACAACCAATGACCCTGATGGTTCAGGACCTTGTTTGGTAGCAACTGATGATGTAGTGGTTACCATTAATCAGGCAGCAAGAATTACAGCCGGTCCGGATTTTGAGGTCTGCGAAGATGAGCCGTTGGTGTTAAATGGTACTAAGTCGGGCGCAACATCTGTAATTAACTGGACGGGTGGATCAGGTACATTTGCGAATGCTTCAGCAGAATCAACAGCCTATTCATTAAGCAACACGGAGTTTAATGGGCTTAGTCAGGTGCTTACATTCAGATTAACAACGGATGACCCCGATGGGGGTGGACCATGTACTTCTGTATTCGATGAAGTGACGGTAATAGTAAATGATACAACGGAAATTATATTCTTCGGCCTTGATGCTGTATATGCGGAAAATCAACCACCAGTAACATTATTACCAAACCCAAGTGGTGGTGTGTTTACCGGACCCGGTATTACTGCGGGTACAACTATCTTCTCACCAGAGTTCGCTGATGTTGGAAGTATCAATAAGATTACTTACACCTACATTAATCCTGTAACTTCATGTACCAGCATTTTCTCCAGAAATACTATTGTTAACCCGATTACAACAGTTGCCTTCCGATTCGAAGACAATAAGGGAGCAGTAGAGGTAAATCAAAACCTGGTAACCATTTGTGCAGAAACTGGTGATATCGAACTTATAGGGGATCCGTTGGTGAACACACCACCGGTAGCGCCTGTCAATGCATTCTTCTCTTCAACTACAGCAGGGATTATTTCACAAGTGGGGTTGCGTTATTTCCTGAGAACAAATGGACTGGCGGGTGGTTCGTACTTTATTACCTATACCTACACCAATGAATTTAATGCAACAAACTCAATAACCAGAGAGGTCTATGTTTATTCAGCACCACAAGCGAGGATAAGAGGATTGGTTGCAGGTGGTGATATTAATAATAATGCAGACCTTCTGGCATCAATAGATGGTTGTATTAGTGATGATGTTCAGTTTGTAGGAAGAGCGTCTGATATAATTAACAACCAAACAGGTGCTGCAATAGTTGAGTACAATTGGAATTTTGATGATAATGGTAACACAAGCGTTGCCGAAAATCCAGTGTATAGCTTTAACCAATCAAGATTCTATAATATATCTCTTAGGGTAAGAACGAACCAACAGTGCTTCTCTGATACGACAATAGCAGTTCAGGTTGGTCAACCACCTTTGGTTGACTTTAACTGGTCTAAGGTATGTAGTGGTGATGTTACTGAGTTCACCAATAACTCAGAAACAGGTATCAGTAAAGCCCTGGCTGTTAATTGGGATTTTGGTGATATGACAATACTGAATAAAGAACCGCTTACATTGGGCGATACAGTAAATGTCAATACACCGTGGAATCCTCATCACATGTTCCCTGCAGGACCCGCACAGGCTTATAACATAACCCTTACTGTGAAAACAGAGGAAGGCTGCTCTGCTTCGTTGACAAAAAATGCATTTATCCTGACATCGGGTGATGCACAACAATTGGCAAGTACAGGATATCGTGAAGATTTCCGAAGCGGTCAAGGAACCTGGTTCCCTACTAACAGCACATTAGAAAATGTAACACTAACCAGTTGGAATTTTGGTGTGCCTGATGGTGAAACGATTGATAATGCAATAAACAACGCATGGTATATGCGCGAATATCAGAATATCGATAACTCAGTGGTTATTGGTCCTTGTTTAAATCTGAGTGGTCTTACCAAGCCAATGATTTCTCTCGACTTCTGGATAGATACCAATGAGCAACTTGATGGTGCCGTGCTTCAATACTCAATAGATGAAGGCGTTACCTGGATTGTTTTAGGTAATGATGACGGTAATGGCGTTAACTGGTATAAGAGTTCAACCATTACAGGAAATCCTGGCGGTCAGACTTTCAGCCGGTTCGGATGGAGTGGCACTTCTGGTGGTTGGCAAAATGCCCGCTACAGTCTGGATGAAATACCAGCAACGCAAAGAGATAAGGTGGTGTTCCGCATTGCCTTTGGAAGCAATAACCCTTCTGATCGTGAGAATAACGGCTTTGCATTTGATAACATTTATATTGGTGATAAGCAGAAACTTGTATTGTTGGAACATTTTACCAATAACACGACCACGCTCGTCAATTTCAATAACGAAATTGATGCTGCTTATGCATTGGACACAATTGGAAGAAATGGCCAGTCTAACTTCCTGAAGCTTCAATATCACATAGCTAATCCGAATGCAAGTGATGAATTTAGTTTGAATAATCCTGCAGACCCTTCAGTACGTAGTTTCTTCTATGGTGTTGAGACACCTCCATTTACAATCATGAATGGTGCATTGGGTAATTATAGTGTTGGTGATTTCAATCCGTACAATACTAATTTTAATGGTCTATTCTCAAGGATCAATACGCAGGTAATTAACAGAGAAGCGTTATTAGCACCGAAGTTTGATCTGAAACTAGAATTAGATAATAACAATAACGATCAGGATAAAATTGAATTTAAAACCAGTCTTACATACATAGACTCTGTATCAGTTAATTTTAATGAAGCCGTAAACGTCTTTGTAGTATTATACGAGTCTGGTGTAAGAGCGCAGGAAAGCCCGGTTGAAAATGTAATGTTTAAAAATGTTGTCCGTCAGATGTTATCCGGTAGTGGCGGCATCACCATCAATCAGCCATGGGTTTGGGGAGGACTTGGTGCTAGTCCTACGGTGCGAGAAGGCACTGTGGATTTACGCACACAATTCCAAGAAACGGATAGCCTCTGGGTTGTAGCCTTTGTTCAGAACAGAAATACAAGAGAAATCTATCAGACGGTAATACAAAAGGTGGCTAAGCCTAAAGTACCGTTGTTGCCTGTAGGTTTGGAAGAAGACTTTGTCAAGACTGAACTGGAAGAAATCCAAATGTACCCTAACCCGGCATCCAATAAAGTTAATTTGTATGCGGAAGGTATCTTGTCTCAACAATATGAGTGGAAGATTATTAACCAACAGGGTGTTCAGGTAATGAATGGAATGCTGGAGAGAGAATTCTTTGCTCCAAAAGAGATCGTCACAGAACAATTGGCCGATGGTGTTTACTTTATGGTGTTTGGTACAAAAGGTGAACCCCTACACTATAAGAAACTGGTGATCGTGAACAGACAATAAGTTAAGTGATCAGATAAGTTCGTTCGAGAGGCTGTCGACTGCGCTCAGGCATTTTTCCCTGAATTGGTCGATGGCCTTTTTTAATGTGCCGGTATTGGTTTTGGTCTTGGCGCGCTTTTCAATATCGATTACCTGTTCTTTCAGGATACCAGCACCCATTAAAATAAAAGAAGGCTTGATTTGATGTGCCAGGTTGCCCACTTTTTCCCAATGCTCAATCATGGCATTGGCTGCCATATCATCAAGAATAGGAGGGATGGAGCTGATAAAGGTCTCAATCATATCGCGCATAAACTCGGGGTTGTTGCCCGAAACACCTCGCAGGTAGTTTAAATCGTAATAGATAAAGCCCTGGTTCTTGTCTTTACTTTCTTTCTGATATGCTTCTTTGTTTGGAATAATTTTCAATTCAATGAAGAGCTTCCTGTAAAGATCATCGGGTGTAAAAGGTTTGGGTAAAAAATCGTCCATCCCGGCCGCCAGACATTTATCGGCATCACTTTTGGTTGCGTTGGCGGTCAGGGCGATAATGGGTACCTTACTTTTGGGAGCAGGCATTTGCCGGATAGCCTTGGTGGTTTCATACCCATCCATAACCGGCATCTGTACATCCATCAGTACTACATCAAACCAACCACTCTTAAGTTTTTCAATGGCGACTAATCCATTTTCAGCTGTCTCTGTTTCGCTTTGCCAGTTTTTTAAAATACTCTTGGCATACAGTCGGTTGATATCGTTGTCCTCAACCAAGAGTACCCGCATACTCTTTCCAGGGTGTTGCTCACTGGTTATGGTTTCACTGCTGGCCTGCTTAAGGTTACTGGCCTTTCCAACGGCATAGGGCATTATCACCCTGAAAGTTGAGCCTTTGTGTTCTGTGCTTTCTACTGTGATTTTGCCATTTTGTAATTCAACAAGTTGGCGTACAATGGTTAATCCCAAACCCGTTCCACCATATCGTCTGGTAACACTGGCATCTGCCTGACTAAAGCTTTCGAAAATAGTATTGAGTTTTTCCTGTGCAATCCCTACACCGGTATCAATCACTTCTAATCTTACCCAGCAGACATTGCGTTGCATAAGATCTGCTGTGCATCTTACCGTAATGGTTCCATTGTTGGTAAACTTTACAGCATTGCCAATCAGATTGATCAGTATCTGATTAAGACGAACAGGATCGCCTAAAAGTATAGTATTGAGCTTAGGATCGATGTCATAATTAAGTACAATTTTCTTCTCTTTAGCCTGATAAGAAAATGTATTGATAAGGGGAGGTAAAAGGTCGTGTAGGTTAAAACCAATTTTTTCGAGTTTCAACTTTCCTGATTCTATGGCTGATAAATCGAGAATATCATTGATGATAACTTTCAGGTTTTCAGCAGAGTGTTGTATGGCATTTAAATAGGCACTCAGGTCTTCTGACTGCAGGTTTTGGTGGAGCAGGTTTGCCAGGCCAGCAATGCCATTAATAGGAGTTCGGATCTCATGACTAATATTGGCCAGAAATTGTTCTTTCGCTTTTTGTAAGCGTATCAGTTCTGCGGCATCTTCTTTTCTTTGAGTAATATCCCGACAGTCGAGAATAAGCCCATTCAGGTTTTCCTGATTTTTCAGGTTAATGGCATTAAACTCAAGAAAGCGGTAACTACGATCTTTACATAAAAACTGAAATTCTATTTTTTGCGAATAGGCTTTGCGTTGGATCTGTTTAAAGCTTTTTAGAAATTCATCCTGACTTTCGGGTAGCACAAAATCAAAAAAGTGTTTACCCACCAGACTGTTAGCCCTGTAACCCAGGGTTTTTCTTACAGCATTATTGTGGTAGAGTATTATCCCTTCAAAGTCTACAATAAAAATGATATCAGAACCATCGTCTACTACACTTTTGTAGAAGCTGCCCTTGCGAACGTATTGCTCTAAGTTCTTCATGCTTAGATGCCAGCTGCCTCCATGTCTTTGAGGTAGCGGTAGATAGAAGACTTGCCAATGTCAAGTCTTCTGGCTACCTCCAGTACATCATTGTCATACCTATTCAGGTAATGGCGTATGATTCTGTACATGTACTCCTCCATTTTCATCTCCTGATTAAGAAGTGAGTCAATACCTTTGCTGCTAGTAAAGGTTATGTCTTGAGGGCGAACCTCCTGACCTTCAGCCATTACTGCGGCAAGCTCGATAACCGACTTCAATTCACGAACATTACCTGGAAAATGGTATTGCAGTAATTTTTCTTGTGCCTCCTGTGTTATCTTAAACTTAGGCAGCTGATTCTCTTTCGAGAACTGATCCAGAAAATGCTTGGCAATAATAATCACATCATTACCTCGCTCGCGAAGTGGCGGAAGATGAATAGGGAGGCCTAGCAGACGATAGTATAAATCTTCTCTGAATCTATTCTCCTTCACTTCCAACGATAAATCTCTGTGGGTAGCAGCAATGATGCGAACATCCAGCTTTACCACCTGATTACCACCAATTCTAACAACCTCTCTTTCCTGCAACACCCTCAGTAGTTTGGCTTGTAGGTTAGGGTCCATTTCACCGATTTCATCCAGAAAAATGGTTCCTCCATCAGCTTCTTCAAACTTACCAATACGCCTGGTAATAGCACCGGTAAAGGCGCCTTTCTCATGGCCAAAGAGTTCGCTTTCAATAAGGTCTCTGGGTATTGCAGCAATATTAACAGCTACAAAGGCTTTACTTTTACGTTTGCTGCTATAGTGTATTGCTTTAGCAATCAGTTCTTTACCTGTTCCAGTTTCACCAGTAATTGAGATAGAGATGTTAGTCTTCACGGCTTTCTCCATCATATCAAAGATTTTCTTGATGGAGGTACTGCTACCAATAATGCTCTTCTCAAAATCGTACTTTTCGGAGATCTCTTTTCTTAAATGGACAATCTCCTTGAGTTGTGATACTTTCTCGCGGGCGTTCTTAATGGTATATAAAAGTCTGTCTTTTGCGTCAGTATCTTTTGGTATGTAATAGTACGCCCCGGCTTTCATCAGATCTACGGCAGTACTGATTTTTTCCTGTGCCGATACAATGATTACCTGAGCTTCTGGAATTACCTGGAGTATCTCCTGAAGTACTTTTTCACCCGGCATATCCGGTAAGGAATAGTCCAGCGTAATGATGGTGGGGTTCTTATGCAGGTTTTGGATGCATTCTTTTCCAGAGGTAAAGTACTCAACATCAAAGTCTGGATTGAGACCAAGCACATATTTCAGGAATTTACTGTAAGCCGGATCATCTTCTACTACAAAGATTTTAACGGGGTCTTTTTCGTACATCAGCGCTCGTTTATTTACTCCTTCAAGTAAATCAGTTTTTTTTACAGTTAAAAGTTTAAAAAGAGTCTTTTATTCTACAACTTTAAACAGCTGATTGGTATGATACGAGACTTTGACAAACTGAACGATACGGAGACCGAACTGGTACTGAAGGCGCCTTTTCTGGTTTGTATACTAATAGCCGGGGCAGATGGTAACATTGATAAGAAGGAAATCAAAGGTGCCATTAGCATTGCCGAAAAGAAACACAAGAAGGCAGGTGTGCTAAGTGCCTTTTTTAAAGAACTATCGCAGGATTTTGAAGATAAGTTGAAGATATTGATTCAAAGCTACCCTTATGAATCGACTCAACGCAATCCGCTGATTGTGTCAGAGCTAAGCGAACTTAACCGTCTGTGGACCAGATTACCTTCAAATTTTGCTATTGAGTATTATGCTGCCCTGAAAGATATTGCCGAGGGCATTGCATCTTCGTCCGGTGGACTGCTGGGTTTGAAGGCAATTGATGCCGAAGAGGCCAAGTATATACAGTTGAAGATGATTCAAAACCCCAAGGTTAGTTAATTCATGGCGCAAAATACGTTATTGGGTAGTGCTGCCATTCCCCTGCGTTTAGTCTTTGTTATGTGGCTGGTCTTTATGCTGAATGCCCTGTATCAGCTCAATCTTACGCTTTTAGGTATCATTCCGAGAACTGTGGGTGGTTTATCAGGAATTCTTTTTGCCCCTATGTTGCATGGCAACTTCTTTCACCTGCTCTCCAACACCTTTCCACTCTTGTTTCTGGGCACGATGCTTTTCTACTTTTATGGGCGTATCGGCCAAACTGTTTTTTTGCGTTCATATTTTTGGACAAATCTTTGCGTGTGGTTATTTGCCAGACCGGCAAATCATATCGGGGCAAGCGGCATAGTGTATGGTCTTGCCTTTTTTTTGATTTTCTTTGGCATTTTTAGAAGAGACTTTATGTCATTGCTGATATCAATCATTACTGTGCTCATGTATGGAGGCGTATTTTATGGCATTTTGCCCACAGATCCGAACATCTCCTGGGAAGCGCACTTTGCAGGCGCATTGGTGGGATTGTATACAGCAATTGATTTTCGCAATAAAAGACGTGTTGGATAATGGATGCTCAAGTATCGAAAATACTAAGTGACTTAAAAGCAAAAAAGTATGCTCCTGTTTATTTCTTGCAAGGAGAGGAGAGCTATTTTATTGATCTGATTTCTGACTATATCGAGAAAAACGTACTCGCTGAAGCTGAAAAGGGTTTTAATCAGGTGGTAGTCTATGGCAAAGATGTAAACATGGCAACCATTCTTACCCATGCCCGCAGGTTTCCGATGATGGCCGAAAGGCAAGTGGTAATCGTAAAGGAAGCACAGGATATTCAGGACATTAACAACGAAACAGGCGGCAAACTCCTGCTCAACTATTTGCAGAATGTAGTGCCCAGCACGGTATTGGTTTTTGCCCATAAGAATAAAGCCCTTGATAAACGCAAGGAACTGGGCAAGAATATAGAAAAGCTCGCCTTGGCTGTCACCACCAAAAAGCTGTATGACAACCAGCTTCCTGAGTTTGTAAGTGCCTATGCTGCGCAACAAGGCGTGACCATTGATGACAGGGCTGTTCAGGTTTTCTGCGAATACATTGGCAATGACCTAAATCGCCTGGCCAATGAGTTTGATAAGTTAATTATCGGTGGCATACCTGCCGGTGGTATAACAGCCGAGCACGTAATGATGCAGGTTGGCATCAGCAAAGAGTATAATATCTTTGAATTGCAGCGGGCGGTGGTTAGTCGGAATACCCTTCAAGCCAATCGCATCGTTAACTACTTTGAGAAAAACACGAAGAAGAACCCTGTGATACCCATTGTAGCCTTTTTATTCTCCTTCTTTAGTAAACTCCTGGCAGCTTCACAGGCTGGCGATAAAAGCGATAAGGGCCTGGTAAGTGTGTTGAAGATAAGCCCTTATGCAGCACGTGACTACAGTCAGGCTTTGAGAATTTTCCCTCAGGATAAGATAATGCAGAATATTTCGTTTTTAAAGGAAGCTGATCTGAAGTTGAAAGGGGTAGATTCAGGTTCGGCAGACGAAGGTCAGATATTACGCGAATTAGTGTATAAACTATTGAGTTAAAGATGTCAGGTAAGAACAAGCAGCGCATGCAATACAGACTCAAACAATATTTCAGCATGAAACTATTTTTTGCCTTAGGGCTCCTTATCCTTAGTCTTACAGTACTGAATGATGCAGTAGCACAAAGTGCGTATTCAGAAAGTAATGCGGACCATTTGTTTGTTAAAGCCAACGAATTGATGGAACAAGGCAATTATGGCGCTGCCCGGATTGCTTACCAGAATTTTTTAAAAAGCGCGGGACCTCTTGATTCAAGACGGGGTGAGGCTGCTTATGGTGAGGCCAGTGCAGCTTTAACCTTGGGCAATAAAGATGCAGAGGCCGTGACCTTAGCCTTTATCGATACTTACAAAACACACCCCCGTGCAAATCCGGCAAAACTTCAATTAGCTCAGTATTTCTATCAGGCGCAGAAATACAGCAAAGCCATCAGTTATTTTTCTGAAGTTGATTTTGTTAAACTTCCGGCCGAGCAGCAGATGCAGGGTAAGTTTCAGTATGGCTACAGCTACTTTAGTGAACGCAAGCTTACAGATGCACAGCTCTATTTTAATCAGGTAAAATTCAGTGAGCACGCCTACACAGCAGCCGCCAATTATTATGCGGGCTTTATTGCTTTTTCTGAAGAAAAATATGATGCAGCACTTATCGATTTAAAGAAAGCAGAAACAAATGATGCCTATAAAACGATAGTTCCCTACCTGATAGCCAGCGTCTATTATAGACTGGGGCAGTACGATGAATTATTGAGTTATGCCGAAAAACTTGGAGAGAATGAGTCAATCAAAAACCTGAGAGAGCTTCGTTTGCTTGTGGCAGAGTCGTATTATGCCAAAGGCGAGTACTTGAAAGCAGCGGATCAATACAATCAATCACTTACAGATAAGAGTCTTGGAGATCCTGCTATCTGGTATCGTGCCGGTATCTGCAATGACAAGGCGGGTAATCAAAAAGAAGCGGTGCGTCTTTTAGAACTGGCCGCGAATACTACAGAGCAAATTTCATTTGCAGCTTCTTATCAATTGGGTATCGTTTACCTTAAAACTGGCGAGAAGGCCTACGCCATTAATGCTTTTGATCGTGCCAGAAAAGCTACCGACAAAACATTGGCAGAACAGGCACAGTTTAATTTTGCGAAAGTGCTGTATGATCAGGAACAAGCTGACAAAGCCATTTTTGAATTTGAATATTATCTGAAAGCCTTTCCACAAGGAGACTTTGAGAACGAAACTAAAGAGTTGCTAGCACAAGCTTATGTTAATGGTAATAATTACAATAAAGCAATCGAATATATACAGGGCTTACCACGTAAAAGTCCGGCAATAGAGCAAGCTTACCAGAAGGCAACCTTTCTAAAAGGCTCAGAGTATTTTAATAAAAATGAGTACAATGAGGCGATCAACCATTTTACTAAATCGTTGTCCTATCCGCGTGATGAGAAATATGTGCAAAGAGCTGCATTTTGGAATGGTGAAGCACTCTCTATCCAGAAGAAGTATGCAGAAGCTGAACCCTTCTATCAGCAAAGTATAAAAAACGGAGCAGGGGATTTAATTCTGTTGCAGCAAGCTTATTACGGATTAGGGTATGTCCAATACAATCAAAAGGAACACGCCAGAGCCTTAAACAGCTTCAGAGAATTTATTAACAAGTCGAATAAGCAAACTCCCAACCATGCCGATGGTTTGTTAAGGTTGGCTGATTGTCATTTTATAGCCAGAAGTTTTGAAGAAGCCCTATCTTTTTACAACCGATATAAAGAAGCAAAAGGTAATGATATGGACTACGCCTATTTACAGGCAGGGCTTATTTATGGTATGCAACGCAACTATGAAGCATCGGGCAATCAGTTTAATTTATTAATCACCAATTATCCGACATCATCATATCTGGCAGAGGCGCTTTATCAAAAAGCACAATTTGATATTGAACAAGGTGCCTATCAAAAAGCAATTGAAGCCTTGTCTCAGCTGATTAAAGCGGAACCCACCTCTGCCTATGTCCCTTATGCTTATGCACGCAGAGCAGCCTCTTACTTCAATTTGAAGAATTATAACAATACAGTTGATGATTATTCAAAACTAATCAGTTTATATCCAACACATGCCATGGCGCAAGAGGTTTTATTACCCTTGCAGGAGGCACTTGATTTAACGGGTCGTTCGGCAGAATTTGATCAATACCTTGCTGCTGTTAAAAAGGCAAGCCCTGATAGCAAAGGCTTGGAGAAACTGGAGTTTGAAACGGCTAAGAAATTATATTTTAATGAGCAATATGCAAAAGCCATTGTTGCTTTACAGGGCTTTAATAGTACCTACACGCAAAGTGTATTGAAGACAGAAGCGAATTACTATGTGGCTGAATCTCACTACCGCCTTCGCGAGTGGGATAAAGCCTATCCGGTTTATACAGAACTAAAACAGTATACCACTTTTCAATTCGCAGCCAGGGTGGCTGCAAGACTGGCAGATGTTTCATTTAAACTGGCAAAGTACGAAGAAGCAGTACCTCACTATCATTATTTCGAGCGCTTTGCTGTAAATAAAAAAGATCTCTATTCTGCACTTTCTGGCATCATGGAATCTTTTTATTTATTAGGTCAGTACGATTCCTCCGATTATTATGCGAGGCAAATTATAGAGCGTGCTGCCATAAATGCGGGTGCAGAAAATAAGGCTTCACTCTATCTCGGTAAATCAGCTATGGCAAAAGGCGATTATGACGCTGCCGAAGATGAATTCCTAAATACGCTGAATGCAGCAAGAGATGAATATGGTGCTGAGGCCAAGTACTTACTGGGCACAATCTTCTTTTTACGCAAAGATTATAAACAGAGTATTGAAACACTAATGAGCCTGAACAATGATTTTGCCGCCTATGATGCATGGGTAGGTAAATCATTTTTATTACTGGCCGATAACTTTCTGGCTAAAGAAGATCTTTTTCAGGCTAAAGCAACCTTGCAATCACTGGTAGATAATTTTCCTATTGAGACTATTAAAATGGAAGCAGCCAATAAGCTTAAAGAAATTGAAAAGCAGGAAGCTGCTAAAGTGGTGCAAGACAGTGTTAAAACTGACAATTAAGAAATGAGCAACATGAAAATTATCTTCATTAATATAGTTGTAAGTGTGTTCCTGGGTTTCAGCTTTCAGGCAATTGCCCAAACAACAGGAGAGCTGGAGAACGTAGAGATAGAAATTGTTAAAGAAAGAAAAATTGCTTTGCCGGAGGCTGAACGCAAATTTTCCAAAATAGCACCGCATGCATCAGAGCCGATTTCACCACCCATCACCTATAGCTTTAGACCGCTGGACGTTCAGTTGCCCCTTGCAAACCTTGTTGTAAAACCACTCAAACTGAAAAAAGAGAGTGAACCAGAGGCGAAACGAGGCTACTTCAGTGCTGGCTATGGAAATTTCGCCTCACCGTACCTGGAAGCTTACTATACATCGCCACGCAATGCCAAACAATTGGTGGGCGCAAGTGCTTTGGTAGATGTATGGGCTAAGGGACCTGTCGATGACAGAAACTCAGGCAATGGTGTCTATGGCTTTTCGCTATTTGGAGCCTCCTTTGGCAATACATTTAAGACAGACGCGTATCTTTCTTTCAATAGATCATTCTGGCATTTCTACGGCTATCCGCAAGATCCCCCAGTAGAAATTGAATCAGATGATATACGCCAGCATTTCGATCGTTTTTCACTGGGCGCAACCATAGCTAATGGATCGAAGAGCAAGTTTGTATATGATTTAAAAGGTGGCTTTGGCTATATACAAGATGCCTATGAGGCACGCGAATCAGATGTCAATCTTGCTTTTTCATCTGCCTACTCGCTTCAACCAACTAGAAAGATAATTACAAATGCCAGTTACCAGTTAATCAGCAGACAGGACGCATTGGTAGAAGCAAAGCCTCGCAGTTTATTTCAGGCAGAAATGTTATACACCATTAATCCCATAGACAGGTTAATGATTGACGTTGGTTTCGGTATTGCTTATGAAAATGATACCTTGGATAAAGATTTTCATTTTTATCCGAAAGCACATGCCCGATATGAACTGACTAAAGGTGTACTCGCCAAAGCATCATTGTCAGGCCAAATGCGTTCGGTTTCATTACACACCCTGAGTACCGAAAATCCCTGGCTCGCACCCAATGTGTTAATACAGCATACGAACGAAGCCTTTGTTTTGGAGGCCGCGTTAGAAGCCGCCCTCGCAAAGAATTTCAAAGCAGAAGCTGGTGCTTCCATAGCTTCCTTGCATAATCTCTATTTCTACACCAATGATCCTACAGATCAGGCTAAGTTTTCGCTGAGTTATGATGATAGGGCTACGGAGCGTATTAATTTTTATGGTATTATAGATCACGCTGTCTCCAGTCGCTCTGTGATTTCTTTGCGTGCCGATTGGTTTAATTACGTAACCGATACTTTAGCCGCTGCCTGGCACAGGCCAACCTATAAAGTTACATTGCAAAGCAGCTATAATTTCTTTCAGAAGTTGAAATTATCAGGAGGCCTTACATTGTTGGGTGGTATGAAAGCCTATGATTTTACTGAAGCAAAAGCCGTAACGCTCGATCCGGCCATTGACCTTTCGCTTCGTGCAGAGTATTTTGCATCAGATAAATTACTCCTTTTTATTCAAGGTGCCAACCTGCTTTCAAGCGATTATAATCTCTACCTGAACTACCCCGTTAGAGGGGCACAGGTAAGGGCTGGTTTCAGCTGGAGCTTCTGATTTTTGCATGATGCGTATGAATTCTTATAAATTCCTTTATTTTTGTATGTTAAGGAATTGTAAAAAACCAACGCATGGCACGTAGAAAGAAAACTACCGAAGAAAAACCAACAGAAGTTACGGGTTCATCCGATGACAACTTTGGTTTGCCTGACATAGACTATACACCGATTGATCGAACAGAGGAAACGTCTGTTAATCAAGAAGCTTCCACACCTGAAGTTGAACCTGTTCGAACACAAACAGAACATTACAGCTCAAGTAGTCAAGGCAGTGATTCAGGAAGAACCACTCATAGCAGTTATGAGTCAACTTATACTTATACACCACCTAAAGATGAAGGATCGATGATACCCAAGATTGCTGGTATTATTGTTGTTGTTTTATTGGCATTGAGTGCCACCTGGTACTTTGCCGTCTATAAACCACAACAGCAGGCAGAAGAAAAGGCACTGTTAGAACAAAAACGCAAAGATGCAGAGGCTAAAGAGCAAGAGCGTCTTGCAGAGCAACAAAGATTAGAGGAAGAGCGAAGAAGAGCGCAGGCAGAGGCAGATGCCAATGCCACACCAAAAGAAGGAAGTATTGAAACACTAACTGAGCGTACTAAACGTTATTATGTAGTAATATCCAGCTCAATTGATGGTGATCTGGTGATGGACTACGCTAAGAAGCTGAGTGCGAGTGGTGTTAACTGCAAAATCATTCCTCCTTATGGAAAAGTAAAGTTTTCGCGTCTTACTATTGCGGAAGGCGATACATACGCCAATGCGCAAAGTATTGCTGATGGCTTAAAAGGTCAGTATGGAGAAGGCCTTTGGGTAATAAAATATTAAAAACGTTGTAATCCTGAAAAGGCAATCCAGCGTTTAATTGTTGGATTGCCTTTTTATTTATACTAACTCAATTTTTTGAACGATAGCATGATAGCACAAATCACTACAGAGGTTGCGGCCTCAGAATCTATTTCGGTATTAGATCTGGCCTTAAAAGGAGGGTGGGTAATGTTACCGCTGGCATTGATGTGGATAGCAGCCATCTATTTATTTATCGAACGGCTGCTAACCATTAATAAGGCTAACATGGACCCTGAGCCTTTTATGAATCGCGTTAAAGAACTGGTTCAAAGAAATGATATTCAGGGTGCAAAATTACTGTGTGCCCAAAGCGGAACTCCGGTGGCCCGTATGATTGAGAAGGGGGTATCGCGTATTGGCAGCCCGCTTAAGAACATCGAGGCTTCCATTGAAAACGTGGGTAAACTTGAAATTTTCAAGCTGGAGAAAAATCTCTCTACACTGGCCACTATTTCCGGTGCAGCGCCCATGATTGGCTTCCTTGGAACGGTAATTGGTATGGTGCAGGCTTTTATTTCTATCTCCCAGGAGGAAGGTTCTGTAAGCCCTAAACTGTTATCAAATGGTATTTACGAAGCCATGATTACTACCGTTGGAGGACTCATTGTGGGTATCATGGCCTACCTGGCCTACAACTACCTGGTTACGCGTGTAGCTAAGGTTATTCACAAAATGGAGTATACATCCATTGATTTTATAGATCTTTTACAAGAACCAAGATAAAACAGAAAATGAATTTAGGCTCAAAGAATAAGGTTGACGCAAGCTTTAATATGGCCTCCATGACAGATCTGATATTTCTGTTATTGGTCTTTTTTATGCTTACCTCTTCGTTTGTTACACCATCGGGCTTACCAGTAAATTTACCCAGCAGCGCAGCCAGTACCATCGAAGTGCAAAAGGTTTCTGTTACAGTTACCAAAGACCTGGAGTACTTCGTTAATGAGAAGAAAATCTCCAAGGCCATGTTAGAAGGAGAGCTGAAAAGTCAGTTGGGTGGAGCCAATGGCTCAGTGGTATTGCACATTGACAAAGAGGTGCCGTGGGAACATGGTGTATATGTAGCAGGTATTGCCACATCGCTGGAAGCAAAAGTTGTAGTAGCTACTAAACCGAAATAATATGGTTTCGCAGGAAGAAAAGAAAAACAAAAGAATTGCAGCCGTTACGACCGTTTTAATTAATGGACTGGTATTGCTTTTATTATTGTTTGTAGCAGCCTGGAGGGCACCCAATCCACCTTTACCAGAGTATGGCATTGAACTAAACTTTGGTATGGATACCCAGGGTGGTGGTGACATTCAGCCTGAGGAGCCGGTAGGCTCGCAAGAAACTGAAAGCCAGGAAGAGGCCGCTGCACCAACACCTGAACAAAATGAAACACCTGCTGAAACTGTACCCAGCCCTGCTGAAGTCCTGAGCAAAGTGGAGAGCCCAGTAACTGTTAAAGAAACGAAGGAGACGCCCAAAGAGGTAGTAAAAGAAGTTAAGAAGGAAGAAAAGAAAACAGAGCCAGTTAAGACCGAAGAAAAGCCAAAAGAAGAACCTAAGGCTACCTACAAACCTAAAGAAGATGCTACCGCTGCTACGGATAAGTC
Source organism: Chryseotalea sp. (assembly GCF_057350905.1). Classification (NCBI taxonomy): domain Bacteria; kingdom Pseudomonadati; phylum Bacteroidota; class Cytophagia; order Cytophagales; family Chryseotaleaceae; genus Chryseotalea; species Chryseotalea sp. Next base: position 253,957 of record NZ_JBMRCF010000015.1, on the reverse strand, counting down.
TGGCAAACCCGTAAGTCAGGGTGATGATGCAGGAAAAACTGGAGATAAAGGTGACCCTAAAGGTTCTATAGACGCTAATGCCTTGTATGGAAAACAGGGTGGAGGCGATGGTGGTTCAAGTTTGGATTTAGCAGGCTGGAAATGGGATGCAGTACCTAAACCGGCTATACCGGATAATGCCCTAGGCGGTAAAATCGTTTTTCAGATTAAGGTGAATGAAGACGGTGAAATAACTAAGATAGATATAATAGAGAATGCTGTGGGGCCTGAGGCAGCCAGAATTTGTAGAGCCGAAATTGAAAAACTGACTTTCTCTAAAACAGGTTCTAACGTTCCCACAGAATCAACAGGCAGGATTACTTTTGTGATTCGATCAAAATAAGTTCTAAAGAAAAACTAAGCCGACTCTGGCGTAGAGAATAATTTTCACAAATATCTGTTAGAAAGAAACCTGTGTTTGATTTGAAGCTTCGAATCAAACACAGGTTTTTTTAATGTTGCTTACTAATACTTGATTACCGATCAGGGCTGTAACCAGGCTTTTCTAAGTACCAATTGATCGTTGCTTGGCGATTCTATAAAACGTAAAAGATGCTTACGCATGCGTTCTGCCAATATGCAAGGTGAAGACAATTCTACGATCTCGTTCTTGCGTACAACGGTATAGCTAATGGTTTTTCCTTCTCCTAATTTTTGCTGTTGTGCCTGAATAAAAGCGCCTACTTCAGGTCCAAGGTCTGGTACTGTTTCACCATTAATTTTAAGAATGATGTCACCATTTTTAAAACCCAGTGCTTTACCTTGTCCGTTAACAGCGTCTTCATTGCCGATAGCCAACTTGGGTTTACCCTCATACTGACTGATGGTGACGGCAGCCTGCTCCAACCCTAAAGTGTACTCAGCACTTACTTTCTCTCTTTCATATTCAACTCCCACCAGATCAAACATTTCTTTTAGGGGTAGGGATTCAGTTCCGGCTACATATGTATTCAAAAAGGCTCCAATTTCCGGATAAGTCATTTTAGTGATCTCCGCAAAAAGTTCTTCGTCCTTAAAAGACTTATTAACTCCATATTTCTTGCCTAACTCTGCCACCAGATTTTGCATGCCATACTTACCACCAGACAACTTGCGTAATTGTATATCCAGACATAGTGAAATAAGAGTGCCTTTTTGGTATACATTGTAATATTGATCAGCATACTTATCAAGTGCCCCTAAGCTTAATTCTGTAAAAGGAAGGTTGTCTTTAAAACCTTCGGCAGTAAACATTTTCTCTTGCAAAATTTGCAGGTATTCTTCAGGAGAAATCAAGTTATACTTAACCTGAACATTGCCCGCAAAGTATTCAGTCAAACCTTCGTACAACCATAGGTGACGCGACATTTTAGGATTGTTAAAACCGAAACTGCCAATTTCTTCGGAGTGGATGGTAAGTGGGGTAACGATGTGGAAAAATTCGTGCGCTGCAAAATCGCGAAGCTGTTGTTGCATTTGACCTATGGTTGCTTCGGGCATATAATAAATGGAAGAGTAGGAATGCTCTAAGGCACCGTAAGAAGTAACAGGTCTGTCTGTAAAGTAAAATACAAAAGCATATTTATCTACTGGGAGTGTACCACCCAGGTATTCTTTTTGTGCCATCAGTACTTCTCGCACATTAGCGGCAATTTCCTTGGCCGTAATTTTTTTATTAGGAGAATAAGAGCCAATCAAAACTTCTGTATTGCCAACATAAATGATAGCCGTGTCTGGTTCGCTATACATAATAGGAGAGTCCACCAGACGATCATAGTTTTCTGTTTGGAAAACATCAACACGCTTAGCGGCACTGCTTTCCTTTTCTTCTTTAGAAACTTTCGTTAAAGGTTCGCCTGTTTTTGATGCGATGAGTCCTGTTGATCCGTAGAAATTTTCCGCACGAATCACGTTAAGGGTAAAACCTTGATCTTTGTATCCATCAAAGTAACCAAAGAAACCACTGCTGTTAATCAAAAAGTTTTTACCCTCTTCAATGTTAGTACCAGCAGGCCAGAATACATCAGGTCCTTTCAGCTTGGTGTCAAAGGTGTCCTCAATCCAATAGCTGATTTTTGCAGCCTTGTTGGCGTCTTTAATTCTCCACGAGTTATCATCCAGCTTATTCACGCTGAGCTTCTTTCCCTTTTTATCAACGACTTCCAGTTTCGATACAAAGCGGCCATAATCTTCAATGGCATAAGTACCAGGGATCATTTTAGGAAAGTAGAAAGTGATTTCTGATTCCTTGATCACAGGTGGGGTTAATTCAACATACACCTTATCATCTTCAACTTTGGTAAGATCAACTGTGTAGTTATAACTATTTTTAGACTGCCCCCAAACCAGGGTAGGTAAGCACAATAAAATGACTAGAAAACGCATGGTTATTTTTTTATATTTTAGTAAAAGAACAAACTGAACTGTTAAGTCGCAAATTCAGTTAGTATAATTACGGATGAAGAAGACAATGATTGTTGGCGCTACCACTAATAAGGGTAGATACGCTTATTTGGCAGCTGAAATGCTTAACGACTATGACCACGAAATTGTTCCTGTGGGTATAAAAAGGGGGGAGATACTCGGCTATGAAATTGTGGACATTAAACAAAAACCTGATATAAAGGGAATAGATACCATTACATTATATATCGGGCCGGATCATCAGCCAGAGTGGTATGATTATTTGATTGGGCTAAAACCTAAACGGATTATTTTTAACCCGGGCACTGAGAACCGTGAATTTGAACTTAAAGCAAACGAACAAGGCATTGAAACTTTGCAAGCGTGTACTCTGGTGATGTTGCGAAGCAACCAGTATTAGTTTAGCAGCTGTGCCTACGAGCTTGGTTTGCGGATAACTCCGACATGTACAATTTTCCAGTTTCCCTCTCCGTCTTTCTCCAGAATTCTAATCTCTGACTGCTCATCACGCTCAATACCATCGCCATGAATTTTTTGGCGGAAGTGTACAAAGGCAGCATTACCGTATACCTTAATATGATCCCATTGGTTTTGTATTTGTACAGGGGCCGGTTTCGACATCTTGAAATAATCATTAAAGCCTTTTTCAATATTTTGCCAGCCTTCGTAATAATTTACATCAGCGCTATCGGCAAAACTCCAGTAGGCATGTGGTACTTGAAGCCAACAAGCTTTCCAACCATCTTTATCAGTTTCAAAAAAGGATTTAGTTTCCTTCACGATGACGGCTTTTATAGCCTCAACATCATTTGGGGGCGTACTTGGCTTTTTCTTTTGTGCGGATGCAACTTGTATAGCCAAACTTAAAACAACGAAGGTGAGAACTGCTTTCATAACTTCGAATTTTAGTGTTGTTATGAAGTTAACGAAAAATTCTCACCTTCGGATGTACTTTACACTTTAATTTACTGTGGCATCTTTAAGGGCAGTATGTACAGTTACACCTTTATTTTTCAATGAATTGCTCAAATTTTCAATGGCTTCTGTGTTTTCCCAGGGATTTTGTCCGATAGATAGCAGTTGTAAATTTTCGAAAGTACCTAATTTTTCAGGTAGTGCTCTTAATTGATTTTTTGACAAATCCAGGTTTTCAAGCTTATGCAGGCTTAATATTGTTGTTGGAAATTCAACAAAGGAATTATCATTTAATCTGAGTACGCTCAAATTACTTAACGCTTGCACATTACTTGGCAGATAGCTTAGTTTATTATGATGCAAGTAGAGTTCTCTGAGTAAAGTAAGATTACCAACACTTTCAGGTAAAGTGCTAAGCTCATTGAATGATAAATAAAGCACTTCCAGCTTAGTTAAGTTGCCAAGTTTCTCATCAAGTCTATTGATTTTGTTGTAATACAAATCGACCACGTTCAGATTTTTTAATTCATAAAATTCGTAGGGCAGTGCTGTAATCTTATTTTGGTAAAGTGTAAGTTGTTCCAGCTGTTGTAGTTTTCCGATGGAGGAGGGGAGTGCCTCAATTTCGTTGTAGTTGCAAAGTAATTTTTTGAGTGAAGTAAGGTCACCGATATTTTGTGGTAAGGCAGTGATTTTATTTTTCTGGAGGTTTAGTTCTTCTAATTGGGTAGGCAAAGCGAGTGTTGCATCACCAAGTCTTAGGTTATTTTCAATCAACACCAGTTTTTTCAGCTTTGTGTTTTTAGCGAGAACGGGCATGGTTGTCAACTGGCATTTTGAGAGGTCAAGTATTTCCAGATTCTTAAAGGCTTTATAGTTATTTGGTAAAGTACTTTCATTGTCGGTGCGAATGTTAAGCTCTTTTACCGTATTATTTTTGGCCAAAACTAATCGGCCTTTAGCAGGATCGTTGTTAAGTACATTTACCTCTTTCAGTTTGGGGAATTTCTTCAGATAGGCCGGCAGTCTTTTAATTTTAGTGTTCACCAATTCCAACTCTTCTATATTTCTGCAATCAGCAAGATTTTTCGGAAACCTCTTTGCTGAGTAGTCGTGCAGCGAAAGCCTAGTGACTTTTGAAGCATTGCTGGCATTTACCTCCTGATAAGAAGTAAAGCCCTTACTCATTTCGTAGATGTACCGATAAGCTATTATTTTTTCATAGGCATTGCGAAATACTTTTGCCAGACTATCCATTCGTTCGACTTCTTCTGCAGTGGTTTTTCCGCTTGGATTTTTCCGGACACTCATCATTTTTTCCTGAACCAGGTAATAGTTAGCCGAGTCTGTCTTGGTAGCAAAAACGGGTACCATTTTCTGGGCGTTCAGCATTGAGAAAGTCAATGCGAATAATAGCGCAGTGCCTAATATCTTCATATCAACTAAAAGTTTAGGTGAAGATATTCAAAAAATTTAAAATATGCTGAAAATGGCCATTTTTTAGTCTTTATTCTTGCATAAAATGCAGTGTAAATACCTTAATTTTGAAGGTTTAGACATCTACCATGAGCGAAGAAAAGGATAAGAAATCCAGCAATTATTCAGCAAACAATATTCAGGTTTTAGAGGGCTTAGAGGCGGTACGCAAGCGCCCTGCCATGTACATAGGCGATGTTGGTATAAAAGGACTCCACCATTTGATATGGGAGGTTGTAGATAACTCGATTGATGAGGCCCTGGCGGGACATTGCGATACCATCCGAGTAACTATTAATGAAGATAATTCAATAACAGTTGAAGACAACGGTAGGGGTATCCCTACAGATATGCACGAGAAGGAGAAGCGCTCTGCACTTGAGGTTGTTCTTACTGTATTGCATGCCGGTGGTAAGTTCGATAAAGACACGTACAAAGTTTCGGGTGGTTTGCATGGCGTAGGGGTTTCCTGCGTGAATGCACTTTCTGATATGTTGCATGTAACCGTGTATCGGGAGGGTAAAATATTTGAACAGGAATACCATCGCGGTGGACCCAAATACCCGGTAAGGGTTATTGGTGAAACAGACAGAACCGGTACAACTGTGCATTTCCTGCCAGATAAGTCAATCTTCTTATTGACTGAGTACAATTATGAAACGGTAGCCACGCGTTTGCGTGAGTTGTCATTCTTAAATCCAGGCATTAGCATTCACCTTACGGATTTGCGTGATAAAGATGAGAATGGTGTAGCTAAAACTAACCATTTCTTGTCAGTAGGCGGGTTGCGCGAGTTTGTTGAGTACATAGACTCAACAAGAGAAAAACTTATTCCTGAGCCGATTTACATTGAGAATAACAAGAGTGAAATTCCTATTCAGGTCGCGCTCAACTACAACACGTCCTTTAGTGAAAATCTTGTGTCTTATGTTAACAACATCAACACACATGAAGGTGGTACGCACGTGGCTGGTTTCCGAAGGGCATTAACACGCACTTTAAAAGCCTATGCAGATAAGTCAGGGTTGTTAGAAAAGGTTAAAATTGATATTACAGGCGATGACTTTCGCGAAGGTTTAACTGCGGTAATTTCTGTTAAAGTAGCTGAACCGCAATTTGAAGGCCAAACCAAAACCAAGCTGGGTAACTCTGATGCCATGGGCGCGGTGGATCAGGCTGTAGGTGAGGTGCTCAATACCTATTTGGAAGAGCATCCTAAAGAAGCTAAGCTTATTGTAAGCAAAGTGATTTTGGCAGCGCAGGCACGCCATGCTGCCCGTAAAGCACGCGAGATGGTGCAGCGTAAAAACGTATTGTCTGGTACAGGTTTGCCGGGTAAGCTGGCCGACTGTTCCGATTCAGATCCCAGCGTTTGCGAATTGTACCTGGTGGAGGGTGACTCTGCGGGTGGTTCTGCCAAACAGGGTCGCGACCGTAACTTCCAGGCTATTTTGCCTTTAAGAGGTAAAATTCTTAACGTAGAAAAAGCGCAAGAGCATAGAATTTACGACAACGAAGAAATCAAGAACATGATTACTGCGCTTGGCGTAAGCTTTGGAACGGCTGATGATGACAAAGCATTAAACATGGTCAAGTTGCGTTACCATAAAATTGTAATCATGACCGATGCCGATGTGGATGGTAGCCACATCCGTACTTTGATATTGACCTTCTTCTTCCGTTATATGCGCGATTTAATCGAGAGTGGTTACGTTTACATCGCACAACCACCTTTGTATTTAATAAAGAAAGGAAGAGAGGAACGCTACTGCTGGACAGAAGAAGAACGTGCTGCGCACATTCTGGAATTAGCTGGTGGAAAAGAAGACTCTGTAAACATTCAGCGCTATAAAGGTTTGGGTGAAATGAACCCGGAACAGTTATGGTCAACTACGATGGACCCGGCCAGAAGAACCTTGAAGCAAGTAAGTATTGAATCAGCTGCGGAAGCAGATCACTTATTTTCTATGCTGATGGGTGATGAAGTAGCACCACGCAGGGATTTTATTGAGAAGAACGCCAAATACGCTCGCATAGATATTTAATGGCTACAAGAAAATCTGCAGGCTTTAACCATCAAGGCGTATGAGCGAATTTTGGGCACAACATGATAAACTCACTCAGCAAATTGAGCAGAGTAATTATATAAGCCGCGACCTTAGTTGGTTGCAGTTTAATTACCGTGTGCTCGATCAGGCCAAGCATATTGATAGAAGTATTTTCGACCGATTGAAATTTTTGTCGATTACAGCTTCTAATCTGGATGAGTTCTGTACCATCCGCCTGGGCAGCTTGTACAACTATATTGACTTTGGTAAAGAGCGTGTCGATTACAGTGGCTTAAGAGAAGAGCCATACCGAAAGTATTTGCTTACAGAGGTACAGCGCTATACAAAAGAGCAGAGTGATTATTTTGTAAAAAAACTAAAGCCACTTTTTGAGAAAAGCGGATTTAGTATTTGTACCTACAAAAATCTTTCTATAGAAAATGCCAAGCAGGTTGATGATTACTTCCGTAGTATCATTTTTCCAATGCTTACACCAATGGTTTTCGATAATTACCACACCTTTCCAGTACTGATGAACAACCGCTTGTTGTTCGGGGTGGTAACCAAAGCACCAACAGAAATTCAGAACCCTTTAAGAATTTCCTTTATACAAGTACCCAACAACTTGCCACGCTTTTATGAAATCACAACCGAGCGTGGTATTCAGTTTGTGCCTGTCGAAGAAATTATACGTTACAATGTTCATCACCTTTTCAGAAATATTGAAATCCAAAGTATAAACCTGTTTCGTATCAATAGAAATGGAGATTTTACTTTAGATGAAACCGATGAAATCGAATCTAATTTTCTGGACGAATTAAGAACTAAGTTGCGTCAACGCAGAACGGGTAGGGTAGTACGCATGGAAATTCAGGAGAACCCGGATCCCTGGATGCTGCGCCTGTTAAAAATTCAATGGGATATTGATGACTATAATATTTCGCAGACCCCATCTGAGAGTTTAATTGATTTTTCCGGCCTCATGCAGATTATCGGGCATAAGGAGTTTAAGGGTAAAAGATTTCAAATTCCGGCTCCGATTAAGCCACTCAATTTTCCAGAACAGGGCACAGCCGAATTGTTTGATGTATTAAAAGAACGAGATATTCTTTTACACCATCCTTACAATTCTATGGATCCGGTGATTGAATTGATTGAGAAGGCAGCGGATGATCCGCACACACTCTCCATTAAGATAACGATTTACCGTGTGGCTAAAGAGTCGCGTATTACCAATGCACTTTTAAGGGCAGCAGAAAATGGCAAGCACGTTTCGGTGTTGTTTGAAGTAAAGGCCAGGTTTGATGAAGAGAATAATTTGCGCGAGGCGCAACGTTTGCAAAAAGCTGGGTGTTTTGTTATTTACGGAGTTAACAGCCTGAAAACACACACCAAGCTGATGCTGATTGTGCGTAAAGATGAAGATGACAAGGTTTATCGTTATGTTCATCTTTCATCAGGCAATTATAACGAAACAACGTCACGGTTATACGCAGATGTGGGATTGCTGACTACTAAGGAAGTATATGCCAATGATGTATCGGAATTTTTTAATGTAATCACTGGTCACTCACAACCTTCTGCCTATCGTAATTTGATTACTTCCCCGCGTGACATGCGCATTCAGTTGTGTAATCTGGTGCGCAAAGAGGCAGAGAATGCCAAAAACGGTTTGAAGGCGGGTATAGTTATTAAATTTAACTCTTTACAGGATAAAGAACTGATTGACGAACTTTATGCAGCCTCTCAGGCTGGCGTACCCATTAAGTTGATTGTGAGGGGTATGTGCTGTTTACGTCCGTGCAGAAAAGGTTTAAGTGAGAATATTGAGGTAATTTCTATTGTGGGTGAGTACCTGGAGCACTCCAGAATTTACTACTTCCACAACGAGGGTAATCCTAAAGTATACATCGGCAGTGCGGATGCGATGGTGCGCAGCTTTGACAGGCGCATTGAGTCTCTTTTCTTATTAGACGATGAATTTTTGCGCAAGCAGGCCATGAATAATCTGGCCTACAACCTTCGCGATAATGTTAATTCTTATGTAATGAAAGAGGACGGTACCTATGCCGTTAAAGAACTGAAGAACGAACCTCCCTTTAATATACACAGAGAATTCTTCCACGTAACCCGTGAGATTGTCATGAGTGCTAAGCTCTTCTAACGATAATCGTAAAACTTTGGACACTGTAAATCTTTGTGAACTACATTAATCCGGGCTCTGTAGTTGAGCATGAATTCGTGCGTACCATTCGAGAAGATCGATAAATCAGATTGTGTCCAGTCGTATGAGTAAGCAAAGTGAAACTTCTCACTCAGCTTTAAATCGATAAAGGTGATGATGGAGTCGCCACTTCTTAAGGAAACACCTGTACTTAATACATCATAGAAGATAAAGGCATTGTTAATATCCAAGCTGACTGCCATGCCTTCCTGGGTTCTGAGTAGGATGGAAGGATTGATTTTTACATTCTTACGTCCACCCAATGGAAAGATGGCACCACTTCGCAAAAAGTAGTAGCGCCTTTCCTTGATTTCATTCAATAAACCCTCAAACGTAGTGGCTACTGAATTATTAAGAATGAAAGGAACACTCAGCCCAACAAAGAAATTTTTTCTGTTGTAATAAACTCCTGCACCAAAGTTCGGCTTCACCTCACGCAAAAAGGCATTGAAAGAGGCGTCATCAGGATTTTGTAAATCGAGCTGACTAAAATCTGCGCCCAGCATATTAAAGCCTGTTTGCAAGCCCATGGCAAAAGTAGATTTGGGAAAGCGGATGTTGTAGGAGTACATCAGGTACACATTGTCATTCTTGTAACTGCCAATTTCATCATGGTTAACAAGCAACCCAACGCCTATTCGCCCACGCCAGAAGGATGAGTGACCACTGAACGATACTGTTTTAGGTGCACCTGGAAAATTAACCCACTGGTTTCTATAGCTGGTACTGGCACTGAACTGCACATGGTTACCCGCATAGGCCGGATTAATCACCAGTTCATTGAAGTAATATTGGGTAAAAACTGGATACTGCTGAGCATATGTTGCTATGCTCAGCAGTATACCTATAAAAGAGTACTTAAGTCCTTTTAACATGTCGCAAACTTAGTTAACGATTTCCAGATAACCGGCAATTGGTTTTGAGCCATCACCCTTATCGATAACATAAAAATAAGTACCATCAGGCAAATTATTACCCATAGGGCTTATTCCCTTATTTGATCTTCCATCAAAGTATACATCAATGTTATCATAACCAGGGGCTTCGTATACGAGTGTACCGGCTCTGTTAAAGATCTTCACAAGGTTAGTCGGGAAGCTTTCTATACAAGCAATGGCAAAGAGGTCATTTCTACCATCTCCGTTTCTGGATACACCATTGAAAGGTCTGATTTCTGTACCTACCATAACCTCTTTTTCATTAGGGCAACCCAGTGAAGAGCGAACACGCAAGGTATAAATTCCCTCAGGGACATTCATTAGCACAGGCTCAGTGCTTAATAAAGTTCCCCCTTGAAACCACTCCACTGTGGATACACTCAGGTCATTTGTCATGTTGAAGGCGATGAAACCATTGTCCTGATCGCATGTTGAATTGATAACGCTGAAATCAAAATCCGGTAAGTCTAAGTCCTCAATAATTTCACCGATAGCAGGAGGCGATACACAGCCTGTAATTCTGCTGGTTGCAATGACTGCGTACTGACCGCGTGATAAACCTGCATAAATCTCACCCGTAAAATCTGCTGGTGTGCTAATGGTATTACCATCAGACCAATCGAAAATATATTCATGTGTATTGCCGTTCACAGCCGCTGCCAATGCACCGTTGCTGACAGGTGTTGGTAGTGTGGCTGTAATATCGCACTGTGTAACGTTGCTGAGAACGGTTACAGTGGGTGCAGCAATGGTTAAAATGTTTTGGCCAATCGTAACGCTGGCATTACCACGACAGCCGGTTACAACATGTGTTGCCTCTACAGTATAGGTGATCGCTTCTAAGCCACCTACCTGAATACCTGAATAGAATGGAGTGCCACTTACGGTATTTCCAATGTACCAGTCAAAAGTATACTCAGCCAGGTTTCCGCCTGTAGTAACACTGGCAACCCCATCTGCTTTGGTGAGGTCGCAAACAGTTAACGGGGCAGCCTGAACTGCTGCAATGATCGGATTTTGTCTTCCGTCTTCAATGGTTACTGTAATAGGACCAACCACGCAGAAAGCATCGGCATTGTCGATGGCCTCTACAGTATAGGTGCCAATGGCAAGGTTATTTACTTGCTTACCAGTAAAATCTGGTGTTGCATTTACGTTGTTACCGATTGACCAGTTGTAAGTGTAATTGTCACTTCCTGGTGTAGTAACAGTAGCAAACACAGATCCATTATTGGTAACACAACTTGTCATCGGTGAAGCAGCGGAAGCATTCAAGCCTAGCGGAGCAACCTCCAGCGGTAGCAAATAAGTTTCTACTACTGAACATTGGTTATCATTATTCAATACACGAATTGTTCTTTCTGTACTTGTTTGTCCAGCAGGAATCACAATACCAGAGAGCGTTCCACTATTACCAACAACGGTATTGGCAATGCTATTGCCATCGTGCCAGGTAATTGTGTAACCAGTTGTGCTATTACCTCCAGCCACCGTTATCAGCTCACCAAGATCGTTGGCTGGTTGTAAGCAGCGGGTAGGAGCAGTAAAGTCAGTTAAGCTTACTGAAACAGCATCAATAGTCTGGTCTTCTAATACAACTTCAAATAAATTATTAGAACAATTATTGACAGTATTACTAATGGTTACAAAATAGGTTCCAGCTGTTTGATTGGTAATGGCATTGCCTGTGGCAATAGAGTTCATGGATTGATTGAACCACTCAATAGCGTAATTGGTAAGCGGTACTGCAGTGCCATTTTCTCTCACCTGGTTTACCTGAGCACCTGCGTTTGTAACATCACATCTCGTTAAAGCATCAATGGTTAGATCAGCATCGCTCAGTGAAACAATGGGAGGATTGTTGATCAGTGTAAATGTTGCCACAGACTGACACTGCGTGCTAATGTTCGTCACCTGTACAGTATACTGGCCTCCATCAAGGTTAAGCGCAATATTATTGTTAATACCACCGGTTGTAGCTACTGCTGGTGAAGTGATCGAAGTACCATCAAACCAGGAGAAATTATACAGTGCAGGATTAGCGCCATCAGCAATCGCTTCAAGCTGACCATTAGGTTGTATAACGCCAATACAATTTGTGTTAGGGGTGATGGCAGGAGCAGTAATTACGGGTCTGGTATCCAGCGGCTCGATTTCTGTAACCACCGGTACGGATTTACAGCCACTCAGGAGTGCATTATTTTCAATTGCTACTAGGGTATAATTGCCCGGTGTAAGATTGCTAAAGGTATAGTTTGCTGAGCCATCGCCATTTAAGCTACCGGAAGCACCAGTCACTTGTTGTAAAAGTGTGCCGGTGTCATCCAATCCACTATAAATATTGATTACATAGTCGTTTACATTAAAGCTGACAGGAGGAGGCCCGGGTACAACTGCGGGTGTTGGAAGTAGGTTAACAATTAAGCTACCATCATTGGCAGGGGCACATGTAGTTACATCGTTAACTGTAACCAAAGTTAAAATGTGGGCATCTGCAAAAGGCAAGGCAAATACTTCTTCAGCAAAACAGCCATTATCCAAATTGGTGGCTCTAACTCTATAATTAGCGCTTTGTAAGTTGGCTGCCGTAGAAAACTGAGATGTATTTTCGGTAAAGAAGGCTACAGTACTTGCGTTTTTGAACCACTCTACCCTGAAACCTCCGGTATTTCCGGCAGCACTTATTTCAACACCTAAAATACCATTGCTGGCATTACAGTCTGTTGGCAACTGTTGCACGGAAGATCTTTGCTGAATATCAATGGTTGGCGTATTGTCGGCAATGTCTGCCGAAATAGGGGCAGTACTACAGAACTTCGTTTTGTGTGTAGCCTGAACAGTATAAGTACCAATTGGAATTCCGGATAAGGTGTTGGTAGTAGTAGGAAAATCAGGTGTACCATCAATGGCTGTTCCTATGTACCATGCAAAATTATAATCAGCAGGGGTATCCAATGTAACACCAACTGTAATAGTACCATTAGGGGAGGTACAACTGGTAAGGTCGCCAACACCAGCAAGTAGGAGCGTTGGTATTACAATATTCGTGTTAATGGTTACTTCTTCTGTGTCGAAACAACCTGAAGCTGCATTGGTAGCTTTAACGGTGTAAACGCCAGCCGCAAGATTAGCAATGGATGGGGTACTGGCAATAAGATTTCCTGCCGAAGTGTTCTGGCCTATAAACCATTCAAAATTAAAGCCAGCAGTTACACCACCCACATTGGCAGATGCTGCACCGATCGGTTGGTTTTCATCGCACGAGGTCTGATCGGAAATTTTGGTGACACTCACCGTTGGTGCAGTTGTTTGAACAATGTTTACAGTAACAGGTGCTGAACTACATTGACTCACATTGTTGGTGACCACCAGCGTATAATTTCCTGCAGGGCGATTTATATAATTACTGCCAGTGAAGTCAGCAGCAGGTTTTACATTAGAACCGTTAAACCATTTAAAAGTAAAACCTGTGGTTACTCCGGCCACTGTTGCAGATACAACACCTGAGTTTGTTGCAGCGCAGGTGATGTCTTGTTTATTAACCGTTGGTACAGGTACAACAGTCTGATCAGGCACCGTAAGAGATTCTACGGCCTGACAACCTGAGTTCTTATCTGTAACACGAACGGTGTAAATGCCAGGCATCAATCCTGTAACTTCCTCATTTACACCAATCTTATTAGCTGCTATAGAAGGGTCATTGCCAATAAACCATTCGAAGTTGAAATTAGCAATTGGCTCTCCGGTAACCCCAGCTTCTAGTGCGCCATTAGGCACAACACAATTTGTGTAGGCATTATTTAATTGGATAGTAATTGGAATAGACCTGTCTATGCGAATAACATTTACGCTGGCAGTATCAGATGAACAGTTTGCTGTTTTATGAACAGCGAATACGGAGAAAGTTCCATTATCCAGGCCAGAGTAAATAGGGCCGGTAAAAGCCGGAGGAGCAGTAGCGCTTGCACCATTACTCCAGAAGAAGTTGTAATCAGTTGTATTCTCTGTGGCACCTACCGGAATAAAGGCACGCACGGAACCATTATCAGGGGATGTACTGCCTACGCATTTAATATTGTTTTGCACCAGTGCTGCGCTGATGATGGCAGGCAGCGGATCCACCTCTGCAGAAACGATGTTGTCATAATCACATTCTAAAATAGAAGTATTGGGGAATGTGATGGGGGAGGGTACTGAATTTCCACTGTCGTTAATTGCAATGAATAAGGTAAAGGCAGAGCCATCACCGGTTACCGTTGCATTGTTGACTGCGAATTGATTGCCGGGCATCAAACTGCCTAGGTTAGCAATGATCGTATTTAAGCGTATCGCGCCAGGTTGCAATGGATCACCTTTATAAAAAGTAACAGGTACATTTCCGTTTACGGGTACATCTCCCAGGTTTTCAATACTAAACGATACCGTAAAGTTAGTTTGAGGACAGGTTGGGGCATTAACTACTAATGAATTGTCTACATAACTCAAATCAGGCGAGGCGTACTTAGGACACCCTAGGGAATTAAGGAAAGGAGATTGATTCAGGAAAGTATTGAGTGGCCTTGTAGGGCGTGGATTAGCAGGATCACAACCAGTAAGTGAAAATATAGTCTGTGTACTCTGTTGTCTGCGTGGTATAGTTAAATCATCATTAACGTTTACATTAAAGTATGCATTCTGATTCCAGACCCTACGGGCAGGTACCCAAGGCTCAAGAGCCGTTTTGAAAACGCGTACATGGGAATTCTCAGAGTAGTCGAGATCACAAAAATTATCCAAGGATAGTTGATCATTGAACCCACACGTAACACATAATTCGGATTGTCCATCGGCATCAATATCTGCAACAATTGGGTAGTCGCGTGCTGTTCGTGAAACGCATGGCTGCGATGTATAGGTAGTACCATCGGTACCATTAATAATGTACAAACTACCTTCATCGCGGTAAATAATCTCAGTTTTTCCATCGCCATTAAAATCAAACATAGAACAACCGGTATAACCCGATGTTTCTTCTGAAACAGTTTTTCTCCACAGTAAGTCCAGGTTCTCATCTAATGCGTAAAGGTATTTCCCTGATACATAAGCTGCGTTAAGTTGCCCGTCACCGTCAGCATCAGCAATGTTAATACGACCGGTACCTCTGTGCCAGCCATTTTTGTAATATGTTCCCGTAGATCCTGCACCATTATTGCTACAATCTTTAATGAGAACATTATTTTCAAAATCTGGATCCGGATCAGTATAGGTCTTTAAGGTATTGTTGGCAACATCCCAAAAGAAAATAGTGGTGTTTTGGTCTGCACTTCCATTGGAACCGCTCGCAAGAATGTCCAAATTACCATCAAGGTTAAAATCGGCAACACTAGTATGAGTACCATCTAAATTTCTACGGAAGTATTCATTTCTTTTAGAATGCTCTGTGATGGTTCCTGCACCAATGTTCACGGTGAATATTGTCAGCCCTAAAACCAATTCTAAATTATCATCACCCACAATATTGACCGCTACGGGACTTCCGGTGGCGCCTGTGAAACTAACTGGTGAGTTAGCAATCTGAACTCCGGTATGGGCATTAAGAATAATATCTCTGAAGTAAAGCTCAACCTGACCATCGCCATTAAAATCAGCTAAGCCAAAAAGACCAGGGTCTCCACTTAGTTTGGCTGATTTCCATATTCGCGTTGACAAATCGCAATTGTAAGCATGCAAATACCAATCATCGTCATTTCCTTCGCGTCCGACCAAAAAAATCTCCGCACAATTATCGTTATCAAGATTGGCAATGGCGACCTCTCTTTCTACCCTAAAAGGCAGGCTTTTATTCGAGTGCTTAATCTGTCCATTATTTCCTCGGAGAATATAGGCACCCCTGCTTCCATTATCGTTTTCAATATTTGTTACCACTACCTCCGGTATCCCGTCTCTATCCAAGTCACCAATAGACATACGGTTAAGGTGATTGGTTACGCGATTGGGTGATGCCCAGTCCAGCGTCATTTGAAAGGCAGGGAACTGCGAAGGCTTGGCTTCGCATAGGGCATCATTACCAATGTAGGAGCCATCACAAGCGGTATTGCTGGCACACTGGTTATCAAAACAGTCGATGAAGCCGTTATTATCGTCATCAATACCATTATTGCAAATTTCCTGAGCATAAAGGCTTGTTGCCACTGAACTTAGCAGAAGGGCAAACAGGAAAACAATACGTTTCATAGGTTTAAAAATTTAGTAATCAAATATCTGTACTAACAAGGCTTTATAGTGCATGATAATACAAGGGTAACCACACATTGTAGGTTTTAGCGCTAGTTTGCATAAACAGACTTTGAGTCGCCAAAAATAACGAAAGAATGTACCTTTTAACCTTAAGTCTGGTTAATAATTGTTCACAGCGCTGTCGGTTTACAAGCAGTTATTTGGCAAGCAGAAGTAAGGTATTGATTCAAAAGTTTAGTAATGGGATCTGGAACTGAAGGCCATACAAACATCTGGTATTTAGTTGCATAGTTGTTGCACATTATTTGCATTGTGTTGCACAACTTCCGGCTGTGTCGCCTAAATTAAGATCACTATTCTCCAGCGTAGAGTACCAGTTATTTCTTGATTTCTGTTTCGACCACCAATACCCTGGCATCCTTAATTTTTGTAAAGTTTTTAAGATTCCTTACCTCATCATATGCCTCTGAAGATTTAACGGAATTGTAAATGTAAACGTGGTATTTTTTGTCTTTAGGATAATAGTAAATCTCTGCATTATACTTTTCTCCAATGAGTTTATTTTTGTAGATATCAGCAGCAGGGAATTCTGCAAAGGACCTTACTACTACATAATAAACTTTTTTACTTTCAGAGGTTTCGGCATTCAGCATTTTTTCAGGGTCATCAGCCTGATGTTGGAAGCGGGCATGGTGTTGAGTTGTTTTCGTAGTTACCAGGGTTGAGCGTAACACCGGAGCGGGGCGTTTAAACTTCTTGATGTCCCCCAAACGAAGACTGGCAAACACTTCATGCGAACCTTGAGAAAATCCGGCCTCGGGTTGTGAGCCAAGCTCATAGAAATAACCCAGAGAGAGTTTTTTAATTTGAAATCCTGCACTGCCAGTTAAGCCATAACTTTGCCGATAGCTGGCACCCAACCAGAAGTTTTGTGTCAGGTTAAGTTTAGTAGCCACTTCAAACTGACTCTCCTGATAGGCTGCATAGCGATAGAGTAGGTAAAACTCTAGTGGGGCATACATTTCTTTTCCTTTCACGGTTGTCTTATATCCTCTAACTTTTTTGGTTGCCAGTTTTCCTTCCAGTTTTTTGCGATAGCCCAACGAGGCAATGGCATGATCGAAAGGTTTGGGTGTTATAACAGAGAAACTCGGATCAAGAAAAGCAGGTGAGAAAAGTTGGGGTAGTGCCAAACCAAAACTAAGGCCACTGTTACTTTTATAAAGCATTCCAACACTAGCGGAGGCTTGTAAGTTGTTATCCTGATAATTGGCAAGAGCAGGATCGTTAGGATCTGCGGCTTTACTTATGTCCAGGGTGTTGGTAATAGCACCTGCTGACATACCGAAGTAAAACTGACTCGTTTTGTTTAAGGGTATGCCATAGGCATAGGCGAATGAAACATCACTTGATGAGAGCAAGCCTCTTTCAAATGAACTAACTTTAACACCCAAGCCGTATCGTTTATTTTCGATAAGTGAGTTGATTGAAAAAGCAGAAATTACCGGAGCTCCCTCTACCCCAAGCCATTGCTGCCGGTGATGGATAAAAAGTCGGGTTTCTTCATTCGCAGCCGTAGCAGGGTTATACAAAAATGGATTTGCGTATACCGCATTATAAATAGGGTAGTTCTGCCCCCAAGATGAAGAGACAATACTCAAGAGTAAACAACTCGTAATAATGTTAACAAGTTTCATTAAACAATCTTAAATATCCGTGACTTGGGGAGTCACTACAAAAAATGCCCTATCAACAGATAAGGTGTGAGTTAAAAAAATTGATCTGCAATAATGCAGTAATTATCGTAAAAGCACGAAGTTAATCGTTTTTCGGATGATTTAGAAGCTGAATTGTAACTACCTTTATACCTTTCAAAAAATTAAAGTAAAATAGAGCCTTGAAAACTGCAGTCTTTACTTCCACAATTGTATTGGTAACAGTACTCAGCCTAAGCACCCATGGCCAGGTACTCATAGGGCCGGTGGCCGGACCGCAGATTTCGTGGACTGAATTTAACGATAAAGACTTAAGGACCGATTTCAATACCGGCCCCGTTGTGCGTTACCATGCTGGCGTGAGTGTTTCATTAAGGGCATATAAAAGATTTTATTTGACCACTTCTTTACTTTATTCTAAGAAAGGAAAAGTGATAGAAAGTGATATTGATAGTAAATTGAAGAATAAAGTTATCTATAGTCATATTGATTTGCCTATTCTTTACACAGCTCAGTTTAAGGGTAGTCTGAAAGGTAATAAGGGCTTCAAATATTACATAGGTGGTGGCCCCAATGTTAGCTACTGGCTTGGCGGAAAAGGTACCATTGCTTCAACAGATATTGTTGAAGGTGGTGTGTCCAGTATTTCATATAAAGTGGTGTTTAGAAAACCTTTTGAAGATGTAACTGATAATGAAATGAATATCGCTGAACCCAACAGGATTCAGATAGGAATTAACCTGGTTGCAGGCATTGTACTTCAGCCCTTGGGTTTTAATGAAGTTAATATTATGCTGCGTTATGAACGTGGTCACAGTTTTTTGGGCAATAGCAATGGTATTTTTCCGGCTGCTACAGATTATGCTGATGTGCTGGCTTCCCGCAACAGCGGTATTCGTCTTTCTCTTGCCTATATGATCGATTTAAAAACCGACCAGCGTAAAAAAGGTAAGAGTACCATTAATAAAAAGAAATTATAGACCTCAACACCTTGTAGTTACGGTGCAAGTCTGTTAATCTTCCAAGCGCTATCGGCCTTTACATACTCTATTCTGTCATGCAAACGGCTTGGTCTACCTTGCCAGAATTCAAATAAGAATGGTTCTACAGCATATCCACCCCACTGTTGAGGTTTAGGTAATTTGTCCAGCCCGGTGAACTTCGTCTCCATTTCCGCTAAACGCTCCTCTAATAATTTTCGGTCTTTAATAGCTGCACTCTGCGGTGAAACCCAGGCGCCTAATTGTGAGCCCCGTGGCCTGCTTTGAAAGTACGCTGTAGACTTCTGCTCTGTAACCCGTTCAACTATACCTTCAATCCTGATTTGTCTTTCTAAATCAGGCCAAAAAAAGGTGAGCGCGCAGACAGGGTTAGCCGTTAATTGCACACCTTTTTTACTTTGATAATTGGTGTAAAACAAAAACTTCTGCTCTTCAACCCCCTTGAGTAACACAATGCGTTGTGAGGGCCTGCCATCGGTGCCGACCGTAGCCAGACACATGGCATTAGCCTCCTTTACACCAGCATTAATTGCTTCAGTCAGCCATTTTTCAAATTGTTGTAATGGATCAGTACTGACAGAGGCAATATCCAAGCTGGCTTTTGCGTACTCTGTTCTTAGGGCATGAAGTTCGTTCATTGTATTAAGCCTTATTAGCTTTCAAGGGCGAAATTAAGGCTTAATTCATTTAATTTATCCCACAATTGGTGGGATAATACAGCATTTTTGCAGGTTCGTCCTTTATTTGCTGTCACGCCTAATAACAATTTTATAATTTGCAGAAACTGATGGATTTCGATTTTTTCAAGTACCGCAACCAGCTTAAACCTGAAAAGGGAAGACTGCTCATTTCGGAGCCTTTTTTGAACGACCCTAACTTTGAACGGACTGTTGTTTTATTATGTGAACATAATCAGGATGGATCTTTTGGCTTTGTATTGAACAAACAATCTATAGTTAAAATAAACGATGTGCTGGGTGATCTCGCAGTTGATACGGAGGCATTTATTGGGGGGCCAGTGCAGCAGGATACCATACATTACCTGCACCGTGTGGCCCATTTGCCCGAAGCTATACCTATTGCTGACTCAATTTTTTGGGGAGGCGATTTTGAAGCACTGCAAAATGGCCTGGATCTTGGTACCATTCAAGAAACTGATGTGCGTTTTTTTCTGGGTTATAGTGGTTGGGGGGCCGGACAGTTAGAAGAAGAGCTAAAGGAGGATAGCTGGATAGTTTGTGAGTACATTAGCAGCGAGTTACTTTTTGACATAACACCTGATCAGATGTGGAAACAGGCATTGAGTAATATGGGAGGACGTTTCTCCATGTATTCCAATTATCCGATTGATCCTAATTTAAATTGATCCGAGAGCCATTTTTTATATTTTTACACGCTTTTTAACATACAATGGAATTGAACGAGAATGAAAACGGTACATCGGAACTTGAAAAAGTGACCGGTGTTTTGCACAGCGAGGCTGATTTAGAGGAAAAAGATGAGACACTGCATGCCTTGGAAGAAGAGCATAAGGTTGATTATTCAACTTTTTCAAAAAAACAACTGGCCGAACTAAGCAAAGAATTAGCGAAGGAGAATAATGCTGTTAAAGCAGAGATTACCCTGCGCGAAATAAAACCTTTGTATGATGAAATAGCTGAAAAAGAAAAGGCCGAAGCTAAAAAACGCTTTTTGGCTGAAGGCGGACTGGCAGATGATTTTGAATACCGTGGAGACGAGTTCGATATGGCATTTGATGCCAATGCACGATTGATTCGTGATAAAAAGCATCAATTCATGCGTCAACAGGAAGAACAACGCAATGAGAACCTTCGTAAAAAAGAAGATCTTCTTGAAAAAATGCGTGAGTTGCTTGACGGTGCCGGAGCATCCAATCAATATGACACTTTTCAGGAACTTCAAAAGCAATGGAAATCCATTGGTCAGGTGGCACCGGGCCCGGCAAAAACACTGTGGGCAAATTACCATGCACTGGTAGACCGTTTTTATGATAACCAAAGCATTTATTTTGAATTAAAGGAACTTGACAGGAAGAAAAACCTTGAGTTGAAGAATGAACTCATTGTTAAAGCAGAAAAACTGCTTAACAATGATTCGCTTCGTGACGCCATTAAGGAGTTGAATGAACTTCATCACGAGTTTAAGCACATTGGTCCTGTACCTAAAGAAGAGAAGGAAGCTGTTTGGCAACGCTTTAAGGTTGCATCAGACGCCATTTATGCGAAGCGTGATGAGTTTGTAAAACACCTGCAGGCGGAATTGCATGTAAACCTTGAGAAGAAATTGAAGATTGCCGAGGAAGTTCAACTATTTGCTTCGTTTAAGACAGACCGCATAAAAGAGTGGAATCAAAAGACGCAGGAAATACTTGCCCTTCAGAAAAACTGGGAACTAATTGGTGGTATACCACGTGCGAAAGCCAAGGATGTAAACAAGAAATTCTGGAATGCTTTCAAGTCATTCTTCCATGCCAAAAATACTTTCTTCAAGAAGCTGGATGAGGAGCGCGATGCCAACCTTAAGACTAAACAGGAACTTTTAGCCAAAGCAATTCAGTTAAAGGAGAGCAGTGACTGGGATAAGGCGGCTAACGAGTTGAAGAATCTGCAGCAACGTTGGAAGGATGTTGGGCCTGTACCAGAAAAAGTAAGAGAGAAAATTTTTAAAGAGTTTAAAGAAGCCTGTGACTTCTTCTTCGAGCAGAAAAGAGGCCAGCAGCAAAAAGCAGATACTGAACAGACCGATAACCTGAAGCAAAAAGAAGCCATTTGTCAGGCTTTAGAGGAGGCTGCCGCTAACGGCACAGCTACACAGGCCCTGCTGGAAGACTTACAGACTAAATTTGCTGCAGCAGGTTTTGTGCCACGCAATGCAATGAATACCATACGCGATCGCCATGGTGAGGCAGTGGAGAAGTTTGTGGCGGCCATTCCAGGGCTTAGTGATGTTGAAAAAGCACAGCTTTCGTTGAAGACCCAGTTGAGCGAATTAAAGAATGATCCTTTTGCGGATAAGAAATTACAGCAAAAAGAGCAGAATATTCGCAAGAAGATTGGAAAAGTAGAGAACGACATCGCCTTGTGGAAAAACAACCTGGAGTTCTTTGCACGCTCTAAAAATGCTGATAGTCTGCGTGATGAGGTGAATCAGAAGATTAAATCGGCAGAGGAGGAGCTTTCGGAGCTGAAAAAACAATTAAAATTAATTCGCTCAATGTAGAATAAGGTTTGCAAATTAGAAATCTGTATCTATTTTTGCACTCCGTTTTCGCCTCCTTAGCTCAGCTGGTAGAGCAACTGACTTGTAATCAGTAGGTCGCTGGTTCGATTCCGGCAGGGGGCTCTTCAAAATCAGCCAGTTATACGAAAGTGTAACTGGCTTTTTTATTTTCAGCGTGCTTTCAGCGTACTTTTTAAATCTCTAAATTTATTTTAAATGAATAGTCTCACGCTTATGAGGGTGTTATAGAGTTATAGAATTTAGGATAATGAATTCTAAGATTGATTACTTGTAATTAGCTAGAGCGCTTTTCTTCGGTTATGGTGTCAAAAATAGTTGTGCCGATAGTAAAATATTAGATTAGTGTTATGTTTTTATTGCAACTCCTGCATTAAAATGAGACCGAGAAAAAGTCTACCAATCAATTGCCTCTGATTTTTGATTTTTAGGAAGATGCATCCATTTCGGTGTAATCATTATCTCTTTCCCCTTTCTTCTATTGGCAGCAGAATATCGTAAAGTAAAAGGTTTAATCTTTGTCCATCCTTTGTACAGTTTTCTAATCTCAGGGCAATCATCATAAGTTAAAACCCATGGTAGGTTAATAATTTCTTTGAGCGTGTGAGATAAATTTTCATGATAGTTTTTGTCCAGTAAGTTTAGATACAAAAGTGGCCCTTTATTGTAATATGGCGGATCTATAAAGAAAAACGGAGAGTTCTGTTTATTTAGTTTAATAAAATCGATACCATCAGTGTTGGATAAACGAATACGATCGGAATATTCATGTATTTTCAAGCATCGTTGTTTTAGTTCCTCCTTATTAAATCGAGCATTCAACTTCCATTCACCTATTTGTTTTGGTCCACCAATTGGCCCGCCATTTAATATGATCCCAGAGCGATTACATCTATTAAGAAAAAAAGTGGCAAAGCCATGATCTAGTTTTGAAGTAATACTTGAATTCTTATAGAGCTCTTTTTGTCGCAAGTACTCGGCCATACTAACTCGTTTATTAGAGATACGCCTTAAGAATTCTTCATTCTCATGAATTAGGCTCCACCAAAAGTTATATATGGCATTATCTTTATCGTTAATGTAGATCTCAGGTGTATCTTCTAGGTAGAGCAATTTTAAGGAGGCTCCAGCACCTCCAGCGAATGGCTCTGCTAATGGGAGATTGCCTACATGATTTAATTCACGAATTTGGCTTAATAAATTGGTCATTGACGATTTACCCCCTGGGTAACGTAGCGGACTTGGAGATATCATTGATTTGGAATGTCGTTTTCCAGCATTAGTCTAAAAATGGGCTCTAATCTAAGCCAAAATTGTTGAATATCCCTTTGACTTGGTATATCTGTTGTATGAACGAACCCGTGTAAATCTGAAATCGTAAAGGGAGCAGCTTGATCGTACCTTAAAGCTTTTTCAACTTTATTGGCCTCGGTTTGTGAGAAAGATTTCTTGGCTAATGCTATTACCTCGGGGACAATCATTTTCATTGTCGGGACACCGTGAGGAATTGGAATACCCTTACTTTTTAGCTTTTGGATTAATTGGTCATATCCTCCTGATCGTTGCAGATAATCAATTACCGTAAGCTCAAAGAACACACGTAATAAAACTGCACCAGCATTTGGAAAATCTTCTCGCTTTAGTTTAGTGAGTTCTTGTCGAATATCCATTAGTCGATCATTACCAAACCGTACTTTGAGGTCTTTTGGTAAAACGGTTAAACTTTCCTGCTTAGCTTTTTTTGGTTTCGTGGGTTGACTTGAAGTGAATTGTTTAGATGCTACTGATTTTCCTTCGATGATGTCCGAAGGAACAAAATTGCCTTGCTTTGACTGTGGTCTTTCTTCTTGCTTCCATGATTTAAAATAGTTCTCAATATCTTCTTTTTTATTTAAGGAGCGTGAAGATTGTTTATTCAGAGCAAGGTCGCTTACAAGCTTTGTATAACCTTTTACAAATTCTGGTTTTGTAGTAGTGCCTCTAATTCCATGCTCAGGATCGGGCTCTATCATAAGGTATTTTCTTCCTACAGTCGAATTGAAGACTCTTTCAATTGTTGTAAAAATACCGGCTCTTGGATTATCTAATTTAGCCTTTACTTCCTCAGGTAAAACTAGCGATCGAGCCATATCGGCAATCGCTCTTGTTTGTCTTGCACTTTGAATATCAGCCATGGAGAATCCTAATTCAGAACTTAATTCAGAATTTTCATAACCTTCGGATAACTTTTCTAATATAAAGCTTGCTCTGTTTTCGGCTTCCCAAGCAAGAACGGGAGATCCTATGTGACGACCTGCTAGCTGTTTATCTGTCGCTCTTCGGCTAGGGGCTATCGTTACGGGCACTTTGGAAATAGACTTGATATCAACCATTTTTCTTACTAGCCTTTCTATTTTAGCTTGGAAATTAGAATTTAGTAATCCTGGTTCTCGTAAAGCTTTTAAAGCTGCAAGTCTTCTATTTCCCTCGACAATAATATACTTATTGTTCTCATAAATTGCCAAAAGTGGTTCGTTTGGAAAAAAACCTCTTTCAGCAATGCTTGCTGCAACTTCGAGAGCCTTGTCATGGTCAAATAAATATTGAATCAGCTCTCTGGGAGCTCTAGCTGTTGTCTCTCTACCAAGACGAGGGTTTTTTTCATCAAGGTGTAATGATGCAACTGAAAGTTGCTTGGTTAGCCATTCATTAGAAGCCATCAGATTTCGATTTAAATAAAAAGTCCAACCAAAGAAAAGGTAGTACCATTTCTCCTAGTTGGGCTCAATGCTAATATAAGACAGCTTTGGTTAATTGCAAAATTTTTATCAGTATCTCTAAATCCATCAATTAATTGGTTCTGTATTACTCAAATTTAATTAGCTATCATTTATCGGCTGAGTATTTTTTATGTATTATAACTTTAGTTTTAAAGGATGCGAAACATGATTCCAAAATAAGACTTTCTTCGATTCCAAGAGCTATTAGAGATCGTACCACTTGGAAAAACCGCATGGTGGTATGGAGTAAAAAATGAGTGTTATCCCCAACTGAAATGAATTTAAAAATGAGCGATCCCATAGAATTCAAGGCTAAAATAAAAAAGACAATAAATCAATCCCACTAGATCGAAAGATTGTCGGGTAAATCATTGGATATGATGGATCCAGAAGAAGTCATAGAGATTATCAATGTCAGTCAAATTGTAAAAATATGATGGTTAGCTTTGAAGAGTATACCTTAAATTTAAGGTATACTCACATCTGTATTTGCTTGTCATTACAAATTCTAATTTCGGTATTGACCGACTTAATGGAAATTTAACACACAAAATTTTGGACTAGAAGTTTTGTTAGTGATCTTTAGTACAAGCAGCCTCGTTGGTTGCAGCAAATTTTCACAAAACCCTCAAACTTATGCCAAAGAATCTCTATGCAAAAATTTTTGCATCATTATTCATCCTACTTATGTCTGCTTGCTTTCAGGAAGATGAAGCCACCCATTATTCAACGGATGAAATACCTGGTAAAATTGTAGTACTCGGTAAAAAGTTGAAAAATCCCTATAAGCCATCAGTTATGAGAGAGGCTTTGAAAAATATCCGTACAGAGAAAGGTACTGATGCCGGAAACAGGGAATTGGTAGATCTTAATATTCGCACCACAACTTTATACATTAGGTTTTTACCTTCGGATTATGATCAGTATGATAATTTACTTGATAACAATTTAGGCGAGCTTTATCAGTATCCTTTGGATTACGAAATTCTAGTTGAGGGAGATTTTTATCATGATCCAACAATTCCTGCATCTAGTCCTACTTGGCAGTATGCAGCTATTGAAGTTGGACAACCACTACCTACCAATATCCGATATGAAGTTCTTGACGAGTTGTATTTACCCGAAGATGATTATGATATCCTTGAAAATGGAGTTATTAAAGAAATTTACAGGCCAACCATTGAAGCACTAGAAGAGGAAGCTCTTATTTTGACAGGAAATGGAAGCGAAAAGATAACATCGATCGCACGAACAATGAGTAGCTGGAGGCCGTCTGGACGAATTCAAATGTTTGATGATCGATTGAATAGGAACGTTCCTGTTGTGGGTGCCAAAGTTAATGCAAGAAGATGGTTCACAACTCATACGGGTTTTACAGATATTAATGGTAACTTTAGTTGCAACGGAACTTTTAGAAGACCAGCGAACTATAGTATAAAGTGGGAAAGGGATGACTGGGACATTCGAAGTGGAACTTTTGGTCAGGCAATTTTTAATGGACCGAAAATCGAAGGCTCATGGAACCTTACAATTAACGGAGGTATGTCACGGCTCTATGCAATAGTGCATGCAGCTTTAAATGACTATTATTACGGTGCTAGATTTAATCTTAAGTCACCCCCAAGGAATAGTTTTTGGAGATCAAAGATGAAAGTCTCAGTATATGACCAAGTTGAGGATGTTAACGGAACACACTGCAAAGATTGTCGTTTCGCTGGTATTCTACCGAGGTTAAGAATTTACAGCAACAACAGAACGGTAGATGAAATATACTCAACCACTATACATGAAATTGCACACGCTTCTCATTGGGAGCTTAGAAGAAACAATTGGAACGATACAGAAGGCAAAGTTAAGGAAAGTTGGGCACGAGGTGTCCAGCGTGAGATAACAAGACTTCGTTATAATAATTATGAACCTCAGTATTTTGGAGACTTGACAGGTGTTGTTCGGGATCTTCTTGATGGACTAGCGGGCACAGATCAAGTGCAAGGGTATACATTGAGACAGGTAGAAGATGTTTTGCCAGGTACGAGTAATTGGAATGATTGGAGAACTAAATTAAGAGATACATATGAAAACCCAACCGAAGGAAATCTTCAAGCTCTTTTTGATTCTTGGTAGCTTATCGCTGTATGGAGCGAGCTGCTCAGATAAAGACTTTAAGGTAGAGGCAGATTTTTATTACATAAATAATTCTGCTTTCGATATTGTGATTAGAAGATACAATGCTGAACAGGGTACAACCATGTCTCTCGTTGAAGAAATCGAAATCGCTTCAAACGAGGAATTTCTGATCAATGTTAACTCAGAAGGTTCAGAAAACGTTGCTTGTGAAACATTCAGACCTGTTATTGAATCCGATTCATTATCAATTGAGTATAGCAACGGAGTAATTACATCTTTTAAGCAACTGGATAATTCAAATGATAATCCATTACTCATTACTAATTATTCAACTAGAAAAATTGGCACGAATTACTGTGAGTTCAAATTTACAATAGAGTAAACTGTTTTAATTTAAATTAGAAAGTATAAGCAGGGGACGATGCCCCTGCTTTTATTTTTTAACTTAATTCAACCAAATAAGAAAATGCACAAAGCAATTATACCTTAATTTTCAGGTATTGTCCGTGACCTTACAACTTTTTATTTTTAACTCACTCGATGCAGTTGTCTTTAATCGGAAAGTGCAATATGTGTTTTATGTCACACACTCGTTAAGGTAGTAAGTGCTTTTTATTCTTTTACCTGAGTGTAGTTTAGGTATGAAATAGTATTGCAGCTATTTTTCATGATTTTCAGTTATTGATTAGTTATGTGTCATAGTGGAATGGTGGTTACTGTAAATGGAGATGAAAGAGTAACATACTCTCAAAAGGCAACAAAGATTAATGCCTATGCTGGTAGCGATATAGTTACTTTGGCTGCATCATCTTCAATCGGAGAATTTTATCATACAGAAATAAAAGAAGATAACTTTAGTATTTGGAAGAGTGAATTCGAGATACACAAGGAGTCAGAACTATCCTTACGACTTCCGGGAACGTCTTTTTTAGGAATATCATTTTCTATTTTGAATGATCTCAAAAGCAGGGTAGGCGGGCTGGGTGAATATACTATGTTCCAAAAACAGTTTAGTCTTGTCTATTTACCATCAATTGACGTGTCCTATAAATTTAGCACAGGAAAATATACACAATTTGGAGTAGACATCAATAAAGATTACCTGTGGCAAATAATTGATAACCCAAGTTTAGTTGTTGAATTATTTCAGAGTTCTGAATTTAAGACCCCACTCTTGTTGAATAGCCGACCAAGTTATGCTTCTGGAGAAATGATAGGCATTGTTGAAAATTTTATTTCAACCCTGTCAGAAGGATATTTAACTAAGCTATATGTACATGCTAAAATCCTTGACTTGATTAGGTTGAGCATTGAGCGCCTTAGTGGTCAAGTTTCAAGGGAGTCAATTCAGTTAACGGATCAGGAAATTTTGGCGATCAATAAGTCCTATTTATTTCTGACAAAGAATCTGAGCCAACATATTTCTCTTGATCAAGCAGCCGCAAATTTCGGTATTAAAAGAAATATATTATCCAAGGGCTATAAATCGCTTTATGGAATGGACTTAAGCGAGGTGATCTTTAAGGAAAGGATGCAACTGGCTTATAATTTATTGAAACATGATAAAAAATCTGTGAAGGAAGTCTCGAAGCTTACGGGCTACGGTAGTCAACAAAATTTATCCAATGCGTTTAAAAAGTATTTCGGCTATCCACCAAAAGTACTTTTGAAATCAGACAAGACTTCTTCGTTAAATGACTTTTAGGTATAGGAAACAGTAAGATTTTAAGGCTGAACCGTGTAATAAACACTTGAGTGGTTGCGTTGTTTAATTGGCAGATTGCTTGAATATGGGTGGGAGATATTTAGTAATTGTATTCTTATTTTTTAGTACAAAAAGTTTTTGCCAGAAGGAAGGTAATGTTTGGTTATTTGATCAAAACCTAGGGATTGATTTTGGTGACTCGCGGTTTCGTTCCTTCAATTCTACTGTTAATATCAACCAAGGCGGTGCAACTGCGACTATGTGTGATCCGTCTACTGGAAGACTTTTATTCTTTACCAATGGGCGAACCATATGGAATAATGCGTTAACTGTTATGCAAAATGGCACTGAACTTAACGGTGGTGTGAATACTGATCAGGCCGCCCTTATTGTTCCTATGCCTGGTTCAATAAATCGCTATTACATTTTTACCACAAAGTCTATCCATGACCCTTATCTCGGAGGAAGGGCTGGATTGTATTATTCAGTTGTTGATTTAACACTGGCAAACGGTCTAGGTGCAGTTACGAGCGCAAAGAATATAAGCCTTACGCAGAATTCATCAGATAAGTTGATTGCTATACCCCACGCCAATGAAAGAGATTATTGGTTAGTTACGCATGAAGGGGACAGCGATCGTTTTGTGGTATATGAGATCAATTTAAATGGAATTGGTTCACCACAGTTTTTTTCTTTTGGTATACCTTATGATCAATTTAAATCAAAGGGATGGCTTCAAGCCTCTCCAAATGGTAAAATGCTAGCATGTGCGGTTTCGAGTGACGGCTTCGAAAGAAACCCATTGGAGCTTTACGACTTTGATTCGGAAACAGGTATAATTTACAATCGTAGAGAATTAGGGCTTTACGCTGGTCTCTATGGTGTTTCATTTTCACCTGACAATACAAAACTATATTTCACTTTTTCAGACCAGCTCATTAACCGAACTGACAGATTTTGCCAATTTGATTTAACTATAGATGACATTGAGACTATAAAATCTTCCAGAACGGATATATATGCTTTACATGACCCTTTTCCTGATTTGATTTCAAATCAAAAGGACACTGTTAGCTTTGGTGTGTTACAATTGGCCCCAGATGGCAGACTTTATATGAAAGCAATAATTCCCTATACAAGCAACGAACAGGGTAGAAGCGAAGAGAAGCTTAAGATTTATTTTGTAGATCAGCCTAATAGGCCTGGTCTTTTGTGTAACCCCAAAGGAAGGGATTTTAATGCGTCTTTTACTTCACCGAATGGGTGGTCTTTCCCAAATTTAATGCCCCACTACTTTAATGGTCTACAGCCTATAAATAATGATGATGAGAATACTAGTTGTGACGAGAGCAATATTCTTGTTTATCCCAACCCAGTTTCTAATATTTTGAATATTGATTTTACTGGTGATTGTGGCAACTCTATTGAAGTACAAATATTTAATTCAATAGGCCAAGCTATGCTAGAGAAGCCGTTAACTGAAACCTTCTATAACATTGATTTGAGTTTGATTTCTAATGGTGTTTATTTTCTTGTTTTTAAAACTTCGAATGAGAAGTTCGTCAAGAAAATTGTAAAAATTTAAGCCAGTCTGAACTTTTTCAAACTGGCTTAATATTATTAAGGCTTGATAATTGATTTATCCGCCAATGAATTTGAAGTTAAAAGACCACAGGTTGAACTTGGGAAACATTGAGTTCCAACTCTAATAAATATTTGATCAGAGAAGTCATCACCTGTTAGCGTTTGAATAGTTATAGAGCCTGAATAGTTAGGAGGTCCAACATCTTGTCCTACTTGTGGAGGTATAGGGTTGCCAAAAACATTTACAGCGCCATCTGCAATTTTTAGGACAAATGTCACTGGAGCAGCAATACTTGCGCAGCCACTTCCCGAGGTTAAACATGAAAATGCTGTGGAAGTAACACGTACATAATAGGTAGTTCCTGGACTGAGTGATGTAGCAACAGTACCATTTGTATTGAGTAAAGTAATGGTCGCGTTATCCATGATGTTTTTAAGCCTCGTCTGATCACACGTGCATTGACCATTTGAAACGGTGGCGGCTAATGTCATTGCTAAAATGGCAATGACTGCAAAGGCATATTTTAGTTTGTACATAAATATTTAGTTTAGTGACGACTTTAAAAATAGTTGTGCTCGTTCTTTAACATACTCGCCCTTTTCACTCTTGAGAACAACAAAGACACTGAAGAAGGGATCAATATTAGGTTCATCAGTAGTTTTGATTCTTAATCTTGTTTTCTCGCTTAAATCTGAGAGGTTTGAGTATTCGTCCACTAAAATGAATCCATCGGTTTTTCTGAACTTAAAACTCGCAGGAACATCACTTTTTATTTCTAGTTCATACTCAGTATTGGGGGCTAACGGAGTTGAGGCAGGAATTAGATCTCCGTCCGTTGTGTAATACGAAACTTGCAGTTCTGTCTTGGTCTCAATTAATTTGAGATTTTCAAATTTAATTTCTTGACCCTTGTCATCCGTACAAGACGTTTGTCCGATTATCGCAACAATCAAGCTAAATGCTATAAGCGTTTTTCTCATATTAAAGTTATTTAAGGTTTCTTATTGTTTACAAGAGAAAGGCATTATCCTTGATGATCCTTTCGTGAAGTTGTTATTTAACTTCCTATCATATTCACCCCCTTTATTTAAGGAATGAATTTAGGTTTTGGTTTGTATGACTTTGATTTAAAAATGTATGCTTTTGTATTTTAACGACCAGGTGCTGTATGCATAGATGCTTAGCAAATGATGAAGCTGATTAGAAGTTGACTTGCGTTAAAAAAGTTATCTGAGTGAATTGATATTTTCATTAAGACTATAAGTAATCCGATAAGTTGTTATCTTTGAAAAGAAAGAGGCAGAGACAATTCCGCCTCTTGTATAATTCAAAGCTATGTTCTTAATCACTCAATTATTTTGCTTATCAATATAATTTGCCCAATCCTGCATCATCTTTTTTCGCTCTGCGATAAACTTTGAACGATCATATGCCCGATCCACACTGCTTTTAGGAACGTGAGCAAGTTGACGATCAATTACTTCATGCGAGTAATTAAGTTTTTCCTTTAATGTAGTCATTGCCAATGCGCGGAATCCATGTCCGGTCATTTTTCCCTTATAACCAAGACGGTCTAATGCCTTTAAGATGGTATTATTGCTCATTGATTTTCTAGGCTTAGATATACTTGGAAAAACAAGTTCATTTTTAGGGTTCAAAGCTTTGAGTTTTGATAGAATCATGATCACTTGTTCCGATAACGGAACAATATGTTCTTTCTTCATCTTCATGCGTTCCATAGGTACTACCCATTGTTTTTTTTCAAGATCAAACTCTTTCCAGTTTGCTTTAATCAATTCATTAGTGCGAACGAACGTTAACAAAAGCATTTTTATCGCTAGCGTGGTTTGTTCAAACATCTCAGTTTTATTTTTTTCTAATGCGGAAAGGAACTCCGGAATTTCATCCGGTTCAATGCATGCGAAAGGGGTAGAGGGTCTTGAGATTAAAGCCCCTCTTAAATTAGGAACAAAGTTTTGAGTGACACGCCCAGTTTGCACGGAAAAGCGCATGACCTGATCACAGAGTTGCTGACACCGCTTAGCCATCTCATAGGCTTTGCGTTCCTCAAGCTTTCGTAAGCAGTGTAATACCTCTGGTGCAGTAAGTTCAGCAACAGGGATACGCCCAATAAGCGGGAACAGGTTTGCTTCCATTCTGCGGAGAATTTCATCGGCATGCCGTTTTTTCCAACGTGGATAATTAATCTGATGCCACTCACGAGCAACGGACTCAAAGTCGTTTTTTGCCTGATGGAGAGCATTAATCTTATCACGCTTGCGCTGAAGAGCAGGATCAATGCCATCCATGATCGCTTTCTTTTCTTTGATAGACGCTTCACGTGCTTGAAGAATTGACACGTCCGGAAACGCGCCAAGAGAAATACGATTTTCCTTTCCGTGAATGCGATATTTCAGTCGCCAGTATTTCTTTCCGGAAGGCTTTACTTCCAGATAGAGGCCATCGCTGTCACTGATTTTGTAAGGCTTTGATTTTGGCTTTAGATTTTTGATTTCAATCGCTGTAAGTGCCATTTTATCATTCACTCCCAAATAGTTAAATCAACTCTGAGGACATCGGAGGCGGTGCCCCCAATCGTGCCCCCAAAATGGAAAGGCTAGGCTTGGATTACGTCAACTGACGGTGGAGTGATATACCAGATTAAGCAACTGAAATGGTGAAGTTTTTCCGACTTTACCAGGATTAACCGAAATGTCGTTGGAAACGTGAATGGCTCCTCGGGCAGTATGCTGAATTATCAAACAAAATTTTGAGGAGAAATAATTTTGTTCATTCAATTTTTTAGCGTGCCCCCAACGGTGTCCTTAGACAATTCGGATGTCGTTACTTTAACTGGCTATCATCCTAATATCGATACTATCAAATCACGCGCTTGTTGTCTACAAAAAAATGGCTCGGTTTTGAGTCGAGCCATTTTAAGATTTTAGTCTGGGAAATAACTGTTTTCTGGGTTTTCCAAAAGTTTTAAGATATCACTTTTGCGCCAGGCAGTAATGCGAGCTCCCAGCTTTATAGGTCGTGGGTATTTTTGAATACGAACGCCTTCCCACCATGTTGATTTACCAACAGGAAATAAACTTAAAATTTCAGGAAGACGCATATAGCCAAGTTGTGTTTCAGTTTCCATTTGATCACCTTCAACAGTGTTGGTTTGGGATGGCTTTAATCGCACAAGTAAAACTGATTCGGGGAAAATACTTCATTCGTTAAAGTTCTTTTGCGTCCCCCTGCGGGCCGGGCTTTCCGTTCCAAGTCCGGCCAACGCACAATGCCAACGCGCTTCGGGCTTTCCACTTCAATCCCTGGCCGTTGCGGGTCAATAAGCGCATTTAAGGCTTAGTCTCGTGTGCTTTCGATTATGTTTTTAGTCTTTAAAATTTCCCTGTCAGCTTTTCTTCCAAAGCTTTGTATTGCTCAAGGTGTTTATCAGGATTGCTTTCTTTTAGTTTCCGAAGATTTTGCAGTTTCCATTGCACCGCTGGAAAAGGTTCAAAATCATAGATACTCCAATCAGGAGTTACATTTTTGAAGCTCAGCAAGAATTTTTTATCATCAGGCGTGAGTGCTGCATGAATTGTTTTAACAAGATTGAGGCGTGTTCCCTCGTAATCTTCGTAACTAAAAGGTTCAAAACTCATCCCATCGAAATGATTGCGCATTGCAAGGCGTTGATCTTGAAAAATTGGCGTGATGACTTCGTTTATTGGGCGATCACTACCTAAAAGACAAAGTAGAAATCCTCGTCTAACCTCATCTGAGAAGCCTTCATTTTCTAAAAGATATTTGACATCGAATAAATCTCTCGGGTGTTGACGATCCAAAGCAGCGCAAATTTTACCGCCATAAAGCTGACCTAGTGGTACAACAGGAATTGAGCAAAACACATCAAACTCTTTCTGCGCTTTTGAACACAAGGCCATTTTCTGTGGGGCATCTAATGTTCCGCGCCCTACAAGATTGACTTCAATTTTGATTGCGGCCTCTTTTGTTCTAATGATTAGTTTGGCTAAATCTTCTTTGTGTTCAACTTGTACTTGCAAAACGATTGTTTCGACTCTTTTTTTGATGCTTTGCAGTGCTTTTGCTATACCAGCAAGAGATGTTTGTCTGTCTTCAATGGGCAGATAAGTGAGATCAAT
Organism: Chryseotalea sp.; assembly: GCF_057350905.1. Taxonomy (NCBI): domain Bacteria; kingdom Pseudomonadati; phylum Bacteroidota; class Cytophagia; order Cytophagales; family Chryseotaleaceae; genus Chryseotalea; species Chryseotalea sp. The sequence continues at coordinate 219,388 of NZ_JBMRCF010000015.1, read as the reverse complement.
ATCCACCGACAGACGTGGCATGTCACGCACGAACAAATTGATAGCCGTTCCGCCATGCAAAGCAAAACAGGGTTCTTTTGCAACTTCTGGCAAGACATCCAGAAGGAGTGCCACTTGTTTTTTATACAACTCTTCCATGCGCGGCCACTTTTTCGGGTACGGTTATTTGGTATTTTGGTATATAGACCCCGTCTTTGACCAGACTACGCTTTCCACTACCTAAATCAACAGTCTTAAGATTAAGATGCATCAGCCATTCATGTTTATATTTATCTGCCAAATACAAGAAAAGACGCTTTACTTTAACGGATTTGCATTGTTCAAGCAGTTCTTGCACCAATACGGGGCGCAGATTATTCATCCCTTCCATAAGCTCACAACATTCAAGTAAGTCTTGATGTGTGGGTGTGAGATATAAACACTCCATCAGTGCACGTGCTGGAGAAGATAGTTTGACTGAAAGATTCTTGAGTGTTGTCTCGGTTATTCCCAAATCCTGTGGCAAGAATGAAGATTGATGATAGTCTATCTTTACACCCCAATCTTTCTTGCGAAACCATGTTGGCAAGACTTCTTTTGGCTGACCGAATAATACAACACGTTTCTGCGCCAATTCTAAATAGTGGGCTTTGCCAAATGCAGAAAGGGCAGATCTCCCACCCAAATGGATCGAGAGTCCTTGTTGTTGCTGTAGGGCGTAAAGCGCACCTTCGTAGCCAACATTATCACCGTTGCGTATCATCGCTCCAGTGCCGATTGATTTAAGCCAGTTGCTTCGTTTATAGCGTTTCTGAAGATCAAGATTATAGCCGCGCTTCTCCAGCCATGAAGACAGAAGCACGACACCTATCGGCTGCAACTGTAGAAGTTGGTTTATTTTTGTATGTTTTTCAGTACTCATAGTACCAATATAGCTATTAATATAAACCAAGTCAATAAATTAGTTTATATTTTTATGATTTTAGGTACTATTAGTACCATTTTACAGATAAATATAAACCGAAAATGGCCAGCATCAGGGGGTAAGTACTCAAAAGCCAGTGGCGTCCCCTTGCGGGCCGGGCTTTACGTTCCAAGTCCGGCCAACGCACAATGCCAACGCGCTTCGGGCTTTCCACTTCAATCCCTGGCCGTTGCGGGTCATATCAACACGTTCAGTTTCTGAGTGATGAAATGGTTTAGCCAGTGTTATTACCTGTTACGCTCACTTAACCAATCAACAATTTTCGCCTTGCCATGCAATTCCCCGCTAAGAACAAAATTCTTGGTGGTGCATTCGCTTATCTAACAGGTTTGCGATCACTGTCACCATTACAAACAGAAAGGACGTGACATGATTTTAATGACCTCTGAACAACGGCAACAAATGTTGGAAAACGGAAAGCCTGAAAACTTTGGCAAGGATCACATACCTGTTATAAAACTATTCTTGCCAGGCACGGCTTGCACGTGGTTATTGACGGAACTCAATCCACAAGAACCAACAATTGCTTTTGGTCTATGCGATCTAGGCGTGGGATTTCCCGAACTTGGTTATGTTGATCTCGATGAACTCAACAGCATTCGCGTTCGCAACCTGTTTCGCGTTGAACGTGATTTGCAGTTCAAAGCAAAACATCCGATCAGCGTCTATGCCAAAGCCGCACGAAGAGAAAGTGCGATTACAGAAGATAGCGCGATACTAAATCAGTGTCTGACTCCAGATTGATCTTACGAAAAAGCCCCGCCAATTGTGCGGGGCTTTTTTGTCGGTTTTCGTTTGGATTGCCTTACGGATAATATAATTCTTGGGGAATTCTATTAAATAAAGTGCCTATTTGCTTAAATTAAAGTGTTTTAACACGAACCAGGACCTGCCTTTATCAATAGAAATGACCAAAAATATTCAAAATCTAAAATGGAGATATGCTGTTTTTCTTGGCCTGATTATCATCATGATATTAGTCAGTCAATTGATTATCCATTACGATCTTGAAAAACAAAATTCTGATGCAAATCTGATCAATTTGGCAGGACGCCAACGCATGCTGTCTCAAAGGATAGCCAAACTTACGCTATACATCCATTACGATATTAACGAAACCGGAACCGCTAACCCCGCAAGGCTGGATACCCTCTCAAGGACATTAGAAATATGGATATCAACACATAAAAAGCTGATACAAGAGAATGAGAATAATATACGGAGTGAAGCAATTGCCAGCTTGCTAGAAATGAACACACCAAACTTAAAACGCATGGCTTTGGCCTGTCAAACACTTATCGATAATCCAATTCAAAAAGTAGCAGATGATGCCGTTAAAATTGTTGTAGATAATGACGTGCCTTTTTTATTATTAATGGAGAAGACAGTTAAAACATACCAGAATGAAGCGGAGACAAAACTTGCTTACATAAAAAGAGTTGAATGGGTTTTGTCGGGGGTAACGATTCTCATCGTTGTCTTGGCATTCATTTTCATTTTTCTGCCATCGATAAACAAGATGATTGAATATAATAAAGCACTGTCAGAAGCTAATGCAGATTTAGTTGCCTCAGAAGAAGAAATCAGAACAAACTTGGAGCAAATAAGTGTACTGCAAACACAATTTGAATTAAGCGAGAAAAAATACCGAACGCTTATCGAAAATTCTCATGATCTCATAGCGGTGTTCGATATGGAAGGCAATTATACGTTTGTTTCTGATTCATCAAAGGAGATATTAGGCTATGAGCCTCATGAGTTAGTTGGAACGTTTGGTATGGGTTATGTTCATCCTGATGATCGCTTTCAATTGGTAGATGAACCCCTTCGTAGATTACTAAATGGCGAAAAAGTACTGAACCCTGAGTTTAGGCTAAGAAAGAAAGATGGAAGTTATATCTGGATTGAGGCGTATTCAATACCTGTTGTTGATGACAACGGTAAGATCATTGCGCTACAGACAGCAAACAGGGACATTACAGATCGAAAACGAATAGAGGATATCCTACGAAAAAGTGAAGAACGTTATCGACTTGTGTCAGAAAACTCACAAGATTTTATTGCATTACATAAACCCGATGGTACATATACATTCGTTTCACCATCAGTAAAAAGTTTGTTGGGTTACGAACCAAGCGAGCTATTGGGTCTATCAGGATTTGATTTAATTCATCCAGACGATTTTGAGCTTTTAGTTTCTCAATCACGGGATAAGGCTTTAAGTGGTGAGGTTGTGCTCAACACTCAATTTCGTATGAGAAAGAAAGATCAATCCTATATCTGGGTTGAAGCTTATACGAAGCCAATTACGGATGAGCATGGAGCTGTAATAGCCGTTCAAACTTCGGCACGTGATATTACACAGCGTAAAATATTTGAGAATAAAATAATTGAAGCCAAAGAAGAGTCAGAAAAAATATCCGCTCAACTGTCAGCACTTCTTTCAGATAAGAATGACTTAATTGGCATGTTTTCACACGATCTGAGGTCTCCCGTTAATCAAATTAAAGGTATGGTGGAACTTATCTCACTATCCTTAGATGATTCAGAGACGGTCAAGTATTGCCTATCAAAAATGGATGAGATCACAACCAAGCAGCTTAGTTTATTTGAAAGTATTCTGGCTATGTTAAAGACAGATCAACTCAGTACCCAGAAAGAGTTGTTTGAATTAATACCCTTAAACCAGCTTATTGAAACCTGTTCAAAGAATTTATCCAAAGAGGTGAGTGAAAAGAAACTGAATCTAATCATCAGTCTTGCGGAAGAAATGCACGTATTCGCGCACCCAACATTATTCTATCAAGCTATACATAATCTTTTATCGAATGCTATAAAGTTCACGCCAGTTGGCAATACCATACGGATTGTAATTTGGGACGATCCAACACACATTAAAATTGCTATTAAGGATGAAGGTATTGGATTTGAGCCTGGGAAGGCAGAACGACTTTTCGACCGTTTCACTCAAGAAAGCAGATTAGGAACAAATAATGAACGGTCTACTGGATTAGGATTATACCTTGTTCGCAAGATAATTCAGAATCATAACGGGTATGTCAATGCAGAGAGTGAGGGTATTGGCAAAGGAGCAGTCTTTACTGTGGCTATTAAAAAACAGGTCTAATTTATATCATGTTAGCGTTTGAGAAGCTGATCAATTTCTAAGTATTTCTCTTTGAGTAGAGATAATGCAAAGGAAGCTGCGGCAGCAGTGAAGACTGAATAATCAAAAGCTGATTTGATGCCAACCGTAAGTGACATGGCAAAAGCGAAGCTGAGTAAAAGTATACCACTTAGTTTGGCTACAAATTCCGTCTTAAATCCAAACAATAGGCAGAGCGCAAGAACGATTTCAGCAAGCGTTGCAAAACCCCCTATAGCAGGAATGAACGAATCCGGAAACCACGGATTGATAAACTTCGTGTAATCAATAAAATTTGCCCAATTTCCCCACACAGAATATTTTGCTCCCCACCAGCCAAAACGATCAGCTACGGCTGATAGAAAACTCAATGCTAATGCAAGTCGAAGAAATAATTTGATCATAATAGTCTTTATTTTCTATCCCAAATGTAGGCTAAACCCCTCAATTCTTCATTCATGGCAAAGTGAAATAAGTGTGCCGGAAGTGATTCGGATAATGAATTCTTACCAAGGTGAATCCCATTGTATGTATTGCGGACATAACCGGATACGGAGACACATACAATTGTAATGACATTGCATGCCATCGCATTCTTTGACATTAACAAAATTTCATTTTGGTTGACACTTTATTGCCCATGCCCGTATCAACACACCCCATGTTTATGAGAAATGACCAACATGGTTTTTCTCAGGGCATATCATTCATCACAACATGGAGTGTTACATGAACGTCAAAAAGGAACGGCCGGAATTACTCGACCGTAGAGAAGCAGCAGCCTATCTCAGGGTATCGCCTGGGACGTTGGCCGTATGGGATTGTACAAAGCGTTACGATCTCAAGCCCATCAAAGTAGGCCGTGCCGTGCGTTACGCGCGTCATCACCTCGATGAGTTTTTAGAGATCAAAATACGTCCCTAAAAAAAGAGGAGAAAGTTGTTCAAGAACTTTCCCCTCTCGAATTACCAATCCAACCATCCATTAAAAATCTGCGCGAACAGGAGCTTTCAATGAACATTGAACAGGCTAAGACCGTACCATTAACTGAAATTCTAAACAAGCTTGGAGTTAAGCAAAAACGCAAAACAGATACAGAATCCTGGTATCTGTCACCCTTGCGTGATGAGACAACAGCAAGCTTTAAGGTCACGCATGCCAAGAATATCTGGTATGATTTCGGGGAAGGCATAGGCGGAGATATTATCCGTTTTGCAACTACTTATCTGGAAAGACAAGGGGAGTCTTTCACGGTCTCCGATGCTTTACGCTGGATCGGAAATCTAAGCGGGGACATTCCACGCATTGTTCCGGTAGAAACACACGATGATGTGCAACATGAACCGAAGCTCAAGTTTCTGAGCAAGAAAGAAATCGAGCATCCGGCCTTAGAGAAATATCTCGAAAGCCGTGGCATACGGGTGGATGTTGCCAAACACTATCTGCAACAGGTGCGTGTGAAGAACAAAGAAACAGGAAATACTTTCTTTGCCCTTGGCTTATTGAACGAAGAGAATGGCTACGAGCTTCGCAATAACTTCTTCAAGGGGTGCGCGGGTAAAAAGGCTATCAGCGTTGTCCGTGGACGTGCTCCCAACCAAGAAGGGATTCACATATTCGAGGGCTTCATGGATTTCCTGTCAGTTGTGACCGAGTTGCCAGACGGCAAGCTTGATCATGATGCCATTGTTCTCAACTCGCTTTCCTGTCTGGGTCAGGCTTCGGCTTATATTCACAGGTTTGGCTACGCAAACTTGTGGACATGGATGGATAATGATGCAGCAGGGGAGAAGGCAAAGGCGAACATTGAGGCTTTTGTTGCCAATGAGCCAGGTCTTGTCCATCGCCCTATGAACGACACCTACAAGGGCTTTAAGGATGTGAATGACTGGCACGTTCACAACCTCAAGCCGCGCTTGGAGTAACCTACATGGAGCAGAGCATTGAACAGCTATTTAACATAGCAGAGGTTGATCTAATCTATCGCAGCAAAGTCAAAGCAGCCGATAGACTTCGCGTGACTACATCACGGGAATGCTATGCCATCCTGAAACAGGCATGGGATTGGAACAAGATCGACTTGCTGGAGCAGTTCAAAATCGTGCTACTCGATAGACGCAATTCCTGTATAGGCATTGCCGATATTGGAACGGGTGGTGTGACGGGTTGTGTTGCTGATCCTAAGATCATGTTCGCAATTGCCCTTAAGGCACGTGCAACAAGTCTTATATTGGCACACAATCATCCATCGGGGGCGTTAATGCCAAGTCAAGCAGACATTGACTTGACACGCAAAATGATGCAAGGAGGGAAGTATCTTGATATTGGGGTCGTGGATCATGTTATCATGACCTCAGAAAGCTATTACTCATTTGCTGATGAAGGCATGATGCCCAGTTAAAAAGCCAAGGCCACTGCTATACAAATGCAGTGGCCTTTTTCCCCGGCTAATAAATTTATCTCATGCTCAGAATAGTGTGCATAAAATCAATCAATTTTTCTTGTATTGCTCAACGATTAAGTCAAATCTTCCCTCTGTTACTAACTTGACTTCCTTGCACCTTTCTTGATCAGATTCGGCTGTAAATTCGAAAGTGCCAGCGAGTATACTTTTTGTTTTATCAAACTTTATTATTCGTAAGAAACCACTTGATATATTATCATAAATGCAAAGATTGCTAAGGTCTGATCCCTGATTATACTCAATCCAGAATTTATCGTCTTGTAAAAGATAATCCGTATTCTCCTTGATTTCAGTGATATCAAATAACTCGATCTTTATTCTTTGACTAGTCCTCACATTAACCGTAAATATTTGAAGGGTTGCCGTATCATTTTCATACATGATGCTGCTGGTAAGGGATCCGCCACTTGTTATTGAGCCAAAGGGTAAGAAAACGCTGCCGTTGACTTTACATCCAAAAGTATTTTTTCCCTCCATTGTTATGGGAGGAAGTTCCGGATCAGATTTGCATGAAATGCTACAAATACAGACAACGAAGTGTAAGGAAAAGGAGATTGCTTTAGTATAGCCGAGAGCCCGCATTCGGATCATTTAAGGATATTACAAATATACTTTTTCGAACTGTTTAAAGATAAAAAGCCAAGGCCACTGTTATACGGATACAGTGGCCTTTTTGAGCTAAGCATGAATTAGGACTAACTAATTATTCAATGATAATCCTAGTCTGATAAACTTTGTTTCTATTATTTATGCTTACAATATGAACTCCCTTTTTTAGTTTATGATTTTTAAGTTTAGTACTTAAACCTGTAAACGTTTCTTCAAGTTCTTTTTCTCCATCTATAGAAATTATTGTCAGGGTACTAATATCAGTATTCGCCTTAGAAGTTGATTGTGTTGAAGCAGGGTCTATGCAAGGAACAATTGGAACAACATCAAGACTAATTTCTTCAGAAGATGGATTAGGTGAAGCTTGAAGCATCATAGGGCATTCATTATCCAATACGGTTACATTTATAAACCTTGAGCTAAATCCACAGGAATTAGAAGCTCTATATTCTATAACATAAACTCCAGGCGCTCCGGCTGTCACTACCAAGGAAATACTAGTCTCATTAAGTGATTCCCAACAATAAAATGTATTGTTCCAGCATCCTTGTGGAATAATCCAATCAGTTGAGGTTGCACCAATTGGTTGATCTATATAGTAGTAACCTTGTATTCCAGGATACAGGATGTCATTTCCTGAAATGTTACCGATAATTTGTGGACCTCCTATGGCCACTTCTTTAGAAATTATTCCTGATGGACCACAGGCTCCATTAACAACAGCTCTAACCGTGACCGACGCATTCGAGGCACCCCCAACAACAGATGCTACTCCTGTGGTCGGGTTAATCGTTAGGAGACTTGTATTTGAACTACTCCATGTTATAGTGGTGTTTGGCGAATTAAGCCCTGTTATTGAATATGTAGTATTACCAGTATTGCAAATAGAGCTTGATCCAGCAATCGATAAATTTCCACACAGATAGGAGCAACCAGCTGCTTGATTAGTGGGATTTTGTATTTGTTGAAAAACCCAATTACCTGTTCTGGCTGTAAAGCTGATATGACTTGTGTTATTTAAGGAGCCTATTCTATCTCCTCCTGGTAGAAATTCTTGAGAAACAAAATTAGCAAATCTTGATTGATGAGTAGGATTATTACCATTTGTGTAAGGACTCTGTAAGGCTGCCAATGTTATAGGAGTTGTAGCCACATCAAGCGCACTTACTGTTGGAACAAAAGTAAAAAGTGAACCTATTCGGATTGTTAAATTAGCCTCTAAAATGGGGAAGGCGTTTATATTCGGGTTATTTGGAATAGCCGCCTGGAAATCACTAATATTATAGTATCCACCTGGAGATGAATCCCATGGTAATGAGCCATTAATTGAGTTTCTTGTTTTATCAAAGAGTGTAACGTTGATGGGGATTAAAAACAAAACTCTTTTTTCGACTGCTATTGTACCTCTAAAGGCCTGGTTTGTTCCAGACGAAGGTGCAGCAAGCACCCTCATAGAAGTTTTCCATTTTTTACCAGTTATGGGAATCAATGCGCCAAGCGCAGCAGTAACAAAAGCTCCAGCTCCTGCATTTAGTTTTGAAGCTATTCCACCAGTAATTAACGTGCCAACTGAAAATAAAAATCTGTTTGCATAGAAATTGGCATTTCCATAGAAAAGCTCTCCTCCCGGTTGTAATAAATTTTGAGGTAAGCCGCATTCAGATCCGTTAGAAACAGCTCGCATTTGAAATGTGGGGGTGTAACCACTATTGAAAGTCACCATCGAACGATATGCCCCATCCAAGAATGTGTTTGCTCTTCCATCTTGAATAAGCAGCATTTGTCGAGAAGCTGGCTCGTCTAAAAGTTTATCAGCCTCATCCAAAGCAGGCACGATATCGCGCATTTCTAAAGTCGAACCTACAATTCCTCCAACTACTCCGTATGAGGCTAAACCTAATTTAGTCAACTTATAAGGTGCAAGCTCGTTCACTAATGCTTGAAAACCCAATGGTACGTTTGCGCCCCGGTGAGGTGAGTCTTGAGTGACTAAAAGTCTTACCTCGTGAAAAGGGTTAGTTGTAGGATTGGAAAGCCATCTCTTTTCCATGTCACAAATTGCATAGCGACCAACAAGTCCTCCCATGCTTTGTCCCAATATAACATTACCCTCTCTTAAACCTGTTACAGGGTTATTGATTTTGTGAGCGTTAACCCAACGAATAATATTCTCGACCAGATAGGCATTTCTTATAATATCACCAGTTCCCTCTCGCCAGTTGACAAAAACCAAGTCGTATCCGGCATCATCAAGATCATCATTAATTTGATTGAATGCACCCAATGTGATAAAAGATTCAAAGTCATTGTCTGGAATGTCAAAGCTTCTAAACTTATGTGCGTCATAGCCTTCCAATACAATCAACGGTCTAATCAACTGTAGATTGCAATTTGGATCTGGTCTGGAACCAAGATCACCATACTCTACAGTTACAGTAGCACCATAAAAACTTCCTTGCCACATTTCAGGATCAGGAAATAATTCTGGACAATTAGGATCAGAATCCCGAGGGAAAATATAGTCCTGAGCACTTACACCAGTATATCGTCCAGAGGTAGAGATTATATTGAGGATATCAAAAGTTGCATGACTATAATAAACAGATCCGTCAGTAAATTGTATTCTGAATTTTAGTGTCTTTTGCCCCGAAGACGAATAATTTATAAGTTTTTCAGTGTTTAATGACATTAATTGATAACCAGCACCGTTGTCAAAGTCTACTTGGAAATTACTAAAAGATTTATTCGAATTATTGACAAAGAGATCTGAACGAAATGCAAACCTTACTTGGCCATCCACATCAAAACCGATAGCCGGAGAAGAAGCAAAAGTATAATTAGTGGCGTAGGGAGATTGGCTGCGCCCTGGCACGTCAATGAGACGATCATTGCTTACCGACAGAAGATTTTGACTTATTGCATCATCCCTTAGTGCTTGGTAGGCAGAGAAAAAGGTTGGCAGATCTATAGTTGGATTTGTTTCACTATATGTTGCCCTAAGGTTATTCAACCTTTCGTTTATTGTTTTTAAATGAATTAGATTGGAAGACGGATTTGTTACTGAGCTTAATATCGAGGCATATAATGATCTCCATGTAAGTAAATCCAATTTATTATCGTTGGAGAGTGTTCCATTAAATTTTGCGTGATCAGCAAGATCTAATCCATAGTCAGTTAATACTCCTGAGCTGATTTCTGTTTGACTAAGTAATCCAAATACATGATCTGACCTTTGCTTCACGGGATCTGGATCTGTGTAATTGATTACCAATTTTGGCCTTATTGAGGCGGTTGGATGATTGCTGCTTGCATAATTCCTACTTCTATAGAAATTCTCATTCTCCAATATCATCATGAAACCATTATTCGTAGATGGACTATTCACCCATTCTTGGACAAAAGCAGAAATATTTACTGTAATATTCTCATTCGAACTTGTTGATTGAGGAATCCATAGCCGACCGGTGGTGGTCGTTGCTGGCTGAGTGTTCCATGTTATTGTTGTTGGATTCCAAGTTTGTGTAACTTTCTGAAGGAACAAAGAATTTGAACCCGAGAGGGATTGATTCCCAAGCTCTCCTGTGGAGTAAGCTGGGTCAGAGTATAAATATAAAACTGCACTTTGTATAGTTGAGTTTACTGGAATTGCGCTTAGATCAAATTTTAAGAAATTTCTATAGTAAATGGGTTGCCCTGAATGAGTCCAGACAGTTGCTCCAACTCTTTGCCAGCTATTATAATTTGTATTCGCAAAAGTTGACTCTGAGGATAGATTGCTTTTTCTGACTAAAGCATCAGTCCATTGTGAGCCAGCTGTTATTGTAATTTGTTGAGAATTAGCTTCAAGAAAAAAGCCATAAATGCTCAAAAAGAGCAGTAGACAACGAGCTTTCATAAACTTAGGTATGTTTAGTTTTTATTGTATATCTCTATATTAAGATCAAATCTCCCTTCGGTTAAATTTTTTATGTCTGAGCAGTTTGTTTGATCTGATTCTGAGGTGAATTGAAAGGTTCCAGCGAGTATGCCTTTTGATTTATCAAACTTTATTATTCTTAAGAAGCCACTTGAAATATTATCGTATCTACAAAAATTACCAAGGTCTGATCTCTGGTTATATTCAATCCAGAATTTATCGTTTTGCAATAAGTAGTCCGTATTCTCTTTTATTTCTGTAGTATCAAATAATTCAATATTTATCCCTTGGCCAGTTCTAACATTAAATGTAAATATTTTAAGTGTTGCTGTATCATTTTCATAGATAATGCTACTGGTAAGAGATCCTCCACTTGTTATGGAGCCAAAAGGTAAGAAAACGCTACCGTTGACCTTGCATCCAAAAGTATTTTTGCCTTCCATGGTTATAGCCGGAAGTTCTGGATCATTTTTACAGCTACTAACTAGAAAAGCAGAAAAAAGAATTATGATATAGGATATAGATTTCATTGAATATTAATCAAAAGTCTAACTCTAAATCTTCATCGCTTGGTTTAATTGTGGGGTTATCCTGATAAAATTTGGCTTTGAGAATTTTTCTTTCTTCTCTTAGTTTATGCAATTTTTCCATTTGTTCTTTAGTTAAAGCTTTTTCAAGTTTTGCATATGTTTTAGCGTTTTCACTCTCTATTTGACTAACTCGATTGATAGACTTATTTGAAAGTGCCTGAAAACGTAACTCAAGTATAGGTTTGATGGATTTTGATTGTTTGTCAGATAGATCAAGTTCGCGGACTAATCGATCGAGTAGGGTATTAGTTTTGTGCTGATATGACATTGTCGTTTGCAATGAATCAACAATTTGAGAGTAGGCGTTGGAGGAGATTATTGCAAAAAATGTTACTACAACGAGTAATTTCATGGAATCAGTTATTTATTGAGTACAAGATAATAAATGATTTTATTGATCAAATAAAAGTAATGTTAATTTTATATAATCCTTTAATTCAAAAAAGCCAAGGCCACTGCTATACAAATGCAGTGGCCTTTTTCCCCGGCTCATATCGTGATGAATTAAAACCAGACACCAATGTCCAAAAGATCTCCTTGATTATCGTAGATACTACCAAATCCATCTCCACCCTCAAACCATCCAGACTTATAAACTGTATACCATTCACTTAAATTGAAAACTTCTAAATCCCCAGTTCGGTCTTGAGCATTGTAATTCAATTTTAATTCGACCATTGGAAAGCCACTATCATCAAGAGGTGTTTCGAGAAGAGCCGTTAGTGATAGATTGACCCACTTGAATTCAGCAACAATATCGTCCTGAAAATATTGATCATAAAACGTGATTGTGATAGCGGTCTTATCTGCTTTTTCTTCACTTCGTGCTATCCTAATATATTCAGAATTAGAAACCCGCCTGTCTCTCGTAAATATCTCAAAGATATAGTTATTGCCTAAATCCTGAAACTGAAGTGCATATTCGGTTACACCCTCTTTCCAAATAAAAACATCCACAGGTTCTAAGGCATCATTAAGAGGCTTATTGGAGTATATGGCTTCTTCAGGAAGAAATCTTTCAGCTAGATAAAGCTTGTCCAGTTGATTACGAAAATCAATAATGAAACCAGTTGTCAGTTTCGCATAGGAGTTTTGATTACGCTCCATAAGACCAGGTAAGGCTATAAGTCCTTCTTTTGCGGTAATGAACTCAAGGGCAGGTCCTTCAAGCTGTTTTGTTGGTGTCGGATCTTCTAAATTGTCACATGACAAAAGAGAGATAAAAGTAATGAGTATAATGGTTAAGTATTGACCACATGTTCTCAGATTGTTTACTTGCATAAATACCTTTATTTGATTTCGAATAGAGTACAGCCATTGGCCTCACATGGAACTTTGAATGTTCCTTCCCAAGTTTTTGCACCGGAGGCACTATTGCAATAAGCCTCGTAACGAAATGTCCTGCCAATGGCCAGACCATACTTAGCATAGCTTTGATCACCACCTTCACAATCATTTGGTTCAAAGAAGGTGCGTATCACCTTGTTACTTGCTGATTGATCGCGTTTATTGCCATTCTCGTCATAGATATCAACCGTGATAACGGAAGTGCAGCCTGAGGTTTCACGAATCCAGAAAGTGTAATAATGATTTGGGATTACGCCCCCAAGATTTTCACAACCTGTTTCTTCTTCTTCACAGGAAAAGATCACACCAAAGCACATGATTAAAAGCAGAAAAGTAATTTTAGAATTCATATAGGGGAGGGTTAGCGAATAAACATTGATGACGGAATCATTTTGTCGTATTCGGGTGTAGCTCCACCCGAAAAGCCAAATCGTGCACTGCCTAAGACCCAGCCCCGCTTAGCCTTAATTAAGTGGCCAATTTTAAGTGCCCCAGTATTCTCTTTGTAGGTAAAGAAAATACGATTGCTGCTTTGATTCAATTCGTCAACATAGTCCCCTGAGGCTCTGCTAAAGGTGACTTCTTTCCAGTCGGCTATACCGTCAGCCAAACCCTTGTTGTAGGCATTGACCAAGCGCTTTTGAATACGGGAACGGTCTAGGTATTCAATTGCGCTGTGAACGTCTTTTTCCAATTCTTCTGGGGTTGTTTTGTCATCCGGTTTCAAAGCATTTTCAGCCTCGTAATGAGATCGAAAATCATCAGGCGTTGCCACCATGCTCATGAAGGTTGCCGTATCATTTGCCTGAAAAGCGCGAAACATTGATTCCAAAGTGCTTTGTGCAGTCGAAAGATCAACCTCTGATTTTCCAAGGCCACCATTACCAGAGCCGGAACATGATGCAATAAAAATTGAAAATAGGAGGGTCGAGGCCATGACCCAAAGACGGCCATTATTCAAGCGCGACCACGCGAAGAAGTGGGAGTTTTGTAATACTGACATGTTTAAAAGTTTGAGTTGTAAATAGTTTAGAACCCTACGAGCGCCAGGGAATACAAATATAAAAAAAAATTATCTTATATGATGTACTCATTTAAGAAGTAACATTTAGGTAAAAGGATACCCAACTTGGCTTCTGTGAAAGAAGAAGAAATACTGTCTATTCTGCTTGAAAAAGTGGGTAAAAAGCTTGAAGATTTGCGAAAAAAGCAAGGTTATACAAGTCATGAGACTTTTGCCTATGACAACGAATTGCCAAGAGTGCAGTATTGGCGTATTGAAAAAGGGAAGACCAACGTTACCCTTAAGAGCCTAGTGAAGATACTCGCAATCCATAAACTGACCGTTGAAGAGTTTTTCGCTGATCTGCTAAAAGAAAAGAAGCCAAGTAGCAAAAAGTAATACCTCAAAATAGGTATCACTGAAAAAATAACATTGGCATTACTTGCCTTTTCAATAAAATCATTATTTTCGTTTATGTAGCCCATCCTAACGCCAGCTAAAAGCTAAGCGAGGTTGGGCTTTATTGTTGTTCGAGGCGGATAGGTAAAGCCCAATCTTATAGAAAAAGGATATAACTAAACCCTATAAGTATGACTTCAAGTTTAAAAAATGCCCTAATAATTTTATTTCTATTTTCCTTCACCACACTTTATTCGCAGAGATTAATTCGCGGTGTTGTGATTGATCAAGATAAGAACCCAGTACCTGCAAGTATTACAATCAAAGGAAAAACTATTGGAACTGTTGCGGACATTAATGGCAGATTTAGTATTGAGGCTGAGAAAAATGATATACTCGTTATCAGCTTTGTTGGTTATTCTTCCGCAGAGATTCAGATTGCTGAAGGCAAGGACGACTACTCAATAACTCTAACTGAAACATCCAACCTGGAAGAAGTTACAATTGCTGGGTTTGCGTCATCATCAGAATGGCTGGGGGCCACCCTTTTTTATAATCTTGATGGTTCAGATATTGATAATGTTGTTGGCGCAGGAGTTGTAAAATTGAATGGAAAAAAATTCAGCGCACTCTTTTCCTTAAATATTGTAGGAAATATAACTAAGTTCACAAGTGGACTTGACACAACAAAACTTCGAGAAAATATTAGATCAGTAGCACAATCAGCGCAAGGGTTGTCGGCAGGTTTAGAGCCATTATTTACGTTTATAGATAGACCTGAGGTTACTTGGCGTGCATGGGCAGGTATTTCTTACAAAATAAACGTGTTTACAAAAAACGAAGATGACGAGAATAAGAATTTAAGTTTAAGCCAAGGGGTGTTTTCAATAGGTTCTGAGCTTGAGGCAGTTAGATTTGATAATGGAGGCCGAATGCATTTTGGATTTTCTTTAAATCAATTTCGATTTAGTAGTGAGAGGTATAATGATATATTTAAAAAGAAGATTAGCTATTTAAATAGCTTTGAATGGTCAGTTATAGTACCCCTTGGCGGTAACTTAGGGCTTCTTGTTACTCAGACTATTACAAAAGATGTAAAGCCAGTAATAGGTGCCGGGATTGTAATAAAAAATTGAAAAATCTTTAAGGATAATTTTAAACAAGTATAAAGGATGAAGCTTTGCTATGAATAATCTTATAAGGACTAAATGATTAGAGCCTACAAAGAGAACTGTAATTGCAAAATTCGGTCACTCACCCCAGATAATCTAATTTCAATATGAGCAACAAGCGTATTACTCTTATTATTTTTCTTTCTATTGCTTCTATATACTTTACTCTTTTGATCTCATTCCCATCTACGAGAATTCGAGCTACCCATATAATTTTTGTTTTTGCTTCTTTTATCATCTTATATTTGTTATTCTTGGATAGTCTCCAAAAAATAACTAAGCCGCTAAATAGTTTTCTCTCAAAATATACACCAGCATGGAAGCTGTTTGCGTCTACATATACTGGGGTAGCAACTGTCATTTTGTTATTTTTTAATCCAACGATAGTTGAAAATAGTAAAAACGGATTTCTGTATTTAGGCTTTTTACTAGAGATCAATAGTGATTTTGATCCTACAAAATACAAATTTGACTTTTGGGTTAGTCTATACTGGTTTTTCTTACTTGTATGGCTAATTGACTACGTGGTTTTTGTAACCATAGAGGCAAAGACTAATCAAAATAATAGCGCTCAAAATAGGGAAAGGTTAGATGAGATTCGTAGCGCGATAGCAGGCGCCCCCAATCCAGAAGTGTTTCCTGAATATTACCTAAACTATGACAATATTTACGATTGGTTTCAATGGTTGTACTATGTTTCTGAAAAAGAGGGGCATTTGATTGATAATTATAATCGGGCTTTCAGAATAGTTTTAGGACACGTTGCAAACATTACAGCTGCTTTTGCTAGAAGCAATTCTGGAATTTATGGTGCAAACCTTATGATTTACGTTCCTAACGATTCAAAGTTTGAAGTCCTAATAGCTAAGATAAAAGCCGATACTGATAGTTGGATTCACTATAAGAAAACTGAATTGAAGTTCATACAAGGAGTTCTCCATGGGGTACCTAATTTAAAGGTAGAAGATCATAGGTTAACTGAGGATAATATAATCGATATCAAAAATTTGAAAAAAGATGGGCGTAAAGTAAAATCGGTAAACCTTGCTATACCAGATCCTGATAGTGGTCATCGAGTTATACCAGGAGCATGTACAGCGGCAACTCATCCAGAAAAAAAGGAGTATGTAATGAATAACGTTTTAAACATCGATGAATACTTTTCAGATTTTGATAAAAAACAGCGGGAAGAAGCACTCACTTTTTTCAAAGGTCAAGGACAATCGATCAAGAGTTTTTTTTCAATAAGAATACCCGCAAGCGGGGTTCCCTTAGACTCATTAAAGAGTGAAAGAAAGCTTTCTTTTACGGGTACGCTTAATGTCGACTGCTCGGAAACCTACCTGCTTGGGCAATATGAAAAGTATTACAGTGCTTATTTTTCGCTTATAGGGCCTATTTCGACACTTTTTGCCCCTTTTATGGAAAGATATTTGCATCTTTTGTTAGATGATGC
Organism: Chryseotalea sp.; assembly: GCF_057350905.1. Taxonomy (NCBI): domain Bacteria; kingdom Pseudomonadati; phylum Bacteroidota; class Cytophagia; order Cytophagales; family Chryseotaleaceae; genus Chryseotalea; species Chryseotalea sp. The sequence goes on along the minus strand of NZ_JBMRCF010000015.1, from coordinate 202,323 downwards.
CAAACAAAAAAATTGACATTTCGTTATTTATTATTTAAAGTATTAATAATTTTGGCAGGAGGAATTTACCATGGACACAAACGTTTTATCAAAAGACGACATTCTTGACGCTGATAAGTATGCTGAACATAAGGCAAGAGTTTTTAAGAAAAAGATGAAAGCACTTCGAGAGAATATCCAGAACGGGACTGTCGTGGTCAAAGAAAACGGAGGGTGGTCTTTTACAGGGGGCACCTCAAATCATGGAACTCCAAAAATCTAAACCTCTTTTATAGGATTTTGTAAACTTAGTTTTCATTACACTCAAGCTCGGTTACTACAGGTTCGTTTTCTTCGCATAGCATGTATCGATCATCTTGTATTATTATTTCCGAAGCAAACTGTTTCTCTATTTTATAAAAAAGCTCCTTTAGCTTATATCCTCTCAAAGTAATCGTATGAGATGTGAATTTGAGTAGGATAGTGTTGCGATCTCCATCTAAGTTAAACTCTAACGAAACTAGATAAGAATAATTCAATGATTGACTGGTACCGTCTGGCCAAGTGAAGGTTATATAGCGAATGTTCCCGGGCGTATCGTAATAAGTATGCTTAAGAGGGCTCAATTCGGACGTTTTGGTATTCGTGTTTGAAAAGTTTTTCTCACGCAACTCATCATACTTATCTTTATATTTCTGGCTCATAGGTATCTCTCTTTACAGTTTGAAACGTTTCGATTGATTTTTGTTTCGGTGTAGTAAGGGAGTTACGTTCCATTGCTTCGCGGCTGAGACGTTCAGCAATATCACGGGTAAGGTCTTTTCTGGTAGTTAGTTCAATGGCCGATTGTCGGTCGCCAATGTCGCTTGCGTATTCCATCAAGGCTTGTTTGTCGTCCGTGTAAATATGGGCTTTGTCACGACCGCGCGAGACAGAGACATAGAATTGTTTCAGATCAGTTGCGGGAAACGTGCCGGATGGTTGCGAAATAAAAACCTCATCTACTGTTTTGCCCTGGGAAGCATGGGACGTGATACAATGCGCATGCGCGATATGCCCGTAATCAGGTGGGAGGATGTAATCAATTTTACTAATCTGGTTTCGGACTTTTATATTTCCTTTTTTGGTGACGGATAGCACATCCACGATTTGCCCGTTGTTCAACCGTCTTTCGTTTGTATCAAAACCGTTTCTCGTTATGCGAATTTTATCTCCCTTTGATAGATTGATTGTGGATTTCTGATAGACTTCAAAATTCTTGTGATCGTTGATAGATAGGGATGATATTTCAGCTTGGTCATTCAGTATTTCCAGATAGTGTCCTTTTATTTCCTTCACCGCCCAGGCCGTGCCGCGCTTAATACCTTTCATGTTTTGCGTCATGTAAAGAATATGACCTTGTTTGTAATTGCGCGGGTCTTCTTTCTCCGCTTCTGTCATGTTCAGATTAACATAGCGCGGCAATGACACTTCTTTCTTGCCGATCATTTTTTCAGCGCGGAGCTTGGTGCGGATAGCATCCGTCACCGCATCACCTTGTTTATGCGTGGGCGATATAATCAGTGCAGACTTGCCTTTCTTGATTGTATCAAAATAATCCTCCACCAATGTATCATTCGGTTTTAGTGGATCGATTGTCTTGATTGCATTGATCGCTTCGAGTTTTTCAAAGGCCTGTTTGATCTTGCCATCGGACAGGGCTTGCACCGCTTCACGATACTCGACATTTTTTTGCCGATAGATACGGCTCACTTCAGCCGACTTAATGCCGGCCACAGTGTTGAGTATGCGCAACGCATCACCGCGAATGACACTTGCGTGTTGACGCGTGTCACCGCTTAAAATCAGACGGGCATTTTTTTGAGTTGCAAGGTCGAGCAGGGAGGTCATGTCTTTTGTGCCAAGCAAGCCAGCTTCATCAACCCAGAGGACTTGATCCTTGAGATTGTTTTGAAGTTCCTTGTCTTGCAAGAGATGTGCAACGGTGGTTGCATTCTTAAACCCTTCTTCGCGTAACACACCACGTGAAGCCTGGGAGGTTGGGGCGACAAGCATGACGCGCTTGTTAACTTTTTCCATAAGTGACACGGCCTCTTTCATTAACGTGGTCTTGCCAGTTCCCGCACGACCTCGGATGATCGACACACGGTTAGGGGTCATAAGGACATGACGCACCGCCTCAAACTGCTCCCCCTTTAGACCAATAGGGGGTTCTTTGAGATACAAAGGCCGTAGCTTGCCCTTGCCTTGGTTGGCTAGGTCAACCATGCGCTTTTCTTCTGCCAGCACTGCACGGGTCGTAGAAACGGTTCTGGAGCCCTCCTGTATATGGATTAGCCGTTGGTCGGCCTCGAAGGCCTTGGTGATGTCGTCAAGGGCTACAGGCGAACCTAGGGCGTAGCGATAGCCTGTCTCCAGGATACGTCTATTCTGCATGACGGAGGTACGCTCAAACCGATGGTCGAGTGCATGATTAACACATTGCTCCGGTGTTAACGAATCCGGTTCACGCTCTTTGTTAAACCGGACTACATGATCGGGGCTATTGAGACCCGCTTGTTTGATCTGGTCTTTCCAGTGGTCTTTCAATTCCGACATGGTGAAGCCCTTAATCTTCTTCGAGCGTGTTCGCGCCCCAAGTGCATCAAGTTCTTTGGCATCGGTAATCCCTTTCTCTTTTGCCACGCGACCGATTTCATCGGTGCGCTTGGAGAACATATCGATCACGCTTTGCGGCACACCTTCTACTTCAAAAAACTTATCGGTCTTGCGTACCTGATAGCCAAGGTCTACCAAACGATCCGCAAGACGTTTGTGAAACCGTGCTTCGTAATACGGCATGTCGCGTTTGATATCACCAAACTGCCCTGCCTTGAATTGTTGTTCCTCTTTATCCCATGTCGCATTGAACACAAAACAATGCGCGTGAAGATGTGGGTCAGGAACTGCCGCATCAACAGGACGTGCGGTTTGATGCACGAACTCTGCCCACACCAGTTCGCCCGTTTCGCGGTCGGCCATTTGCCCACCTTTGCGAATGCGTGTTTTGCTATCGCGTTCAATGTCGTGCATTGTTTCATTCACTGCCATTTGAAACGCACTCAGGATATGGTCGTCTTTGGACAAGGCATGCAAAACAGAAACAGATTTGGGGCAGTGAAAATTAATATCATAACCTACGCGTCTTTGATCAATCGTGCGCGGTGTAAGAGGTTCGTTCGTTAAAGGGTTAATATTTTCACACAAGTCATAGAAGGTTTCTTTGTCCGCTTCAGGTGTTAACCCCAGACGCGCAGCAACGCGCCCCTGAAACCGACCGGGCAGTTCCTGATCATTCAGGTAATAGTCCGATTTCAGGAGCGCATCGTTAAAGTAGGCCTTGGCATGGCCTGCGGATGTGCTTTGTATCATGCGGATCATGGCGCATGGGGTTATAGGTCAGAATCACAAAACTGCGGGTCAAAAAACGCATGCATTAGAAAGTATGTATGTGGGATAAAACGCTTACCCTAAGCACTGCTTTTGGTCATACCTAAGCACTGCTTTTTCGTTAAAGAAAACCCATCAGACATCTCCCCTAAGCACTGCTCTTAGGTTTAGGAGGCAACAAAAGTATCCTCGTCTTCTTCGATAAAACTATCCGCCACTTGACGTCTTTTTTCAGGGTCAGCAGGGCGCCTTCCATAGAAGCGCATGCCACGTGTTAAACTTGGTTCCTGGTCTGCAACGAACGAATTATACGTTTCTTCATTGGCGATTTGTTCGTCAATTTTATCCATAACAAAATCGTCACCGAGCTTGTAAGCTCCGCGATAACTCAGTCCATAGAGGATGCTGCATACAACAATAAGCCATCCAACGAGCTGTCCAAAGAGAACCAGCACAAGGCCGATTATAAAAAAGAAGAGTGGCTCTAAAAGCGTCTCAACAGTGCGTGGATTGGGGGGAATACCACCACGTTTGATCTGATAAAAAAGAGGATGATGTTCACCTGATGAGAGGCTGAATCGACCAAAATCAAAAACGGATGGATTGTGTTTAATCTCTTCACGTCTCTTAAATGCAAAGAAGACAAAGGCCGCAAGAAAAGCATACCATGTTAAATTACTCGTGATAAAGGACGTGAACTCAAACGAACGTGTCCGACCAAATAGTCCGATAACACCAGTTAAGAACAATGGAAGAACGGCTAAAATAAACGCCATCACGATTGAGCCGGAGAATGTAAAATAACGCTCCCCAAGATTGCGTCTGATAAAGACCTCAAGCAATAGACGAGGGTATGAGGCAATGAATTGGAAGACATTAACGGAGAATGATTTGAAGACATTTGACCGTTTATACATGGTGCGGTAGTAGAGATTTTTTTTCATAGAGATAGGGGTTTTGTTATGTATTGTTTTGGGAGAATTTCATTCGCACATGATTTTTTCCATTCGGGAACGGATCACCTGGACGATGCATGTAAGCCTCAACCTCAAAGCCGTTGCCTGTACCGCCTGTTTTAAGCCTTAGTATCTGCTCAGGGCGCACCACCTGTTCAAGCTCAATAGATAGATTTGTTGATTTGGATATACCACCCATACCAAGGTTTGCACCTTCACTTAGTTTCTCAACATATTGTTTACCTATAAGATCAGAGGCGTAGTTATTGGTTTCGATATCCGCATTCGCATGAAAGATTTTTGTGTTGAGTGTACCAAGAAAACTTTTGACCTTATGTTCGGAATGGTCACCGCCCATGTGAGCAAAATAGTTTGGAAGGTTTTGCGAGATATAGACAGTACAAATCCGACTGCTCCTTGCCGTTGCTTGATAGTCTGCATCATGTTCATGCAGAAAGTTTTGTGATTCATCCGCCCAAAGAAAGACAGGCCTGTTTCCAGAAGATTGATCGCGCCTTTCCATTGCCCTTTGCCAGATATACTTGAACATGATTTGGGCATCCCGTCCCATTTTCCCAAACAACTTCACAGGCACCGACAGAAGTATAATTTTGCCTTTGAGACTATCATCCGGTGTTACCGTGGATACTTTATTACAGAACAGTGAATAGATCGGCTCTCGCATGAAGCGTGACAAAAAGCCGATAAAAGAAAAGTCGATGATGGAACGTGTTTTTTCACTTAAGGGTATATAGTAACCATGAAAAAAACTTTCAACTGAGCTTAAAGCCATGAGTTCCGGAATGTCTTCTTTCGCACGCGCTGAGGATGTTCCATTGCGTTCCATCTCACTTAACTCTTTTGCATCAAAGCTATATTCCCATTCACGTATCTTTTGACTAACAAGCGCGTTTGCTTTATCAATAGCAACTTGGAATGGCTTCGTCTTATTTTTTGGTGAAGAATATTCTTCTTCTGATTGTGGGATTGTTTGTGAAATATCATGCAGGTCGCGAATACTGGCATGACCATAGGCAAGCTTACACAGCTCAACAATGTTATACATTAGCAAGTCCATAGCATTTTCCCAAAACATATCGTCTTTTTTGCCGCCCTCTTTTTCTTCGCTTGCTTTGAGAACAGTTTTTAAGACGTGAACAATATTGCCCGTGAGGTTCATGCCGCCAGTGGAACTCTTTGATTCATACTCAAGAAAGTTGAATGTGTTTTGTCCACCTGGCTCTATTATAACAAGGTCGTTAAGCCGTCCGCTCAGTTTACAGTATTCTTCCCAGAGTTGTTTTTCATCTGGCTTTGCGGTGAGGACAAGACCGCCAAAGCCAGCTTTTAAATACTTAAGGGCAAGAAGGCGGCCTGAGCCTGATGTTTTACCTGATCCTATGCCACCGAATATTTGAACACCCTCCACTGCATGACGGATAGTCCAACTTTCTGTTGTGGTTTTACCATTGAGGTTAATAAGGATCGTATCGAGATCGAATCCTTGCATACGCATTTAGTTTGAAGCCTATCTAGGTTGAAGAAAATAAATTCTTCACTGAGTTTCACAAGCGAGCATATTAATTTTATGTTATCAAAAGGCAAGTGATAGGATTCTACTGTTTTCAAAAGCAATTCATAGAGAATGGAATACCCAATTTTAAGTATGAGATTGAGTAGAAATACTCAATCTTGTTTAGATAACGAACAGACCAAGCGGAGGTGAATCATTAGCGACCTGTTCGCCAAATTTAGATTTTGTCTCGCGATACTTGATAATTGTGGCTATATAATAATCCACACCCGTGATATGCGATCTGAACTCAGGTTCGCTTTGAGCCAAAAATTTTCGTAAGTCCAATTCGGGATTTAGTATGAATTCTAATTCAGGTAGAGAACCCAAGAGGAATTTTATCTTTTCTCGCGCGATTTCTGCGAATTCTATATTTTCATTTTGATAACGGTCAATGCTAGACCAAGTAATGGTTTCAGAAATTGAGGACGAAACATCCTTCACGCTGGCATTGCGAATGTGTTTTATATGCGTATCGAGTTCAGCATAAAAAGCGCCCAATGATTGAAAATGACCTTGGTTATACCGACATAGTATCCAGCGTATGAAGAATTCATGTTTTTTGGCAATATCTTCTAGTGGGGTAAAGCCAAGACGTTTGAAAATAACATACATTGCGCGAGGCTCATATTCCGGCAAATAGGATTTTGAGGTCGCGTCTGTTTGTGGGTCAAGAGGTTCAGTCCGAGCATAGAGGTTATCGCGAATGCTGAAGGCTTCATTTTGTGGCATTGTGATGGACATGAAACCCTCTCAGACTTTATTTAGTGATTATGTATTCTAGCATGTAAAACTAAATTGTCAATAATTAATGGAGAAGGACAATAACGAATTAAAAGACTTTTTTGAACGGAATCCTAAAGCCTATCAAATGGCGGAGCAGACTTATCAAAAGTTAAATGACATAGAAGATATACTCAAAGAGATACCAGAGGATCGCCCTGCACCAAGGCTTGTCCCTGGAGGCTCCCCAACTTCAAGAGGCTTGGGGACACAGGCGAGACAGCGGGGCATTCTGTTAGATATGAAAGAAAAAATTGAAAAGGACTATGAAACTGATTTAAAGAAAAATCATCCTGAATTGAACGAGGTTTCGGTTCAAAAGATTGTTGGAGGTACAAAGGAATTTGTTGCAAATAAACGTCTTGAAAAGGAAAATCATTCAAAAGGGGAGAAACTGAAAAGTGAATTCTCACAGTCAAAGCAAGATATTGAAAGAGGAACAGTTTCAAAAAGTATAATAGACTCGCTTTGGTCTAGCAGGGTAGGAAAGGGGATTGACCGTGAAACAAATAAAGACGAACCAGAAAGAGGAAAGTCGGATAAGAATAAGCCGGACAAGGGTAAAGACCATGAGCTTAACAGAGATTAGCGGTCTCTATCGTAATCCTTGTCTTTCGTTTTGTCTGGTGAGGGCTTTGTAAAAGCTCGTTCCCGTTGTTCGCGGATACGCTCTAGGATAAACTCCTTGTGTCCATCCCGAAACCCTTGAAGCCGTTCACCGTCACCTTTTGCTGAGGCAAGCTTTTCAGCAAGGTCACGGGAATCTTTGGTCAATACATAACCCTCATTAAATCCCATAACGTAATCGGGGGAAGGTGTAGTTGTTTCTTCCATAGCTAATAGGTTTCGCGTGCATTTTGTTCGAGATAGAGATTGATAGATTCACGATCGTAGAGAATAATTTTCTTCTGGGGTTGCGTGAACCTGATCTTTCCTTCGTCACGTAATTTCTGCATTGTCGTTTTAGACTTTATGTTCAGTAAGCGCATAGCTTCTTCATCCGAAACCCACTTGTCAAAGCTATTCCCGTTTTTATCTTTTAGTCGTGTAACAACTTGTTCGACCAGTGCATAAAACGCATCTTCTTCAAGGCAAATGACTTGCATAGTTATTCAAAAAAGGTGGCGGCACTATAGAGCTAACTTCCCCAGCTAATTAATCTACATAAAGCATTTTCATGCCTTGCCGCCACCAAGTAATCTTCATTTATTTATTCAACACCAAATAAATTAAATACGTCACGACTTCCTTCGACAGTGATAGCATATTCGCCTGGGATAAGAATCCTTTGGATTGTAAGAATATAAGATTTTTCACCATATTTTTTAGCAACAAAAGGAATTAAATCTATATCGTTGGAAGATGAGCCTGAAAATGTTCCGGCAGATGCAACTTCAATTGATCTTTGATTCTTGTTGGTATTCGAATTAAGCTGAAATATATTGATCAGATTGAAAGGGTCAGTACTGTTATCTTGAACTCTTACAATGAAAGTAAGACTATCACGTTGTTGCGTCCGAATGGGTGATCGAGCACCAGTCACAATATTTGAAGCTTTCACTTTTCCAACGCCAACAACATACATTGAAGCACCTGCTTTGGCTTTAAGCGACACTTTTTGTTTTTCTAAAGGTTTGGTTTTTGTTCCATCCACAAGTACGATGTTTCCAGCATATTCAGGCTCAGGAATAGGATCATTTTGAGCTTGTGTTGTAATACAGATGACTAAAAGGAGTAGTGTGATAAGGTTGGTTTTCATGAAATTATGGTTTTTAGCTGTGCTGACACATTGAGTTATGCAGTAGTAAATATAAAGACCATAAATGGATTTCTAAAAATAATTAGCGGGTTTCACTTCTACACTTTTATGGTTATTTGCTTGAAATAACCTTACTATTTACCTCATCAAGCAACTTCTCAATTATCACCTTACCGTAATGCTTATCAGTAACACTTACACTTGAATGCCCCAAGGCAGAAGAGATTTGTCGAATATCTATGCCCATATCCAAACCGATATTTGTCCAGGTGTCTCTCGCTGAATATGACGTAATGGTTTTGGCTATACCAGTTTGCTGAGCGATAAGGTTCATGCGCTTATTGAACCATTTTATCTTGTCATTCTTAACGCGGTGCATCCTGTGGGGTGGTGTGTCTATTGGTAGAATAGGGAAGAGGTAATCTTCTGGTTTCTTTTTGTCTTTATTGTAGGTGTTAATAATAGCAAGTGATTCCGAACTTTGCTTGATTGAGAAGAAGTCACCCTCATACATGGTTTTCTTCCTGAAGTACTTTATTCGTTCACCGTCAAACTGCATGACCTTGATAAGTGCCATATCGTAAAAGTTCATTCCCATATTATTGAACATGAAAAGGAAGAAATTACGGGCATGGAAGTCAGGACTATCCGGCTCTAGGTCAAGTTTACGAATGAGATTGATCTCATCAGGTGTTAAGGGGTTAGGTGCGTTCTCATAGCTTGCCTTTTTAACCCCAGCCAAGGGTGTATGATCTTTCAATTCAGGGAAGGATTGCCCCGCATCATTCAATATGGCGTTCAGGCTTCGGAGGTATATGCCAACAGTATTACGGGACTTGTATCGCCTGGTCATATAGGCTTTGAAGTCCTTCATAAACTCCGCATCGATTGCCTTTATGGCCATGTCATATTTTTTGTATTCCGGCAGAATCTCGAAGCCTATGCCCTGATTGTCCTTTCTGTCATATAGTGTTTTGATTGTTTCATCATCAGGCTTGCCAGCCAGCCTCATGCGATACTTGATAAATGCTTTTAAGGCATCTTCATAAGAGCTTGCCGTTGAGTACCGACCTTCAGTTGCAAGACGGTGAAGGTAGCGGCCACCAAAACCGAGCATGGATAGGGCAGACTGTTTATTGAAGAATTGGCGTTCAATCTCAAGCTTTAGCTTTTCGATTGGCCATAGCTTGATCATTTCGGTATTCTCATCAACCCACAGATCGACTTCACCTAGTAGTTTTTGGGTACGTTTGGTTTGTCTTACTGAATTAAGAATGCCTGTTATCTTGCCTGTGATGTGATCGTATTGATCTTCTTTTAGATGGATATCAAAAGGTATGTAACGTGTTTTTCTTTGATGCCCCAATTGGAGGACTAAGGCGTATTTCCCATCATTGGTTTTATTTGATTCCCTTTTGTCGAGTGTGATTTTAATTGAAGCCATTCGTCTTAGAGGTTTTGCAGCGTGCTTTCAGCGTGCTTTTTTTGATTTGAACCGTTTTAATGTGAATCTAAAATAGCTAAAAATCGTCAAAAAAGCATATTTTATACCATATAAATTCAGATGAATCCATATGGGACTGACTTGTAATCAGTAGGTCGCTGGTTCGATTCCGGCAGGGGGCTCTTCAAAATCAGCCAGTTACACTTTTGTGTAACTGGCTTTTTATTTTACAGCCATATTAATTAGAAGGTTTGCCGCTTTAGTATTTCAGTTCAGTATTTTATTCCGCCTTGGTGCTAATTATTTTTTCGGTTCTGAAATACAGAACAAACTAAAATTTCGAATGTTATTTTGATTTTACAGTTCAGCGTCCTTCTGAAATCTGCAGCCAAATACCCGTGTTGTTTCGATTTTTAATATCTATTAAATCAATAAATGGCGTTACCTGAACAATATCTATACTAGCCTCAGATAAATTCAATTCATGTATGGTCTTCTGAACTAAACTAGCTGCAACATTTCTATACTCATTAGCTTTTTTGTAATCCGATTCGCAAGAAATAAGAATAGTGAGTTTCCCATTCATATTTTTTTTCATTATTTCCGCTGCATGGCTAAGATCGTTTATTATCTCAGGATGCAATGCCTTAGTCTTTAACATCCGATAATAATGCTTCTTAATGGTTTTTCGCTTAGAGAATGATTGATTGATCCTTTTGATGTCTATGTCTGGCATGCCAGTATAAACTCGTGTGCCTAGTCGAACTGTATCGGACTTTCCTTGCGGAAAACGAATTAATAGGTGATTATCAAATGATGAATCAGAAGGCAATCTTGATATGGTTCCAATAGCAGTAGAAAATGTTTTAATACTGTCAGGTAAGTTGCCAGTCAAAACCACTTGGTAATAACCTGTTTGTGGATTTGATAGGGCTCTGTTACTGACAGCGCCTGCACTGTAGTAAAGTAATCTAGTTCCTACCGGTCGGAGCGTTGCTCCGTCTATAGCCTTTCCATTAATAACTTTTGCAAATTCTGTTGAAGGAGTTGCTGCCAAGATCGGATCACTCAGTTCTTCAGCATGATTGCCGGATATTTCTTGCAAAGTATTTTTATGAATTATAAAATCTTTTATCATCATTTTTTTTCCGCTGAATCCGGCAATGAACAAGGTATCGCTTTGCAGTAGTTGTCCTTGTTTAATAAGCTGAATTATACAACTGGAGTCTACTGGTATAATGGCTCTGTAAAATCCGTTCAGTTCTGATGATTTAGCTGAAGTTAACAAAGTGCCTTTTTTATTCAGTACTCTTACGGTTGCACTGATGAAGGCTGTGTCTGATGTGGTGGTATGGCCTTGAATAATGGTGACAGGCGCGGGTTTATAAACTTTGGGCAGTGGAATCCGGTAAATGTCGCGATTGTTCTCTGTGCCTGATGAGAAATAAGCGTAATCGGCCAAGGCGCTGACAGAATAATATAAATCGTGTTCGTCCGAATTAATGATTGGTCCTAGGTTTTCTGGTTGACTCCATCGAGTCCATGTATTGTCCAGTCTTTTGGTTATGAAGAGATCAAAGCCACCATAACCCAAATGACCTTCGCTGGCAAAATAAAGTGTTTTACCATCAGCGGCAAGGTAGGGCGATGCTTCCGCCAGCGGTGTATTTACCATCTCACCTAAGTTTTCTGGTGTAGACCAAGTGTTGCTTTCATCGTTATATCGGCTCACGTATAAGTCCTGGTCTCCCCAACCATCTTTTCTGTCTACGGCCAGTATCATTTCGCCCATTGAAACTGAAATACAAAAGTCGAAGTATGGACTGTTATTATAAAAATCATTGATCACTACCTTTTCAGGTGTACTCCATCCCTTCAGTTCCTTTCTGCTAAAAGAAACCCCTTGCCCATCGATCTTGTTGTTTTTGTATTCGTTAATGAGATAAGCACCATTTTCACCGGGAATCACACTGGCAATACCATTGGATGAGATGTTATTGATGGGTGGTCCAAGGTTGACAGCATTACCCCATTGGTTAGCTATGTATGTTGCTACATAGATATCCTGATCATCTTTCGTGCCTCCAATATTTTCCTTGAATTTTTGCCTATGAAAATACAAGTGGTTGCCATCTGCGGAAATGATGGGTTTAACTTCACTTTTATCTGAGTTGATAGCGCTAGCAGGTAGTCGTTCTTTGTCCGCCATAAAGGATGTGATCATACAATGGCTTTCAGCCATCCCGGTTCGAATAAGTTGCGAAACCACTCCATTGACATTCTCTTGCTGAGACACGCCTAGTTTGTCAAGAGTTTTAATTTTCTGAAAGGTGCCAACTTCTATAGATGTAACAGTATATGCAATAGGAGGTACCGTAATAATTAACCAGTCGTATGAATCGGCACAATGACCACGGGCACCATATTCATAGACAACATGCTCATTCCCTTCACTGTCAAAAGTTTTTATATAATAGATATATCGGCCGGCATCCTGAAAAGAGATAATAAGTTGTCGCACTTTGCTCACAGGTTGAAAATCATATGTATATACCCGTTCATAAAATTGACTTTCACTTTCCGCTGCAATTCTAACAAGGCTGTCATATAGAAATTGTCGCGCATTGTAGATATTATTGAAAACATTTACTGAATCTGTGGCAAAGAACGCTGCCCTGTCCATGGTTTTACTGCGAGCGCCCCATTGGATGTTCTGAGCTTTTAGCAGATTGGATGACGATTGCAGAGATAATAATATGAATAGAATCGAAGCAGGTAGATAAAGCCTCATATGGATAAATGAAATCGAAATTTACGACTTCAACAGTGTCTGATTATAATCTGGTGCTGGCACTTTGGCGATTAACAGGTATACAAAGAGTCTACAATAGACACAATAAATCCTGATTAGGACTTTTTAGAATATAAGGAAGTTGCTAGAGGATATACTAAAGAAATTAGTAGCAATAACAACTACCTTACTGCAAGACACTTTGGGTTATTCGGCAACTTTGATTAAATAAGCATATTCAATAGTGGACGTACTTTTATAAATTTTAAATGTTATCCCTTAGCTTATTAAAGCTCCCGATAGATTCTAATTTTTTACTAGAACACCCTCTTTAAAGGAAAGATTACCATCTGAACCTATGTCTGTGGCATAGTTAATAGTAAAAGTGGCTGGGTTGGCATTGGGGAGTAACTGTGTTTTATAAAACACATGTAGCTTATCTTTCGAATAGAATTCGCTGATGGTAATAAAAGTAGCCGGGTCAGCGTCACTAATTTTCTGCGTGTCGTAGTATACTCCGTTTTTATCCTTTAAAAAGTCACGATCGATAATAACAAGGCTGGCAACATCAATTTCAGGTATTTGTTTGCCATCACTGATCAATGAATTGTTGACAGTAATATTTCTTTCATTAATGAGATTTATCGTATCAATCTTCTTAAAGTCGATCACAGAGAAATCATTTTTCCAACTGGAATGTATAATGGCATTATCTATTCGTGCGTAGTACTCGTTAATGACTTCTGCATTACCTGTGGGTCTTTCTTTTTTTCTGAGCACTTTGGTATTGTCTTCTGCAGTGCCTGTGCTTGCCATATAATCATCCACAATGGCATAGAGATAAGAGGCATCCATGGCCAGGGTTTGGTTAATACGCATAAAGGTTTTTCCATCAGCGTCTACTTTTTTGCCATATAAAAAAACAGCGTGAGCATCTTTAGCCCATCGCTGGCCATGCGTTTCTTTTTCTACTGTATAAGGCTGATAAGTTTTTGGATCTGCACCTTCAATGATACTCAGTTCGCGCTCATAGTTACGGTAGTAGTAAACGTGATTCCTGTCCTTAGGAATTCCATGTTCATCAATGCTAAAGCTTTCAAGATCTACGAATTGTTTCTGACCTTTCCAGAAAACTGACTGCTTATCTTTACCAAAATCTCTGTAGAGTACAGTAAAAGTGGCAGGGTCTGCTTCCATTTCACTATAACCCAGTTCAAACCAATTACCCATAGGGGAGTAGATAATTTTCTGTTTCCAGTTATGGTAGTAATAGGAATCGGAAATTGTTGGATTTACCGGCTTGCCCAAGCGGTAGAATAAGCGGGTGATTAAAACAACGGCCAGTAGTAAACCTGCGCCTAAAACAATGATAGCAACTTTCACGTAGAAAAAATTTCATCTAAGTTATGCGCTAAAATTTTACGGAACACTATGGATGGTATTTTTTTGAAGAAATCTTTCCCTAATCGATTTTAACGAAGACAACAAGGGAAACATGATTAAAAGGTGAGTAATAAGTAAGGACAGCATATTTCGAAATGATTGGAGATACCGTTTAACATACATGAAAAAAGGAGGCACTTTCGTAGCCTCCCCTTATCATCTTAAACGAATCAACCGGATCAATTAAGATAATTCCTTTTCAAGCGCATCTATTTTAGATTGTGCTTCCATTTTACCCAGTGAAAGGGACAGACGATAAAGCTCAAGTGCTTCTCTTCTGGCTTCTTTCTTTTTGCGTGGCGCAAATTGGGTTCTGTCTGCTGCTTTTTCCAGTGCTTCTGCCTGGGCATAGTATAAGTCTGCTACAACCACTTTGTTTTTTGCATCGGTATCATTTACCAGTCTTTCTAATGAAGCAACATCACCTTCTCTTAATTTGATGATTTGATCTTTAATAGACAGAAGTGAATCTTTCTGATTTACTTTTACCCAAAGTTTAAGATTTTCATCCCGTACGTTCGCCAGTTGTAATTGTACATCCACCAGTTCATCGGAGGTTTTCTTTAAGTCTGCCTTTAATCTTCTGATGGCTGATGCTGAAGATTTTGATGAGTTTTTGGCTGTTTTCTCAAGTTCATCCAGCTTGGCTTCCGTACGCTTAACGTATGCATTAATTTCCTTCAGGCGACTAATGTGGTCAGCATAAGAGCTGCCTTCAATCATCTTAACCCTCAGCATGTCTCGGCTAACATCGATGGAGTCAATGAGCGCACCGACATCATTCATGCCTACTTCCAGTTCTTTGCTTACACTTAAAGCAAGATTTACTGAGTCAAGGTCACTTTGTAATGCTTCAATTTTTTTATTGTCGCAACTCAAGAACGCAATTGCAAGGGCACTTGCTAAAATTATTTGTTTCATGATATTCAGTTGTTAAGGTTTAGGTTGTCCGAAAGTCTATAGTGATCAAGAATATTGAGCGATTCAGCTTTTATGACAAAAAGTATGTTTGCTTCTTTTTACAGAGGCCACTTACTTTGTGATAGGGGAATCTTCTATACAAATATGGAACAGTCTTCGTTATAATGTGTTACACACTTTACATATCGCTGGCAATAATCACATGCCTTACTACTTTGTATTATCTTCTACTATTGTTAACCGTGCTACCTTGTATTGTGAAGGGGAGAGGCCGGTAACTTTTTTAAATTGATTCGACAGATGCGCTACACTACTGTAGTTCAGGATATAAGCAATTTCTGTAAGACTGCTTTGCGGATGTATCAATAGTTTTTTAACTCTTTCAATTTTATGATATATGATAAACTGCTGAATGGTAGTACCTTTTATGCTAGTAAACAGGTTTGATAGATAGGTGTAATGATAGCTGAGACTTCTGCTTAGTATTTTTGAATAGCATGTTTTAGTTAAGGAATCGTCATAGATCAACTGAAGAAGTTTCGAGCAGATTGAATCAACGATGGGGTTGCTGTTCACTAAAAATGAGTGATTTGTTTGTGGGATTGACAAATCGGCAGTACGGTTATTCCTTATTGAATCATACAATAAGACATTGGTTTCACTGTCTGCTGTCGAATAGGTAGTTGGTTGAATTGTTTTCATGATGTTATATAGTCTGTGACTATTTTTGTTTCTTTTTTAAACGCTCCTGTTTTTTGAAATATCCCCTGAATAAAAAATTGTGTTGCAGGGCATTCATATTAATGTCCAGTTTTTCTGTTGCATCTTTTGTGTTTTCCATTACAGACTTAAGCTGTTCTGCAAAGAGTGTGTCTGAAGAAACAACAGCTAATGCATTCTTTTCACTGTTCAATTTTTCTGCAGTTTCCCGTAATTCGTTGGAGGCTTTATTTGCATTTAATCCAACTACGGCCAGGTTTGTAGCCGTTTCATCCAGGATTCTTGCGTAACTTGTATCTTTGAGAAGCTTCGTAATTACCCCATCTCCTGCATTAATTGTTGTTAGTATTTTGTTTAATGACTCAGTCGCCTCATTGCTATTTTTGCTGGCTTCTTTCATTGAGGCGAGACTTAAACGTAGGTCCTTGCTGATGGGGCCTTCATTCATTAATTCACCTAATATGCCTTTTCCGCTTTTAATGTTAAAACTGATGAGCTTTAAATCGTCAGTGATTGATTTTGTATTGGTGCCAATTTCCTTAGCAATGTTGAATAACTCCTGTGTATCGGTAGGTGATAGCGCATTGATGGTGTCCATATCTTGAATAATTTCATTTTCATTACCTGGTCTGATCACTACTATCTTATTGCCAACAAAACCGTCCGAGCCTACATAAGCAGTTGCATTTGTTTTAATGAACTCGTTTTGTTTGTCCTTCAATGAAAGACTGACAATGACTTTTCCATCGGCAACGATCTCTACTTTTTTCACGGTGCCAATTTTCACCCCGGATAACCATACATTATCGCCTTCTTTTAAGCCCTCAACGTTTTTAAAAATGGCCGAAATGGTAAAGGTTTTGTTAAAAATATTGCCTTCCCGGCCCATGTAAATAAGTGCTGTCATGAAGATGATAATACCTCCGATAACAAAGGCACCTACTTTCATTCCACGATTTATGTCCTGACTTTCCATCTTCTTTTTTAATAATTGAAAAATTGTTTTAATTCCGGGTTATCGGATTTTTTTAGTTCGTCAAATGTCCCTTGTAAAGTACTTTCTCCATTTACCAATGCCACTACCTTGTCAGCAACCTGGTGAGCGCAACTAATGTCGTGGGTGATAATGATAGAAGTGGTATTATACTTTTCTCTTACTTTAAGAATCAGTTCGTT
The DNA here is from genome assembly GCF_057350905.1 of Chryseotalea sp. NCBI lineage: Bacteria > Pseudomonadati > Bacteroidota > Cytophagia > Cytophagales > Chryseotaleaceae > Chryseotalea > Chryseotalea sp. Next base: position 185,349 of record NZ_JBMRCF010000015.1, on the reverse strand, counting down.
GATCTCGCCAGACGTGATTGGATCTAATCCTGAGGTTGGCTCATCATACAACATAATTTTTGGGTTGAGAATTAAGGTGCGTGCGATACCAATCCTTTTTTTCATACCACCCGATAGTTCGGCCGGATATAGATTGAGTGTATGCTCAAGTCCTACATCCTGTAAAGCGCCAATAACAAGTTCTTGTAGTTTTTGCCGCTCATAAATGGCAAGGTTTCTTTTTAAGGGGAATTCAAGATTTTCTTTCACAGACATAGAGTCGTATAATGCACTACCCTGAAAGGAGAAACCTACCTGCAAGCGGAGTTCATGCAATTGTTGTTTATTGATTTCTGTTAAGTTATAGCCCAATATGTTGATGCTCCCGCTATCTGGTTTGAGTAATCCAATCATGCACTTTATAAGTACAGATTTACCTGTGCCTGATCGCCCGAGCACCACCAGATTTTCTTTATCGTAAACAGTAAGGTTGATGTTCCTCAGGATCTGACGTTGGTCAAAACTTTTACAGACATCAATGATCTCAATCACTTTGTTAGCATGTGAGGATAGTACTTTGTCATTATCAACCTCTGGGTTTAGCATTAACGAATAAGGTTTAAGAATTGAAGAATGATAATGTCAATAATGAAGATGGAGAACATGGAAACAACCACTGCGGTATTGGCTGCTTTGCCAACACCAGTAGTGCCTTTCTCAGAATGATAGCCTGCGAAGCATCCAATAAGCCCGATAGATAATCCAAAGAGTGCAGACTTGATCAGAGAAGAACCAATATCCAGGTAGGTGATCGACACAGATACTTCATTAAGAAAAAGGAGTATACCTGTATCGTTAAATGAGTTTACCATCAGGAAAGAACCAACTAATGCAACTGCGTCAGAGTAGACAACCAATAAGGGCAGCATCAATGTTGAAGCAATTACCCTGCTCACGACTAAGTAAGAAAAAGGACGTGTTCCGGAAACCTCCATGGCATCAATCTGCTCTGTAACCCGCATACTGCCGAGCTCTGCCCCCATGTTAGATCCGAATTTTCCAGCGCAGATCAATCCTGTAATTAAGGGGCCGAGTGAGCGGACAACCGCCTGTGAAACAAGCGAAGGGAGCCATGACTCAGCACCAAAGGATGCCAATGAGGGTTGTGATTGTTTGGTAAATACAATACCCGCCAGAAATGAAGTAAAACTGATGAGTAAAAAAGATTTGTTACCGATAAGAAAACATTGCTTTATTATTTCTTTGCCTTCAAACGGGGGAGTAAGTGCTTTTGCAAAGAATTCTCTACAAAAGTCAAATACCTCTGTTGTTGTAAACAGGATTTTCTTAGCTGTACCGGTTTTCGCCATGCACCGCTTGTCTTATACAAATGATGCCAGAAAATGGCTTTGATTTTTGTAAAATTTCCTAAGCTTATGGGCTAAAGTGTGTTAAAGCACTGAATGACTGTAGAGAAAAATACACACTTATAGAAGAGAATGTGTTTGCTATATAAGATTACCATATTAAAAAGTAGCACGACTTTGGCCTTACTGGCCACAATGAAGGCATGTGTGTCCATTATTTTTCTATTCTTTTTTTTGAATGTAACAGTTAGTCTTGAAGGGCAGGTATTGCTGAAAACACGTGTTAAGGTACTTCGCGGTAGTCAGGTGGTTTTGCGAGACACTAGTTTTATAACAAAAAAAGATACACTAATTTTTTTTACTGAGGTGGAGATCTACCAGGTTAAAATCAGGGCCGATCCATACAGGAGGTCTGCAGACTTCTATGATTCTCTTGAAGTAAGGTCTGTAAAGAGTAAAGTTTCTAATGGTGTTTTTGATTTAATGATTCGTAAAAAGAAAAGAAAGGTAAGGGTTACAACCGTTTTGGTTAAAGCCGAGGCACCTTTTATGCCTTATAAAAATTACCGTATTGCCACACTTAATTTTCATGCAGTACCCATATTAGAGGGTTCGGTAATTGATACATTACAAGAGGCCACCACAAGGTTGGGCAGGTTGGTAAACGGTATACACAAAGACACACGAAAACGAATCATCAGAAATAATTTGCTTTTTCGAGTAGGGGACTTCGTTGATCCTTACCTAATGGCCGATAATGAAAGACTTTTACGACAGTTTCCCACCTTAAAAGATGCCAGAATATATTTAAAACCAAGTAAGGAAAATCCGGAGGAGGTAGATGTGGTGATTGTTACACAGGATGTTAATTCACTGGGCGTATCAGGTCGAGTGTCTTCAGTTTCTAATTATCGTGCAGATGTGTATGACAAGAATATGTTGGGTTATGCCAGGCAATTAAAACTCTCTTACTTCAGGAAGTCGGATGGCGACCCTGCCCGGGGAATTGAAACGATATTGTATGATCCTAATTTATTTGCCAGCTTTTTGCAGGGAGAACTACAGTACACTAATAATTACCTACGTGAGCGAGCAAGGCTTACCATTGGCAGAGATTTTTTTGCATCTAACGTAAAGTATGCCGGTGGTATAGAATTATATAAAACCAGAGAAAACTTTTATTTTGAAGACTACGATACACTTAGCCTGACTTATACTGAGCGTGCAGTCGATGTATGGGTGGGAAGGAGTTTTGAGTTTGAAAAGAGAAAAAACATTATACTGGCCATGCGTATTAATCCACATGATTTTCCAACCATGGGTACAGTACTTCAAGACTCTAATTCATTTTTTCGCAATCGCACATTGTTGCTTAGTTCAGTCACTTTTGTAAATAGAAATTACTTGAAAACGTTGAGGATAAGAGGATTTGGCAGAACAGAAGATGTACCTACAGGGGGATCGTTGGGGCTTTTAACAGGGAGGGAGTGGAGTGCATACACAGATCGCCAGTATTGGGAGGTTAACTCAAATTACGGAAATTATTTTTCAGACTTTGGCTACATCAATTTAAGCTTAGTGGGTGCAAGCTATCTCGCTAATCGTTCCGTAGAGGATGGTATTATTTCGGTGAGTATGCAATATTTTAGTGATCTGACAAAATTGCGAAAGACTCAGATTAGGCAATTTGTGAATGCCTCTTATGTAAGGGGATTTAACCGGGTGCTGGACAGAAGTGTAGGCATTAGTGGTAAGTGGAGAGATTCCAATGGGTTGCGCCCAACAGGCAATGCACGCTTAAACCTCAGTTTTGAAACGGTCTACTTTATGTCCTGGTATGCTTATGGATTTCAGTTTGCCTTATATCATCGACTTGATTGGTCAATTTTGAACAACTTTCCTATGATCAGTTCGAAAGATCAGAATTTCACTTCCTTCAGTGTGGGCATGCGCACATTGAATGAGAATTTAGTGTTTCCTACCTTCTCATTTGAGCTTTCTTATTTTGGGCGCACGGGTACTTTTCCGGCCTTATTTGAATTTAGTTTATCGGCTTCGATTACAAACACATTCAGGAATAGCTTGTCAGGCAAGCCAGTAGTAGCTGCATTTAACTGATTTTATTTTAACAAAGGCAATTGCCATGTGTTTAACAATATAATTTTATGGCTTTTATATTTATGACATAAAAAAAGGCCACAAATTGTGGCCTTTTAGAAAGAAACGAAGCTTCCCCCTAATCAACTTCCTCTTCTTCCATGTTTGCTGCCAACTGATTTACTTTTTCAGCCAAATCAGTCAGTATAATATCATTTCTTAATTCCTCATCTTTTGATGTGCGCAATAAAGCAGCACACTCGGTGTCATTTAATACAGTAGCAATTATTTTCAATGTGCCATAAGCAGAAATTTCGTAATGACTTATTTTTTGAATGCTGCTTATGAGTGCTGCATCTCTTGTATGACCAAATTCATATACATCACAATTTTCTTTTGATTCTTGTATCAGATATTCAATGGTTGGCGATTTTTTCCCAGAAGCCTTTATTTTCTTTAACTCAAAACACTTCTCTATTCTGTGGTTTTGCTTATAGATGGCATCAATATGTTGCTCAACAGCCTCAAGTAGTAATTCGTTGTAAATTGATTTGGCTATTTCAGGCATTGTGCGCAGAATGTATCTCTCGGTCCAGTAAATATCTCTTAACATGTCAATGAATAAATACTCAAGACTTTCCTTAGTCGTTTTATTTTCATGAATAAATTTTTCCGGAGCGATCTGAACAAGTTCTTTAACCATTTTAAAACGATTGTCTATCTGAAATGTTGTTTGTTGTGTAATTGTTTTTAGAATAAATCTTTCAGAAAAAGTAAAGGGAGCTAAACAGGATTAACTCCCTTTTAGTTTTTAAAGTGTTGCTATTTCTTTTCTAATCTGATCCTTTGTTCTGCCCAGGCGTTTCTGTAAACGGCCCAGCATCTCCTCTTCCTTTCCTTCCATAAAAGTCAAGTCATCATCAGTAAGCTTGGCATACTTTTGTTTCAGCTTGCCTTTTATTTCCAGCCAGGTTCCTTTTATCTGTAGTTTACTCATGTCTGCTGGTTTAAGCTTTTACTTTTTCGTTTGTATTGTAAAGATTATCTTTTCCTTTTCTGACAACCTCATCCAAACCGGAATTGAATTTTTCCTTCAGTGTATCAAGCGATCCGTCAACAGAATCTCTAAGCGTATCGCTTAATTTTCTTGATCCATCTGCAATTTTCTTTCTGGTATTGGCACCGCTATCTGGGGCTAACAACATGCCAATGGCTACACCAACGGCAGCACCAGCCAATAAACCTCCTATCAAATTTTTTGCATCCATATTATTGTGTTTTAGTTGTCCGCACATTTGGGCGAAGTAAACCAACACAAGAGATAAGTGTACCAAGAATGAAATGGCGTTTTATGGGCTTTATTACAACATTCCGAGCGGATACGGTTGTGGAATTAGCTTCTAATCTGTGCATAAAATGTAACACCTGCCGGGGCGTGAAGTCATGAACAGCAGATTTCTTAGCGTGGAGCGATGAAAGTTTCTGCCAGTTTAAAATGCACAAAGAATGTGGTTCCTTTTCCAACAACGCTTGTCACCTCAATACTGGCACTATGACTATTCAATATATTTTTGGTGGAAGTAAGGCCAAGTCCCATACCCTTTTTTTTACCCGTAAAAAAGGGGTCAAAAAGTTTATTGATATTGTTATCAGATATTCCCTTTCCGTTATCGCTAATTGATACGGTAAGAATCTGATCGCTTATGGTAGCGTCAATTATGACTTTACCTTTACCGGTTTCAGTCGCTTCGATGGCGTTAATGATAATGTTAAGCAAGGCAATTTGTATTTTTTCTTTATCGATCAGTATTCTGGGTAGATCCTTTTGAAAACTTACTTCTATTGAGATGTCATTCAACTGAAGTCGGTCATTGGCTTGTTTTACTGTATCATTAATCAATTCACTAACCTCAGTGAGCCTCAGGTTGAGTTGCTTAGGTCTTGAAGAGTTTAGCATTTCGCCCACGAGCTGCTCAATTCTATTAGCATTTCGTTCTATAATGGTGCTGTATAATTTGGCTGACTCATTCTCCGGAGCAAATTCTCCTTTTAACTGATCCAAAGCAAGGCTCAGGTTAGTGAGCGGATTTCGGACTTCATGCGCTATAGTTCGCACAATCTTACCAGTTAAGGAAAGTCTTTCTGCCAGAATCATATCTAATTCTGCTTGCTTACGCAATGACAGATCCTTGATTATTCCCTGATAGCAACAAAAGTCATTGGACTGGTCAGGAATAAAGACACAATTAATAATGCAAATTTTAGCTGTTCCATTTTTTGTCAAGAGTAGGGCTTCAAAGTCTCTGATCTGCCCTTTTGTTTTTATGGTGTTCAGAAAATACCTGTAGTCCTGTGGTCGTGAAAAAAGACTTTTAATAGTAAGCCTTTCGGTGTTATCTGGTTCATTACCAAAGAGTGCATTGAAGGAATGGTTACTGTCTATAATATCTAATTTTTGTGTCGCAAGAAAAATAGGGTCAATGGAGCGTTCGAATAATGAGCGATATTTTTTTTCTTTTTCATCGAGTTCTGCTATGATTTTAGATTGCTCCACATTTAATTTTTCAAGCTTAATTTCTATTTCTTTTCTTTCCGTAATATCTACAACAGATCCGTATATATCGCCTAATGAAGAGGAGTGAGGTTTAATGGTGAGTGTGAGGTAGCGGATTTTATCACCATTTAATATTCTATAATTTACTGTGGAGCCATTTCTATTTGTTTTAACCTGCAACAGGCAGTTTTCAATTAGCAGAACATCTTCAGGAATTACGTTTTCTAAAAACGTATTCCATGATATTATTTCCTGCGCCCCTTTATTAAAAATACTATGGAGACCATCTGACCAGATTAATTCATCATTGCCGGCTGTCCATTTCCAGCTGCCCATGTGTGCTACAGATTCAGCCTCATTTAGTAAGGTCCTTCTTTCTTTATTCAACAGAGTGCCCGAATTCGGATTCATAACCTTTTATTTTAGATAAGCTTCAACGCTAGTAATAGAAAATGTGCGCAATGAAAAAGTGAATGTGAGGTGTTAACACCACACGTGTGTATTTGATTACTATTTAGCTCAACTTAATTTTTCCGTATTCACCTGCTTGGGCTTTTAATCGGTGTTATTGTAGTTGGCTCACTATTGGTAATGCAATAATTGAACTAAAATTCTTTTAAATATGAGTTGTAAAAAAATCACTTGGTTAGTAAGCCTTGCAGTATTGGTTAGTTGTAGTTTTAATCAATCATATGCTCAATCAGCTAAACGCGCAGGTATTAAAGGAGGTCTTAATGTAAGCAATCTTTACATAGATCAGGTAAATGATGAAAACGCACGCATAGGTGCACACTTTGGGGTTTATGCACAAGTCATCTCTTCAGACCTGTTTGCACTCCAAACAGAGTTGCTTTTTTCTACGCGCGGATCGATGGCTACCTATACGGGTGTTTTCGATCAGGAGATTAAATATAACTTAAGTTACATTGATTTACCTGTGTTAGCTGTAATTAAAGTTGGTGAAAATGTAGAATTTCATGCAGGCGCATATGGTAGCTATTTATTAGGTGCTAATATCTCTTACAAAGGAGACGTTTCTAATGGTGTTGACCAGATTGACCGTGACCAACTTAAATCTTACGACTATGGATTAGCAGCAGGCGTTGGCATTAACATTGGTGCAGTGCAAATGGGTATGCGTTACAACTATGGTTTGGTAGAAATTGCTGACAGTCAAAACTCAAGAGCTTTTTTGGGTGATGCGAAAAATTCGTGTGCACAGTTATTTGCAGCTTTCAGTTTTGGCGCCAGATAGTAAGTTTTATGACCTTGCGCCTTTAAGGCGTTATGTTATAAAGCTTTAGCTTATTGTATAAAGTTTTCCTATCGATGTTCAGTAGTTCGGCAGCCTTAGATTTGTTATAGCTCACTTTCTCTAACACATCTAATATTGCCTGCCGTTCTGCTGTCCATGCGATGGACTTGAGAAGGCCAACGTTTTCATGAATGACTTCACCTGCGCTTTCCTGATTCTTTTCAGTGATTTCAACAGGTAAACTTTCCACCTGAATGGTATCGCCTTTCGTAAGTAGTACGGCTCTTCTGATTACATTATTTAACTCTCTTAAATTGCCATGCCAGTAGTAATTACGTAAATATTTCTGAACATCAGCAGACAGTATTTTTACATCTTTCTCCTGTGAAGCGTTGGCTTTCTCCAGGAAATACTTGGCAAAAAATATGATGTCGTCTTTGCGATCGCGCAGAGGCGTGAGTTGTATTTTAAATTCATTTAAACGATGATATAAGTCTTCACGCAACCTGCCTTCTTTTACGACTGCTGATAAGTTCTCATTTGTGGCTGCAATAATGCGCACATCAATTGAAATGTCTTTGGTAGCACCGATTCGTTTTATTTTACGTTCCTGAATTACACGAAGTAACTTGACTTGATTTTCATACGAAAGATTTCCAATCTCGTCCAGGAATAAAGTTCCGCCATCTGCAATTTCAAAACTACCCTGCTTGTCGGCAATGGCTCCTGTAAATGATCCTTTCATATGACCGAACAATTCACTACCAGCCAATTCTTTAGGAAGCGCACCACAATCTATCGCCATAAAGGGTTTTTCTGCACGTTTGCTGAATTTGTGAATGGACTGCGCAACGAACTCCTTGCCGGTTCCGGTCTCACCACTAATGATGACAGACATGTCTGAGGGCGCTACCAGTTCAATGTGTTGTTGTATTTTTTTTGATTGATCACTGATGCCGACTATAAAATTGGCTGTTGAAGATGTATCTTGAATGCGAACCTTTCTGTTGACTCCGCCATTGGAAGGGCTATCGACATAGGTAAATTGTTTTGACTTATTTTTAGCGATGGTTTCATGAATGGTTACAAGTAACTCATCCGGATAGAGTGGCTTCGTTATATAATCATTCGCACCATACCGGAAAGTCTCCACAGCGGTTTTTACATCAGAATAACCTGTAATTATAATGATAGCCACTGTGGAGTTAAGAATTTTTATGCGTTGTAACAATTCCACACCATTAACATCCGGTAATTTATAATCACAAAGAATCAGGTCATACTCATTTCCGCGCAGTTGTTGTAAACCTTCTGCGCCAGTATAAGCGGTATGAACAAGGTAATTTCTATTGCTCAGAAATTTAGTAAGCATAAGGCAAATATCACGATCATCATCAATTACAAGAATGCTGGGCATAGGAGCGAATTATTATTGTATTAGTTTAATATTGATTGATTTAAGTGCTTCATTAATAGTTTTGGTGCTAAAGGGTTTGGCAATAAACATATCAGCACCCTTGTCAAGCGCCCGATTACCTTCACTGTCGTGGGCACTGATAACAATTATTTTTGTTCTTAAATGCTGTTTTTTAACCAGGTTAAGAATGTCGTAGCCGGAGCCCTCAAGCAGGTTTAGGTCAATAAACATCAGATCATAAACATGCTTAGTCATTTGAAGACTGGCTTCCTGGACGGTATTGGCATATTCAGTAGCGAAGTTTAAACTCCGTAAATAACGCGTAAGCATCAGACAAATATCTATTTCATCATCAATAACAAGGATTTTGGGCATTTCAGTACGTTTTGTCTACTAAGACTATTTTTAAACTCTTCCAGTTTTTTGTTCGAAATGCGGGGAAACAACAAGTTAACGATAAAAGGATCAATACTGGTTAATAACAGAGAAGCAATAGAAATCATGAAAATGAGTGTATATAAAATCTTTCATCGTTTTCAGGATAGTAGTGCAAAATCATGCCATCTATTTATGAGGTATTTGTTCGAATTATCCCACATTGTGTAGAATTTTATACCCACATTGTGTGGAATTCACAATGTAATCGACTTCATCACATTGATTTTAGCTTCCAAAGGCAGTGTGTACTCTGGCATTAATTTTTCTTTGCTGTCAAAAAAAATATATATCGATATGAGTAATCTACTTTATCTAGTTGCTGTAGTACTGGTAATTTTATGGCTCTTGGGCTTTTATGTCTACAGTCTCGGTTCCATTATCCATGTTCTGTTAGTAATTGCCATTATTGCAGTACTATTCAGAATCATCAGGGGCGGAAGAATTAATCTCTAACAAAAAGTTGTTTTATACAGGGTGTTAAATGATGTTGAATTACCGTAAACTCTTTAAACGCTTTTCCATCGTTTTTCTTCTGCTCTTAGCAACTTTAGTTATGCTCTTGCTTGCAAACTATTGGATTGAGAAGAGAGTGAAAGCTGCCATTACGGAACGGCAAGGATCATTCTCTTCTTTACATGTTAATTTGTTTTCCAGGAGTATTCAAATCACTGCATTGGCCTGGTCTTCCCGACAAACAACAGTAGATTCAGCACATTCCCTTTATATTGATTTGTTAAAACTAGAAGGTATTCATTTATTGCCTTTGGTTTTTAATAAAGAGGTAATTATTAATCATCTCGCAGTACATAGTGCAAGTATTTTGTTTTTAAAGAATATAGATCTCAATAAAGACTCCACTTCCCAAAACACCATCAAGCGTCTTACCATCAGGGAGGTTTCACTTAAAAGTATTTCAGTAACGATAAAGGAAGACACAACGGAGTTCCTATCCGGTTTTTTGGAAGCAGAGATTGGGGACCTTAAAGTTGAACGAGACTCAGTTCAAAAACTAGTCTATTCATTTGGCCAGGTAATGGCCACCGCACATTCAATTGAGCTTAATCCCAAAGGCGATTTGTATAAAACGAAAGTTCGTGAGGTATATCTTAATTCAACCTTACATTTACTTAGCATTGATTCTATTCAGCTATTGCCCAAGCACGGAAAATATGATTTTGCCTGGAAGGCAGGAAAGCAGGTGGCCAGCCTTACGTTAAGTATACCCAAAGTGGATGTTCATAATTTGAATTTTGAACATTTGTTAGAAAAACGATTGATAGCCTCATCAATTAAAATTGAATCCTTTGATTTGTTTGCCTTTAAAGACAAACGTGTTCCCTTTTCGCAAACCGCCTACATACCATTACCAATGCATTATTTTAATGCATTAACCTGGAAGGTTAAAATCGATTCTATTGCTTTTGGTGCATCACAAATCAAAACAGAAACTTTTCCTGAAAGCGGCATTGCACCAGCGGTAATTACTTTTAACGATGTTAGTGGTTTGCTTTTAAATCTGGACAATATTCAAGAAAAAGAAGCCATTGATTATGCAACACTTCATGCGACAGGTTTGCTGATGGGTAAAGGTAAGATAGAAGCCACCTTTCAATTCCCTCAGGATAGTTCTCCGGTATACCATGTTAAAGGTTTTATTAAAGATTTGGATATGACTGTTTTAAATGACGCACTACAGAATGCCGCAAACATTACTTTAAAGTCCGGATATCTGAATTTGATGAATTTCAATTTTACTTACACTGATTTTGGATCCAGGGGGTCACTCGATATGGCATATCAGACACTGAGAATTTCAAGCCTTGATAAAAATAAATCATCAACCAATGAAATCAAGACAGCACTGATTTATTTGCTGGTGCAAAAGAATAAAGATATCGAAGCAAATTTTTCTGGTCGGATTGGTACCATCAATGTCAACCGGGATCGAAAGCGGTATATATTTAATCTATGGCTACTATCAATCCTAGACGGTATGCGTTCCAGTTTTTCTGGTGGTGGTGGCAATAAAGATGTACCCAACAGATAGCAGCCTACGCGCTGGATCAATAGATCAATTTATAAAACTTACGCTGTACAAGAATAAGGCTATTTTATGGCTTATGTGTTTAGCTGTAGGTTTATAGAACTTATCACATCCTGATGAGCGATATCCTGTGGTAATAAACAGGTTGCAGCTGCTGACAAGGTATTTCAATTCTGAGAAGTTGTGTTTAGTTACTTTCATTTTAAGTAGTTAACGTTCCCAATATAATTTCCACTTCATGTATCGCTTTATCATCCAGCAGCATTATATAAGCCTCTTGTTGTAAAACACCATCTACGCTAATGCTTGTTTTTTCTACCTCACCTTGTTGTTTCACATGAATACGGTAATGTGTTTCTTCATATTGATAGTTGATTTTGAATGATTCCCAGGCAGCGGGAATACAAGGATTAATGCTTAGTGTATTGTTAACACGCTTGATGCCCAGGTAGGCTTCAATGATTAGTTGATACATCCAGCCGGCTGAACCTGTATACCATGTCCACCCGCCTCTGCCAATGTGTGGTGCCACTCCATGTACATCAGCTGCCATTACATAAGGTTCTGTTTTATAGATGACGGTTGCTCCAGCAGTGTCACCATGCTTTACGGGATTAATCAGATTAATAAGTTCCTCTGTTTTTTCTCTGTCTTTCATTTTAGCAAAGGCCATAACCGTCCAGATGGCAGCATGCGTATATTGCCCGCCATTCTCTCTTACACCAGGTACGTACCCTTTTATATAACCGGGATCCAATGGGGAGTTATCGAAGGGTGGATCCAGTAATTGTATGATTTTATTCTCACGTTTAACCAGATACCGATTAACGGCTTCCATCGCAGTCTTTGCTCTTTCTGTAGGCGCCACATTAGAGAGCACTGACCAGCTTTGAGAGATGGCATCTATTTTACATTCCTCATTATTTTTCGAACCGAGTGGAGTGCCATCATCAAAATAGGCACGCAAATACCAATCGCCATCCCACGCATTTTTATTGATATTTTCTTTTAGTATTAACGCTTGCTTAATACATTCTTCCGCAAAAGGAGTATCCTGATGATTATTGGCAATGGTTTGAAAACTAATGAGTATATCATACAGGAAAAACCCTAACCACACACTTTCGCCTTTACCTTCAAGTCCTACACGGTTCATACCATCATTCCAATCACCAGAGCCTTTTAAAGGCAAACCATGTTCTCCAAAACGTAAACCATGCATAATTGCTTTTTTACAATGTTCATACAATGAAGCTTTTTCATCCGTAATGGCCGGCCTATCGTAGTACGATTCTTCCCCCTGATTTAAGAGTCGCCCTTCTACAAAAGGTATAAGTTCCTCTAAGATGTCTTTATCTCCACTGCTTTTAATGTAATAATTAGTCACGTAAGGCAACCATAAATAATCATCTGAGCAAAGTGTTCTTACACCTTGTCCTTTTGGTGGATGCCACCAATGCTGAACATCGCCTTCTGTAAACTGACGTGAAGCACTCAGCAGTAAATGTGCTCTTGTTAATTGCGGTTGGGTATGAACCACTGCCATTACATCCTGCAACTGATCGCGGAAGCCAAAGGCACCTCCAGACTGATAAAAACCAGTGCGACCCCATAAACGAGAGGAGATGACCTGATAGAGTAGCCAACCGTTGGTTAGTATATTTAAAGCGATATCGGGGCTTATGATGGAAACACTTTGCAAAGTCTTACTCCAATACGCTCTCACATCCGTTAACGATTCAGCAGCAGCAAATGGACTTTCAAACTGCTTTATTGTTTTGACTGCTTCTTGTTTGTTTCTACCAGCGCCAAGTTTAAACGTAATGGTGCGCTCCTGATCGGGCTCTATTTCAATGGGAATTTGTATTGCTGCACAACTTTCATTTCCCGCACCAGATTTGCCCGAGAGTTGTGTGCGCCTGAGTGCTTCGGGTTTATCCAGAGAACCATTGCGTCCGATAAATTCTTTTCTGTCTGTCGTGAAAGTATATTTTTTTTCATCTGTAGTAAAGAATGATACATATTCCTGAAAGTCAGTATTAAATTGATTTCTGGCAAGAATAGCTCCTTCAGGCATTTGCAACTCGGCACTGACATGCATTATTGATTTAGAACGATTCTCCGCTAACACCCATTCTATGTAACCAGTGGCACTAAGCCTTCTGTTTTTACCTGACTGGTTTGTAATTTTAATACTGATAAATTTTATGGGTGCTTCATGGTCTACGTGGAAGCATACACTTGTTAAAATTCCATTTTCAATATGTTCAATGGTTGTTAATCCGAAGGCATGTGTGGCCAGGTATGGCGATTTGCTTTCGTTATTGCTTCGAATAACAGACCAGTATTCACCGCTTTCTTCATCACGTAAATAGAATGCTTCTCCACTACCATCCTGAACAGGATCATTACTCCATGGTGTCAGTCGATATTCATGTGCATTTTGAAACCAGGTATATGCAGAACCTCTTTCTGAAATGATTGTGCCAAAATAAGGGTTTGCAAGTACATTAATCCAGGGAAGTGGTGTAATATTTTTTCTTTCAGAAAGAATAGCATATTCTTTTCCATCTGCAGAGAAACCACCAATGCCATTGAAGAATTGAAGGCCTGGTGGCATTTTAATTTTCTGATCAAGGGCAGTAGATTGCTTATTGGCTATTAATTTAGAGGTGGTTTGTTTGTCGATGCTTCTTTTCTTAACCTGTGCTTCCAAGGTGCCTCTTGTATCACTGAGAATAACACGTGCAATGGCTTCCAGTAAAATCCTGTCTTCCGTTACTACCTGGTCGATAGGTCTTATATATATGTTTCCCTTTTTGATAGCATTGCTGAGTCCACTACCACTATAGGTCAGTCCCTGAATTTGTTCTTGTAGCGCATTTCGGTAAATACTGCTGTCCTCATTGAGTATAACCACATCTACCGCCAAACCTTTAATATGCCAATAGGCCTGGGCTTTAATGATTTGCTTTACCAGTTTAATATCTTCAGCATTTGATATCTTGAGTAATACGATGGGTAAATCGCCAGATATAGAATAGCTCCATAAAGCAGCCTGACCTTTTTTGTTTTTAGTGAGCAGACTGGTATGTGCCCGCAAAGCAGGATTTATAAATAATATGGAACTCGCCAATTCTCCAAAGAGTTGCGCCTCCTGTTGGGTTGCCCCGATTTGTCGTAAAACTACCTGGCTATGCGTAAACGAAAGCTCAAAGGCTCTGTTGCGCAAGTGTTTATCCTGGTATTTATTGATCAGGTATTGATTGTCTTCTTTTGATCTGGCGATGCCATTGACAATATCAATGCTGATGGATTCTCCGGATTCAAGACTGATGATATGTTGAATAGAAACAATTGGATCCAGCACTGAGCCCTGTGTTCCCGCCAAAGGTAATCCATTTAACATGGCCTGCGGTCTTGCCAAACTATTGCCTCTTCCTATAAATTGATTTCGATCTGTCTCATAGGAAACAGCAGTATCTTTTTCATTATTTACTTTTACTAAATGAAACATCCACGGTGTTTGCTCTTCTTTTGATCGCGGTCTTCTACTACAAACAATGGCATGCTGGTTTTCCAGAATGCTTGTTTGCATAAAGAGATTACTAAAAGCCGGATGTGCATTATCAGCCGCAGCTGTGTTTAAGACAACTTCTGTATAACTGGTTAAAGATAATCTCCGTTCTGATGAAGCGTGGTTGGTTAAGACAAAACGTCTTACTTCCACATCATCCTCAGGTGATACAATGATGGTGCTGTGACACTCGATGTCATTGTCCCTTCGTTTAAACTCTGCACGCCCCAGGGAAAAAATGCATTCATAGTTCTTGGGTTCTTTAACAGTGGGCTGATAAGTACTGGACCAGAATTCTTTGGTATCAAGGTCTTGAATATAGCAAAACATACCCCAGTTATCGCAGATGCTGTCCTCGCGCCATCGGTTAATGGCGAGATCATTCCAATGACTATAACCACCACCCGAATTGCTAAGCATTACAGCATATTTGCCATTAGAAAGTAGTTTTACTTCAGGTATCGGTGTGTGTGGTGTTTTAATCACGGTAATTTCACTCACAGGATTTGCAGTTGAAATCAGTTCATCATCGGAACCCTGATAAAAGCCGTTGGCTTTAGGAACTTTTTCTTCCAGCAAGATCAACGCAGTTTGAAATTGAGGATCTGCTTCAAATCTTTTTTGCATGGGTTGATCAAGTAATAAGTGCGCGAGTCCTAATATGCTCATTCCCTGATGATGCGCCATAAACGCTCTGATAAGTGCAAAGTCCTGACCGCTCACCAGACGTGATTCGGTATAATCAATCGCTTCATAAAAACCATAACTACCTTCGAAGCCATTGCTTTTTAACCGCTGCAGGTTTTCGTAAGAGGCCTTTGGATCAATCAATAAGCCGAGTACTGACGCATAGGGTGCAATAACAAGTTCCTGGTTAAGGCCTCTTTTAAAACCGAGGCCAGGAACCCCGAACGCTTTATACTGATAGATGAGATGACTGTCAACTAAATTATAGCAAGACTCAGAAACACCCCATGGAATATCGTGTAAATCGCCATATTCAATTTGCTTCTTCATAAGGCCAATACCCATTTTGTCGAGCAGGGTATTGTCGTAGGTAGGCATAACCAGGTTCGGCATGATATATTCAAACATAGAACCACTCCAGGAAAGTAAAACAGGTGTTCTGCCAGCTATGGTTAATCTTCTTCCTAATACAAACCAACTTTCCTGCGGTAGTTTACCTTGAGCAATGGCTACAAATAAACCAAGTCTGGCTTCTGAGGCAAGCAGATCGTAAAAGCCTTTATCACATTGCAATTCTTCCGTATTGAAACCAATGGATAAAAGATGTTGCGATTTATCATACAGAAAATCATACTGCATGTTGCTAAAAGCATCGCACTGGCTGATTAATGTTTGTACTGTGCTTAGCGTTTCTTTAGATTTTTTGCTTAAATAGACAATACTTTCTTTTATCTGATTAAGCCACACTGTCTCCTCAGGAGTATCAGCTGATTGGTTAGCATTTTCAATTTCGGCAATATACTTTTCACCCAGCATGGATAAATCCTCCAGGCTTGATTGTGCATTAATCGGGCTCCACAACTTGAATTTCTCTGGCTTTGTTTTATTGTCGATCAATGGCAGAAACACAGCGAATTCCAGGATCATGGATTCCAGGTAAGCCTCGATGGTCATAATCACCGCGGGCTCAATAATCAATTCACCGTTTCTAATGATATACTGGAATTGCTCGATTGCTTTTAGAAAATGATTGAAAGAGGATTCAAAATCCTGATTGTGAATATGGATTTTTCCAAGTAATTCGTGTAGGGGGTGGGTTAGGCTTTTTCGGTTATCAGTAATGGAATCAATCAGCCAGCGTAAGGTATCTTCAAGCCCCAACAAATATTTATTATCCCAGACTGAAGCTTTTTGCAATTGAATGAAACCCTGGCGGAGTGTTAATAAATGACCTGCTAAATTCCCACTATCTACTGTAGATATGTATCGGGGGTGTAGTACGCCCAGGTCTTCAATATTATACCAATTATAAAAATGCCCCTGGTAGCGATCCATTTTCTCAAGACTACCGAAGGTCAATTGAGTTTTGGCAATTAAACCGGAAGTACTGGTATAACCAAAGTCGTTCGCAGTCAGATTGCTTAATAAATATAAACCAATGTTGGTGGGGGATGTTCTGTGTGCAACAACAGGTGTTGGATATTCCTGAAAATTGTCGGGGGGCAGCCAGTTATCGGCTTTTGTTACAAAGCGTTCAAAATAGAACCAGGTTTTTCTGGCGAGTACACGTAAATAGGTTTTTTGATCAGTAGTTATTTTAGATTTTTTGGCTATTGATATTTCACTCATCGCCAGCACAATGGCAGGTGCTGCAATCCATCCAAGCAGAAAAGGTAAGGCTAAAATGAGTGCATCATTTTTCTGATAAATCATTATGACCATTATACCTAAAGGCAGGAGTGTCGTAATCCACATCTTGGGATACATGGAGAGCAAGTGTTTTTTCTCTGTGCTGACTTTAGTTTTCGCACCCCACTCAAGTAAGTTTTTTCCAGTGATATGAACACGCCAAAAGGTTAAGGCGATTGCATGTACATTTACAGCTGCTTCATAGGGCAGACAGATAAGCTTAAACAAGTATTGCAATAGACTTTTAATAGTTTGATCGATATTGTTATAAATGTGCTGGGAAAAATCAGTCTCTTTCGAAACTTTAAAATAGGACAGGGCCAGGTTTAATAAGGGAGGGAGAAATAGTGTGGCCAGAATAATTGATGTCCATAGTAGGGGTGCAGGGATAACTAACCATCCGGCTATGAGCAAGCTAAGAAGTGCAATTGGTACGAAACTGCGTCTGAGATTATCAAATATTTTCCAACGTGAAACCAGGGACAATGGATTTTTTGTCAATCCTTTTGATAGAGTTGGAACAAAGGGTAAGAACCACATGGCAATTTGCCAATCTCCTCTGATCCATCTTTTTTTACGCCTGTTATCTTCTGCATAACCGGAAGGATGTTCCTCATATAACTGAACATCGCTGGCAAATCCACAACGCGCATAAGACCCTTCCAGCAGATCGTGACTGAGTATTCTATTATTGGGAAAGCGTTTATCCAGTACTTTTTCGAATGCATCTATTTCGTAAATTCCTTTGCCTATAAACGATCCTTCCTTAAAAATGTCCTGATAGATGTCAGACGTTATTTTTGTGTAGGGATCAAGTCCAATATCATTTTCATGAAGCTTACTGTAGGCTGAACGACTGGTGCCATGCAAGCTCATACCAATTCTGGGTTGTATAATGGTATAACCATCTGTGATTCTTAACCTTCTAGTATCATACACAGGCTTGTTAAGCGGATGAGCCATTAATCCCACAAGTTTTCTGGCGGCATCACGCGGTAGCTGTGTATCGGCATCCAGTGTGATAACATATTTTGCTGCTGTGTAGACGGCTTCATCGCCAATAACCATACTGAATGATTTATTGCCCTTACCGCGAAGCAAATGATTCAGATCATTGAGCTTACCTCTTTTGCGTTCCAGGCCCATCCATACCTGGTCGTTAGTATTGAGTACCCTTGGTCTGTGAAAAAGAAAAAACGGTTCATTGTCAACAAGACCGTACTTTCTATTCAGCTCATGAATACCAGTAACAGCCAAATCAAGTAAATGCTTGTCGCTGGGTGTGTTTTCATGGTCTGCATCTTTAAAATCTGTAAGTAAGGCAAACAGCAGGTTGAGATCTTTATTACCAAGAAAGCGTATCTCCAAATCTTCCAGTAGTGTATTAATTCCTTCATGTGTGTTTAAGATTGAAGGTATCACTACAATAGTCTTGTTACTTTCGGGTATACCTTTGGAGAAATCAATTTTAGGTAAGGGAGCTGGTTTAATTAACAAACTGGCCCACCAGTTTATCAAGTCCAATGCGAGTTGACTCATTACGACAAGGCTAAGCAAAGCAATGCACACGAGCCACAGGGTGTTTGTTGAGAATGCATAAGCCCTCCAGGTCATGACAGCTGTACCCGTAAGGGCTATCAAGCATGCAGAGACAAAGTAGATCACCGGTGACTTTCTTAATAAAAATCTTTTCAGCTTTTCCGGTATTGAAAATTGAATGTTAAGTGCTTTCTCAGTTTGTTTTAGGCCTTTGCCAATTAAATAATAACCAACATGGGCTGCTCTTTCATCTTTGCTGTTGTAATCGAAACTTTTTTGTGCCAGATCAATGGCCAATTGTGCCACATCCGATTCAGTTGAGTGACTGGCTTTTGCTATGCGCTCAATGCTGTGCCTGTAATAGTCACGAGTCGCAAAATCCATGGTAGCATACACCATATTATAGTCACCACGCAATATGTTTTCCACGGTGCTATGATCTTCAACAAATTCACGCCAATCCATTTTAGCTAAAAACCGCAAGCTGTTGATAGAATTGCTTACTGACACCTGATTAGCGGCCTGGCGCTGATTTTGGATCAGTACCATGTCACCGATGCTCCCTTGCCCGGCATCTGCAAGGTTTTGTTCTATCCAATGTAAGGGCAAACTAAGCTCAGCACCCCGCCATTGTAGCTTACGCGAGAACTCTGCTACGAATGCACTGACAATAGGCGGATTTGACTTCGCCATTTCAGCAATGACCAGTACAAGATTTTTAGGTTCATGTTCTGCACATTGAATAATTTCGTTGGCCCATTTATTTGCAAGGGCAGAGTCTTTTAAATCAACTGCGGTAATGGCTGCAAGCCGACTCAGGTTTTCAATAAGGGCAAGCCGTAACATAATCGGAATAGCCCACAACTCACCCAGGGTTAATGAACTTTCTCTTTGATAAGCATTGATGAAACGCGATAACGTGAGAATGTCAATATGTCCATCGCTATGAGAAATGATCTCAATAGCGAGGTCATACACTCTTGGGATACCACTTTTTAATTTAGGCAGACCTTTGCTATAACCTTTGGGTAAATAGCGTTTGCCAAGCAGTATTTGCTCTTCAATGATAAAGAAGTTATCAAGCAACCACTCGCCAGCTGGACTGACAGATTTTTTTAAGGCTATATTTTTTTTGAGTAGCTCATTCACCTCAAATAAAATATCCTCATTGGCAGACAAGTCATGCAAGAGAAACTCCTTGGAGGTCTTTACACTAAGGTGATGTGTCAGTGATAATTTAATGGCATGAAGTTCCATCTGTTCGTGACTGAACAGATCAGATCTTAGGGGAGGATTTTTTTCAATCTCGTGATGTGTAAGGCTATCCTTTTTAAGTGGAGCTATGATAGGGGATAGGAGATCGTCAATAAGTGGAATGGTTCGTTTCAGAGGGCCCATAAGTTTGTAATGACCCATCTGAAGGCAATGAAGTACAACGATTTAATTGTCTTCGTAAATCAAGGCTCCATCTGGATCACTATTTTGATGTGAAATGAAATTTTGATTAATACTTGGAGCCGGTATTAGCTCCCATAAAACCACCCCAATACGTTTGGGATGCATGCCATTCATGTGAATTGGTTTTAGGCCAATGATCTTTATCGAAGCCTGGTGCATTTTCAAGCACTTCGCGCTTTTGATTAAGTATAAAAGCTTCTCTGTCTGTGTCGAGTATCAATGACGCAAGCGGTATGGCAAAAAACTTTTCTCCGATTCCTAAAAAGCCACCAAATTCTACAACTACATATTCAATGCTGCCTGTGGTAACATCCAGCATAAGATCTTTTACACTGCCTAGACTTTCATCTTCGTTGTTAAAGACTTTGTTTTTCATAATGGATGAAGCCGTTAAGTAAGTTAAGGGCGTATTGGCCTTCTTGCCGGTATCATTGATGCCAGTCAGGTTATCATTCTCTAATTTTTCCATCGTATGTTTATTTATAGTTCTCCTCTTTCAGCAGCTCGTTTCATTTTCTTATTGGCATAAATAGCCACCTCAACCCTGCGGTTGGTTTGATCATTCTCAGAAATGGATTGGGTTTCTCCATAACCTTTAGTAGTAATACGACCGGTAGCTACTTTTTGACCAGCTAAATATGCTTCAACTGCCTTTCCCCTTTGTTCGGATAGTTTCATATTGTATTCATCAGAACCGGTTTTGTCTGTGTGTCCTTCTATCAATACATTGGTGTCGTCATATTTATTGAGCGTTCTTGCGAGATCATTCAAATTCTCTTTTGTTCCGCTCGTAAGTGTGTAAGAATCAAAGTCGAACATGAGTCCTGAATCGAAGGTGATCTTAATACCTTCACCAATGCGTTCAACGGTTGCGCCATCTAGATCTTTCTTTAATTCTGCAGCCTGTTTGTCCATACGCTGTCCAATAAGAGCGCCTGTGGCACCACCTACACCAGCACCTATAATAGCCCCAACAGCGGTGTTGTCAGATTGTCTCCCGATAAGACCTCCGATAACAGCACCACCAGCAGCACCTATACCAGCACCTTTAGTAGACTTGGATGCTTTACAACCGGTGAGTACTGCAAGAGCAATCAGGATAAGACCCCCACTTTTTATTATAATCTGTTTCATTTTTATGATTAAGTTTTATTTTTTTTAAACAATGCATTCCTTGAATAATCAGGCTTAAGCAAGCTGAATTGTTGTGGCCTAAGGATAAATCCAGACGCCCAGGTATTGTACATTACTGTTTATTGTATCAGGCTCTTACCTTTTTATTGTTTAAAAGCAGCACGAGAATTCCAGCCACAGCCAGTACACCACCTGTTACAGGAGACCAATAGATGGGTGTTTTTTCTTTTTTGGAGATTTCAATTTCTCCGAGATCAACTACTTTTTTTTCTGTGACTAAATTGATACTGGTAAAGACTGTCATGATCAGACCGATGACGAGTAATGCTATTCCAAAAGTTTTCATACGTTGGTATTTAATTTAAAGAGTGCTTTGCAAATAACCAGCCATATCTTTAGTTATGCCTGCATTACTTTAAAGGCGATAACTGTAGATATTACTACACAGTTTGACCATTTGAGTGCCCATTAGATCTAGTTATAAAAAAATAAGACCCTGAAAAATCAGGGCCTTATGCTTTATCTTATAGAAGTTCGTTGTACCAACTGCACATTACTTTAAGTATTCGACTTTAAATTCTACACGTCTATTGCGTGTACGACCTGCTGGAGTGTCGTTTGAGTCAACTGGTGTTGATTCACCAAAACCAAACGAAGACAATCTTAATGGATCAATTTGTTTTGTGATCAGATAGTTAGAAACAGCATCAGCGCGCATTTTAGATAGCGTCATGTTGTTATCCTCAGATCCTACATTGTCTGTATGTCCACCAATAATCAGTTTGTAGTTAGGGTTCTCCAACATTACTTTACTGATGGCATCCATTATCGGGTAAGATATTTTTTTAATTACCGCTCTTCCGCTTTCAAACTGAATACCCTGCAACGCTTTTTGAAAAAGTTGCTTCACCTCAGGTTTTAATTCCGGGCAACCTTTATTAAGTTTTATGCCGGCAATTTTCGGACAATCATCATCAACATCATTAATGCCATCACCATCTGTATCGGCAATACAACCGGTAGCATCGACAGGGGCACCAGTGGGTGTGTCTGCACATTTATCGATACTGTCTTCAACTCCATCACCATCAGTATCAGGGCAGCCTTTAAATATATCTAATCCTTTTATGTTTGGACAAATATCCTGGGCGTCCTCAATACCATCACCATCAGAATCAGGGCAACCGCTAAAGCGACTTAAGCCTGAAACATCCGGGCATTTATCATCTTTATCTGCAGTGCCATCACCGTCACCATCAGGACAGCCACTCAATGTAGGTAAGCCAGCAAGGTTAGGACAAATATCCAGATAATCTGCTATACCATCCTTATCAGTATCCACCGGACAACCGTTTGAATCAATGGAAGCATTTGAAGGTGTATCAGGGCACTTGTCTCTTTTATCGGCTACACCATCATTGTCCTTATCACTGGGTTTTTGCAGTTTAAAGATGAGACCAGCACTGTACTGCAGGTATAAATCGTCCTTGCCTGCATCTACACCATCCCATTTGTCGTACATAGGTGAGTTAATGGTGTTGGCTACTTCTATTCCGACACGATCATTTAACCTGAATACGATACCTGCACCTGCGGCAATATTTGCAGCATACACATTGTCCGTAATAACAGAATTACTTGTTTCAGTGTCTTGTTTTGAATTGAGCAGTGTAGCTCCAATACCCCCTGTTATAAAAGGAGCAATGGCAGCATCTTCTTTAAAGAGATAGCCGTTATTGAACTTGTAGCGCAGTTTTAAGTTTAGGGCAAACATGTTTGCATCAACGCCCTGTGTACGGTTGTCATTTCTGTATCCTAAGGTATTATAAGATAGTTTTTCAACCAGACTGAACGATGAATTAAGATACTGCTGCAGTGATAATGCACCACCCAGTTTAGGGTTTTCAAACTTATAAAATTGATGAACATTACCATTTAAGTCACCGTCATACTCTGCAATGGTTGCATGAAACCCAATAGAACCACCTTGCGCCATCGCTGTACCGTATTGGAACAGGCAGAGTGCAAGGGCTATTAATAGTGTAAAATAATTCTTTTTCATATTATCGTTTGTTTAGAAACAAACTGATTTTTGCAATTACTGTACCATCGAAAATAGTTCTATCGCTTTCTGAATAAATCATCCTCTGGAACACGATAAGGCTATTGGATTGAAATTAACTTCTGTTCATTTAGTTTCGCAAACATGCTTGCTGTGCTGTTGTTCCCTCACTTATGTGGACATATTTACTCAATTCTCTTTCCGTTAAAGTAAAGAATCATCATTTAAGCACGAATCAGACTGGCATGATAATGATGATGTGTAACATTACTAAGCTATGTTGACAGATTTACAAAACCCTTTTCATAAAAAATTAAGTTCAGTACTCATATCCTTAGCACTACTATGTGTAGCGCTTATTTATGCGAAGAACATCATCTTGCCAATTTTATTTTCTATTCTCCTGGCCAACTTATTATTACCTGTAACGCAATACCTGGAACGTAAAAAGTTCTACAAAGTATTAACGATCATGTTACCACTCATTGCTACAATCCTGGTGGGTGCAGCTATTCTTTACCTGTTGTCCAGTCAGATATTTAAGTTTATAGAGGACATGCCTGCCCTTAAGGGAAGGTTTGATCAAATCGTACATGACCTTCAGGTTTGGTTTAAAAAAGGCACCTCAATTACAATCACAAAACAAAATCAATATTTTAAGGAACAGGTTGACGATCTGAAAGAGGTAGCTCCAGGTTTTATGGGTTCAACCGTATCTTCTATTACGCAGCTTTTATCTTACGCTTTTCTCGTACCGATTTATACTTTCCTTATTCTTTTTTACAGAGGTAAAATTAAAGTGTTTTTAATTGATGTATTTAAAACAGATTCTGAACAAAATGTTAAAGAGATATTGACAGAATCAACCAGCATCGCGCAGAAATACATGACTGGCTTGCTGATAGAGACTACTCTGGTGTTTGCTCTCAACGTTATCGGTTTTCTTATATTGGGTATTCAATATGCAGTCTTCCTTGCACTATTGGCGGCACTATTAAATCTGATTCCTTATGTTGGTATGCTGGTGGCCAACATTCTTTGTATGTTAATTACCCTTGTGAGTTCTGCAGATATTAATAATGCAATTGGCGTAGGTATTGTATTGGCGCTGGTACAGTTTTTAGATAATAATTTTGGGATGCCCTTAATAGTAGGAAACAAAGTTCGCATTAATGCATTAGTCACCATCATTGGTGTTTTAGTGGGTGGTGCTTTGTGTGGTATACCAGGGATGTTTTTGGCAATACCGGGCCTGGCGGTTATAAAAGTAATCTGCGATAAAGTAAGTGACTTGCAACCCTGGGGTAAGCTACTGGGCGATAATCCCGTAAAGCCTAAGAAGAAACCTAAATGGCCAGTGCTATGATGTTATTTCCATAAGACAGTAGACTGCTATCGAATGCAGGTAAACAAATTCAATATAAGTAACTGTTGAAATGGCTAAGAATGAAATAAGAAGCGGTCTGACGAGGTAAAGAGAATGTGATTATCAATTATTTTAAATGACACACGATAGCATGGAAGAGAAAGAATATGTAACGGATAAATGGATGAAAAGTGCTGCAGGATTGGCAGAAGCTTACAAAGACTTAGTAACAATCCGCTTGGTGGAACATACTTCGCAGGTTGTTTCATTCAGTATTATTGGACTTTTGGCACTCATATTGGGTTTTTTCATTTTACTTTTTGCCGGACTAGGTTGCGCCTGGTGGTTAGGTGAGTATATGCAAAATACAAAAGCAGGGTTTTTCATTGTAGGTGGCACCTTCACTTTAATTTTTACAATAGTATTGGTTGCTTCTAAAAGTATTTTAATACCACAAATCCGAAACTTGATTATCAAAAAAGCTTATGAGCAGGATTAATAATTATGAAGAGTTACTTGCAGAACGCAAATTACTCGAAGAAAGAATTGAAAGTGAGAAAACAGTGTTGAAAGGTGGCTTGATTGAAGTGCGTGATAAGTTGGAGCCTTTTATGTATTTATTACCTGTGTTAAACATTTTTAAAAAGAGTGAAAAAGGAAACTCGATGATGAAAAGCGTCACTGCATTGGGAATTGATGTTGTTTTCGGACAAACTTTGTTGAAGTCGAACTGGCTGACCAGACTACTATTACCCATGTTATTGAAAGGTGTTTCAGCCAAACTAATTGGCGGTAGACGAAAGGCTAGATTGCCTGAAAATGGCCAGTAAAAGCTATCTGAAAATTTCTGATGCCGGACAAAACAAAAGAGCGTTGTTGTAAGCAACGCTCTTTTGTTAATAATAGAATCAGCTCTTTAAAAATTTATTGTAATGCAAACACAGGTTGGTATTTTAAAAAATTGCTAATCCGCATCTTTACCTAAATCAGCCTGACCGCTGTTTGTTTCCACATTCAGCAGTCTGATGGATAGTCTCTTTTGTAAAGCCTCTACTATTTTTGAAACTAGTGGAATTCAAACAGATTAGCGGATTAAATAATGACCAACTTTAATACAGGAGAATTGTAATAGAGAAATTCCGGAGCACCTGTCTCCATATTGCGGCATCGAATTTTTTCTTCATCAAGTTTTAGTTCATCAAAACTATATCTTGTTTTGCTATTCACTCTTCTGAATATATCTCCTGGCTTTAAAGCACTGGCCAGCTGCGCGATACTGTTCACCACCTGGTGATCAATAACTTCTGTTCTTGGTTTCATAATATTGAATTAGTTAAACGTGTATCTCACACCCAGGCCGCCCCAAATGCCAATAAATCCGCGGTTATCCCCAAATTCAAAGGAAGGTTGCCAATCTATCGATAGATTGATTGGAGCGCCATTGAATTTATAATCGAGACCAAGAACTCCATCCAGGCCAACATAAGAACCAGATGACCAATCGTTATAATAAGACTGATCATTAAAACGGTTGTTATAAAAACCAATGTGTGCACCCGGACCGATGTACCACTTTAAGCCTGCAGCATTAGCAATGTCGAAGTGGATTTCGTACAAGCCTGTAATTCGTGTACCCCCACGCCAGAAATAACCAATTCCTTCAAAGGCGTGATTTGGCGAGACAAAATGTTTTAATGTTACGCCAGCACCATCGCCCCACATTTTGATACCCAGACCTGTGGTATAGCTATTGCCCATGTTTTGAGCTTGCGTTGTAAAAGCGCCTGCAATAAATATGAGTAATAAGGTTAAGCGTAGCTTTTTCATGGGACTTGTTTTTATACTGAAATGAGGTAAGGATTGGCTTAAAGTAAAATGATGAGTAGTACTACAATCAGTATAATAGCACCAACTGATAAATAGACGCCACCATTATCCGCCAGCTTCTTTTCAATGGATTTAACCTCTTTTCTCAATTCTCTTTTTTCCTTTCTTGAAAGAGCACTTGCATCCATAGCTTTGATTTCAGCCAGGCGATTAACAAGTTGTTCACTAACTGCCGGATCAATCTTTTCTGAGACTGTTCTTGCAGGGCGGGGTGTAGCTGCAACAGATAAAATAGGCGCTGTAAGTGCTAATAATGTTATGAGGGCAGTTGATTTGATGAAATTTTTCATAGCTAGTTTAGATTAGTTATGCCTCTTGCAGAGAAATATGCATGCCATGATTCCATTATTTAAAAAGTACATTTTTCAATAGAATTGACATGGTTCATGACAGAAGAAGTACAGATTGAGGCTTTTTTTCCACAATTGTGTAGCAATATTCATTCTCTGGTGCGTGTTTTATTCAGAAAAAAATAATGCAGCAGAACAAGGTCTATATTCCCTAAAATGAAGGATGTCTTAAGGATTTTCTGCCGCACTGATGAAATTCTGCTTGTATTCTATTTTCTTTGGGATTTTTATGGAATCATCATTTAATGTCACATCAATTATCATAGGCATTACCGTGCTTATCAGTTGGGTAGCTTTTAGCAGGCCTTTACTTGTACGCAGGTTTGTCTTAAATCCGTATTTAGTTTCAACACAACACCAATACTATCGCTTTCTTAGCTCTGGCTTTTTGCATGGCGATTTTTATCACTTGCTATGGAACATGCTTTCATTGTACTTTTTCGGATCGGTAGTGGAAGCCTACTTCGCCTATATTTTTGGCGAGTATAGCACCTGGTATTTTGTAACATTTTATTTAATGGCTATTGTAGTATCAGACATACCAACTTTCTTTAAACACAGACATCATCCCGGTTACAATTCATTGGGCGCCTCTGGTGGGGTGGCAGCCATTATTTTTGCCTCCATCATTTTTCAGCCCTTACAGAATATCTGTTTTTACTTTTTCATCTGTTTACCTGGCTTTATTCTGGGTATTGCTTACTTAATATGGTCTTACTATAAAGGCAAGGCTGCCAACGATAATATTAATCACGAAGCACACCTTTATGGGGCACTTTTCGGACTTATTTTCTGTATAGTGATGTATCCCGCTTCGCTCGTGCACTTTGTTGAGCAACTGAAGGAATGGGAGTGGCAATTATTTTAAATCATTGACTAAGCTAAAAGAAGAAGGCATACGTCTTTTGACTAGCATCTCAACTCATTATGGCAAAAAAGAATAAGGTATCGCTTAAACAAGTTTTTAAAACCATTATCTGGCCAAGAAGAAAGTTACTTTTCATAGGTCTTTTACTCATTATTATAAGCCGTGCGGCTGGTCTAGTGCCACCGTGGGCCACGAAACCTTTTATTGATGATATTCTGGTACAGAAAGATCTCTCCACTTTGCCATCTTTATTATCACTGGTAACGGGAGCTATTCTGATTCAGGCAGTTACCTCTTTTTTACTCACCAAGCTCTTGAGTGTTGAGGCCCAGCATTTGATTTCTGTGCTCCGCTCGCAGGTGCAGAAGCATTTGTTACGTTTGCCAACCAGCTTTTTTGACAATCAAAAATCAGGTGCCCTTGTTTCAAGGGTCATGAATGATGTAGAAGGAGTTCGCAACTTGGTAGGTACAGGTTTAGTGCAGTTAATTGGCGGTGTACTCACAGCTATAATTTCAGTTGGTTTCTTGATTAGTATTAATCCCTGGATGACACTTTTTATCATTTTACCCATGTCGGTTTTTGGGATAATTACCCTGAAGGCCTTTTCCTATATAAGACCCATTTTTCGCGAACGGGGTGTCATTACTGCAGAAGTAACTGGCCGCCTGACAGAAACACTGAACGGGGTGAGGGTAATTAAGGGCTTTAATGCAGAGGCACAGGAGACCAAAATATTTCAGCAAGGTGTAGATAAGCTTTTTCAGAATGTGAAAAAAAGTCTGACGTCTACCAGTTTTGTGACCAGCTCAGGTACCTTTTTAGTGGGCTTGGCCAGTGTGGGTATTATGGGTTTAAGTGGTTACTTCGATCTTTCACCTGGTGATTTTCTTCAGTTCACCATGTTCATGGTTTTTATGATTGCGCCCATTGTTCAGATGAGCAATATCGGTAGTCAGTTAACAGAAGCTTTTGCCGGTTTGGATCGTACAGAAGAGTTAATGAACATAACCCCTGAAGATGATGGCACTCGTTCGCTGCGCATAGCAGGGATGAGGGGCGACATAGAATTTAAAAATGTCTCCTTTGCCTACGAAGAAGGAAAAGAAGTAGTCAGGAATATCAATTTCACGGCCCCATCTGGTTCGGTAACCGCCTTAGTCGGTACCAGTGGTTCAGGTAAAACAACCATTGCGGGTTTAGCGGCATCTTTTTTAATCCCGCAAGGAGGCACCGTGCTGGTTGATGGAACGGATTTAAGCAAGGTTATTCTGGAGAGTTACAGAAGCCAGTTAGGTGTGGTGTTACAAGATGATTTTCTGTTTGAAGGAAGCATTCGAGAGAACATACTTTTTCCACGCCCTGATGCTACAGAGGCGCAATTGCTGGCTGCTGTAAAGGCTGCGCACGTAAATGAGTTTACCGATCGCTTTGAAAAGGGTTTGGATACAGTAATAGGAGAGCGGGGAGTAAAATTGTCTGGAGGGCAGCGTCAGCGCATTGCCATTGCCCGCGCTATACTCGCAGATCCGCGCATACTTATTTTAGATGAAGCTACCTCTAACCTGGATACTGAAAGTGAATCGCTAATCCAGGAAAGTTTGCGTAGTCTGATGAAGGGCAGAACTACTTTTGTAATCGCACACAGGTTAAGTACCATTCGCCAGGCCGATCAGATTTTAGTAATAGAAAATGGAGAAATAGCTGAACGTGGCAAGCACGAAGAATTGATTGAACGTAAGGGACGTTACTTCCAGTTGTATACTTATCAGGCGAGGATTTGATTTTCTGATGTGCTGATTCGTTGATGTGGTGATTCGTTGATATGCTGATGAGGCGATGAGTTGATTGATTAGATAATTTGATATAATTCGTAATTCGTCAATTGTCAATTGTCAATTGTCAATTTTACTAACAATAACATCTTCTGTCGCAAGCTGCTTTGTATGTGCAATGGAAGCATATACTACAGCACTGGGTCTTGCTATTCTTTCCTTGGTTAGAGGGTCGCAACCATAAAGGCCGAATTGATAAGTAGGGCCAAGCGCCCATTCAAAATTATCCCAGGTGCTCCAATAGTAGTATCCCTTAATATCAACACCTTCTTGCAACAGGTTGTGTACAATTTTTAAGTAATCGTGGATGGCCCGTACCCTCAGGTTATCATCTTTGGTACAGACACCATTCTCTGTGATAATGATCGGTTTTTTATACTGCTTCCAATACCTCAATATGGTTTCGCGTAAACCTTCAGGATAATACTCCCACATATCATCATGGTCTTTACCGCTGTTAATGAGTTTATCAGGTGTAGTTACCATGGTAACAGGTAATGGATCATGATTGATTCGGGCATAATAGCTCATGCCAAAAAAGTCCACCCGCTCAAAATGTTTAGGCACAAAGTGCATAAACCAATGGTCTAAGAGTTTTGCTGGCAACCAACCGATTGGATTATCCGCTGCGAAAACAGCACAATTATGTGAAATACCGACAGGTTTTTCCGGATATTTTTCTTTCAAAATTGTGTAAGCAAGGTCATGCGCCTTACCCATATTTTTAACCACTTTCATAGCAGTTAAAAGATTCTTTTTAAAGGGGGGGAATTGGCCTATGCCCCAACCAAAACTGGCATATACATTAGGCTCGTTAAAAGTGTTCCAGTAAGAAACATACTGGCCAAACTCAGCAACTAGTTTTTGAACAAAATCCAACCACAATTCAATATTTTCCGCTCTTTCCCAGCCACCTACCTGACTGAACCAGGTGGGATTGGTAAAGTGATGCAACACCATCATGATGTTTACATTTCTTTGTTTGAGGGCCTTTAATAGTATGTTATATTCCTTTACTGTTTCGTCATCAAAAGCAGCCTTCGGAGCACGCTGTAGTTTGCTCCACATTAAGCTCATGCGGTAAGCAGGCGCGAGGTCGGCAATGAGACGGGCATCGTCTTCAAACCTTTGCTCGTGGTCGGTTGTAGCATTAAATACATGGCCGTCCATAGACTTCACACCAAGCCAGTCGTGATCAAATGCGGTCTCAATCTGATAAGCCGAGGTACTCGTGCCGAACAAAAAATCTGGAGGGAATTGTAGCATTATTATTAAATATCTATAAAAGCAAAAAGCGATAGACTTTTGCCTATCGCTTTTTTACATGGGAACAGACTTTTTACATGCCTGAACCTGATGATGAACCTTCGCTTCCGCCATTACCAAACAAGGATACTTGTGGTGCCGGAGCTGGTGCTGGTGCAGGTGCCGGAGCAGGCGCTGCTACTGCCTTTTTCTTAGGCGCAGACTTCCTTTTTGGAGCTGCTTTCTTAGGCGCTGCCTTCTTTACAGCCTTCTTAGGTGCTGCTTTTTTAACAACTTTTTTAGCCGCCTTTTTAGCCGACTTCTTCTTAGGAGCCGCTTTCTTGGCTGCCTTCTTTACTGATTTTTTAGCAGCTTTTTTCACCACTTTTTTGGCTGATTTTTTAGCTGCCTTCTTCGCTTTTTTTGCCATAGCTTTTAAGGTGTAGTTTAATTCAAAATGAATTGTGCTCAAAATTTAAAAAAATATTTCGCCAATAGTAAGCACATTGCAATAAATTTTAAAATCTATTTACCAATACAGAACTTGCTGAAGATATTATCGAGCAAATCATCGGTGGTAATGGCGCCTGTAAGCTCACCTAAATAGTGTAATGCTTGTCTGATATCCATTGCAATTAGGTCACCACTCAGCTCAGTCATGAGCCCTTCCAACACGCGCTCAAGTGCCTCATGTGTCTGTGTTAACTGCTGATAATGGCGCAGACTGGTGATAATCGCATCGCCCTGTTTTACTTCCTGCCTGCTTACTTTTTCAAGAATTTTATCCTTCAATGGCTCAAGACTTTGCTGCTGCGCAGCCGAGATCAGCACAAATTGTTTTGAGCTAACATAGCTCAATATTTCTGCTTTTGCTTTATCGACTTTGTTGCCGACACGGATAATAATGGCACCGGAGAGGCCTGTGAGCAGGGCTTCCTGTGCTTCAATTTCTTCAACAGTGGTATTGGCAAGGTCGTACAGGTAGAGTATCAGAGAAGCCTTTTGCATGCGCTCCAGTGTACGTTCTATGCCCATGGATTCGACAACATCAGTAGTCTCGCGGAGCCCTGCCGTGTCTACAAAGCGAAAGGCAATACCTCCCAATACAATCTCATCTTCTATAAAGTCACGGGTGGTACCCGGTATATCAGAAACGATGGCCCGCTCTTCATTCAGCAGTGCATTTAATAAAGTCGATTTACCCGAGTTGGGTTTTCCTGCTATTACCGTAGGAATTCCATTTTTGATAACATTACCCTGATCAAACGAAGCGATGAGTGGTGTGATGTAGTGTTGTATTTTAACAACCAGGTTTCTTAAATCATCTCGTTTGGCAAACTCAACATCTTCTTCACCAAAATCCAGCTCAAGTTCCACCAACGAAGCGAAGTGAATCAGTTCCTCCCGCAAAGCAGCCAGGTCTTTGGAATAGCCTCCCCGCATTTGTTGCAAGGCCACCTGACGGGCCGTATCTGTTTCAGCATGAATGAGATCACCTACAGCCTCCGCCTGTACAAGATCCATCTTTCCATTTAAAAAGGCACGCTTTGTAAATTCGCCCGGCTCAGCAAGTCTGGCTCCGTTTTTTAATAACACTTTAATAATCTCCCTGACAATCACAGGCGAGCCGTGGCAGGATATTTCAACGGCATTTTCTGTCGTGAAGGAATGGGGTGCTTTAAATACAGCCACCAGCACTTCGTCAATTACTTTATTCCCATCGCGAATGGTTCCAAAGTGAAGGGTGTGTGAGGCCTGATCCTGTAGATTTTTGCCTTTGAAAACCTTGTTGGTAATGGCTATTGAATCACTGCCAGACAGACGTATCAGCGCAATGGCAGCCAATCCCTGACCTGAGGCAAGTGCTACGATGGTATCATGAGTATGCATGGAGGGCAAAGATAAGGACTTCAGGCCGGCTTTGGTTTTAGCCATTTACAGAAGCACCGAGTAATTGATGAATATGACCGACCAGAAGGGGTATAAAACAAAAATCCCCGGTTCGAATGAACCAGGGATTTAAGGGTAGGTTTGGTTTAAAATGTTAGCGGTGAGCGATGATTACCTTCTTTATCAGCATGCCTTGAGAAGACTCAACTTTGATGAGGTAGACGCCTGCAGAAAGTGTCTCAGTATCAATTTCCTTGCTTTGCTCTCCTTTCTCGAAGACGATTTCACGCACAACTTTACCCATCTGGTCAAACATAACCAGAGGTGTTTGCTTGGTGGCTATGGCCGGCAAGGTTATGACCAATTCCCTGTCTGCCGGGTTAGGATACACCTCAAAGTTGTTAAATGAAGGTTCCTCAACAGCAGTCACCACCTTAGGATTATTAAGATCGCGCACAATGTATGACTGGTAAATGGCTTTCGTGATCTCATCCTGTAAGAACACTACGATAGAGATATCATCTTCTGGCGCAAAAGCAGAACCATCAGCCCAAGGCAAGGCAATGCGATGATTCGAATCTTTTATCAACGAAGTAAACTTAGTTCCGGCAGCATTCGGTAACATTCTTCTCAGCACATAGTTGAATTGCGTTTCACCTGATGGAACGGTACCAATAGCTGAGTTCAGACTTGTTAAGACTTCTTGCTCAACGATCATCACATGTAAGATGGTTGCCCTGTTGCTCAGGTCAATCAATGGGCTAAACTCAACAATTATGCTATCGGCTTCTAGTCCTGTTCTATCCAAATCTACACTCAGATTAGCATCTGCCAGATCAAGAATGCGTTTGTCGAATTCACGTTGTCCCCAATCGCTAAACATCAGGTCTTGTCCCTCAGGTTTGGCACCATCAAGTCTGGCATTAGGCACAGTAGCGATACCATAATAAAGAGCACGAGCGCCTGGATCATCGGGGTTTATGGCATTGAATGGATCTGCCCCCGGGAAGGCAGCATGGTAATTAACCTTAATAATTTCAACACCTTCTGACTCAGATACAAAGCTTCTGATCGCTTGATTTTCAGCAGCAATGCGGACATCCGATGAACCACTGTTGGTAAAGCCTTCAACAAGTACAGTTCTGGTTCCATTACCAATACGTACGTTGTCAATGGCAAAACCATCTTTTGTTTTAATTGTGGCTGTAGATGCAAGTGCAAAACGGAAGACAATCTGGGTGTTGTCATTCAGTGGTCCGTCCAGATCATTCAGCTTATGTTTGGCTGTTCTCCAACCTGTTGCAGTTTCTGTCCAACCATAGTCACCATCAGTCTGGTCACCAGGTCTGGCTGCAATACCTACTTTATTATACCACTCAACCCCTGTGCTTTCCTGGTCAGCAAAACTGCCCAGTCGGTTCCACACTTTGGCGGGATCGGCAATATTTAAATTATCGGTAGAGTACTCAAGTACCACACCATCAATATCATCCAGGTCTGTGAATAAATCGAAAGTAATAATTGGCCTTTCTAATCCGGTAAGGTTTAGGCTAGGACTATAGAGAGCAGATTCTTCATTTGCATTATAGGCACCGCTTAATCTAGTAATCCATACATTGACGCCATTTTCTGTTCCATTTTGGATAGTTGTTTTAGCCGCTGCACCACGTTGCCAGGAAACATTGGTGCCAAAAGGAATCCAGTCATTTTGGTTGGCTGCATTTTCAAAATTATCTTCGAATGCACTGTTGGCGTCTGTTGCTTTTTCAGGTACAACGACCACCGTTTTGGAAATTTCATCCACACAGCCTCCGGCAGATGTTACCGTAAGTGTTATGTCGAATACACCAGAAAGTGAGCTGTAATCACTGAAGACACTTGATGTAGTGGTAAGTGTATTAGGGAAGACACCTGGTGTTGACTCGAGTAATTTATTTCCAATATCTGACAGGTTGGTGATATCAATCTCCGAAACGCCTTGGAAAGAGAAATCGGCTACCGGTATGCTACCGACTGTTACAGGCCTGCTGGCAGTATTACTGCAACCAAAAGTAGATGTAGTAACCAGCGAAACATTATACTTGAGCGACTGTGTAAATGTATGTACTGTATCAATACCTGTAGCTTCATTTGGGTTATTACCGGTTGCATTGATGTCACCAAAACTCCAATGATATTCGCTGATGCTTCCATTGGCAATGGTACTTGCATCAGCACTAAAGTTTAATGGAATACCCTCGCAATAAGCGGTAACTACTGGTGTGTTTGCTGTTTCTTCGCTTTCATAAGAAAACTGACTGACAGGGTTAGGTACAACTCTTATGATAAGTTCACCAGTGGCTGAGCAAGGTGAGTTATTTTCCTTATATGTATAGCTGACAACTATATTTTTATAGGCATTGGTGATGCCGATATTTACAGCTCCAGAAATTAACATCGGATTAAGCGTGGCTGTTCCATTACCATTATCCACAAAAGCACCTCCTGGATAATTAACTATGGGTTGTCCATCTTCAGAGGCTAAGGTAAATGTACCGACAGAAGCGCCAGTGGAGGCAGCAGGATAGCCATTTAAGATAATTGCACCCCCAGCTTCACAAAATACCGGAATACTGCCATCATTAGCCGTTATGTTACCGGATCCAATCTCGATTACAGGTATGGATGGAACAAAAACTTCAACCTCCTGACGAATAGGAACGATAACGCTGGCATCGGCCTTACTTCTGTACTTACCTGTAAACTCAATCCTACCCAGCGATCCTCCTTTATAGTATGTATTACCTTGAGGTGTCAATTCCCTGAATTTCTCATATGGATTCTCTGTAATTGCAGGTGCCTCAGTATTAGCATTTAAGAGTTTAGTATAATCCATTCTATAATCTCTGAACTGTTGAGCAGGATTGACAGGAATCTGCATGACAGGTATTGTGTTAACAAGACCTCTCCAGGCTGGACCATAAATGGTTTGTGATGCTGAGGCTGTTGTGGGTATATCTGTGTATAGTTCAAGTAAGTCATAACCAGCCAATGCATTACCCTGTATCGTTCCGGAAAGAGGAAGGATACTTACTGATAAACCAGGGAATTGAGCATTCACTATACATTGTTGCGTTCCCAATCCTGGTATGGCCTGAGTATGGTCGTAAATAGTGTATTGTTCAGCCACTGTTGAAACACAACCATTCATATCAGTATGAATCATCGTGATATTGAATGCATTATTGATTTGTGTAAGGCTTAGTTGATCGTTGGTTACACCAGAACCGGTAAAGAAAGAAGGGCCATAATCATTCGCAGGTACTTCAGGGATTAAACGAACGATGGAACCTCCTGAAGAATTAAAATTATTAGGTATAGCCGTTACAACATCTGTAATTGCGATGGGCGGTGCAGAGAAATCATTTGCCTCTGAATAACTGTTAGTGAAACTCAGCGGGGTAGCAGCACTTGAAACAATGGTACCCAGTACTGTTCCGTCCGCCAGTGTTGGTATGGCATTACCTGCAAAACGTCTGATGTTACCATTCACATCAGCGTTATTGGCAATAACGGAAAGATTAGAAATGATAATCGCGTCTAGGTCTACAACATTATCTATAAAGAAAGATATGTTCAGCAGTGTATTGTTGAGGAAATTAAATTGAAGTTGAGCCGGATCGAAATCTGTACCTGTCAGAATAATATCGGGCTGTACATCCACATTAAACTGGAAGCCGGTTGGAAGAATAATATTGAAATTCTGAGCACCAAGATTAAACTCACCTGAACTACTCTCCGCAATAATAATCGGATCGGCTAACAGGGCTTCGCTGTTTGCACAAATCTGATACAATGGTTGATTTAAATATAAAGATGCAGGCGCAGGTGGAGCTGTAAATTTAAATGTTGGATTACCAGCACTTCCGGTTCCTACTGCATAGTTGGCTGTTCGCGGTCCAAAAGGAGCTGAAGTAGGTACAGGTGCAGGTAAAGCATCATTTTCAGCATACATCCATACATCGTAAGTAGTACCACTCGTCAGATTGGCAACAAATGTTCCATACTGTAACGATTCAACTTGCTTTATATCAATAACACCTCTTGCAACTGGTATTCCTAAATATCCGGCAAGCGGATTTTTAATCTGAGCGTTGGTAGGAGCTGGATTGCCAGCATTAACGATCATAAAGTAAGCCTTACCAAACTGATTGAAAGAAGCGTTAATAGCACCTCCTGAAGGTGTAAAATAATACTTTGTATCATCAGAGTTTATCATCGTTGGCGGTGTCTCACTCGCAATTTTGAAATACAAAGTTCCATTGTAAGAAATTCCACCAAAGAGGTTCGTCCCGTCATCAGCAATACCGGTACCTGTATTGGAAATAGGGTCAAAAGTACCACGCTCTATTGTGAGGTAATAAACGCTGTCTGCTTTTAATACGGTTCCAGGTGGTATGTTAAAAGTTAAGGGTGTTGGGTTAGTAACAGATCCTGCAACAGGCTCACCAAGGGCATATCTACCATTTGCAGCAGTGAGTGTAGCAATTAATTTATTGTTTTGACGATCATATAGTTTGGCAGTTGCATCGTAGGTCCAAACCGGAACATCAAAAGTCAGCGTAATTGTACTTTGAGCAGGATCGACATTTAATTGTCCATTCTCTGGGTAAGAGCTAACCAAGGCAGGGGGGCGGGTAGAGGCAAATGAATATTGCTTACCAGTTACATCCGCTTTTGAACTACCGGCAGTCACATTGAGCAAACTGTTAGTGCTTGTGCCAAAGCCTCCATCGAGTAGTCTGGGGGTTAGTTTAGGTGTGCTGATATTCGCTGTGGCGTCTACATCAACCATGATATAGTAAGTGAGAGAAGAATTACTATTATTCAGATTTCTGGGCCCAGGGAAAGTAATGGTTACCATGTCCTGAGCAGTAATAGATAATAGTGGATCAATGACTGGTGATCGGCCCTCTGTAACAATTCCGCCAAAAGCAGTTACGTTAGTAGAACCTGAAAATGTTCCTGTGGTAGATTCAAATACCCGGAAGTTTTTTAAGATTGTTGTAGCTGAACTTTTGTATGGGAAATCAAAGATGATCGAGAATCCATTCAGTCTGGGTTCGGATGCAGTTTTTCTTAGCGTATTTATATCAACACCGAAAATAACTACGTTGGTTGAACCTCCTTTAATGTTAGGTGAAACAACTACACCATTTGTATTTTCTGCTGCAGTAACGTGAATTACATCCACAACTGAACTGGCGGTTGACCCTGCAGTATTGCTTGATAAACCGTTTGAAGTTACAGTATATGTTCCAGCGGCTGATTTGGTATACTGTAAACCGCTAAAGCTTAGGATTCCACTCACAAAGTTTCTGGCCACGGTCGAAGTCAGGTAAGCATCACTGGCAATAGTAGCATTAAAATTAAAGTCAAGGTCTACTATACCATTGTTGTCTCGTGCCTCAACCACTGGCGTAATTGAAATGGGTTGATCGATACCTTCAATGGCCGCTGGCTGTGTAGTAAAGTCAAGGCGGGTTGCAGTCACCTCAAGTAAGTTCCTGTTAGCTGGAGCAGTAAGTGTACCTGGAGGATTACCAGCAACATAGCCTGCAACAGGTTCGTAGAATCTTGAGCCACCTCCAAGGGTAGCACTGATGATACTAAGTTGAACAGGGATATTATCAATAATGACAGCAGGTGTATTGAAGAAGGTTGCTCTCAATCTAAATAACCTTCTACCATTATCTGGAGCGGTTATGCCCAGAGCAGGACCGAAGGTAATCTGACCTGCACTACCTACAATTACAAAGTCTGAAGCATCCTTTTCTTGTATCTCTACATCATTTTCATCATAGATGGCAATTCTTCGTATCGCCTCATGATTTTCAAAACTAAAGGTGATACCATTAAGAACTGTCGCAGCACCATCCACATCACTAGGTGTTCCATCTGCATCACCATCCGAAATTACTAACTCTAATAAGTTAAAGCTATTACTTGCATCAATATTCGTTGCTTGATGAAGTATGTAGGGAATGTTTTCAGGTAACTCGTAACCATTTTCTGCTGTAATAAAAGATTCGAAAGAAGCTGCTACATCAAATTGTGCACTCACGGCCGCAGTTGGCAACGCGCCTAGCTGATTGTTTGTAGTTACAGGTACAGTAAGGGTAAGGTCCTCACCATCTTCCTCAAACTGGAAGGAGGGTGCTAAGGTCGCAAAATCATATAAACCAGCTACAAAGTTTCCTGTGGGCTCATTGTTCATTGCGAGTGCGAGTGAGTTGGTAACAGTGCCAAGTGCACCTGTGTAATCCGTATCTACGTTATTGTTAGCATCGCGAGCACCTAATACCATGTAAGGATTATCGACATTGGTAAAGGTACTAATGTTAGTTGCGTTCGGGTTGACGAGGAAATCAATTTTGGTAGCAATAACCTCAAGTTTATTTTCATCACCACTTGCTGTACTTACAATACCAGCAGGGCTGTTATTAGCAAATTGCGAGGAGGTGACATTGCGTGCCGTTACATTGGCTACGGTGAAACTGATAACTTCATTATCATCCACTGTGTTTAAGAAACTGGCCTTCACGGTTAAATCATTGTCAGTGTCGTCATTGGCAGTGAATTCAAAACCTGAGAGTGTAATTTCTCC
Organism: Chryseotalea sp.; assembly: GCF_057350905.1. NCBI lineage: Bacteria > Pseudomonadati > Bacteroidota > Cytophagia > Cytophagales > Chryseotaleaceae > Chryseotalea > Chryseotalea sp. Next base: position 145,965 of record NZ_JBMRCF010000015.1, on the reverse strand, counting down.
GGTTACTGCATTGATGTTGCCTGCAACATCAATCTCCACTAGCTCAGTACCTCCGTCATATAGCGCAATGTTTCTTAAGTTCTCCCAATTGTTTATACCCAAGGTTATACTCGTCAATACAGTTGGAGTGCCATCAGTATCATTTATTAAACCACCATCTCTTACAAGGAATTGTTCTACTTCAACACCGCTGCCAGCGGTAATATCAGCAGTCTGGTGATTGATATATTGAATATTAGAAGAATATGAGAACCCTGGATCTTTTATAATATCCGAAGCATTAGAGTAGTTGACGGTAAATGTAATACTCTGCGCTGTAGTTAATCCAGCAGAACTCACAAAGAGATTGGTTGTGCCTCCGGCAGGACCATTGCCCGCACTGGTTACATTGAGCGCACCATCAAAAGTAATTATACCATTATTGTTAGTCAGTGTTGTATTGGCTAAAGGGTAGGTAGCCGGTGTCTGGCTACTTACTGCTGGTGTACCTGCATAGTCGCTGTCAAGGTTGCCATTTGCATCCCTTGCTTTAACAATAGGTGAGGGATTTATTGGCGCATCATAATTTTGAGTGGCGTTTGGTTGTGTAGTAAAATCTAACCGGGTCGCCAATACAGCTACAGTATTGTTTCCGTTCCCTGAAGAAGTATTACTTGGTTGTAAGGCACTGCTCTGCGGGCTAGCGACTAATGTGAGATCAGTATGACTTATGCTGAATTCAAAGTCTTCGTTATCGATCTGATCAACAATAGAAGCATCTATAGGATTTCCAACCGGACCCTTTAATACAATTCTTAAACGATAGGTTTTAGAAAGGCCATCAGCAATAAAACCCAGATCAGATGAGAGTGTGTTACTAATTCCGGAGAAGGTGATCTCAGTACCAGCCACATTTAACACACCAGCATGAACGTTTACACCATCACTCAGTCTCACTGAGGCAATTGCATGATTCCAGTTAGCAAGTACGGCATTATTTCCTGCTCCTTGAGTTATTTTAATTTGACTGATTCTGGTGGGTAATCCATCATTATCCTCCAGTGTTATACCATTGGCCCCGGCATCATCAGTAATGGTGAAGTCAAAGTTGTCAACAGCACTTATAATCGTATTGCTCAAGGATGAAATTGTAGCAGGCTCTGATGCAGCCCCAGCAGTGATTTGGGTGAGGTTGGTAACTACGGCAGTAACATTTGTACTGGTGGCTGTAGATACAGGTGTTACGCCAGTACCAATTACCCTTATCTGTGTTGTGCCTGTTTCACTCAGCGAATAATCGTTAAGTGTAAGTATACCACCGAGCGGGAATGCTATGTGACCTGTTACCTGATCAAGTGCATTGGTGTTATTGACTGTAACACTCTCAGCATAGCTTATGTCCAGGTTGTTATTTGCATCAAGTGCATGTACTTTAGGCGCAATTGCTAAAGGAAATTTAGAAGCAACACCAATCTGAGCCTGGGGCTGTGTAAGCACTCCGGGTGTTCCTGGCGTACGGAATACAAGTTGTGAAGCGATAACATTTACCTGATTATCTGTACTACCAGATTGAACCGACTCGGCTGCCTGCAGGGTAGAGCTTACCTGGTTATTACTTGTGTTGTTATAGGTGAAGCTTGCGTTATTAATTTCAAAAGCAAAGTTTAACCCATCTATGCTGGCAGGTAGTGTTCCGCCAAGAGAACTCTTTAACCAAATCCTTAGTTTGTATTCTTTGGAAAGTGCATCATTTATAAAACCAAGATCCGCCACTCCCGATGATGCAATACCGGTAAAAATTATCTGATTATTAGTTATAGAAGTGGCTACTATTGAATTTGTACCATCAGTTAATACCGCCCCTTCAATGGCTTGTGTCCAATCTGTAATGTCATTTCCTGTTCCTTGAAACACCGTAAGTGCTGAAAATTTAAAAGGGGCATTATCTAGCTCAGCAGTTTCATCGGTTATTGTAAAAGTAAAGTTATCGATGGCCTCGCCTTGTGTATCAATCAAGGAATTAATGCTCGCAGCAGCAGCAACATAGTCAAGTTGAGCAGATGCAGCGGTTGTTGTTGAAGTGTTAAGAGTTAGAGGACTTGTAGTTCTATAGTCTGTATTGTCATCGGTTACTGGAGAGCCACCATTATAATTTAGCGGATAGATAACCAAATCATAATCCGCACCTGATGCGAGTCCAGTAAAAGTAACATTTTGAGTAGCTGCCGCATTATAAGGAACATATAATGCCATTCTTGAGTCATTAGAAAAAACACCGTCTGGAGTTGTTACTGCACCATCAACTACAGCAGGGAAACCTACCACTGTGTTTCTCTTTAATTGAACAAAGAAATAATTGGCCTGTACTGCAGGTGCAACTGCATTTGTCCATTGTACTGTTAAACTAGTTGTTGTAGCAGACTGTAAACTGAAACCTGAGACAGCATTTGAAGGTTCTGGGAGTACAATAGAATAATAATCATTCCCACTAAATGCACTATTAAATGCAGCAGATAAAGCATTTGCTGCCGCATCGATGATCGTTCCGTTATTGACAACGTCAATTTTTACAAGACCAGGCCCGCTTATGGCATTAATGGTGACTGTTCTTGTGTTGCCACTTCCCGTAATTACAATAGGAGCTGTGTAGTTAATGATTCCATTTGAAGTAACCACAAAATCAGTTGCGTCCACACCGGAGACAGCTTCATTAAAGGTTACCAAAAAGGAAACGTTAGGTCCAGAAGTACCATTGGTTGTACTCCAACCGTTGGTAGCTGAACTAATATCAATAGCTGTAACGGATGGAAGCACTGTATCAATAATAATTGCCTTATCATCACTGATTGAATTAACAGCACCTGGAGTTGGTAACGTGAGTACAGCATTAATGTTCACAACATCACGAATGAGCGATGTACCTGGCAGGGTAAGGGAGTTAACATCAGCATAGTCAAGATCGCTTGTATTTTGTCCTGCAGTCACTATGTAACGAAAGGTAAGCGTGGATGTAGTTGTTCCTGATAAATAATTGGCCACACCGCCTGAATTAAGTGCTAATTGGGGTGTACCGATCACAAAAACGTTTTCAGAAAAAACAACCTGAATATCGATAATATCACCTGCATTGTAGTTGGCATCAGCCGCCAGGGTTGACACTGAGGTGATTGTTGGTGCTTGCGTATCAATTCTGAGATTCTTTAAATCCGTAAGGCGATTAGGATTAACAGGCAAGGTAAGGTTTGCTGTATTGTTGTTTAAATCTTCAATCGTTGCTGCTCCTAAATTAAAACTAGTCACATCAAGATCTGCTGTATTTTCACCAGCGCCAACGGTGTAAACAAAGTCTATAAAACTAGCACCTGAACCAATGATTGTGGCTGTTGCGCCTGTATTTAAGGTAAGCGTTGGCGATCCAGTAAGATTTATTGTTTCATTAAAGATTACTCTGATAGCGATATTAGCTCCTGTAGTGTATGAATTATTAGGTGTAGATGAAGTAATACTATTAATAGTTGGTGGTCGGGTATCGATTACAAAAGAAGGAGAAGCATCGCCAATATCTGTATTGCCAACAACATCAGTGGCACCACTGCTATTACTTACTACTGCGGTGGCTGTATTCTGAGTCTCCACTGTTCCATTGTGAGTGAAAGTTTGTGTCCATACAGTATTGCCAACAGACCAGGCACCAGGTGCTGAAGTAAAGTTATTAGTGGGGGAGAAGGTAATGGTTGGTGACGTAGCCGGGTTCATCGCCTCATCATAAGTGACCGTAACGGTCTGTGTAAGCGCAGTTGGTGGTCCAACATGCACTGAACTTGAAGAAACGGTAACCGTTGCTATAGGATTGCGGGTATCCAGCAAGAAGGTTTCATTGCCACCAACAGCTAGTAGGTTATTGTTCAGGTCTCTCGCGTTTCCGGCATTAACTGTGAATGTTTCCGGATTGAGGGTTTGTGCAATGCCATCATGTTCATAGACTATCTGATAAGTGGTGGCGTTTGACCAACCATTTGAAAAGACTGACCAATTAGGAGAGGTAATTCCAAAAGAAGGTGTGCAAGCGCCACATTGGTTCATGGCTTCACTAAATACAATCGTAATAGTTTGTCTCAACAATGGCGTTCCATCGTAGAAAGGATCAGCACTGGCCGTGATGCTTGAAATAGTTGGTGCAGTAACATCATCAAAATTATAAGTTACACTTGTAAATGCAGCACCACTTACACCAGAAGAGCCAGATATGCCCAGGTTTGAAGTATTAGGTGTTAAGGTTAATGTAATGGCAGGAGTTAGATTAGAGACATTGTCCTCAACATCTGCTACAATAAAATAGTAAGACGAGGTTCCATTAATAGGTGCTGTAAATCCTGTAAAATTAATTGCGTTACCAGGTGTAGTTCCCGTAGCCAGTGTTGTAAGTGTTCCGGTTGAATAATCGTTGGTTGTAGAATGTACAAGTCGAATGTTATTGAACTTGCCGTCTGGGTCAACATTGGTAGTGAGGTCGAGTGTAGTAAAGTCAAGACTACTGCCTGTAGTCGTTAATGAAAATCCCAGAATGGCAATATCATCGCTGCTGCTGTTCAATGTTGGTCCAGCAGCTACACCGTTGAATATTTCTATAACGCTGGTGTTCGATGTTACCGTAATACTGTTGGTATAAGCAGAGTTAATAGCATTGGCCGTAACACGCATGGAAGACGTTCCGGCATTAGGAAAGTTAAAGCCAGAAGGGGTGAAGTCTGCAATACCTGAAATAAAATTGGTAGGCGGACTATTCGAGCCAAGATTATCAGGATTTGTTGTGCTTACAGTTAAGGCATTGTTGAAGTTTAGGTCACGGTTATTGTGAACATCGGTGGCTTCAAATATCGGTTGTGTCGCCAAGGCTTGTGTCGCTATTGCTGCACCGGATGGTTGTTGGGTTACCCGAATGGCTGTGGCAACAACTGCAATTGCGCCATTGCTTGCTCCAGATTCAATTGTAGTTCCGTTAAGAATTTCACTGCTTGATGGCGATGTATTATAAGTAATATCAGCTTCTGCCAATGACATTGTCAAATTCCGTCCGTCTACATTGGTAGGTGTTGTACTGCCAAAACTGCCAATGCTTGTTTTTAACCATATGTTTAGCAAAAAATCCTTGTCATCGTTATCGTCTATTCTTCCAAGCGTATTGGATGAATTTGTTCCACCTCCTGAGTTGGCAATACCCGTTATAGTTAGTGTGTTGGCATCAATTGTGATGTTCACAGTCTGAATATTTCCATACTCATCAGCCAAATCTGCACCTTGAATAACGTCTCTGAAATCATCAATATCATTTCCTGCTCCTGGTCTAAAAATCAGTGAAGACAGGCGTGTCGGAGAGCTATCTAAACCATCATCATCCACATTAAACCGTATTACGGTCATTTTGACTCCGCTTGTGTTTGATATGGATGATAGTGTAGCAGCAGCGGAAACTGTAGTTAACACACCCGCTACAGCTGTAGCAGTTGTTAATTGACTAACAGCGTTTACGCCACCTGTTACGGTGGTGTTATAGCAGATATTGGCGTTATTAAATTCATAAGCCTTAAAACTGTAGCTTGTGTTTGATGAGAGCCCAGTAACAGTTACGTTAGTTCCTGTCCCAACATAAACCGGAAAATAATCGTTGCCTGAAACAGTAATGGCTGGAGTGCCTGATCCAAAATCAGCATTTCCAGTATATGAAGTTCCGTTACCTGGATTCTCACCAGAGAAGGCTCCATTTCTGGCAAATACAACGATCTGATCTCCGCTACCCCGGGTCCAGTTAACCTGCATTTGAGTTTCTGATACCAGAGAAAAGCTAAGACCTGTTGCCTGTGTGGCAGGAGGAGCGCACGGTGTAAGTTGATTACCCTCTAATGGACTTGATTCTTTATAATTGATCGCATCGCCTGTCCCTGCAAAAGAGTAAATTCTATAATAATAATTGGTCGCAGAATTTAAGCTGCTTTGGTTAAAGGTTGCTGCAGCACCTACATATGCAATTTCCCCATTTCCTAATACATCACCAGCAGTGTAAGTTGTTCCGTCTACTGGAGCTGTTGTGGCATGGGCACCCACTCTACGCACAGCAATAAAACCAGTAGATGCTGGTGCACCTGAGTTAGCAGTAAAATTCACTGTAAAAGATGTTGGCGTTACCGTGGTAAACCCTATAGTAGTTGGTGAGTTTGCGGGTTGTGATACTAAGGTAGAGCGGCTTGCGGTCACTGCAGGAGTTAAATAAGCAGCTGTTGTAGTACCTGCCCCATTATACTCGTAAACTGCAAAATGATAAACAGTCCCTGCTGTTAGTGCCGTTACTGGAACCGATGTGCCAGTTCCATCATAGATTACTCTGTTACCAGTACCAATTTGTGTGCCTGATCCAAAAGCAGCATTAGCAGTATAGCTGGTAAAATCAGTAGGATCAGCATCAACGGCAGAGCCTTGTTTTGCCAATACGATGCGTCTGTCACCATTTCCATTAGTCCATGATACCGTCATGGTGGTAGTGGCCACACTCGCGAATCCTATAGTGGAAGCTTGCGTAGTTGGCTCGGTGCTTCTGCTTCCTGTTAAAGCTGTAGTGCGATAGTTCTCAGCACCCGTACCCAGCGTACCGTTTACTTCAAAGACAGCCACATGATAAACAGCATCTCCACTTAATCCAGTAATCACAATGGGGCCACTGCCTGCACCTACTACCTTATTGCCGTCACCACCAGGACCAACTTCTGTTCCGGCTGAATAATCAGCATTGGTAGTATAAGATGTTCCATCGGTAGGACTAAAGTTAACGGCAGTGCCTTGTCTGACAACTACAATTCTAGATTCACCTGGACCATTGGTGTAGTTAACAGTAATGGAGTTGTTAGTAACAGCACTGAATACCATTGCTGTGGTTGAGGCCCCTGGTTCTGTGGCCTCTATAGTAAAACGACTTCCTTCTAATGGAGAAACAGTGTTGTAGTTGATCGTGGCTCCACTACCGTTGAAAGAGAAGATATCATAAAAATATTGCGTGTCCTCTGTTAAACCGGTTTCATTAAAAGTGACACCGGCACCAACAAATGCAACAGTACTTGTCCCTATGGTATTGCCAGCTGTATAGGCTGTTCCGTCAACTGGTGCATCTGTAGGAGAGCTTCCTGATCTTCTTAATGCTATGTAACCTGCAGGGCTACCCGTAGCTGCTGTGTAATTAACTGTGAAACTTGTTGAAGCGGGACTGGTAAAATTAATAGCTGTTGGTTGATTGGCTGGTTCAGTTGCTAGAGTAGATCTATTACCTTCTAATGGCGCACTCCCTGTCAGATAGTTGTAACTTCCTGTAGATCCATTGAATGAATAGATTTTATAATAATAGGTAGTGGCAGCACTTAAGCTACCATCAGAAAAATTCACAGCATTTCCAATGTACACCACCACGCCATCGCCTAAGACCTCACCTTCAGTATACTCAACACCGTCAGCAGGATTTGTTGTTGGTGCTCCACCATTTCTGCGCACAGCAAAGTATCCATCAGGTGCACTCGCAGCTGCTGTAAAACTAACATCCAAAGAATTGTCGGTAACATTACTGAAAACGATAGCAGTAGGTTGATTACCAGGAGCATTTGCCCATGTTGTTCTACTTGCTTCCAGTGGAGCGGTAGTAAGGTAATTGATAGAGGCACCACTTCCGTTATAGGCAAATACATCGTAATGATAAACAGTGGCTGCGGTAAGCGTGGCGTCAGCTAATGGTAAGGTACCAAAGGCTCCAACAAATTCTACGGTACCATCTCCCAAAACAGCATCTACTGCATAAGTAACTCCATCCACAGGAACAGCAGTAGGAGAGGCTCCGTTGTTTCTGATAATAATGTAGCCATCGGGTGTGCCGGTAGCTTCTGTAAAGTTAAGTGATAAAGTTGTGATATTAACACCTGAAAACACTGGGGCAGTTGGTTGGTTGGCAGGTTCCGTAGCGAGCGTTGTTCTATTGGTAGTTGGTGCTCCGGTAAGCAAGAAGTTTGGTCCGGCAGCTTTATAAGCAAAGATCTTAAAGTAATACACAGTGGAAGCACTTAATCCAGTGTTCCATTCATATGTAGTGGCAGAAGCGCCTACACTAATGGCACCAACACCATCTCCAAGGTTCGAATCATCTGCAGGAATGGCTCCAGGATCAGCAAACGTACCAGTTGTATTGGCTAGAATTAAGTAATTGGTTCGTTGTGCATCGGCAACGTTACTCCAGGTAAGGGTAAGCGAATTTGAAGTAAAGGCGCTTACGGTAAAACCTGTTGCATTTTCAGTTGGGTTCTGTGCATAGCCATCATTGACCAATAATATCACAACCGAAGCAGTAAGTAATAAATAGCGTAAAAATGATCTCATATTAACAGGGGTGTTAAAGCAGATTAAGAATGTTTGATTACTAGTGGTTATTATAAATCTCCTTTGGCATCTAGCTTAAGGAGCATTACTTTTCTAAAGTCGATACCAAATTCAGTTGAGCCAAGCACAAGGTAGCCGCCATCTTTGGTTTGAATTACACAAGCGCCTTCTTCATCTTGTGAGCCGCCATAATTTCTCACCCACACTTCTTCGCCTGCGGTATTTAGTCTTACAATAAATAAATCGGTTCCGCCATTACCAGTGGTATTTACAGAAGCGCCATTGCCTAATAATACCAAACCTCCATCATTAGTGCCCTCTATAGCTTTACCTTCATCATTGCCATTGGCAAAGTCCAGGTTTTTTGAAAAAAGCGGAGCCGTTTCTGCTGGGCTGAATTTAACAACATACATATCGTTATCAGTGCCGGTAGCACTGGTTCCTATCAACGCGTAGCCAGAAAAGCCTCCTTTAACTTCACATGCATCGCTGGCAATTTCATTCGATGCATTTGGTTGATCGGGCTTTACTGAGATTGCCTGCTGGTCGTTTTGATTATAGGTGAATAAACGCATCTCACTCTCCGTGGAGCCACCCCACACCAGTTTCTGTTGCGTGTTTACAAAAATTTTACGTGCTACAACACCAATGCCGTCTCCGTAAAAACGCTGCCAGGTTCTTGTTAAATCGGTGGATGATATTTCAGTTACCATCATTTTGTTGGTGGCGTAGTTATCGACAGATGCCAATACAATAAAATTACCATTACCATTTAAAGCGATGCCTTTTCCTGTAATGGATACATTCTCCAATTCAGCATTACCAGTTTCAGCTGCTAGTTCAGCACCACTTACAGATTTGTGAGGCGTAAACATTTGTGCATCATTTTCAGCGATGGCAACACCATTTTTTAACGGCACGCCATCTTTGTTAACCAATAGCAAAGCCAGATTTGCTATTGAAGCGCTTCCTGGATTTGATAGACTTTGATTGCTGAGTTCTTCACCTACAATAGCGTAGTTCTCGCCTTGTTGCATCATCATAAAGCCTCTAAGACTATAAACGTTGGCACCAGGCTGATCTAATTCGCTATCAGCAGGAAACTTAGGGTACACTTGTTCCCAAAGTAAATTTCCGTAAAAGTCAGTTTTGATAAGTTTTATTTTATAAAAAAATACAGACTGATTGTCTGTTCCTATTTGAATATTGTTGAGGATGAGGTAGCCATCACTTGTTTCAATAACCTGCTGTGGCAGGTGACTATATTGGCTTCCAAAATAACGTAAAAAGGTGCCTTCATTCGCCAGATCAGCATTTTCTTCTGATTGGCAAGCAACTACAAACAGCAGCAGGATGAGAATTAAGCGATTCATTATTATTTTATCAATTTCTTAGGTTTGAAATAGGGGTAGATCAAACCAATGGAGATTGACGCCTGATTGATCTTGAAATCATTATTAACGTAACCGTATCGGGTTAATATTTCTACATTATCACCCTCCATTTTGTAACGGTTATCTTTATTGACAATATTATTAAGACCATGGTAGTAGCGTAAATCTGCTGTTAGATAGACCGTTGCAATCTTAATTTTACCTCCAATAAGCAAGACGCCTGCAAAATTGAGCGATTTGTAGTTGTCGGTATTATCCAGCTCAGCACCACTCACATCATCTCCACGGGGCTCTAACTGAAGCTCTCCCAAAAATTTTGAGCTATTGGCAGCCATGTACGAGGTAGAGAATCCTGCTCCTGCATAGGGTTGTAGTAAGCCGCGTAGCAAGGTCTTTTTAAACATATAATTGCCAATCAGGTTAAACTGAAATGTGCTTTGCTGTATGATCGCCTCCAGTCCTGTGGCATCAATGGTGTTATCGGATGTATTGTCATCACTGAATGCTTCCGTATTGGAGTAAGTAAAGGAATGCCCGCTTAATAAAAATTCAGGGGCAAGTACAATTTTATCTTTGAGAATATTTTTTTCCAAAGCAAGCCCACCTACAAAACGCGCATTGCTCTTATATGTACCCTTACCCTGACTGTTGGCAAAAATGTGGTAGTGTTCCTGCACATGAACACGGGTGGAAAGCAAACCACCTCTTATACCAATGGATAAAACAGGTTTGGTGCGGAACTTTGCATATAAATTCCTGAATTCAGCAGGATCAGCATCACTGGGTTTAAAGAAATTATCAGTTCTCAACAGATCAAGCATTGCCTCATCAGCCTTCTGAGGTTCTTCAAGATAGATGTATGTCAATACAAGTAATTTGTAAGCTTCAATCTTTTCGTTTTTAGAAAAATTATTCAAGCAATCATCCAGTAAACTTTGCATTTCATGCAAACGCCCTTGTTCATAGGTAGCACGTGCCGTTCGCAGGGTTTGAACGCAACGCGGATCAGTCGTTGTTTGTGCTAATCCTATGGATGCGACCATTACAAGCAATGATAACGGCAGAACCGTTTTTATTCTTGGGGACATAATCTAATATTCAAATAGTCAGTCTATTTAGCTTCAGGCAGGTTACTACAGGTAACTTCACGCGTAAGCGCTTTGTCAACATTAATTTCCCACTCTTCTTGTGTTAAGTTTCTGGTTAAATAATTACAGAGTAAGTTCGACATGGTTTTCATGTTGGTTGGCCATGCATGAATGGTCTCACTTGATTTTTCAGAGTTGCTGTTCATACCAGCCAGTAACTGTTCATCATCCAGTGTAAACACGGCTGTTCTCACCCAGTCTGCATGGTCATCCAATACAATAGGCTGTTGATTGAGCTGACTTAGATTCCATAGACGAACTGTCTTATCATAACTGGCAGTAGCCATAAAGGTACCCGTATGATTAAAAGTAATTTGTTCAATGGCAGAAGTATGTCCGGATAAAACACGCATAGGAATTGAGTTGTCCAGGGTTATTATCCTTACAAGCCCTTTAGCATCTCCAAACACTAGCTTCTTACCATCTCGGGTAAAGCCTGCCCCAGTTAACGGAATAGCTACTGTTTTACCGCCCCTGGTTTCGTTAGCCGTTTTAAATAAAGCAGTAGGGGAGAAGTTGTTGCTAATATCCCAAATGAACAAAGTACCATTGTTACCTGCTCCTGCTAATTTCTTACCGTCTTTACTCAGTACAATGCCATTAATCTTTTCTGTACTCTTGATTACTTCCTTAACCGTACTCAAGTCCGAATACTTAATGCTATTTCCTGCATTGTCTCGTGCGAAAAAACCTTTGCCATCATTGGTGAAATTCAGGTTGTCAATGTCAAAAGTAAAACCACTAATCTTTTTAGGAGGTGTAGCCATGTTACGCAGATTATAAAGCTCTACATAATTTTGAGTAGACAAGCCATTAGCCAAGCCGCCCGCGATCATGTAATCTCCGTCAGGACTTATATCCAGACTATACACTAAGTAGTTACTGCGTTTATCTACCAATACTTCGCTCGACCATTGATTGTTGCGATAAGTCCAGGCAAGAATGCGTCCATCACTACCACCAGAGTAGATCTTTCGGGTTTTAGCATCGCTGATCAGAATACGGCAAGCACCTGCATCGTGGCCTAATAGGTTTTTAGTAAGCGGATCTTCTTGCTTTTTTAACGCACGGAACAGACCTGTGTAAATATCATTGTCGTATTCATAACCCTTATAGGTGTTATTAAAAATAAAAGCTTGCTGAGCCAATAAAGATTGTAGTTCTTTATCAGGTTGCTCTTTTGATTTTACGGCAATAGACTTAGCAGTAGCGATATATTGGCGTTGTGTGGCCAATGTACTGGCTTCTTCTGCAATTCCTTTTTGCTTGATGGCAAATTCGGCACTCGCATTGGCTTCCTGTTTGGCTGCTTCTGCTTCCGCTTCTCTTTGTATGGCAAGGTTTCTTTGCTTATCTGCTTCTTCTTTTTCTCGTTTTGCAACACGTTCTTGCTCAAGTGCTTCTTTTGCAGCTTTATCCGCTCTTACCTTTTCTTCTTCCGCTTTGTCACGTTGTTCTTGCGCTTCTTTAGCCGCAAGCGTAGCCTTGTTTGCATTTTCCTTGGCAAGAATTTCCTGCCGCTCTGCATTTGCTCTTGCCTTATCCGCTTCAGTTTTCTGAATAAAAGCAAATACAATTCCCACAAGCGCGATAATCATACCACCGGCCAAAACCAAAGCCACAATACGGGCACGCTGTAGTTTTCTTTTCTGCTCTAATTCTTTAATGCGCTGTTCTGTCTCGAATTCTTTTTTAGAATATTCGAGAAAGATCATCGTACGCTCAAAGGCAGGGTTGTAGCGCTGACCCCAAACTAAAGTGGGTTTGTGTTTGGCCTGCCAGTTAAGTGCTAATTGTAAATCAGGTGGCCTCCAAAGACCCGCTTTTCCGACCTGGTACATGGCAGCAGCTTCGGCAAGGCGTGTATACATTTGTACAGCATCTGCTTCATCGTCCACCCAGTTTTTCAATCGAACCCAGATACGCATCAGAGATTCGTGAGAAATATCCACCATTGATTTTGATGCAATGGGTAAGCCATATCCTGGTGTTAGTAATGAACGACCTGGTTCACGGAATTTTTCAATCACCGCCACTACATCCTCTTCGGAACAATCGGCAATGGCCGCTATTTCATTTAAGCGGGTGGGTCTTCTGATACCAAAATTTTCTCCACGTTTCTCAGTAATTGCTTTGAAAAGGATTTCACAAACACGCTTTTGTTCTTCATCCAATTCATCGTAAGCTTCATTGGCGTGCATACTCAAGGCCTCGGACATGGTACCGATGGCTTCGTAGTGCTTCAGATCAAGTGCCTCTGCATCGTAGTCTCTGTACTTGGCCCAATAAGACCAGGTACGCATCAAGGCGTGCTGGAGAATAGGTAGCTGATCGGGGTTGTCACCTAAATCATTTAAAAGTTGTTGCGACAGGCGTGGGGCAATGGTTGCACCACCTACCGCTACGGGTCCTTCAATAGCCCTGCGCTTTTGATCGCGCGTCATTTGAGGGATCAGGTAGTGACTATCGTTTATTTTTCTGGTGAGTTCAGGAAATTGAGCGCACTCACCAATAAAATCTGAACGCATGGTGATGGCCACATAGATGGGGGCATCAGGATAATTAACAGCCTCCATCAATAAATTGATAAAAGCTAAAGATTCATTTACTGAATTAGGGTCTGTTCCATCTTTAAAGCGGAATAATTCTTCAAACTGATCGACTAAGATTAAATAGTTTACGTCTGCTGAGCGTCTGGATTGCTCCACTGCTTCCACCAAACCAAGCGAAGAGCTTCTTAATAAAGTTGAGAAAATGGTACGCTTGATTCTTTTTTCCTCGGGGTCTGCAGAAATGTATTCTGGATTATTCTTGATCAGGGCTTCAGCCATGTTATCGATGGGGCCACCTCCTGGGCGTGTTACTACCACCTCCCAGTTAGGACTTGCATCGGTTAGGAAACCACCATACAAAATGGGAAGTACCCCGCAATAGATGAAGGATGACTTACCGCTACCACTGGGACCGATAACACCAACGAATCTACTCTTGGAGAGTTTGAGAAGCACCTCGTCACTTTGGCCTTCACGACCGAAGAAAAGGTGGCTTTCATCGATTTGAAAAGGTCGCAGCCCGGGGAAGGGGTTGGCGGCTACTTTATCTACAACTTCCATACTCATGTTGCTCGATTAAAATTCTTTTAAGAAGGACTTAACATTTTCAAGGGAGTGTTGTGCTTCTCCCTGAAATACTCTGATATTCTGGCTGCGATAAACTTCTGCATTAATAGATGTACCAATGCCTGTGTAAATTGCTTTGCCCATAATGGGTTTCTTTCTTCCAAAGCCTGGTGCCTTGAGCAAGTCAAGCACCTTCATTCTTACCCATTGCTCATTTACTTTACCCTTAAAGATGATGGCTGCATCAAAACTTCTCAGGTTATCAATATGCTTTTTTCTGAGATCAAGTAATTCTCCTTCAAACTCGGGTAGCAGAACTTTATACCCTGATTTCTCAATAACTTCAGCCAAGGCCTTTACTTCCTGCTGATCTACCCGGTCATGTACCAGGTAAACAGATTTGCCCAGTTCCGCGCCAGAACCTTTGCGCTCAAGTGATTCTACAAGTTCTTCACGCATGATATTTTTAAAATCCTCAAGCGGTGTTTGAAGAATTTCTGCACCTTCCTGTGCTTCTACATCACGCTTAATACTTTCGATAAATGATTTCTGACGGTCGCTGGCATTGGCAATTACTGGTGATATCCAGATAAGGCGAGAAAACTCACTGTTATTCTGTTTTGCTTGTAAACTTCTTTCAGCGGCTAAGCGGTTTTGGATATCAATAATGGATCTCTCTGAGCCTTCTGGTATTTCACCATAGGCGCTACCAATCAGGTGAATGGACAAGCTGCACTCTTCCAAATCTTTTCTGACTACTTTTTCCAACTCACTAGAGGTGCCGGGTAATGTTTGTTGAGGCATTACTATGTAGCCGTGGCGTATAAGTTCACGTTTGATAATGTTACGCTGCACAGAAAGATCGTGCCCAGTTTCGGCCAGGTAAATATTTTTGCGCTTGTAAATGTTTCTTATTTCAGAGCTCTTGTTAAGTGCTCTGAGTTGCATAAGTGAATCAAAGATGTCGTAGGCTAAATCGACCATCTTCATCCAGTATTGACGTTCAGCTTCCAGACTAAAGTAGTCAGTATACTCTTTCGTCTCACCTGTTTCTGTATCAATCTGATACATTTCATAACCGATCAGTTCTCTTAACCTTGGGGGTTGTTCCTGATTATTCAGCGGTGTTTTAAAAACTTTAAATACCCTGTTGGCTTTTCTTTCAGAGTTCTGAATGGCCTTGTAGAACGTTTCAACATTATCCAGACATCTTCCGGATTGAATAAAGTCTTTAGAAAGTACTGTTGCCAATACACCTACGTTGGTCATATTAGGGGCAGTAATAGTATCGTATTCTGACTTTAGGAGGATGTTAGGTTTCTCGCCCAACACCTGCATAAGCATTAGCTCCAGAAAGCGCTTAAAATCAGACACCCAGCCAGTGGTTTTCTTTTTCTGGGTCTCGTTGTCGCTATCGGCAAAAACTATTAATACATCAACATCGATTTGCATGAGGGGGCAGTTATGGTTTTTAGTTTCTTATGGGTTCGCTATAGTGGTTGCTTGTGTTACGTTTTTAATTAATTGTTGTACTAATTCATGATGATTAGCAATTACAAAATAAAAATCTGTAAGACTTATTCTAAACACGATACTTCTTTCACTGGCAATCATGGTATTGGCTTCTGGTGCAGGTGCATCCTGAAATAAGTCTCCGTATACATCTCCCTTTTTCATTACAGTGACTAAACGGTCGTCATGTTGAAGGCGCACTTCGCCATGCGCCACCATCAGTAGGGGCGTATCAAGTGTGCTTGAAGTAAAACTCACGGTTTCACCTGCTCTCAATTCAAGTGGTGTGATCTTATCTACAAGATCACTCAACATGACTCCATGGATATGCTGGAAGGCTTTCAATTCCTTGAGGAAGAAAACCATTTCTATACCCAGGAAAAAGCCATCATCGAGTCCATCCAATAGTTGGTTGTTTTCGATTGAACCATCCAGGAATTTTTTGTCCTTTAAAGGCAGCCTATCTACTACTGTTTGATAGGCTTTCTTGTCCTTGTTATAAGTAACCCAAGCCGCTGTTTCCTGTAAAAGTTTATCTCTGTTGAATAACTGCGCAATTAACCCTCGGCTTACCCGGAATTCAGGTAAGTATGCCGCGGCATGTATTGCACACATCTTAGTCCAGCGATTGTTCTGATTAAAATCGCGGTTGAGTATATAATTGATTACCTGGATAGGCGTATAGGTTTCCCTGGGGAAATACACTTGCAATTCCTCCAGTTTTACAGCAACCGGCTTATCGTCAAAAAGGGGGAATAACTTTGGTTTTAAATCGTTATCCACGAAAATATCCATCAACTCCAGCGCAAAGGTGATTCCATCAGGGTCTCCGGAGTCAATATTTTCGCGAACAAGCTGTACGCTTTGTGGATCGTACAGTAGTGATAAGAGTAAGGTGATCTGGTCAAAGTTCTCCGCGATTTCTTCTTTGAGTGCCAGTCTCAGGTATTGGAAATATTCGTTTTTGGGTAGTTCAGTTACTGCGGCCAAATTCCACATGGCTTTGCCAATTTCTTCATCAAGCAGCACCATTACTTCCTGTGCTTCTCGGCCTGTAGCCTTGTAATTGATATAACGCAGGGTGTATAAGATTTGCTTAACAATGCGTTTATCAGGATAGTCTGCTTTTTTCCAGAGTAATTCAAGTGCAGCAGGGCCTCCAATGCGTCCCATAATCTGCACTACCCTTAGCATCACCAGATCGCTCTGGCTGCTTTTATGAAAGGCAGCATCTAATGAAGGTAGCACAGCTTCGCCAGCTTCACGTAACGCAGCCGCAGCATGATGTCCGTAGGCGGGAGAATTCAGTAGTTCAATCAGTACAGGCCAGGTTTCGGGGCGCTTTACCTTGCGCGCTGTCAACAATGCTTCATAGCGAACACGGGGATCTACATCCCGCATTAGTTCAAGTAAGACAAAGATTGTGCGCTGGGAAATAAGCTTGCGCAAAAGCTTGGCTGCTAAAATTCTATCGGGTGATTTATTGGATTTCCCCAACTTCATTAATTTGTCGGGAGAAATGGAAAGCAGGTCGCTGTCTTCTGACTCGCCTATGGCTTGCATTGCCAGTGTTTTTGTCTCTGAAGACTGTGCGAAGTCCTGATCGATGCCGAGCTCTTGTATTTTGCTTTTGGCAAACTCCCTTACTTTTCGATTTTCGTTGTCAACAAGCTTGATTAAGGAAGACTCAAACACGGCCGGCTCGAGCTTCTCCATAAGCTTAAGCCCATAGATAACTTTCTCTTCACCCGAGCTATTCACTTCAAGTTCAAGTACGTTATTGACAGTAAATGCTTTTTCGTTCTTTTTCTCTGCGGAGGCACGTTCTTTCCCCTTACTTAATGCGCCTTGCAGGGTTTGTCTGTAGGTAGCATTTAAGCGATTGGCTATGAAGTACCAGATGGCAAACATAGGAATAGCGAAAATCGTAAAGTAAATCAGTTGCGTAAGCTGTACTTTTAAGATAAGCAGGATGAGTGTACCTGCGAGTAAGTTCCCTAGTGCCAGGACAGTCCCTTCCAGTTTGGTCTGCACATCAAGTCGATGTTCGCTATCCACCGGTAGCATATACAGCTTCATTACGGGTTCATCCAGGGCTTCGCGTGTAGCCTGCATGACCAGTTTGCTCATGGCAATCATGATGAAAAATATAACGAACGATTGACCGGCAGCAGCAGTATAGCCAAAAGAAAGCCCCAACAGTAAAGCACCTACCGTAAATAAACCAGTAAGGATAGGGTTGATGATGGAGGCCACTCGCATGCCATACATGGAAACAATTTTATCAGCAGCGAATGTTTGGAAAAGGAAGCTGAAGATTACGACAACCGCTTCAAAGTAACTTAAGAAAGTGGGTACATAATCCTTATCGAAATAAATCTGGGTGGTTTGCAGAAAAGAGAAATCGACAAATCGCAAAGCCACCATGGTGATGATGACAAAGATCGACATGTAAAAAACGTATCGAATCTTAAAAATTTGCAGAAAATCAAGCTTTTGGTGCTTTCTCTTTTCCTCGGCCAGGGAGGCACCATGCGATAAAAATCGAATGGAGAGAATTGCAAAAAGCAAAAAGTAGCCCGTAATAGAAGCTAAACCGATGGAGTAGAGCGCAGCTGTGTCGACATAATTTAATATCTGGGGAATTGAGAAGAAGGCAATCAAAGAGGCAATCAGGAAGCCCGCATCCACACTTCCCAACAAGCGTTTAGACTCGCGTAAACTGAATAAACGGCCAAATGATCCCCAAAATACGAGTAAGGTTATAAATGTAAAGGGTAAAATAAGGGTGAAGCCAATATAATGTATGGTGTCTGGATCGCTGAAAAAACCTTCTCCAAACTCAATCAAAGCTGTTAATGAAATAATAGTAAGGAGACTAACACCGCCCAATAATATGAAGGGAATGCGATTTTGGAAGAAATTGTAGACAAATGTTGCCGTTAGAGCAAAAAGCCCGGATACGACAAAGGCGGTGGCCAGGTCTTCCTGATTAGGATAATGTTCCAGAAATAATGACTGCGCTGCTACTGTGAGGCATGCAATAAACATCCCCATAAAAAAACCCATAACGAGCAACAGGGTCATTCTTCCAGATTCTTCAGGCTCAATGCCTAAGGACTTATATAGTTTAGATAGCATAGTTTGCGACCAACATCCCTAAAATTCGGTATAATCAATTAAAAATCCTATAGATTTACTTTTACAAATTCCTGCAACTTTACGGCTATTATTACATTCGGTTGCATTTTTTAATGATTCGTATCAGATTGGTACTTTATTTGCCGACAAGCGATTTTATGAAACCACAGACTATCAACACGTTCTATCCCGCAGTCCTGCTCCTTTTGGTTGTATCCACTTTGGTTACAGAGGTTCAGGCTCAAAGTAAGATTCTAGCCGATGCTGAGCGCTACTTCAGCATACGAAACTATGAGCAGGCGCTGCCACTTTTTGAACAAGCTATCAGAGAAGGTTCCAAAGATGCGACTGTGCACTATAAAGCAGGACTGTGTTTACAGAAATCACCCAATTTGAATGATCAGATCAAAGCAATTCCCTATTTGGATTTTGCCTTGTCAAATTCTACGAATCTTCCTGTTATCACGCATTTAGAGCTAGGCGACCTTCATCTGAAAAATGAAAGTCTCGACAAGGCGATAGCCAGCTATGAAAAGTATAAGAGTCTGACGACTGCGGATAAAAAAGCACAGACCATGGCTGACAACGCCATTACCACTGCGCGGAATGCCATCACATTTATGTCTGTGCCGCGCGATTTTAAAGTGCATAGCATGGGGGAAAATGTTAATACTCGCTATACGGAGTATAATCCCGTAGTGTCTGCCGATGAAAGTGTTTTGGCTTTCACCGGGTTAAGACCCAACACTAGTAAAACAAGAAGTGGAGATAAATTTATTGAAGAGATTTTAATCTCCAATAACCAGTCAGGCACCTGGTCCTTGCCACAAGTGATTAACGTTTTTTCAGAATACAACGTAGGTACTGCTGGTATATCTCCCGATGGACAGAAAATGCTAATTTTTATTGGAGGAGCGAGTGACCCTGGCAATCTATTTCAAATCAACAGAACAGGCAGTGATTGGTCTAAACCATCTTTGATTTCTCCTGTGCTTAATTCGCCTTCTTTAGAAACAACGGCCAGTATAACGCCTGATGGAAAAACCATCTACTTTGCAAGCGACAGAAAAGGAGGTAAAGGTGGATTGGATATTTATAAGACATCACTGCAGGCCAACGGCACCTGGAGTGCTGCGGTAAATTTAGGCGCCCCTGTTAATACAGAAGCTAATGAAGATGCTCCCTTTATTCATCCTGATCAAAAAACTTTGTACTTCACATCAGAAGGCCACAACTCCATGGGGGGGCGTGATATTTTTAAAACAACACTTGTAGGTAATGCCTGGTCTAACCCGGAAAACATGGGTTATCCTGTAAACACTACAGCCAACGACAATTACTTTACATTGTTAGCGGATGGTCGCAGGGCCTACTTCTCATCTGATCGCAAAGGCGGACTTGGCGCGCAAGACATTTATTACATAGACATGCCGGAGTCGTCCAGTATTCCGTTAACCATGATTAAGGGTAAAATTCTGGATGCTGAAACAAACAAACCTATTCCGACAAAAATATATTTGATCGATAACGAAACAGATAAGAAGCTTGACTTTGTTTATCACCCCGATCCTGAAACAGGGGCTTATCTGGTAATTCTGCCACCAGCCAAGAACTACGACATGGTTATTGAAAGCGAAGGCTTTCTCCCGTATACCTTAAATGTGAATGTACCTAATCAAACATATTTCTATGAGTTGTATCAACAAATAAAATTGAAAACCATTAAGCAATTTGATGTGGTAGTAGGACAGGAGGTACAAGTGAAGAATGCTTTCTACGATACCAATCAGGATGCAAAAACGGACATCAGAAAAACGCATGAATCTAAACTGGTGCAATCAGGTACAGTAGATGTTTACGACATGATGCTTGATTTAATGGCCTCCTCTGATAAAGAAGGGATTGATTACCTGGTTGATTTAATTCAGCTTGAACATAGCGTTGATGAAATTAACTTTGATGAAAAAACCAATAGTAAACTTGAAGTGGCTGCTCGTACCTATTACTACGATGAAAGCGATGAAAGCAAGTTTGAGAAAAAAGTAGTGGACGGTCAGACTATTTTATCATTGCCAACCTTTATGGTGGCAGAAGAAGCCAAGAAACAAAAAGATCAACCACAGAAAAAAGAGCTGGCCGATAAGAGTGTATTAAATAAATCAGCTAAGATTTTCTTCGATGCGGGTAAGAGTGATATTAAAGCACAGTATAATGCTTCCTTGGATGCCTTGTTGGTAGAGTTAGAGAAATATCCTGAATTAGGTATAGAAATTTCTGGTTTCGCTTCTGCAGAAGGTTCTGAAGAACTGAATAGAGAGCTTTCGAATAAGCGTGCAATTGCTGTGTTAGAATATTTTAACCACAAAGGAATAGTACGCAGACGTGTAGTAGCAAAAGGTCTTGGTGTAACTAAAGATGCTGTTGCGGCTAAAGAAGAAGGCAGACGCGTAGAGGTGAGGTTGGTAGAGGTAGGTCGTTAATATGCTTATTAAAATATGAGTGAATAGAGGAGGCTTTGGTCTCCTCTTTTTTTGTCTAGTTAGATCAGGTAAATGGACTATTACAGCAGGCTAAAAAGAGTAAAAGATGTCGAGCCAGTTAAAGCAACATATAGAAAGATTTGTTCCTGTAAGCGAAGCAGAATTTTCTGATATTTCGTCTTTCTTTACAATCACGCAGCATAGAAAGAAAGAAAACTTACTCGAAGAAGGACATGTTTGTAAATCGAATTACTTTGTATTGAAAGGATGTCTTCGTAAATTTTTTATCAATGAGAAGGGTGTAGAGCAAACCACTGAGTTTGCCATAGAAAATTGGTGGATGAGTGATAGTCTTTTCTTTGAAGCAAAATTGATATCACAATTCTATATACAAACTGTGGAAAACTCAGAATTGCTGGTTATTAGCAGGGAGTCGCAAGACAAGCTTTTACAGGCGCATCCCCTTATGGAGAAATATTTCAGATGCATTTATCAGAAAGCTTATGCCGCAGCCCAAATGAGAATTAAATTCCTCTATGGACTTTCCAGGGAAGAATTGTATCATCATTTTCGCACGAGTCAACCTCAATTTTTACAAAGAATTCCACAGTACCTGCTTGCTTCGTATTTGAATTTTACGCCTGAGTATCTAAGTGAAATCCGGAAGAAAAGTGTTTCTTAAACCAGTTTAACTTTTCTATGATCAAGGTTAACGTGCTTTGTTCCATCATTAATTTAAACATCAACAAATGGAAAAGCGCATTAATATTCAGGAAAAAGAGCCTATGGCATATAAAGCCATGTATACCTTAGAGGGCTATTTAACCACTACTCAATTATCCAAATCTCATAAGGAACTGTTGAAAATCAGAGCATCACAAATCAATCAGTGTGCTTTTTGTATTGATATGCATACAAAAGATGCACTCAAGAATGGTGAAACACCTCAGCGTATTTTTTTACTAAATGCATGGAAAGAAACTGATTTGTTTAGTGAAGAGGAAAAAACGTTGCTTGCACTTACTGAAGAGGTAACCTACATACACAAAGCGGGCCTGACAGCAGAAACCTACCATAAGGCAATACAACTTTTTGGCGAAAACTATGTAGCTCAACTGATCATGGCAGTTGTCACTATCAATGCATGGAACAGGATTGCAATAAGCTCACACATGGAATTACCGAAATAGGTTTCTCTAGTGAAGATGTTGGATAAGGGAGGTTTCGAACTCCCTTATTTTTTCCAGAGCAAGGAACTGTCGCCATAACTTAAAAAGCGGTAGTCATTGGCTAACGCTTCATTGTAAATTCTTTTCCAATCATCACCTACGAAGGCAGCTACCAATAGCATAAGTGTTGAACCTGGTTGGTGAAAGTTGGTTACTAAGCCATGGCATACTTTAAATGAATAACCAGGATGAATGTAAATGGCAGTACTTGCCAGTAAAATATCACTTTCTTCTGCATCAAGGTGATGAATAATGGCATTCATCGCTTCTCTGGTAGTGGGAAAATCTACGAAGTTTTGGTAGGCGAAATTCTGATCAATAAAAAAGGGATTTTCGAGCTTGTTGATTAGTTTTAATCCTATCCAATATAAACTTTCCAGGGTACGCATTGAAGTGGTTCCCACCGGAATAACGGTGCCTTCGTGCTTTATGAGTGATATCAGGGTTTCTTTATTAACAACAATCTGCTCCTGATGCATGTTGTGTTCCAGAGCATTTTGGGTTTTCACCGGTTGAAAGGTTCCGGCACTCACATGCAGGGTTACGTAAAGCTCCTTCACACCTTTCTCTTGAAGCTGCTGTAAGGTACTTGTTGTAAAATGCAAGCCGGCCGTGGGCGCTGCTACCGCACCTTCGTGCACTGAGTAAACAGTCTGATAGCGTTGTTTGTCTGCTATTTCTGCATCACGTTTCAGGTAGGGGGGTAGTGGCGTTTCTCCAGAAATACTGAGGATCTCTGCAAAGCTCAGGTCACCATCCCAACTGAATTCGACTACCTGATTTTCCCTGTCAAGCAATGTTGCATGGAGTGTATAGGAAGCGATTGTCTTTTGTAGGCTTACCGCCTCACGCCAACGTTTAAGATTACCGATAGTGCAATGCCATTGGCAACGCTTTTTACTTTGCATGGCTTCGATTAGCAAGGCTGATGGCATGATTGGGTTAAGCAAAAAGAGTTCAATGCCTGCTCCCGTGTCTTTGGTAAAGTGGAGTCGTGCCGGGATAACCTTTGTATTATTGAAAACCATGAGTGCCCCAGCTGGGATCTCTTTTACTATGGATGTAAAACGCTCATGCCTAATCTCTCCATCCTTATAAATCAATAATTTCGATTGATCTCTTTCCGGTAAGGGGTATTTGGCAATGCGTTCTTCGGGAAGAACATAACTATACGCTTGAATATTAATCATACCGTTGCAAAAATAAGTGCTTACGTGTTAACTTGACACCTTTATGGCCTTACAAACAGCTTATACAAGCCAGGTATTTCACTTTAATTTTCAAGCCAGAACCTCACGTGGCGCTATGCGCGAGCGCAAGAGCTGGTTTGTGAAGATTTGGGATGAGTCCAGTCCTGATGTTTATGGTGTCGGTGAATGTGCTCCCTTACCTGGTCTGAGTATGGATGATGTGCCGGAGTATGAGGAGCGATTAAGAGAAGCGCTGCAGAGCCTACAGGAATTATCAATTGACAATGGTCAATTGACAATGGATAAAATTCAATTGCTGATAGAACAAGTAATTTCTCCTCAATTCCCCTCCATCATTTTCGGCCTTGAAACAGCCCTTCTTGACCTGAAAAATGGAGGCAGTCGAATCATATTTGATAACGATTTTCAAAAAGGAAGGGAGCTGCCTATTAACGGTTTGATCTGGATGGCGGACATGGATCTGATGTTGCAGCAGATTGCTATTAAAGTCTATGATGGTTTCAACTGTATTAAGATGAAGGTGGGCGGTCTTAACTTTGAAAAGGAGTGTGACATTTTGCACTATGTCAGAAAGAAGTATTACCGGGAAGACATAACCATCAGGTTGGATGCCAATGGAGCATTTAAACCAGATGATTGCTTATACAAACTGAAAGAATTGTCAAAGTTTGGCATTCATTCAATAGAACAGCCAATTAAAGTCGGTCAAAGAGACCTGATGAGAGAAATCAGTGAGCAATCCCCAATACCTATTGCCTTGGACGAGGAGCTGATTGGCGTTAACACGGTGGAGGACAAAGAGCTTTTGCTTGAAGCGTGCAAGGTACCTTACATTATTTTAAAGCCAAGTTTGCATGGAGGTATCCAGTCCTGCCGGGAATGGATTCGGTTGGCTGAAGAAAAGAAAGTAGGGTGGTGGATAACTTCTGCATTGGAATCGAATATAGGTTTGAATGCAATTTGCCAACTTACGGCTGAGTATCCAGTACAGATTGCGCAAGGCTTAGGCACAGGGCAGTTGTATGATAATAATATTGAATCACCACTTTTGGTCAGAAAAGGAAACATAAGCCTGATACAAGATCAGGCATGGAATATTGAAAATTTAAATTTTATAACTGTACAAAACAATGGCTAATTGCATCAATTGCAATCAAGAAGTAAGCACTGCGTATTGCCCGGCATGTGGACAGCGCAATCCTGTTAACAAAATTAACATGGTTAATATGTGGTCTGATTTTGCAGCACGTGTTTATGGATTTGACGGAATGTTCCCCAGAACGTTAAAAGATTTGACTATCCGCCCGGGTCAGGTAGCACGGGATTACATCATAGGTAATCGAGTTAAGTATTATGGACCTGTAGGTTACTTTTTTCTTACCCTTACGGTTTATTTATTGCTGGCTTCAATGCTAGATATTGATCTGGTAAAATTTATGATGCAATCGAATCCTACAGATGTGGAGGCGCAGGGCGGAGGCATGCAGGAAGTTGTTAAAGAGCTTACTCAATGGGTAATTAATAATATGAGGAGTGTTTCTTTTTTTATCACACTCTTTACAGTGTTTTTTACCTGGCTACTCTTTAAAAGAAGTAAATATAATTTTGTTGAAACAGGTGCATTGGTGTTTTTTGTAACTGGGCACTTCATGTGGGTAAGTATTGTCTTGATAATTGTCTATAAAATGAGTGGATTTGTGTTGGAATCCTCTTACTTGTTACTCATTTCAATAGTATTTATGATTTACGCCTTTGTTAATTTCTATAGCCACCTAAGCAAGTGGAAAATTATTGTGAGGGGTATTATTGTGCATATTTTATCTTATGTAGTTCTCACTTTTGTTATTGCAGGAGCTTTTACCTACAGGGTGGTTACTGATAAAGAGCTTTTTGAAAAGATAAGACCTGCCAATAACAAACCTACAGTTGAGCAAAGTAACCAAGAAAAATAGAAACTTTTTTAGACTTTGGTTCCTTGTTCGATTAATGAAACTTTAGGACTCACATTACTTAATGTAGATTGTGTAGAGCTCTTCAGGAATACACTTCAATTCCAAGTGTTGTTAATAATCTATTGATAATGACATAATAAACCACTATAATTGGGTTAATATTCTTTAAGTGAATTAAGCTTAAGTTATCCCGTAAATGTCTCCAACCTGAAATTTTAATTCACTCTTAATATGCAGAGAAACTCTTAATAAAGGATCTGCCCTAGCTTTGGTTAAAACTTAATACCAAAAAGAGATGAAACTAAAATTTACACAAATAGCAGGTTGCCTTTTGGTGGGTTTACTGCTTTTTACAGCATGCGAAGGACCACAAGGCGACCCAGGTTTAGACGGTAAAGACGGTGTGGATGGTACTGACGGTACAGACGGTGAGGATGGCGAGGATTTGATCAATAAAGTAACTTTAAAAGATCACTCAGTTACTCCATCATTATTGAAGAAATTATCTGGCTTTGAGTCACTTCAGGTCTATAGCCTAATCAGTTCAGAAGATAAGCTAATTAATTCTTTATCATACACATTTGGTGGTTCTGCAGACGGTGCAGGCTTGCGTAAAGTAAATGGAGGTTATGCTCTATTAGTTAACCACGAAGATAATTTTGCTGTATCAAGAATTTTATTGGACGAGACTTTTAAGCCAATTTCAGGTGAATATATTTTGAATTCTGATGGCGGAAAGTGGAGATTGTGTTCTTCCACATTGGCTACCCCTGAAGAGCACGGCTTCGGACCACTCTATTTAACTTGCGGTGAAAGTAATCCTGAGTCAAGAACCCATGCACTTACACCCTTTGCAGATAAATCTATGGCTTCGATGTCTCGCGAATTGGCAGGTTTAGGCAGATGGAATGCAGAGAATGCTGTGCCGCTCCCTAAAACAGCCTATCCAGGAAAAACAGCTATTATAATAGGAGATGATGACTCAGGTTCTGCAGGTGGCCAGATTGCTATGTATCTTTCTAATACCGTTGGTGATCTGGACAATGGTTCTGTATATGTTCTTAAAAGAAGCGATAACGAAATGCGTGAAAAGCAAATGACTGTTGGTAACACTTATCCAGTAGAGTTTGTGCAAATCGCTGATCATACAAATCTTACCGGTGCTCAAATAAATGCAGAAGCTGCAGCACTTAGCAGTATTGCATTTGGCCGAGTTGAAGACGTAGACTACAGAAAAGACGGAGCAGGACGCGAAGTATATTTCACAGTAACCGGACAGAATGGAAACGCTGACAGAACAAAGTATGGAAGAGTTTACAAGCTAGTAATGAATGCGTCAAACCCCTTAGCCGGAACCTTGGAGGTAGTACTTGACGGAGATGTGGATAATGGTATCGCAAATGAATTTCAGAATCCTGACAATATAATGGTCACTCAAAATTTTGCCTATGTCCAGGAGGATTCCAATACGTATGGAGAAGGTGGTGAAACGCATGATGCATATATCTATCAATATGATTTAAATACTAAAACACTTAAGAAAGTATTTGAACTTAACCATTTCAGGGATGATGCGACCTTCGGCTCAGTTTTTCAGGCCAGTTCAACAAAGGGTAACTGGGAGTATGGTGCTTTAGTCGATATCTCTGATGTAATTGACGAAGAGAATACTTTTATTTTATGTATTCAACCACATACATGGAGAACATCCGCTTTTGCAGGCGTAGATGGGGGCTCTTTAAGAACCACTGAAAATCAAGGAAGCCAGATAGTGGTTATTAAAGGCCTTCCTAAATAGTCTTATTTAGAAATTATAAAGCTGCCCACGTTTATGGTGGGCAGTTTTATTTTCAATGCTAATCTTAATTCAATGTTTCGTTTTCTACTTTTCACTTCAACAGTATTCATTGTTTTTTTTATCTCATCTTGTCAACAGCCAAAAGAAGAACCTGTTATACTTTTAGGCAAATGGATAGAGCAAGAAGCAGATTCATTAGGAAAAACAATAGTGTCATTAACACAACACGTAAAATCAGACTCACCATATACAAACATTGATAGAGCACATAAACTTTTTATTAAAGCACGAAAACATTACAAGCGTATAGAGGGTATTGCAGAATTTCATTTCCCTGGTGTGGCCGAAGCTATTAATGGAGCTGCTTTGCCAGAAGCAGAAGAGTATGATGATAAGATTAATGAGGCAACAGGTTTTCAGGTTGTTGAAGAATTAATGTTTCCTAAAATTGAAGCAGAGACTTCAGCCAAGCTGATTCAAGAGTTAATGGCATTGACATCGATTATTGAGAAGTTAAAAGAACAGTTTAAAACCAACTCATGGACTGAACAGAACGTTTTTGAAGCCTTACGTTTACAGTTATTTAGAATTATAAGCCTGGGCATATCCGGATTTGATTCACCAGTGGCTTTATTATCTATTGATGAGGCCAAAGAATCACTTTTAGGTATAGAAAAGGCTTTGGTCTACTTTTCTCATAAATCAGCAGATAAAGATCAACTGGAAAAACTGAAGAGAAGATTTTCTTTAGCAATAGGATATCTTGAGCTAAAGAAGGATTTTAATTCATTTGATCGCTCAACTTTTATTGTAGATTATATAAATCCGTTATCAGAAGATATTTACAACTACCAGAAAAATTGTGGAATCAAAAATAATAAATGGCTTTCGCCATTTGATATGGAGAAAAGTAATTTTGCTAGTGCCAAAAACATACAGGAATTATGGTTTGCACCAACGCATAACAATGCTTTTGTAAAAGACAGTGCAGTTATTGCACTTGGAAAACTACTTTTTTTCGATCCGATTCTTTCTGGTAATAACGCGAGGTCTTGTGCGTCTTGCCACAAGCCAGAGATGGCTTTTACGGATGGAAAGATAAAAAGCGTTGCCTTTAATTTTGAAGGTAGTATTGAGCGTAACGCACCAACTATTATCAATGCAGGTTTTCTAAAAAGTCAGTTTGCAGACTCCCGTGTACATTTTTTAGAGGATCAGGTTGTTGATGTAATTTCTAATTCAAGTGAGATGCATGGCCAGATCAGTACGGCATCTGAAAGAATTAGTGAAAGCGAGGAATATACAAAATTATTCGTTCAAGCCTTTAAAGTTACCCATGATAAAGCGGTAACGGCATCGCATATTCAGGTAGCTCTTGCCAGTTTTGTTCGCTCGGTCAAAGGACTCAACTCTCCTGTAGATCAATTTCTCGAGGGTAAAAAGCAAGCCTTGTCTGCTGGTGAGATTGCAGGTTTTAATCTGTTTATGGGTAAGGCAAAATGTGCAACCTGTCACTTTATGCCATTGTTCAATGGGTCTGTACCTCCTTCGTTTAATGAGACTGAATCTGAAATTATTGGCGTGCCGGCTAAACCAGACACCATTCTTGCTAAACTAGATAATGACCTTGGAAAGTTTAACACCTTTAAAAGAGATCTGCATAGAAATGCTTTTAAAACCCCAACGGTAAGAAATGCAGCGCTAACAGCTCCATATATGCATAATGGTGTTTACGCAACCTTAGAGGAGCTTATTGACTTTTATAACCGTGGGGGTGGAGCAGGTATTGGTATTGAGTTGGATAACCAGACACTTCCGCCAGAGCCGCTCGACTTGACTGTAAAAGAAAAGGAACAATTGATTGCTTTCTTACATGCTTTAACGGATACTGTTGGATTAACATCAGTCCCTAATCACTTACCAGGCTTCAAGGATAAAACACTTGATGAGAGAAAAATCGGAGGCAGTTATTAGATATCGTATTTATTGGTATGTCTTACATCTAATGTTTTTAGCTTGTACGTATGACACCATAGATTTGAATTTAAATGATTGCAGTGATGGAAGTTTATCTGTCCAGGTTGTCAGGAGCCAAAATACAATTGATTGTAGCGCTTCAATGGGTATCATTGAAGTTTTAGGCGTTGGGGGTGTATCACCGTACAGATTTTCGTTAGCGAACAAAGAGCCGCAAGCAAACACTATTTTTATTGGCCTTTCAGCAGGGGAATACATAATACTTGTACTTGATGCAAGAAATTGCTCAGATACCACCATTCATTATTTACCTGCTGCTGAAAGTAATCTATCGGCTTATGCAATCACCATGGCCGACTCAGGATGTCTTTCAAATGTTAATAATGGAACGATAAAGGTAAGCGCACTTAATGGTAAACCACCATATCAATTTCAGTTAAGTAACCAATCCTTCTCGAATGATTCAATTTTTGATAATCTGAAATTTGGAAGCTATACAGTAAATGTGCGTGATGCAGTTAGCTGCCAATTTTCCCTGGATGTAATAGTTCCTCGCTTGAACTCGGGCGTAAACTGGCAAGCTGATGTTAGGCCAATTATTAGCAAGTCTTGTGCAAAATCTGGCTGCCATGATGATAAATCCGGACGAACCAATTTAATCGATTTTGAAAATATCAAGGAAAATTTAAATCAAATCAGGTTACGTATAATTAACAGATCAATGCCCTTTGATGCAACTTTATCAGAAGAACAAATTCGGTTGATTGTATGCTGGATTGATGATGGCGCACCAGAGAATTGATACAAGTAGTGTTAAATTACTACTATCAGTTTTATGTATTTCAATATGGATTAATTTATGCGATTAACGTAAATCCATAACTTCTCGTCTTGGTCTCATTAAAGAGTTTCCTGGAATTTAATTATTGCCAGAGATCAAAAAAACATAATAAAATCCCTATTGTTGAGCAAAGTTCTTCAGGGAAGTAATGGGTTTACCCAACTCCTGCCAGGTTTGTTCTGCTTCAAATTTTTCTGGATAGTTATTAAGTGCTTCTATAATGTGAGTACCATAGTTTATTTTTTGTGAGAAGTGGCCAAGGAATTTGAGCAAAGCTATTGGTGCTTTCGATATAGTTAATTTTTCTTTCAAGTGGTTTTTCTGAAATACAGCTGCAGCCTCATCTGCAGTGAAGGCCTCCGGTCCCTGAATTACATATTCTTTATTTTCTGTAGAGAGAATCTGGTATGAGCGCACTACCTGTTCAGCATAATCGCTGGCAGCAATAAAGTACATCCTCTGCTTCGATTCACCCGCTAATAAAATCCGGCTCCCTCTTCTGTACGTATGGTTAAAATTATCCATAAAAGTAGAGGGGTAGAATATCGCATAAGGTATTCCTGATTCTTTGATCATATCCACAGCATGATGCTTAAGATCAAATACCCACCACTTAAAGTTATTCATGCCCTGGTATCTCATCACTAAAGAGCTGATGAAACCGATTCGCTTTATTTGTTTTTGCTTTGCCACACGCAAAATGTTCTTTAAGCCTTCTGACTCTGCATGAAAGTCATTAACCTTTTCATGCTGTTTTAAGTTGAGATTGAGATAGAGGTATGCCCCCTGATCTAAAAACTTTTCAAGACTTTGAGTATCGGCAATGTCGCCACTAAACAATTGCACACTGTCGGGAAGTGCTTTGCCTGCCTTTATAGTGTTACGGACAAGTGTCTTAACTGTGTAACCATGATTGACAAATGCTTTGGTAACAGGCAATCCTAATAACCCAGTGGCACCAATGATGGAAATATTTTTTGTCATGATCTCTCTTTTCTCTTAAAGTAAAAATATAAGGGCGTACCCATTACAACAAGTAATAATCCAAAGAGTGAGTTGATGATAGGCGTTTTTGCGCTCAGGTAATTCGTAATGTCATTTGTGAGTGTAAGGATCAGAAAACATAGTGTAACGGTCACAAAAATACCGGGCACCAGTGGATACCCACAAACCTTATAAGGTCGATGCGCATCTGGCATTTTTTTTCTGAGTATAAATACACCAAGTGCACTTAAACCATAAAATAGCCAGCTAACAAAAATCAGCATGTCAGTGAGCATATCGAAGGAGCCACTCAGCACCAGCAGGCAAGTCCAAATGGCGTGAAGTGCTAAAGCATTGGCCGGTGTTTTAAAGCCTGGATGTATATTGGCGGTCCAGCTAAAAAATCTTTTCTCCTGTGCCATGGCAAAAGTTACCCTTGCGGTTGCCATAATATTGGCATTGGTTGAGCCAATGCCTGAGAAAATAACTAATAAGGCAATGAGCACGCCTCCCAGCCCGCCCATAGCAATTTGTGCCGCTTCAGAAGCAACAAAAGTTGTGGCAGCCATAGTTGTTATATCCATTACAAAAAGATAGGCCAGAATAATCAGTGCATAAATGGCAATGCAAGACAAGAGACCAATTAACAAACTCCTGGATATATTCTGTTGTGGTTTTTTAATTTCTCCAGCCACAAAAGTAATGTTGTTCCAACCATCGTAACCCCAGAAAGCGCCCGATAGCGCAGCAACAATGGCGAGTACCAAGGCCCAGCCTTCAGGTGTGCTTGAGGATGACCTTACATAGTTAGCAGTTGATCCATCACCGATGGTGAATATCCCTACAACCAAAAGCCCTATTGATGCCACTTTGATAAGGGTAAACAATACTTGTAAACCAGCGCCCGCTTTGGTACTGCGGTAATTGATAAAAGTGAGTATGAGGATGATAATAATCGTAAAGAGTTTTACGCCAATATTATCCAGTGGAAATATCCTGCCAATACCCGGTATGTATAAATAAACAGCTTGTTCAATTTCAATTGAAAACCGGGGGAGACTAATGTAATATTCCGCATAAGTGCCGGCTACATAAGCAATCGATGCAACGCCTGCCGTATTAATGACTATAAAAGCTGACCATCCGTACAAAAAGGAAACGAAGTCTCCATACATCTTCTTGAAGAAAATATATTGACCACCCGTTTCGGGCATCATGGCCGCTACTTCAGCGTTGCTGAGTGCACCAAAAAGTGTGATAATGCCCGCCAATATCCATACAAACAGCAGCAGGAGAGGAGACCCTACTTGCGAGGCCATTAAGGATGGTTTGAGAAATATGCCTGAACCAATAACACCACCAACCACTAAAGCAATGGTTGACCAAAGGCCGAGTGTCCTGGCAAGATGTTCTTTATCCTTTGGTGCTGACATAAATATTTACTGCATGAATTCTGCTAGCATGCGGTGGAAATGATGTGTGCCCATTTCGCGTTTAACAGAATACCGACCATGTTGATAAAAGCGCGAGCGAATTCCTTTTTGAACCTGATGCACTACTTCTTCATCTTCCTTTTCCACCTCATCCAGATTGGACCCCGCACCTTGCCTCAGTTTGTTTTCGTCCCAGACATAGGAGAGAAAAGAGACCTTTGTTTGATGAATACCCAGTGGTCTGACAATGTTGATGGATAAACCCCAGGGATAGAAATTGAACATCATGTTAGGAAATACCCAGAAATAGTAGGCTGCCACTTGCTTACCATAATCAAAGGTGTTTGTGGGAAGGTCAAAGGTAATATCACCCTCCTTAGCCAGCGCTAATTGTAAATTGCTATAGCGAAAGAGCTCGGTGGTGTAGTTACCATAGTCGATGATGCTGTTTAAACCTGCATGAATAAATGGAATGTGAAAACCCTCCAGGTAATTTTCGCAGTACAAAGCCCAGTGGGCATCGACTAAATAATCTTTAGATAAATCCGGTCTGAAGTGGAACTGGTCAAGTGGCATCCAGCCGATGCGCTCTTGCATTTCGGCAAAGAAGTGCTGTGGATTACTTTTGTTGTTGAGCGATGTAAAAAGCCATTTTCCCAACTGATGTAATGGCAAATGTTTGAGGTGATCATCACTGGATGGAAAGTTTTCCACCTCTTTAAATTCGGGCATCGAAAGAAAGGTGCCATCTAATTTGAAGCGTCTGCCATGATAGCGGCAACGTATATCATTTAACTTACAATCTCTTTCAACCAGTATGTTGCCCCGGTGGGTACAAACATTGGATAAGCAATGAATTTTTTTATTTTCATCGCGGGTTATAACAATGGGCTCATTCAGGTATGTTTCTAATAGGTTAATAGGAGTTGTCCAGCCGATTTCTTTTACCTGATCTGTATCACCAACAAACTGCCAGGTGCTGGCAAATATTTTTTCCTTTGCCTCTTCAAAGCAAAGGGGGTTTAGGTAAAAATCCGTATGGATGGTTTTTGCTTTGGCTATATCCGGATGTACATCGAATTTCATAAATAGGCTTTATGCAAAATACAAATTCTTTGTGTCTCCCGGCAGACAAACTTTCGGACGCGTCTTGCGTAAAATTGTACTATATGAAAAGTAAAGTGGTATTTATTTCTGTGGCGCGCTATTTGTCAGCATTGATTTTAGCACAAACGCTATTTTTTAAGTTCAGTGCTGCTACAGAATCGGTGTACATCTTTACCGCGGTAGGCATGGAGCCATGGGGTAGAATAGGTGTTGGTATAGCAGAACTAGTAGCTGCACTTCTTCTACTCTATAAGCCTTTCAGTTGGGTGGGCGCAGGTCTTTCTATAGGTATAATGGGTGGTGCAATCGTAATGCACCTATTGGTGATTGGTATAGAAGTAATGGGAGATGGAGGCGAACTGTTTTTTCTGGCTTTGACGGTACTCTTGCTTAGCAGCTATGTTTTTTATGAACAACGCACCGCCTGGTTGCCGTTTTTAACAAATAAAAAATAGTTATAGACCTTCCAGGTTTTTGATAAGATCCGAGAGTAGTGCTTCATCATTTTTTAAGACGCTCTTGAGTCCTTCAGATAGAAATTTAGGGATTTGTTCACCTTTAGATAGTTTGTTTTTAATATCCTTTACCATATCCAAGGCATCATTCTTCTCAGCCAGATTACTATTCTGAATTTTTGCTTCCAAGGCATTCCATTGATCAAGGTTAGTTGGTGTATTTTGTGTATTTTCTTGCTTAGCTGCACTAAGTGATTGGGTGGAAGTATTGGAATTGATGCACTGGTTAAACTGGTCAATGATCGTATTCAAATCGCTATACCCCAGTTTTCCTTCTTCTATTTGCGCGACTATCTTCGGGCATTCAGTTAAGAATTTTGTCATGTTGCGCTTGAAACCCAGATTGGGCACCTCAATACCCTTCCCATCCAGTTTCAACAGATAGCGACCATCGTAGGCTAACTGTCCATTCATTTGGAAGGCATAAAGACTTAAATACCCTTGTTTAAGAAGTTTCATAAACACATAAGTCTCTCCGAATTTTACTGGTTTATGGTCTTCACCTTCCAAAACAAAACTTCTTACTTGTAAAATATTGAAGGTAAACTTTTTCTTATCCGGCTGGGTAACCTGAACTCTTTTATCAAAGCCGTTCACAAATACTTTAACCTTGCCTTGTAAGGTGTCACCTTTAGCATTGACCACATAGTCCTGAGCAGCTACCAGGGTTGTTTGCACCATAAGGAATGCCAGCACTGAATAAGTAAGGAGTCGTTTCATAGTTTTATATGCTTGCAAACTAATCTGAAATCCGCTCATCGCCAAAGAAAATGCGGTCAGAAAAGGTATTTTTGAAATCAATCATTCTTATCCTTTATTTGCGACTTAGGTACCCTGCATTATGATTAATTATAACCCCAAGGTTTGGTTTTCCCTCATCTTCCACAGCTATTCCAAGCATGTCATGAGAACGCTCATGCCAGTATTGATTTTTATGGCTGTTTTTACATTCGCAGTGGAGGTTCTCTATGACGTTTTTGAGTTGACGCAAGAGAATTTTCCGGGCACTATATCCATGCACTCGCTTTTGGGGATTGTGTTGGGTCTTTTTTTGGTGTTTAGAATTAATTCAGCCTATGATCGCTGGTGGGAAGGCCGGAAAATGTGGGGAGGTATGGTTAACAGCACCAGAAATTTTGCATTAAAGTTAAATGCCTATATCAGCAAAGAAGACCATGAAAACAGAGAGTGGTTCGCTAAAATGATCCCTAACTTTGTGATCGCTACAAAGGAACACTTGAGAACAGGAACTCAAATAAGCGAGCTTGATCCGCCAACAGATGATTTTGCCGCTACCTTAAAAAAGTATAAACATAAGCCGAATCAGCTATCGGCCATGATGTACAACAGGGTTAATGCCTTGTATAAAAAGGGGGACTTCTCAGGTTACCAGCTGATGAACCTGGATAAAGAGCTAAAGGACTTCACAGATCTGATAGGTGCATGCGAGCGAATTAAAAATACACCCATCCCGTATTCGTATTCCATGTATATTAAGAAATTCCTCTTCATATATGTGATAACACTACCGTTTGCCTTTATTAACAACTTTGGTTATTTCACAGAGATTATTGTTGTACTCATCACTTTTGTATTGTTGAGTGTTGAATTAATTGCAGAAGAGATTGAAGATCCTTTTGGAACGGATGTAAATGATTTACCTACAGATGAACTGGCAGATAAGATAAAGGATAATGTGGAAGAAATCCTCTTGGCTTAATCAAAGGCCACGCTAATAATAAAATAGATTACGATCAGTAGGATTAAAACGGCATACATAATAAGGTCAACCCTTACATATTCTTTATATTCCTGATAAAGTGCTTTTATTTTTTTGAACATAACTTTTGTTTTGCAATTTACGAATTCAGGCACAGCAAACCTGTGAGGTCAAAAGCATTTCATCTGAAAGAAGTGAATGAATAATTAACCATTGTTAAGTTAAAATTAAATCATACAACTCTTTGTAATCTTGCGCGTTTACATCCGACATACATCGCGCTATGCAAAAAATCTACTACTTTTTAATTATTTGCGTCCTTCAAACGTTTTCGATAACAGCTCAGGACAAAGTTACCATTAATGGTTACATCAAAGATGCCAGCAATGGAGAAGCACTTATCGGTGCTACTGTTTACGTTCGGTCACTGGCAGCAGGAACAACCACCAATGTTTACGGTTTTTACTCTCTCACCTTGCCACCAGGCACCTATGACGTTGAGTTTACGTACATTGGATACGCTAAACAGATTAGTAATCAGCAGCTTACAAAAAATATCAGGCTAGACATTGAGATGTTACCCCAGGGTGAAGAACTGAAAGAAGTCGTGATTTCAGCCGAGAAGGAACAGTCTATTGTTCAGTCAGTCGAGATGAGCGTAAACAAACTTGACATTAAGACCATTGCAAAGATCCCGGCCTTTTTAGGAGAGGTTGATGTAATCCGAAGCTTACAGCAGTTACCAGGCGTAGCTACCGTAGGTGAGGGTGCCTCAGGTTTTAACGTCAGAGGGGGTAGTGTTGGTCAAAACCTCATTCTACTAGATGAGGCCTCAGTTTATAACTCTTCACACTTGTTAGGTTTTTTCTCTGTATTTAACCCAGATGCAGTGAAGGACACCAAATTATACAAGGCAGCCATCCCTGCTCAGTATGGTGGGCGTTTAGCCTCACTATTGGATGTCAGGATGAAGGAGGGGAATAACAAAGAGTTTGAAGCCAATGGTGGTATAGGAACCATCTTTAGTCGTTTAGCATTAGAAGCACCCATTGTTAAAGATAAAGGTTCGTTTATAGTGGCAGGCAGAAGGTCTTATATTGATGTATTGGCTAAACCATTTGTGGATGTGCTGCAGGATGGTGCCAAGCTTAACTTTTACGATTTGACTGGTAAGGCCAATTACAATATCAATGATAGGAACAAAATATTCCTGTCTGGTTATCTAGGCCGTGACGTATTTTTCTTTGACGGAGACCAGGGTTTTTCATGGGGTAATAAAACCGGAACACTTCGCTACAATAAAATTTTTAACGACAGACTCTTCGCTAACTTCTCAGCCATCTTTAGTAAGTATGATTATTCCTTACAATTCGGAGAAGATGAACAAGACTTTTTCAAATGGAAATCATCCATTACCAATCTCACCTTTAAGCCCAACTTCAGTTACTTCGTAGATGCCAATAATGAAGTTTCATTCGGTGCAGAGCTGACGTATTATGCCTTCGATCCTGCCAACGCATCCGGAGCAAGTAATGGAGATGTAATCGACATTAGTCTACCTAAAAAATACAATTCAGAACAAGCTATTTATATAGGAAACGATCAGAAGATCAGTGAAAAAATCTCTTTACAATACGGACTACGTTACTCTTCTTTCTATAGTGTGGGACCAGGCACGAAGGTAACTTATAACGACACCATTCCGGGAAGAAGAAGAACACCCATTAGTGAAGTTGATGTAAAATCAGGAGAGATTATTAGCAGTTATGGAAATTTTGAACCACGGATTTCATTCAAAGCACAACTTAACTCAAGCTCTTCAGTAAAAGCAAGTTATAACAGAATGGTGCAATACCTTCATTTGATTTCCAATACAACTGCTTCTAATCCCTTAGATGTTTGGACACCAAGTTCGGATAATATTAAACCTGAAATAGGCGATCAGTATACCGCTGGGTATTTCAAGTCTTTTGGTAAGGACGACAACTACGAATTTTCTGTAGAATCCTATTATCGCCAGACAGAAAACCAGATTGATTACATTGATGGTGCCAATATTTTGATTAATGAATACCTGGAAGGCGAGCTATTAACCGGCCAAGGCAGGGCTTATGGTCTCGAATTCTATTTGCAGAAGCGGGAAGGTAAATTCAATGGCTGGATATCTTACACCTTGGGTAAGACCGAACTACAGGTAGATGGTATTAATAAAGGCGATTGGTATGCCACGCGTTACGATCAACGTCACAATCTGAAAGTTACCGGTTTCTACGATATCAATAAACGACTCTCGGCTTCTGCAAACTTTACTCTTGTTAGTGGCACACCTGCTACTTTCCCTACATCACGCTATGTTGTGCAGGGCATCCTAATTCCTTACAATGCAAATGAAACTCGCAACAATGTACGCTTACCAGCATTTCATCGTCTTGATCTTTCTTTAAGACTGGAAGGTAAGACAGTAAAGAGCAACGGCAAAGTGCGCAAGAATACGGATTACTGGGTTTTTGGTTTGTATAATGTGTACGCCAGAAAAAATCCATTCTCCATTTACTTTACACAAGGCGATAAACGTGTGCCTGCTGGTAGTGCCATCAATAGCGAGGCACGACAGTTGGCCATTATCGGTACTGTTATACCTTCAGTGTCATACAACTTCCACTTCTAAATTTTATGAAAACAGTTTATATAAAGTCATTATTATTTATTGCAGCCATTGGTGTTTTTGCTGCATGCGAAGATGTAATCAGCCCTACCTTAGAATCAGCTGATCCTGTGTATGTGGTGGATGCCTGGATAACCAACGGTGCTGCTCCCCAAATAATCAGGCTTACCAGGTCACAGCCTTATTTCGAAAATGTACTGCCTCCGGGAGTAAATGGCGCAGTAGTAACCATTGAAGACAATCAAGGGAAGGTTTATACCTTTACTCAAGGTGACGAAGATGGCGAGTACGTGTGGACTCCGGTTGGTAATGAAGTTTTTGGTGAGCCAGGTCTCGGGTATGAATTGACAATTGTTGTTAACGGAGAAACATTGCGCGCTAATACCGATATGAGTGCAGTACCCGTAGTTGATAGCATCACTTTCAACAAGCAGGAAGGTAATCAGTTTATCGATGATTTATATTTTGCTGAATTCTGGTCGGTTGATCTGGCTCCTGTGGGTGATGCCTATTGGATTAAGACTTATAAAAATGGAGAATTATTAAATAAACCTTCCGATGTTAATCTTGCTTACGATGCAGCCTTTTCAAGAGGTGGAGATTTTACCGGTGTCAATTTTATCTCACC
This sequence comes from Chryseotalea sp., assembly GCF_057350905.1. Classification (NCBI taxonomy): domain Bacteria; kingdom Pseudomonadati; phylum Bacteroidota; class Cytophagia; order Cytophagales; family Chryseotaleaceae; genus Chryseotalea; species Chryseotalea sp. The sequence goes on along the minus strand of NZ_JBMRCF010000015.1, from coordinate 106,726 downwards.
AATCAGAACAGCCGTTAATCCTTTTGATGAGGCTGAAGACGGCACTATTCTATCTCCATATTCTGTTGGGGACTCATTGTATGTTGAAATAAATTCTCTTTCAGAAGAAGCGTTTGACTTCTTAACGGAGGTGGTAATACAAACCGACAGACCTGGTGGTTTTGGTGAATTATTTTCTACGCCCATTGCCAACGTACCTACTAACTTACGCAACCTGAATGCGAATGGAACCAAAGTGGTTGGTTTCTTTAACGTGGCAGCGGTGGCAGGTAATGGCAGACGTTTTAAAAGTCTTGATGAAATAAGCAGGGTATACTAACAAAACTGTTTGATAATACTGTGTATGTTTTCATGCGTAGTACTGATGTCATCAATAACATCAGTACTACGTTTTTTTTTTTTGACATATTAACATGAAGAAACTGATTATAGACTAGCTATCATTAAAGGGATCTCTTTATTTTTAGATATGAATAATTTGTTTGAAAGAATAAAGTTAAGGTCGGCTACCATACACGACATTTCATTGCTTAATTATTGGGACAAACAACAACACAATATCGATTCAGATCCTAATGACGACTGGAATTGGGAGGAAGAGCTGATGCGTGAACCTTCGTGGCGCGAACAATTGGTGGCAGAGCTTGACGGAAGACCAATAGGTTTTGTGCAAATCATTGATCCATATGAAGAAGATTCACATTATTGGGGTGATGTAGAAAAAGATTTAAGAGCCATTGATATTTGGTTGGGAGAGGAGCAAGACCTAGGTAAAGGGTATGGTTCAATAATCATGACACAAGCCATTGAACGCTGCTTTGCAATAAATAAGGTGTCAGCAATACTGATTGATCCGCTGGCCAGCAATGTTAAAGCGCATCGATTTTATGAGCGTTTAGGTTTTCGTTTTGTGGAAAGACGATTTTTTGGCGATGATGATTGTTTTGTTTACCGGCTTAAACGTCAGGATTGGAAAGCTATCCCCAGGTAACTTATATAATTGTATAATTACTTAGCAGCATAGGCAAAGCTTGGAGTTAACAATTCAAAGTGGTTTCAAGAGGACTTTTCTTCATCAATACCTTTTTATCAGTCGTCAATTTTTCTATAGCAAAAGTCTCATTTTCATCTATATTTGAAGATCAGGTGATATGAGAAAACTAGTAATACTGTTTTGTTTAATAACTATTCAGGCCCATAGCCAGACAAGTGTTTTAAATAACAATCCGCCCGCCATACAATGGCAGCAGGTAAACACCCCCTCAATTCGGGTAATACACCCCAGAGGTGTTGAAGCAGAGGCGCAACGAATAGCAAACACCCTTGAGCACATTCGCCTGGCAGAATCCAGAACATTGGGCAAGGCACCCAGAAAAATTTCAGTGATACTTCAAAACCAGTCCGCTATTTCAAATGGCTTTGTTTCACTAGCCCCACGCAGGAGTGAGTTTTTCATGATGCCATCCCAGAATTATAATTTCCTGGGAAGCAATGACTGGTTGAACTTATTGGCCGTTCATGAATACCGGCATGTGGTTCAGTTTGAAAACGCCATTACGGGCTTTAATAAATTATTTTATTATGCCTTTGGTCCGGCTACTACAGCAGCCATGGCCAACATAGCGGTGCCATCCTGGTTTTGGGAAGGTGATGCCGTTGCCTTGGAAACCGGTTTAACAGGAAGTGGCCGCGGTAGAATACCGAATTTTAACATGAACTTCCGCACTAACTTATTGGAGGGGCGTACCTTCAATTACGATAAGCAATACCTACGATCGTACAAACATTTTATTCCAGATCATTATGTGCTCGGTTATCACATGGTAAGTTATTTAAGAGAGCGCAGTAACGATCCGGAGATTTGGGGTAAAATAACCAAGCGTGCCTGGAATGTTCCCTTTCTTCCTTTTCGCTTTTCAAATTCAATAAACAAGTATGCTAATATAAGAGTCAGTAAGTTGTACAAGGAAATGGCCAACGAATACAAAACGCGGTGGGAGAATGAATTGAAAGAACTTTCCTTAACAAATTTTGAAACAGTTAATAAGCGCAAGACTAAGGCTTTTACCAATTACCATTATCCTAACCTGCTGGATGACGGCAGCATTGTTGCCATGAAGAGCGGTATAGGCGATGTTGATCAACTGGTATTAATTAAAGATGGTATTGAAACCAGAATTCATACACAAGGTGTTGTGAATGATGGTGGAATGCTATCCACAGCCAATACAAAAGTAGTATGGAATGAATATGAGTTTGATCCGCGCTACAGGGTAAAAACTTATTCAGTGATCAAGGCTTATGATGTAGCCACTAAACAATTGTGGATACTCAGTAAGAAGTCACGCTATGGTGCGGCAGCATTTTCACCAGACGGCTATCAGGTAGTCACCGTAGAAACAAACAATGGCTATCAGACTGCAGTAGTCATTATCGATTTCTTTACAAGACAAGAAAAAAGAAGATTCGAAAATCCGGAGAATCATTTTTATGCGATGCCCCGGTTTTCCAGCGATGGGAAGTCTGTAGTAGTAAGCAAAACAACCTCACAAGGTAAAACCATCAGCATTATTGATGTAGCCAGTGGTGTAGAGAAAGATGTACTACCCGTTACCGATGAAAACATCGGGCATCCTGTTTTGGATGGAAATATGTTATACTTCAACTCCCCGGTAAGTGGTATTGATAATATTTATGCCTTTGATCTCACAGCAGAAAAAAGATACCAGGTTACTTCAAGTAAGTATGGAGCCTTTAACCCTGCTTTAAGCGCTGATGGGAAGATGCTTTTTTATAACGACCAGGGCAAAGATGGATTGGACATTGTTAAAATGCCTATAGACCCATCGTTGTGGAAAGAAGTGAGCTTTACCAAACCTGTAAAAACCTTCTTCGAGTTTTTAGCCGAGCAGGAGGGGAGGCCCAATTTATTAGACAGCATTCCGCAAACAGCACTTAGTACGAAGCGTTATTCAAAACTGAGTGGCATTATTAATCCTGTTAGTTGGGGCGCCTACTTTGACAGTAATCTAACCAGTACGACCCTTGGCATAACCTCAAGAAATATTTTGAGCACAACGGCTGTATCAGCAGGTTATGATTACAACATTGCAGAAAACAGTGGCTCATGGAACGCAACCGTTAGTTATCAGGGGTGGTTGCCTATTGTAGATGTAAGCGCGAGTTACGCCCAACGATCAGTTAACAGAGGCCTCATTGAAGTACCAACATTGACAATTGTGGGTACAGATTCAACTTTAACCAATTCTTTAGAGACGCTAAGATTTAAATGGACGGAGAAAACGATTTTGGCAGGTCTTCGAATACCACTTATCACAACCCATTCAAAGTATAACAGTGGCGTGACCATTGCAAACCATATTGGAGTAACTCAAACAAGTGAATTTTCAAATTCCATTGACGAAGCAGGTAAAATTATTAATGGCTACATAGTAAAAGACGGAGACACCACTCGTGTGCCCACTTATGCTTTTAGAGATTATGTGGCAAACGAAAACTTAGTATTTAACAGATTCAGATTTAATGCTTTCCGATATTTCCGACAGAGTAGCCGGGATTTTTTACCAAAATGGGGTCAGTCTGTCAATATGGAATGGTATAAAACAGGTTTTGGAAGTGACGTGCAGGGTTCATTGTTTGCTGTTTATACACAATTATTTTTTCCAGGACTTTTTAAGCATCATTCTATTAACGGCTACTGGGCATTTCAAAAAACCCTGTACACTGATAATTTCAGAACAAATTATATTTTTCCAAACCGAATTCCTGTTCCCAGAGGACAATCCATTTTCAGGGCACAGCAGTTTTATTCAATGTCGGCCAACTATGCTTTACCCATTTGGTACCCGGATATAAACATCGGGCCACTTGTTAATTTTCAGCGCCTTAGACTTAATGCTTTTGTTGATTATGGTTTTGCTAATTCACCCTCCTTCGGCTCCAGCCAATCATATTTGACAGTCGGTTCTGAAGTAAAGCTCGACATGAATATTCTTCGTTTCGTTCCGCAATTAGATATCGGATTTCGCGTGAGTTATGGCCTAAGTCCGTCAGTGTCAACGTTTGAATTTTTACTGGGCACGATAAATTTCTAAATCACTTGAAAATCGGGTCTGATGCCTTATTTTTGGCTGTTTAACAGATCTTTAAAAGCAAAGCTACATGGCAGAGATAGTAAGAATGCCCAAAATGAGCGATACAATGACTGAGGGCGTCATTGCAAAATGGCATAAGAAGGTGGGCGATACCATAAAATCAGGTGAACTGATGGCCGAAATTGAAACAGATAAGGCCACAATGGATTATGAATCTTTTAACGAAGGCACTGTATTATATATTGGCGCTGCTGAGGGTCAGGCAGTTAAAGTTAACGATGTCCTGGCTATTGTGGGTAAGAATGGAGAAGACTATAAAGCCTTATTAGCAGGGGCTGGTCAGGCGGCCGCTTCAGGTGGAACCCAGGCCGAGGCGTCTAAGCCAGCATCAGCAGGAGCAAGTGCAGCGCCTGCAGCAACAATTGATACCAGTGGTATTAAAGCCGAAATTGTGTTAATGCCTAAAATGAGCGACACCATGAACGAAGGTGTAATTGCTGCATGGCATAAAAAAGTGGGTGATACAGTTAAGTCTGGTGAGCTCATGGCCGAAATAGAAACGGACAAGGCCACCATGGAATACGAGTCCTACAATACAGGAACAGTATTATACATTGGTGCAGAGGCAGGAAAAGCGATTGCAGTGAATGGTGTATTGGCTATTGTTGGTGAGAAGGGTGCAGACTGGGCAACCTTGTTAAAAGCACATGAAGCCAAGGGAAGTGGTGCCGCTCAACCCGCAAAAACTGAGGCACCCGCTGCAACAAGTGCTTCGTCAGGTAATAACGTAGTAACTACACAGGATCATAGTTCAAATGGTCGCATTAAAGCATCACCTTTGGCCAAATCAATGGCTAAAGAAAAGGGCTATGATCTTAACCAGATCAAGGGCACTGGTGATAATGGACGCATCACAAAACAAGATATAGAAAACTTTAAACCAGGTGCTGCCTCTGCTCCAGCAGCCAAAGCCGCATCACAGGGTGCTGCTGTTGTATTACCAAGCGTGGTAGGGCAGGAAAGCTTTGAGGAAGTGGCAGTATCGCAAATGCGAAAGACAATAGCCAAGCGCTTGAGCGAAAGCATGTATACTGCGCCTCACTTCTATTTGACCATGGAGATTAACATGGATAAAGCGATAGAAGCAAGAAAGAGCATTAATGAAATCAGTCCGGTTAAAGTAAGCTTTAATGATTTAGTAATTAAGGCTGCCGCTGCCGCCTTACGTCAACATCCTGATGTAAACGTAAGCTGGTTGGGCGATAAGATCAGAAAGAACAATCATATACACATTGGCGTAGCTGTGGCTGTTAAAGATGGCTTACTGGTGCCCGTGGTTCGTTTTGCGGATAATAAATCGTTGTCACACATTTCAGCGGAGGTAAAAGACCTGGCGCAGCGTGCCCACGACAAGAAATTGCAACCGAAGGACTGGGAAGGTTCAACTTTCTCAATTTCAAACCTGGGCATGTTTGGTATAGAAGAGTTCACAGCCATTATCAATCCTCCTGATGCTTGTATTTTGGCAGTAGGTGGTATTAAAGAAACGGCTGTTGTTAAGAATGGCCAGTTGGTGGCAGGAAGTGTAATGAAGGTTACCCTATCATGTGATCATCGCGCTGTAGACGGAGCCGTAGGCTCTGCCTTCCTCAAAACACTGAAAGGTTTATTAGAAGATCCTGTAAGAATTTTGATTTAATAAGCAACGATAAAGAATGCTTACTTGTTAATAGAAGCAATGATTGAAGTTCGTGAACCGATACTCGCTTATGGGAAAAAGAAACTCACCATTGAGGAGTATTTGGCTTTTGAGCGATCTTCGGAGCTGAAACACGAATACTACCAAGGTGAGGTTTTTCTGATGCTGGATGCTGTTCCGGAGGGCACTTCGGAGATGGAAGTCCGAGCGATGTCAGGATCAAGCCATGTGCATAATATCATTTCTGTTAACATTATAGGTGAGTTATATGCTAGGTTAAAAGGTAAACCCTGCCGACTTTACGGAAGTGATATGCGGGTGTATATTCCTGAAAACACACTCTTTACCTATCCGGATATTTCTGTGTTTTGTGGTGATTTGGATCAATCGAATGAAGATTCATTTGTTGGGCCAACAATCATTATTGAAATCCTCTCAACCTCTGCGAAGAATTATGATCGAGGCAGCAAGTTCAAGTTGTACAGGGATATTCCATCATTAAAAGAGTATATTCTTGTCGACTCTGAGAATATAAATATAGAGGTGTTTCGTTTCAACAAATCAGGACATTGGGAATTAGAGGAATATAAATCGGTATATGATAAACTAGAAATGCCAGCAATTGGTGTTCAACTGCCAATTGAACTTATTTACCAGCACACTTCATTAATTAAAAATGTATAGTAAAGTTTTTTGTTTGTGCTCCCTACTGATGGTCAGCGCATGCATAATTGTCTCTGCACAATTTGATCCACTAACAATGTATGCGAATGGCAGCGGAACGTATTCGCGTTCACAGAATACTCAGTTATCTGACAATGCAGAGATTACTGTTCAGAACGCAGTAGGATCTTTTTCCTTAGGAATGTTTCCAATGTCTAAATTGTTGACAGGTGTTGGTTTTTCGTTAATTGGCAATAGAGAGGAAGGCAAAAATATTCTGAGTCCAAGTATCCCTTCATATAAAGACTATTCAAATAAATCAATATCACGCAACATCGCCCCATTTGTTCGGTATTACATATCAAAAGGTTTCTTTTGCGAAGCCAACTACATGTTTGGAAAGCAGAAGATAACCATACGCGAAATAGAAACCTCTTTCTCGCCTGGTGACTGGTCTTCTTCCTTTGAGGGAAGCAGAGAAGTAAAAATTAGAGGATTTTCTATTGGTGCAGGTTACTCTTTCTTCTTAAACAAATCTAGAAATGTAGCGCTGGATGCAGGTATTTTCTATCAATCCTATAAATCGATATCTAAATATGCCGCATTATCGGCTGGTTTGGGAGTAAGCGGTTTCATTTTTAAAAAAGATAATAATGACTAAGATACATTCAACAACCGTACTTGCGGTATTACATAATAACCAGGTGGCTATTGGTGCCGATGGTCAGGCGACTATGGGTAATTACGTTGCCAAAAGTAATGTAAAGAAAATCAGAAAATTGCTGGACGGTAAGATCGTAACAGGTTTTGCAGGATCTACTGCTGATGCTTTTACGCTATTAGAGCGCTTTGAAGAGAAGCTGAGTGCCTATGGTGGTAACATGAAACGTGCCGCCATAGAGTTGGCCAAAGACTGGCGTACCGATCGTTATCTGAGAAGATTAGAATCCATGTTAATCACAGCCAATAAAGAGGAGTTGCTTATACTGTCAGGCACCGGTGATGTACTGGAGCCTGATAACAACGTGGCCGCTATTGGTTCAGGTGCCATGTATGCACAAGCGGCCGCATTGGCGCTGAAAAAACATGCGCCACACCTTACCGCGGAAGAGATTGTAAGAGAAAGTCTGAATATTGCGGCTGACATTTGTATTTACACCAATCACAACCTGGTGGTTGAAAAAGTTTGATTCGAAGTTTTTTACTGCTTGTTTGTATAGCCACAGCCTGTATGTCTGATGCATCTGATAAAAAGGATCTGGTAGTTGAAACCATCCGGCTAAAACCAGGTGAAGATATATACGAAGCCCTGCAGAGCTTTGTCGTGCGTGAAAAGATTGAAGCAGGCTTCATCATCACTTGTGTGGGAAGTTTAACAGAGGCCAATATCCGCTATGCCAATCAGGAATCATATACATCGCTGTCAGGTCATTTCGAGATTTTGTCACTGGTAGGGACAGTCTCAGTCAACGGCATGCACCTGCACATTTCCATTGCCGATGGAGAAGGAAATTGTAAGGGGGGTCACTTGGCTAAAGGTTCTAAAATTTATACAACTGCCGAAATTGTTATCGGCATATTACCTCATGTTAGCTACCTGCGTACGCTTGATAGTACCTATGGCTATAAAGAATTGCTTGTTAAGAAACAGGAGGATTAGGATTCTCTTCTGTTGCTGAACTCGTCTCCGCTTCTTCTTTAGGATTTGCACCGTTGGTGTCTTCCAAAAGAATAACAAAGGGCTTCAGGTGTTCTGTATGGCCTAAAATTATTTTGAACACACCGATAGCAGGCACTGCCAGAATCATACCGGCAATACCCAATATTTTGCCACCCAGCAGTAATGCGATAATGGCAGCCAGCGCATTGATGCTCACCTTTGAGCCGGTAATGCGTGGGGTGATAAAATTGCCCTCCAGAAACTGAACGAAAGAGAAAATACCGACTACACCTACCGCATACCAGGCACTGTCCTTTGTTACCAACGCCAGAAAAGCCGGGAGGGCGGCACCAATGAAAATACCAACGTAGGGTATAATGGTAAGTAAGCCGGAGAGTAAGCCGAAGAAGATAGCATGCTCTATGCCCAATAAAGCGAGACCAATGGTATTAAGACAGGCAATGATGATTGTAACAAGTGCGAGACCAATTACATAACCTTGTAAAACATTCTCAAGATCTTTCTTCCATAAAAAATCCTCCTGACTGGGTATTAACTTCTGAAAGAACAACTTAAACTTATCTCTGTAAATGAGGAATAGAAAAATGTAAATGGGTATTTGAATAATGAGCGAGATCAGGTTCCCGGTAGAAACAAGTATATCTCCGATGTACGTACTTATATTTTTAACTGCATCTTTAACCAGATTATTCTGGTCGGATATACTCACACCAAAATCTTTTCGGAGCGAGCTTCTGATGCTGTCAGTAAACAATTCGAGCCTGGTTTGAATATCAGGGAGGTCGTTGACAAGTGCCACAATCTGATCGATAATGAGCCAACCCAATAAAGTAAGACATGTGGTGAAGCCCAGTAGCATTAATGTTATAGCAAGAATGGTGTTAACTTTTTTACGCTCCATCCATTTGATGGCAGGAAGCATAACTACAGCAATAAAACCCGCAAAGGCTATCGGAATAAATATATCTTTAGCCAGTATAAGGGCTACAATACTGAGTGCAAGAACAATGAAAAGCTTATATGTGTAGTCTAATCTGTTGAAGGTCTTATTTTCCATTGTCTAAATATATATACTCTCCGGTTGAAGTGCTATGCCTTGTCAATAGCTTCTAGAATAATGTTACAGGCTTCATGTATTTCACCCTCACTGATAATGAGGGGTGGCGCAATACGAAAGCTATTTGGGTGCGATAAAAACCAATAACAGATTACACCTTTTTGTTTGGCATAAGCCACGATGCTGTTTACTTCTTCAGCCGTTTCAAAGTCAATGGCAAACATTAAACCGATACGTCTTATTTCTTTAATTTTTTTATGTTTTAAAAGCGACTCAATCAAACGCCCCTTAGCTTCAACGCCCGATAAAAGCTTTTCTTGTTCAATAACCTCGAGGGTGGCCAGGGCAGAAGCACAACAAACAGGGTTGCCACCAAAGGTAGTGATATGGCCTAAGGGGGGATTGTAAGTAAACTCCTTCATCAGCTTTTCATCGGCTATAAAAGCGCCAATAGGCAAGCCGCCACCAAAGGCTTTGCCAATGGTTAATACATCTGGTACTACATCAAATTGCTCAAAGGCGAATAAGGTTCCCGTGCGCCCCATACCGCATTGTATCTCATCTAAGATCAGCAAAGCGCCCAGTTCAGTGCAACGTTTCCGCAGCGCTTTTAAATACTCCCTGGATGGAATGCGAACGCCTGCATCGCCCTGGATTGTTTCAATAATTACACAAGCTGTTTTGGTGGTAATCTGCTGGAGTTCCTCTGTTGAATTAAAATTGATGAAGCGTACATCGGGTAATAAAGGTCTATAGGCTGCCTTTTTCATTTCGTTACCTGAAACACTCAAGGCACCATGCGTACTGCCGTGGTAAGATTTACGCATGGATATAATCTCAGTTCTTCCCGTTACACGTTTGGCAAGCTTCAGAGCTCCTTCATTGGCTTCTGTGCCTGAGTTAACAAAGTAGCAACAGTTAAGTGATGAGGGTAGGAGGCTGGTCAATTTTTCAGCCAGGGCATTGGGACTGTGCTGAATAAATTCGCCATAGACCATCACATGCAAATGTTTATCCACCTGATCTTTAATGGCCTTAATTACATGCGGATTGCCATGCCCGATGCTGCTCACGCCAATACCCGATATCATGTCGATATAACGTTTGCCATCGGGCGAAAAGAGGTAAACACCCTTCGCACTTTCTATACTAATGTTGTAAGGATAAGGTGTGGTTTGCGCCAGTTTATGGAGAAAGACCTCTTCACTGAAATTCATAGATCAAAAGTAATAGATTCTTCATTTAAAAATCAGGTCTGTAGATTTGCTAAGACCAATTGAAAGTTGAATTTTGAATTTTAATTGAACCGAATGTCCACCAAGGAGGAAGAAAGTGAAAGCAAAAAAGTAATGGTAATTACTTACTATTGGCCTCCCAGTGGTGGAAGTGGGGTGCAGCGCTGGCTTAAGTTTGTTAAATACCTGCCTCAGTTTGGCTGGCAACCCTATGTTTTTACGCCTGAAAACCCGGCATTTGATTTAAAAGATGAATCATTACTAAAAGACATTCCGTCTGAAGCGGAGGTTTTGCATTTTCCTATTTGGGAACCATATAGCTTGTTTAATAGATTATCAGGTGGAGGTGTTAAGGTGAGCGCTAATTCTGCGCCTAAAGCAGATTCATTCTTCAGTAAGTTGAGTATCTGGATCAGGGGGAATTTCTTCATTCCTGACCCCAGGGTGTTTTGGGTGAGACCCAGTGTTAAATTCCTGGATGATTTTTTAAGAGAAAAAAGGATAAGGCATATCATTACCACCGGGCCACCCCATAGCGTGCACCTGATTGGTCTGGGATTAAAAAAACGAAACCCCTCCCTGAAGTGGACCGCAGACTTCAGAGATCCGTGGAGTGAATGGGGGTTCTTGGATACTTTAAAACTAAGCAAGCTTGCAAGAAGACAGCACCAGCAATTGGAGAAACGCGTGTTGACTACAGCCGATAAAATTACAACCATCACACCTTTTTATGTCAGGCATTTTCAACAACTGGGTGGACGTAAGGTTAACCTGTTGACGAATGGTTATGATGAAGAAGACTTTCAGGACTTTAAAATCGATAGGCCAGATCGCTTTGTGATTCGACATGCCGGGATTATTAATGAAAAATGTAATCCGATTCCCTTCATGGAGGCAGTAACTGCCCTATGCGAGGATCATATTGAATTTAAAAATGCTGTGCGTATTGATTTTGTAGGGCAGGTCAATTCACAATTTACCACTTACGTAAATGATCACGCGGTTTTAAAATCGGTCACCACATTTACAGCCACCATACCACATCAGGAAGTAGTGAAGTTATACGGTAAGAGTGCCTTATTACTATTGATACTTACAGGTTATAAGGATGCCGAAGGCTATATGCCGGGCAAGCTATTTGAATACCTGGCCACGGGTTTGCCGGTACTGGGCGTGGGGCCGGAACAAGGGGATGCTGCCGATCTGCTAAATAAATCAGGTGCAGGCGTGATGATTCATGAGAGTCATCAGCAACAAATCAAGGACAATCTTCTGCATCATTTTAAAGCTTGGAAAAATCAAGATAGTAAGCCCTCGAAATTGGTTAGTGAATATTCGCGAAAAACGATGGCGGCCAAATTAAACGAACTTCTGGACTAAGCGCTTACTAAAATCAGGTATCGATCAATTGATCGATCACCGACTTGAATTTTCTTTCGTTCTCTTCAGCGTTTAATATTTTGGAAGCCGCTTCAGCATTTTTCTTAAAAAACTGAATTTGCGCTGTTGTTAAATTTCGTAACTCCTCGGCTAAACTTTCTGCCGTAAATGCTTTTGATACCACACCCAACTTATGTTCACGAACAATATCAGCCATTTCAGGCGTTGGCCCAACGGCAATGGCTAAACGCGCCTGAATAAAATCAAATAACTTATTGGGTAATGTATTGGCGTAATTGAAATTAATGGGAGGTAATAAAAATATCCCCATATCATATTGGTTGATGGTATTCACTACATCTTTGCTGGCTACAGAGGGTAATATCTTAATACGATTGTCCTGCGCGGCAGTGGCTTTTAAGTCATCAATATATGCCTTGGTTTGCCCTGAGGCATAGTTGGAAGTCATTAGCATGAGATCTAAGGTAAAACGATCATCCAGTAACTTCATCATATCAATCATGAGATCCAGCCTGCGAGAGGCATTGGCAATGCCATGATGGATTAACCTTATTTTGTCAGGTAACACAGTGCTTGGCGTTATTTCATGATAGCGTGCTGCATTGGTAATAATGGTTGGTTTTACCTTAAAGTGCTTTTCATATTCATTCGCCAACCCACGGCCTACGGTAAGCATGGCACCTACCTGAGGAATGTAGGTTTTGCATAAATGCAGGTTAAATGGCTGGAAGAAAAGTCGCCAAACCAGCTTATCTTCAAAGTGACGGGGCGCATATTCGTGTGCATCAAAAATTACTTTCCCTTTTCCTTTTAGACTGAAGGCGAGGGGTAGGGTATCTACATCGTTGGCTATAATCAGGTCAAATTTTTTATGACTCAGAATAGTATGGAGTTGCTTTTCATAATTATGAAAAAGCCGGTAGGCTATTTTATAGAGCCGGAACAATAAAGCCAGGCTAAGTAAGCCTTTACGAGTAATGGTGAGTTTTGTCTGATTAATCTTGAAAAGTGTAACATGATCCAAGGGATCTGCATCAAAGGCTACCAACGATACTTCAAAGTGTTTCGCTAAAAACTGAACCTGACGCATTACCCTTGCATCGTGTTTAAGGTTACTAAAGACCAGTACCAGAACTTGTTTTCTCATCGGACGCGAAGATAATTAAGTTTCAGTAGCCTTTTAACATGCTTTCCTATCCGGTTAAAACACTATTTTTGCCTCCTCCATGGTACGAATCAGCAGGTCTTTCATCAAAGGGTCACTCATTTACACACTGGTAGGCGCTTTGCCGATGGCCAGCGCCATCTTGTTGCTTCCATTTTACATGGATCAGCTCACAACTGATAACTTTGGGGCGCTGTCAATTTACCTGACACTTTCTATTCTGGTACAGTTACTGGTTACATACAGCTACGACACCTCTTTGTATGTTCATTACCATGAGTTTAAGGAAGACACGAAGAAGCTAGCCTCTTTTATAGGCTCTGCCTTTTCGCTGATGTTTATTATCGGAACCATTGTATTCCTGCTTTTGGCGGTAACAGGTAATCTTATTATTGATTGGCAGTTTAAGGATAAACACATTGACTTTTTTCCGAATGGTTGGTTAGCGATTGGATCGGGTATATTTCAGGCAATTGTGAAAGTTCATAGCAGTTTGCTTCAGACACGTGAAAAGCAAGAGACTTTCTTTTGGTCAAATCTTTTCTTGTTCGTAGGTATCGTTGCCTTTACTCTAGGGGGGCTTTACTTATTTCCGTCAACACTAATTGGACCATTGGGCGGCCGTGCCCTTGCCCTCTCTTTTATTACGCTTTGGATTATTTATCGCATAGTCAGAGAATTCGGAGTTCATTTGAATTTAAATATTCTTGGGGAATCATTTCAGTTCAATCTCTACACCTTTATTTATCAATTGCAGCAGTGGTTCATTAACTATTTTGATAGACTCCTTATGCTTGCTTACGTTCCCTTATCAACCGTGGGCGTATATGATTTTGCAATTAAATGCCTAATAGGAATAGAGCTTTTTATGAATGGCTTACACAGCTCTTTTGTTCCAAAAGTAATGAAGGTGCTCGTTGGCCAAAAATTGAAGGAAGCGGTTCCGGAAACAAACCGTTACTACCATGGGTTTATTGCGGTTATGATGTTGGTGGTGTGTGCTGCTATACTGGTCGTGCCCCTTGGTATAACATGGTTAAGCGATTATCTTAACAAACCAGAGTATAAACTTTCTGTAAGCCTAATTCCATATATCAGTGTTCTCTTTCTGCTTCGCTCCATCAGACTGTACTTTGGTTTACCTTATACTATTTTAAAATATACGAAGCCGTTACCAATTATTTATTTGGTAGTAGCATTTGTCAAAATTGGAAGTGTTGTTTTGTTTGCTGCTAGCCTTGGTGTAAGAGGAGTTGTGTTGGCCAGTGCATTAAGCCTTTTTACTGATTTGATTCTGATTTATATTTTCTCGAAAAATCGATTCTCTTTTAATTTTAATATTTATAAGATACTCATTGCTCCGCTGATCTTGTTTACAATTATAATAAGTGGTGAATTATTACTGGATGGTTTAAATGATTTTTTGCGTCATTCTGTTTATTGTATACTGTGTGTTTTAATTTTATGGTTTACATACTATGCTGATCTGAAAGTCATTAATATATTTAATCTGATTAACTGGCGTCAGATACCAGATTCAGATAAACCCTGAGTATAATTATGTCTGAATCCAATTCATAAAATGTTTCTATTTTTGCAAGAACTTAAATGATGTTTTGGACCTGACTTAGAACATGATCATTAAAAATTAACCTAAAAATCCTAAATGCTTTCGACCCTCTACAGAAATTTAGTGCCTTTCTCATTTCGGCAAGCCATCTACGATTTTTTTCTTGGAAGAATCTTGTTTTTCATTCGGAATTTTAAGGTCATTATCAGAGCCAAGTTTACTTATCTGTTTGGGTTTTTGCTGCCAATGAATGAAGAAAATAAAGCATTTGCCTTTATTGGGAAATATGGCATAACATCTTATCCGGCCAATTATATGTTGGAGTATAAGAGTAAGGATATCCGGGTTGAACGTGATCTTGCATTGGATTTGCCTTACGTAAATCATCAAGGGAAAAAACTTTATTTCCCGCACTCTTATTCTGTGGAGAAGGTGAAAAAGGATTACCTCGCTTTGCTTATTGAGCAGGACTCACGCGCAGCTCATAGATATGTTCCTTCCTATCATGATTTGAAAGGTATGACGTTGTTAGACATAGGTTCTGCGGAGGGTATTTTTTCTTTAGATACAATTGACGTAGTTGATCGGGTAATACTATTTGAATACATGGAGAGCTGGCAAAAACCGCTTAGGGCAACATTTTCTCCTTGGCAGGAGAAAGTTACAATAGTGCCTAAGTTTGTTGGAGATAAAACGGAAGGAAACTTTATAAGGATTGACGATTATCTGGCAAATGAAAGTCCTGATAATTTATTCATCAAAATGGATATTGAAGGTGCAGAACGAATGGCATTGGCAGGCGCAGAGGAAACGTTATCTAACGGAAAGAATATAAAGGCGGCCATTTGTACGTACCACAAGGTAGGTGATCCAGAGTTCATGGATAAATTCTTTAAAGAATTTAATTTTTCAACCGAATTTTCTGAAGGGCTGATGTACTGGAATAAACGATTAAGTAAGGGTGTGATCCGTTGTAAGAAATGATTATCTATGAGCAGCTTTTTTAACAACATGCCGGTGTTTCGAGAACTAGTAAGAAGAATACGCAAGCGTGACTTTGAAAAGGAATGGCGAAAACGAAATGCGCATAACGAAACAAAAGCTGGTAAGCGCTTTTTTCCCATGGAGGTTGTTGAGGTTGGTAAGGGGAGTTATGGAACGCTCAATATACAAAGCCTATATGTTACGTCTCAGGAAAAACTAATCATCGGAAATTACGTATCAATCGCTCCAGATGTTACTTTTTTCCTTGGTGTGAATCATCAGTTGGATACAGTTACAACTTTTCCTTTTCACTCCAAGCTTATAAAACGCTCAGCGATTGATGCGCTTAGTAAGGGAGCGGTAGTGGTTGAAGATGAAGTATGGATTGGTACGGGAGTTATGATTTTCTCGGGTGTAACGATAGGGAAGGGAGCTGTTATCGCAGCTGGTGCTGTGGTTACTAAAGATGTTGCGCCCTATGCTATCGTGGGTGGAAATCCGGCAAAACTTATTCGTTATAGATTTGAAGAGGATATTATTAAGATCCTGTTGCCAATTTATTTTGTGAATTTTTCTGATGATTGGATACGTAAAAATATAGATATCATTTATAAAAAAATTGAAAGTAAGGATGATGCCCTGCGTTTTAAAGCAATGGCAGATGCTTATCAGGAACAATAATCATGAGCAATACATCAGTTAGAATATTAGCAACCTACTTGCCACAGTTTCACCCTGTACCAGAAAATGATGAATGGTGGGGTAAGGGTTTTACAGAGTGGACGAATGTGGGTAAGGCAAAGCCTCTGTTTCGTGGGCACTATCAACCCAGGGTTCCAGCTGATCTAGGCTACTACGATTTAAGACTTCCAGAAGTGCGTCAACAACAAGCTGACATGGCCAGAGCGTGCGGTATTGAAGGCTTTTGTTATTGGCACTACTGGTTTGGAAATGGAAAGCGATTACTTGAACGTCCTTTCAATGAAGTGCTTACATCTGGTAAACCGGATTTTCCCTTTTGTTTAAGTTGGGCCAACCATAGTTGGCAAGACAAACAATTCAGTAAAGAGGGTACAAATCGTATGCTACTTGAACAAAAGTATGGCGGAGAGCCTGATTACCTTGAACATTTTTATGCGCTACTGCCTGCCTTTCAAGATAAGCGCTACATACGTGTGGATAATAAACCTTTATTCCAGATATATCAACCGCTGCAGTTTCCTGACATTGATAAGTTCATCGCTTGCTGGCAGCGAGAAGCTAAGAAAAATGGTTTGGATGGAATACACTTCGTTGGGCATACATTGATAGAGGAGGACATTGAAGCCATCCTTGCAAAAGGTTTTGATGCAATAAATATTGTTCGGCTCTATCATTTTTATAAGCATAAATACACACTACCGGAAAGAGCTTTTATGAAAATGAAAAGACTCTGGTTTAAACACGGTGGTATTTTTGATTATGAGAAATTGTTTAA
Organism: Chryseotalea sp.; assembly: GCF_057350905.1. Taxonomy (NCBI): domain Bacteria; kingdom Pseudomonadati; phylum Bacteroidota; class Cytophagia; order Cytophagales; family Chryseotaleaceae; genus Chryseotalea; species Chryseotalea sp. The sequence goes on along the minus strand of NZ_JBMRCF010000015.1, from coordinate 89,679 downwards.
ATATTTTTCAGATGAAAAAGATAAACAAGACAATTGGTATCCCACAATAATTCCTAACTGGGATCACTCGCCAAGGTCAGGCAGGCGTGGTAATATTTTCATTAACTCCAATCCAACTGTTTTTAAAAAGCATGTTAAGCAAGTCTTGGACACGGTAAAGCATAAAGAGCCAGATCATCGTATCATTTTCCTTAAATCATGGAATGAGTGGGCTGAGGGAAATTATATGGAGCCTGATTTGAAATTTGGTAGGGGATACGTAGAGGCCCTGAAGTCTGCTGTAGAAGAAATTAGAAAATAAAAAAAAACCTGCCCAAAGGCAGGTTTTTTTATTATAAGAGATGCTTCTAGTTTGTTGTTTCGAATAAAGCAGTGATTTCAGTTTGACTTAAAGTTCTGTCATACAATCGAACTTCATCGATAGTGCCTGAGAAATAGGGTAGTGTGTACGGGGCTTGTATTATTAAATTACCAATCACAAAGTTATCAATTCCCACAAGATCACTAATCCATTTACCATTATTAACACCAGCTTCAATACTTAACACCTCGGGTTGCCCATTGATAAATATTTTCCATTCAGTGCCTGTTGAAAGTAATACAAGATGATAGTAGGTGTTTGTCTGAAGAACAGTGGTTCCTTGTAACCAATTGGCAGAACCTGCCTCTCTTTGGTAAATTCCAACAGTTTTGTCGGTGCCATCAATTCTTAAAAAGCTTAAGTAATTTTCAGTAGATTGTTCATCACCAACACTACCAACATACTGTGTATGCCCTAAATTGTCAAATTTAACCCATGCAGCGAAGGTGCCTTGATTGTTAGATAAAAAAGTTGGTGCATTAACTTTTATATTATCGTCAGAAGAGTTGAACTTCATGGATTGATTTGATCTTCCAAGTTGATCGTCAAAAGCTATTGACCCAGAAATATTTCCATTATTACCGTTCCCGGTTAAATCTTCAGCAAGCCCTCCTGAAAATGAATAATGCGCTACTAAACCATTTTCAAGGTTAGTGTCCTCTGGATTTTCTTCTGAGCATGAGGCACTTACTAACAGAATGAAATAAAATAAGAAAGCCCTTGTACTGATAAATTTCATATTGCTACCGAGTTAATTTAGGTGGCAAAAGTACAGGATTATGCAGTGAAACCAAAAGGCAGGAAAAAACTTAGGAAGCACTTATTAACACTGTAAAAGTGGTGCCAATTCCAGGTTTGCTTTGAATATGCACACCACCCCCTAAACTCTCTGCCTGTAATTTTACCAGAAACAGACCAAGTCCTTTACCTTCAGTGTGGGTATGAAATCTTTTGTATAAACCAAACAGTTTATCCTTAAACTGAACGAGATCAATGCCAAGGCCATTATCCTGAACCTCTATTTGTATTTGTTTGCCCACCCGTTGCGATCTGAGTGTGATAACGAGGGGGCGTTCATAGGACCTGTATTTTATGGCGTTACTGATCAAATTGTAAAGGATACTGTGTACCATGGGTTTCACACTCTCAAATTCACTAACACCAAATTCATGTGTAATGGTAACTTCCTGTTCAATGATCTCGCGTTGCAACAATGTTTTAATCTGATTTAGTTCCGCCTGTAAAGAAACCTTATCCCGCACACTGGAGACATCGTTCTTTAACTCTATAATGTGGCTTAAATCTTTAATTGTTCCATCCAATGCCTTTATTGAATTGTTGAAGTGAATGAATAATTCTCTGTTACTGTCACCAAGTTCTTTTTGATTCAATAAACTGAATAAACCCTGCAGACTGGCAACGGGGCCCCTCAGGTTGTGACTGATCGTATATGAAAATTGCTGTAAATTATTATTGTGACTGATCAACTCATGATTCATTTCAGTGAGTGTGGCGTTGGACTGAATTAAACTGCTGTTTAATTGCTTATTCTCTTTTTCCAGTTGCGCGCGATGCTTTTCAACAAGCCCTGTTGCGAGCAAAAGCTCCTCTTGTTTTGCTGAAAGCTGGTTAATGAGGTCTACATTTTCTTTTTCAGATTTTTCAAAACTGTATTTTAAAAAGTAGGTGCTCGCAGCAATGATCAGGTAGGTGGCAGAAACTATAAAATTGACAAAGTAATAGTTAGGTCCAGTAAAGCCAAGTTGGTAATAGCCTACATCAAAGTATTCGTGAATAGGATCATAAAGCAAGATGCAAAGCAGATTAATGACGAGTGCACTTATCCAAAGCCTGCGTTCATTAAGGTCAAATAAAATGAAAGGTATAATGGTAGCCGTGAGTAAAGTAAGCCTGAACTCAAAGTATTGCATTTCTTCCAGTACGCGATAATTGAATTTATCAAAAACAGATATAATCAAGGAACCGATGCTGAGAAAGATAGCCAGTAAAATTCTGCTGGCATCTGTGTGCCCTAATCTATTTAGCAGTAGGGGAGTCAGAAATAATAGGGTAAAGATAAACCCAATCGTAGTTGAATTTATCAAGCCAAAAAAGCTAAAAGAAACCGTAGTCAGGAAACCAGTAAAAATGGCAATGAGCAGGCAAACGCGGTTGCTAAGCAGGATTGTTCTTTTTTCCTTTGAAGAATAATGTGATTCAATACCCCAGTAACTAAGGGTTTGCCATAGACTTACCATACAAACAATGAGGGAAGTTAACGGCTTGTTAAGTTAAATCCAATTAATTCCCTTTTTCAGAAGACTTAATGTTTTGGCTTCCTCAGAGTTATGCGCTGGCTGGTGGCTATATGCCCAATTTGCTTGGGGCGGCAGGCTCATCAGTATAGATTCTGTACGGCCATCGGTCTCCAAACCAAATTTAGTCCCTCTGTCCCACACTAAGTTAAATTCAACATAGCGACCTCTTCTTAAGTATTGCCACTGTTTTTCGGTCTCGCTATAAGGCAGGCTCTTATTCTTTTGCATAAAGTGTGTGTATATGGGGGCAAAGCTTGTACCCACAGCTTTCACAAAGTCAAAACGATCTTGCTTTGTGAATTGCTCATCTGCTTTCAGGTAATCAAAAAAGATACCGCCAATACCCCGGGTCTCTTGCCTGTGTTTAATGTAGAAATAATCATCTGCCCATTTTTTAAAGTCTGTGTAGTAAGAAGGGTGGTGCAGGTCACAGACTTTTTTTAATTGCGTGTGAAAATAGCGGGCATCTTCTTCTACAACATAGTGGGGTGTTAAGTCAATACCACCACCGAACCAATATTGACTTGTAGCTCCCTGCTTGCCAGCAGGTAGGATTTCAAAATAACGCACATTCATGTGAATGATCGGCACCATCGGACTGTGGGGATGAAGTACAATGGAGACTCCCGTGGCAAAAAAGTCCGCTGATGTCTCATCCAGTTTAAGCATTTTTAATGTATGCTCAGGTGCTTTGCCCCATACAGCCGAAAAATTAACACCACCTTTCTCTATTACCCGGCCATTAGTTAAGATACGTGAATGACCTCCTCCTCCTCCAGGTCTTTCCCATTTATCGCTTAGGAATTTACCTTGGCCATCGCCAATCTCCAACTGGTCACAAATGGATTGTTGCAATGAAATAAACCAGTCGTGGATATCTTCTTTAGTTGGCATATGCTGCATATAAAGGCTGCAAATTAGCACAAGTTCTGCAACCTATTTGTTTAAAATTACAGGGGTATTTGTTGTTTTACTTATCTTTAAGCGGTTAAGAAAAGTTAGGAAAGCGAGATGGAAATATCCCAGTCAAAAGCAAAAAGCAGAGTCCTTAAATCGCCAATTGAGCGTCCAATTTTGCTCAAAGCTTATGAATTAATGCATGCAGCCAAACGCATGGCAGAGACCTACGATGAAAACCGTGAGGTTTGCAGTAAATATGTGCACAGCACCTCTCGCGGACATGAGGCTATACAATTGGCTGCAGGTCTGCAACTTAAGGCCTATGATTATGCCTCCCTTTACTACAGAGACGAATCCATGCTGTTGGCAATGGGATTACAGCCTTTTGAATTGATGTTACAACTCATGGCTAAGCGCGATGACCCTTTCTCGGGGGGTAGAACTTATTATGGGCACCCCTCACTCAAACGCGAAGGCTTTCCTCTGATTCCGCATCAAAGTTCGGCCACGGGTATGCAAGCTATTCCGGCTACCGGCATGGCGCATGGTGTTGCCTACCTGGAATCACAAAATTTGCTGAAGGCGGAAGAGCCTCCTGTTACCCTTTGTTCATTAGGTGATGGATCGGTTACAGAAGGTGAGGTGGCCGAAGCCTTTCAAATGGCAGTGTTAAAGAAGCTACCGATTATTTATCTGATTCAAGATAATGATTGGGGGATTTCAGCCACCGGCAAAGAGATGCGTGCCATGGATGCTTATGAATATGCCGAAGGATTTAAAGGCCTCGAAAGAATGGCTGTTGATGGCTCTGATTTTGAAGATTCATACCTGGGTATAAAAAAAGCAATCGACTATGTGCGTAAAAAGCGGGCACCAATTCTGGTGCATGCAAAATGTCCATTGTTGGGGCATCATACATCGGGGGTAAGAAAAGAATGGTATCGTGAAGACCTGGAGCAACATCAAAAATTTGACCCTCTTGAAAAGCTTCATGCATACCTGATAGAGAAGGGGGAAACAGAAGAGCAACTTGATCAGATAAAGCAAATTGCCGCTGATAAAGTGGCGAGTGATTATTTAAAAGCAGTAGCAGCTGTTGATCCGGATGTGCATGATTTTGATTCTCATGAGTTTGCTCCTAGTCCGGTAACTGAAGAAATCGGTAAACGTAGCCCACAGGGAGGTGAGAAGGTAGTCATGGTAGATGCGGCACTGCACGCTGTAGATGAAATTCTAAAGAAACACCCGGAAGCTTTATTTTATGGACAGGATGTTGGGCGAAGATTAGGCGGTGTGTTCAGAGAAGCCGCAACCTTGGCACAAAAGTATGGAGACGATCGTGTTTTTAACACACCCATACAAGAGGCCTACATTGTTGGCTCAACAGCAGGCATGTCTGCCGTTGGTGCCAAGCCAATTGTAGAAATACAATTTGCAGATTACATATGGCCAGGTATAAATCAGTTGGTTGAAGAACTATCAAAGAGCTGTTATCTATCTAAAGGAAAATTCCCTATCCAGTCAGTTATACGTGTTCCTATTGGCGCATATGGGGGCGGTGGTCCTTACCATAGTGGTAGCGTTGAGAGCACTTTACTAACCATTAGGGGAATTAAAGTAGTGTATCCTTCCAATGCCGCTGACATGAAGGGTTTGATGAAAGCTTCTTTCTATGATCCTAACCCTGTGGTTATGTTAGAGCACAAGGGCTTGTATTGGTCCAAAGTACCTGGTACACTGGAAGCAAAAACAATAGAACCTGATGCAGATTATATTATACCCTTAGGCAAAGCCAGCATAGTGCAACAAGCTGATGCGGATAAAATAGCGTCTGGTGAATCATGCGTTGTAATTACCTACGGCATGGGGGTGTATTGGGCTAAAGAGGCTGCAAAATCCTTCAGTGGTCAGGTTGAAATTATTGATCTGAGAACATTAAACCCGATTGATTGGGAAAGCATTACAACATCGGTGAAAAGCCATAGTCGCGCATTTATACTTACAGAGGAACCGTTATTGAATTCATTTGCAGAATCGCTCGCAGGTAGAATATCGAAAGAATGCTTCCAATATTTAGATGCACCTGTATGGACCTTGGGTGCAGTAAACTTGCCGGCCATTCCACTCAATGTCGAGTTAGAGAAAATGATGTTACCCAATGCCGATAAAGTAAAGGAGGAGTTGCGTAACTTGTTAAACTATTAACAGTTAGTAGATTACTTATACTGTACCTAGGTAAAAAAATCGATGCATTGATATTTTTAGTTGGCTCCTAAAAACATTTTTTGAATCTGAATCAATGCTTACTTTTGTGCCTTACTAACCTAAACTCGTTTATGAAAAGAATTATTTTTTGTACAATGTTTACAGCATTGTTAGGTGGGCATTTTGCAGTACAAGCCCAGACCCTAGAAGAAAAAATGGAGAAAGAGTATGTCGTGAAAGGATCCATCATCAAAGAAGGAAAAGAAATAGAAGGGTATATCATGAAAACTGGAACTGAAACACTCATGTCAAGTACAGAAACAGTTCCTGCCCCATGGGAATTTCAAAAGGATATTCGCTTTATCGAAAAAAGTGCTTTTGATGCCCTTGCAAAAGTTAAGCTGAAAGATTTTGATAAATATGGTGCGGATGAAATCGATGGATATAAATATCAAGGCGACTCATTGATGACTTTTGAGAGTGTTAAGTATGCAGATATGTCTGCTGTGGGTACTGGCATGATTGCAAAAAAAATGTTTATGCAAAAATACTCAGAAGGTAAAATAAGCTTATACATGCACTATTCACCACCATTATCAATGGGTGAAGTTTCTGCCATGGAACAAAGCATGCGCGATGGCGCAGTGGGTAGCTTAGTTTATAAAGTTGGTAAAGACGGTAAACTAAAGCTTATTAATAACCTTAACGTAAAGAAAGAGCTCGCGGATTGTCCAGTCGTAGTTGAGAAATTCGAAAAAGGTGGTTATGGAATGCAAGCCGATAAGGAGGAAGCAACTGGTTTAGCTAAATTTGCTGATCAAACCCTTAACAGAGATGTTATTCGCCTTGCTGCGATTTTTGAATACAATGTTATCTGTAAGTAATTGATTTGATTTATCAATCAAATTAGAGCAGCAGTCTTTCAAGTAAGACTGCTGTTTTTTTTTTCAGCCAACCAGACTATTTTTTTCTTTATTCTCATGGTTATCGATGATAACTTTAAAGAATTATTTTCTTCAATCCTACTAAAAACCAAAAGCCATACTGCACTGCTTACTCAATTGTTGTTCAGAAAAGTCCATTCCACATATTTTTTAGATAAGTTTAAAGCAGGCAGAGGCTTTTCATAAGAAGCTTTATAGGGTAGCTTACCTATAAATTGAGTGATTTTTAGCAGCTGAATAATATTATAAAATCCTCTATTTTTACACCTTAAAACCCAACCAACCCTTTTTATGAGTGCATTTAGAACTTTTAACAAAGCAGTAGAAAGTACAATAGAGTTTTTCATTTTCTTTTCCCGGTGGCTCCAGGCCCCTATATACCTTGGTCTGATTATAGGCTCCCTGTTATACGTTTATAAATTTCTTGAGGAGTTATCCAGATTGGCTTTAACCATTAATGAGATAACGGAAGTGCAAGCCATGTTGGCTATATTGGGTCTCATCGATATCTCTATGGTTATGAACCTGCTGGTGATTGTAATCATTGGTGGTTATTCCATTTTTACCAGTAAAATAGATTTTGATGAACAGGAAGACAGGCCCCATTGGATTGACCATCTGGATGCAGATAGACTGAAGGTTAAATTGGCAACCTCATTAGCTTCTATCTCTGGTGTTCACCTATTAAAAACATTTATTGATATACATTCTGAATCTGAGAGGGGTAAAGGTTTTGAAGATTTGAACTATGAAATAGCGATTCACCTTGTGTTCATTATTTCTGCACTGATTCTTGCCTGGATTGCTAAAATACTAGAGAAGAAAACGCAGAAGGCAGCATAATCTATTCACAACCAGCGAGGTTTGTATGCAATGACAAAACTGACTTTTTACCCGAGATTGCGATAGACCAATTTGATTTGTGTGATTATGTTGTAACAATAATTGTAACGCAGGCTGGTAGGTCGTTGATGGATCAAGAAGGTGTAGGAGAACGAGCGATTAATAAGGCATAACAATTTAGTAACAGGCAGGCTATCGGTAGGTAATACACCCATTGTATTTTTGTACATTACTTCTTCATAGGTTTAGGTTCCCTTAGGTTGAGAGACCTCGGGGAATCCTTTTATACAGGCATGGCCAAACGTACAAAAAAGCGCGAAGTAGAAATTGTGGTGTTATCCGATATACACCTTGGTACCTATGGCTGCCATGCAGAAGAGCTTCTCAAGTACCTCAAAACCATCAAACCTAAAAGACTGATTCTGAATGGCGACATTATAGACATGTGGCAGTTTAGTAAGCGCTACTGGCCTAAGTCGCATATGCAGGTGGTGAAGCACATTACAGGTTTGCTGGCAAAAAATACCAAAATCACTTACCTGACAGGTAACCACGATGAAATGTTGCGGAAATTTGCAGGGTTTAAACTAGGCTCTTTTACCATTGATAATAAAGTCGTTTTAAAACTGAACCAAAAACGCGCCTGGGTTTTTCATGGTGATGTATTTGACATTACTATGCAATACTCTAAGTGGCTTGCCAAACTCGGTGCCATTGGCTACGATACACTCATTGTCCTGAACACTTTTGTAAATTGGATACTGACTAAAGTGGGTCGTCAAAAGATTTCACTTTCCAAAAAAGTGAAAGACAGTGTAAAAAGTGCAGTAAAATTTATCAACAATTTTGAAACTACAGCCGCAGATATAGCTATTGAAAACGGTTACGATTATGTAATCTGTGGGCACATCCATCAACCTGAGATAAAGCATATTCAAACTGAAAAAGGAGAGGTATTGTACTTAAATTCAGGTGACTGGGTGGAAAATCTGACTGCCCTGGAATATGATGGTGTAGAGTGGAGAATTTACAGATACTTTGAAGATGAACGTGCCAAGACAGTTAAGTTACCAAAAAGACTTCGCGACAAGTTGGATAATGATGAGATATTCCGCGATCTTGTTAATGAATTTTTAACAGTTCGCAAGTGAAAATACTCTACGCAATTCAGGGCACAGGCAATGGCCACCTGGCCAGAGCCGAAGACATTATTCCTGAACTTCAAAAACATGGTAAACTTGATTTATTTGTTAGTGGTGCTCAGGCAGATATTAAATTATCGTATCCCGTTAAATATAAATCAAAAGGGTTGAGTTTTTATTTCGGTAAGGGTGGGGGTGTTGATTTGCTAAAAACTTTTCGAAAAAATAGTACCAAAGATGTCTATAGAGAAATCAAGGAATTTCCTGTGGAGAAGTATGATTTAGTAATTAATGATTTCGAGCCCATCTCGGCCTGGGCCTGCAGGCGAAAAAATATTCCTTGTGTGGCATTAAGTCATCAATCGGCCTTACTATCGCCCAAAGTACCTTCACCCAAGCATTATGATCCCGTGGGGGATTGGATACTAAAAAACTATGCGCCATCGCAAGCTCATGTTGGTTTTCACTTCGCGGCATTCGACAAAAACATCTACACACCTGTGATCCGTGCAGGAATTCGAAAGGCGAGCAACACCATGCGCGACCATTATACTGTGTATCTGCCTGCATATGATGATCGTAAATTGGTGCCATTATTAGCAAAACTACCTCATGTACGGTGGCATATTTTTTCCAAGCATACAAAAAAAGCTTACCACATTGGCAAGCTATCAGTGTACCCGGTTAATAAAGAAGAATTTGAAGCAAGCATGACCTCTGCCAAAGGTGTGTTGTGTGGCGCTGGCTTTGAAACACCAGCAGAAACCTTATACCTGCATAAAAAACTGATGGTGGTGCCAATGAAGAATCAATATGAGCAATACTATAATGCCATAGCCTTAAAAGAATTGAAAGTTCCGGTTTTAAAGAACATCAAGAAAAAAAGACTGGAGACCATTGCTGAATGGGTAGAATCCGATACCGTAATCAATATTGAATATCCAAACATAACAGAGCAGGCCGTAAATGATGCTGTTGCCATGGGTAGGTCTTTGTAGTGGGTGTTACCTTAGTTTTATCAATTTCTTTATATCTTAATCCTTCTATAAACCTGACTTAATCAACAGGTAAAGGCGCTATACTATCTTTCTTAAAACACTTTCTGATGAGTGATAAAGCGCATAGGATATTGGTTGTGGATGATGATCAGGATATACTTGACTTACTTTCATATAATCTGGAAAAAGAGGGATTCAAAGTAAAGACTGTATCGGATAGTGCTAAAGCCATTCGCCAGGCTAAGTCCTTTCATCCGGATTTGATCATTCTCGACATTATGATGCCCCACCCCAATGGCATTGAAATCTGTCGCTACCTTCGCAGCAGTAGTGCTTTTGAAAACACTTATATCTTCTTTCTTACAGCCCGATCTGAAAGTTATTTTGTACAGGCAGCTTTGGATACGGGTGGCGATGATTTTATCGAAAAAATTGTTGGACTCAGGGCATTAACTTATAAAGTAAGTACTGTATTGAAGCAGCATTTCGTGATTCGCAAAAGCATTGCAAAACTTACTATCGGTTCACTTACCTTAAATCGAAAGAAGTTGTCGGTTAAAATTGGCAAACGCGAAATGATGTTGAGTAAACCGGAATTTGAATTACTTTTCTTTTTTGCGCAGAATCCGGGTAAACAAATTAGCATTGACAGCCTTTTGCAAACAATCTGGGGTTCGGAAATTTATCTGGTGGAATCGTCTATTGAAGCCTATATTAAAAACCTGAGAAAAAAAATTGGTCATCATATTCTCGAGCAAACCATTGACAGGCATTTTTACCTTTCACTTACCTAACAAAGTGATAGAGAACATTATTCCAGGAAACCATAAGTACGTAAAAACAAAAAAACCGCTTCAATTACGAAACGGTTTTTGTTTGAAATTTATCAAGATTCTAGACTCGATCATCGAGTCTCTGACCTCGATCTATTTAGTCGGGTCTTCAAATGACTTCAACTTACTCACCTCTATTTTATTATTCTTTTTATCAACATCTGCCATTCGTAATGAAGGGTCAATTTCAATAGTATCTATCTCACTTGCTTTTTTGCCAAGCTTGGCTGTGTAAGTAGGGTATACCCATGGCCAGGCTTCTAAATCAGTTCTGCTGATAGTAGTGTTTTCCTTAATCTTCTTACCTAATAATTCATTGAGCGGGATGTAGAGCATTTCTTTGCTGCCATCCTTATACGTTACCAGCAGATCAACAGGCATAGGAAAATCGCCTATTCGCTCAAGCGTAATTAAAGTAGCACCATCTTTCTCCACTACACTCTTAATTCCATAATCAATTTTTTTAGTTGTATTAACCCAGTAGTTCATATACCAGTTTAATTGCAAGCCACTGGTCTTTTCCATGATGCGGATAAAATCATTCGGCTCAGGGTGCTTAAACTTCCAGGTGTTGTAATACCTGCGCATAGCTTTATAGAATACTTCTTCACCCATTACATACTTTAATTGGTGTAGAAAAACTGTGCCCATAGAATACGCAGCAGTACCATAAGCCCTGTTGGTATTGTAGTGGTCTGAATGTTGACTGATGGGTTCCTGTAGACCACTGCTTACCAACGAAAAATATCCTCGGTAACTTCCATCATGTGCTTTGCTTTGGTCCTGGTTAAACATGGCAGTCATTGATTCATTCGAAGAGAAATCAGTGAAACCCTCATCCATCCAGGGGTATAATGCTTCATTAGAGGCTAACACTCCCTGATACCAGCTATGCGAAACTTCATGTGCCATAACACCTACAAGACTGCCAATGCTTCGTTCACCGGTTATGAGGGTACACATCGGGTATTCCATTCCACCATCACCACCTTGAATAATGGAATAGGTTTCATACGGATATTTACCAAACGTTTTATTCATGAATTCGAAATGCTTGACGCCATAGTTCTTAAGTTCCTTCCAATTAGCGGTGGTTTTTTCTCCCGGCTGATAAAAGAAGTGAAGCATCGGTCCGTTGGGTACCTGAGCAGTTTCGTGTGCGTAATCGGGGTCGGCAGCAAAGGCGAAATCAATTACATTTTTAGCAACAAAGTGCCAGGTTAAATCGCCAGCGGGACGGTTCACTTTAGTGCCTGCACTTTCATAACCATGACCGATTTTATCAGCATTTTGTAATACACCTGTTCCTCCAATAATAAATTTCGGATCTATGGTAATTTTTACATCAAAATCGCCCCACACGCCCTGAAATTCTCTGGCTACATATTGATAAGCATGCCATCCTTTAAAATCATATTCAGCCAATTTAGGATACCATTGTGTCATAGAGTAAGCGATATCTTCTTTACTATTTCTTCCTGATCTTCTTATTTGCACCGGAACTTGTGCCTCAAATTTCATATCGAAAGTTGTTTTGCTATTTGGCATTAAAGGCTTAGCAAGGGCCACTTCCATTACGGTACCTTCAATATTCCAGGTAAGATCTTTGCCATCTTGCTTAAGTGTTTCAATATGTTGATAGCCAATCTCACTATCGCTTAGTTTTGAAATTCTGTCGCCCACACGTGCATCCGGGTCCACAATATTTCTGGAGCGTACATCCATCATGCTACCGGGTTGAAAGGCATTAAAAAAGAGGTGATAATATACTTTGGTAAGGGTGTCTTTGGAGTTATTGTAATACACCAGTTTTTGAGTGCCATTCACTTTATGCGTAGCTACATCGAGTTTTACATCCATGCTGTACTCCACGCGTTGTTGCCATCGGTAGTCCTGGCTATGCGCGGTAAACAACACACCTAATAAGCAAAAGGTAATAATTGACTTGTAATACATGCTAATAACAGTTTATCAGCTGTAAGTATATTGAAAGAAAGGCTTATTGCCAAGCGCTTTTACGTGACTTAAAAGCAGGGAGCCAACTAAAGGAGGCCGTAATGAAGCTACTCTCAGAAAACGTTAGGTTTTCGCTGGGTAGAGCTTTAGGAACGCTATAGACATAGGTAAGCAGCAAATTGGTTTTACCTATGGAGATGCTCACCGGAAGCGTAAAAGAAAGATTCATCAATCCAAACTCGCGTTTTTCGGTTACGATGGTTGGAAATACCTTTCCATAAGTTCTGTAGTTGTACAGTGCTTCCAGTCTTGTTCGCGGAACAAGCACCTCAGTGCTATAAAATATTTCATCGCCCACAAGAAGATAAAAGGTAGGTAGAATTGCGATGCGTTTAATCAATGCTTTTTTCTTGATTTCAAAAGTAGCTCCCAGAGAAGGAATAATTCGTTGAACAGTTTTATCGCCAAAATAAAATGAATAAGTCAGGCCGGTGTTGAGCCATCGATAATCAAAACTGCCATTGAGCGAGACTGTATTCTTATAGGGGATGTAGACATCTTCTGTGTCAGTATGATAGAAGTAGCGATCATAGGTGGCCATGAGACTGAATTTTTTTGAGATAATGGGGGAGTAACCTACCGAAGCAAGTGTCAAATAGTAGGGAGGGGAGAAGTCTTTGCTCCAGAAGCCTGACACATCAGCGAAGAGCCCGGATTTGTGATAATACGTAATGCCGGGTGCTAAACCAAAGTTTTCAACCCCCAGCGTTCTGCCAGCTGCAATTACATTACTATTATATCCTAACCTTAATGCGAGTTGAGACTGCGCATGGATATCAGCATTCAATAAACTGTCGATAAGCGAAAATACAGAAAGTGAATCGCCACTGATCAGGAAGTCGAGATCATCGCCAAATAATAAAGAATCAACGTCTTGTGCATGAAGTACAGAAGACGTTGATAATAATAGTGTTAAGAATAGAAGCCGAAGGCCTTTCATGCCATTGACAAATCGCTTTTAGTTATTGCGTTGTTGTTGCCTTTGTTGCATGCGGTCGCGCTGCAACTCCCTTTTTTGATGCTGCATCTGTCGCTGTTGCACCTGATGTAATACAAGTTTGCGAAAATCTTCTTCCGCCCTGCGCAGGTTCATCAATTTCTCCGGTGATATGGTTTGTCTTATTTTTCCTGAATACTCTTTTTCAAGATCAAGGTTTTGCTGTTTCAGTTTGTATTCAAGATCAAGCAGTTCCTCGGCAGGTTTTCCTTCTTTTCTGGCCTGGTTAAACTGATGCTTGAGCGTGCGTTGCTTTTCTGTAAACTCCCGGTACAGCGGCCAGAATTTCTCTGCCTCGGCTGGCGTTAGGGCTAGTCTTTCCGTGATGTAAGCAACACGTGCTGCATTAATTTTTTCTCTTGCTGCCGGATCGGGCGCTAGTGCTTCTTCATCTTGTGCAAGGCTGCTAAAGCCTGCCAGTGCAAACAAGACTAAACTGAGGAAGAATATCTTTTTCATGTTATAAATTATTTGTGTCTATTTCATCTAAGAGCGCTTCTATGTCATCGCCAGGAAATGATAATTTGTAAACTGCATTTTCCAGGCTGTCAGCTTCCGCAATGCTCGGATTCATTTCATCTAAAAAATCTTCATATGAAGTGCTTTCAGCATCGGCCAGAAACTCAACCAGGGCAGTGGTTTCTATTGATGCGAGCAAGTCGTCAGCGGCATCACTGTCAATCGTTGGTTGCGAGAACCAGACAATCCCCACCACAAAAAGAATGAGCACAGGTAAAGCATATTGAAGCGAGTAGCGAAAAGCAGGTCTTGCAAGCAAGCTTGGCTTCTCTGCTAACTTCGCGTTAATCCTGTTAGGAAGTGCTTCAAAATAGCCCTCAGGCGCGCTAAAATGATCTTTTTTAGGTATGTCCTCCAGTTTCTTCATTTTCAAGTCTTTGACGGTTTTAATGGCTCAGGGTTTAATTAAATAATGATTAATTCTTCAATTTTTTTTACGGCATAGTGATAACTCGCTTTTAAGGCCCCCACACTTGTTTGTGTTATTTCAGCAATTTGTTCGTAAGTAAGGTCTTCGAAATACTTCATATTAAAAACGAGCCGTTGTTTATCAGGTAATTGTAAGAGCGCTTTTTGAAGTTTCAGCTGAATCTCGTCACCCGAAAGTCCTGGATGTGCATCCAGCTTGGCACTCAGTTCACCGGCCACATCACCAATAGGGAGGAAGAAACGCCTCTTTTTCTTTTGCAGAAAGGTCAGGCATTCGTTAGTAGCGATTCTGTAAATCCATGTAAAAAGCTGGGCATCTTCGCGAAAGCCGTCAATATGCTTGTGTATCTTAATGAAAGTCTCCTGGGTAATGTCATCGGCATCGTCATGATCGATTACCATTTTACGCACATGCGCATAGACCCGCTGTTGGTAGGTTCGCACCAGCATGTTAAAGCCATAATTCCGGGTTTCCGGCTGTCGAATCTTACTGAGGAGTTCGCTGTCTTCCAAGACTAGTTTCGTTCTTTTGAATTTAGACAGATTTTTGGTTTGATGGTTTAATGCAGCCTAAAAAATAGTTTTTAAAGATCAGCCTGTGCTAACAGAATGCCCCAATCAAAAGCAATCTTTGTGAAGATTAGCGGTGCTTAAGTATACTGATTCCATCCCGGTCGCACGTCTTTATATTCTGAAGGAGTCATCAGAATTATTCTACTGATTTCTGACTAATGCTTGTTTTTGCATTCTATTCTGCCTTCCAGAAGAGGCTGTGTATGGGTTTATTTATCGAAATGTTTAGGTAACATAGTGGTAAACGTGATCTACTTTTACTTAGCATAGCAAAAGAAGGCAAAGCAGTGCTTATTACGATGGGGCTAATGTTCGAAACAATGTATTTATTATGAAGAAAATCAAGGTTCATACTTTGATCATTTGTAATACAATTATTTTTAACTTAATTGGGGTTCTACCTAAGCCACTTGGCTCCTGTCATGATAGAAATGGTGTTCTTTCTCCGAAGAAGGCTCCACGTAATTGGCGTGGCTTTCAGGCTGCTGTTGTCTTTTTTGGTTATAGGTCAGGTTGATCTTTTTGCTCAGAACGATATTCGATTTGAACGCATTTCCACTGACGATGGTCTCTCGCAATCATCAATTAGTAGCATAACTCAAGATCAATATGGTTATTTATGGATTGCTACATTGGACGGACTGAATCGCTACAATGGCAAAGAATTTAAAATCTACCAACATAATAATAAAAACAGTCATTCGCTTTACACCAATCATGTTAAGACATTAGCACTCGATCCGGATCAACAACTTTGGTTGGTATTCGATAATGCTATAGCGCGCTATGAACCCAAAACAGATGCGTTCATCAATTACCCCATCACCCTTTCATCAATAGTTGGGTCCATTATCATTTTTGAAATTGATTTTGTTGATAAAAATTCAATTTTATTATCAACCAATGTAGGGCTTATTGAATTTGATGTTGAAAAACAGGAAGCTAAACCTTCAGCAAGGTATTCTATGTTTGCCGGGAAAAAAATATCATCCTACGCAAGTCTTCCATCAGTCGGTGAATTGGTGGTGACGAAAGAAAGTGCCTTCTTCCACTTTACAAATACGAATGACTGGAAGATATTACTAACCGATACAATAAGCCTTTTTGCTTATGTTAGCGAGGGTAACCAGGAAATATACTTTCAGACAAAAACACAGTTGTTAAAATATGACTTGCTGAAAAGAAATTACATCCATCTCGAGACCTTTCAAGAATCAAAAAACTTTAACCCGGATCAAAATGGATTATTAAGACGATCTACAGGTGAACTTTGGGTGTATCGTAACGGCCTGCATATTTATGATAGTCAGGGCATACTTAAATCCAGATTGTTAAGTATACCACAGAATCCCAATAGTTTATCAGGCAATTTAATTTCATGTATTTATGAGTCAAAAGACCAGGTTGTTTGGGTTGGTACCAACGGTTTTGGTTTAAACAAATACAACCCTCAGCTATCTGTTTTTAAGTATGTAGGTGCATTTAAAGATGCACCGCTTGCTCTTTCCAATAACTTCGTCAGATCAATTTACACCAATAACGATGAGCAGGTTTTGGTAGGTACTTTTTCGGGACTGGACGTGTTGAATCTTAAAAATAACACTAGCAGGCATTATGAAGTGATAAGTAAAAATGGAGATCGTGCCCAGGTTAACAAAATGATTGAATCAACCGATAAAAATATCTGGTTGTGTACAACCAAAGGCCTGATGAAATGGAGGGACAGAGAAGTAGTTCCTGGTGGAATCTCAATACTTGATGGGGCTGATGTAAATATTTTCACAGGGCTTGCTTTTGATTCAACCACCTCTCTACTAGCTACTAGCATAGGTATGTTTCAGGTAGATTTTAATAGGAATAAGGCTGTAAAGCTTAATGACTACCGGAGCATGGTTATTGGAAAATGGCACGGTCAATTTTGGATAGAATCTGAAGAGGATATCAGGTTGTTAGGTAGTGATGGCATTACCACAACACAGATGTTCAAAAAAGACTCGAATGGCAGCAGCCAGTTTCCGGATACCCAGGTAAAATGCTTCTATGAAGATTCAGCAGGGACATTGTGGATAGGTACCTGGGGTCAAGGTCTGATTTTGTATGATCACATCAATAAACGCTTCCAGACTTTTGCTGAGTCAGAGGGGTTACCAAATGCTGTTGTTTACGGAATCCTTGAGGACGCTTCTGGCAATTTATGGTTTAGCACAAATAAAGGAATTTGTGCTTTCGATACAAAGAAGAAAAAAGTAATCAGAAATTTTGAAAAAGCAGATGGCTTGCAAGGCAATGAATTTAATACTAGTGCTTTCTTTAAATCCCCCTCTGGCCATTTCTATTTTGGTGGTATCAATGGCTTAACCTATTATAAACCTGCGGAAGCAAATGCAATAAAATCTTCAATACCGAAAAGTATCGTAACAGGTTTCTTTATCAACCAGACCAGAATAGATTCATTAAAGGATGGAACCATTATCAGTCAGTATGGTGATCAGCATATTGAACTGGCATGGGGTGAACAGAATTTTGGTTTTGAAGTAGCAGGTTTAGGGTTTAACTATCCTGGTAGAACTCGTTTAAAATACATACTAGAGAACTTTGATGCAGATTGGAGTTTTGTAGAAGATGAAACGAGAATTTCTTATACAAATGTGCCTCCGGGTAAATATACCCTGCGTGTACTTGCCTCTAATTCGTTTGGGGATTGGGAGGAGCATGGATTAACCATATATGTTACAGTAAACGGACCTTTCTGGAAGTCACCTTATTTTTTAGTTTCAGCGGTAGTTGGCGCTTTAATATTTTTTATTCTACTATATTATTGGCGTGTATCCAGTTTGAAGAGACAGTCCATTTATCTGGAGAGGGTAGTGGCAGCGCGTACACACGAAATTCAAAAAATGAATGAAGAGATTGCTACCCAAAATGAAGAAATATCTGCGCAAAATGAAGAGCTGAGCACGCAGTCAGAGGCACTCTCAATACAGAATCAGGAACTTATCTCGATTCGCTCCTCCTTAGAGAAAAAAGTAAAAGAACGTACGCTTGTATTGCAGAACGTAAATAATAGATTAATTGAACAAAATGTTCAATTAGAACAATTCTCATTCATCACAGCACACAACATACGAGGACCACTGGCCCGCATCAAGGGACTCCTGCAGTTGTTGCCTCAGAAAGATTTAATTGAAATTGAGCACCTGAAAAAGAGTGTACAGAGTCTTGATGATATCATTTCTGATTTAGGTACTATCATCAATATACGCGATGGTGCCAGCCGCTTAATTGAGCCCGTTTCACTTCAACATGTGCTGGAACACACTATTCAGACACTTGAGATCGATATAAAAGATAAAAATGCGATCATCGATCAATCTGATTTTCAGGATTATGTTATCAGAGGTATAGAGCCATATGTGTTGAGTATATTCCATAACCTTGTCCATAATTCATTGAAGTATTCAGATAATATCCGACAACCGATTATTAAAATCTCTACCCGTAGAAGTAATGAAGAAGTGATTGTAATAATTACCGACAATGGAATAGGTATTGATATGCGTTATGCCGAAGGGAAAATATTTAATTTATACCAGCGCTTTCATGCCAATAGTGAGGGTAAGGGCTTCGGACTTTTTTTAACAAAAACACAAATTGAGGTGATGGGTGGACAAATCCAGGCCATCAGCGAGCTGGGTAAAGGAAGTACCTTTACACTGATTTTCAGAAGTGCATAAACATTTGCCTGTAAGCTCCCACAGCTGCCACCTCGATACATTCAATTGATCCTTTAATTATTCTATTTGAACTTTGTAAGATATTATTTGGTATTTCTTCCGCATAGTTTTATTCCGAATTTGATAAGTGTATTATCATTTTTTTAAGCGAATAATTAATCTTGGTTAAAACCAGATTATCTGAATCTGGTAATTTATGACAATGATAAAATGCCCTGTCTTAAATGATTACCATCAACGTGGCTACTTGGTCTTTTGTCTTATACTTCTATTTTTTTTTAATGATCTTGCCTTTGCTCAGCAAGGCCCTGGTGGAGTAGGAGATACAAACGGAACCTCCACCCTCATCTATTGGATTGATGCAAACCAGCAAGCACAGGTGGGGGGAGGTAATCTTATACAAATTTCAGATTTATCTGGAAATAGTGTGATAAATACGATTGTTGGTAATCCAACACTGACAACCAACTTTGTAAATCAAAGAAGTGCCATCCAATTTAATGGCATTGATCAACAGATTTTAACAAATGCCTTTATCAATGCTGCCTTGTATCCTAACCTGACTATCTTAGCCGTGTATCAGCCCTTCATTACCTATGCAGGGGGTGTTTGGGGAGACTATGCATCAGATTGGGAGGGAAGGTACCTGACAGACAATAATCTCAACCTGCCTCGCACATCTAATTTTGTAGGGCCAGGTTTTGAGCCGCCCGATATTAATCATCCTTCAGGCTCCATACCCGGATTATTCAGCGCAAATCAATGGTTATTGAGTACTGTTGTTTTCAGGGAAGATGTAAGTAATGGAACAACAGTCCGCGTAAATGGTTTTTCGGCCAGAAGTTTTACTACTAATCACAATCCCGGTGCTTACGATCAGTTTGTTGTTGGTTCAGGCGGTTCGATTAACGCTGATTACCCCTTTTGGTTTAATGGAGCAGTGGCAGAGCTTATTGTATTTAGCGAAGCCTTGAATGAACTGGACTTGATAACAATTGAGAATTACCTCTCCGCGAAGTATAACATTGCCTTAACAGCGAATAATCTATTTACAGGCGATGACAATGCCTTTGATGATGATGTCGCAGGCATTGGTAGGATTGATGCATCTACTGCAAGATTATCGACACAAGGAACCGGTATCGTAAGCATTGAAGCAGCAAATATTGATGCTAATGAATTCTTGTTTTGGGGACATAACAATGGTGCCCTTGCCGCTGTTGAAATCAATGATGTGCCTGAAGGGGTTGAGGCGAGATCTAACCGCCTTTGGTATGTAAGTGAAGTGAGCAGTGCAGGCACGGCTGTGGATCTAGGAAGCCTGAGTATAACTTTTCAGTTGCAGAACCTTGGACCAGTTACTGCCAGTGATTTAGTATTGTTGATTGATACCGATCAGGATGGTTTGTTTACGGATGAAACTGCTATCAGTGGTGCTTACGATCTAAGCAATAACAGTTATCAATTTCAAAACGTATCAGCCATCAGTAATGGTAGTCGCTTCACTTTTGGCTCAGGCAATATTAATACAACCCCATTGCCAATAACACTTTCTGCTTTTCATGTGAGTGCGCTGAGTGATGACCTGCTTGAATTTGTCTGGTCTACAGCCAGTGAGCTTAATAACGATTATTTTGAAATTCTTGAATCCAAGGCTGGATTTAACTGGCAATTGATTCGTAAGATTGATGGTTCAGGTAATTCAAACGTATTGCATAACTATCATGCACTCTATGACGATAGCCATAATGAGGGCAGAACTTATTATAAATTACGGCAGATAGATATTGAGGGTGCTGCGACTGATTTAAAGATTGAGAAAGTTGACAGAGACAGGAGGGATAGATTCTCCTTGTTTCCCAATCCGGCTAGTGCTTTCGTAACAGTTCAGGCACATGAGTTTGAGCGTATAGATATTTACGACAGCAGGATGAAGCTGGTTAAAACCAGCACCGAAAGGATAGTGGGCCTTCATGATGTAGCAGCAGGCGTATATATGGTGTATATATATTGTGCAAATAGAGTGGAGGTTAGGAAATTATTGATTCAGAATGGCTTATGATTTTTTCTGGATGCTTTTCTTCTTAAAAAGGGATGAAAACTATAGTCTTTGAAAAAAGCCTTCTTAAAATTTTTTGTCATTAGTGACACAAAGTGACTCAATAATCAGGTTGTATATTTTGTTGTAAAGCTTTTAGTGGTTTTCTTTGTTCCGGGCATGAATTAGTGCAGCGTTAACTCTTTACAATTTTATCTAAATCTTCATCAATGAAATTCTTATTCATGGTGACGCTGCTACTGCTAGTGGCCGGTCACGCTTTTGCGCAGTGGAACCCTGATAATCAGACTACAGGTAATATTTATTATAATGGAGGGAATGTGGGGATAGGAGATGCAGAGCCTCCTACCAAGTTATCTGTTAAAGGTGATTATAACTTGAGTCTCGAACCATTGAATGGTGGGCCAGTTTTTTTTTACATAACGACTAATTCTGCAAACAACATCATCGGGGTTAATGCGAGAACCAAATATGGTCTATGGGATATACCTGATCCCTCAAAACCCTCATCGTTTATTGATTTCTCTACTTATAGCACCAATAACCCATATTATGGTGGTATTGCTTTTTTCACCAGAGGTGTAGGAGCTTCTGGAATCGGTACTGAGAAAATGGTTGTGCTAAACAATGGAAATGTGGGTATAGGTGTTACTTCACCAACAAGTGAATTTCAAGTTAATTCAGGCCATACAAAAATATCACTGGGTAAAATACCCAATCAATACAGTCAAGCATTAGGCTGGGCATATAATTACATAGGTTTAAATCTAGCTCGGAATTCTCAAGGCTGGATAGCACACAGTAATGGAAGCCACAATGGAGCTTCTATGATAATGGGAGATCCTTTTGGTCAATTCAGGATAGTTAATGTACCATCGTCAAGCTCATTAGATCAGGTATTGACTGACAACCAAATAAATGAGAACACTAGGTTTTTGATAAATTCTTCAGGAAATGTCGGAATTGGCCTTGGCGTTTTACCACGTAGCCCATTAGAAGTTGGAATAAATGGAGACAACGTTTCGGTTCAAACAGCACTCATACTTCAGCAAATAAATCCAGGTAGCCCGAATAACAAAGCTGGAGTTTCATTAGATTTTGGAATTGGGAATAATTCAGGTAATAACAATATTGAAGGAAGAATTTCTTTAAAAGAAACCTATTGGGGAGTTCAACCAAAGATGCTCTTCAGTCTTTGGGATAGAAATAATGTATTTCAGGACAGGATGACTATTGATACCGATGGCAACGTAGGTATCGGCACCATCAACCCCACGCAAAAACTCACAGTCAATGGCACGGTATACTCCACTGAAGTTAAAGTAGATGTTAACGCAGGCACCGGCCCCGACTACGTTTTCGAACCTGCTTACCAATTACCCTCGCTTACCGAAATAGAAAACTACATCAAAGCCAACAAACATTTGCCCGAAGTGCCTTCTGCCAAAGAGATGGAAACCAATGGTATCAATCTGAGCGAGATGAATATGTTGTTGTTGAAGAAGGTGGAGGAGTTGACGCTACACTTGATTGAGCAACAGAAGCAACTTCATGCGCAACAGGAATTAATTGAAATACTTCTGAAGAGATAAATAGCCATGAAAATAAAGATTAATCAGGTAAGTACAGGCTTGCTAATATTTTTGAGTGTAGGATGGTTACTCAATAGCGCAAATGCTCAAGATGGCCCATTTTCCTTTAACGGTAAGACGAGAATTTTTAATGGTAACAGTTTACACTGGGATGCCACTCAGGATGTAAATACCAATTTGGTGTGGTCAACATGGAGTGACCGATATTTAAAAATAAACGGTGCTACGTTTAGGCAGGACGGCAGACTTGGAATAGGATTGACAACTCCTATGTATTTCTTCCATGCTAAAACAACCAATGCGGTTGACAGAATAGCTATTCAGGGTTCTGGAAGTTCGGATAATGTTGGATTCATGATTATGAATCAGGATGGTTCCGAGCGATGGAGCGTGGCTGCACCCTATACAACAAACTCCCTTCAGTTTTTTAAAGGTGGATATGGAAATGTTATGGTGCTAACCGAAAATGGAAAATTAGGTTTAGGCACCACACAACCTACCACCAATCTACACATCGGCAATACAAATAATGGAGGGATGAGAGTCGGTGCTGTGAATGACGCAGGAAATATTGCTGTAGGTGTAGGCTTGCTGACAGCCCGGTACAACATCGACTTTTCTGGTTACCGCGATGTTTCACCTGATCAGATTGGAGCTAGGATTTCTGCCCTGCGATTTAACGGGTATGAGCACAACAATGCGCTGAGGCAGATTACTGGACTGGCGTTTTACACCAACCCTATCGGTAACGCCAGCGGTGAAGCCGACTTGCGTGAAAGTATGCGCATCACACCCTCTGGTTATGTAGGCATAGGCACTACTAATCCAACCCAAATGCTCACCGTCAACGGCACAGTTTACTCTACTGAAGTAAAAGTAGATATTAACGCAGGCACTGGCCCCGACTACGTATTCGAACCTACTTACCAATTGCCCACCCTCACCGAAATAGAAAACTACATCAAAACCAACAAGCATCTACCCGAAGTGCCCTCTGCCAAAGAGATGGAAACGAATGGTATTAATCTGAGTGAGATGAATATGTTGTTGCTGAAAAAGGTGGAGGAGCTGACGTTGCATCTGATCAGAATTGAAAAAGAGAATGAGTTGCAGCGAAATGAAATAAATGAACTAAAGAGCAATCGTAAAAAGTAGTGTCGCAAAATGTCTGAACCAAAATAATCACAATTATCATGGTTCAGACGATAGGCAACAGATTATTAGACATGAAGACAAATAATAAGAACCTTAGTGTAATTTTTGTGCTGCTGTTTAAAAATAGAGAAGCCAACGCTGTACTTTTTGAAGTATATTGAAGTAACACTGATCAACAAAAACAACTTATTGGGCAACGTAAAGAAGTTGAATTTTAAAATAAAAAATAAAGTAGAATGAAAGGAATTATTTTAGTCGCATGCCTTCTTTGTATGGCACTAACTGTTAGTGGGCAATGGAACATCAGTGGAACCCATGTTTACAATACTAATACGGGTAATCTTGGTATTGGTACAAGCAATCCAGCAAGTAAGCTTCACTTGAAAAATTCTCTGAATGTTTCAGCGGTGATCGCAAGTCCAGTCAATGATTTAATGACATTAACGATAAATACACCCGATGGATTTGTACCTGCGGGAACAATTTCAAGGCTGAACTTTAAATTTCAAGACTGGTCAAATGGTGAAACAAACTTTGGTGCAATAGGTGTCGAGAAAGAGATGGATATGAGTGGAATCTATGGTGGGAGTAAAATTAATTTCTATACCTATGCACCAGCTCGGGGTGCTGAGCAGCCTAGCCCAGGATTGGTGAAGACGTTTACAATTGATCGATTTGGAAATGCATCTATCATGTCTACTGTGAATTATAATTATATACCATCGTCAAATACGATTTTAAAACTGCAATTCCATACTCCTGATATGTTTGTTCCTTATGGAACTGAAAATAGGCTTTCCTTTTCGACAAGATCGTTTAACAACAATGAAGATGAGATAGGTGTGATATCCGTTAGAGTGGGAGATGCATTACCCTCTTCGTATGGTGGTGGTGAAATTCTCTTTTACACAAAAGATTCTAGCCCAGGGGGTGGAGCTACTGGTGATGGATTACTTGAAAGAATGCGAATTAATAATAAAGGAAACTTAGGCATAGGCACCACCAACCCCACGCAAAAACTTACCGTCAAGGGCACGGTATACTCCACCGAAGTTAAGGTAGATATTAACGCAGGCACTGGCCCCGACTACGTATTCGAACCTAGCTACCAATTACCTAGCCTCACCGAAATAGAAAACTACATTAAAGCCAATAAGCATTTACCCGAAGTGCCCTCTGCCAAAGAGATGGAAACGAATGGTATTAATCTGAGTGAGATGAATATGCTGTTGCTGAAGAAAGTGGAGGAGTTGACGCTCTACGTCATCGAACTGAAGAAAGAGAACGAAAAACAAAATGAAGTAATCACAACCCTGTTGAAAAAATAGTTATACATGAGAAAATTACTTTTACTAACCCTACTGTGTTTGACTTCAATTGCTTTTGTGCAGGCACAAACACTTCCGGTTGACATCGAATCGAAGGTATACAACCCAGGTGCTGCCGACCTGAAAGCCATCAGGAGCATCAGACTGCTTCCAAATGATAATGGCGCTGCCTTTATAGTGCCGTATGGCAGCACTTTCCGGGCTTCTATTTATCCACCCGATCAGTACTTGCCTGAGGTGGAGTCGAACATGAATTTTATCAAAACGGAACAAATGCTGACAACCGCCCCCATCAGCACAAATACCGTGAAGGATAAAACAGTGACCTACCAATACTTCGATGGTTTGGGCAGACCTATACAAAGTGTAGATGTAAAGGGCAGTCCTACCTACAACGATATTGTATTGCACCAGGCCTACGATGCCTTTGGCCGCGAGAACAAAAAGTACCTGCCTTATGCTGCTTTTCCCGGTGACGGCTTATATAAAAACAGTGCTGCGACTGCACAAGCTGCTTTTTATAGCGAAACACAAGGCGCCTACAACAATGGTGTTAAAACAGATAATTATCCTTTTGCCGTTACAGAATTTGAAGCCTCACCGCTTAACCGCGTGTTGAAGCAAGGTGCCCCGGGTGCCCAATGGCAGCCAAACAATAAGCCTATTCAGTTTGCTTACTTGATCAATAAGCATGGAACAGGCACACAAGGCGAAGAATCCTTACCCATTTTTACCATACAGGAAGTAAGCATTGCTTCGGTTACAGAATATGTTCTTGCCACCAGCGCAAACTATGCCTCTGGTTCTTTATTTATCAATGCCACCACTGACGAGAATGGTAAACAGGTGAGAGAGTACGTTGACAAGCAAGGCAAAACACTGATTAAGAAAGTTCAGTATACGGAGACCACGCCCAATACTTATGATGATACACATTGGGCGATCACTTATTATATCTATGATGACTTTGACAGGCTTCGTTTTGTGTTGCAACCCGAGTTCTGGACTAATTTGAGCACCTACACTGCTTATGGTAATGCAGACAAAAGAATACTACTGGGTAAACTGGCCTTTGAGTACCGTTATGATGAGCGCGGACGCATGGTGTATAAAAAAGTGCCTGGGGCTGATCCTGTAGAAATGGTGTACGACAGATGGGACCGACTGGTGATGACACGCGATGGCAAGCAGAAAGAAGAGGGTAAATGGTTCTTTACTAAGTATGATGCTTTAAACAGACCCATCATGGCAGGCGAGATAAGCAATAACAGTAGTTGGAGCACACATCAAACTGCCCTCAATAGCTTTACTGTTCGCTTTGAAAATATTGCTTCAAACGGTGCTGGCTACACCCTAAGCGCAACCTATCCGACTAGTACAACAATAAATGATATTTACGCCATCACCTACTACGATGACTATACCTTTAAAACAAATCTAGGGCTGGGCAATGCTTACGATTATGCCGGTGCTTATTTCAACTCCGTAAAAGGATTGGTTACCGCTACGAAAGAACGTATACTGAATACTTCGCCCATTCAATGGCTTATCAGTGTTAATTATTATGATGACCGTTACCGCTTAATACACAATGTAAGTGATGACCACTTGCTCAATAAAAACAAAATTACCAACACCTATTATGGCACTACCAGTTGGGTCACTACCAGCACCCTGGTGCATGGTACCAATAAACTGGTAAGTACTACCAATACGGAGTACGACCACAGGGGCAGGGTATTGAACGTAACACAAAGTTTGGATCAGGGCAACCCTGTGATGCTGGTGGCGCACAAATACAATGAACTGGGTGAGCTTACTGAGAAAAACCAACACTCCACCGATGGCGGTAAAAACTTTTTACAATCGGTTGACCACCGCTACAACATACGCGGTTGGTTAACGCACATCAACAACCGACAGTTAAACAATGATGGTACGGTTAACAACGATGGCAACGACTTATTTGGCATGGAGCTAAACTACAACAGCGGTGTAACGGTGGGCAGCGATAACATTAGTGCTCAATACAATGGCAACATTTCTTCCATCGCGTGGAAGACGAATAATTTAACAGATGCGCCAGAAGAAAAGATTTATGGTTTTGCCTATGATCCACTCAACCGCCTGCAACATGCGAAGTATGCCAAACGCAACGGTGGCAGCTGGAATGCCGATGTGGGCATGTTCAATGAGCATAACATAGGCTACGACAAAAATGGAAACATTACGGCCTTGCAACGTACGGCTAAAATAAATGGAGCCACAGCCATGATAGATAATTTGAGTTACGCCTACGCAGGTCTGGGCAATCAACTCAGTAAAGTAGATGATATTTCAGCTTACGACAATCCTTCAGCAACGGGAGGGGATTTTGGATTTACGGAGATTACGGAGCTGACCACAGAATATGGGTATGATAAAAATGGTAATATGAAGCACGACCTTAATAAAGGTATTGTCAATATTACCTACAACCATTTGAACCTGCCTTCACAAGTACAACTGGAGACACAAAACGGAAAAGTACGAACCATAGACTATACCTACACGGCCAGCGGAGCCAAGCTGAAAAAGATTGCCAAGCTCGGTACAGAAACAGTAGGAGAGACCGACTACATAGGCGGTATCCATTACGAAAAAGGCCAACTCGCTTTTGTACAAACCAGAGAAGGCCGTGCGATTAAAAACAACACAAGCTGGGAATATGAATACCATTTAAAAGACCACCTGGGTAATGCACGTGTAGTCTATGGTTTGTTGCAGGATGTAGCCGAATACAAGGCCACGATGGAAACTGATACCCAAACCATTTTGGACAGAGAACAGAGCGATTTCAATAATTTAGGAGTTGCGCGCTCAGTGGCACATAACCACACCGCACCTAATAATGAACTCATAACACCCAATGAGTCTTTAGAACTTAATGCCTATTTGAACAGGGCAGTAGGTGCCACCAAATTATTGCAGGTGAAAAGCGGAGAGCGTGTAAGCATGGAAGTATTTGCGCGCAGCCCTGAAGTGGTAAACAGCAACAGTGTACTCAGTGCTTTTGCTACTGCACTAACAGGTGCTTTTGGTTTAACCAGCACGGTAGAGGCGGGGTATACGGCACTCAGCAACCAGGCTCCTGCTACAGCAGCAGCGGTGGGAAGAAATGCAGGCTTGCCCAAGGCCTATCTGGCCTATATCTTGTTTAACAACAACTATGCTTTTGTACAGCACGGCTTCCATGCCGTGGGCATCACTTCACAGGCAAGTTTTGAAAAACTTGCCCTTGACCTGAACGTGCCCAGCGATGGTTATTTGTACATTTACATAGCCAACGAAAGCAACGTGGGTAATACCGCCAGTGCCTTTTTTGACGATTTCAGTGTAGTGCACTACAAAAACACCTCAAGCTTACAAGTAACGCAGGTGCAGGATTATTATCCATTCGGTCTCGCCTTTAACTCATACCAGAAAGAGAGTAGCACAGAGAATAAGTACTTATATAATGGAAAAGAATTGCAAGATGAATTGAATCTTGGTTGGCTGGATTATGGTGCGAGGATGTATATGAGTGATATTGGAAGGTGGGGAGTGATTGATCCCCATTCCGATAGGTATGAAATTACAACGCCATATGGTTATGCATTTAACAATCCATTACTGTTTGTCGACCCCAATGGAATGGATAATATAATCTATCTATTGATAGCTGGAGATTTCAGTAAAGAAGAAGCAGAAAAAATTGCCAGGTCTTCAACCGAAATGTTGAAGAAATTGGGTTTGAACACTGAGGTTCGTGTATTCGACTCAAAAAAGAATGGTAAATTCAAAGCTGAAAAACTAGATGATACTGACAACTGGGCAGTTATTGGCGATAATCGCAAAGACATAGCGGAATTAGCAAAAAGTATAACTACAAACGAAGATTATAAATATGCAATTGATGCATGGGCAGAAACAGGTCAAGAACCTGAAGTTTCTAATGAAGAAGATGGTGGGATGGGAATTGTTGTTGACCATAAGAAAGATAATATAGGAACGCAAGGACAAAAGAAAAATTCAATCGAAGGTTCGGCATTAGCCATTATTCATGGAGCAGCACATAGTTCGAAGACAATAGATAAAAATGTAAATACTAGAGGGTACAGAAGTCATCTTGACCAGGGCGTTATGGAAGAAGGAAACAAATTGGTTGCTGATTATAGTAAATATGGTATGAAATACATTCTTGATCCGCCTAAAGTAAGCAATAGCTATAAAGGTAATGAGGTTTATATTAGTGTAATGATGAATAGATATGGAACAAGATCTGCAACGGATAACTATAATGCGAAAAAATAGATTTTAATAAATGAAAATTGTCATTAAACTTTTTACTGGAGCACTATTCTTAATCAGCTGTACTAGATCTATTGATTCGAACACTCCATTGAAATGCCCAGATCCGTATGCGGAATCTTTTTGGGGAAAGAATATAAAGGCTATGTTGATTGACGAAGGTTTACCTAATAGGGTGGACACGTTTTTTTTTGATACACTCGGAAATATTGTTCAAAAAGATATTCACGGATATCAAGAGAAGAGAATATATGATAGTTTTCATTGTTTGAGAGCTTTGTACACAAAGAGTGATGTTACCTCTAACTACTTTATTGAGTATAATAGAAAAGTCAACAAACTGTATCAGGTATGGAGGCGTGTATCGATCAAGGAATGGCCAAGTAATGATTCAACTGGGGAAGTTGAAAAAATAGTTGAGTTTACTTTTGATAAACTTGGAAAAGTAATTAAAGAAAATGATACAATAACTGGAGAGTATTCGGTGTATAGCTACTCTTCGAATGGGCTGCTTCAGAATAAAGTAACCCATTTTGAGGATAGCCTCTGGAATAGGATTACGTATTTATATGATAGCAATGGCATAATTAACAAGATTTCTTTTTATACTGAGAATCGACTCCTTTTAACGCATTACTTTTCAGATGGTTTACTGGACTCAACTGTTTATAAAGAGCTTTATGATTCAACGCTTTATGATGATGAGATTAAGAGATATAGATTTCTCTACTATTGAATTTATTTAAGGGGAGCACCACTCCACCCGCCCTCGTTTGTAGGAAAGGTTAATGAGATTGGTGATTTAATCATGCGCTAACTTATTGCATCATCTTGTTACAATCCGTTAGTTGTGTGCAGAAAAGTAAAGAAAAAAGTTTAAGGTGTGCTACGAGTATTTTAGATGATATGAACAATAAGAGATTTAAAAATTTTAATAGAGTTAATGTTATGATTCGTTTTTTAGTTTTAAGCATAACCATGTTACTTACGCTTTATGTTAAAGCACAGCCAAACAATGGCAACCCTGGTAATGCGGCACCAAGGGTAATTCCTGCTTCACCTGAGGCATCAAGTCTGGGCAAGTTTGCTGATGTACCGGTAAGCTTGTACACAGGTACACCAGAAGTGAGCATACCGCTATACGATTTATCAAGAGGAAGCATAAACCTTGGTATCGGTTTAAGTTACCATGCTTCTGGAATTAAGGTAGAAGAAATGGCGAGTTGGGTAGGTATTGGTTGGGCGTTAAATGCGGGAGGTGTTATAACCAGAACTGTAAAAGGTAAACCGGATGATTGTGATCATGGTCAGGGCTTTTTAGAATATGCTCCTGGTAAATCACCAACCTGGATTGCTTCACAAACTCAAGTGCAACAGACAGCATTATTTCAAGAGATAGCTGAGGGTACAGCGGATGCAGAACCGGATATGTACTTTGTAAATGTTAATGGTATAACTGCTCAATTTACTTTTGATTGGAATGGTAATATTGTACAAAACGAAGATAAGCGACTTAAAATTGTAAAAATTCAGGACGTTGGTTCTGCAAATCCTTATAAAATTTTGGGATGGGACGTAACAGATGATCAGGGAACTGTGTATAAATTCAGAACAATTGAAACAACCAATGCGGACCCGGTTGGTGTTACTGGTGATGCGCGGAACGGAACTTTTGCATCATCATGGTACCTGAGTGAAATTGTTGATGTAAATAATGAAAACTCTATTCTCTTAACATACGATTCTTATATATTGGATTACAAATTTCAAGCAAGTGTAAATATTACACATTTGATTGAGTCGTATTATGATTTCAATTGCGGTGGCGGATATCCCGGAGTGTTATCCCAAACCAATACCAGAACTTATGTAAGCGGAAAAAGAATCAGTCAAATAAAAACTGATGACAATACTCTTGTTATTGACTTTATTCCTGGATTAGCAAGAACTGATACAGAGCAACTTTGGCCATCAGGATATTCTACTAATTTTAAAATGTTGGATAAAGTGATTGTAAAAGATGTAAATAGTAATGAGATCAAATCTTTCGATCTTGAACAAGATTACTCTAATGGAAGACTGACTTTAAAATCTGTGGTACCCCAAGTATCAGGACAAAATGCATCGCCACCTTTTAGTTTTACCTACAACTCCTTAGACTTACCATCAGCTGTATCAAAAGCTCAGGATCACTGGGGGTATTTCAATGGTGAGAATACGAATTCCCATTTAGTGCCTGCCCAAAATGTTGCAACTTACGATAACGGAACCATCTTTGCTGGGGGAGCTAACCGTAATGCAAGTCCTACGCATACGAAGGCAGGGTCATTAGAAAAAATTACATATCCAACTGGAGGTTATACAGAATTTAATTTCGAACCGCATGAGTATGGATATATTCAATCCACCCCCATTACATATTATCCTAAGTTAGGCACCATAACGCAAGGGGTATCCATGACAGAGCAGGAAATTCAGGGAACGAACACCACCAAATCTCTTAATGTTGTCATAAACGAAAATCCAGAACGACCAGGTCAAGATGTGCCGGTGACAATTAGCTGGACTGCATTTACTGATGCTGTAACTGGTGCAAAGAAACCATGGGTAAAAATTTATAACATCAATACCCCTTCAACGCCAAGGATTTACTTTGTGTTTGGTATGCAAGATCCTAATGTCGGTCAATCGGGCACTGATAACATAGAATTAGCTCCAGGAACTTATGTAATTCAGGCCAGCTGCCAATTATTTGATGAAGTCAATGATTACGCAACTATTAGTGTTCAATACGAGCAATTTTCAACAACACCTTCATTTAAAAAGATGGCAGGAGGCCTTCGGATAAAGGAAATCAGACAATATGCTTTCACTGGAGATCCTGATTACAAAACCAGACAATTTTCTTACACACTTCAACCAGGTAGTTTGGGATCCAGCCCTGATAATGTATCAAGTGGCGTAATTTATCAGGAACCTATTTATGGATATGAAATTAAAAGATATTGTTTAACAGAGCAGGGAGAACTGGATACCAGATATTATGTGCGTCTAGCCAATAATGTTACCGTGCTTGGACTTACACAAAATAGTTACATTGGTTACAGGGAAGTTGTGACTACCTATGGAAATGGTAGTGTCATAAATGGAAAAACAATTTCGGAGTTCACCAGTCCTTATACCTATAACGATGTTATTTACACAGAACTACCATTCAGACCAGCTGGATCAAGAGCCTTCAAAACAGGTTTATTACGCAAACAATCTGACTTTAAATACTTAGGTGGCAATTATCAAATTGTAAGGGAGAAGAGTAATCAGTACACATTCGCTGAAACAAATTCAACTGGTTTGGCTGTCTTGTTTTTGGGAGGTAATCAGTTGTATAAAAATTACAAGTCTGGTTTTTATGATGTTATTATTGGTAAGAGTGCAGTGGAAAATTCAATTGATAGAGTTTATGCTTCTGACGATGTTAATAATAACGGAATTACAGAAATTAATTATACATATACCCCAAGCTTAAGTCATGTGAGAGAAGAGTCTAAAACCTCAAGTAGTGGTCAATTGGAATCAACAACATTTAGCTATGCATACGATTATACCAACCCAAGTCAAACAATCAATAGTATGACTACTTTAAATATGGTTGGTACTCCAATCGAAATAATTAGGAAAAAAAATGGCTTAATTGTCGCTGCGGAGTATAATGAATTTCATGTAGTCTCTGGTAAAATCAGACCTAAGCAAAAACTTAGCTTAAGTATAACCTCTCCCTTAAGCACTTTTAACTATTCAAAGGATGCTGCATTGGGTGTACCAGACAGTCGCTATGAACAAAAAGTTAGTTTCGACCTATTCGACAACAAAGGGAATATATTGCAATTCACGACAGCAGATGGAACTACTAATTCTTATCTGTGGGGCTATCATTCAACTTATCCGGTAGCTGAGATAAAAAATGCAACCTATCAGCAAGCAAAAAGTGCCCTGGGTATCGCTACCCCCACAATCGATTTGGGATCTGGTGCTTTGAGCCCAAGTCAGATAGCCTCTTTGAAATCTTCTCTGGCAGGAGCTTTAATCACAACGTATTCCTATCTACCTTATATTGGTTTGTATTCAGCAACAGATCCAAATGGAATAACAACCACTTATGAATATGATGACTTCAGAAGATTGAAATGGATAAAGGACAATAATGGAAATGTTGTTAAACAGATTTCTTACAAATATAAGACTCAATAATATTGAACATTTGCTAATCTTAAACTCCTCAGCGTTCAAAAATGGACGCTGAGGCTTTTCAAATCAAGTTGAATTAAAAAGTATTGACACGCTTAGCCTTCATAGTCTTTATCATCTTTGCCTTGCAGCTAACTGGGTCAAATCTCCATGCCCAGCAAGCAAGTATTTCTTTATCAGAAAAACATTTGGCCAAAGTTGAGAAGACAAAGTCACCTGCCAAAAAACTACAGAAGTACCGCAAGTTCTATAGTAAAGACAGCCTGAAACTTTTTAAGCAAGCAGACCGCTTTATACAACATTTTACGGATAGCGTAAGCAAGGCAGGAGAGAAGGTAAACGCAAAAAGAGAAGGCATACAAGATAAAGTGCTTGGAGCACCAGCGCGCATGGAACAACGCCTGCAACGCAAGGCAGATGTATTACAGGCCAAAGCAAGCTTACGCGAAAAAGATTATAAACTCAGTAAGGAGTGGGAGCGTTATTACACAGGCAAAAACCTGGAGGCTTTGTATTGCTATATGCGCTTTTATATCACGGAGTGGGAAACGGAGTCTGCGCATATTCAATTACCACTCAACAAATCGTTGGCGGGTAAACACCTGGCGCAGGCAGAGGCTGCTCAAGCAGAAGTGCAAAATAATCTGAACCTGAATGATCCACTCGCCAAAGGAAAAGCATCGATAACTAATTACAAGCAAGAATTAACTTCTCATAAAGCAACTAACAA
The DNA here is from genome assembly GCF_057350905.1 of Chryseotalea sp. Lineage (NCBI taxonomy): Bacteria > Pseudomonadati > Bacteroidota > Cytophagia > Cytophagales > Chryseotaleaceae > Chryseotalea > Chryseotalea sp. Next base: position 55,429 of record NZ_JBMRCF010000015.1, on the reverse strand, counting down.
GCTGCGTAAACAAAGTAAAAAAGTAGAGAAATACCAGGCGCAGGCTGAGGCTTATAAAAAAGTCTATGGAGACTTGCCCACCTCCAAAGATGGTGTGATTGATTTTGGTGAATCAAAGCTTGCTTCCTTCGCGGCACAACGCAAGGAGATGAAGGAATTTGAATCACTCAAGAAAGAGTTGGGTAAAAACACCATGGCCAATCCCTGGGAGAATGACTACAAAGCACAGGCCGATCAGTTACAGGATTCTACCTACCTGAAAGAGCAAGCACGCAAGAAGGCCGAAGCACTAGCCATGCAGTACATTGAAGAGAATCCTGCTGTAGTAGAAAAAGTACAGAAGAAGATGGCGCTTCTGATGAAGAAGTATTCAGTAGTCCCCAACTCCAACGACCTGAGCTCAGCTGTTAAGCGTTCATCGTTAGCAGGAGCACCCCTCAAACAGCGTTTGCATGTGGCCACTAATTTTCAGGTGATCAGTCTTGATCCTTTCTCTATTGATTTTGCTCCGGCCCTTGGTTATAAGTTCAATAGAAATCTTATCATGGGTATCGGTGGCACCTATCGGGAGACATTTACTAAAAAGCAAAGCAAACTTTCACCGGAAGTATTGGGCTATAAAACATTTGTGAGTTACGATGTGATCAAATCCATTTTTGCTTATGGTGAGTTCGCCAACAACTCGCCCGGTTTTGAGAAAACAGAAACGGGGAATCACAGAATCTGGAAACCGGCTTTGTTGGCAGGAGCAGGGCGCAAGTTTTTAGTGCACCGTAAAGTGGAAATGACCTGCTTAGTCGCCTATAACTTTTTACACGAAGCCAACGACCCTGTTTATCCGCGCCCCTTGGTCGTGCGTGTAGGCTTTCAGCTAAGCGAATTGGCGATGATGAAAAAGTGATGGCAAATAGAACCGCTGTAATTTAGTTTTGAATAAACGAGACTGAAACAAAAGAAACTAATGCCCACATTTAAAGCATCAATAGAGATAATAGGCATCAACCCATTCGTATTTGTGCCTGACGAAATCCTGTTGCAAATTTTCAAGGATGCCGGTAAGGACAAAGGTCACATTCCCATCTGTGGCATGATTAACGGTAAACCCTATACACAAACCTTGGTAAGGTATAGCGGACATTGGCGATTGTACATAAACACCATCATGCTGAAAGATTCGCCCAAGCGTATTGGTGAAATGATAGACATAAGCATTGAATTTGACAAAAGGGATCGTACGATAAAGCCACATCCCAAACTGGTGAAAGCGCTGCGTTCAAATAAGCAGGCGAAGCAAGTATTTGACACACTATCCCCTTCAATGCAAAAAGAGATTGTACGTTATATCTCTTCCTTAAAATCCGAAGCAAGTGTTGATCGTAATATAGATCGAGCCATTGGATTTTTATTGGGTAAGAACAGGTTTGTAGGCAGGGATAAACCATAGCACAGGTATCCTTCTTTGTGATACGTATTGACATAAACCGTAGAGCCCGCAGAGGTTCGCAAAGATGAAGTTATTGCACTGTGAACAACTGCATTCTTCGCGCTAAGATTAGATTGATTTTTTCTTATCCTCATTTCCTTCTTCGGGCACGGTACTTATTGTTACGTATTGAATAAACCCGTGCTTATGCTACGGTTTCTATTTATTAGTTTTAATTAATTGTCAAATCTCACACAAGTCCACCGAGTGTAGCTTCATCAATTTCATGTCCTCCATCAAAAGTGATCACCTCAGCAGGCACGTTTAGTTTTTGTGTAAGCTTCTCCATGTGTACCAGTCTTTCATCGCTGAGGAAGTGGTCATTCTTTCCATAAACCAGTTGAACCTTCTTGTTAAGCAATACTTCATGGCCTTTTGCAAAGTCCATATCGTCAGGAAACATGCCAGCCCATAAAAGGAGTCGATTGAATTGTATGGTGTTTTCTAACACCCAACGTGAGGCAGTTGCGGCACCTTGCGAAAAACCAAGTACAGTAATGTCCAGGTCTTTTCGCTTACCTATTTCTTGTTGGTAGATTGTATTGAGATAGGTCAAATAATTCTCAATGTCCATCAAACGGTTCTCACGCGTCATCCAGGTAGCACCAACGCGCTGGCTGCCACCCTGGCTTCGCTTTGTTACATCTTCTATATAAAAGCGGGAGAGACCTTCTGGCGCAATTATATAAATGCCGTGAGCTTCAAGGCTTTTGAATTTTTTTAAGAAGTACTCTGCTAGCTGACCGTAACCGTGCAAGACAAACCAGACTTTCTTAGTTTGGGCGCTCAGCGTACCCAAAGTCTGGTACCTGGCACTAAATTTAAAATTGATGCTAAGAGTATTCATAAAACAAAAAAGGCTTTCCGTTAAGAAAGCCTTCGTATAATTTTAGTTTGAGTAATTAACGCTTAAATCCTAAAGCACTACCACCACAATACGAAGCAGAACCGTCAAAGGTGTATTGGATGTAATAGATACCTGTTGCATTGCATGGGTAGGCTATAGCCGAAATAAACTGACCATTTACCTTGCTTGAAGCAACCTTGTTTCTGTTAGAATCATACAAGCTTACGACAATACCATCTGTATTTGCACCAGCAGCACAAAGGTTAATCATGTACTGAGTTCCTTTTGTGAATACGTAGCTATACTCAACTTTGTCCTTGGTTCCACCCAGACCATCAATTTTATAGCTCTTTAAAAAATTGAATCCTGTTGCCAATTTTGGAATGCATTGGTTGCTAAGTCCTTCTGCATCACACTGTCCGATTACCGTTGCTGAACTGGCAAACAAAACAAGGAATGTAAAAATTATTAATTTTTTCATAAGGGTATTGAGAGTATGCTTAATTGATAATTTTATTTCTAACCGACTTAATCGCATTGCCAATGTTCGCAATGTTTTCAGGGGTGATGTCGATGGTTGTTGTGCTGTTATCTTTAATAACCATAACCCCATCAACAATTTCAAATGTTGATTCCTTGTACGTATAAGTAATATTCACTTTTTCGTATTCCTTCTTTACTGCCTCCATGTCATTCAACAATGATGCCATATTAGGATCTGAATCTTTGTAAAAAGACAAGAGCAACATGATATTCTCCAAAATTACCTTTTGTTCTCCAATAGTTTCCTGTAATTGTTTGTTAGAGAGGTTAGATTGAGCCACGTTGCATACAATATGAACCGCCTCCAACCAACCACCTGCCAAAAGAAGGATGCTTAAATTAGCTCTGCTTTGTGTTTGTAAATAATGGTTAATGCTATTAAAGTTTTGGGTCGTAATCAGGAGCAGAGAATCAAGATTTTTGCTGTTAGTAGCCAGGCGTCCAATGGTCTCAATATCAAAAAACTGACCAATATTTAAGCCATCGGCCAAATCCTTGATTGATGCCATGTATTTAACGCCATCCTGATTTTGCTCGTAGATATTAGTGTACCCTAAGTCAGTACCATAGATTCCCAAATTAAGAGCCTTCTTATATGAAGAATTGTATTTTGAAAGGTTATCAGGGGTGTTTAAGTAGGATACATTATACTTTTGGCCTGATTCCTTCAATAAAACGGAAATTTCAAGTGGGGCTGGTATTTGCTGCAGGATATCTCCAATGACTTCTTCAGAAATAGAGGGGCCTTCAACTTTGGCAGAATCAAGACTTTCGAGAAACTCAGTTTCTGAAGGTTTCTTTCCACCGCAGGCGGCTAAAGTTGCCGCTAGTATTACAATTGATAGTTTAACAATTCTCATATTGAAAATTTGACTGTACAAAGTTATAAAATCGCTTTTCCTAACCAAACGCACCTTTTACTTCTTACCAGGCAGTTTAACGCTCAGGTTCAGGTTACTGGCCTTATCTAAAGCCTTTTTCAGGAGCTCAAAATAGAGGGTAATATAAAGGATTACTGACATCAACCAAATGATGATTAGATCAAACCAGAAGGTATCAATTTGCATTCCTACAAAGTTCTTATAGGGAGCAAAAAACTGAGCCCTGTAGTCTAAAGGACCTTTGGTTTTAGGATCCATGAAGATTGGGTTAATCTGCTGGACAAGTTGCCCGTTGTATTCAATCACGCGGTCTTTTTCTGAGATATTCATTACCAGGTCTGCCAGGCTCTCATTGTAATATTGGTTCTTATAATCGTTAAGGTTATAATCCATTTCCTTATTGCTCTCGAAGTAGGCAATCATGCGTTCGCGAAGCGCAATTTTCTGGTTATAGGTTTTCTGATACTGGTCTTTATAGTCTGCCAGATATGTCTCTATCGTTCTAAAGGTTGCATTTGAGTATCCCTTCGCGGTTAACACTTTATCCAGGTCTATTTGTGCCAATCCTTCTTTAAAGGGTTCGTGTTGGATCTCCTCTCTTAGTATGCGTAACTCTTTATCGACAATACGCAGGATGGAGTCATTTTTAGATTCAAAATGATCGTTTGCGTAACGGTTTCTTTTCTTGAGTTCTTCTACCAGGAAAGCTGTTTTAAAATCAGCCTGAGCTTCTTCCTTTTCAAGGGCAAAGTAAGGTGCCTCATAGCTGTTATTCTTAAACTGGTAAACGGCCAAGGCTTCGTATGCCCAGCGCGATGCCATCATATCTGCAATTACAGGTACTTTACCTTTTGTGCTGATAATATTATTCAGTTTATCAAAACTAAATAACAAACCACTCAGAATCATTTGAGGAATGAGCAGGAGCGGGATCATGACATAGACTGTAACGGCCGAATTAAAGGCTGAAGAAATATTAAGCCCCAGTATGTTTGCGAAACACGAGGTAGTGAAAAGCACAAACCAAAAGGGCAGGAGCATAGCCCATTCAATTTCCAGGATAAGATTGCCGATCAATACAAAAGTCAGCGTTTGCAATGCTGAAAGTGAAAACAGAATAATAATTTTTGATTGCAGATAACTATTCCAGCTTAAATTGAGGAATGATTCGCGTTTCAGAATTTTCCTGTCCCTGATAATTTCTTCCGCACTCACCGTTAAGCCCATGAAAAGCGCTACGATAATAGACATGAGCATGAAGGCCGGGAAGTTATCATTAAAGCGGAAGAGATATTCCTTGCCGCCTGGCGCACTTCTATATTTGATAATGAAGGCAAGAATAGCAGCCAACAAAGGCGCTTCTAATAAGTTAATAAGCAGGTATTGCTTATTGCTCAACTTAGCCAGTGTATCTCGGGTAGTGAATATTAAGGTCTGCTTCCATTTACTGGGTAGAAACAATGATTGAGCTGGCGCTTCTTTAATGTCTTCGACACGGTTAATTTTGAAACGCTCTGCATATAAATCGTACCACTGTGGGGGACTTATTTTTCGTTTATTGGTTGGTTGGCCGTATTCATCAACAACCTTTGCTTCAATAATATTGAAGATTTGTTCAGGGTTAACATTACCACAAGTTTCGCACTGACCACGATTGCTATCTACCTGATGGGTTGATTTTTTAAAATAGGTTACTGCTTCAACAGGAGGGCCATAATACGCAGGGTAACCACCCGTATCCATGATGATCATCTTATCAAACATTTTATAGATGTCTGACGATGGTTGGTGGATAACAACGTAGATAAGCTTGCCTTTTAGCGAAAGTTCTTTGAGTAAGTCGATTACATTTTCAGAATCGCGTGAAGACAAACCTGATGTGGGTTCATCTAAAAATAATACTGCAGGTTCACGAATAAGTTCCAATGCAATATTGAGTCGTTTACGCTGACCGCCAGAGATAGTTTTCTCCAAAGGATTGCCCACCTTTAAATCTTTGCGCTGATCAAGGCCAAGGTTCTCCAGAACTTCCATCACCCGCTGATGCAATTGCTCTTCTGTGAAGTTGGCAAAGCAAAGCTTGGCGTTATAATAAAGGTTTTCGTAGACAGTTAATTCTTCTATGAGTAAATCGTCTTGGGCTACATAGCCAATAACCCCCTGAATCTTGTCTTTCTCTTCAAAAATATTGAAGCCGTTAATAATGATTTCCCCTTTCGTAGGCTTAACCAATCCGGCTAAAACATTTAGTAAAGTTGTTTTACCGGCACCACTGGCCCCCATAATACCAATGAGTTTACCAGGGCCTTCTGCAATCATTACATTGCGCAAACCAATACCTCCATTGGGGAACTGTAACTCATCAATGCGCGCATTGAAAGAAAGCCTCGCAGTTTTGAGTTCTTCGTTAAAGTTTGCAACGGTATCGCTATAGTAAATAGCATTACCGGCTTGTGTTTTAATAGTACTGCCGGGCGAGAAAAGGTAAAGCCTGCCATTGCTCATGGGGAAACCATTGAGCATGTTAATTTCCGGCCCCAGGTAGCGCACATAGAACATGTCAACGCTTTGTACGCGCATGAAGAAAAGAAGCCCTTCTACATGCCCGTGCAGGTGATGGTAGACCGCATTAGGATCTTTATCGCCTTCTTCTACAACCAGTATATCGGTAAACTGCAGCGCCTCTTTGTCTGCACCGGTAATAAAACTTTCGATCAGGTTGTATTCTGTTTCAACAATATTAAAAACAGTAGATACTGTATTGATAATTTCTTTGCGCTGAGGGGAGAAGTTTTTATCTACGCTTACCAGTTCCAAAAGCTTGGTCAATACAACAACCTTTTGTTTTTGTGTAAGTGTTTTGTTGATCTTTTTACAGATACCAAGTGTGCGTACGGAGTCCTTAACAGAGGTCAGTTTCTTTTTGCCATCCTCTTCTTCGGTTTTACCATATCCCACGAACTCATCGTACAGGGCGAGATACTCCTTAACCGTGTCCTGATCAAGTTCAGTTTGGAAGAAGTTAATTACATATTGTCGCTCGCGTTCTGTAACCCCGCCATCTTGTTTGGTAATGATGGCAAAAAGTTGGGTTAACGCCTTGAGTATTTCCTCACTCATCCTCTATAAATTAAAAAATTCAAGATCAGAGATTCAAAATTTTACCAATGAACCCTCAATCTTGAATTTTGAACGTTGTATCTTGAATTATTAGTAGGTTTTGAACTCAAAGGGAATCTCTACTAATTCAGAGAATTCCTGTCCGGCTTCTTCCATATCTTCATCATCTTCATGGAAGTACCATACGATCTTCATACCCTTGATATCTTCCAAAGCAGAAAGTACATCAAGAATAAGTTTAGAAGATGCAGTATTGAAATACTCCAGCTTTAGGGTAAACTCAGTAGATGGATTAGGATCTTTGCCGTAGCTGGTGATCCAATCAATAACAGGACGATAAAATTCAGCAGAATCTTCTGGCAGGGAACGGCCTGAGATCTCGAAAATACCATTCTTTTTATCGAGCATTATTTTAGGTGTATCTTCCGTTCCTTCGAGATTAAGAATTTCCATTGTATGTGCAGTTTATAGAGTTCAACATGTTTTAGATTAGCCTTCGCGTGGTACGTTAACCTTGAGGCAGAAGAAGTTGTAATCGGCATTCATTTCAGGGAAATCGAATTCCAATTTCTCGCCCGACTTACGCGCCATATCAACAAAGCCAAGACCAGCACCGCCCTTTTCAGAGATTTGCGTGTTCTTAATAATCTCTTTGTACATCTCCTTTAGACCTTCTTTATCTAACTGGTTTAGTTCATCAAGTTTACGCTTCAAATCTGCGGTAACTGATTTTTTAATGGGGTTCCCAGTCATGATGGAGTAGCGATCCGGCTGCTTGCCAATCATGAAAATAGCACTTTGGCTTGTCAGGTTTCCGGCAGCGGCATTGGCCTCACTACTGTGCTTAACAATGTTTTGTAGTGACTCAACCATGACGTTGAATACCTTCCGTTTAATACCTGATTCTTCTCCCGAAGAATCGAGGTTGCGTTCAGCCATTGCCAGAATAGACTTCGTGGTTTCCTGGGTAAATTCTCCCTGGTAAACGATAATCAGGTTCTGCGCCATCATGGCGCGGTGCAAGTCGTAGATGTAGTTCATTGGCCCATTGTGGGTTAGTTGGGAATGAGATAAAGTTAACTAAGTTTTACTATTTCAGTGCCCTTTCGGGCTCAAATCTGCATTATTTTCTACACTTTTCTAAGTACGGCTTAAGTCGGTGATTAATTGTCTTTAATAACCTAACGATCTGCCTATTGTATTTAAAATTTAATACCAATCAGGAGCACGTCATCGGTCTGCTTATGCTCGCCTCTCCAGCTCTCCCATTCGTCATCAAATATCGTATGCGCTTCAGTCATTGGTAATTTATGCACGCGTTCAATTACTTCTCTCACCTTTTTAGGACCAAACTTACGACCTTCGGGGCCGCCAAACTGATCAGGGAAACCATCGGAGCTAAAGTAGATGGAATCGCCTTTTCCTAAGGTTAATTTAGTATTGGTGAAGTTGGTCTGGTTTTTATAAATACCGCCACCGATCGGGAATTTGTTACCCTTTACTTCTTCCATTACACCATTTTTCATGGCATATAGCGGACGGTGTGCACCAGCATATTCAACTTCGCGACTGTTCATGTTTATCTTACACAAAGCGATGTCCATACCATCCTTGGTTGTAGAGTCTTCATCCTGGCGAAGGGTTTTAGTAACACCCTCATCGAGTAAATCCAGGATTATACCCGGCTCGGTAATTTTCCGGCTTCGTACGATGTCATTCAATAAGAAATAGCCAATCAAGGAAAGCAAGGCGCCTGGTACTCCGTGACCTGTACAGTCAACGGCTGCAATATAAATATCATCTTTTACCTGCATGTACCAAGGGAAGTCACCACTGACCACATCTCGTGGTTTATACAAGATGAATGAATCCGGTAAGGTTTTATTGATAACACGGTTATTAGGTAAGATCGCTGTTTGAATACGCTTGGCGTAGTTGATACTTTCTGTGATCTTCTTGTTTTTATTCTGAATTTCAAGTTCGATCATCTTACGCTCGGTAATATCGTGAGATACAACGAGTACGGATTCCAACTTGCTGTTTTCATCAAATTCAGGAATGGCATTTACCTGCATAACACGCTGGCCGAGTTCTGAAGGGAAGTCCATTTCGGTAGCTACTGTTTTATTAGTAGCATTTACTTCTTCCAGCACCCTTAACCAACCATTGATAATAGCCTGGTCGATATCGGTATCCTGCATCTTTCTGTTAAGGAACAGGGAAGGTTTTTGACCCGTGTAAGATTCAATAACAGGGTTGATATAGGAGATGGCTTCGTTTTCCAGACGTGTAATAAGATCGGGTGAGTTTTCAGAAAGCGCCTGCATTTTAGAACGCATGCGTGTTTCCTGTTCTGCTCTTCTGCGCTCGGTAATATCGCGCGAGTTGAGAATGAAACCGTGAATGGCCGGATTTGACATGGCATTAGTACCAGTAGTTTCTATCCAGATAAATTCGCCACTCTTTGTTTTGTATTCGTATTGTACGGAGGCTCTTTCTTCAGGGTGTTCTCTGAGTTTTTGGAAGAAGCCTTTCATTACTTCGTGGTACTCAGCTTTTACATTGTCGATATCACTATGGCCAATCAACTCTTTCTGTTCATAACCAAGAATTGTTTCTACAGAAGGGGAGATGTAACGGATCGATTCATCATCTTCATAGATGGTAATAACCTCTGAAGCATTTTCGAGTAGTAATTGCATACGTTTTTGCGTACGATTTACTTCTTCAATCTGTTCTTCGAGTTTTTTGTTAGAACGTTCCAACTCTTCGGAAGTAGCCTGCATCTCTTCAGCATTCTGGCGCAATACTTCTCCTTTTTCCTGAAGTTCGTTACTCATTTTCTGAGATTCTTCAAGCAGTTTGCGGGTGCGTTCGTTTACTTTAATATTAAAGATGGTACGGGCCAGGATCAAGCTTAGTTCTTTTACAAAGTTGATCTGAGAGGGTGTGAATTTTTTGAAACCGGCAAACTCCAGTACGCCATATACTTCTTCATTGGTAATTAAGGGTACAATGAGCAGGGCAGTAGGGCGTTGATCGCCTAACAAACCCGAAGTAAGGGTTACATAGTCATCAGGAATTTCAGTTCTTACAATGGTATCTTTCTCTGCTACAGCCTGTCCGACTAATCCTTCAGCAAAGCGGAAGGAACGCTTTAAATATTTTTTACGGCCATAGGCATAGCTCGCACGCATTTCAATAAGTTTCTGCGACTCGTCATCGTCATTGACCACATAGAAAGCACCTTGAATGGCTTCAATTTTATCGAGAATGAATTTGATAACATCATCGCCCATGCCTTCGATGCTATCGTGCATACGCAGTACCTCACTGATACCGGCCACACCACGTACAATCCAGTTTCTTTCATTATCACGTTTTTCATTCTCTACCAGGTTTTGGCGCATGTTAATGAGCGACATACCCAATAAATCGTTTTCGCTGGCTGGTGTAAATTGTGAGTCGTATTTACCTTCTCCTATGCGCTGGGCAAACTGCGCATTGTTCTTGAGGGTGACTACGAGCTCATCTACCTTACTGGCCATTTGACCGAATTCATCTTTGCTATGTTCTTCGGTTGTTTCAGGCAGCACACCTTGTGCCACTAGGTTAAGTGTATTGCGTACATCCAGTAGGGGGCGGGTTAATGCCCGTGATAAAGTCATGGTCAGCAGCAGGGCTAGCGCCATAATGCAGATGCCTGCATACATGAATACACGTGTCAGGCTTCCATCTTTCGAATCGGCCTCAGACTTCGTAATTTTAGTAAGCAATACCCAGCCCGTATTATCGATTTTTTTCAAAATGCGATAAACTTCTTCACCGCGTGTATCTTTTGCCTGGTGCAGCTTTTCTTTGGATTTGTCTTCTGCCTGAAGTGTTTCCACCAGCTCTTTATTTTCAACAACCCGAATGGGGCCCTCCGGATCAAGACGGGTAGGGGTAATGATGGTAAAGGTTTTTAGTATGGGGTCCTGGCGGAGTAGAATAGTTTCACCGGTTTTTCCAAGACCTGTATAGTTGGTTAAATAAGCGTTGACATCATTCAGGGAGTATCTGATAATGATGATTTGTGTTTCTCCACCAATATCAATGGGAGCCGCAGCAAAACCATAATAATCTTTTTCCTGCTTATACACTGCGCTGAAATAAAACCCCATTTTCCCTTTATCGAAGGTAGCGCCATCAGGATCTTTGAAGTTACCGGATTCACCCTCAGTTGATTTAAGGATGCTTCCTTTTGGTGTCACCACCATGATCGATTCAAAGCCAAAAAGATCTTTTTGTGTCTGCAGAAATGATACTACAGGATCGCTTCCTGTCAGGCTATCACTTTCACCACCCTGATCTCCGCCACCGAACATATCCATGAGGTCCATGCCACCTTCGTCAGCAGCAGGTGTACTCTGGTTTTTAAGCACATCTGAATTTTGCAAGATAACAAGTGCTTGCTTAATACGTTCTGCCTGCTGGTTTACATAGGCGGCCTTGGTGTCGGCCAATGCGCCCAGCGTGGCAGCATACTTTTCGTAAATGTTCTTCTTGTTAAAGTCCTTTGTGAAGAAACTAATAGCCACTATGGCAAGTCCTGTAAGCAGCAATACTAGCAGACTGATCTTCGTACTTATTTTTATATTCTTCAGCATAATATCTTACACGTTTGCGCTTAATAGATTAGCGGCATCTTCTACAAATTTTCTCTGGTTTTCAGTGAGTGCTTTAAAAGTGGACAATTCCCAGACACCAATCACTTTTTCGTCTTTCTTTAAAGGCGTAATTAGCAAATAACGTGGAGAGGCCATCCCCAATCCTGATGCTATTTTCATATAGCCTTCAGGTACCTCGTCAATGTAAAGGGTTTTACCAACTACAGCAGACTGACCTATCAGACCTTCGCCTAAATCAAATTTAATGGTTGTGTTTTCACCAATGGTAAGTGCATAGCCTCCCGACAATTCAATCCACCTTCTATCTTCTTCTTCCCTAAATGCGTAAAGTGCACCCTGACCAGCCTCCAGTTGCCTGCAAATAGTTTTAAGCGCTTGTAGAATAGCGCCTTTTCCACCTTTCTGAGCAATTTGTTTAATTTCTGTCAGGTCGATATTGCCATCAGCAGTGTTAGTCGACTGCGAAGAGTCACCCGCATTGCTGTTGGTCTTTTCTTTGAAAACCAATATTTCCTTTTTATTGCGAAGAGCAATGATCAATGAAGCTCCACCCAAGAGTGTGCTGAGGCCCATAAATAACCAAACCTGTCCGCTATTTTCAGCCTGCAAGGAATAAACCGCATAAGCAGTTGCCCCGAGTCCGATAACAAAAAGTACGGCCAGAAGGAGGCTTATACGGTGAGGATCAATTGCTTTCATCATTATTTGTATTGCTTGTCTAACTCTTTAAAAAACTCCACAATTTGGTCAACCTTTAGCACATGATCAATTTTTGTTACAGCTAAGGCTGCTTTAGGCATTGTATCGATCATACACTCTGTGGGCTCCTGAACAATGGTCAGTCCGCCTCGCTCGCTAATATGCTTCATCCCCAAAGCACCATCTTTATTGGCACCAGACAGTAAAATGCCAATGAGCTTATCCTTGTAAACATAAGCACAAGTGCCCAAGGTAATGTCAATAGCAGGGCGGGAATTGTTTACCATTTCTTCTGTTGACATGGCAAAATAATTCCCCAACTCCACTGACATATGGTAATTAGCCGGTGCCAGGTAAATTCCACCCTTCTTAATCTGCTCTTTATCATTGGGTTCTGTTACAGGCGCTACGCTTTTAAGCGACAATGCCTCCACAAAACCATGGCGCACGTGCTTAAGCCTGTGCAAAGCCATGATAATCGGTAGTGGAAAATTCTTCGGCAACTGCGAGAGGATTTTTATCATCCCCTGAAAGCTGCCTGCTGAACCTCCAATCACAACCGCCTTGTAGCTGTTATCTAAATTGAATTTGTTCATCGCTGACAACTTCGCTTAGTCCTTTATCTTTTTATAAACTTTCTCTTCATTATTCACCACAATAAAGCGGCTAGCGTAATCGCACCAAATCAATGATTCTTTGGAGCCGATGGCAAGGTATCCATACCTGAACAAGCTTTCGTGGAACTTCTTCAAAACCTCATTTTGCAGGGTTTGGTTGAAATAAATCATGACGTTTCGGCAAAGAATGAGGTCAAATTTGTTGAAGACTTCACCCATGACAAGGTCATGCTTTCTAAAAGAAACGTTCATAAGCAGGTTCTTGTCAAACACTGCATTACCATTTTCCTCCTTGTAATAATCTTTTAATGTTTTTGTGCCCTGAAAACGAATGTAGTTTTTCTCATTGAGCTCCATGCTTTTCATGGAGTAAGTAGCGGCTTTGGCACGCTCAATAATGTTAGTGTCTAAATCGCTGGCTATGATGGTAACGTCCTGGTGGATACCCATTTCCTTGAGCAGTATGGCCATTGAAACAACTTCTTCACCGGAAGAACAGCCGGCATGCCAGATTTTAAACTGCTTGTGATTAAGCATGATACCAGGGATAATCTCCTCACGGAGAATACGCCAAAAGCCTGGGTCGCGAAACATCTCTGTTACATTGACAGTCAGTTCGTCCAGAAATTCGTAGATGAAGCCTGGGTTATCCGTAAGCTTTTTGATAAGCCCGTCAACGTTCAGTTTTTTTAGCTCCAGAATGCGCAGCACCCTGCGCTTGAATGAAGACATCGCATAGTTGCGAAAGTCGTATCGGTATTTTTGGAAAATTACTTCCGTTATCCGCTTGAGGTCTGCAATGTCAATGTCCTGCATAGAGAACGGTTTAGCTCGGTTTAAGTCCATGTTTTAGTGCCTTGCCAACACATAATCGATACAAGCCACCAACCCACATAATTGGGAAAACAATATAGGTATTTGATGTAAATCGCTAACGATTTTATAGTTAAAAATGAATTTTAGTTTACAATGTTAAACATTAGACCGTAATGGAAGCCCCACAATAAAGCCATAAGCAAAAGACGGCCTCGATAAAAATGATGATTTGTGGCAAGCATTTTTTGTCAACCCAGTGTCTAGTGTATATGTAACTAGCTGATTATTTGTTTTTTAGACTTTCCTTGGTGATTCTTAAGGCTTCAAGTTGTATGCGAAGGTCATGTTCAACCGACTCAAGCCCCTTATTTATTGCCGGTTTAACCCCGGTTTTCTGAAGGGAGGCTATGGTCTGCTGATATCCTTGTTCTTTTTGCTGCATTTCTTCCTGCATGGCAGATAGGCGCTCCATATTTTGCCGCAGACTTTCTTCTTGTGCTTTCAGAGCTTCTGATTTGCGTTCTGCTTCCCTTAGCATTTCCCTCATACCTGCTGATTTGTAGGCAATGGTTATGATGTCGGCTACTGATTTTGCGAAATCGACCTCTTCAGGTGACCATGGCTTTTGAATACCCTGGTGCTCGCAGCAGATAACGCCTCCCACAGCTCCGTTTACGAAAAAGGGTACATCTAACATGGATTTGATATTGAGCACATCCAGATAACCTGTTTTAAATTCAGCTATGGCTTCATGGTTAAATGCGTCTTGTGCAACAATAACTTCTTCGGTTTCAATGGATTTAAAGTAACGCGGTAAATCTTTTTGATAAAGGGTCATGCCGGCACTGAAGCTATTCTTTTCCTGCTCGTATAATTTGGCCAGTTCTATGCTTTTATTTTGAGCCTGATAAGACCAAATAGCAGAGCGTGTAATTCCAAACCGTTGGGCAAGCGCTTTAGTAACGGCTTCCAATGCTAAATCCAAATCCCCGTTCTGTACGTGCTCGTTGCGTGTAAGGTCTAGCAGGAGTTTACGGTTAGCGAGTATTTCTTCCGCTTTACGTGACTCCAGTTTCAGTAATTCCTCACTTTTGTTTTGAAGCAGTACATCGTTAGTAATGTCTTTTGTAAATACACAGGCACCCATGATTTCACCCTCCCGGCTGTATACCGGTGTAGTGGTAATTTCGTAGTGCTTACCGAAGTATTCTTCATTGATGACAATTGTTTCACCACGAAAAACACGATCGTACCTTTCTTTAACAGCATTACGATCTCCTTTGGTGATGGAGAAAACATCCATACCCTCTTTTAACTCTATACCTTGTAACTTGAAGCTGTCGTATATGAACTTGTTGATTACCGCGACTTTATAATTGCGGTCTATGGTCATCATGGCATCTTTAGCAGCATCCAGAATGCTGCGCAGATAGGCTTCTTTGTCTTGTGATTCTTTGGCTACACGTTCCATACTTTCTTGCGTAGCCTGAAGCTCTTCCATGTTCTGGCGCATCTCTTCTTCTTGTGCGCGCATTTCTTCTGCTTGTTGTTGCGACTGGTCTAATAATACTCTGGTGCGCTCGTTAACCTTTACGGCTGAGAAGGTAGAGGCAATACTCTCACCAATCTTTTCGCAAAACTCGATCTCATGCTTTTCGAAATCCTTGAAGGATGCTACTTCAAGAACACCTACCACTTCCTGCTCAATTTTTAATGGAACAAGTATGAGCGTATGAGGATTGGCACCACCAAGGCCTGAGGTGATGGTGACATAATTCTTAGGAATTTTTTTGAGATGAATGGTTTCTTTTTCAAGATATGCCTGACCTACCAAACCTTCACCTATGGCAATTTTCCGGGTCAGGTATTTTTTTCGCTCAAAGGCATAGGATGCTTTAAGTTCAAGAAATTTATTATGCTCGTCTTCGTCATTCATGATGAAAACACCGCCCTGATTGGCTTTTAAATATTTAACCACGAAGATGATAACTTCTTCAGAAAGCTTGGTCATGTCATGATTTGTGGTGCGTAGCAATTCACCAAAATTGGCGAGACCCTCAGTAGCCCACACCCGCTTTTTCTCTTCCTCGGCACTGGCTTTCATTTTAATTTTCATATTGACGAGTTCGCCAGCCAGGTTTTCTTTATTCAGGTTGAATGTTTCGTCATTAATGCCTTCCAGACGGGCATTGAAATTACCTTTGCCTATTTCCCGTACAAACTCCGTTGCGTAGCGAAGATTATCTGTGATGTCAGTGATAACAGTATCAGGGTTGAAGGGCTTGGCATTATTCAGCAATTGTCCACGGTTACCCAGGTCGAGCTCCATCAATCGCTGAATTCTGAGTTTTGCTGCCTTTCGGATTTGGATTAGAAAAAATATAAGTAAGGCAATAACAACAGGCCCCATGATGTAGGCGGCAATGGTTGATGCCAGTATAGTAAGTATGAGTACTAAAACAATGCTTGCACCCAGCAGTACTTCAGAAGAATACCTCTTTATCCAGTTAACGAATTCACGCCCCATATAAACAGCTTATTGAAAGCCGAATATATCTAAAATCAAACTAAAAAACGGGCGGATTTTTGAATTAAATGTTTACTTAATTACAGATTGCTTCATAAAGTTTTGAATGGCAAGACTTACCGCACTGGCTTGTTCCTCTTGTGGAAAGTGCCCACATTCCTCCAGCCGGATAACAGTTGCTGATGGAAAGGCAGTTAGAAATTTATCAAGATTTTTAGGGCGGACTACCGGATCCTTCATTCCCCAGATAAAGAGGACAGGAATATTTTTTAACTGATGAATTTGCTGCCATAGGGACTCGAACCAGGCCTGATCATGTAACAAGGATTTGGCAAATGCAACAGTGCCCAACCGATGTGTGGCTCGCGGGAAAGGAGCTGTGTATTGTTTCCGAATGTTTTTGCTTAAAGGCTTGTCGCCAAAAGCACCTGGCAAAACGAAACGAGCCGAGAAGTTTAAATACTTATAGAGTAAGGGCAAGAGGGGGCTTTTTAATATAGGTTTCAAACGTTCAAAATCAGGATCGCCCTCGCTGCTCCAGAGCCAGGAATTGAGAATGGTTAAACTCCGGATGTTACTTGAATGTTGTATGGCATAATCGAATGCGATCGGCCCTCCAAAATCGTGAACAATCAGATTTATGTTCCTCAAATCCAAATGCGCAATGAAGGCAGAAAATCTTTTTGCGTGATGTTGCGTTGTGTAGTTATAATCAGCAGGCTTATCAGAAAGTCCAAAGCCAATGTGATCAATGGCTATACAACGATAGTAGGGTAGTAAGGCCTTCATCACCTTTCTAAAATCAAAACTCCAGGATGGGGTTCCATGTACAAATAGCAGAATGTCACCTTGTCCTTCGTCAATGTAGTGTTGATTAACATCCTCAAACTTGAAGAACTTACTTTGAAAAGAATATTCTTTTCTATCTAGCCATTGGGGTGTAGTCATTGCTTTTTTTACAAAGCAATATCTATTTGAGTAGATCAAAGTTGGTCTATACCAAGTTTTATATTCTTATGCTATTGTAAAGCTTGCTGAAATTGGTTGAATCAATTTTCAGATAGGAGGCCAGTAATTTATGCGGTACCTGGTTAAGCAAATAGGAGCTACGTTCGCAAAAGGTTTTGAAGCGTTCTTCCATAGGCATAGTTTGCAGTTCGACCTGGCGCTGGATAACTCCGCTTAAAATAGTTTCGGTAATTTTTCTGAAATTTCTTTCCAATCCTTTTACCTGATTAAAAAGTAATTGGATGTCATTATAAGAAATAACATCAAAAGTACTGTCGGTAAGACATTGTAAATAGTGAGCCGATGGTTTTTGCAGCAAGAAGGAGTCGGGGATGGCAGAAAAACCCGGAGCGTAGGTAAAGGCAATCACATGTTGTTTATTGTCTGTCTCCAGATAAGAGTATTGTAAACCGGATTTTACCAGATAGAGGTTGCGTTGTACTTGTCCAGGGTTGATAAGTACATCCCCTTTTTTAAATGAAAGTTCTCTGAGGTGAGGTGTTATAGCATCGATTTCGCTTACGTCAGGGAAAATTATTTTCAGTAAAGAGGTTGTATTGAATGCCTGAGTAAGCACAGTTTATAAATTACTTTTACTGAATGCAAAAGGAAGGAGGGAAGCTGCTGAGGGTGCTACAATCCATTCATGATCATGCGAAAGCATAACAACTTCAAAAGGAGTGTTTTGACGTTTTTCACTTTCCAGCATTACTTGTCGGCAGCCTCCACACGATGCTGCAGGTGTAAGATCTTTATGGTCTTTCTTTCTGGCTACAATCACAACCTTCTTTATTTTTTTATCTGGATGCTGGGCATTGGCTGAAAAAACAGCTAAGCGTTCGGCACATAAACCAGCAGGGTAAGCAGCATTTTCCTGGTTTGTGCCGAGCACAATGTTACCATCTTCGAGGAGGACGGCAGCCGATACGTGAAAATTTGAATAAGGTGCATAAGCATGCGGTAGCCATTCTGTTGCACGATGTGCCAGGTATTGTGTTTCCGGATCTAACTCATCCAGGCGCTTATAGTATTTAAAATCACTCATGGGGAGGTCAAGTTAAGAAAAAAAAGTTTAACCATGTCAACAAGGTTTTGGTCGCTAGGAACAAGAAAAATTACATTAATTTGCTGCTCATGAAATGTATACTTGTTCTGGGTGCCGGTCGCTCTTCTTCCAGCTTAATAAACTATTTACTCAATGAGGCCAGACTACACGCCTGGCATATCATCGTAGGTGATTTGTCTATTGAGGCTGCACGGGAAAAGATTGGAAAACATAAAAATGGCGAAGGAATTTTCTTTTCTATTGAGGATACTGCATTAAGTAGTACATGGATCGCAAAAGCAGATTGTGTTATATCATTACTGCCTGCATTCCTGCATCCTAAAGTTGCAAAGTTGTGTCTGGCCTTAAACAAGCATTTGCTCACCGCGAGTTATATATCGCCTGAAATGAAGGCAATGCATGACGAAGCGCAAAACAAAGGTTTATTATTCCTGAATGAATGTGGTCTGGATCCAGGGATCGATCACATGAGCGCTATGCAGATTATTGATAGGATACATGCTAAGCAAGGAAAACTGATCTCATTTGAATCGTATACTGGTGGTTTGATCGCGCCCGAGACAGATCCGGAAAACCCCTGGCGTTACAAGTTTACCTGGAATGCACGCAATGTGGTGATGGCAGGGCATGGTACAGCCAGGTTTCTGGAAGGTGGACAATTTAAGTATGTTCCTTATCAGCAATTGTTTACAAGAACAACGCCCGTTGAGGTGCCCGGTTTTGGCGCTTACGAAGGATATGCCAATAGAGACTCCTTGCAATATATTGATACCTATGGTTTGAAAAATATTCAAACCATGATACGGGGTACTTTGCGAAACCAAGGCTATTGTAGTGCCTGGAATGTCCTGGTTCAGTTAGGCTGCTGTGATGAAGGGTATGAACTGGATAATCTCCATGAAATGACGCACCAATCTTTTATAGATACTTATCTTGCGTCAGGATCAGGTTCTGTTGAAGATCGTTTGTGTAAACAGTTAAAGCTAGATAAGCAGGGTGAGGAAATGAAGCGTTTGCGTTGGTCTGGTTTCTTTTCAGATGAAAAAATAACACTCACAAAGGGAACACCAGCTTTGGTAGTTGAGCACATTTTGTCAAAGCGCTGGACACTCTCACCTCATGACAAAGATATGATAGTGATGTGGCATCGGTTTACTTATGCACTGGGAGAACAAGTATATGAGGTGCAAGCTTCATTGGTCGCTAAAGGGGATGATGCTACATATACAGCTATGGCCAAAACAGTAGGCTGGCCCCTGGCCATTGCAGCCAAACTTCTATTACAGGATAAAATAGCCGAGCGTGGTGTTTCTTTACCGATTAGACCAACATTGTATGAGCCAATCTTACAGGAGCTTGATGGCTTGGGTATTCGTATGCACGAAGCAGAGAGAAGATTAAAGTAAGTTTAATTTCTTTTCAGCTTTTTGAAGGTAAGTAAGCTAAGCGGAAGCGATCCCAGGAAAAGCCATGTCCATGTACTGTCTTTCGTTATCAGGTAAAAGATCATCGTTATCAAACCATAATAAAGCGGTGTGGTAAAAACGCCTAATGCAAATTTTACCGAACTGATGAATTGAGGATCTTTGATTTTACTTTTTATCAAGGTATTAATCCACCAGTACTGAAGTCCATGTGTTAGATAAACATAGAGTTGTATGGGCAGGAGCAGAATTGATCGTATCGAATTGGTTTTTTTAGCTTCAGATTTTTCAGGGTATTGTGCAGCCACTTTACAATCTGCTTCAAACTGTTTGATCATATCTGCATGATATTCTCTGTTGCTGACCAAATGTTGTTGGCGCTCATGGTATTCAGTTTCAGGTTTTAAGTCAAGTGCTAACGCTTTAATGGCTTTGTACGCTTCATCAACAAGGAGATCAAGCTTTTCTCTTTCATTTTTTGCATCTGCAATGATGGCATTTACCGATAGCGTATCGCCAACATTTATTAATACCCTGGCATTA
The DNA here is from genome assembly GCF_057350905.1 of Chryseotalea sp. Taxonomy (NCBI): domain Bacteria; kingdom Pseudomonadati; phylum Bacteroidota; class Cytophagia; order Cytophagales; family Chryseotaleaceae; genus Chryseotalea; species Chryseotalea sp. The sequence continues at coordinate 35,185 of NZ_JBMRCF010000015.1, read as the reverse complement.
AAACCATGATGCTCTGTGTAATGAATGCCAAAGGGAACGATGTGTAAGGGTATATCCGGGTGTTGGCTGTTAAACATGAGTGCTAAACGCGCAAAACCTTTTTGAAAATCGCGCATGCTCCATGGTTCATTGTGGTTGGCTTCTGGAAAAAGCAGGATTACTTCATCTTGTTTCATAAGGTCTACACACTCCTGTAAGATAATATCGTTGTTTTTTAGTGTACCAAAACCATCGCGAAAGCGGTAAATGGGTTTAAGATGAATAATGCTTAAGAGTTTAGCAGCCCAGGGTTTATTGAAGACACCAGCCCTGGTCAGATAGTATGGATTGCGTGATCCGGAGCACGTCATCAAAATGGCATCAATAAATGCATTCTGATGATTAGCTATAAAAATGAGTGGCCCTTGTGCGGGTATTTTTTCCTTGCCTTTTATCTGCCACTGTTGATAGTAGAATCTCAGCCCAAGTTTGCAATATGATTTTAAGAAACGATAGGTAAAAGAAGGATTCATGTAGATTGAAAAATCGCTTTGCGCCTGATTAAATAAGAGAAAATAAAACCACTAATTAAATGCCAGACTCCCCACCAGGCAGCCACTAAGGCCATTGAACCATTGCCATCAAAAAAAGTGAAGATCAATACTAAACCAAGTCCTGAGTTTTGTATACCGGTTTCAATAGCTACTGTTCGGTTAACTGCTTCATCATTTTTTAAAGCTGCACTAAAATAATATGCACCCAAAAGACCAAATGCATTGTGTAAGACCACAATCCAGAATACAGTCAGTATGTGATTTTTGAAGGCTTCCTGGTTATTGTAGAGAGCCACCAGTATGAATGCAATTAACATGAGTATTGATAATATCCTTACAGTTTTTGCAATTTTTAAGGTTGTTTCACTTAAATAATGTGCAAAGAGCATACCTGCTAACAGTGGGAATAATAAAATGCCGATCATGTTATAGAATAAATCGAAGAAGTTGACTTCGAGTGATTTTAAATTATTACTCAATTCAGGAAAAAATGATGCCCAGGCAAAAAAGCCAAGTGGTGTAAGAATAAAAGCAAAGAGTGATGAAAAGGCCGTAAGTGTTACCGATAAGGCAAGATTACCTTTGGCCAGCAAGGTGAAGAAATTTGAAGCATTACCTCCGGGGCAGGCAGCAACCAATAGCATTCCAAGCGCTAATCCGGGTGCTGGGTCTAATAAAAAAATAAGAACTACAGTAATCAGTGGTAATAAGAGATATTGCGAAAGAAAGCCTGTGAGCAAGGCTTTTTTATTATGACGCAGTTGATAAAAATGCGCTGGCTTTATTTCCAGGGCCACCCCGAACATAATAAAAGCCAAACACAGATTTAGTGCAAACAGGGAAGAAGGAGAGAAGTTTAATTGTGGTTCCACTCGCTTAATTTGTTTGAAAGATAAAAATATCTTTTCAATTTAAGCCTTGCTCGTAGCCAATATCAACCGGTAAGTTTGTGCCATTGGCCGCATTAACAGCCAGTTGGTCACAACGCTCATTTTCCGGATGTCCGGCATGTCCTTTAATCCAGGTGAAGCGCGGCTTTAGCTTTTTATGCAGGGGTATGTATCGAAGCCAGAGATCAACATTGGCTTTATCTTTAAAATTTTTCTTTTCCCAATTCCACAACCAACCTTTTTCAACAGAATCAACTACATATTTGGAATCAGAAAAAATCATGACTGGTAAGTCATTTTTCTTAATGGCCTCCAGTCCTGCAATAACGGCCAGCAGTTCCATTCTGTTGTTTGTGGTTAAACGGAATCCCTGTGATAACTCTTTGACATGTGCACCAAATTTAAGAATGGTACCAAAGCCTCCAGGCCCTGGATTGCCCTGGGCGGCTCCATCCGTATAGATCCGGATCATACTTAGAAGCTAAAATTACTTTTGAAGATTTTAACGGCAATGGCAAGCAGGATTACACCAAACACGCGTCTTAATACTGCGAAGCCAGATTTACCAATTACGCGTTCCAGCCAAACCGATGAACGCAAAACGAGATAGACAAAGGCAAGATTGACAACAATGCCAACAAGTACGTTTATTTCCGAATAGACAGCCCGTAGCGAAAGAATTGTGGTTAAAGTACCAGCACCGGCAATCAGGGGGAATGCCAGGGGCACCACGGATCCTGTGCCCGAAGCTTCGGGATCATCTTTGATGAGCGTAATGCCAAGAATCATTTCCATGGCTACAATAAAGATTACAATAGCACCCGCCACAGCAAAAGAAGCGACATCAAGACCGAAAAGTTTTAAGATGGATTGACCAAGAAACAAGAAGCCAACCATTAATACAGCCGAGATAATAGTTGCTTTTTCAGATTGAATACGACCTTCTCTTTTTCTGATAATGATAATAAAAGGTATTGACCCCAGAATATCGATTACAGAGAAAAGGATAAGTGTTACCGAAAATATTTCCTTTAGGTCTAGCATGATGCAAATCTACTATTTTATTTTTTCTTCAGACCAGCTAAAAATTTCTGCAATGCCTTTATTTCCTTGTTTTGCAGCGCGGGGAAGTTAGCAATACGAAAAGTGGTAGGCTTCAAATCGCCATAGCCTTCGCCAAGTAAAAAACCAGCCTTTTTTGCTTTAGACTTTACGTGAACCACATAAGCCGGATCAGCCATAAGCGGTAGTACTGTCTGTGATTGCACAGCCGGATTTTCAACAAGCATTTTGATATCCTCTTGCTGTAACAGGAAGTTTTTCCATTGATTAAATCTTGACTGCGTTTGTTTATGAATGACTTTAATAGACGCCTGGTTTTCCATTACACGCATCAGCAGGTAGATGGACAGTACGTTAGGTGTATGTGTAGTCTGCCATACCTCCATCATATTAATCATCGATGGCAGGCTGTTGTAATGAAGTCGCTCATTAATCTGATGTGCTCGTTCAATGGCCTTAGGAGAGCAAAGCATGACGGCCAGTCCCGCTGGTAAACCAAAACATTTCTGAACTGAAGCAAACCATATATCAGCCTGTTTAAAATCTAAATACACACCAGCCATAGAGGAGGTGGCATCTACAGCAATAAGCGCATCAGCATTATGTATTCGGAAGCGTTTCAGTATTTCGTTACTTACCTGTGTTCCATTGCTGGTTTCGTTTTGGGTAAGACAAATCAAGGCCTGCCGATATGGGAAAACATATTCTTCAGGATGCAAGACATCTTCCCGACTAAAGAGTATGCCCTCCGCCTGATGGTTAAGTGCTACAGTGTAATCGAACCATTTTTTGCCAAAAGCTCCGTTAAAAAGATGGTAGCTCTTTTCTCCGCTAAGGGATTGCGCCAGAATTTCCCAGCATTCCGTAGCTGATGCCGTATAGAAAATAGTATAGTCTTTAGGAATGCTAAGTTTTTGCTTGAGCAGACGATCCGTTTTTTTTGCCAGTGCAATAAACTCCTGACTTCGGTGGTTCATACTTACAACCCCATCTTTTACAGCATCTTTAACATAAGCCGGTATGGCATCATGAACACGGGAGGGGCCTGGATAAAATGAAACCATCTTATAAATTTTTATAGCGTTCAAAGTATTCAATGGCCATGGCATAACCCTCCAACCCGAAACCAGAAAGTAAGCCTATGCACTTTGAAGTGATCAGACTTTTATGCCGGTATTCTTCGCGTGCGTAAATATTGGAGATATGAACTTCGATTGTTTTTGTTTTAATAGCACCAAGTGCATCATGCAAGGCAACTGAAGTATGTGTGTATGCTCCGGCATTCAGAATAATGCCATCGAACGAAAAGCCAACCTCATGAATTTTATTGATTAAGTCACCCTCTACATTGGATTGATAATAGTGGAGCTCATTTTCAGGAAAACGTTTCTGAAGTTCTTCAAAATAGTTGTTAAAATCTCGACTCCCGTAAATGCTTTCTTCTCTTACACCTAACAAATTAAGGTTGGGGCCGTTGATGATTTGGATTTTCATGCACCAAATTACAACCTTTTGGAAGTCTTTATTGCCTCAGACAATTTTTTAATTAAAAATTAGTCGTTAAGTCCCCAATCATATTCCAGATAAGAAATTTCAGCCTTAGGTGATAACTGAATGCTGGAATGTTCGTTGACGAAACTTCTGACACTTCCACCTTTCTTATTGAAATCCATGCTATACCACTTAAAAATCATACTCAGTTGTGCCCTGTCAGTAGTTAGCTTGTTTCTAAATGTATCGGCCAGGTATGCACTTGATTGTTTATTCAATTGCGCATTGAGTTTTTCTGCAGTATATGCTTCGTTTAGTAAAATCGGGCATGACTTACTGGCGCAAACAAGCACCATATGAATCCGCGGATCGTCAAAGTCTTTTCTCAGTTTACCATGCTCAATATTATTCAGGTCCATTTTCTCTTTGCCGATGCGAATAAACTTGATATCCCAGGGTGTGTTCACAAAAGGAATTTGAATCTTACTGCCTATATCCTTAATACTTGAAACTGGATAGTATTGCATGATCAATTTTATAGTATAGGCGTTGTAAGCATTTATCCAATAAGCCATTTGCTCATTTTTATTCCAGGTGGCTGTATTGGGTGCATTTTTGCCAATCAGGTTTAGATATTGATTAAATAGAACCGAATCTTTAATGAAACCCTTATAATTTACCCTTCCCTCTGGTGAAACATGTTTTTTCAGCAAAGCATCGTATATAGTATGCGAGGGAGCACTTGTTTGTGACCAGCCTTTTGTAGGGAAGGCCAAAAGGATAAGTAACAAAATAGCTAGACTTCCCGAGCCAAAGATGCTCAAAGAAGAATTTTGTGGAAGCCTGGTCAACATTGTTGAAGAATACTTAGTTTTGGAAGATAGCATATATGAGATCATTACTATTAACAACGATACTTCTGTTAGGGTTCAGCTTTTATGTCTTTTCGCAAGATGCTATAACGGAAGATATACGGTATTTTGATATAAGACTGGCTGGGGTAAGTATAGGTGAAATGAAAGCTACTAAAAAACAACAAGATACAGTCACTTACTATACGTTAGACAGCAAGGTTAAATTCTGGTTTTTTGTAACCATAAACGTGGAACACAAAACCCAAGTGCTTTATCATAACGACAAATTGATTTACTCCAAGTCAACCTCAATATCGAACAAAGGTAATTTTACAAGTGACATCGTCTGGAATAAGGATAAATATGATGTTAATGTGAATAGCTATGATTATGTAAACAAAAAAAACATCTCCACACCCATAGCGCACAATGTGGTTACACTTTATTTTCAAGAGCCTAAGACAGTAAAAAAAATTTTGCTGGATGGTTTTGGTGTAATGACAGATGTAACGACAACAAAAGCAGGCCTGTATCAAGTTGATGTAATCGGCAATAAGAATTCCTTTCAGTATAAAGAGGGCAGGTTAGTGCTGGCCAACATGTATAGCAAGTTTAAAAATTACAATGTGGTCGCCAGGGGTTATGATGATTAGCGTCATTATTCCTACCGTAAATGAAGCGACCCTCATCAAGGACAAGGTTTCTTTCATCCTTGAACATGGCGGCACTGCCGTTACAGAGGTAATTGTCTGCGATGGGGACAGTGATGATGATACTGTTATGCATGCAGAGAAAGCTGGAGCCAGAATAATCCGTTGTGCTGAACGCAGCAGATCTTTGCAAATGAATGCCGGAGCAGCCAAGGCCAGGGGAGATATACTCTATTTTGTCCATGCGGATACACAGTTAATCAGTACTTTTGCTGAAGATATATGCGCTTGTGTATCAAAAGGTTACGATGCCGGTTGTTATCGCTATATATTTGATTCAGAAAAGCTTATGCTAAAAGTCAATGCCTGGTTTACCCGATTTGACTTGATGTTTTGCAGAGGCGGAGATCAGACACTTTTTGTAAAAAAAGAGGTGTTTAAGGCTTTAAATGGCTTTGACGAAAATTTCGTAATCATGGAAGACTATGATTTTTTAAAACGATTGCGAAAACAGGCCTCATTTAGGATAATCCCAAAAAATGTGACCGTAAGTGCACGCAAATATGAATACAATTCCTGGTTAAGGGTTCAGCTCAGTAATCTGGTGGCCTTTTCCATGTTTCGTTTTAAAATGTCGCCAAAAAAAATTAAGATTGCCTACAAAAAAATGCTTAACTATCGGCACGATGGAATACGTAATTAGTGGAATACAACAAGTTGGTATAGGGGTAAGAGATGCGGAGGAGGCCTGGACCTGGTATCGTAAGCATTTTGGTTTTGATGTACCCATTTTTAAGGATGCAGCCCGTGCTTCTTTAATGACAAGATATACATCGGGTATTGCCGAAACACGCTATGCGATTTTAGCCATGAACCTCCAAGGGGGTGGCGGCTTTGAAATCTGGCAATATACCTCTAAGGAGCCTGTTGCAGCATCGGCTAAACACGTTTTGGGAGATACGGGAATTTTTGCAGTTAAGCTTAAGTCAAATAATGTAGAGAAATCGTATCAATCACTGAAAAGCAAGGGCGCACATGTCTTAGGTAAACCTGAAAAATCACCTGATGGGCGCATGCACTTCTTTGTGGAAGATCCTTATGGCAATTTGTTTGAAATAACGGAAGGCCACAGCTGGTTTAAGCGAGGTACTTTTCCCAATGGTGGTGTGAGTGGTGTGGTCATTGGCGTTTCTGACATGGAAAAAGCATTGCCACTGTATAAAAATATTTTGGGGCATCAATCTGTGTGTTACGATAGCACTCAAAAATTCAGCGATTTGGAAAATCTCGAAGGAGGAAAAGATACTTTCAGAAGAGTGCTTTTAAAGGTTTCAGGACCTTGCAGAGGTGCATTTGGTAATTTATTAGGCAGTACGGAGATAGAGTTGGTAGAGACAAAGGAGCGTAAACCAGCCAAAATCTACGAAAGCAGAAACTGGGGCGATCTTGGTTTCATCCATGTTTGCTTCGATATACGTGGTATGAAATTGTTGGCCAAAAAATGTACGGAAGCTGGCAATGCATTTACTGTAGATAGCAGCAATTCATTTGACATGGGGAAAGCAGCCGGTCACTTTTCATACATAGAAGATCCGGATCAAACCCTTATCGAGTTTGTGGAAACGCATAAAATTCCAATTATCGAAAAGCTGGGCTTGTTCCTGAATATCAAAAACAGGGCTCCGGAAAAGCCGCTTCCTAACTGGATGCTAGGCATGCTCTCCCTAAACAGGGTAAAAGATTAAAATATCATTTTCGATTAACGAATACACAACTTCTTACGTCCTGTAAGAAACTTAATATCAGCAAACATTAGTTTGGTGTAACTTGTTGTTATGCTATAAGTAACGGTTATACCAGCATTCCTTACTTTAAAAATGGAAATAAGGAAAGACGTCTGTTATGCTTTTAATGGCAATGGCTGACACAAGTCGGATAAACACTAATTACATGAAGCAAATATGCAAAGCCCTCTTCATACTATGCCTGTTGTTAAGTACAGCCGCAGAAGCGCAAAAATATAACTCCATAAAAGGAAGTATTTCTTTTTTATCCGATGCTGTAATAGAAGACATTGCTGCAGAGAATACTGCTGCGCTCGCCATACTTGACGCGAGTTCCCGTCAATTGGCTTTCTCAGTACCTGTCATTGAATTTCAATTCGAGAAAAAACTGATGCAGGAACATTTTAATGAGAAGTATATGGAGACAGAAAAATATCCTAAAGCCACCTTTCAGGGTGTACTATCAGATTTTTCATTAACGAATACTGCTTCCCAAACAGTAACGGCCAAAGGTAAGCTGATGATACATGGTGTTACTAAAGATGTGCAGATTACAGGAACACTAGTAGCAGGAACAGATGGCAAAATTAAATTGAATGCAGCCTTTGTTGTAGCCTTAAAGGATTACAATGTAAAAATACCGAAATTGCTTTGGGAAAATATAGCAGAAGAAGTAAAGGTCACAATCGATTTTACACTACAAACTAAATAGTTTTAAAATGTCGTTAAGTATGAAGCCCGTGCTGCCATTATTAAGCACATTTGTTTTTTTATTGATCTTGACTGTTGATGCCACAGCACAAGATGATTTACTGAAAGAATTGGAAGAATCAGAACCGGTAAAAGCAATTTATACCGAAGCAACTTTTAAGGGAACGAGGGCTGTTAATGGGCATTCAATAGAAACGAAGCGTAAAGGTGAGTTAGAGTTTTTGATCAGTCATCGCTTTGGCAGGCTTAACTCAGGCGCCTATGAGTTTTGGGGACTCGATCAGGCATTTATCAGGTTAGGTTTTGAATATGGTATTAACGACAGGCTTGGCGTAGGCGTAGGGCGCAATTCTTTCAATAAAATTTATGACAGTTACATAAAATACAAAGTGTTGCGTCAGCAAAGCGGTATAAAGAATGTTCCTGTAACGGTTACTGCCTTTGGTAGTTTGGCCATACAATCTGCACCGCGGAGCAGCGATGATCCAACCCTTGTTTTTAACGACAGACTTGCTTATACAGCACAGCTGCATATCGGAAGGAAATTCTCTCCGAAACTTTCATTGCAACTCTCACCGACCATTATTCATACCAACAGAGTCGATCAGCAAATGATGAAGAATGATCAGTATGCCCTTGGTATAGCAGGTAGATATAAGTTGACGAGGAGTCTTTCGCTTAATTCAGAATATTATTATCGTGTAGATCCAATAGACCCAAGCCCTTATTATAATTCACTGGCTTTTGGATTGGATATTGAAACGGGGGGGCATGTGTTTCAATTGATTGTATCTAATACTCAAGGTATGGTTGAGCGCACCATCATTAATGAAACGTCAGGTGATTTCTTTGATGGTGATATTCACTTCGGATTTAACATAACGCGCACGTTTCAGCTAGGTAGGTAATTTAAAATTTAAAATTGAAGATACACATCGCCATGAACTGGAAAGCCGGTGCAAGTCAGTATCCTTCCTTTGGCAAGATCAGCATCCGTTAACACTTCATTGCGTTGCATCCATATTTCGCCCTTTGTGCAAGTAGCGGCACAAGCCCCACAGCGACCAGCTTCACAGCTATAGGGTAAATCAATAGCCTTCGCTTTGGCTGCTTGTAAAATGTTAATAGGATATTGGGTAGTAATTTTATGCAGGGTCCCTTCAAACTGAATAAATACAGTATGCTTGTTTGTTTCGGGCGGAAGTGCTTGTTGGCGTGCAGGTGGTGTATGAAAAACTTCCTTGAAGACTTGCGCAGGAGGGACACCTTGCGCAATAAGCGTAACCATAGCCATCTGCCGGTAATCCAAAGGTCCGCAAACATAGGCTAAAGTTTTGGCCGGCTGATCTACATACAATTGAAAAAGCTCCTCCAACACGCTTTTACCTAGTCGTGCGCGCATTAGATTTTTAGCGTTACTAAACAGAAATTCTATACGCAGCCGTCCTGAGAATTTATTTTCTAGTTCTCTGAGTTCAGCTAAAAAAATGGTACTTTTTTCATCATGGTTACTATAGATCAAAACTACTTTCAGGTGTTGCTGAAAGTGTAATACCTCTTTCATAAGAGAAATGAGTGGTGTAATGCCACTGCCTGCAGCCAGTAAAATGATCGTAGTGAATTGTGTGTTGTCTTTTGGCAAGGTGAATAGTCCGGAAGCACCATTGCTCATCAGCGTATCACCTACTTTTACTTCATCAAAAAGCCAGCGCGAGATTTCACCATTATTAATGCGCTTAACGGTAATGGTAGGGAAGGGGTCGAGTATAGGATGTGAAGAGAAAGAATATTGTCTTCGTATTTCTCCATTTAACCCTTTTTTTATCAAGGTCAAAAACTGACCAGGTTGATACGATAACTCCTGATGCTTTTCTAAGACAAATGATTTTGTATCGGCCGTTTCTTCTCTGATCTCCCTTACTTTAAATTCAATCATCATTCAGTAACTTCAAATTTCAAATTTTAAACTTGAAATTAATATTTCTATTTACCTAATGCTATGCCCTTGGCCATCTTGGGAAAGATTAGTCCATGGAAGGGCAACACCGCATACCAATACAAACGTCCCCAAATTCCTAAGGGCCGAAAGGTAGCCGTTTGGATCAGCACTTTTTTACCGGCATGGACCTTTAACTTAAACTCTAACCAGGCTTCACCGGGTAATTTCATTTCGGCATACAACAAAAGTCTGCCCTGTTCTTTATCTGCCACCAACACTCTCCAAAAATCAAGGGCATCGCCCGGCTTTAAATCGTCCTCACTTCGCCTGCCTCTTCCTAAACCAACACCACCTACCATTTTATCAGCCACACCACGTAAGCGCCACATCCAGTTACCAAAAAACCAACCCTTTTCTCCGCCTATACCCCAAAGTCTTTTAATGATTACTTCATTAGAATCCGTGTAAGACACAACGCGCTTATCCAGGAAGCAACCAAAATAAGGCACCTCTGCATAATTTAAGAAATGTGTGTTGATGGATGGGTTATTTACTGCATCCTTCCAACTGGAAACGACATTGCGCTGCTGAATCCTTTCGAAGGCCATTTGAAGTGCTTCTTCGTAGCTAAGTAAGTTAATGGGCACAAGCTGCTGAATGCGATCATCCTGGCAGACTACCTCATTGCGTAAGCTGCTCACCAATGTTTTGGCAAGGGGTAATGAAGTTGACGTAACAAAATAAAGCCAATGCGAAGAAAGTTTAGGAGAAAGAAGTGGCACAGGAATAATCCACCGCTTTAATTTGCGAATGCGGGCGTAAGTCATCAACATATCATGATAACTTAGTACATCTTTGCCACCTACATCAAAAGTCTGATTGTAAACAGCAGGCTTGAGTAATACCCCACGCAAGTATTCAATGATGTTGCGAATACCAATGGGTTGACATTTAGTCTTTAGCCACTTTGGCGCCACCATCACAGGTAATTTTTCTACGAGGTCGCGAATAATTTCAAAGGAGGCACTTCCTGAACCGATAATGATGGCTGCACGTAAAACGGTCAGTGGAGTTTTGGCTGATTTCAAGATCTCTTCTACATCTTTGCGTGAGCTTAAATGCTTGGAGAGTTTAACATCGTTGGCAATACCACCCAAGTATATAATTTGTTGTGCAGTGGTTTTATTACAATACCTGATAAAGTTATTCGCTTGTAATGCTTCCTGTGATTGAAATGAATTCAGATTATTTCCCATAGAATGCACCAGGTAATAGGCGGCATCTATATCTATAGGTAGATGTTGAAGTGTGTTGGCATCAGTTAAATCTCCTTCCACTACCTCAATGTTTTTGAGATGGGCCTCAGAAAAATCTTCAAAGTCGAAACGTCTTTTATCACGTACTAAACAAAGCACGTGGTGTCCGTCTTCTACGAGTACTGGCAGTAAACGTCTGCCGATGTACCCGGTTGATCCTGTAAGGAGTATTTTCATATGATGAGGGTCTGCTATATGTAAAAGCAAACACCACTGATGTTTACTTATTCGGCAAGTGCCTCTTTGTAGGTTTTTAGTACGCGATCCCGCGCAAAGGAGTGTTCAACCATTGGCGCAGGATAGTCTTTTGTACCAAACTCAGGCACCCATTTTTTGATGTACTCAAACTTCGGGTCGAATTTTTCTGTTTGCAAAGTAGGATTGAACACCCGGAAGTAGGGTGCGGCATCACAACCAGAACTCGCGGCCCATTGCCAGCCTCCGTTATTAGCTGCTAAATCAAAGTCGAGTAATTTTTTAGCAAAGTAGGCTTCGCCCCAACGCCAATCTATCAGTAAATGCTTGGTTAAAAAGCTCGCAACAATCATACGTACCCGATTGTGCATGAAGCCAGTAGCATTGAGTTCGCGCATGCCCGCATCAACAATGGGGTAGCCAGTTTTTCCCTCGCACCACAATGCAAATTGTTCTTCATCCTTGCGCCAGGGAATGTTATCATACGCTGGCTTAAAAGCTTTGTTAACCGTTTGCGGAAAGTGCCACAAAATCATGTGGTAAAAATCGCGCCAAATCAGTTCATTTAACCAGACTTCATTTTTCTTGACAGCCAATTGAGCCAACTTGCGAATGCTGACAGTGCCAAAGCGCAGGTGAACACTTAACCTTGTTGTTCCGGCAATAGCAGGAAAATTACGTTGCGTATCGTATTTTTCAATAATGCTTTGTTTGATAATGCGCTCTGGAAAAGTCGCATCAACAGACTCAAAGCCAATACTTTTCAAAGATGGAATGGCGATAGATTCGCATGATTTAAAATGCGAAAAGTATTTTTCTGTAGGATAGCTCTTTAAATAAAATTTATTGAGTTTAGCTTTCCATTTACGGCTATACGGTGTAAAAACGGTGTAAGGCTTGCCATCATCTTTCAAAACCTCATCTTTTTCAAAGACCAGTTGATCTTTATACGTTTTAAAATCAACGCTTTTAGCTGTCAGTATTTTACTAACTGCTGCATCTCTTTCTATGGCGTAAGGCTCATAGTCATGATTCGTATAAACAGCTTTAGGGCTTAATTTTTGATAAATATCTTCAGGCTTACCATGCAGAACTAACAATGACGAGCCTAGTTTACTGAGCTCTGTTTGTATTTGCAGTAAACTTTGATGGATAAAGACCACACGCTTATCTGTTTTATCCTCGAGTTGCTCAAGTATGGCGGAATCGAATATAAAAAGAGGAAGAACTTCTTTGTTTTCTTTAAGTGCATAGTAAAGTGCCGCGTTATCCTGCAGGCGTAAGTCCCTTCTGAGCCAGACAAGCGTTGTGTCTTTGGTGACTAACTTATTAAGATTTTGAATTTCTGAGATTTTCAATTTCCTTTTCCAGTTTATCGATGGCCTCCATTTTAACAGCGTATAATTTTAAATCACCACTGCGTTGAATATGCATAGCTTCCTCTAAAAGCTTACTTCGCTTTTTTTCAAGGCTTTGCACAGGATTAGATTTGAATAAACCGAACATGTTTTACAAGTTGAATAGTATAAAATCAGATGGCAATGGCTGTCATTTCAGGATGCTGCATAATCAATTTAAACCAGGCAGTATATTGTTCAGGATTCTTTCGGATATCTTCTCTCAGTTGGCTTAGGTTAATGTACTTCCAATCCTCGACTTCAGCGGGATTTGTGTTGGGCACACCATCAAACTGGCCTATGAAAACATGATCACATTCGTGTTCTATTAGATTTTTATCGAGCTCAGCTTTGTAGATGAACTTGTAGGCAAACTCCAGTTCAACTTCAATGCCCATTTCCTGCAAAAGTTTTCGTTTCGTAGCCTCTTCCATGCTTTCTTCTGGCAAGGGGTGACTGCAACAAGTATTTGTCCACAAGCCACCACTATGGTATTTGCTTGCAGCCCGTTTTTGCAATAATAATTCGCCTTTGGTATTAAAAAGTAGAATAGAAAATGCACGATGCAGTAAGGCTTTTTGATGCGCCTCCAGCTTTTCCATGGTTCCAATAGGGCTGTCGTTGGTATCTACCAGTACTACGTGCTCCATCAGATTAAATTCAGCTGGTGTTTAACATAAGAATAGGCGAGCAAACGGATTTTGTGCCTGTTGCGCACACGTATTCTGTTATTCAATACTATTTCAGAGGGTGAGTTTTGGATCTTTTTAAACAGCGACAAGTAATAAACATAGGCAACATATACACCAAATCTTGCACCTCTTGGTAAATTTTTAATACCGATTAAGGCATTATCAAAATCACGTTGTATGCTATCTTCAATTTGTTGTTTATTCTCTTCATTTAAATTATCCAGTTCCAGTTCAGGGAAGTAGACACGCCCCATACTAAAGTCTGCCTTTAAATCGCGAAGGAAATTCACTTTTTGAAATGCAGAACCCAAGCTCATGGCTGCGGGCTTCAACTGCTCATAAAGTGCATTATCACCTTTACAAAATACACGCAGACTCATCAGGCCTACAACTTCGGCAGAGCCGAGGATGTATTCTTTCATGCTTTGTTCATCGTATACTGTTTTTGAAAGATCCCACTCCATACTTCTTAAAAAAGTATCCGTAAGTTCTTTCTCAATTTTGTAAGTATTAACAGTATGTTGAAAACTGTTGAGGATTGGGTTTAAACTAATGCCTTCTTCAATAGCCTGATAAGTATCTTTGCGAAAACGCTCCAGTAAAGTCTTTTTATCAAAGTCGTGAAAAGTGTCTACAATTTCATCGGCAAACCTAACCCAGCCATAAAGCGCATAAATTGGATCGCGGTATTCGGGTTTTAAACAGAAAATACCCAGGGAGAAAGAGGTGCTATAGGCACGGGTAGTCATGCGACTTGTGCGAATAGATACTTTATCGAAGAGTTGTTTAGAGGTCATTTGTTATAAGTTAGCCAATTTTATCGATCTCTTTTCATCAATTCTTCTGCAACCACCTGGCCAGAGATCAATGAAGGGGGAACTCCGGGCCCGGGAACAGTGAGTTGACCCGTATAGAACAAGTTATTTAGCTTTTTGTTTAAGATCGAAGGCTTAAGATTTGCTGTTTGTTTAAGGGTATTCGCCAAACCATAGGCATTTCCTTTAAAAGCGTTGTAATCCGAGATGAAATCACGGTGGGCGTAGCTTCTGTTGTAAACAATATTATCACGCAGGCTTTCGCCCGTCAGTTTTTCAAGGCGATCCAACACCATATTGAAGTACTTTTGGCGTATTGCCTCTGTGTCTTCCAGGTTAGGCGCCACAGGAACAAGAATAAAGACGTTTTCGTGGCCTTCCGGAGCTACGCTTGTATCAGTTTTGGATGTGCAACACACATAAAAAAGCGGATTGCTGGGCCAGGCAGGTTTATCGTAAATCTCAACAGCGTGCTTACTGAAATCCTGATCAAAGAAGAGGTTGTGATGCAGGAGTTTGTTAAGTTTTTTATTAATGCCCAAATAAAAGATAAGTGATGAGGGCGCCATCACACGTTTATCCCAATATGACTCCGTGTAACGTCTGTAAGCAGGGGGTAACAAGGTCTGTTCTACGTGGTGGTAATCCGCGCCTGCTACAACAAAGTCAAATGCCCTGAATGTACCATTAACAGTTAGGCCCTTGGCTTTATTTCCATCAACGTCAATGGCTTGTACTGCACTATTGAACTCAAATTTAACGCCTTGTTCTTTTGCGACACTCACCATGCCCTCAACAATTTTATGCATGCCGCCTTCCGGATACCAGGTACCCAATGCCAGGTCAGCATAATTCATAAGACTATATAGCGCTGGGGTATTCTCGGGTGTTGCACCTAAAAACAAAACAGGGAACTCCAGCAGTTGTACAAGTTGTGGATGTTTGAAGTATTTCTTAACGTAAGTACTGATGGATTCAAAAACATGAAGTTTAAAGAGACCTTTAAAAAGATCCAGGTCTAATAATTCAGTAAGCGAAAGCCCAGGCTTTCTTACCAATTTATTGATGCCTACTTCATATTTGTATTTGCCTTCAGCTATGAATTTCTTAAGCTGTACGCTACTACCTGGTTCGAGCGTATCAAACATTTGATACAAGGCTTCAAGCCCTGCAGGAACATCCAATACATCCTCCTTGCTGTAATAGATGCGGTAGGAGGGGTCTAATCTTTTAAGTGTATAAAAATCGGAAGCTTTCTTGCCAAAGAAGTTAAAGTAGTTTTCAAAAACATCGGGCATCCAATACCAGCTTGGCCCCATGTCGAACATATAACCGTCTACATCGAATTTACGCGCACGGCCACCGGCACTTTCATTCTTCTCAAATATAGTAACCTCATAGCCTGCCTTGGCTAAAGTACTGGCAGCCGACAAGCCTGCAAAGCCGGAACCAATAACAGCAATTTTCTTCATTCAAAATGTTTTGCGGAAGTTACTAATAACCCTCCAACTGTTTTTGAATCTCTTTGCGTGCATGGAAGATTCTGTTTTTAACAGTACCGATAGGAATGTTCAAATGATCAGCGATCTCATTATACTTATAACCTGAAGTATGCATCTTGAATGGGATCAACAACTCATCTTTCACAGTTTCAATTTTCTTCCAGGCATCTTTGTATTCATAGCTGGAGTCTGGTGAGTTGAAGGTATGATCATCTTTCACATTAAGGAAGTAGAGCTCCTTCGTAGTATCGTGCGATGTTTTAGCACGCTGATTCTTTCTGTAGTTATTAATGAATGTGTTTCGCATGATGGTGAACAACCAACCTTTCAGGTTAGTGTCATCGCGAAATTTGTCTTTGTACATCAGGGCCTTCATGATGGTGTCCTGTACTAAGTCTTGCGATTCTTCACGGCTTGAAGTAAACCTGCGCGTAAAGGTCTGGAGCGTTGGACGCAAACCAGCAATTTTATCAGAGAATTCGATGGCGGTCATATGCTTCTTTGTTTTGTTTAACAAATATGAGATAAAAGTTAAACAAAAAGAAATTAAACATCATTTTGATTTATTATTTGTTTAATATTTATATGAATGGTATTAAACAAAAAAAGAGACAAATGCCTCTTTTCCTTGACTGCCAGTCTATTAGATGGATATCTTAAAGTAAATCTTTTAATGCCAGGGCATTTTTAAACAAAACGATGTTTTCCGGTACTCGCCCCGTATAGCTAGCCAATTGCATTCCTGATACAAAAACACGATTTTGTGGAAAATCAGAAGAAAGTTTACTCAGGTAATCCTCTAGTGTAATCAATTCGCTGCCACTGGTAATGGAGGTTATTAATATTTCGGGCTTATGTTGTTGAACTACCTGGAGTAAATCTTCATGCGGAACGTTCTGGCCTAGATAGTAAGTTCTGTACCCACTTTTTCTAACAATGTAATGGTAGAATAGCAGGCCAATCTCGTGCAATTCCCTTTCTCTTAAATATAACACCACCCGTTTAGATTCATGAGATGGGATGGACAGGCCGTCAATGGCCACAATCATTTTTTGTCTGATCAGGTTTGAAATGAAGTGTTCCTGGGCAGGGCTTATATTCTGGGTTTGCCATAGCAAACCAATTTTTTCAAGAAAGGGATATGTTATTTCCGTAATGGTCTTTTCAAAGCCATACCGTAAAATCAGGTTAGAGAGTATCTTTTCAAATTTCTCTTCTTCCATATCAATCATAGCCATTACCAATTGGTCTATGTGTATGGTTACATCGCTCTTGAGTTCACTGATCTCTAATACCTTTTTATTAAGATCATCCGTGCTCATGTCAGCAATTTTGGAGATCTTGATGCCGTTGTTATTTAAGAGCGAAACACTAATGATCTTCTTTAATTCGGCATCAGAATAATAGCGGATGTTGGTATCTGTTCTGGCGGGCTCAATAATTCTATGTCGCTTTTCCCAAATACGTATGGTGTGGGCTTTAATCCCCGACAGTTGCTCCAGCTCTTTAATTGAATATGATCCCATTTGTTTTTGGTTCAAGAAATTTGTTGGATAAACCTTGCTTTTAGCCAATCTTTAACCATCTATAACAGCAATTATTTAGTATTGTTTAAACTTTTGTTATGCCCCCTAAGTTAAGCCATAGTTCTGATTTGCTCAAGCAGGGCACTGACTGGTTTGATTCCAGGGGCTGGAAACCATTTGCATTCCAAACCGATGCCTGGCAAGCTTACCTGAATGGCGAAAGTGGTTTGGTAAATGCGCCCACTGGAAGTGGGAAGACGTATTCATTGTTAGTGCCCATCGTGTTGGAGTACATGCGCACGCACCCAGATTATAAAAAGGAGAAGCCACAGGGTTTACAGGCCATTTGGGTTACTCCTATACGTGCCTTATCTAAAGAGATATATCTGTCAGCCAGCAGAATGATTGAAGGAATGCATTTGCCCTGGGAAGTGGCTATACGTTCTGGCGATACGAGTATCAAAGAAAGAGAGAAGCAAAAGCAGAAACCACCACAATTACTCATTACCACACCCGAGAGTCTTCATTTACTGTTAGCACAGAAAAATCACGCTATGCTTTTTGCTGATTTAAAAGTGATGGTGGTCGATGAATGGCATGAGCTGATGGGATCAAAACGAGGTGTACAAGTAGAACTGGCACTTTCGCGTTTTAAAAAATTATCTTCTTCCCTAAAGATCTGGGGTATCTCAGCCACCATTGGTAATATGGACCAGGCCGTAGAGGCATTGTTAGGAAACACATTGACAGTGCCCGGTAAAATTATCCGGGCGGATATAAAAAAGAAAATAGAGGTTGTATCCGTCATGCCGGATACACTTGAGAAAATGCCTTGGGCTGGCCACTTAGGTATACACCTGTTAGAGAAGGTGGTTGACATTGTAAAAGCCAGCAAGACAACCCTGATCTTTACCAACACAAGATCTTTTGCAGAGATATGGTATCAGAAGATGCTGGATGTAGCCCCGGAGTTATCCGGTTTAATAGCCATGCATCACGGCTCTATTTCACAAGACCTGCGCAACTGGGTTGAAGAACAATTGCATGAAGGTAAACTAAAAGCAGTTGTGTGTACGTCCAGTCTTGATTTGGGCGTAGATTTTCGACCAGTAGAAACAGTTATACAAGTGGGCGCACCCAAAGGCATTGCACGTTTTCTGCAGCGGGCTGGCAGGAGTGGGCACCAACCCGGGGCTATCAGTAAAATTCATTTTGTGCCTACGCATTCACTCGAACTGATGGAAGCTGCTGCCATTCGCGAAGCCATAGAACACAATATTGTGGAAGACCGCTTCCCCTACATAAGATCATTTGATGTTTTAGTACAATACCTGATTACGTTGGCAGTAGGGGGTGGTTTTATTTCCGAAGAAATTTTTAAGGAAGTTAAAAGCACATTTAGTTATGCTTCCGTGAGTGAAGAGGAGTGGGAGTGGTTGCTGGCGTTTATCGTTACAGGCGGAGATTCCTTGCAGGCTTATGATGAATACAGGAAGGTTGTTATAGAAGATAACGTATATAAAGTAGACAACAGGCGAATTGCCATGCGCCACCGCATGTCTATTGGCACCATCGTGGGTGATACTTCAATTCTTATAAAATACCAATCAGGTAAATTTTTAGGAACCATAGAGGAGTACTTCATCTCTAGATTAAAGCCGGGGGATGTATTTTGGTTTGCCGGCAGAAATCTGGAGCTCATTCGCATGCAGGGCATGGAGGCACACGTGCGCAATTCAAAAAGGAAAACTGGTTTAGTTCCATCGTGGCAGGGTGGACGTATGCCTTTATCCTCACAGATGAGCGAATTGATTCGCAATAAGATTCATGAGATGGTGAAGGGTACAGACCATGATGAAGAGATGACTTTTCTGAAGCCCTTATTTCAGTTACAACAGGAAAGATCGCATGTACCTGACAAAACTGAATTTCTGATTGAATATTTCGAAACGAAAGAAGGATATCATCTGGTGATGTATCCCTTTGAAGGTCGTTTTGTACATGAAGGCATGGGCGCATTAGTGGCCTACCGGATTTCTCAGATTCAATCCATTACGTTTTCTATAGCAATGAATGATTATGGTTTCGAATTGTTAAGCGATCAGGCAATACCAATTGAGCAGGCATTAGAAGAAAATCTTTTTGATACTGAAAACTTATTGAAAGATATACAGGCCAGCATTAATGCCACTGAAATGGCAAGGAGAAAATTCCGAGACATTGCGGCTATAGCGGGCTTAGTCTTTAAAGGATATCCCGGTCAACCTATTAAAGACAGGCATTTACAATCAAGCACACAACTTTTTTTTAATGTATTTAATGATTACGAAGCACATAATTTATTATTGAGACAAGCCTTTGACGAAGTAATGGATTTTCAGTTGGAAGAAGGCAGGCTAAGGAAAGCGCTGGATAGAATTAATAACCAAAAAATCATTCTTAGAAGTCCGGAAAAACCAACGCCTTTTGCTTTTCCCATTATGGTTGATCGTCTGAGAGAGAAGATAAGTAGTGAGAAACTTGAGGATCAGGTGAGGAGAATGGTTTTGCAGTATGCATAGGCATCGTTTCTATTTCAAATAACATAGAGCTTATTTATTAATATTTTGATCCAAATAGAATAAGTAGTTCTCGTTCTTATCCTAGTCTACTGTTTGCCTACCCGAATTTTTACAGATTTATTATTTGTCTACCCTTTGTATACATCTATTTTTAGGTATTATGTTGAGTTGATAGCAAATTGCTTCATCAAAATAATTTTGGTCGCAATTCCAACGCTATTTTGATTAGGGTATTTCGGTTTAGTAAGACGCATACCTATTAACATTACCTTCCGGTAGCGGGTAGATCTTCGTTTCCTGTGGGGGGGGCATCTGCAGGCAACCGCCCGCTATCAGGTAAGGTATTGTTATTAGTCAGTCCGTAGTTACCAACTGAATGAAATGAGTGATGCAGTTGGCCTGAGGTGTCAACTGAAAGAATGTAGTTTTATTTATTCTCGGATTTACAGATCATCCCCAAGCTGTTTTAAACAAAAATGCCGGAATTTACTCCGGCATTTTTATTTGAAGCAATTTTGATCTTAGTGAATCAGATTAAAGAATCTACTCCACCTGATTTTATTAAAGAAGCTTGCGTTGCTGTCCAGCGACAACCAGATAAAGAAGGCCTTTCCTACAATGTGATCTTCAGGTACAAAGCCCCAATAGCGCGAGTCTAGCGAATTATGACGGTTATCGCCCATCATAAAATAATAGTTTTGCTTAAAGGTATAGGTGCTTAATTCTTTTCCTTCGATGAAGAGCTTTCCGTTTTCGATCTTAACATCTTCATTGTGCTCATAGCGCTCGATCATTTTTCCGAATAAAGTGAGCGTTGTAGAATCAATGGTAATTGTCATTCCTTCCTTCGGCACCACTAAAGGACCAAAGAAGTCGCCACTCCAGGGAAATTTAGCAGCGTCCGGGTAAATATTGAACTCAACATTCTTTCGCGTCTCCATCACCACCGAGTCGATGAAGGGAAGCTTTCTTAATTCTTCTACTGTATTTTGGGTGAGCGGCATGGCATACCTTACCTGGTTTTCAGTATTACTAATAATCTGAAATCCATCTATTTCATACTTATCTAATATCCTGTCGTTGATCAGACTCTTAGCATACACAGAGTAGTCGTGCTGCATGCCAGGTTCCTGCTCGGACAAAACACCATTAATATAGACCTGATGATCTTTAATCTGAAGGGTATCACCGGCAATAGCTACACAGCGTTTGATGTAGTTAGTCTTCAAATCAACAGGATAATCAATCCACTTTGATTTGGGTACGTAAAGATTGTTTTCTTCTATACCAGGCACATTAAACACAACAACATCGTTACGCTTAACACTGGAGATGCCGGGTAAACGATATTGAGGTAGTTGGATAGCCTTGCTATAGGAAGGAATATTCGTGAACCATATTTTTTGGTGGGTGAGGGGTAATTGCAGTGGTGTTTTCGGTGTGCGTGTACCATAATGAAACTTGCTTACGAATAAGAAGTCGCCCACTAATAAGGATTTCTCCATGGAAGGTGTGGGGATGGTGTAAGCTTCCATAATCAACCAACGGATGAGAGTAGCAGCCACGACTGCAAAAGCAATAGCATCAACCCACTCCCGTACTTTTGACTTAGGTTGTACTTCCTTTTTTTCCTCTTTGTTCTTTTTCCAAAACTGCCAGTTCATAATTCAATATCAGGTTGCAAATAAAGTTAAATCTTTTGAAAACACGACTTTTAAGAGAAAGGGGCTTCATTTTGAATGAATCGCATCTTTACAGGGTAGTAAGTCGCACAGATAAGACTATAATTTCAAAAAGTCGTCCATATTTAAAACACCCTGTTGCTTTTCCTGGACTATCCAATTGGCTACCTCTATAGCACCTAAGGCAAAGCCTTCCCGGGTATGAGCTGTGTGCTTTATTTCAATATCATCAATTGCAGAACTATACTTAACGCTGTGGGTACCGGGGGCGGGGTCAATACGATGCGAAATAATGGAGAGTTGTTCAGGGTTTTCCTCGCTTTTGTTGATCCAACTATTCTTGCGCTGTAAGTTTTTAAATATGTCCTCCGCAATAGTAATGGCTGTTCCGCTAGGGGCATCTTTTTTCTGGGTGTGGTGAATCTCATCTACCGATACATTATAGCCAGGAAAGCTGTTCATGATTTTGGCTAGGTGAGCATTTACTTTAAAAAAGATATTAACACCAACACTGAAGTTAGAGGCATAAAAGAAAGTGCCTTGTTGTTGCTGGCAAAGTGCTTCTATTTCTTTTTTCTTTTCCAGCCAGCCTGTAGTGCCACAGACTACCGGAAGCCTTCTTTCAATACAACGTTTTACATTCTCGTATGCCGCTTCTGGCCTGGAGAATTCAATGGCGACATCGGCTTCTACCTGCTTGATCTCCTCCTGATTATGGATGTCGATAATCCCGGCAATTCGATGCCCTTTTTTTACTGCCAGACTTTCGATGGTTTTACCCATCTTCCCGTAACCAATGAGTAGAATATTCATATTTTAAAATCTGATGGACACTGTAAAGCCAGTTTGTCTTCCTAGAAGCATGTCTTGTTGAAAGGTTGGCTCAACCCTTACCTGCAGATTGGGATTAATGTCAAATTCTTTAAGATGAGAATCCACATGGGCATCGATGATTTGCAAGGCGTACCACAAGCCTGTTAGGATAATAAAGAAATCTCTTTCTCTACGGTAACGCTCAGTAATGCTTCTTAGACTTGCTTCGGGTAAGCCAGTGGAACTTGATTTGGTATTTAAGAATTGAAAAGTTTCACCACGGTAAAAGCGGTATCTGTCATTGTAAAAGTCTATGTAGTAACCAAAAAAGGCAAAGCCTCCGTAAACAATGGGCACCTTCCAATACTTCTTATTGTAAACCTGACCCGCCCCTGGTAAAATAGCTGCATACAATAAGGCTTTTTGCGGATTGAAACGTTTCGCTATGTAGGCCATTTTTGCAGAGTCGGCCTGACTTTGACTTTCCTGTTGAATGCGGACGGGAGAGGTGTTGATGACTTTATTTGCCAGACTATCTTGTGCCTGCACCGACAAAGCGCAATTAAACAAGAGCCAGGTAAGCGAGCTTACCATCAGCACTTTTGCAGTTGCTGAAGGATTCATTTTAAGGAAGGTATTGCTACTGTTACGCATTGAGGCGCTAAGATACGCGAAGAATGTCGAGTATGCGATTCAAATCTTCAACGGAAACAAAAGGTATTTTAATCTCACCTTTTCGCCCATCACTTTTTACCATCACCCTCGTGCTGAAGTGCGATGAAAGCTTGGATTGAAGCTGCGTCATTTCTTTGGCAGCCGCGCTTCCACCTGCCTGACTTGGGCTTGGAGTACTTTCAGTTTTAGCACCCCCCATTTCGCGCACTAATTCTTCTACCTTGCGTACCGATAGTTCTTCTGCTAAGGTCTTTTTGAAAATATAAAGCTGCTGGTCGGCACTATCTACATTAATAATAGCACGGGCATGGCCCATGGTAATGCGGTTATCCCTTACGGCAATCTGAATATCGGGTGGGAGTTTAAGCAGTCGCAAATAGTTGGTTACAGTGGCCCTGTTCTTACCCACGCGCTCACCCAGTTGTTCTTGTTTCAGATTACATTCCGTTAATAAGCGCTGATAGCTAAGGGCAATTTCTATGGCATTCAGGTTTTCGCGCTGAATGTTTTCGATCAGCGCCATCTCCAACATTTGCTGATCATCGGCCGCGCGGATGTAGGCCGGAATCATTTCAAGACCAGCCAGTTTAGATGCCTGGAAACGTCTTTCACCAGAAATCAGTTGGTATTGATTATGGGCTAAGCGTCTTACAGTAATAGGTTGAATAATACCATGCACCCTGATAGATTCGGCTAATTCAAGCAAAGCATCCTCATCAAAATGCGTGCGGGGTTGAAAGGGGTTGGTTTCAATTTCAGAAACCGGTATTTCATTTATGCCACTTCTGGGGCTGCTAACAGGCGCAACGTTGGCTACGGCCATTTCTGCTTCCAGACGGTCGGTCGTATCGTTATCACTCAACAAGGCGTTGAGTCCACGGCCTAAAGCTTTTTTCTTACTCATTTCGACTTACCATTTTTCTTTAAAATCTCATTGGCCAGGTTCAGGTAGCTTATAGCACCCTTACTTTCCGCATCATGCACAATTGCTGGTAAACCAAAACTGGGCGACTCACTTAACTTTACATTGCGTGGTATTATTGTGCTGAAAGTCATTTTCTGGAAATGTGTTCTTACTTCTTCTACCACTTGATTACCCAGGCTTGTGCGTGAATCATAAAGTGTTAACAAAATACCTTCAATTTCCAGGCCAGGGTTTAATCGGGTTTGAATAATTTTAATGGTATTCAACAATTTGCCTAATCCTTCCAAGGCAAAGTATTCGCATTGTACAGGAATAATAATAGAATCGGCTGCTGTGAGGGCATTAATGGTAATTAAACCCAGGGAAGGTGAGCAGTCAATAATTACATAATCATAATCGTTTTTAATAAGCTGGAGTGCTTCTCGCATTTTTTCTTCTCTGCGCTCAATGCTCACCATTTCCACTTCGGCACCAACCAGGTCAATGTGTGAAGGCATGATATCGAGCATCTTCAATTGCTCATTCTTTACAATGGCATCTTGTGCTTTCACACCGTCTACCATGCATTCGTAAATTCCGTTTTCAACATCTTTGGGATTGATCCCTAAGCCAGAGGTTGAGTTTGCTTGTGGGTCGGCATCAATGAGTAGCGTTCTTTGCTCGAGTACTGCTAAACTGGCTGCCAGGTTGATGGCTGTAGTGGTTTTGCCTACGCCTCCTTTTTGATTCGCAATTGCGATAATTTTTCCCATTGTACGGATAGAATAAGTAAAAAAATAAAGCCCTGACGGTTAAAATTTCGTCAGGGCTTCAAATATAGATGATTTGTTATGTGGTGGATATTTTATGTTCCACAAACGTTCCACGCTTTATCCACAATCGAACAATTCAGAATTTAAAATTCAAAATTTAAGATTAAGTATCTGCTAGTCAATAATTTGAAATTTTAAATTTCAAATTTGAAATTACTTTTTCTTGCTCTTTTTTTCCTCTTCAGCTTTTTTCCTGGCTTCTTCGCTGGCCTTCATGGCATTTTCAAGTTTGCTCATGAATTTCGACTTAGAACCGCCACCAGCTGCAATCTTCTTACGGTTCTCGTCCATTACTGAACGGATTTTGTCTTCGTCTACAAAACGCTTAATCACAATTTGCTGCACAATGGTAGCCATTGTGGAGACAAAGTAATAGAAGCTTAGTGCTGCAGGGAATGAGTTCAATACGAAGATAAACACAACGGGCATGATGTAACCCAGGGATTTCATCGGGCCTTGTACGGTAGTCATTTGATTATTCTGCCAGGTATAATATAGCGTGGCAGCTGTCATTAACAATACAAACAAACTAACGTGGTTACCATAGAATGGAATTGTAAACGGTAATGTTAGGATAGAATCGTAAGAAGACAAGTCTTCAGCCCACCACAAACTTTCTTGACGTAACTCTATACTGTTGGGGAACAAATAGAACATGGCCATTAAGATGGGCAATTGCAGCAATACAGGAATGCAACCGCTGAGAGGGTTAACACCCACTTGCTGGTATAGCTTCATTTGCTCTTGCTGAGCCTTGGCCATATCATCCGGGAATTTCTCCTTGATCTCATCAAGCTCAGGCTTTAACACCTTCATTTTCGCCATGCTTAAATTCGAGCTGTAGGAGAGAGGCAATAAAACAAGGCGCAAGACCAATACAAGCACAAGAATTACCAAACCGTAATTCATGTTGAAATCAACCAACACATTAAAGAGTGGACGAATAGCAAACTTGTTAATGTACTTGATGGGCGCCCAACCTAAATAAACGTTTTCGTTGAAGCCGGTTGTTACTTTTTCTAATTGATTATAATCGTTAGGGCCAAAATAGAAAGTGAAGTCAGCCTTATTGTCTGTAACAGCCTTTAGCGGAATAAATAGTTTTGCATTGGCACGTTTTACAACCGAAGTATCTGACTGGTTAACAGAGGTTTGTAATTCACCACCCGAAAAACTGTCCTTAGCAATGATAGATGCCAGGAAGAACTTCTGTTTAATACTGATCCATTTTAAAGGATCTGCAAAGGTTTCAGTTTCAGTATCAGTAGAACGCTCACTGATATAATCGAATTCACCTGCAGCCGTATATGAATTGATAGTGGTGTTATTACGGCTATCGGCCAGATCCTTCTCTAATGGACGAAGTATGTTAGTCCAGTTGAAGGTCAGTTGTTCGGTGCTCAGCTGTTCTGCAAGACCGCTATTTTTTAAGCTGTAACCAATCTCAAAACCAACAGGAGGAATGCTATAGGTTTGAGTGAATGAACCTGTCTCATTTCGCAGGGTAAAAGTTACTAAGGTAGTGTCATTCTTCTTGCTTACCTGAGAGCTATAATAAAGTGAATAGAGATCAAGTGGTTCACCTTTCACTTTTGTAGAGAGCTCAAAAGCATTAGAACGAGGTTCCACTAAAACCAATGGCTTACCAAAGTAAGTCTTATAGTTTTTAAGTTCCAAGTATTTAATAACACCCCCTTTAGTAGAGAATTCAATTTTTAGATCTTGTGTCTCAACACTAACCTTCTCATCACGGCCTGTAGCAAAAGCTCCGAAGCCCTGTAAGGCAGACACTTTGGCGCTGTCCAGCAGGGGAGTCGTTGCAGCTACGCTGCTGTCGCTTGTCGTTGCCGCAGCTGGAGTACTTAACTCAGTGGAAGTAGTCGGTGCTGCCTGTGGTTGAGGGGTGGGGCTAAACCAATAAAAATAAACTAATAAGAGGGCGCCCATGAGGGTCATCCCGATCGCGGTGTTTCTATCCATTATTTCTCTGCTTCTTTCTTGTGATTAATAGCTGCTTCAACAAATTTTACAAACAGCGGATGTGGGTTCATAACAGTGCTTTTCAGTTCCGGATGGTACTGCACACCAACAAACCAGGGGTGATCCTTCAATTCTACAATTTCAACAAGACCGGAATCAGGGTTAATACCTGAAGCTTTCAAACCAGCTTCTTCAATTTTATCGAAGTACTTGTTGTTAAATTCGTAACGATGGCGGTGCCGCTCCTGTATGGATGTTTCGCCATAAATGGCGTAAGCCTTGGTTCCCTTCTTGATTTTACAAGCATAAGCACCTAAGCGCATGGTACCACCTTTTGTGGTTATTTTTTTCTGCTCTTCCATCATGTCGATAACAGGATGTTTGGAGGCAGCGTTTAATTCAGTTGAGCTTGCATCTGCCCAGCCTAAAACATGGCGGGAGAATTCAATAACGCAGCACTGCATACCCAGGCAAATGCCGAAGAAGGGGATTTTATTTTCGCGTACGTGACGGATGGCTTCAATCTTGCCTTCCATACCACGTTCACCAAAACCAGGCGCGACCAATACACCATCAAGGCCTTTTAATACATCGACAACAGTGTCTTTATTAATATCTTCAGAGGAAATCCACTTGACGTTTACCTTACAATCATTCTCTGCACCGGCATGTACAAAAGCCTCAGCGATGGATTTGTAAGCATCTGGCAAGGAGACGTATTTACCGACCAGGCCGACAGTTACTTCCTCATCGGGATTTTTGAGCTTGCCTAAAAACTCCTTCCAGCCTTCCAGATCAGGCTCGCCTTTAACTGGTATTTTGAGTTTAGAGAGTACGCGCTCGTCTAGTTTTTCTTTGCGCATGAGAAGAGGTACATCATAAATGGTGTCTGCATCCATTGCTTCTATTACTGAGTTGATATTAACGTTACAGAATAAAGCCAGTTTCTTGCGTATCTCCATCGGCAAGGGTCTGTCGGTACGACAAACCAATATATCCGGCTGAATACCGGCCTCTAAGAGTTCTTTTACCGAGTGTTGCGTAGGCTTTGTTTTTAATTCTTTAGCTGCAGCCAGGTAAGGCACAAGCGTTAAGTGGATGACCAGTGAGTTACCAGGTCCTAATTCCCACTTTACCTGACGCACCGCTTCTATAAACGGAAGCGACTCAATATCACCGACTGTACCACCTAACTCTGTGATAATGAAGTCGTACTTGTCATCTTGGCCGAGCAACATGATGTTGCGCTTGATTTCATCAGTGATGTGAGGTATAACTTGTACCGTTTTACCCAAATATTCGCCTTTGCGCTCTTTTGTGATGACATTATTATAAATGCGGCCTGTAGTAACGTTATTCGCCTGAGAGGTGGGCACATTCAAGAATCGTTCATAATGGCCCAGGTCAAGGTCAGTTTCAGCACCATCATCCGTTACATAGCATTCGCCATGTTCGTAAGGGTTAAGGGTACCCGGGTCGATGTTAATGTAGGGGTCAAACTTCTGAATAGTAACGCGATAGCCTCTGGCTTGAAGTAAGCGTGCCAGGGAAGCAGCGATAATACCCTTTCCGAGGGAGGAGGTTACCCCTCCGGTAACAAAAATGTACTTAACGTTAGACATGCGTGGTTGTGAAAGCAGTAAAAAATCGCGTGCAAAGGTAGGCTTTTAAGGGGAATGCCGAAACTGAAAAGGAGATTTCGTATAGCCCCATGGTTGAAAATGAAAAGACGCCTCTTGTGGAGCTTTTTATCACATTATTTTGACTTTTAACATATATTAGAGGTTTGTTTTCGGTTACACCCTTGGCTTTTTGATTATTAACCACCTGTAAACCTGCACTGCCCCCGCATGAGAAATTTTTTTATAGCCTCACTGGTATTTTTTGGATTATTTCTTTTCAAAACAAACAAAACCTATTCTCAAGGGTGTTTGGCTGCTGCTGGAGATGGTATTTTCTCAGGTGGAGTAAATTTAGTTCAATCAGGATTCACTTGTGTTAACATCGATAATGCAAATGCTTTTGTTGCGGCAAGTGGTGCAATACTAGAGGTTACAGTTGGGCAAGTATTTCCTGGAGACGTTGTTCAGGCTCGTATAGATTGGGATGGCACAGGAACTGCTTTAGGGTTTACTGCGTATTTTAATCTAGCTGATTTAGGTGGCGGACTTCATAGGGGAAATAGTCCAAAGTTCTATTTCCCTGTTACCAATACTGCTTGTGAATACAACCCTATTGTTCAGTTTCGGATAAATGGTGCAGCAGAGTGTTTTCCTAGTTGGGGTACACCACCGACAATTTTAAGATATAATAGAGAAGGAATAGCAAACTCCGCGAGTTCTGATATCATAGTTACCGATACAAATAACCCAGCTAATGCAGTAATTGAGGTGTGTGCAGGAGTAGCAACAACTGTTAGTTTCACGGACAGGTCTAATTTTAACTGTAATGTAGTAGGACCGAATGATGTTACCTCTGCAGCCAGAATTAACAATGTAAGAAGGTGGAGGGAATATGTATATGGAGGATCCGGTGCATTGAATACCATAACAGGGTCAGTATTAGTGGATGCAACGCCAGTAGCCACAGGCACAGGTTTAGATGGAGGAGTTATTACTTATGCACTTACAGGTGGTGCACCGATTGGTCCCGGAGGTGGTCCTGACTTACCGGCAGTTTCAGCTGCATTTGTGAATCCTCCCACCCCCCTGAATACACTTAATATAACTATACCAGCTACTGCGCAACCTGGTGAAGAATTCGTCATTACTACACGCTATTGGAATACTTGTAATTCTTACAATTTTGCAGGTGTTCCTCCTGTGGAATTTAACCAATCGAGGGTTAGAGTTGTTGCTCAGCCAACTGCTCCTGCGGTTGTAGCCAGCAATGCTGTTTGTAATGGAACAACACGATCAGGCATGCCGACTTTTGCTATTACAGGAGCTACAGCAAACTCAACGGTTAGATGGTATGCTAATACAAACGCAGCAACACCAAAAGTACCGGGTACTGTTGGAGCTTTAATAACTACAACTACGGCTAACGGTGCTGGTGCTTCATCTATTCCATTCTCAACGGCTTTTACAGGTGCAGCCGGCACCGTAATGCCAGCCGAAAACTATATTGTTTGGGCAAGCTATGTGGGTGCATCTGGTAGCTTACTTTGTGAGAGTTTCCCGGTTGCCGTTACAAGAAGTGTTAGAGAACCATTGAGCCTTACTAGTCCTCTTCAAACAATCACACCAACTATTAATGGTAGTTTATGTCCGGGAACTAGTGGTCATACATTTGCATTAAGTATGCCAGCAGCACCAAATGCAAGACCTGTTGGTGGAAATACAGAATATGTATGGACAGTACCCACTAACTGGACAATTACAGCTGGGCAGGGGACTAATCTGATAACAGTCTCCTTAAATTCCAGTGCAGCAGCGGGAAGCCAAAGTCCTAGTGTAGTTTGGCGGTATACCACCAATCCTCAATGTACCTCAGGATCAATTTCTCAAGCAGTTACAGTATTAGCCCTTCCTGCCATAACAGTTCAACCAGTAAACAGGGATATTTGCGAAGATGGTTCGACAACATTTGGTGTAACCGCTACAGGAGCCGGGCTAACTTACCAATGGCAAATAGATGCGGATGGTGCAGGTCCCGGAGGTTTTGCTATTATACCAACAGTTGGTGGAGACCCTTATACAGGAGAAACTTCTGCTACATTAAACGTGAACTTAGCTGGCCTTGGACTTGGAACAACACTTAATGGAGCTCAGTACCGTTGCGTTGTGAGTGGAACGTGTTCGCCCTCCCAAACATCTACAGCCAGAACATTAACTGTACGAGCCAAACCGTTAATAACAACTGAACCAATTGACAGGGTAATTTGCGTTGAAGGAAGCACAACCTTTAATGTGGTTGCCACAGGACAAACTACATTAACTTATCAATGGCAGGTAGATACAGGCCTTGGTTTTGGCAACATCAGTAATGGTGGGGCATATAGTGGAGCAACATCCGCGACACTTACTGTGAATACTAGTGGATTAGGATCAACCTTCGATGGATTTTTATATAGAGTGATTGTTGGCACAAGTGGTGCTCAGTGCGCTGGTAATACAGACACATCGATTGATGCGTTGCTAACAGTTGATGGCCCCACAGTGGATATAACGACAGGCGCATCAGCAAATGTTTGTGCGGATGCTAACTTAAATTTATTAGCGAATGAATCTTTTTCAAATACGAGTTTTGCCAGTAGGATTTGGACTGGTACTTATGATGAAACCGGACCTACTGCCTTAATTCCACTGACAGTTGCTGATCTTGATGCTTTGTTGACCGATGGAGGAGTTGGTTCTAGAAGAACAGCCCTTAATCCTATTTTTAATTCAGATGGGTTAGGACCAAATAAAACTGGTGTGTATATTCTACGACTCACCACTACTGACAATTTAGGATGTACAGATTTTGATGAGATTACCATAAATGTTACCCAGGTAGATGCCAACATTTTGTATGGATTTGATGCAGGTACGATAACTGACAACACACTAAACGCATCCATCTGTGCAGGAACAAATTTATTCTTAAATGGTAATCCAACAGGTGGTTCAGGAACATATACTACCCATGTATGGACTATCGAAGTCCAACCAGGTGGTGCTGTTGGTTCCTTATCAGCAACTAATATTCCGAACCCGATTTTTAACTTTACAACTCCTGGAACTTATGAATTAAGCTACTTCGTTGAGGATAATGGAGGTTGTAGCTTCACAACAGATCCAGCTAAGAACATTACGATTATTGTCAATCCACTACCGGTAGCTAATGATCAGACGCCTACTGCGATATGTTCAACAACAGGTGGAGGTACCACGGCAGTTGTAGATTTAACCTCATTACAAAAT
The DNA here is from genome assembly GCF_057350905.1 of Chryseotalea sp. Taxonomy (NCBI): domain Bacteria; kingdom Pseudomonadati; phylum Bacteroidota; class Cytophagia; order Cytophagales; family Chryseotaleaceae; genus Chryseotalea; species Chryseotalea sp. The sequence goes on along the minus strand of NZ_JBMRCF010000015.1, from coordinate 3,473 downwards.
TCAATTAATAATACAGGCACGGTTACTATCAATTGGTTTAGTGATGCAGGTCTGACTACACCAATAGGTGCACCAGCAACTGCTACTGTTACCAATGGCGTTGCTGTTTATGCAAGGGTAAGAGAAAATGCAACACCTAATTGCTTTAGTGTTGCCACAGTTACGTATACTGTTGAACCGAGACCCGCGGCACCAACATCAAACGGTAATATCATCTCATGCTCTGATGTAATTGGCGCAGCAACGGTGAGTGTGGTGAACCCGGGAGGAGGCATTCAAATTGATTGGTACGATGCACCAACTGGGGGTAATCTGCTGTTAACCAATAATCCTGTTTTGAACCCTGTTGCTGGAAATGAACCTGCACCTGGCGCGACTGTTACTCTTTATGCAGAGGCCAGAGATGCTGGCACAACTTGTACCAGCAGTACAAGAACTGCCGTTACACTAACTTCTGATGAGTTGCCGGCAGTTGCAGATGCTGGCCTCGATCAACCCAGCCTATGTTCAGGGAATAGCATAACATTAGCAGCTACTTCAGTTGGTGCTGGAGGATTAGGCACTTGGACAATTCCGGGAGCTGTTGCCTATTACCAAACTTTTACTGCACCCAATTCAACTAATACTTCTACAGCATTTAATGGTTATACCAGAGATGTAGTAAGTGATCCACAAACTTTTAATGGTGGATCTGGATATTTTCATATTATATCTAACCGATTTGAAGCTAATAATACCAATGGAACGTTAGGTGCGGGTGGAGCCAATGTAGCAGAGCTTGTGTGGAACTCAAGCGTGATTGATATTTCAACTTTTGGTGCTGTTAATTTGTCAATTGATTTAGTTAATGTATCTGGTGGTTTGGGTGGAACAGACGACTTCATTATTGCTGAATATCGACTCAATCAGGTTGGCGGATACACGACCTTGACTAATGGAAACAGAAATGGCAATTTTGCTAATGTAACAGCTACAGCAACAGGATTAACAGGTAATCAACTGGAGATACGCGTTCGCGTGGCGAATGACGGAGTAGCCGATAGAATTGCCTTTGATAATGTTACGGTAAAAACTGCTGCAGCGTCAGCTATTACATTTGCAGATGCCAATAGTCCGACAAGTACTGTAAGCGGTTTACCACAGGATGCACCTGGTGGAGCACCGATTGCAACTACACTTCGATGGGTAACTAGTAGTCAATTAGGTACTTGCGCCCCTGGCACGAGTGATGTAATTCTTACTGTGAATCCTTTACCCACTGCGGTTGATCCCTTGCCAGTGCTTTGCGAAGACACATTTGGAAGCAGAACAGTAGTAGGTGTTGATTTAACAACCTATAACACATCAATAACTAACAATGCTGCAACATCAACTATAGAGTGGTTCGAAAACGCTGCCTTAACAATTGCAGCACCTGCTACTGTTGATGTAAACACAAACGCAACGTATACGACTACTGAAAAGTTTTATTTCAGAGTTACGTCAGCAGCACCACAGTCTTGTATAAACACAGGAGAAATTACTTTCACAGTTACACCATTGCCGGCAGTTGCTTTGCCAACATTGTCAAGTAGAACCTTTTGTGATGATGTTCAGGGTGGAGCATTGTTTGCTTCGGGTATTAATCTTGAAACACTTTATAATAGTCAGATTAATGGAGCTGCTACTATACGATGGTTCCCTACTTTAGCAGATGCTCAAGCGCTGACCAACGAAATTGTTGCTGGTGCTGGAGCTGGTCAAACGCAAAACTACGCTGTAACAAATGGAGATGTTTTGGCCGCATTAGTAACTGGGGTGAATACCTGTGTTAATTACCAAACAGTGCCGATTGTTGTAAATCCGTTACCACAGCAGCCTGCTATACAAGGTATCAGTACGAGTTGCTCTGATGCTACCGCGATAACTTCTTTTAACTTTAATACAACAGTTAATAACTTTGGGACCTTGCGTCAGTACAATTGGGAGATTGATGGGGCAGGCGTGAACTTTGATGTATTCGATCTTACCACTTTTACATTCATAAGCACAGATAACTTCGTGTTAAATGGAAGTTTATCTTCACTCATCATTATGCGTTTCCCTAACCCGGGAACTTTCACTTTTACTACCAGTGAAACCATCGATGGATGTACTGGTGCTGATAATGTAAAAGTTGTTACCATCACTGCAGACCCGGCTCCATTAGCATTTTTAGCAGCACCTGCAGAACTTTGTAAAGGTCAGCAAAGTGTTGTGTATTCATTAACATCTACTCCCAATCCCGGCTCAACATATACATGGACCGTTGTCGGAGGTTCAGTCGTTGGACCATCCGCTGGTAATTTTACAAGCGTAACCATTAACTGGGGTACATCAACGGTTATCCAACCTTCTGTAACAGTTACTGAGGTTAACTCAGGTGGTTGTTCAGGTACTGATGTTTCAGTCAATGTGTTTTTACGTGATTTGCCAGTAATGAGCTCCGGGACTACGGCCACTATTTGTAGTGGATTAGCACCATCTTCTGCATTAACCTTCTCTGCGCTAGTTGGAGGTGCACCACCAGCTAGTCCAGTTACTTTTAATTGGGAGGCTGTAAATGTTCCCGCCAATGTAACTGGTATTGTTCAAGGGCAAACAGGTACAGGAAACATTAATGCGATTTTAAACAACATATCTGGTGTAGCGGGTATCGTAACTTTTGAAGTAACACCCATAGAAAATGATGTGCCTAACCCACCAAATTGCGAGGGAGCAACCCAAACTGTATTTGTTACTGTTAATCCGGAACCTGTCATTGTTCCAAGTCAGGTCAAAACCATTTGTAGTGGTGATGCTGTAGATTATAAAATTCTATTGAACCCGGCAGCCTTACCAGCCAATACGCGTTTTGAGTGGACTGCACCTGCAATGTCTGGTGGTGGTGCACAGGGCAGTGCTAGCCCTGTTGGTGGTGTTTTGCAAAGCAATGCTTTACACCTTACCGATGTATTAACAAATACTACAGGGTTGCCAATTACAGCAACGTACACCATAACAACTTTTGATGGGGCGTGTATCGGTACTAGTCGCGATGTTGTGATAACAGTAAATCCATCACCTGTAATGACAAGCGCAACAGCAGAGACGATCTGTAGTGACGGGACACCGACTACCGTGTTTACTTCAAATGTAGCGGGCAGCACCTTTGAGTGGGAAGTGATGAGCAAGACAGGTACCTCAACAGGATCCACGATTGGCGATGTAGGCACAGGTAATTTGAATCAGGCCTTAGTTAACGTATCAGGCGCATTAGCTACGGTTACGTATCGTGTTCGTGGGATTGGTCCTGGTCCAGATAATTGTATAGGAGCTTACCAAAACATCGTGATTACGATTACACCCAAGCCGGTGATGACGAGCGCAACAGCAGAGACGATCTGTAGTGATGGGACACCGACTACCGTGTTTACTTCAAATGTAGCGGGCAGCACCTTTGAGTGGGAAGTGAT
>NZ_JBMRCF010000014.1:0-65209 GCF_057350905.1 Chryseotalea sp. | reverse complement strand
TACTACGTTGGTAGCACTGAAGATCTTCCATTACGGCTTCATATCCATAATCATCCACACGAAAGCAGGAAATTTACAGCAAAGGGTTTGCCTTGGTTGCTGAAATGCAGTATTGACTGTAGAGATAAGACTTCGGCATTGGCATTGGAAGGTAAAATTAAATCCATGAAGAGCAGGAAATTTATTGAACGTCTAATTCAGGATGAGGATTTCAGAGTCGACTATAGCAAAGCATATGCACCTGACAGTTAATCAGTCCCGATGGGTCGGGATTGGTTCTCCCGATCCATCGGGACAAGAGGAAGAGCAAAAGTCCTGATGAGATCGTCAGGACTTTTTTTATGAGCTTAAGTTGTGTGTACATACTTTACTCAGCGCAATTGAATAAGTACTAAATTGGTTGTATAGCTGATATAGTAGTATGATTTATCCTGATCCCTCAAGAACAGAATATATCTATGCTGTATTTATAGCTATCAGGCTAAACGTATATCAATACGAATTGAACTTTACTTTCTATAATCCATTATTTTTTAAACTTAATTTAAAGGTTGATGACAGACCTGTACTTGATGCCTGCTATGATATGCGCGTAACACCTTAAAGTTTGAATTAAAGATTGTAATCAAGAATGATCCATGGAAAAAATAGACATAAAACAAAATGCCAACTACACACTTGCAGGCTACTGGATACCTTCATCTGCGAAAGATTTGAAGGCTACCATTTTAATTTGCCCTGCTATGGGTATTAGTGCTAAATTCTACACTAACCTTGGAGATTGGCTGGCTCAGCAAGGTTTTTCTGTACTTGTTCTTGATTACAGGGGTGTAGGTTTATCGGCACCAGCCAAATTAAAAAATTTTCAAGCGAATCTGCATGATTGGATATCTGATATTGAGATATCCGGAGATTGGCTGAAACGGCAACACCCTCAACAGCCATGCATTTTTTTAGGGCACAGTATTGGTGGGCAATTATTTGGTTTTGTTCAACAAGGTATATTTTCAAAAGCTATTTTTCTGGGCACTGCTACCGGTTATTGGTTCGATACAAAAAATAAATGGAAGAATTTTTTGCTCTTAAAAATTATCATGCCACTGTCGGTTTTTATTTGGGGCTTTATCAATGCTAAATTCTTTAAGCAAGGCGATAATTATCCTTCCGGAGCCGGTATGCAATGGCGTAGGTGGTGTATGTCGCCCCATTACTTTGGCACAGAAATGTTTGGCGATGCATGTAACTTTTATGCTTTCGATAAAAAAATAATTTCCATTTGGTTTTCAGATGATCCAATTGCCAACGAAAAGAACGTTCCGAAACTTCTCGCATTTTATAAACAAGCTGTTGTACGGTCTATACAACTTATGCCCGCACAATTCAAGCTTTCAAAAATTGGGCATACTGCTTTTCTGTCAAAACGAATGAAAGACAGTGTGTGGCCTGTAATTGCAGGGCACTTAATGTGATTATTTCAAGCGTATGATTTTGAGTACATAAAATAGCTGAACCCAAAACTTTAAGATTCATTATTGAATGTGAAATGTTTGAGTTGCCAGAATAAGCTGATTAATCTACGTATTTTCACTGATGTACTGTTTTGTTTAATCAATTAAATTGAATCAAAAATTAGGGAGATGGATGATGTTACGCGTAAAAAGCTGAATCTGTTGATTCACCTCGCAAAAATTGATGGTAAGTATGACGAAACAGAAAAAGAAGTATTGAGTAGTCTGTTAATTGAGGCAGGGCTATCACCATCCATTGCTACTGAAAAAGTAGTTCCAATAGATTTGAATGATTTTAAAGAGATACCAACAAAAACGGATATTCTCTATTGGTCGCTTCGGATTATTAAGGCCGATGGAAAGATTCATCCGGATGAAGCTGCCTATTGTAAAGCACTGGCAGTAAAACTTAGTTATAAGCCTGAAGTTGTTGATTATTTTACCCAACACGATCTTGGCAATCGTCCGGATTTTATAAAATCTGCGCGTTCATTTGCTGCAAAGTCTGTTTAACCTTTTTTACTACGTATATCTACGTAAGTACTTGCACGGCTGTTTAGGACTTTTATAATGGCTACTTTTCCTGTCGTATTCCTTACGAGTTAGCAGGCCATGAAAACACCCTATCAACTACCCGCCTTTTTCGATGCTCATCCTATGCCCATGGTGTTGTATGACACACGAGATCTCTCAATAGTAGAAGTTAACAAGGCAGCTATTAAATCTTTCGGGTACACTAAACGCTTACTGGTTTCCCAAGCATTCAACAAGTTGCTTAACAGTGTTGATGTAAACTACCTGAAACTTAAACTGACAAAGACAAAGAAGAAGATAAATACTAATGTAAATGTAAAGGGGGGTAGTACATTACGTGATGTTTATTTCCATCCGATAAGTGTCAAGCCAGGTTATTTTGTTCTTGCAGAATTTCATCAACCTCAAATAATTCCAAATAATATGAGTAACCTGATAGTTACTTATGATCAACAGTTTAAAAAAGCAGTTCAGCGTTCCTCCATTGTTTCAATAGCAGATATTAAAGGCAACATCACTTTTGTTAATGAGAATTTCATTCACATTAGCGGATATGCTGAACATGAGTTGATGGGCAAGAATCATCATTTGATTAATTCCGGATATCATCCCAGAAGTTTTTGGGTCGACATGTGGAAGACAATTGCAAAAGGTAAAAATTGGCGCGCAGAGGTTAAGAATCGAGCAAAAGACGGAACCTATTATTGGGTTGATACTTTTATTATGCCTTTGGTTAACGCAAAAGGTGAGATCACCGATTATTTGTCGATCAGAAATGACATCACTAAAAGAAAAACAGAAGAGGAGAATAATAAATTGATTGCAGAACGCCTCAGTGAAACAATGCACTTTGCGCGCATGGGTACAGCGGAGCTAAACCTAAAATCAAACTTGTTAGAACTTAGCAGTGAACTACTGGAATTATTGCAAGAAGATGATACACGTATTCGTTCGATGCTTCTGAATGATTTTCTTACACAATATATTGTGCAAGAAGATATTCCAACGATTTATGAAAAAATTACCTCGGGAGTTCAGCATGTAGATCTGGGAACGGATGATTTTGTTGTGAATGTTGAGTTTAGGTTAACCACAGCCAAAGGTAAACTACTATACATTGATGCTCAGGGGAGGTTTCGTAAAAACGGAATAGCGCTGGGAATACTCAGGGATATTACCATTAAAAGACTGGCGCAAAAGGAAATGTTGGCAAAGGCCAGACAAATAGAGATGATGCTCAGTGGTATAACCGATGGTTTTTTCGCCACCGACAACCAATTAAATTTTACCATGATCAGTCCTGTTTTTGCAAACATGGCTAACATGAGGTCTGAGCAAATGCTGGGCAAAAATATGCTGGAATTATTCCCTTTCATGAAGGGAGGCGAACTGGTGAACACATATCTGGAAGTGATATCAACACAAAAGTCACTACAGATGGAGCATAGAAATCCTATAAATGAACATCAGGTATTTCATATCAATATTTATCCCAACCCTGAGGGTTTGTTTATCTATTATCATGATATATCTATTTCTAAACAGGCAGAGCTTGAGTTAAGAGATACCAACGAGCTCTTTAAACGTTTGTCAACCAATGTACCGGGCATGATTTATAACTTCTACCTCACAGAGGATTTGCAACCGGTTTTTCCTTATGTAAGTAGTGGTTGTAATAATTTGTTTGGCATTGATAGTGGAGAATTAATTGGGAATGGTAGTTTGTTATTTGATTTTATTCACCCTGATGATTTGGACGGAGTAAAGGAATCAATTACTAAGGCTTATGAATCGAACGAACCCTGGGCTTATGAGTTCAGGACTTTAAGTGATAATGGTGATGTGAAGTGGATTGGCGGTAATTCTAATCCATATATAGAACGGGACGGAAGTAATTACTGGTATGGATTCATGCAGGATATAACGCAAAGAAAAATTGATGAATTAAGAATTGCTGAAAGTGAATTAAAGAATCGCCTGATCATAGAGAATAGTGGTGAAGGAATTTTGTTTACAGATGCTGCAGGGATAGTACTTTCTGCAAACCCAGAAGCCTGCAGGATATTCAAAATGACAGAGGAAGAAATTTGTAAATCCGGACGTAAGGGGCTCGTAGCGGATACGCCTGAAAATTTAGAGAGGTTGCTAAAACAAAGAGAAGAAGAACGCTTCTATAAAGGTGAGCTGCTTATGAGGCGTGGCAATGGCACGGTATTCCCTGCCGAAATTGCGTCACGCCTTTTTGTTGATCCTACAGGAGATTTACGTGCCTCCATTCTGGTGCGCGATATTTCAGAACGAAAGAAGGCAGAACAGATAAAAGAAGAAATTTTACAGCGCTTCGAAAAGATTACGAGTCATTTGCCTGGTTTTATTTTCCAATTTATACTTAGACCGGACGGACAATCTTTATTTCCATATGCCAGCTCTGGCATTAGTGATATCTATGGCTTGAGTAAAGAAGCAGTGGCCGAAAGTGCATCGAAAATTTTTGAAGCGATTTACCCAGAAGATCTTTCTTTCATTTTGGATACAATTAAGGTTTCAGCTGATGAATTAAGTATTTGGAGTGAAGAGTATCGGGTGATCTTAGATGGCAAAGTGAAATGGGTAGAAGGTTACGCATCTCCTGAAAAGCTTAGTGACGGCAGTATTCAATGGTATGGTTACATAGCTGATGTAAGCTCGAGAAAATCAACTGAGCTGAAACTCCAGGAGTCACAGAATCGCTTGCGTGCTTTTTTTGATAGCAAGTTGGATGCTACTGTTTTATTGGATCATCATTGCACTATACTTGATTTTAATAAAAAAGTAATAGAGGGATCACATACTATTTTCAGGGAAACACCTGAGAAAGGAAAAAACATAACAGATTTTGTTTTGACTGAATCATTAAATGTTTTTTCAGAAAATTTTAAACAAGCCTTAAGTGGAGTCGAAAAAGAAACAGAAGTTGAAGTACGTTCTATAAATCAGGAAGTTTCCTGGTGGTTATACAGGCATCTGCCCATTTACAATACCGATAATAGTGTAATAGGTGTCAGCTTTACCGCAGCCAACATAACAGAAAAAAAGAAACTTACCATTGAGGTAAACAAGCTAGCCTTAATTGCAAGTCGTACGAGCAATGCAGTTATTCTCACTGATGTTGATGGAAATATTACCTGGGTCAACGATGGATTTGAAAGAATTACTGAGTATTCACGAAGTGAAGTAATGGGAAGAAAACCGGGTACTTTTCTACAGGGAGAGGAGACAGATCCGGAAACTATTAAAAAAATGAAGGCGGGCATTACAAGCAAAAGAGGCTTTAAGGTTGAGTTATTGAATTACAGCAAATCGGGTAGAAAGTATTGGTTAGACATTGAGGTACTACCAATCAAGTCAGGCAATGGCGAAGTGGTTGGATTTATGGCTGTGGAATCTGACATCACCAATTTGAAAAATGCAATTCATGAAATGCAGAAAAGTGAACAAGCCTTGCAAACCTTCATGGATCATGCACCCATGGTAGCATTTATTAAGGATTTGAAAGGTCGTTATTCATTTTACAATAAAGCGTATCATGACTTCATGAAGGAAAAGGTATTAAAGCCAGGCTTTACGGATTATGATATTTTTGATAAGGACTTTTCGGATTGGTGTAGAGAGCGTGACGAGTACGTAGCAACAACCGGAGAAATGCTGGAATTTGAACACCATGTTAAAGAGGATACATTTTTAGAATATAAATTTCCGCTTAAAGATGTTGAAGATAGAATTATTGCAATCGGAGGTATTTCCATCAACATTTCTGAAAAGCTGGCGGCACAGCAAAAGATAGCTGAAAATGAAGAAAAGCTGCGTACCCTGACCAACAACTTATATGATGGTGTTTTATACCAGTATCTGGTAACAGAGCGAGGAGATGTTGATAGTTTCCCTTATGCAAGTGATGGTGTGGTGGATTTGTTTGAAGTAACTGCAGCGGAACTACAAGCAAACCCTATGCTGGTATTTAATATGGTGCATCCTGACGATCTGGAAGTGATGCTGCAAAAAGGAGAACTGTCGCGATCAACCTTATCTGCTTTCGAATTTGAATATAGAATAGTTACACCAAGTGGTAAAATCAAGTGGATTCAAACTCGCTCAAACCCCAGACGATTGCCTGACGGAAGAACGCTATGGGATGGTTTGTCTTTAAATATTACAGCCAGAAAAAAACTTGAATTAGCCGTACAGGCTTCTGAAGCTAAACTGCAGAGTATATTCCAAACCATGATTAGTGGATTAATTGTGGTAGACATTAATGGAGAGATAACGTATGCCAACCAAAGTGCTGCTGATATTCTGCAATTGCAGTCAAGCGAAATCGAACACCGTTATTTTTCTGCTACTGACTGGAAGCAAATAGATGAAGCTGGCGAACCGCTTCCTGCTTCTGCATTACCTTTGGCAATTGCTTTGCGTGATAAAGTCCCAGCCATCAACATTGAACATGGTATTGTAGCCGAGGATGGAAACATAAAATGGTTGAACGTAAATGCCGCACCATTATTTGATTATAAAGGTAATCTAATTGGGGCGGTGGCTAGTTTTCTAGATATAACAGAAAAGAAGAAGGTCGAGTTTGATTTAAGGGGAATTACTAACCGATTAACCATTGCGACAAAGACTGCAAGAATGGGTGTTTGGGAGTGGGATTTGGAAACAGATGAAACCATTTATGATGAAATGCTTTATGAGTTGGTTGGGTTAGAGCATGGAACAATTACGACTTTTAAAACAATAAATAAGCACATATTTGAAGATGATCGTGTAAGGTTGGCTAAAGAAATAGAAAACGCAATTACTCAAAAGAAAGAGATACTTGAAACAACGATGCGCGTTGTGCATGCCAAATCTGGTGAGATAAGACACTTTCTTGTAAGTAGTAGCATTGAATACGATAAGAAGGGAAATGCAGTAAAAATGATTGGTGTTGACTACGACATTACTGAAAGGGAGCAGTATCAGCAAAACCTGAAAAAAATATATGATGAATTAAATGCCGTATTGAACGCCTCTACAGATGCTACGTTTCTACTCGATCCGGATTTTAAGATCCGGATATTTAATAAATCAGCAGCGGCATCTGTTGAACGGGTTTACGGAATGAAGATTAAGATAGGCGATAATATTCTGGATTACTCACCGCCTACACTACTTGAAGAGTTGAAGGCTAATTTTTCAAAAGCATTGGCAGGTGAGGTAGTGAATATTGAACGTGAGATATCCTTTACTGAAAGCATTTCTTATTGGAATCAAATCAGATACTTGCCTGTATACGGGAGCGATGGATCGATTGTTGGAGTTTCCTTTAATGCTTCAGATATATCAGCTCGCAAAAAAGCTGAACAGGAATTGTTTCAGAGTCAACGACATTTCGAATCGCTTGTTAATTCGCAATCCAGCTTTTTAATCAGAACCGATTTGGCAGGTAATTACATTTTTGCCAATAAAACATTTTACGAAAAATTCGGTCATAACCCTGAAGAGCTTATCGGTACGCACGCATTAAATACAATTTTAAAGGCAGATCATAATGCTTGTCTTGATGTGATCCATAAGTGTATTCAGCATCCTGGTAAAGTATTCCCGGTTACGCTAAGGAAACCAAATCCAATGGGTGGACTTTTTTGGACTGAGTGGGAGTTTGTGGCCCTACAAGACGAAAATGGGAATCCGGTATCAATACAATGCGTAGGATTAGATGCCACAGAAAGCATGCAGAGTAAGTTTGAGTTGGAGCGAGCCAATAATAGATTAATGTTGGCAACACATTCGGCAGAAATGGGCATATGGGAGTGGGATATACAAAGCAATTCTATTGTATGGGATCATCAGCAGTATGAAATTTTTGGTGTAGTCGATTATAACGAAGTTGACTTTAAACTTTTCATGAGTCTTATTCATGAAGAAGACAGAGCTTCAGTGCAGGAAGCCTTGAATAGGTGTTTGCAACAGAACGAGAATTTCGATGCACTGTTTAGAATCAAAAGATTACATGATGGCAAAACCCGCTATGTAAAAGCCTTTGGGTCAATCGAATTAAGTTCAAGTGGTGAACAAATTCGTATGGTGGGTGTCAATTATGATGTGACCAATCAGGAAATGGCTAACCAGGTAATCAGAGATAGTGAAGAACGTTTTCGATCAATGGCTGAAAATATACCTGGAGCAATCTTTCAGTATGTGTTGAAACCGGATGGTAGTGATTCTGTTAATTTCATGAGTAGTGGCTGCGTTAACCTCTGGGAAATCTCAGCAGAGGAAGCCATGATGAATGCAAAACCGCTATGGGATGCAATACACCCCGATGATGCACAAGCCATGTTTGCTTCAGTAATGGCATCAGCCAAAACAATGCAGCAGTGGCAATGGCAGTGGAGAATTATCACACCCTCAAAAAAATTGAAATGGATTGAAGCCAGGGGCGCTCCCAAAAAACAACCGGATGGATCAATCATGTGGTATACCGTTATTCTCGATATTACCGACCGTAAACTGGCTGAGCAGGAGCTGGTAAAAAGCAGAGGTGAGTATCAACGCCTGGTGCAGATGATTCCTGTAGGTGTTTACAAAAACACAAAACAAGCTGACGGCACAAGTAAGTTGTTATATGTAAGTAAACGTTGGTGCGAACTGCACGGCTTACAGGAGCATCAGATATTAAACGATGCTTCGCTGGTTATTAAAAGTATTCATCCTGATGACCTGGATTCATTCATGAGTATCGGAAATGAAGCCATTAAGAATGATGCTGACTTTGTTTGGGAAGGGCGAATTATACTAAGTGATGAAATTCGCTATCTGCATATTGAGTCCAAACCAGAAAAATTATCGAATGGAGATGTAATATGGAATGGTATTGAATACGACATTACAGAGCGTAAAATTTCAGAAATAGAATTGATCAAGACTAACCGGCTTTATTCTGTAACAAGTCAGATCAATCAAATGGTGTTGCATGCGAAAACGAAAGACGAAGTTTTTGCTGAGGTTTGTAATATAGCCATCGAGTATGGAAAATTCAGAATGGCGTGGATAGGCTTACTTGATCAGAAAAAAGCTATTGTAAAACCTGTTGTCTGGAAGGGGCATGTTGATCATTACTTTGATGTGATCCCGGATATCTCTGTGAAGCATATTCCTGAAGGGCGGGGACCAACAGGCGCAGCAGCACGAACAGGCTTACCGCAAATCAATAATGACATTACCAATAGTGATAATGCTAATTACAACTTATGGCGAGAAGAAGCACTGAAACGTGGTTATCAGTCAAGCATAGGTTTACCCATTATTGTTAATAAAGTGGTAATGGGTGTTCTCACGCTCTACAAAGAGGAACCTAACTTTTTTACAGAAAAGGAAATAGCGCTTTTGCAGGAAGTAACTTCTAATATCGCCTTTGCAGTACATACAATTGAATCTGAAATTGACAGGAAGAAAAAGGAAATAGCTTTAATTGAAAGTGAAGAGCGTTTTCGTTCAATGGTGCGTGATCTAACAATTGGTGTTCTGTTGCAAGGACCTAACGCAGAAATACTCTCCAGTAATAAGGCCGGATTGGATTTGCTCGGATTAACCGAAGATCAGTTGATTGGTAAATCCTCTTACGACCCGGATTGGGCCTTACTGAAAGAGAATGGAGAACCCTTTCCGCTAGATGAGTTACCTGTTCCTATAGCTGTACAAAAGAAAGAGCCAATCAAAGGTGTGATTATGGGTGTGAGACGGCCTGCCATCGGAGACAGAATATGGTTGATGGTAGATGTTATACCCCGCATGGACGAATATGGAAATGTAATTAACGTAATAGCTACGCTGAATAATATTACTGAATTAAAAGAAGCAGAACAGATAATGGATGAGAGTCGCGAACGCATTAGGGTGATCAGCGATAACCTGCCAAGTGTAGCCATTTATCAGTATGAGTTACTGGAGGGAGCAGAGGAAGGGCGTTACATTTATTTTAGTTCAGGTATTGAAGGAATTACAGGATTGAAGTCAGAACAGTTGTTAGAAGATGCTAGTTTATTTGATACCCATATTCATCCGGAAGATCAGGAGCACAATAGAAAAATGATTGCTGAAGTAAATAAAAACCTGACGGTTTTTGATATTGAGTATAGATTCCGACAGCAAAATGGCTTGTGGCGGTGGTTTAGAAGAAGGAGTAGCCCAAGTAAGGTAGGCGATGGACGAATTTTATGGAATGGTGTAATTATCGACATTACTGACCAAAAGCAGGCAGAATTACAATTGATAGATGCAGTCAGAGAAAAGGATCTATTGATTAAAGAGATACATCACCGTGTGAAAAATAATCTACAGCTGATTTCATCAATCATCTTTATTAAGATGGCAGGCATGGAACCATCCGGATCACGCAGTTTTCTGGAGAACATGCGACAACGAATCCGTTCGGTGGCGCTCATTCATGAGCGACTGCTGCAGACAGGTTCTATAAACCAGGTGAATATCGCTGATTATCTAAATAAACTGATTCACGATCTGCAGGTAAGCATGGTGCAACAGGATGGAAAAATTGAAGTATTTACTCAGGTACAATCGACCGAAATCAGTCTTGATAATGCAATTCATTGTGGTCTCATTGTTAATGAATTAGTAGTGAATGCCTTCAAGCATGCTTTTATTAATCGTGAAGCCGGAAGAATTGAGGTGACTTTTGAGCATATAGGGTCTGTGTATACCCTCATGGTAAAAGACAATGGTATTTCATTGCCTTCCAATATTCAACCTGGTTTACATGGATCATTTGGTATGGAGTTGCTGGAAATATTTATCAAACAGCTTAAAGCCAATGTTAAAATTGAACGGGATCATGGCACATGCTTCGTAGTAACATTTAAAATTGATGGGTAAAAATGTGCACTGATTATCATCATTTTTTTAACTGATAATTACACAATCCCACGTTTTAGCATTATATTTATTTAGCATCACAATAGTTTAACCCCCAAACTATGGCTAAGGCTGGTATCCTTATCGTTGAGGACTCATTTATAGTGGCGTATCACCTTCAAAAGACCTTGGAGAGTGAGGGATACCATGTTTACGGTATACTCGATTCAGGGGAGCGCGCCCTCGATTTTCTTGAGCACACAAAACCCGATTTAGTATTAATGGACATTATGCTAAACGGGCAGCTTGATGGCATACAAACAGCTGGCGTTGTTAAAAGTAAATTTGGACTGCCTGTTATATATATCACAGCCCTGACAGATAAAGACACCATTCAGCGCGCTAAAGTTACAGAACCCTACGGCTACCTTACAAAACCATTCGAGGACAGAGAAATATTTACTGTGTTAGAAATGGCTTTGTACAAGCACGATATCGAAACGCGCTTGCGAAAAAGCGAAGAAAAATATTTCTCGACTGTTCGTGCGATGAGTGATGCATTGGTTATTGTTGATAGCCAACTACAGGTAACATATCTTAATCCAGCGGCAGAAAAACTGACCACGGTTTTACTCGATCAGGCTCAAGGTAAAAATATTGTTGAAGTATTGCCTTTGCAACATAATGAAACACACGAGTTTCCAATAAATCCCATCAAGTGTGTACTTGAAAAAGAGATTAATGCATTTGAAGAAGGTCTTTCTTTAAAATTGGGGAATAAGCTAATACCCATTGGCGATGGTACTATCAGTAGTGTTTCTGATAAGCGCGGTGAGCAAATTGGTTTTGTATTGGTATTTAAAGATTTAACAGAGAAGTATGAACATGCCAGGTTGCTGCGTGAATTTGAAAACACAAGAATTGCAGCGCTAATAGAGGGCCAGGAAAAAGAACGGAGTCGTATTGCAAAAGATTTGCACGATGGATTGGGCCAGATGCTTAATGCGATTAAGATGAATATAAACTTATTGGTTGATAACAGAGATAAGGCAAATGACATTGCTAAATTAATGGATGAAGCCATTCAGGAATCTATAAGAATTTCTGAAAACTTGCTTCCATCAAAATTAAAAGACTTTGATTTGGCCACCTGCCTGAAATCTTTGTGCAAACAAATACAAGATACGCTGAATGTAAGTGTTGTATTCCAGCAAACGGGAACAGCACCGGTACTGGAACAAAATCAAAAAGTAAATTTTTACCGAATTGCACAAGAAGCGGTCAACAATGCCATACGGCATGCACAGGCCTCTTCTATTACTTTACAATTGATGACGAATCAGGAGAATATTCGTTTGTTAATTGAAGATAATGGAAAAGGCATGAAACCCGTAAATGATGGCAAGCCACATCATGGGCTTGTCAACATGCGGGAGCGAAGTGAAATGATGGGCGGTAAACTCATAATTGAAACAGATACAAAAAGAGGAACACTTATTATTGCTGAGATTCCATTTTCACAAACCGAACAAGTCCATGTCTAATAAGTTTAGTATTTTACTCGCAGATGATCATGCCATGATTCGCGAAGGCGTTAAGAACCTGCTTAAACAAGCAAAGGATTTTCAGGTAGTAGGCGAAGCCGCCAACGGTACTGAAGCCATTGCGCAATATGAATTGTTAAAGCCAAACCTTTTAATCCTGGATATTTCACTTCCGGATATGAACGGTATGGAGACGGCAAAAAAAATTATAGAGCATGATGCTCAGGCGAACATTCTTATGCTGTCTATGTATGACGATGAAGATTACATCAGTCGTTGTGTGGAGAGCGGTGTAAAAGGTTATGTAGTAAAAAGTGAAAGCGGACAGGAATTGGAGTTTGCTGTACGTGCAGTCTTACAAGGCAAAACTTATTTTAGTCATAAAGTACAGGAAGTAATCCTGAATAAGTATAAGCAAAATGTAACTCGTAAGAAGCAACCCGAAGAAGTGGTAAAACTGACCAACCGGGAAATTGAAATAATTCAACTGATTGACCAGGGCTTAACCAGCCAGCAAATGGCTGATAAATTGTTTATTAGTCCGCGTACTGTAGAGACACATCGTGCTAACCTCATGAAAAAATTTACGGTAAAAAATGCCTTAGAGTTGGTAAAAAGAGCCCGACAGTTGCAAATTGTCTCATAACCTGTTCGTGAGTACTTAAGTACTTCTACTCACTAAAATTCCCGAATTGTCTGTATTGATAAGATAGTTGGAGATGACCAACTTTGTCATGAAATCGGGAAGATATGTTAGCGTTGAACAGAGATTCGTTGAAAGGACGTGGTGAGGAAGAAGCAGAGAGAAGAAAGCAGGCACTCAGACTTCGCAATCTTTACAGATCCTTTGTTGACAATACATTTGAGTTAATTTTTCGATCTTCTCTTCAGGACGAAATTCAATTCAGCAATAAACTCTTTGTTGAAACATTCGGCTTCAATAAGTTTAAAAAAGCAAAGGGAACAAATATTCGGGACCTTTTTGAGGATGTTAATGATTACGATAAATTAAAAAGTCGTGTCATCCGTGAGCAGCGTGTACAAGGTGTTGCTGTAAATTTTAAAGCACTGTCAGCGACAAAGATAGTAGCGTTAGTTAATATTCAAATTCAAACCAATGAGTTGGATGAACCGATGATTAACTGGACGGCACTGGATATTTCTGAACGTGTTGCCTTCGAACAGAACCTGGAGCTAAAAAATCAGCAATTAGCCAAGGTTAACCATCAAATGGAGAAATTTCTTTATAGTACATCTCATGATTTGAGAGCCCCCTTAACCACCATTATGGGATTGGTTAATCTGATTCGTATGGATTCGAAGGATAATGCATTAGTAGAGTATGCCAATAAAATTGAGCTAAGCACACATAAACTGGACAAAATCATACGTGACATAATAAGTTTTTCAAAAACAACTTATAAAAATATTCATAGTGAAAAGATCGATTTTGAATCACTTATTTGGAAGATTGTGAATAACCATTGCGGAGACGAACATTTCGGAAAAATAAAGATACAGGTATCGGTTGTAGGCAGCAGTTTGTTTTATAGCGATACAGATCGTATCGAGATCATTCTTGATAACCTCATCAGAAATGCAGTACAATTTGTAGACATTAACAAGGCGCATTCATTTATAAACATCTCAACCATTGTTTCACCAGATATGGTGGTTATAGAAATTCATGATAATGGCATTGGAATCGCGCGCCAGTATTTCGAGTCCATCTTTAATATGTTTTATAAAGCAACTATACATTCTAAAGGCGCAGGTCTGGGCTTATACATTGCAAAGGAAGGCATTGAGCAATTGGGCGGTAATATTACTGTTAATTCTGAAGTAGGTTTCGGAAGTTTGTTCAAGTTGACTATTCCTAATAGCCCTAAGGGCAAACTGATTAACCGTAAACAGCAACTTAATCAAACAGCGATTTAAGTTGATCCAGACACAGGCAACATCGCTATCACTCAATAATGTTTACTGACAACTTCGTTTTACGCTGTGTATCAATCTATACACGATTTACAACAAAATCTGATTTTTGTCATATAAATTGAAGCTTCACCTCGCCAACCTTTCATAAATTCTATCTACAATTCCCCTCAATAATAGTGTTCATAAAAGTCCAAAAAACATTCTAAGTAGTTCTACTGATTCATTTTCGGTAGTTAACAGGAGATTAAAATACAAGAATACGCGGATTGAGCTGCCTTAGCTTTTAGCTGACCTTTACTAAAAATTAAGACGGGCATGGAAGCGAACATAATAGCAGCAGAAATCGACCTGAACCTGGTTCCTCTTCAACTTCGGCATAGAACCGATTTTAATGAGACACAGGTGTTGGCCTACCTAAGTGGCTTAAACACCTATTACCCGGAAGCTTTGATTATTTCACAGCAACATCATCTACTGATGCTGGTTGTGGGAAAATCGCCTCACTTATTATTGCAAGCGATTCGTTCATTTGCAGATGATGTGGCTGTAGTAAACCTGCATCGCACCACACGAACTTCCAGAAACCTTTTCTATAAAATAGTGAAAGGAGAACTATGGCGAGATGTTGATGCACGTTGCCTAAAGGACGCGATTGAACATTCTGTAAACTACGCCTCTATTGCAGATGCTATGGGCCCTTCACTCACACAATTGATCAAAGAAGGAAAGGAACTTCATAATTTTTCTCATCGCTCATACACCTGGCAAACTAAAAGGTTGGCACTGATTAAGTATCCTACCATTAGTGATTTTGATTTTGAACAAAGCTGTCTTAATTAATTGTATGGCAAAAGTAACCTTCTTCAGAAGTAGTAAAGCCTTTATGAATTTTCGTGTCTATAGTTTGTATATAGTGCAAATCATAGCGTGGATGCTCCCGGTTATTTTGCTCATCTACACGATAGCCTGGTTTATGGTGATGGTGGGGCATAGTTTAGAAATCTTATAAAAAGTAAATGATAAACATTATTAAATAAAGACCTATGAAACCAAATTATTATCAGGACAAAGAAAACGGAGGCACTGGCGGTGGCGCATCTGCTGCAAAAACTGATTCAGCAGCTGACATACGAAAGCGATTAACAGATATTGAAAATTTGCTGAAAGCACAACATGAGGCTTACGACCAGGCCATTGATGGTATTATAATTTTTGATAAAGAAAATGTAATACAATCAATCAATAAATCTGCAACTACTTTCTTTGGTGTTGATAAGCGAAATGTTGTAAGTAATAATTTATCTGTTTTATTTTCTGCAGATCAGATTTCACAAATCATATCCTTGCAGCCAGGGCAGGAGGTTGAGTTACAAATTAAAAAAGGTAATGAAGAAATCCTGTGGTTCTCGGTTTCTGATGCAAAAGCATTTGCCAATGATAAGGTGCAGCATACTCTGTTTATTAAGGATGTAACGGTTCAGAAGAAATCAGCGCTTGAGTTAGAAGAACTACAACGCGAATTGAAAACTCGTATGGATCAGATCAACGTGGCTTGTGTTGTTTCTGAAGCGGATTTAAAAGGTGATATACTTTTTGTAAACGATTTGCTTTGTGAAGTTTCCCAATACACAAGAGAAGAGTGTATTGGTCAGCCACATAGCATGTTTCGCCATCCGGATATGCCCAAGAGTGTTTTCAAGGAAATGTGGGCCACTATCGGAAAGGGAAAAATATTCAGAGGTGTAATTAAAAACAGGAAGAAAGACGGAAGCGCGTATTGGGTTGATGCATTGATTGCACCCGTATTAGGGCCAAACGGGAAGCCAATGAAATACATTGGTGTACGCTATGTTATTACTGAACAAGTAGTAAAGCAGCAAGAATTGGAAGGTGCCATGGGTGCCATTAATGCTGCCAATGCTTACATCGAATTTACCCCTGATGGCAATATTTTAAAAGCAAACGATTTATTCCTGACTACCATGCAATATTCCTCAGCAGAGATTGAGGGTAAGCATCATAGGATATTTTGCGATACCGCCTATACGAATACCCAGGCTTATCAACAGTTCTGGACAAATCTTAAAAATGGTATTCCACAAATTGGAGAATTTAAACGTAAAACGAAGAGTGGCGCTGATATCTGGATTCAGGCAAATTATACACCAGTAAAAGATGAGAAAGGAAATATTATTAAGGTAATAAAGCTGGCTACAGATATTACGGCTCAGAAAATTAAAAATAACGACTACGAAGGACAGCTTGCAGCGATTGGTATGTCGAATGCTGTTATTTCCTTTAATATGGATGGTACCATTATCGATGCCAACGATAACTTCCTTAAAACTTTAGGCTATAGTTTGAACGAGATTAAAGGTAAGCATCACCGCATGTTTGTGGATGCTGAATTTGGTCGCAGTGCGGAGTACAGAAATTTTTGGGAGACACTTAACAGGGGAGAATATTTTGTTGGTACCTATACACGCATCAACAAGCAAGGCGAGGAAATTTATATTCAGGCATCTTATAACCCGATTAAAGATGCTGACGGAAGACCTTACAAAGTAGTAAAGTATGCCTTAGACATGACAGAAGTAATCCGGGTGATCAAGGCCATGTCTAAGGGTGATTTGAGCCAGCGCTGCAATACGGCAGTCGATAATGGAGGATTAACCGCTGAGATTAATAAAACCTTAGACAATTTAAATTCCGTCTTAGGGCAAATCAGCCAGGGATCAGATGTTGTCGCAAAATCATCCGATTTGTTGCAGAAGAAGACAGACGATATGAAACGCAATACCGCTGAGGTAGCTACCGCGATTTCTCAAATGGCAAAAGGTGCACAAGATCAGGCTTCGCGTACTGATGAATCTTCTAAACTGATAAACCATGTAATGACTTCTTCGAATGACATGGAGAAGAAAGCAAACATGATTAATAAGGCTGCAGAGAAAGGATTGGAGAGTTCTAATCAGGGTATGCGTACCGTTAAAGTATTGGTTAATAATATGAATGGTATTAAAGATTCCGCAGGGCAGACTTCACAATCCATCAGTGTATTAACCAAAAGAACTGAAGAAATCGGTCGTACACTTAACGTGATTACTGATATAGCAAGTCAGACAAACCTGCTGGCATTGAATGCAGCCATAGAGGCAGCACGTGCCGGTGATGCGGGAAGAGGCTTTGCAGTAGTTGCCGAAGAGATCAGAAAGCTCGCGGAAGATTCAAGAAGATCAGCTGTGGAGATCGAAAAGATTATTGGTGACGTACAGAAAGATACACAGGCCGCAGGTAAAGCCATTGAAGTAATGGAAAGTAGTGTGAAGGAAGGCAATAAGTCAAGCATTGAAGCAGAAGTGATCTTCCAGGAAATTGCTAAAACCAGTGAGGAGACTTTCTCTTCTTCAAAAGAAATTCAAACAGCAACCAGTACACAGAAGGAAGCCATTTCAACGGTGGTGAAAAACATCGAACAGATTGTGGTGGTATCTGAAGAAACAGCTGCAGGTACACAACAAGTGGCAAGTTCAAGTCAGCAGATGAGTTCAGGTATGTTGGAGATTGCAAAGGCCGGAGATGAATTGTCGGCCGTGGCTGCAGAATTGCAAGCAGGTATTCAACAGTTTAAACTTAGAAAATAATAAGTCAGGTTTAGTGGTGTGATAAAAGTGAATTTATCGCATCACAGACCTCTTACAACTAAATCAGAAATGTATGGTTGAAGCAATCGTTTCAAAACAGAATGAAAATACAGCGCAGCGTTCGTTGCAGATTGTGGTTTTCAAATTAGGTCAGGAAGAATACGGGCTGCGCATTGATCAGATAAAGGAGGTAGTGATCACTCCTACGATCACCAGAATGCCTCAAACGCCTTCTTATGTAAAGGGTGTGGCGAATATACGCGGTAATGTTATTGCCATTTTCGATTTGGAAGACAGGTTTAATCTTCAACGAAATGAAAGCCAGTTGGCTGGTAAAAAATACACGCTGGTTGTAGAAAGCGAGGATTTTAAAATGGGGCTTCTTGTTAATGAGGTGCCTAATACCATCTCTGTCAACGCCAGCGATTTGGATGAGTCGGTAGGTATCATTGCCGATGCGAACGCTGAAGTAAATTACATCAAGGGCATAATTAAGACTGGCACACGCCTCATTATTTTGATTGACATTTTTAAAGTTGTTGATCAGGAGTTAACCACAAATTTGAAAAAAGCTACAGCAGCATGAAGGAATTCAAGTTAAATATTGACGAACAAGCTGTAAGCACTTATGAAAATACAGTTTACAATTGTTTGGGCCTTGGATCTTGTATCGGTTTGTTCTTGCAAGATCGCACCACAGGTATTTCTGGTGGAGCGCATATTTTATTGCCGCAAAGCATACCTCATGTTATCAATGCTTTATTACAGCAATTTAAACGTAAAGGCAGTAACCTGTTAAACCTGAGAGCAAAAGTTGCAGGTGGTGCTAACGTGATCGCTACTGGCTACGAAGTGGGTTCGCAAAATGTAGATGCTGTGTTGGAATATTTGATTCAGCAGAAAATTTTTATAGCGGCCAAAGACCTGGGTGGACATCAAAGCAGATCAGCGCAGTTTCATGCTGGCACCGGAGAAATGACAGTACGTTTTTCACAAACTAAAGAGTTAAAAGTTTATTAATTAAAATTCAGAAACCATGGCTAAGAGTGTTCTTATTGTTGATGATTCTCTCTACATGCGCACTTTAATCAAAGATGCGCTCGAGGGAAATGGCTACAGTGTTGTGGGTCAGGCTGCAAATGGTGAAGAAGCTATCGATTTGGCTTTCGAACTTCAGCCTGATTTGATTACACTGGATAATATCTTACCGGATATGATTGGTACAGATATTTTAAAGGTATACCAGGATGAAGGATTAAAGTCGAAGGTAGTGATGATTAGCGCAGTAGGACAGGAGTCAGTTGTGAACGAGGGATTAAGACTGGGTGCGCGCGCTTACATCGTAAAACCCTTTACCAATGAACAATTAGTGCAGGCGGTAACCAATGCTTAATACCTCTCCTATGCCTGCTACACGAATCCGTACACTCATTGTTGATGATTCTGCCCTGATGCGAAAGTTAATTACCGACCTCATCAGTGTAGATACCTCAATTGAGATTATTGGTACGGCCAAGGATGGTAAGGTAGGAAGTGATATGGCCTTGGAGTTGAAACCCGATGTAGTGATAACAGATATGGTCATGCCCGAATTTGACGGCATGTACCTGGTTAAATCTGTTATGGATAAAAGGCCCATGCCCATTATTGTTTTAAGTTCATTAGATAAAACAAATTCTAGAATTTTTGATGCCTTGCAGTACGGTGCCTTTGAGTTTATCGATAAACCAAGTGGTGCAGATGGTCGTAATGCTTTTAATGATCCACTCATTAAACTTATTAGAGAGGCTTCGCTCACAGATACAAATTTGCTGAAAGCAAGGCAGCTTACACACAAGAATACACACAGTCATACTTTTACTCAACAACTTAATTACGACATTGTAGTAATAGGTGCTTCCACGGGAGGACCTGGTGCAGTTGAATTAATCATTAATAACCTGCCCCGAAATCTTCAGGTTCCTGTGGTGATAGGCCAACACATGCCACCACGTTTTCTCGAAACCTTTTCGGAGCGCCTAAATGAAAATAGCCCTTTGCCGGTAAAGCTTGCAAGGCGCGGAGAAATACTGAAAGCGGGAGTAATCTATGTGGCTAATGGTGAATCCAATACTTGTGTAGAGAAAAACATGATTACCGGAGCACCTATGATAACCTCTACCAGCAGAAAATTTGAAGAGTTTAATTTTCCTTCTATCGATTGCTTGTTTGAATCGATTGCAGATACATATGCAGAGAGAAGCATTGGTGTAATCCTTACCGGTATGGGTAAAGACGGAATGCTTGGTCTTTCAAAGATTAAAAGTAAGGGTGGATATACTATTGCGCAAGATGAGGAATCGTCTGTGGTGTACGGCATGCCAAAGGCAGCCTATGAATTTGGAGCGGTTAAACAGATCGTTCCACTAGCACAAATTTCAGGTTTTATTGTAAGCTGTTTGTAAACGAAGTAGCCATGAACAACAAAGAAGAAGAATACAAGGAAATTTTTTTGGCGGAAGCCATGGAAAATTTTGAAGAAATTAACAGGCTGCTTACTGTACTTGAAAAAACAAAGAACGATAAAAACACTGTGCATGCTTTATTCCGAATTACACATACACTCAAAGGCAATGCAGCTGGAATGGGCTACACCGGTATTGCTGAAATGGCGCATGTGCTGGAAGATTTGTTTGGCGAAGTGAGAGAAGGAAAAATTGTACTGGATGAATCACTTTACGCGCCCTTATTTAAAGCAACAGATGTGTTGGGTGCCCTTGTCAATGCAGTACGTGATGGTAAGGATGTAAAATACAAAGGCATCAAGACAAAACTGGAAGTGTTGGTGAAACGCGCACATGAAAATACCGAAGAAAAAATTCACCAGGAAGAAACCAAAGTAACAACAGTAGACGATAATCCATTCGCTCCGGACGCCATTGGGGTTGGCACTCAGCCCTCCGTTGAGGAAGAAGCTGAGAGTCCGGACGAATCGGACACTAAAATTTCATTTTCAGACCTGGTACAAGTACCTGTACGAAAACTTGATAACCTGTTAAATCTTGTTGGTGAATTAATTATTGAGAAAGACAGAATACTGGCTTCAAAAGTAAATAGCGGTTTGCGAGGATCTAATGAATATGCCAGACTGAGCAGAATCAGTTCTGACTTACAATATTCAGTAATGGATGTGCGCCTTGTGCAGGTGGGATTTTTATTCAATAAGTTTCACCGTGTGGTGCGCGATGCGGCCACCCTTGAAAAGAAAAATGTAGTACTAAAACTTGAAGGAACTGAAACAGAGATAGACAGAAATGTCCTGCAGGTAATCAGCGATTCGTTGATACACATTGTGCGTAATGCTGTTGGCCATGGGGTTGAAAGTCCTGAAGAAAGAGCAGCAGCAGGTAAAGCAACGGAGGGAACAGTTTGGTTAACAGCGAGGGGTGAAACTGATTCTGTGATTATTGAAATAAAGGATGATGGAAAGGGATTAAACTATGAACGCATTAAGACTAAAGCCATAGCCAAGGGCTTGGCAACAGCGGAAGACCTTGAGCGAATGACGCAGGATGAATTGAGTCTCTTGATTTTTGAACCTGGTTTTTCTACTATGGATCAGGTAACAGCGATTGCCGGCCGAGGTGTCGGTATGGATGTAGTACGTAAAACATTAGATAGCATAGGAGGAGAAATAAAGGTAAGCAGTGAAGCAGGCCTTGGTACGACTATTCAATTAACGCTGCCATCTTCCATGGCTGTTAAGTCCTGCTTATTATTTGAACTAAAAGAAGAAGTGTATGCTATACCACTTGCGTATACCGAGTCCGTTATTTCGCTGTACCGCTCCTCCATTCACAAAGCGGGCGGTGGTCTGGTTGCTTCGCACTTGGGTAAAAATATTGCTATTGTATTCTTAAAGGATGTATTCGATTATGACCCTACAATGCTTGGGCAAAGTAATAATGCCCTTCAAAAGGCTTACGAGAGTGTACACCCTGAGGAAAAGCTTGATATAGTAGTCGTAACTTTTAACAATAGAACTGTTGGTTTTGTGGTAGATAAGTTATTGCAACAAAAAGAGATCGTAGAGAAACCTTTGATGAAACCGGTTGATAAGATAAAATTTATAGGAGGCTTTACCATTTTAGGAAGTGGCAATGTTTGCCTGGTATTAAATGTACCTTTTATACTCCACTTTATTTTTAGTCTTTCATCGCAAGGCAGGTCTTCAAAAAACTTTTCACTTAACTAAGTAGTACCCTTATGGATGCGAACAGAGAACGTGAGAAATTTATTATTCATATTATGAATCAGGGCTTTCAGCGCGCATCTGATGCCTTTTCTTCTTTCATTGGCAAATCGGTTAAGATCACCAACACACAATCAGTCCTGGTAAGGCATGCTAACGATTTTTCATGTATTTCTGATGAAGAAGGGGAGATTATCGTATTAATCACAAAATTAATTGGCGATTTATCAGGTAAGTCTTATCTGATTCTGAACGCTGACGAGACCTCAGAGATTGTCAAGATTACTTCACAAACTTTTGGATTTGTAAGTCACCAGTTAAATGATGCACTGCTGATGGAAATTGATAATATCATCTCTGCTTCTGTTATTTCTGAATTATCAAATGGCCTGGGTCTTGAAGTTTATGGAGATGTACCCATACTCAAACGCATGCATGGTACTGAATTAGAAAGTTTTATGGAAAAAGAAGTGGAGGGTCTTGACCGTTCCAGTATGATTCTGTCGAATACTACTTTCCAATTTAATGTGAGCGAACGTGTGCATCCTCAGTTTTTATGGAAACTCAGTTCACGCATATTTGAAACAGTCCCTAACGAGAAAATTCATTATAATGGTTAAAAAATGAAACAGAAAATTCGGATTGTACTTACTGTTTTAGTGCTGACTTTCTCAGGTACTGGTTTTCTGATGATCTTGACGGAAAATCGTTACCTGATAGGTATTGGATTTCTCACAAGTGGATTGACCCTACTCTGGTTAGTTTTTATCCTCTATCGCTTTGTACAAACACTTGTACAGCAAACTGATGCATTATTGACTTTCAAAAACAATGATACCAAAAGTGCCGGTGTGAATGTTTTCGACAGATTAGTGGAGAACCAGCAACTGATTAAGCGCAAGTTTGATTTAACAGCCCAGTACATCAAACAGATAGATTCAACTCAATCTACGGATGAGATGGATGCACTTGTGAAAAATGATGCCATTGGTGAAGCCATTTATTCAGTGAAGGGTCAGTTGCATCGCCTGAAGGAAGAAGAAGACAAGCGCAATTGGGTCAACCAGGGTATGGCACGTTTCAGCGAAATACTTCGTGATAAATCTGAACTTTCAAGCTACACACAGCAAATTATTAGTCAATTAGTTAAATACCTGGGCGCCAATCAGGGTGCATTATTTCTTGTAAAAACGGATGAGTGTGATGAGCGATACATGGAAATGGTAGCATGCTACGCCTATGACAGAAAGAAATTTTTAGACAGACGGATTAACGTAGGTGAAGGTATTTTGGGGCAATGCATGCTGGAGAAAGACTTTGTTTTTATTACCGATGTTCCTGGTAACTATGTGAAGATCACCTCAGGATTGGGAGAAGCAACGCCACGAAACATTGTAGTAGCCCCTCTTATTTTTAATGAAGAGTTTTATGGAGCTATAGAATTGGCGCTGTTTGATGTTATGCCGGTCCATCACAGAGAGTTTTTAAAGCGTGTTGTTGAAAATATTGCTTCGGAGATGGCCTCGCTACAAGGTTATGAGCATACACAACATTTATTGAACGAATCAAAAACCTTAACAGCCGAGTTGCAGACCAGGGAAGAAATGATGAAGCAAAACCTGGAGGAGTTGGCTGCAACACAGGAAGAAATGGCGCGTAAACAAAGTGAGCTTTCAGGTATAATACATGCCATTGATGCTACCTTGGCCACAGCCGAATTTTCTCTGAATGGCGAATTGATTCGCTCCAATAATCTGCTGGCTAGTTTTTTAAAGTGCACACAGGAGGAACTAAACGCAAAAGACTATACTATTTTAATGCGCAAGCAGATTATGTCATGGGCACTTATCACCCATGGTACCGTTAAGGCAGGCGATTTTGAAACACTTGACAGAAATGGCAAGTCGGTTTGGTTAAGTATAACCTTTACGCCCATGTTGAATTCACAGCAGGAGGTAGATCGGGTTTTGTGTATGATTCAGGATATTACAAGTAAAAAGAATAAAGAGATTGAATTTGAAAGATTATCGCTTGTGGCCAATAATACCGACAACTCTGTGATTATCACCGATGCCAATGGCATCACCGAATATGTGAACGAGGGTTTTACTAAAATGACGGGTTTTGCTCCACATGAAATAATAGGTAAAAAGCCTGGTGATTTACTGCAGGGCCCGCTTACCGATCAAGATACGGTGAGTAAGCTTCGTATGATGATTGATTCACAAGAACCCATTTTTGAAGAGATATTGAATTATAATAAAAATGGTGAAACATACTGGGTGTCCCTGGCTATTAATCCGGTGACTAATGAAGCAGGTGAGGTGGAGAAGTACATTTCAATCCAGGCTGACATTACTGAAACAAAAATGCGAGCGCTTGATTTTCATCAAAAAATGAAGGCCTTGAGTAAATCCAATGCCATTATGGAAATGGATTTGGCAGGTAACATTATAGAGATAAATGATAACTATGCACATCTGCTGGGTTATGAAGTAGATGAACTACTAGGCAAGCCCTATTCAGCGATTACCAAACGTGAACATATTTTTGATAAACTTCTGAGCGAAATCAGAAGTAATGGTCTGCAGCGTGGTGAGTACAAACGCTTTGATAAGCAGGGTAACAGTCATTGTATGAAGCTAATGGATTACCCTGTGGTTGACTTGAAAGGAGACCTGATAAAAATTATTGAGTTTGGGGTAGATGTAAGCAAACAAAAACTACTGGAGAGAGAGGCTGAAAAAAAGCAATTGGAATTAGCAAGTTACTTATCAGCCATTAACAATACCATAGCTTCGGCCGAATTTGATTTAGCAGGTAATTTTATTGCGGGTAATGATATTTTTCTTACAGTAATGGGTTACAAACAGCATGAGTTAACAGGAGGTAGTTATAAAGACTTGATGATTGATGAACCCAGTGTTCATATGATGTGGGAAAATCTTAGGTTAGGAAAATTCTTTTCGGGCGAGTTCAGGCTCAAGAACAGAGAGGAGCAGGAGCTTTGGTTAACCGGCACTTTCAACCCGATTATGGTGCAGAGCGAAGTGCCTGATAAGATTATGATGTTCGCACAGTTTACCACCCAAGAGAAAGAAAAGATTAATGATTTGTCATCACTGATTAATTCGTTAAAAGCCACTTTACCGATGGTTGAGTTTAACGAAAACTTTAGCTGCAAAACGGCTAACGAAAGATTCATGAGATTATTTGGTTTAACAAGGCAGCAACTGAGAGAAAAGTCATTCAACGATTTTGTTGATGAATATTATAAAGGTGCGTTCACGCCTATGCAAAACGATATGCTGAACCAGGAGAACGCTACCTTATTAATACCCTTTACCCTTTCCGACAAAACAGCCACGTTCGAAACATCCTTGACAGTAATACGAAATCTCGAAGGGAAAATTAGTCGTTTTGTATTTATTCTTATTAAAGTAGTGGAAGATCGTATTCCCGTTATGGCTGTTGTTTAAAAAATTATGGAAACAAATACTACGTCAGTAGAAGTATCGGAAGAAGAGGTAAAGTCGCTGGCACAAAGTATACTCACCCGCTACGGGATAGACTTTACATGCTATGAGCCAAAATCCTTGCGCAGAAGAATTGTCAGGTTATTAAATCTCTACAACTTTGAATCGGTGCATCATCTGTGGGTAAAGCTACTTCATGACAATACCTTTATTCAGGTTTTTATGAATGAAGTGAGTGTAGGCATGACCTCCATGTTTCGCGATCCTGTTTTTTGGAAACATCTTAAGCAAAGACTTAATACTGATTTTAAAAATAAGCCCTCTTTATCTATATGGCATGCGGGATGCTCTACAGGTGAAGAAGTTTATTCAATGGCCATTTTACTGGGTGAGATTGGATTCAGAGACAAAACCCAGGCGCTGGCTACAGATATTAATATGCATGCCATTCAGGAAGCGAAGAATGGCCGGTATCATAAAATAAAAATGATTGAGAACGAGGCCAATTTTAAAAACTACAATATTTATAGCGATTTTTCTAAATATAGTATTTCAGAAGGCACAGAAGCCATTATGATTGATGATTTGAAAAACTATGCGCAATATGAATACCATAACCTGATAACGGATTCAGTAAAAAATACCTACGATCTGATCTTGTGCAGAAATGTGATGATTTACTTTGATAATCAGGCAAAGGTAAAATTGCTCGATAAATTTTATGAGGCACTTAAGCCAGGGGGGTTGTTTGTCATTGGTTTTTATGATACCATGCTTTCGTGGATTAACTATACTAAGTTTGAATTGATTGATGAGGAAGCCAAAATCTTCAGAAAATGTTAATGTAGTATAAGTAAAAGTCTCAAGCCTTGAACATAATAGCTGATGGCACGTAAAATTCCTGTAATAAATCAGTTGTCATAATATTTTATCAGCCCTTCAATTATTGGATTAGTCCTTAGTGATTATCTTTTACCTTTGTGTATGAGCAAAAAGGTAAAGTATACATCCTTAACTCTTCTGGGAGTACTCACAATTGCTTATTACTTTTTACTACCAGGTAAGTTATTTAGCGATCCCTATTCCACCGTTTTGCTGGCTAATAAAGGCGAACTCTTATCTGCCGGTATTGCCGCAGACGGGCAATGGCGTTTCCCGGAGACAGACACACTGCCTGCCAACTACATTCAAGCCCTGATAACTTACGAGGACAAACGCTTCTTTTCACATCCAGGGTTTGATTGGCGAGCAATCGCACGGGCCACAAAACAAAATTTACGCTCGAAGCATATTGTAAGTGGTGGCAGTACCATCAGCATGCAAGTCATACGACTTTCAAGGAAGAACAAGAGTCGTAATGTTTTTGAAAAACTGATTGAAGTAGTATTGGCCACACGACTTGAGTTACGCTATTCAAAGGAAGAAATTCTGAAACTATACGCATCGCATGCACCCTTTGGCGGCAACGTTGTTGGTATAGAAGCCGCTTGCTGGCGCTATTTTGGCAGAAGCCTGCATGATTTATCGTGGGGTGAGGCAGCCTTACTGGCTGTTTTGCCGAACGCACCTGCTTTGCTTCATCCCGGTCGCAATCCAGAGGCACTCAGGATAAAGCGCAATCAATTATTAGATCGTCTGCAGCAGCAAGGCTTGATTGATGCCTTCACCTGCCAACTGGCCAAGACAGAACCCATTCCGGAGAAACCTCAGGCTTTACCGCGACTGGCCCGGCATGCACTCCAACGTTTAACGAAGTCCGGCCATGACCAAAGTAAAAACCAAACGAGTATTTCATTTAGTTTGCAAGAGCGGGTAGAGCAATTGCTGGAAGAGCAACACAGAAATTTGGCGGCTAACAAAATTAACAATGCGGCCGCCATAGTGCTGGATACACAAACAGGAGCAGTACTTGCTTATGCGGGTAACATTTCAACGGATAAGAAAAATAGTTTTCAAAATGAAGTAGATGTAATTGATGCACCGCGGAGTACGGGTAGCATTTTAAAGCCATTTTTATTTGCGGCCATGCTCGATCAGGGTGACATACTTACTAAAACATTACTTCCCGATGTGCCCACATTCATCAACGGCTTTGCACCAAAGAATTTCTCCAAGCAATATGATGGTGCAGTGCCTGCCGACAAAGCATTGATTCGTTCATTGAATATCCCTGCAGTACATCTTTTGAAAGAGTACCGTTACGAGAAATTCCATACGCTTTTAAAAAACATGGGTATGCGCACACTGCAACAAGCACCTGATCACTATGGTTTGTCATTAATATTGGGCGGAGCCGAGGGCACTCTGTGGGATATAACAGGTATGTATGCTTCCATGGGCAGGGTGTTGAACAATTATTTTCAACATGCAGGTAAGGCCAGATACAATCCAAACGATTGGCATGCACCACATTTGCTTCAAACAAAAGATACTGCCAACAATAAGACACCAGAGGAAAACTCCCAACTTAGTGCAGCCTCTATCTACCAAACCCTTGAAGTGCTTACGGAAGTATACAGACCAGGAGAAGAAACCGGATGGCGATACTTTAGCAATGCAAAAAAGATAGCGTGGAAAACCGGAACGAGTTATGGTTTCAGAGATGGTTGGGCGATAGGTATCACACCTGAATACACTGTAGGTGTTTGGGTGGGTAATGCAGATGGAGAAGGCAGACCGGGATTGACAGGAACCGATGCGGCAGCGCCATTAATGTTTTCTATCTATTCTCAATTGCCGGCAACCACCTGGTTTAAAAAACCATCATCAGAATTTAAAACAATAAATGTTTGCACGTTAAGCGGGCATAGAATAGGTGCTTATTGTGAACGTGCTGATACAATTATGGTACAAGAGAGTGGCTTGAAGTCTGAAGCCTGCCCACATCATAGATTGGTTCATCTTACCCAGGATAAAAAATACAGGGTTAGTTCGGCATGTGCATCGGTGTCAACGATGCGTACCCAAAGCTGGTTTGTGCTGCCACCAGTACAGGAATATTACTACAAATCTAAAAATATTGGCTACCGTACTTTGCCAAGGCCCAAACCAGGATGCCCTGAGTCGATAAACCACATGGATATGATCTACCCTAAGCCAAACGCTAGCATTTTTATCCCTCGGGGATTAAATGGGAATTTAGGGCAGGTAATATTTGAATTAGCTCATAGTCAAACACTTACAACAGTATATTGGCACTTAGACAACCAATATATTGGCGCAACTCAGGGCAGGCATGAAATGGCCATAAGCCCCTCAATAGGCAGGCATATGCTTACCCTGGTTGACGATGAAGGTCAGTCGCTGACCCGGCAGTTTGAGGTCATTTCAGATATGTAAGTATCTGAATGGTAGAATTTTAGTTGTATCCATTTAATTCTTTACTATATTTACAGCATAATTTAATCCTGTTGGTTAAAGTTTTGGCTTTAAACGTATAAGCGCATGAAACCTTCTCCATTTTTTAGCAGGGCAATGCTGTTCATTTTTTTACTTTCCTGCATTGACGTATCTGCTTCACATAAGGCAATACTGCCACCCGACACCATTCCGCATTATGTTGTGATTGGTGCATTCTCTATCCAAAGAAATGCAATCAAATTTGTGAATCATGCTAACCATGATTTAAAGCTGAATGCCAGATTTGAAGTCAATCCACATCGTAAACTCTATTATGTTTATTGTCTAAGCACGAATCAATTGCAAGAGGCCATTGACGAAGCTTTACGTTTAAGGGATAATACCGAGTTACAAGACGCCTGGGTTTATCATGGTTTATTGGGAAATAACATTTCCGCATCAGCCAATAAAGATGTGAATCCTGTTGATCAACAACCGATGGAGGTTGTAGCCGCT
The DNA here is from genome assembly GCF_057350905.1 of Chryseotalea sp. NCBI lineage: Bacteria > Pseudomonadati > Bacteroidota > Cytophagia > Cytophagales > Chryseotaleaceae > Chryseotalea > Chryseotalea sp. Next base: position 35,590 of record NZ_JBMRCF010000014.1, on the reverse strand, counting down.
GAAGACTCCTATAAACCAGTTGCACCTGTAATCGAATCTGTTCCTGAGAGCGATGTTAACCAAACACATACAAAAGCCACAGATCATGAAGTTGCTCCTGTAATAATTGAAGAAAGCCCTAATGCCAATGGAAAAGCATTTGTTTTTGAAATGACACGATTTGTGGATAGTGTACCTGTGGAAGGAGAGGTGGCCATGATTGATCCAGATAAAGCAAAAAAATTAGGGAGTTATCCGGCAAACAAAGCCATACGTGTTGTTGAGTTAAAGAATAAGACAGGCATGGTAACTTTCACCAGTGAAGTGTTTGGCTATCGCAAAGCGCAGAAAGACTTTAGTTATACAGATCCCCAGACGGATACAAGTGGTGTTAAGGTCGATGAAAATGGTATTATCCATGTTCCATTCGAATTGATTCGTTTGAAGCGAGGTGACTTTGCAATTTTGTATAATGTTTACTTCTTCAGAGATGCAGCTGTCATGCGACCGGAGTCTCGCTTTGAGGTTAATAGTTTATTAGAGATGTTAAAAGAGAATCCTAAATATATAGTCCGCATTCATGGACATACCAACGGTAACCATGCAGGAAAAATCATTTATAAAGATAAGACTAATGAAGATTTCTTTACATTAAATGGCTCTAAGGATGGCTATGGTTCTGCAAAGGAATTGTCGAAAGCCCGGGCTGAAGTTATCCGTGACTATTTAGTGGCACAGGGTATCTCTCCAGAACGCGCTTTAGTAAAAGCCTGGGGCGGTAAGAAATCTATACACGACAAGCATAGCGCCAAGGCACAAGAGAACGTAAGGGTTGAAATTGAGATAGTGAAGGACTAATCCTGATTCTTTTCCACAATTGCACCTTCCAGATTTCTTCCAATCTCTCTGATGATTTTGTCAAGGTCTTCTCCACAGTCTTTGAGAAATTTAAAAATCTGTTCTCGCTCCTCCAAAGAAGCATTAGGCAGCAGATTAATCAAGCCAAGAATACTGGCAACGGGTGATCTCAGTTTATGCGCATTAATAAAAGTATATTCAGCCAGGCGCTGATTCTGTTTCATTACCTGTGAAGTTCTCTCCTCAACAATAGATTCAAGTTTTTTATTCAGCGTTTGCAATTCATCATTGAGTTTTAATAAGCTCTCAGACTGAGTCTGCACTTCTTCTGTTTTATCATTCAACAGTTTATTGACATTCAGAATGCGTTGCCGTTGTAAAAACACCATGATCAATAACACACTGCTTAGCAGCAGCCCTAACCCGATGGCCAGAATAATGATGCGTTGCGATTTTATTTCTGCATTGCGAAGTGCTGTTTCTGCGCGCAGCTCCTGATTTTCTCGTTCTCTGTTTTCAGTTTCATAAATGGTTTGCAGTCTGTTAATCTGCTCTGATTTACTACTTCTGTAAAGGCTGTCGTTTAATTGATTGTATTGATATAAATTATAGATAGCACGATCGAATTTCTGTTGTGCCGAATCCAATCGAAACATGTACAGATAATTGCGGGCCTGCAAATCCTTGGCGTGTATTTCAATAATTAAGCGTTGCGCTTTGGTCAGGTATTCGTTGGCTCTTGCAAAATTTTTCAACCCCTGATAAGCCAGTGCAAAATCCTGATAGGTCTGAATAAGTGAGCGCTTTTCGCCCAATTCAGTCCAAAGCTTTTCGCTGAGTAAGTAAAAGCCGATGGCATCCGTATATTTTTTCTGATCAGCTCTGATGATGCCGTAACTCCAGTAGCAATAAGCAATGACGCGTTTATCATTACTCAGCTTAGCAATGTCTAACGCACGGTTAAGATAATCCAGGGCTTTATCGTATTGCTGCAAGCCAATATAAATCTCACCGATGTTATAGAGGGTCAGCCGCTGACTTTTTAAATCGTTCTTGTTAAGTTCAATTGATAATAGTTGGTACTCCAGTGATTTATCATATTGTCCCAGTTTTTTGTAAACTTCCCCGATGTTGTTATACATCTGCCCAAGACCAACGCTATCGTTAATAGACATATATTGACGGGAAGCAGCCAGATAATAGCTTTGTGCGATTTCATAAACTCCCTCATACCAATAGGTGCTACCCGTAATGGCCAGTGCCCGTGCATACCCCTTGGTGTATTTAAGTGCTAATGCCTGTTGTTGCGCATAGGTACTGAGTTGCCTGGCCGACTGACTGTTGGTCTTTAGATTTTCGAAAGCAATCTCATTCAGCTTGTCAATGAATACTGAATCGTGCGGAACATTTTCAAATTGTTTGGCAAGATTTTCGGGCAGGTCACTTTGGGCATGCAGACTTGTGCTGCATATCCAAAGTATCATTCCTGCCCATCTTGCCAGTTTCATTTTACTTATTGCGCTATGGCTTTAAGCACATCATGCTGTGTAATGATATGCACGTTTTGCTGCTCATCTCTTACCAGTACTGCTTTTGTTTCTTTATTCAGTAATGATGATAATACATCCAATGTGCTGTCAGGTGCTACAAATTGCATGGATTTCTCCAATACTTCTCCAACCTGTTTCAATTGTAAGTTTGAATCACTGATTATTTTTTCAAGCAAGGCAGCTGAGCTTACGCTTCCTATAAAGTGACCGTTCTCAGTAACCGGAATCTGGTCGATGCCTTCCTTACTCATGAGCAGGATTGCTTCACTTACCTTAGTGCTTTTGCTAACAGTGAATAGGCTGTTTTTGCCATTGCGTGATTGAATGATGTCACGTGCTGTTCCAAAGCTGCGCGAATCAAGAAAACCATGATCACGCATCCACTGATCGTTATATACTTTTGCCAGATAGCGAGTGCCATGATCCGGTAATAATAAAACATAGATGTCGCCCTTCTTCATATGGTCCTTAGCATACTCCAGCGCACCATGCATCACAGATCCGCACGACCAACCCACGAAGAGACCCTCCTCTTTAGCCAGTCTGCGTGTCATCAATGCGCCATCTTTATCCGTAACCTTAATAAAGGTGTCTATCAAATCGAAGTTTACGTTCTTAGGCAGAATGTCTTCACCAAATCCTTCTGTCAGGTAAGGATAGATCTCATTCTCATCGAAGATACCCGTCTCTTTGTATTTTTTAAATACGGATCCGTACGTATCAATGCCCACAGAGATGATGTTTTTATTCTTCTCTTTAAGATACTTGGACGTACCGCACATAGAACCTCCTGTACCTACTGTAGCAATGTAATGCGTCAGCGTACCATCAGTCTGATCCCAGATTTCGGGGCCAGTGCTTTCATAATGCGCTTGTGCATTGGAAGGGTTATCGTATTGATTAGGGTAGATCGAATTGGGGATTTCTTTGTTGAGTTTACGCGCTACGGAATAATAGGAGCGTGGATCATCGGGTTCAACATTAGTGGGGCATACCACTACTTCAGCACCGACAGCACGAAGAATGTTAATCTTCTCCTGTGATTGCTTATCGGCCATGGTAAAAATGCACTTGTAGCCTTTGGCGACAGCAGCCAGTGCCAAACCCATGCCTGTATTACCAGAAGTACCCTCAATAATGGTTCCACCTGGTTTTAAAATACCTGCTTTTTCGGCATCCTCCACCATTTTCAGCGCCATACGATCTTTCGTTGAATTACCTGGGTTAAAGTATTCAACCTTAGCCAAAAGCGTTCCAGGCAGGCCTTTACTAAGCTTATTTAACCTGACCATGGGGGTATTACCGATGGTTTCAACGATAGAATTATAAATTTTCATGTGTTAATAATTTTTTTTGGGTAGTCACTTTGCATGGCCAATCTCATTTTCAACTGCTGAATGAGCTTCGCAAATGGCCATTTTATAATTTTCAATAAAGCCTGCAAAATAGGCATTTTCATCCGAATGGATGTTAGGTAAGTGACCCAGGAATTACAGAATGGCCATGCTTACCAGCAAAATATTGGCAATTATATAAAAGCCAATGACTAAACGGGAACCAATCCTGTTTACCGTAGCGCTCTTAACAAATTGCTCATTATCAAAGTATTTCAGGCTGATGGCAGAAACCAACAAGGTGGCCAGAATTCCTAAAAAGGTAATGGTATGAAGAGTATCTACCAGTGTAAAATGAGTAGACTCCGGCAACAGTGAATCGATGATGTATTTATTACCAACAGCAGCAAACAAACCACCAACAGGCAGGCCAAAGCGCGGCTCTAATTCTGATGGTCGCAGGGTAAAGGATATGATGGAAATTAAAAAGGCGATGTACATACCAATGAAAATCTTGGCAAACAAACCCCAAGCATCTCTTTCAATGTCCATGCTGATGTTAAAGGATGCATATTCAGAATGAAGCGCATCGTTACTGGGATCTCCAAAAACCGTAGTGTATTCACTAACAGATGTATTTATTTCAAAGTTGCTGATGTTCCAGCCATCAATGGTGAGTTCGCGATCATAAGCACTGCCATCGCTGTCTAATGCATAGACCAGTGCCTGGTTGTCATACACGGTATTTTCAACCCGCACCACAAGGTGTTGCTTATCAAAGGGAAAATCATCTACATTCCAGTTTTGCTTCATCACGCATTTCATTTTCATGAGCTGCCAGGTTTTACCATCTATCAGATCCATTAAAGGCTCGGGTGTCTCAATATCTTTGGCATTTGGAATATCGATCTGCGTAGCAAAATCAAATGAAGGGTTATCGTAAAGCATCCATAACCAAAAACGAATAGTATATTCTTTATCCCTGAAGTTAATGTCATGAATGTTGATGATATAGGCTCCGGCTTTTACAGTGTCAGGCGTAGGCGATATGTTAATTTCTTCCTGTGCAAAACCAGGACAAGCACTCATAAAAAGCAATAAAATCAGGTAAATAGGTTTCATAGGAGGTAAGATTTTTCGGAAGTGTCAAAAAGCTATGTTAATTTCGGTTTTTAAATCCATATTTTATGTATACAGGGCTTCTTCACGGTCATTCAGGTCTTCGCTATTTAGTGTTGGTTCTCTTATTGGTGGTTATTGTACGGTCTGCTGCAGGTTTTTTGCGCAATAAACCTTTTAGTCAGTTGGACAATGCCTTGAGCCTGGGCTTATTAATCACTACCCATATACAATTCCTGTTGGGATTAATCTTGTATTTCGTAAGCCCTTTTGTGCAGTTTAATGAAAATACAATGAAAGATAGCGGTATTCGCTACTGGGCTGTTGAACATCTTGTGGGTATGCTCATTGCTGTAGTAGTCATTACCATAGCAAGGTCTACCGCTAAGAGAATGACAGAAAGCTTAGCCAAGCATAAGCGTCTGGCTATTTTTAATGGCATTGCATTATTAATTATTATCGCAACCATTATGCAAGGTGGAAGAACCGTGTTCTTCTTTTTCTGATTTGAATAAAAGCCGTTTGGAGCGGTTACTTTTAGTAAGATGTAAAGTATTGTCGCCAATACCTTTTATTGATTGTTGTTTTACCCCAACTGAACTAACATGAAGACTTTTATTTTTACCTTATCACTTTTGGCCAGCATAACAGGTTTAGCGCAGCAATTTTCTGCACGTTATGAGCTTGTGAAATTGAGCAAGGAAGTAAACACACATTACCATGAGGCTGCACCACTGCTTTCGCATGATGCTAGTAAGCTTTACTTTTTTGTACACAACCATCCTGATAATAACTATGGTAAAGAAGGTAGTGATGATATATGGTTCAGTACCCTTAATGAAAAAGGAGAATGGGGGCCAGCGCAACATGCCGGGTCACCTTTTAATAATCATCGCAGCAACCAGGTATTTACAGCCTTGCCGGATGGCTCGCTCTTCATAAAAGGAGGCCGTAGAAAAGACACCAAAGGATTTTCAATGGTTACAACCGGAGGTTCCTTAACAGAAATAGAAATTCCGGGTTTTGAAGAAATGAATAAAGGCCGCTTCTATGGTGCATCCATTTCATCGGATACAAAACACATTATTTTATTTTTTAGCGAAACGCCAACAAGTACGCGCAGTAGCTTGTATGTAAGCAACCAACAGGCAGATGGTAAATGGACAAAACCAGTTAAGTTAAATATCTCTTACAAAGATGATGACTGCGGACCTTTTATCGGGGCAGATGATGAGACCTTATATTTCGCCAGTGATCGCAATGCACCAGGCAAAAGAGGGAAACTTGACATTTACCGCACTAAGCGCTTAGACAATACGTGGCAGAAGTGGTCGCAACCTGAAAACATGGGGCCTTCACTGAATACAGCAGCGGAAGAGTTGTACTTCTGTATGGACAAGCAGGGAAACGTATTCACTAGTCGCGCCAATTCCACCATCGATGGTGGTAACCTGGACATCTTTAAACTGGTGCCACGTGATGTGAACGTAATTGTGAACGGCACCGTTTATAATAAAAAGACAAATGCCCCCATTACGGCCAGTGTAGAAGTAAAAGCCGGGGATAAGCCTCAAAAGATAAATACAAAAGCAGATGGTCGCTTTGAAATACGAATGCCTGAGATCGCGAGCTATGCTTTATCAACTACTGCAGCTAACTTTTTACCCGATCAACAAAACTTTACCCTTCCTACCTTAGGTAACGACACAACGATTACAGTTGATATTTACCTGACACCAATTGCTAAAAAGCTTATCATTACAGGAACCACGTTTGATAAAAAAACCGAACAGCCGATTACATCCATAGTTGAAATTCAGCCAAGACTAAGAAAAGCTGCAAAGATGAATGTAAATGCAGCAGGTGGTAAATACGAGCAGGAACTTGCGGGGATTGGCACTTACTTGCTAACAGCCAAAGCAGATGGGTATTTAAATGCCGTAGACAGTATTGAAGTGGAAGATGTAGAGAATACACCTTTGTTCAAGGATTTATTTCTCGCACCTATTGAAGTAGGACTCACCGTTCGTCTGAAGAATATCTATTTCGATTTTGATAAAACTACCTTAAAGCGTGAGTCTTTTGTAGAACTTGATAAGGTTGTTGACTTCTTAACACAAAACAGTACCGTTGAAATTGAGATATCAGGTCATACCGATGGAAAAGGATCAGATGATTATAACCTGAATTTATCGCAGGGGCGTTCGCAATCGGTAGTTGATTACATTATCAGCAAGGGAATAGAAAGCTATAGGCTTACAGCCCACGGTTATGGCGAAACAAAACCAATTGACTCAAACGACACAGAAGAAGGACGTGCCAACAACAGACGTGTAGAATTTACTGTTGTGAAGAAGTAAATAAACCATGCTTACCGCCAGATCATTATTATCAGAAATTGAATTTACAACTTCCAGAAGTAGTGGTCCGGGCGGACAGAACGTGAACAAGGTTAATAGCAAAGTAACCTTGCGTTTTGATATCAAGCAATCGACACTACTTACTGAGGAGGAACGAACGGTGCTGCTTACTAAACTGGCCAGTAAACTAACTACCGAGGGTGTTTTATTGCTGAATGTTCAGGAGAGCCGTTCGCAGTTAGAAAATAAAGAAAGTGCCATCATCAAGTTTGAGGCACTTATTCGGAAAGCTTTCACAAAACCCAAGGCCCGAAAAAAAACCAAGCCAAGCAAGGCGGCTAAAGAAAAACGCGTAACTGATAAAAAGCAGCGCAGCGAAAAGAAAAAATGGAGACAAAAACTATGAGTGATTTTATTGAACTGCCTGTATTACAAGACGAAGAAAGCAAAACTGAGTTGGTCAATAAAGCCTGCATAGGTCGCATCTATCCGGATCCTCAAAATACAAGGAGGAGCATCGTAGAGCTCAATTACCAAAGTATTAATGATGCCCCGGTTCATTTAGAGGTAGAACTCCCGTACGAAAATCTCCGAACACACTTTCTATAGTACTTTTTTAAACGCTTGATTGCCAATATATTTGCGCCCGGAATAATACTTTATCTATGAGACTTGCTCAGCTGGCGCGTAAATTATCAGTAAAATCTACTGCCATTGTCGATTTCATGGCAGAACAGGCCATTGTCATAGAGGATAGTCCCAATACGAAAATTGATGAAGCGCATGTACGTACCTTACTGGCTCATTTTGCACCCACATTGTTAGTAACGGAGGTGGAGGCCATTGCTCAGGAACAAGATGAAGTACCTGCTGAAGTAACAACGGAATCTCTAAAAGAACTGGTGACTGAGGAAGTGCCAACATTAGAAGTGCCAATGAATGCCGCTGATGATGCTCCCTCGGAAGAGGTAATAGAACAGCTTCCTGATGTGATCAGGGCGCCAAAGATTGAGCTGAGTGGCTTAAAGGTTTTGGGTAAAATTGAATTACCGGAAAAGAAGAAAAAGGAAGAGCCAGCAGTGTTAAACACGGAAGTGGAAGCAACAGATACTGACGCGACAGCACCCCGTATCCGACCACATGAAAAGAAACTCACTGACAGGAAACGTGCTGAAAGACCTAGACGTAATCCTTTATCCGAAGCAAGAGAGCGTGAGAAGCGTGAAGAAGAGGAGAGAAGAAAAGCCGAGGAAGAGAAAAGAAAAGAACTAAGAAAACAAAAATACCTGCAAATAAGACAGGCAAAGACACCTTCTCGTACAGAGAGGGTAAAAGTTGAGAAAGAAGTTAAGAAAGTACCTGCCAAAAAGAAAAAAGAAGAATCTGTTTCTTTATTTACACGATTCATGCGCTGGCTGACGAGTAATCAAACCTGATTTCATTAGTAAACTGTTTATTCTCTTTGTTTGGAGAAAGGTTTTATTTCAAGACCGATCGAAAAATTTCTACGCGCTGCTGCATTGTAATAACGGCCCCCTATGGCATTTAAATCATGACCAAGACTGTATTTTTCATCCAGCAGGTTGTCGATGAAAAAAAATACTTCTACAGGTAATTTTCCTTGGTGTCTGTATCCCGCTTTAGCAGAGATCAACCAAAAGTAAGGTGCGTAAATAGTATTGGCATCGTTAAGGGGAATGTGGTCGTAGTAATTGGCAGTAGCATTAATGTAAAAATGTTGTTTAATGTTAATGTCTACACCTGTGCTTAAGGTATTCGGTGCAACACCAGTGATTTTATTGTCAGTATAATTATTACCGTCTTGCACATAATCTTTAAAGAAATAATATTGTCCGGTATAACTTGCAAAGTAATTGGCAGAAATTACGTTCTTCCATAGTGTTAGCTCATCATACGCGAAACTCAACTCAATACCTTGCTGACTGGTTTTGCCGGCATTCACAAAGTACTCAGCGCCATCATTATTTCTTTGAATGACAATGGCATCCTTTAACTGAAAGTTGTAAGCCACCATATCGAAAACACCTTTTTTAAGCACTCGTCCACGGATACCTATTTCAGTGTTAAGTCCGACTTCTGCATTCAATGTATTGTTGTATGCTCCGGCAGAAGGTCTCACCTCTGCCAGCGATGGTGGTGAGAAACCCTGACTGATACTTCCATGTACTGAATAGCCATTTGAGAATTTCTTCGCTAAACCAATTCTTGGAAAAAGAGAAGGGGAAAAATTCCTTGTTTGATCTATAGCAGGCGTGGGGAATTTTCTGGTGAATTGGTAACGCAGCATATTTAAGCTGACACCGGTAGTAAGAAAGAAATTCTGTGGCAGGTCGGTCTCACTTTGTAAAAACAGAAGCCCTCCTGAAGATTGTAAAAGATCATCAGTTTGCATTTGGCTGGCTAGGCCTGCATCATTGTCATAAACCTGTAGGGGAGAGTTGAAGTATTGGAATTCACCGCCAACGCTGAGTTTATTGTCAAGGCTCAACAACGGATGCTTGTATTGTAATTCAGTTCGCAAACCAATATTTTTTTCTATACGCTTTTCATAATTTCTAATGCTCGGATTTTTAAAATCGGTAAGGGAAACAATGGCACCTGTTTTTAGCAAGAAATCGGAACCTAATTCGGCTTCATAAGCCGTTGAGATCAGGTGGGTAAGGTTTGTAACCGCGGCTTGCTGTTCTACAGCGCCCTGAATTGTCGGTGTGGCAGGTCTTGCTTGTTGGGGATCGTCTTCAAATTGTGCTTTGGTTAAACCTCCGGGTGTTTGGTAGTATAAATTCCCTACAAGGTACGAAGCTGTAATTTTTCCATGTTCACCTGCTTGATATTGCCAATCTATCCCGGCATTAAAACGTTTCATTTCTGATTGCTCACGGTAACCTTCCGCTTGTTGATAAGCACTTCGCATGGCAAGGGTCGACCGATCGGATAGTTGAAGATTGGTGCTCGCCTGTAGCCTGAATAAACCGTAACTGCCATGCGTAATTGAAAAGCGTGTAGCTTCAGGGTTGTCAATAGCACTGTTCATTAATACAACTCCTCCTGTACCCGCACCATATAAGCTTGCACCAGGGCCCTTTATGATTTCCATTGAATTGAGTGCATCGAAATCGAGTAAGTTTAGATAGGTATTGCCACCCCCATCGGTAAATGGAAGCCCGTCTCTGTAAAACTTAATATTGCGAATACCAAAAGGCGAGCGCAGTAAACTACCCCGGATAGAAAAACGGTAACTCCCGGGAGAGCGTTCTTCCATGCGAACGCCTGGGATAACATTGACAGCGGGTATCAAACTATTGCCTGCAAAGCGTGTCAGATTTTTACTCGTCAGCACTGAAACAGATCCTGCTAACTCTGTGATAGGCCTATTACTTTTAAAAGCCTTAACAGTAAGCTCCTGAAGGTACCGAGCTGAATCTTGCCCCTGTACTAAAGTGGCAACAGTAAAAAGCAGAAGTGTAACACAGTGGCGAAGCATGAAAAGTCGGATGTTAATTGTATTGATTCTTATCCTTACCTAAAGAAATTTTATAGTTATCGGGCGTGCCGGTAATCTTCAGGTTAATAAACCGTACTTTTTTAGTATCATCTTTGTATTGGATTTCATCCTCTCCTTCAGGTTTTCCGCTACTGCCAAACAGCTTTTGTGAGCCTACTTGTGTTACCAGTTTCCAGGGTACGCGCAGGTAATACTCCATGTTCATATTCATATCCTGCTTCCCCGATATTTCAATAAAACCTAGTGTGGAGTTGATGGTCATATTGGGAATAGAGAGTATGCCATTGGTCATATCCAGTTTATTATGCAGGGTATCAAACAATACACGCGACAGATTTTTATCTTTAAAATAATCAGACACTGCATCGAGAGCGGCATAGTGCTCTAACCGACCCTGCGTTACGTCTACGTCCATATGAATTTCAGAATCATCAAGAATCGGAACCATATCAGCATGCATGTGAATTTTACCTGTTAACGTGCCGCTAAGTTTTCCATGTAAATTCTCTGATACAAGATGGTCCTGCCCGAAGTTTTCAAATTTAAAAAGGAGCTTATCTAAATCTACCTTGTGCAGTTTCATAACCGGACTAAAATAAATTTTGTTTCTATCAGATCCATTAAAATAGCCATGAAGGTTGATTTTTCCGCCCGCGGCCATCAGCGACATACTATCCACATAGATGTAGTGATTTTTATTTGTTCTGGCCTTTAGAAAAAAATCATCGATTAAATAGCGATGATAGTTAAGGTGTTTGATGTCGGCATCAAACGTCATGTCAGTAAACGGAATATCGTAGATATTAAAAACGGCTTCATGATCTTCGGGTTTGATTTGCGCATTTGCAGGAGGTGGATTATAATTAAATAGTTCATCAAAATCCAAACGCGGGGCCGTAATGCTGAAATGATTGTCTCTTTTTTTGATGGCTTCATCGTTACCAAAATAATAATGGAGGTTAACATTGAACTGACTTTTACCCAGTTTACCACTGAAATTCTCTACCAGCAAGTGCTCACTTTCATAGTGAAAGCGTCCTTTAAACTTTTCGAAACGCAAAGGATGTACCTTCATTTGTGTCTCCATTTTATCAATGTAGACATCGGAAGATTTTAATCCTTTATTGAAATGCAGGTCAGCAAAACCATGTATTGCTAAATTTTTAAATTCTTCATGTCTGTAATCTTCGGGCACAAAGTTTTCGCCTCCATAGGCAAACAAATCCTCTAGTTGCAACAAGGTTGAGGTTAGGTTAAACTCAACTTTAGTATCACCCAGTGGATCTACATTAAACCAGAGATCATAATTTTTGAGTTTACCGGTAAAATGAAAATCACTTTTGTCGATCATGCCGGTAAAGTCCACAATGCGGAAGTCCTGGTTGTCTACAAATACATCGGCATGAAAATCGTGCAGTTTGTGCGGATAGTGGGTGAGTTGTGCGTACAAGTCTTCTATAAAGAATTCACCGATCGGTAGATTAGGGGACTCAGTAAAAGCTTTTGCGCTGCTATTGAATTTAAGTTTCATACTTAAATCTTTAATGGCCTCATCAACAGGTTTTGAGTTGGCTGTATCGTATGCAGTCAATTGCTTAATGTTCAGTAAATTTGATTTGATGTTCAGTACAGCACTTACCGGATTGTTGGTATGGTGAATGATAGCAGGTAAATCGCTGATCTTTGCCTGAAAACTGATATCAGAATCCCCAATTTTTAAGCTTACGTTTTCTATATCGGCTTCATGTCCATCCATCTTTGCTTTAATATCTATATCATGAATGGGCAAGTGGTATTTACTGGTGGTAAAGCTGAGGTTTTCCACTTCCAACTCTGTAAAATACGATTCATTTAATTTCTCTATACTTCTTTCCGGATTAGATAAGTCAATGATATCGTGGAAATTCATAGTGAGTGCCACACGACCTTTTAGATCCTGCAGGTCATTGATGTTTAAGAACTTTGAAAGAAAGTCGAGATCAAACTCTGATTTAAGCTGCATATTAATTTCAGGGGATTCGAAATTCTTTACCAGCAGGTTGCCACTAAAAACCCCAGCTTCAGGTTTAGCAGTAAAATCGATAAGCGAAAACTCCATTGTAGAAGCATTTCTGTTTTCTCCTGTAGTGAAATGTCCCTTAAAATAAAGATCGTCCAGCCGCTTTTTAGAAATCTTATTGTCAAAGAAAGCATCTTCGCAGCCAAAGTCTGCTACTACGAGCGGGTTGTGTCCGTTAATGGATTTTCCTTTTATACTGGCTTCAAAAAATATTTTACCTGCATTATCGTATCGTTGTAAGGCAGGAGCTAACTCTTCTGGCGCAAAGGCCATGAATAAGTTGAAGTTAGGCTTGTTGCCGTGGAAGTTGATATCGAGGTTCATGTCATCATCAAAATCGATGCTGCCATCCATTTTGAAAAGGGCTTGTTCCAATTTAACTTCTGATGGCTGAATGATTAATTTTTGTTCCAGACTCAGGTAATCAAGTTCTGTTTGTATGTCAAAGTGTTTGTGTTTTACAAAAGTTGTATCACCATTCATGATGACGTTCAACATGAAACGGCTATCCAGTGAAACAAATACATGGTCTTGACTTGTTTTAAAAGTTGAGGTAGCATCATCAATGAAAGTTTCAAGTATCAGGTTATTGGCTTCGTTTACTTTTAATAGATCTACATTGATCAGTTCAATTTTTTTCAAATGCATGTGAAACTCCTCTGCCGGATCTTCAATTTCTTTTTTGGCAGATAAAGCATTCGCAATGTTGAAACTTCCATCGGTATGTTGTATCAGTTCAATAAAGCCGTCTCTCAGCTTAATCGATTTAATATCGACTGAGCCACCAAGCATGGCCCAAAGGTCAAAACCAACATAAACATCCCTTAATTTTAGGATAGCCTGCTGTTTTTTGTCTTTCGATTCGTAAACGCTTACGTTATCCAGATCGATAGAGATATAGGGAAAATTGGCAAACGGAGACACATGGCTGTCTTCAATACTTAATTCGCCAACAAAGTCCTCATTGACGGTGTTTACCAGTTCTTGAACGATAGCATCTTGTTTCCAGAAAAGAATAGCCACTACTATTGAGAATGCGAGTAGGGGGAGGGTTAAAAAACCAATAATGAGTCTAAGCCAGAATTTTTTGCGATTCTTCATGTTTCAACAATTCGAATGTTACACAAGGCACATCTAACTTGGCAGTCCACCAGTTTGGCCTTCCTGCATGATCTCGTGCACCCGTTCTTTATCAGCTTCAAAGATATACAGCCTCACTTCCATTCCCTTCATAAAAGGCAGGGGATAGAGGGAAGAAACCGTTTCATTGGTTAAAAAACAGGGTATTCCATAAGCATCCAGTTTAGTTTTTACCAAATTGGCGTCAATTACAGAGTCGTACTTATTAAAAAGGATGATTTTGTCGTTCTCTTCCATAAACTTAAAGGCAAAAGATACGATGGACGGTAAATATTTTAAAATCTTTTGTAACATCGTACACCTGCTACCGTCTTGTACTTGAATTCAATAAGGAATGAATTTCGAATCTTTTCAAAATCGAGTATTACCTGCAAAAAACAAGCTTTTCCGCTTCGCCCTACGCTTAGTAGGGAGCGAGGAGGAAGCCAAGGATGTGGTGCAGGAAGTAATGATCCGGGTTTGGAACGGACGAGAGCAAATGGCAGAAATTCAGAACATGGAGGCCTGGTGCATGCGCATCACCAAGAACTTGTCGCTGGATCGCATTCGCTCAAACAACCGAAGACAAACCCAGCCGATTGATGGAAGCTTTGATGTTCGTAACGAAGCGTTAACGCCTCATGAATCAACTGAACTACATGAGAGTATGCAGCGAATAAACCAACTAATGGCCGCATTGCCCGATAAGCAACGGCAAGTAATGCACCTCCGCGATGTGGAGGGCTACAGCTACAATGAGATTTGCGACATTTTGGAGATTGATATGAACCAGGTGAAAGTAAACCTGTTCAGAGCCCGGAATGCTGTACGTGAAAAACTGACTAAAGCAAATGCCTATGGACTCTAAGAAAATAGAACAGCTGCTGGAAAAGTACTGGGAGTGCGAAACAACACTGGATGAGGAAAAAACTTTGCGCGAGTTTTTTAATCAGGCAGAAGTGCCCTTACATCTTAAGGAATCCGCGTCTTTGTTTCGATACTTTGAGCAACAACGCCAACAGGTGATTACCGATGTGGCTTTTGAGGGGCGTCTGAAGAAGGCGATTGAACCCCCGAAAGGAAAAGTGAGAAGTCTTGTGTACAGCAGTTTAAGAATTGCTGCCGGCATAAGTGTGGTGTTGGCATCCTTCTGGCTAGTGCGTACGCAAATACGCGAAGATCAGCCACAAGAGATTACCGATACTTATGACGACCCGAAAAAGGCTTTTGAAGAGACGAAAAAAGCTTTGCAAATGATCTCGAAAAATTTCAGCAAAGGACAAAAAGCCACTGCTAAATTAAATCTGATCAATGAAGCAAAGGAAAAAATACAAACTAAAGAAAACGACAAGGCAGATAGTTAATAACTGATTGCAGAAAAATAATTAAGAACTTAAAAAATGATAGATATGAAAAAGTTGATGTTAGTACTTGTGATGGTGGCCGGATACGGTATTGCTTTTGGTCAGACTGATGCCATCTCAAAGTTTTTTACTAAATACCAGAATGATGAGAGTTTCAGCAATGTAACTGTAAGCAGCAAAATGTTCAGCTTGTTTACCAACATGGAGGTAGAATCTGCAGAAGATAAAGAAGTAGTTGAAGCCATCAGTAAAATCAAAGGCCTTCGTATTTTAGCTAAAGAAGATGCAAGAAATGCGCGTGAGTTGTATAAAGAAGCATTCACATTAATTCCGATAAAGGACTATGAAGAGTTGATGACAGTGCGTGATAAAGACCAGGACATGAAGTTTCTGATTAAAGATGACGGAAAAGGAAAAATTTCTGAACTGATCATGGTAATGGGTGGCACAACCGACTTTATGATCATGACTCTATACGGAGAAATTGATTTGAAGCAGGTAAGTCGCATTGGTAAGCGTATGGACATCGATGGCCTTGATAAGCTGGAGAATCTCGATAAGAAAAAGAACTAACAAGCACTTAAAATCAAAACATGGTCTGTGAAAGCAGATCATGTTTTTTATAAAGCTGAACGTAATCAGGATTGGTCTTTTCGCAAGATTAATAGCTACGTTCTGAAGAATACCGAACCTGTGGTATTGTTCATACAGAATCCGCGTTACAATTACTTAACTACTCTTGAAAAAATCATAAAAATGAAATCATTTGTTATATCTATGCTTTTGCTGCTGACAATTTCAGCAGCTAACAGTCAACACAATAGTATAAGGGTTTTGAAAGATCGCTTCCGCGGAGAGGCGGATGTACATTCGTTTAAACTCGAAGGCCTAATGGCTAAATTAGCCTTGAAAGTGATTGATGATCATGAACTGAAAGAGGCTATTTCCGGGGTGCGAAGTATAGAGTTTATTACCATTCCGAAGGTGGCATTTACACAGCAACGTGTTTCGGTTAGTGGCTATATGAAATTTTTAGAGGAAAATCATTTTGAAAATTTAATGGAGGTGAAAGATAAGGGTGAAGTGATTACTTTTATGTTAGCGCCTGGAAAAAAACGTGATTACTATGTGGTGATTGTTGATAACCCTCGCGAAGTAGTAGTATTTGAATTGAAGGGACATATTGACCCGGCTATGCTTACCAGTGGAAAAATTACTTCAGCAAGTCTGTAATCTTTTGCATAAAACGTACACTTATTCTATAAATAAAAGCATATGAAAGCAGCCGGCATTTTTCTTACCCTGATATTTTGCAGTATCATGGCATCAGCACAAAGCAAGACTACCCAAGCCTTGCATGATGCGAATAAAGATGCCCTTGCACTGTTCTTCTATAAAAACACCTTGAAGATGCTAAACCAGCAGGAGAGCAAGGAGTTCGATGAATTAATAAAAGACATTGAGAAAATGAAGTTTCTCATTGTGAGCAAAGAGGCAGCAAATTTTACTGTCAATAAATTTAAATCGTTGGTGGCTGATTATAAAGGTGAAGGTTACGAAGAGATAATGACAAGCCGTATGGATGGCAGAAACTTCGATATTTATTTGAAAGAGAAAGGTGGTAAGGTAGCTGGTACCGTAGTATTGGTTAATGATGAAGAAGATCTCTATGTACTGGATATTTTAGGAAGCGTGCCAGTAAATAAAGTGCCACAGTTTTTCCAAACAATAGATCAGAGTTCTGACATTGGCAAAATGATTAAAGAATTTGCTGGTGATAAAAAGGACAGCAAGAAGGATACTAAAGAGAATGAGGATAATTAACAGCAACGGTTAAATCAACCAATTCCCTATGCAAACAGTGTTATCAGTAAAAGGTCTTACCAAAAACTTTGGTAGAATCTGCGCAGTAAATCAATTGAACCTTGAGGTGAAGGCAGGCCAGGTATTTGGTATGCTGGGACCTAACGGAAGTGGTAAAACAACAACCCTGGGCATGCTCATGGGGGTTACCAATCACTCAGCGGGTGAGTTTAGCTGGTTTGGCGAAGCACCCTCGCACACCATTAGAAAACGCATAGGGGCTGTGTTGGAGCATCCGATTTTTTATCCATACCTCAGCGGACAAAAGAACCTTGAGCTGAATGCAACCATTAAGCAGGCCGATCCTGCAAATATTGCCAAGGTACTTGAAGTGGTTGAGTTGACTGCCCGCAAAGATGATAAGTATAAAACGTATTCGCTGGGTATGAAACAACGCCTGGCCATTGCCTCTGCCTTGGTGAGCGATCCTGAAATTCTGATTCTCGATGAACCCACCAATGGTTTAGATCCGATGGGTATTGCTGAGATCAGACAAATTATCAAGCGCATTGCAGCGGATGGCAAAACAATAATTTTAGCAAGTCATCTTTTAGATGAGGTACAGAAAGTATGTACGCATTATGCGGTGTTGCGCAAAGGGCAATTGGTACACAGTGGCCCGGTTGATGATGTTGGAAGGGGCGAGGAGCTCGTGGAAGTTAATGCTTACCACGATGATCTTGGACTGATTTTGCAAAAATTTGAAGGAGCAAAATCAGTAAAGCGAGATGGCGCTAATTACGCAGTGCTGATGAATGATGGTTTTCATAGCCACGACTTAAATAAATTTCTGTTTAATAATGGTATTGTAGTTTCTTATCTGGCTACCCAGAAGAAGAGTTTAGAAAAACAATTTCTGGAAATACTTGCAGAGAATAAGAAGCCTTAAGACCTCAACGGACTTGATAAAATTGTAACACAACATTTTAAAGCTCAGCACCATGCTTCATTTGCTTAAAATTGATTTAAAAAAAATGACCAGCTACCGTACTTTTTGGGTAGTATGTGGTTTATACTTTTTAACACTGGGTTTTACTACGGCCAGTGGTATGGAGTTTCTGAAATGGCTAGCCTCTAAAGGTGCCGACTTTGGTGCTTCCATCAATATTGATAGAATTCCACTCTATCATTTCCCGGACATCTGGCAAAATCTGATTTATATAAGTGGATTCTTCAAGCTGATTCTTGCCTTCATGGTGGTGATTTCAGTAACGAATGAATTTACTTACCGTACGATCAGACAAAACATTATAGATGGTTTGAGTCGCTCCGAATTTTTGATGTCGAAGGTATTAACCAATGTGCTGTTGAGTATTCTAAGCTGTTTCATGATTTTCTTTATTGTCATGTTAACAGGTTTAATCTATACCCCGGAGCTTCAGTTATCCTACCTGTTTTCTGACATCGGTTTTCTTGCTGCTTACTTTTTAGAGATATTTGCCTTTCTATCTTACGCATTAATGCTGGGCTTACTAATACAGCGATCGGGATTAACCATTGTGGTGTTAAGTCTATCGCACATGATTGAGTTTATTGTGAAGGCCAATCTTGACGACACCTTCCCAGCTATTATTCCCTTTTTCCCAATGGAAGCGATTAGTAATTTGGTGGCTATGCCTTTCCCACGTTACGTCTTTCAGGAGATACAAGACTATGTAAGCGTAACTTCAGTAGCCGTGGCGTTGTTCTGGATTACAGCCTTTAACTACTTCAGTTACCTGAAGCTTAAAAAAGCAGACTTGTAATATCCCAACATTTTAAAAAAGTAAATGCGGCCTCGTGCCGCATTTTGTTTTATTGTTGTATGGTTGATTTACTCAATCCCACGATGTCTTGTGGTTTGCGTCTTCATTGAAGACCTCATTCTATTAGCCTGTGGTCGGTGTTTTCATCGATTATTCCTCATCAGAGTCTCTTGGGAAGTGGGTGGGCATAAGCGTAAGGACTCTGAGAATTAAGATTATACTATGTAAAGTAGCCTCAGAGTTCCTTTCGGGAAACTCTAAGAAGGAGTAGACATTTAATGGTCTCAATTAACCCGTGGTCGGTGTTTTCACCGATCACTTTTCTAAGCCCCTTGCAGATCTTTCCAGGTGATGGTACTGAAAGACTTGAACATAAAATAAGCAATGGTGGCAAATACGGGTGTCAGCAACCAAAGTGAGCCATCTAATTGCATAGCACCATAATGCAAAAATCCCAATAGCGCCATCGTTAGCATCATAATAATGCTTCTTGCAAAATTACCACCACTGTTTCTGGCACCATCGGGCACACTTTGAGGCAGATGCTTTTTATTCAGTATGGAAATACTTAGAATGATAACGACATTATTGGCCAAGCCAAAAAGCAAATCATCAATAACGGCTGGTCCCCAGATAACCAGCGAAAAAATAGTAATACCTGCATAGATGGGAATAAAGAGATTGGCTAGCAATGCTTTTATTGAGCCCCTTAAAATATAGCCGGGTTGGTTTACCGGGGAAGAGAAAAACACCCAGGACGATTTAAAATTATCACTAAAGGATATTTCAAAGAGCGCTGCGTAAAGAATAAATGTTGAGAAATAGATGAGTAACAGAAAAGCTTTGCCTTCTCTCAATCCCTCCAGGATGTTACCACTGTTGTCGTTGAACCTGAAAAGAAAAACAAAAGCCAATACAATAAAATAGCCAATGGCCGGATAGAGCTTAAGCTTTAGTTTCCTGTCTCGGCCAATGGCTTTGCTGGTTAAACTATAGCCTGCGCGTTCCGGGCCAAGTTCAGTAATCAGTTCTCCAATTTTCTCTGTCCACGATTTTTTACTTTTAACTGTTTTAAGTGTAACGTGGCTCTCAGTGCCCATGTCCTGAATTTTTTCTGTAAACAATGGCGCCAGAAAACGACTCACGTAAAAAATACTTAATACAGGTACTCCTAAAGCAAGTATAATGAAGAGTAAATGCGTCAGATCAAATTGAAATGTTTCGAAAGCTTCCACCGTGGCGCTAAACCAAACGGGTGGTATTAAATAAGTCCACCAATGAAAAATAAAATCAGTCTCCAATGAATCGACAGTACCTAATAAGCGTGGTAATAACTGATAGCTTCCCATGAAAAGCACAGTCATGAAAATCTGAAGGTAATTAATGGTATTTTTTAGTTTCTCTTCGCTTGTAAAACGCATAATGAGCAGGTACAGCGCATTTGTAACTGTTACCGAAAGCAGAATGCATAGGAGGAGTGCTAACAAGAAAGAAATAATACCAGCAAAACCGTAGGTAATAAAAACAGCAATGATAGAACCCAAAGATAAAGCAAGCGTGAGCAGACCAATGTATAAAACGATGTGTGTTATCCTGGCGGCAAGTAAAGTCCTGCTGCTGATGGGTCTGGGCAGGATAATAGAATTATCACTGGTGTCTAGCAAGACGGCTGAAAAATCTGTAATCAGAATCATGATGGACATAATCATGATATAAGAGAATATGAAAGTCATCGATATGACAACAGAAGGCACCGAATAGATAAGAAAGGAAACCAGTAAGCCAAAGATTAAGTAAATAACCAGGGCATAATAGTAACTACGGTTAGAGGATGCCTGTCCCATAGATAACATAGGCCTTCTTCCATCCATCAGGAGTTTAACAGCAACGATAGATCTTACCTGATGGTAGTCGATACCAAATATTTTATAGATAAAGCTGAGTGCATCCAAAAAGAAGAGTAGAATACGATCCATGGATGTTTATTGTTTGATGATATCGATGAATTGACCTGCCGCACTTTCATGCTCCCTGTTTCCGGTTAGCTCAGTAAAGAGTTGCTCCAACGAACCACTATGGGCTTGCGAATTGAGTTCAGTGAAAGTTCCATTTGCAATAAGTTCACCCTTATTGATAATCATGATACGATCAGATATTTTTTCCACCACATCCATGATATGGGAGCTATAAAAAATTGTTTTACCAGCCTGTTTCAGTTGACTTAAGATCTCTTTTACCAATATTACAGCGTTGGCATCTAAGCCAGACAAGGGCTCATCCAGAAATAAAATAGATGGGTTGTGTAACATACCGGCAATCAATAATACTTTCTGACGCATGCCTTTGCTGAAGGTAGTCATGCGATCTTCCATGTGGTTAGCTAAACCAAATACGTTCAGAAGTTCTTTCGACTTTTTGTTAAGGGAGTGCTTGTCAAGTGAATATAAGTTGCCCACAAAGTCCAAGTACTCAAGTGGTGTAAGTGTATCGTAGAGTGCTGCATTTTCGGGTATATAACCAATGCGTCTCTTCACCTCCAGCGGTTCGGTTCTTACATCAAGACCAAGCACAGATGCTTTACCTTCAAATTCGTTGATGAGTCCTGTCAGAATCTTGATGGTAGTACTTTTACCTGCTCCGTTAGGGCCTATGTAACCGATAATTTCCCCGGCTTCAACTGTAAAAGAAATATTCTTTAAAACAGGGTTGGCATAACTTTTCGAGAGCGCCTCGACAACAATGGCTTGCATATATTTTAATTGAGGCATAAGTATAATCATTCGCTGCTAAAGCAGCAAAACCCTGAAGCTTGTAATTTAAGCTTCTACGCTTAAGCAGATGAAAACTTGAGCAAAAGGTAACCCGATGGCAATATATTTTTATTTTTAACAAAAGCCTGTTACCTGCATTTCAGCTGAACTATAGAGGTACAACAATCAGGTCTGGCCGACTTATCAAAGGCTGGCAGGGTTAGAATAATTATTAAACAAACAAACCAAATTAATCTAAAATGAACATTGATGTTATCATGATTCTGTTGGGAGTATTAACTTTTCTTTTGTTGCTCCTTTCTTTCGTTACTGTAAAGCAGGGAACCATTGCCGTCATTACGGTCTTTGGAAAATACCAGAGAATTTTGCGGCCAGGTTTAAGCTTACGCGTTCCATTTATTGAAGTAATTCATTCCAGGGTTTCTATTCAAAATCAGTCTGTTGAGTTAGAATTTCAGGCTACAACCAGCGACCAGGCGAATGTTAATTTCACATCAATGCTATTGTTTGCTGTAGTAAACCATGAAGAAGAAACCATTAAGAATGTGGCTTTTAAATTTATGGACGAAAAAAGTTTCATGCAGGCATTGGTGCGAACCATTGAAGGCTCCATCCGAAGTTTTGTGGCGACTAAAAAACAGGCAGAAGTACTTTCATTAAGAACAGAAATTGTTCAGGAGGTAAAATTGCAACTTGACCAAACCTTGGAGAGCTGGGGTTACCACCTGATAGACTTGCAGTTGAATGACATTACATTTGATGAGTCCATTATGAAATCCATGGCCAGGGTGGTGGCCTCTAACAACCTGAAAGCTGCTGCCGAAAATGAAGGGCAGGCTTTATTGATTACCAAGACTAAAACGGCCGAAGCAGAAGGTAATGCCATTAAAATCGCAGCAGAAGCGGAGCGCATAGCAGCTCAGTTGCGTGGTCAGGGCGTGGCTTTGTTCCGTGAAGAGGTGGCCAAAGGTATGTCGCATGCGGCAAAAGAAATGGAGAGTGCAAAATTAGATTCATCTTTCATTTTGTTTTCAATGTGGACAGAGGCATTACGCCACTTTGCGCAGGAAGGTGAAGGCAATGTTATTTTCCTGGACGGTTCAGCAGAAAATATGCAGCGTACCATGCGTGAAATGATGGCCATGGGAAAAGTTAAAACGCCTGCAAAAGCTTAATTGATTTGCTGATGTGCTGATGTGATGATTTGTTGATGTGCTGATTCTTTGATTCGTTAATAGACTCACGTCATTGCGAGGAATTAGGGTTTGGTTGAGCGCTGGAATGACGAAGCAATCTAATTGATGTGTTGATGTGCTGATGTGTTGATTCGGTGATTTGGGGATTTGAGGATTTGAAAATGAAAATACGCGTCATTGCGAGGTATTTGCGTTGATTGTGTGTTGAAATGATGAAGCAATCTAATTGATGTGTTGATGTGCTGATGTGTTGATTCGGTGATTTGATGATTTGAAAATTTGAAAAACGAAAAAGCATGTAATTATTGAGAATTAGCATTGATTGCGCAATGAAATGACGAAGCAATCTAATTGATGTGTTGATTCGGGGATTTGAGGATTTGAAAATGAAAATACGCGTCATTGCGAGGTATTTGCGTTGATTGTGTGTTGAAATGATGAAGCAATCTAAGTTGATATGCTGAATCATTAATAGTAGTACAAACCGTCATGCCAGGGAAGAGGGTTTTGATTTGCATCATTGCCTCACTTCCTTCGGCATGATTTTTTTCTTTTATACACCCTGCTAAAACGTTTTCAATTTTTGATACTTCAAGCAACAATTGAATTGTAGAACCTTACTCCTTAGTTCAATACAACTCTCATTATTGTCAATTGTCCACTGTCAATTGTCATTTTTATATTATCCATTGTTTCTTTTTTCTTAACCACTATTTGTTACTAAGAAGATACAGTAAAACCCGCTGGATTGTCAATTGTCCATTGTCCATTTTTCATTGCTTACACAACCTTGTCTATTTAACATTGCCTTCTGCCATTTAATAAAAGCGAATTCCTGATTTTTGTCAGTTTTCTGATTGATGGCAATCACGTAACTTAAGAATGCAGCAGTCTACTTTTGGCTAAGCAAACAACAAAGCCATGAAAACGATATTAGTTCCATGTGATTTTTCGAAGCAGGCAGTCAATGCCTTTCGGTTCGCAATCGATATTGCACGTCAATCTGGGGGCGAAGTGCACCTCACGCACGTTATTGAATTGCCTGTTATGCACGACAGTGTTTTAATGCCAGTCATGTCTTTCGAAGAAGTCTTGTTGAAAGAATTAAAAGATAAATCGGAAGTGGAGTATGCTAAACTTATTAAGAAATACGCTGATCCTAAAGATAAAGTCAAAACCACCACACAATTTGGTGCCCCCGCCAGAATGATCCTCAGCTACATTGAAGAGAATAAAATTGATTTGGTAATTATGGGAACCAAGGGGGCCAGTGGTGTTAAAGAGTATGTGATAGGATCTAATGCAGAGAAAGTAGTCCGTAATTCGCCTGTTCCGGTTATTGCTGTGAAAAGCTATCCAAAACTAAACACCATTAAAGACATTGTATTACCTAATACATTGCATACTGAAATTCAGGAAGATTTGCTGATGAAAGTAAAGGCGATGCAGAATTTCTTTAAAGCCAACCTGCATATTGTTTGGATAAACACACCTTCAAACTTTACAAGAGATATAACAACTAATAAACGACTGCAGGATTTCGCAAAACGATTTTTATTTAAGAATTATACTGTGCATGTTTTTAATGACCTCTATGAAGAAGATGGTATTATCAACTTTGCACACTCCATAAAGGCGGATATGATTGCCATGGGCACACATGGTCGTAAGGGCCTGGCGCATGTGTTAAGTGGTAGTGTAGCAGAAGATGTGGTAAACCATATAGACATTCCAATCTGGACTTATACGATGCGCAATGAGTAATTCGGTAGTTGAAGAATCACCGCTTAGTAAAACCACTGAGCAAACAGTCTGCTACCATTGCGGACAGGATTGTAAAGAAGATATATTGCAGAAAAACGGTAAACACTTTTGCTGCTATGGCTGCCAAACGGTTTATGACATTCTGCATGAGAATGATCTTTGTGAGTATTATACCTATGACACAAAGCCTGGTACAAAGCATGATCTGGTTGATAACGATGCCTTTACCTATTTAGATGAAAAAGGTATTAAGGACAAATTACTGATTTTTCAGTCACCTACTTTTGCCAAGGTGGAGTTTTATGTGCCGGCCATTCATTGTATCTCATGCCTTTGGTTATTAGAAAACCTGCAACGCCTCTGCAAGGGTGTGTTACGCGCGCAGGTGAACTTTGCCCGCAAGCGTGTAACCATTGAATTTGATCCCAGCCTGACAGCACTGAGTACAATAGCAGCCAGTATGGCTTCCGTTGGATATGCACCTTTGATTAACCTGGAGGATAAAAAATCACAAAAAGAGACACACCCGCTGATTGCCAAACTCTCTGTGGCTGGTTTTGCCTTTGGTAACATCATGCTCTTGAGTTTTCCTGAGTACCTGGGGCTTGATACTTCAGAACAATACCTGCAGGAGTTGTTTTCTTATTTGAATATCATTTTGTCAATTCCTGTTTTAGTCTACAGTTCCAGCGATTATTTTAAAAATACGTGGACAAGCATTAAACAAAAGCAGATCAATATTGAAGTACCCATAGCCATAGGGTTGGCAGCCCTGTTTTTCAGAAGTACCTATGATATTGTTTTCCATGTCGGCCCTGGTTACCTGGATTCTTTCAGCGGTCTTGTTTTCTTTCTATTAATCGGACGCTGGTTTCAGGACAAAACGTATGAGAGTCTGGCATTCGATCGCGACTATACATCTTATTTTCCGCTGGCTATCCATAAGCAAACAGGTGCGGAGTGGAAACCTGTGGTTGTATATGATTTAGCGTGCGGAGATATTATCAAGGTACGTAATATGGAAGTGGTGCCCACTGATGCAACTTTGTTGAGTGCACAAGCCTACGTTGATTATAGCTTCGTGACTGGCGAATCTAAACCAGTTAAAGTAAAGGCAGGCGATCTTGTTTACGCGGGTGGTCGTTTGCTGGGTGAGCCAGTTATGCTGGAGGTGCAAAAGAAAACGTCTCAAAGCCACCTGACCAGCTTATGGAACAATGCTGTTTTCCAAAAGCCAAAAGAAAGTCGCTACAAAAAAATAATCGACCGGGCAGCCAGGCGCTTTACGTGGTTCATTCTTTTCTTTTCTATAGCAACGGCCATCTATTGGTATTATGCCGATCCAGGTAATGTGTGGTTGATCCTTACATCGGTGTTGATTGTAGCTTGCCCTTGTGCCTTGGCACTGGCTGCACCTTTCACCTATGGAAATATGTTGCGTGTATTTGGTAAGCACGGATTCTATTTAAAAAATGCAGATGTGATTGAACGCATAGCTGGTATCAATGCGCTTGTCTTTGATAAAACAGGTACCCTTACGCAAGGGGCTGCCACTGTACGCTTTGAGGGCAACATCACTGAGCATGAATTATCCTGCGTTAAATCCTTGGCAGCTTCTTCGGTTCACCCCATGAGTGAGTTGATTGTGAAACACCTGACGATGACTGCCCATTGGACTGTTAAACATTTGGTTGAACGACCTGGCAAAGGTATAGAAGGTGAGGTTGCTTGCTTGTCCATAAAAATTGGCTCAGCCAGTTTTGTAGGAGCGAATGCTTTACTGGATCAAACATCCTCCCATGTTTTTGTCGCCATTCATGGAGAAGTAAAAGGACATTTTACGATCACAACTACTTTGCGTAGCGGTATCAAAGAAACGTTGTCAACGATGGCGACCTTACCAGTGGCTATGCTCTCGGGCGATAATGAAAGTGATCGCACACGCATGCAGCAATTATTTCCAGCTACTGCACAATTGCTATTTCATCAAAGTCCGCAGGATAAAATGAATTTTATTCAGGACTGGAAAGCAACAGGTAAGCAAGTAATGATGTTAGGCGATGGCTTGAATGATGCGGGAGCATTGAAGCAAAGCGATGTAGGCATATCTGTTTCGGATAATGCCGGTGTGTTTACGCCTGCCTGTGATGGTATTCTAGAAGGCTCGCAAGTAGCGAATCTGTCTTTGTATTTACGCTTAGCAAAAGCCTCAACTACCATTCTTAAAGCCGCCTTTGCGATATCCTTTTTCTATAATTTTATTTCGCTCAGCTTTGCTGTAACGGGTCACCTCACACCCTTGGTGGCTGCAATATTGATGCCCATCAGTAGCATTAGCGTTGTAGGTTTTAGCAGCATTGCGGTTAGTTTGGTATCTCGTTCTATCTTAAAGAAAAGTGTATGACCATCATCATTTTATTAATATCCATTTCACTTACCATTGCTATACTTTTCTTAGTGAGTTTTTTGTGGAGTATGAAGTCAGGTCAGTTTGACGATACCTATGGGCCTTCTGTGCGTATGTTGTTTGAAGACAAAAAAGAGAAGAAGACTGAAAGCTGATTCTTTTTGTTTAACCTGACCTGTTTAGTAGCGTGAATAATGATGGGGTAATCGGATACCAGCGATCATCGCACAGGTTCCATAAACCGAAGAAATCCTATTAGGCTCGTTCGTCACTTTAAAATTCAGCTTTGCTTTTAATTATTTATCTTACTTCATTAGACAAAACCATGCTATGAAGAAGTTAAACTATGTATTCATCTTTCTGATTGGTCTCGCCATTTCTTGTCAGCCTGCAGCTAAACCTGCAAGAGATACCAGTTACCTGGAGGAAATTACCATAAGCCAATTAGTAAAAGGCTATGAAGAAGGCACTTTTACCAGTGAACAAGTAGTAACAGACTATTTGTACAGAATTGAAAGTATTGATAAAAGCGGGCCTACTATTAATTCCATTATTCATATTAATGAGAAAGCGTTGGAAGAAGCAAGAGTATTGGACGCAGAAAGAAAGGAGGGGAAAATCCGTGGTTCCCTGCATGGAGTACCTGTTATTTTGAAAGATAATATCGACACAGATGATATGCCTACTACAGCGGGCGCTACTGTCTTAAGAAACTCCATTCCAACATCCAACAGTTTCATCACGAAAAAATTAAAAGAGGCAGGCGCCATTATTATTGCCAAAGCCAATTTGAGTGAGTGGGCAAACTTCCGTGCTGATATGTCGTCTAGTGGCTGGAGTGGGGTTGGAGGACAAACCAAAAACCCTTACGTACTAGATCGCAATCCCTGTGGGTCAAGTTCAGGCTCAGGTGCCTCCATTGCAGCAAACTTGGCTGCCTTTGCCATAGGTACAGAAACCAATGGTTCTATCGTGTGTCCTTCAAATAATAATGGTTTAGTAGGATTAAAACCAACGGTGGGGCTACTGAGCAGAACCGGTATCATCCCCATTTCCTTTACACAAGATACACCCGGGCCAATGACACGCAGTGTAGCTGATGTAGCGATCAGTTTAGGAAGCATGGTCGGTGTTGATACTGCTGATAACAAAACATTGGCTTCAGAGGGTAAGTATTTGACAGACTATACACCATTCTTGAAAGCAGATGGTTTGAAAGGTAAGCGCATCGGTTTGTTAAAAAACAGTATGGGCTTTCATGCGAAAGTGGATACGTTAATGAAGCGCGCTATAGCAGATTTAAAAAAACAAGGTGCTGAAGTTGTTGAAATTGATTTCAATTTAGAGCGCGGTGTGAATGGTGCTTCTTTTCAGGTATTGTTGTATGAATTTAAAGATGGTTTGGAAAAATATTTTGCCGGTTTGGGAGATAAGGCACTTGTAAAAACAATGCAAGACCTGATTGAATTTAACAAGAAAGATTCTATTGAGCTTCGCTATTTTGATCAGCGCTTGTTAGAGATGGCTGCTGAGAAGGGTAACCTGCAGACAAAAGAATACCAGGATGCACTGGCCACGATGCTGAAAGCCACACGTGAAAACGGAATTGATAAATTATTGACAGAAAATAAGCTGGATGCTTTGATGGCACCCACCGGATCGCCCGCCTGGAAAACAGATTTGATCAATGGCGATCATTACATAGGGGGGGGCTCTTCGCTGGCAGCCATTTCAGGTTACCCGGCCATTACCCTGCCCATGGGTTTTGTTGATGAGTTACCAGTAGGCATATCGTTTTTTAGTACTGCCTGGACAGAAGGACTTCTGATTGAGATTGCCTATGCTTATGAGCAAAGTACAAAACACCGTAAGGCGCCAAAGTTTATTCCTTCTAACTAAAAAGTGCCGGCTTTTTTTGTAGGTATTGAATGTGTTTAGCAAAGCTTATATTTCAACTCAGCCCCGGTCATCTGGAATGATTGGGGCTGAGTCGCTTATTATCCCTAAATAGTTTATTTTTGCACCCGCATGAAAAAAATCATTGAATCAAGAAAGCTGTTGGGTGTAGATAAGGACGTGACCCTAAAGGACCTGAAAACTATTTACAGGAACTTTATGAAAGACTGGCATCCCGACAAGATACAGGACAATGAAGTGGCGAAAGCCGAAGCCGAAGAGAAAAGCAAGGCTTTTATTGAAGCTTATCATTTACTGGTAAGCATCGCTCCGGAAACACATGAGCAACAATTGCCACAGTATACTGAAACCATGAATTCCTCCAGACTTCTTGATTTCCAGTATAAAGGACAAACCTTGCAGATTGGTTTTGCGGATGGCAGCCGTTATGAATTCTTTGGCGTGCCCAAAAGCATCTATAATAAATTTATCAATTCAGCCACACCCGATCGTTTTGCCCGCAGGCATGTTTACCATTCACACGTGTATCGCAAAGTGAATAAGGCCACAGAAGAATAATATACTAACAGCTACTTTGTTCAAATTTTTCGGCTGATTTATATCATAATGGCTGCTGATCGCACTCACGCCAAAGTAGGGCAGGTGAGTATACTTTTGCCTTCATTAAACTTGTGTTATGAAGGACTATGCCACTTTGCTGAAAAAGTATGACTTACCTGTACCGCGCTACACCAGTTACCCAACCGTACCACAATGGCAAACGCAGGCATTCGATGCTCACACCTGGCAACAAAAACTAAAACTTGCTTTCGATGAGAGCAATGCAGTTAAAGGAATCAGTCTATACATACACTTACCTTTTTGTGAAAGCTTGTGTACATACTGCGCCTGCAATACACGCATTACCAAAAACCATGCGGTAGAAGAAAAATACATTAATGCCCTGATGCAAGAATGGACTTTGTATGAAAGTATATTTGAAACTAAACCTATACTACGAGAACTACATATAGGCGGAGGCACACCAACTTTTTTTAGTGCAGAGAATCTCGATAAACTTCTGACAGCGCTCTTATCACGTGTAGCAATTCATCCAGCGCATGAGTTTAGTTTAGAGGGTCACCCGAACAATACCATGGCTGCGCACCTCGATGTGTTGCAAAAGCATGGCTTTAAAAGAATCAGTTTTGGTGTACAGGATTTAAGTACACAAATACAAAAGGCGATTCATCGCATACAACCTTTCGAGAATCTTGAACGCGTTGTGCAACAAAGTCGTGAAAGAGGATTTACCTCTGTTAGTTTCGATCTTATTTATGGTTTGCCTTTTCAAACTGTATCCAGTGTAGCCGACACCATGAAGCAAGTGCTTTCGTTAAGGCCCGATCGTATTTCCTTTTATAGTTATGCGCATGTACCCTGGTTAAAGCCGGGCCAGCGCGGTTATGAAGATGCAGATTTGCCTGGTGACTTACGCAAGCGAACTTTATATGAAACAGGTCGCTCGCGATTAATTATGGCGGGTTATGTAGAGATAGGCATGGATCATTTTGCTTTACCCCACGACACGTTGTATAAAGCACAACGCTCAGGAAAACTGCACCGTAATTTTATGGGCTATACTACAACCAACACAGACATCCTGATTGGACTAGGCGCATCAGCTATCAGCGAGACAAGCTATGGCTATGCGCAAAACCGAAAAGAAGTAGAAGCCTATCAGCAAAGTGTAGCGGAGGGAATGTTACCTGTGTGGAAAGGGCATTTGCATACAAGTGATGACAGACTTCGAAAAGCTATTATACTTTCATTAAGCTGTCATGGTTTTGCGAATATGGAAGATGTTAAAGCGGTAACAGATGATGAGCACATGGAAGTGCTCAGAGAAATGCAACAAGAAGGACTTCTTTATATTAACCAACATGATGTACGCATAACCCAGACGGGGTTTACGTTTATCAGAAATATTTGTCAGGTGTTTGATGCTTATGCCAATATTGGGAAGGATCGGATGGTGTATAGTAGGGCGATATAGATAAAATTATCGGTAAAGTTCAAATTGAAAGTTTAGCTGCACTTCAATAAATTCAAGTAAGGCACGAGGTGTCACATACCTTAAATTTAAGGTGTTCAATTCTTAATAAACCTTAAAATTTCTTTAAAACGGCACCTTATTTTTAAAGTATGACTTAACAAATAATTATTTTGGATAGTTGGGTTCTTTTTATTTTTTTGCGACCCGCTTGCTCGAATGCAGTAATTTTTGGAAATACAGAATAACGTTATCTCTACCACCCTATGTCTGCTAATAAATATTTAGTCACATTATTAATTCTATTTTCTGTTAATAAAAGTTTTGCTCAAACACAATTTAATCAAGAATTAGCACCGAAACTTCCTGTTGTTTCTTCCCCTGAAGCCAGTTCAATCACCCGTGTTGTTGATAATCCGGTTGATTATAAAACTGGAATTCCTGATGTAAGCATTCCTCTATTCGAACTTACCACAGGGGATATAACTATCCCCATTAGAATCAGGCACTCAGGTAGTGGTATTAAAGTGAGAGAATTAGCAAGTCCAGTGGGGCTAGGTTGGTCTTTAGATGCAGGTGGTGTTATTTCCAGTGTTATAAATGGTGGTCCGGGTTCATTAACATTTAATTCTGAATCAGAGGTCGTTAACTATTCAAATTCAAATAGCCCTGAAGTTAGATACAGAACAGATCATGAGCCGGATTTCTATCATTACTCTTTTTTGGGCAAATCTGGCAAGTTTGTATTTGACAATGAGTTTAACGGTCACACG
The DNA here is from genome assembly GCF_057350905.1 of Chryseotalea sp. Taxonomy (NCBI): domain Bacteria; kingdom Pseudomonadati; phylum Bacteroidota; class Cytophagia; order Cytophagales; family Chryseotaleaceae; genus Chryseotalea; species Chryseotalea sp. The sequence continues at coordinate 3,854 of NZ_JBMRCF010000014.1, read as the reverse complement.
ATTCCATCATCATCATTGCGAATTGACGGTATGGATACTACCCGAATAGTAGTTAAGGATAGGCAAGGTTATGTTTTCGAGTTTAATGATGTTGAATTGATGTCAGTTTCTAACACCTGCCCAGGAGGTGATGTATGGGCTCCTGGTGAAGCTGCCAATGCATCATATTATTTATCTCATGTGAGATCCCCGTCAAATAGAAACGTTAATTTTTTTTATAAGAGTTACTCCTACTCTTATTATACGGATGTGGTTCAATCAAGAAATTTTTCTGAATCATCTATTCCCACCAATCCTGCTCCTTCAACATGTTGGTCAAAGAATATAATTTATTCAGGAAAGGTAATAGATTCAATTGCAAGTGATAATGGCTATAGCGTAAAGTTTTTCTATTCAGCCTCAAGAGTTGATCTCCCCAATGGCAATAACCTTGGCAGATTGGAAAAGATTGTGGTGTACTTCCAACAAAAAGTGCTTAAGACTTTTGACCTGACTCATACATTCGTTCAGTGTACTTCTCCTATAATTTCTGGTGTTCCTTTTGATTTTTATTCAGGTAACTATGGCGGATATAGCCGAATGATGTTGACAAAAATTCAAGAAGAGGGAACAGAGCCATACACGTTCGCATACAACTTGACACATAAACCAAGTAGGTTTAATGTTGGCATTGATCACTGGGGTTATTATAATGGTAAAGAGGAAAATGAATCATTAATTCCTTTTGGGTTTGATTACATGATTGGTGTTGATAGGGGTGCATCGGAAGAACATGCTAAAGCTTTTTCGCTAAAAACAATAACCTATCCGACAAAAGGTGTCAGAACATTTAATTATGAAATGAATAAAGTGAAGCTTAATTCGATTGAAAATTCTGAAACAGAATTCTTTTTGAAGGATGAGGTGGTTTCATGTGTCGGGAACTCGACCTCCAGTCAGGTAGTGAGCATCCCTTCAATCGCTTACATTGGTCGCGTCCGTCTCCTTTACTGGACTAATTCCACACGGACAACCGATCTTCAGCAAGAAGAAGGACAACCCTTTAGCCGTACTATCGTGTCGTGGATGGAGAACGATGTTCAGCAAAGTATAGTGTTGACGGGCAATGGTAGTCAGTATTCATATTATGACATGACTACCCAACCTGGAGTTGACTATACTGTTACTATTGAAACAGCAGGCACTGTTAACGGTCAGCCAGTGTCTACGCATGTTCGTTTTGTTTGGCTGGAAGAATTGTTTCAATCGCTTAACGCCTCCGAAGCATTTGTAGCCTGTGGGGGCTTGAGAATACAGTCTATTATTAGCGATGCGGGATTTGGTGAAGAGGCCTCAGCATATGTTTACAAATATGCAACCACTGAGGATAGCATAAAATTCCGAAGACCCACTTACTGGTACTACACTTATCAACACAACGCAAACCATTTATCAACTCCCGATCAGTTCTACAGAAGGACTTCATCAAGTATTAATCCTCTACCCACAGTAGTATACGATTTTGTGAGCGTTCATCAAGTTGATAATCAGGGGGAGACCAATGGCAAAACAGAGTATATTTATTTTAATTGGATGAATCGAATTCACACAACGCCAGGCTCTTCACTATACGCAGAAACAGATGATAGTTGGCTTAGTGGAGATATGATAAAATCCAGACAATTTAGACGCAATGGAACTCTACTGGAGCTGGTCCAGGAGACGGAGTTTACCTATGAAATAGAAGCAAACACCTCAGCATTTTATGTTGAAAATTTGGCTCCTAATGAATTTCATATCTATGCTATTAGAGGAGCTATGCAGTTACCGGAGTATATTGCTCCTTTAGTATATATTGAAGCAGTCTACATATTTGAGTATTATAAAATATGGGGTGGATTCAAGTATCTTAAACAGCAAGTCCAGAAAAATTACTACAATGGCTTAAGTTCGGCAGTTACCACTTCTTATGTATATGATCTTGAAAAACAAACACTGAAAAAGGAAATCATTTCAGGAAATCGAACCTTACTCACCGAATATAAACGAGTATCAGATGTGTTGGCTGTTTCAGGATCCGTAATAGAATCGATGCAACAAGCAGGCATTACCGAACCTGTTATAGAAGCCAGAAAATTTGAAGTAGGCACTGTAAATAAATTATTAGGTGGATTTTTTATTAACTATAGATCAGTTGGCCCGATTAATAACAATTATTTCTATCAGCCTTCTTCTACGCATTCGATGGTTTTGCCTCGACCACTGGATGTTTCATTTGATTATCTGACGGAGTCAAGTTTTACAAATGAAAATGGTATTGAGAATCTTTACCAAAACTATTATGAGGAAGATGCTTCATATAAATATGATAACGATCTTAATATTGTTCAGGTGACCAGTCGGGGCGGGGTTTCGAAATCATTTATTTATGATTCATTTAATCAATTAATAGCTGTTTGCGACAATACTAATGTGTCAGAAATTTATTTCACAAATTTTGAAGAGGAAGGCACAACAAGTTGCCTTGCGGGGGGGCAGGCTAAGTCCGGAACAAAAGCTTATTGTGGTAATACCTATACGCTGCCTTCGAGTTATCAACCACAAAGTACAGCACAGTTGGAAATTAATTATTGGTATTTACAAAATGGTGAGTGGAAGTATAGTGGTGCAGTACCATATTCAAATTCGATAACGGCACCTGCAGGAAGCACTGCAATTGATGATGTACGCGTTTACCCTAGGCTATCTCATTTCTCTTCTTATAGCTATGATTATGGCAGAGGCATAAACTCACAATCAGACGCTAACGCAACGTATCAGTTTTTTAAATATGACCAATATGGCAGACTTCGTTTTGTTTCCGACAAAGACGGTAACATTATTCAAGCGAATGAGATACACTATAGGTCAGGACAGATTTCGAATCATTAACTAATTAAAAAGTAGTTTAAATAAACAACTGAAGATAAATGAAATTTGGTTTAATAGCTTTTTTTTTACTAACCGCTTCAGCCGCATTGGCTCAGATCAACGGATCATCCTTAGCTTGTCCCTCATCAACGGTAAGTTATACAGCTACTGTTTTCAGCTGGTCATATCAGTGGTCTGTAACCGGAGGTTCCATTGTTGGCGCATCCGATGGAACAAGTGTCTCAATTCTATGGAATTCTACCGCATCAGGTTTGATTACCCTTCAAACTGATGATGGTACTTACACCAAGTCAATTTCTAAATATCGGGCAACTGCTTCAATAAATAACTCATCGACTATCTGTGCCGGTGAATCTAAATTATTAAGTGTAACCTATACTGGGAGTTTTGTTGAATGGCAACAATCCACCAACGGTGGCAGTTCCTGGTCAAGTGCAGGGTCCACTGGCAACCTCTATGTATTTCCGACTACAACAACACAATACAGGGCTCGTATATCAGGTGCTACAGGCTGCTCAACAATCTATTCAAACACACTGACTGTAAACGTTTACTCTTCGTTGACACCAGGAGCAATATCGGGTGCACAAACTATTTGTTATAATACAACAGCAGCTACGCTTGCAAGTACTGCCACTGCCGGTGGTAGTACAGGCTCTTACAGCTATCAATGGCAATATTACAATGGAAGCAACTGGATAGTGATTAGTGGAGCCACATCTGCCAGCTACTCGCCAGGTGCGCTTACTTCAACAACTGAATTTAGAAGATTGGTTACAACCAGTTGTACCTCCGAACCCTCTAATACCATTACCGTTACAGTTTATCCACCCCTGTCTGCTGGTTCAATTTCAAACAGCAGTGCCACCATTTGCTCAGGTTCATCGGCCCCCACTTTTTCAAGTGCAAGTGCTTCGGGTGGTAACTCAAGTTATGCCTATGAG
>NZ_JBMRCF010000004.1:0-169674 GCF_057350905.1 Chryseotalea sp. | reverse complement strand
TTTTGAACAAATCAAGATATTAATAAGTCTTTAAAGCATTAGTAAAAGCGGAGGTGACTATTAATTTTATCAATGGCCTATGCTTACCGTATTTATGATCAATTTGGTCAGTACTTTATCACCTGCACTGTCAATCAGTGGATAGACGTATTTACAAGAAGAACTTATATCGATATTTTATTAGCGAGTATCCGACATTGTCAGCAACATAAAGGATTAAAAGTTTATGCCTGGGTAGTGATGACCAATCATATTCACATGATTGTAAGCAGTGATAAAGAAAAACTTAGTGATATTATTCGCGATTTTAAAAAATTTACTTCATCAAAAATTGTAGAGGCTATTAAGGAAAATGCAAAAGAAAGTCGTAAAAGTTGGTTGTTGTGGTTGCTGCATAAGGAGGATAAGATAATTTTTTGGCAAGAAGGCTATCATGGAGAAGAAATTACCAGTCAGTCTTTCTTTGATAGTAAAATCACCTATATACATATGAACCCTGTTCGAGCGGGGATGGTGGAGAAAGAAGAGGAGTATATGTATAGCAGCTGTGCTGATTACTATGGGACAAGGAAAGGATTATTGAAACTAGCTGAGTTCTAGGGACGGATTAAAAATCCGTTCTATTTGAAGTTCGACATGCGCTGCGCTAACATGTCGAACAGCAAGTCGAATAGCGGGCTAGTAGCTCAAAGCTAGTAGCTCGTAACTCAACCAGAATTTTCAAAAAAAAACTAGTTACCCGGATGATACTTCCTCACCGCCCTGGCTTCTACATCTTCTCTATAAAAAGCTACATCCTTAAAATTTCTGTCGGCATAACGTTGCGCCTGATCCATAAAATGTGGAGAGGTTGGATCGCCACTTTGGCCACCGGCTAAAATACTCTTGGCTTTCACTTTTTCACCAAACTCAACTACTGCCACAAAGCTGTTGCCATAAGTACCATAATATCTTTTTGTGTCTTGCTTGCCACGCACACCAAAAGAAGCCAATGCACCCCAATTACCAGAACCAAAACCAATGGGTATGCTAGGTTTCGTATCATCAAATTGTTGTGAGATGGCACCATCCAATCTTTGTAAGCGGCAAATCTCACCCCAGGGTGTATTCCATTGTCCGAAGTCGTCTGTTATTTTTTGTACAGCCTCACTAAAAATCTGCAGACGTTCATCGTTGTTTGTGCCTGTTCCAAAATAATTGACACGTTCCATCATGCTGAGTCCTTCCGGGCGTGGTCCTTTCTGCAGGTATGCAGTAATATAGTAGTGTGCTAAGGCCATGCCTACTGATTCCTTTGAGGTACGCATATCCCACTGGCGCAATACTTCAATGGCTGGTTTTAATGCAACATACTTTTTACCAGCCTGATCGAAAGCTGTAATTAATCCGGGAATTAATTTTTCAAAAGCAGGTAGATAGGGATCATACGCCAGCGATAATAATGAGTCAAGTGTATAACCACTTCTGTTGCTCAACACTTTAATAGCGTGCACACCCCTGAAGTTTTCAGGTTCGGTGGCCATGTAGTAAGGATAGTCTTTTTTCTTTGGACTAAATTCGGCAGCAGAAGTAAAAGGTGTTGAATTACAATTTTGTATCCATCCATTGCCTGGATTCAATAAATGGATGCTTTCCTCTACAGCATGCAAACCTTGCCAGTCAGTGGCCTTGTTGCTGCCATCCACAGGTAATTCATAATTAAAAGTGGTATCGCGTTTAGGGATGAAGTTGCCTTGGAAAAAAGCAATGTTGCCATCCGCATCAGCGTAAACAGTATTGTTAGATGAGTTGGTTTTGAAGTCCATCATTTTTTTAAACTCATCATAAGAAGCAGTTTTCGTTCTGATAAAAGCCTGCTGTAAGGCGCGGGATGGATCCCACAACATAGCAGTGGCAATCCATTTGTCTGCCAGCGCTTCGGTAATAGGCCCGTGATGTGTTTTGTAAATCGGAAATGCGCGTTGTGCAATTGTACTGTCTGTTTTATAGGCGATTGTAACCATGCGCTTTTCTACTGGTCGTGATTCCTCCCCATATTGGTAATAGAGTTTATCTTCTTTCTTTTCAATGCTTTCCATAAATTCATCCATCACGTCCGTGTAAGAGGAAGTATGCATCCAGCCATTTTTCTCATTAAAGCCCTGGTAAATAAAAAACTGCCCCCAGGTTACAGCACCATAGGCATTCAAACCTTCTTCGCTCACTACATGTACTTCGCCCCTGAAGTAGAAGGAAGTGTGTGGATTGATAAGCAACATGGCATTACCGCTTTGTGTCAACTTTCCTGAGATAGCAATGCCATTAGAACCTTGTGGTTCATCTAAATCATGAGCAGTATTTTTTTGACTTAGTAAAGCGGTTGCTTGTTGTTGATTAACGGCATCGGTATTGGAGTCTTCTCCTAATTGCTTATAGAAGGCTTCAAGTTTTTCTGTGGAAATAGATTCAATGTCTCCGCCAATGCTGCCTTCGCTAAAATACATGGGCATCCAGGGTTCAAAGCGCGTAAGCAAGGCAGGTTTTACTTCCGGATGTGTGTGCAAGTAATAGTTGATGCCATCTGCGAAAGCATCGCACAATTTTTTAAGCCACTCCGGACTGTTCTCGTATTGTGCTATAGCTTCTTCGCGCGACATAAAAAGATTAGCGCGCACATCGCTATACACTTGCTTTTCTCCCTCAACTTCAGCCATACGCCCTATCGCCCAGAGGTAGTTGCGCTCTATGCGAGGAAAATCATCCTCACACTGTGCATACAATAAACCGAATACGGCATCCGCATCTGTTTTGCCATAGATGTGCGGCACACCAAAATCATCGCGGTAAATGGTAGTGTTGGCTGCGTGTTCTTCCCAGCGTTCTGTTTCCTGTTTTTTAAGATTACAAGAGGAAAGTAGGGTAATGGATAAGATAAAGCACAGGATTCTCATAGGTTTGGCAATTTTACCTTTAAGATAAAGCTAATTGCCATCAGTAGAATGCCTTTCATCAAATTTTGATGATGTTAAGTGTGAGTATCTCAAGGAAAGATTCCATTAAGCTTTTATCGACTAATAATTCTAGCAGAAAATTTTGCTCGGATTAACCATTCTGCAATAAGTAGATTGGGAACCCAACCCAACCAGGCTACTAGCATATATACATCCATGGGATTAGGATGGAAAAGTAATACTATAATATATTTCCAGGCACGTAATGTTAATGCTGAAAGTGTAAGTGCATAACTGCGTAACATAAAGTCTCCATGCAAAATGAAGTCCTTTTTTCGAATGAAAATGTAAGCTTTAAAAGTGAAAAATATCCATAACAAACTTAATAGGGTGAATGCAAGTTGCGACAACAGCCCACCATTGGCATAGAGCGACATAATTAAGCCTGCAGGCGCTGAAAAGATCAATAACACAAAAACGTAGATTTTCCCAAGCTGCCTGTGAATTTTGTTAAATTTTTTAAAGGGATTGTAGAATTGTGTAAATCCGGCCAGCAACAAAATAGAGCTTGTAAAAACATGAACGAAAAAAGCAGTCCTCCATATTTCATTATCAATTATCCATTGTTTAATTCGAAGAAAGGCTACATCATAATCCAGAAAACGGTATGGAAGTGTAATCCTCACCATTAAAAAGGTAAAAAATAGTAGTGTAACGTTCAATACTAGAATTTTCAACTTAACAGGCATGTGTAATATTAGGAAATGTTATTAAATTTCTTCTAATGAAAAAAGTTATGAATAAAATACTACTCCTGACATTGGTCATGATATCATGTGCCAAGCCAAAAACTTCCGAATTTACAGAGGTCGTCACGGAAACTGAAAAAGATTCGGTGGTCGCACTTGCTGTTAGCAAAGATGCTCGAACTATTGGCCCTGAAAAATCTTCCGAACAATTACAGATTGAGGAGGCAATTGAGAAAATGACAATCAATCTAAATGATTCTGTTGTGGGCGTTGGGTACTGGGTAGGAATGTTTGGAATGAATAAAATTAATATAGCGCTGGCAGAAATAAAAGATGGTAAAGCCATAGGTTATACTGTTTGTGCTGGTAACTATCGTCCGATTTCAGGTACTGTGGAGATTAAAGAAGATGCTTATTATTTTGAGATGAGTGAACCTGGTACCGATAGGTATGATGGTAAGTTCAACTTTACGATTGATAATTATGGAGAATTTCTGGAGGGTGACTGGTCTCCTTTTAAAAAGGGAGTAACTTCATCTAAGTCTTATATATTGGAAAATGTACAATATTCCTATCAACCAGATTTAGGAAAATATCCTGAGGCATCTACACGACTTTTAACAGAAAGTGATGTCGAGAATCTATTACCAGAAGAATTAGAATATATGCGTAATGAAATTTACGCCCGCCACGGTTATTCGTTTAAAGATATGGAAGACAGGCGACAGTTTGATTTTGAAGATTGGTACATACCCATGGGGATTGATATAAGAGAAAAGCTAACAGATATTGAAGTACAAAATATTGATTTAATTTACCGATATGAGGAGTATTACAATGAAAGCTATGATGATTATGGCAGATAACAGAAGTTTGTGTTATTATTTTTGAGTAGATGAATGAAAACGTTTACTTGCTTTTGAGCTATTCAATTTTTAAAATTCACGCCTGATCATAAGGAACAATCAAGCGTGAATTTGTGACAGCAATCGAAGAACTATGGCAGAGGAGCGATTTTACTCAGCCTTTTTACTCAATCTTTTTATAGAAGAAGAAACTTGATCCGCCAGGATTGGTAAAGGTCAGTTTCCATACTTCTGTATTGGTGAATGGATTGTTCACCTTGCTGATTTGATATTGTATGGGTATTACCGAAGGCGTCACTTCAATATCTACTTCCTGACTTTCATCGCATGAATTGGTAAATTTACTTCTCCAATAATCCTGGTTGAAGGAAATACTTCCGGCTAAAATTTCAAAACTTCCCGTAATGTATTCTGCTGAATACGATTCACAACCCGTCATGGGTGAATGTTCAGCAATAGTCCACACAAAGTTTCCATTTTCAGTAAAACGAAGGCCAAAACCTCTCGGATTCATTGCCCATGGATTGGCTGCTCCGTTAAACCATACGCCACTCTCTTTATCATAAAAGTTGGCAGCAAGACTGCTTAGTCCTTGTGTGAATGACCAATAATCTACCCATTCTCCGGTGAGTGTGCCTAATGGATTTTCAATAATCTGAGGAAACACAATACCGCTTTGTAAGTTGCTGAAAGTATTGGAGGCAGTGAAGTTTTCATTGTAGGCATTTTGATTTTGTGCCACTAAGCCATAGCCCAGGCCATTCATTACTGTTGAGTTCTCAACCTTCACTAAACCTTGTGCGCTTACGGTAATATTGGCAGGATAACTTCCATCGCCTATTTTTTGCATACCAGCATTCGACACTTCTGTATAAGTCAGGATGTTGTTGGAATTATAAGAATTGAAATATAAACCATTCCAGTACACCTGATTGCCGGTAGATGTAAATTGAACAGGAGCGGCCTGTGTTCCGGATGCTTTCAGGTAGCCATTATCGCTAACACTGATGCTTACGCCTGATTTCATTTTAAAAGAAGCACCTGCTTCGATGGTGATACCTGCTTTTAATTGAATGTCCTTTGTCACTATGTATGAACCACCACTTAGTTTTTTCCACACGAATTCAGTTTCCTGAGATACAAGACCTCCCGTTTCGATTATGTTAAGAGCATTATAGCTTACAGGATCTATGCTGTGTAATAAGCGGGCTGGAATAAAAGCGGCCGCTTGCTGGTTGTTTGAAAAAGTAATTTGCTGCTGGCCAGATATTGAAGAGCCACCTTGCACGTACAATCCGTAACCGCCACTGTTGCTGAAATGGCTGTTGTTAATTTTCAGGGCAGCGACAGAGAAATCATTACCGGAAAGGAAAAGGTTGGCGCGAATGCCAGTTTCATTGAAAGCGACACTACCAGCATTCTTTATAGTAACAAAGTTAAATTCGTTTGATTCACTATTACTGTAAATCGCGATGCCTTTCCAGTACGCACCTTGTTCTTCCAGACTGGTAAATAGAATGGGGCTAGTGCTGCTGCCATTGGCTTTAATGTATCCACCGATAATTTGCATTCCCTTGTCTTCCTGAAAAGCCATAGTAACACCTGGCATGATGGTTAAATCAGCCCATACTTCTATGTCTTGTGTAACGATATAATCGATGCTTGCAGGGTCTTCGAAAATATTAACCAAAGTTGTATGGGTGTTAATATTCCCTTCCAGCAATACAGTAGTGGGTCCGTTGGGCACGACATTATTAACCTGAATGTTTACTTCATCTTTAGCGGTCCATTGTCCCTGAATTATTTGTAGTTCTATTACATACAATCCGCTGACATCGGGTTTAATAATTGTAGACACATTATTCGCTTGCGATAATGTAACAGCGCTTCCCTGTGGTTTGGATTTAATTGACCACGAGTAGCTAAACGCTTTATTGTTTCTGTCGAAGGAACCAGAGCCGTCCAGTGTCAATTCTTCATTGACAAAAATTGTTTTATCAGATCCGGCAACAGCCACCAGTTGATTTTGTGGTTGAACAATGATTTGATCTTCGCTTTCCTCGCAGGCTGTAGTAAATGCAAAGAGTGCCAGGAGTAATGTGCTTAATAATTTTGAATAGGGTTTCATAACTTAGTTTTGCTCTCAGACAGGTGCGCAGTGAAAAGGGTTGCCTGCGTATTTTAAAAAAAAGAAATGAAATTTATTTTTTCTTCGCAGGCCACTACGTTAAGCGGCAGAAGCATTCATAAACACCTGAGATCGAAACGAAAATAAATTGCGTATTACTTAGACAATGTTTTAGAAAGCATTAGGGTTAAACCCATTGACTGCCTGCTCGTATTGTACGGTAGATTTCTGTTTCCGGCTTCTTTCAAAAAATAAGAAAGTGCAGGGCTCATGGTTAGGTCCCATCCGCGACTCAAATTTCTGGTGTAAGCCAGGCCGATCATCATGTTGAAGTTTAGTTTGCGCACACCATCTGCTTCGATGGATACCCAACTGTTATTTAATTTTTCTTTCGCATCAGCGAAAACCAGGAATTGAGAAGACGCAGCTCCGAATACACTGAGCTGACCGCTGCGCATGGCTAATAGTGTGTAACTAAATCCAAGTTGTAAGCCGGTATAACCGTAGTTGGTAGAAACTTCCCTCTCATTAATACTATATACAGGACTTATCAGAAAACTTTGATCCGTTTGCTGTATGGCCAGCAGCGTATCAATAACACCTGTTGTATATGAAAAAGCAGTTTTATGTTTGATCGATCGGAAAGATAATTGTGCATCCAGACTCAGTTTATCGTTAATTACTTTACCAAGGCCTATTGAAAAACCAAATCCTGTATTAACAGGTTTGTTTATTTGTTTGATCTGCGTAATAAGCACTTCATCTGAAGCTTTGGGGCGACTTACTGCTGACGTGAATACGGGGGTAACAGCAAGTAGAAGCTTGTATTTCTTTGCCTCGTGTACAAGACTTGATTCCTGATCGGCATCAATTGTAGGCTGTTCATTTAATGGTGTGTCTACTTGCAAGCTTTCGTATAGCGGTTCCGTTGTTGCGGATGACAAGTCAGTGTAGGCTACAGCCTTTTTTAGATTAGCATTGTTCGGTGATGTATTCAATTCAATGTTATTTTTTACTGATGTTTTTTGTACCAGTGGTTCTTGCAGGTCAGATAATTCAATGTTCCTTTTAATACTTTTCTCAGCACCTGCACTCAGATTGCCTGCGTTTAATTGATGTTGTTCGTTTCTGCTACGTTCAGCACGTATAGAGCTATTTGTCGTTTGTGTATCTGCTGTTGGTAAAGATTTTAATGCCTGCGCAATACGCTCAGCTTCTTGTAATGGCTGTTTACTGTTGCTTGCATTCATTGAAGCTTCTGCAATTACCGGTGTCTGTTCAATAGGAGCAGAGGAAATCAGATAGTAAGAAGCAGGTACGAGTAATAACAGGGGAATCCACCAGTTTTTCTGGAACCACTTGAACTTACGGCCTTCAGTGACAACAACAGGTCTTAACTTCTCCCAACCATTGGTAGGAGGTTCAGCCTCTAAGTCGTGAAGACGTCTTGCGATATCGTCAAAATCTCTTTCCATTATGCAGCTGAGACAAGTCTGTCCTCGATTATTTTTCTTAGATAGTTTTTGGCCTTCGAAAGCTGTGATTTAGAACTGCCTTCTGCGATGTTCAGCATTTCTGCAATCTCACTGTGATTATAACCTTCAACTACATATAAATTGAAGATCAGCCGGTAGCCTTCAGGCATTTTGTTGATCATTTGAATCAACTCCTGATTGGATAAAGTAGATATGATGTTGTCTGCGGAACTGAGCATACTTTCCGCATAGGAGGCATCTACATGATCCAGGTATTTTCTGTGTTGATGATAGTGGTTGATAGCTGTGTTTACAAATATTCTTCGCATCCAACCTTCAAAAGTACCACCCTGCCAGGTGTGTATGTTTTTAAATACTTTAATAAACGCTTCATGAAAAATATCTTCAGCTTCAAAACGCGAGCGTGTGTAGCGCTGACAAATGGCCATCATCTTACGGGAGTATAAGGCATACAGCTGCTCTTGGGCGGCAGCCTTATGCTTTAAACATCCTTGTATGATTTCACTTTCAGTCATGCGGTGTGGCGCTCTTTCCGGCTGCGTATTTTTTTAATTGGTAATGGTAATGTTGCAATACGCCTCCAGGTAGCCATCGGGTGTAAACAGTCTGTAGCGAAAGCGATCGGTACCGACATAACCTTTTGGCGGGAAGTAGACATACACGGTATTCTTAAAAGTGCCTGAATAGGTGTATATATTGAAGCGTCCCTTCTCTGGTGATTGAATGCTGTTACCCATGTATGGACAAACCACATCATTATCAAAAATGCGTATAGCGATGGGTTGATCTCTTTTTGTTTGAATATTTTCTCCGGTAATAGAAAAGGTGCAATTATTAAAATCAGGGAGTGCTTCTACCTGCATGGTAATAAGGGCATTGGCACAGGCATTTTGATAACAAACACTATAGGTAATATAATCGGTGCCAACAAAACCGGCATTGGCCACATAATACCATCCCTCATTTTGAATAAAGTTAATTACACCATGATTGGGTGTACTGAAAGAGAGGGTAGCATCTACTTTGATGCTGTCATTCACCAAAGGATCAAGTCGTACGCCAATAGGGTTTCCTGTATTATAGATATAGATAAGATCCGGGTTCAGCGTTACAGCCAGGAAACTGGGGGGTATGCTATCTACCAGTGGTTCTTCATCGCAAGCAGAAAATGCCAGGGATGACAAACAAATGACGGTATAAAGGAACGTTGACTTTTTCATAATACCCAGCTAAGACAGGGGGTGATCTAAAAGGGTTGCCTGGCAATATTTTTTTTTCTGGGTGTCACAAAAAAACTTCTTGAGTGCAATCAGATGGATTTAGAAACACTTTTTTCATAAACACCCCTGGATTAAAGCTGTATTCATTGGATTTTTCAGATCAACGACTTTTGTACGAAAAGCCTGAACATAAGGTTGTTAGTCAGGGGATAGCAGGGGTGAAAAGCTGCGCAAACGCCCCGATATTTTTATAAGTGGTTAATAGTCTGTTTTACCGATAGGACCATCGTTGAAAATAAGTACCCATACTGCTTATTGAACCTCAAGACTCTAGACTAGTAAAAACTTTGATAGACTTAGGTAATACCGTGTATCCGGTAGTCATAGGTTGTGCAGTTTGTAAGGAAGCTTAGCTAAACCAAGTTGATTTGACAGTCGCTCAGATCTGGCCAAATACTCAACCTGACAAAAATCATATTTCACTCTAAGTACCGTCAGTCTTGAGACTTTTTACTGAAGGTACTTTTACCCCATCAAACAAACGTAAGCTTAATCTGCCTATGGAACTCGAAAAATTCAGTTACGACAATAAAATTGTCAGGGCCTTTATCATTGCCACCGTGGTTTTCGGCCTGGTGGGCATGCTTGTAGGACTTACGGCTGCTCTGCAACTAGTGTGGCCCATCTTCAATTTTGATTTGCAGTATTCAACTTTCGGCCGCATACGACCGCTGCACACCAACGCCATCATATTTGCCTTTGTAGGCAATGCCATGTTTGCAGGTATTTATTACTCGATGCAGCGCTTGTTAAAAACAAGAATGTTCAGCGACAAACTGAGCTGGATAAACTTCTGGGGCTGGCAAACCATTATTCTGGCCGCAGCCATTACACTGCCACTGGGTATGACTACTTCGAAAGAATATGCGGAGTTGGAATGGCCCATTGATATCGCCATAACCCTTATCTGGGTGGTGTTTGGTATAAACATGATCGGTACCATCTTGCGCAGACGTGAACAACACATGTATGTAGCCATCTGGTTTTACATTGCCACCTTTATTACGGTGGCTGTCTTGCATGTGGTGAACTCATTCGAAATGCCGGTGAATCTTTTCAAGAGTTACTCCTGGTATGCTGGTGTGCAGGATGCCTTAGTGCAATGGTGGTATGGACATAATGCGGTTGCCTTCTTCCTTACTACACCCTTTTTAGGTTTAATGTATTACTACTTGCCAAAGGCTGCAAATCGTCCTGTCTACTCATACCGACTTTCGATCATTCACTTTTGGTCTTTGATTTTTATTTATATCTGGGCAGGACCTCACCACTTATTATACACCTCTCTGCCTGACTGGGCACAAAGTTTAGGTACTGTATTTTCCATTATGCTGATTGCACCTTCCTGGGGTGGTATGCTCAATGGTTTGCTGACACTACGCGGTGCCTGGGATCGAGTGAGAGAAGATGTAGTATTGAAATTTTTTGTGGTAGCTGTTACGGCTTATGGTATGGCTACATTGGAAGGGCCACTCTTGTCTTTAAAAAACATTAATGCCATAGCACACTTTACCGATTGGATAGTGGCACACGTACACGTAGGTGGTTTAGGCTGGAATGGTTTTATGATTTTCGGTATGTTGTATTGGTTGGTTCCTAAAATGTGGGATACTAAAATCTATTCCAGCAAACTGGCCAACCTTCACTTCTGGCTGGGCACCTTAGGAATTATTTTTTATGCACTGCCGATGTACATCTCTGGTGTAGTGCAAAGTCTGATGTGGAAAGAATTTACACCTGAGGGTTTTCTTGTGTATAAAAACTTTTTAGAAACTACGGTTCAAATTCTGCCACTGCACATGCTGCGTGCCGCGGGTGGTGCACTCTACCTGACGGGTGCAATCATCATGACCTATAACTTAATTAAAACAGCGTATGCTGGTAAGTTTATTGCCAATGAAGATGCGCAGGCGGCTCCCTTAACAACAGCATCGCACGGCAACACAGGCTGGCATGCAGTATTGGAGCGTAAGCCGATTGTATTTACAACGTTGGCGCTGGTGGCAATCCTGATTGGTGGTGCAATAGAAATGGTGCCAACCTTCCTGATAAAATCTAACGTACCCACGATTGCCAGTGTAAAACCTTATACACCGCTTGAACTACACGGTCGCGACATTTACATAAGAGAAGGTTGCGTGAACTGCCATACACAAATGGTAAGACCTTTCCGCTCTGAGACAGAACGCTATGGAGAGTATTCAAAGTCTGGTGAATATGTATATGATCATCCATTCTTATGGGGATCGAAACGTACCGGTCCGGATCTGCAACGTGTAGGTGGTAAGTACGGTGACTCCTGGCATTATTATCACATGCTTGACCCCGGCTCCGTATCTGCAGGAACGATTATGCCTGCATACCCCTGGTTGTACGAACAGCAAATTGACAAAGAGCAAACAGCCCTTAAGATAAATGCGCTTCGCACCATTGGTGTTCCTTATGCCGAAGGTTACGAAGAAACAGCCAATGGCGACTTGGATAAACAAGCAGCACGCATTGTAGAGAATCTTCAGATGGAGGGGATAGAAGTAATGCAAGACGCAGAAATTATTGCGCTGATTGCTTACCTGCAAAGATTGGGTACAGACATTAAGGTGAAGGACAAGACTATATCTGCTAATCAATAACGAATACGATTATGTATAAAAATATTCTTCAAAGCATCGATAACATAGCCATCTGGCCTGTCATATCGTTTGTCATTTTCTTTGTCTTTTTTCTCATACTGATCTGGTGGACTTTCACAGTCAACAAGCAGTTTATTAATCATATGAGTAACATGCCTATTGATGATGCAAGTAGTAAATCAAATCCTGCCAGCCATGAAAAATAGAATAATCACTTTAATCATGTTACTGCTGCCTGCCAGTGTGTGGGCACAAGAAGCGCCTGCAACAAAAGGATTTTGGGATGATCCCATTCATCATCCGATGGCACCTTTTTATGCATTGATGGCATTGGTTGTGTTAGTTACAGTATTGGTATTTATTGTAGCCATCATGTTGCTGCAAGTGCTGAATACTTTTGTGGAGAGAGCGGCACGCGAAAAAGCTGCAGCCCTGGGTATTGAATATAAACCTGAACCAAGCTGGTGGCAAAAATTAGACAGGAAACTGACTAACGCAATCCCGCTTGAAAAAGAGGCCACGATTGAGTTAGACCATAATTATGATGGTATTAAAGAACTTGATAATCACTTACCACCCTGGTGGAAGTGGTTGTTTTACGGAACCATTGCCTGGTCTGTAGTTTACCTGGTGGTGTACCATGTTACGGATAGCGTGCCCTTGCAACAACAAGAATATGAAAATGAAGTTGCGATGGCAGAAGAGCAACTAAGAAAGATCCGTGCAGCTGAACCTGTAGCGGCTATTGATGAAGCAGCACTAAGCTACACTGCCGATGCCGACTTAATTGGTAAAGGAGCCGTGGTATTTAAAAACAACTGTGCTTCTTGCCATAAGGATAAAGGCGAAGGTAGTATTGGTCCGAACCTGACTGACGCGTATTGGCTACATGGTGGCAGTATTCAGAATATTTTTACAACTGTAAAGAATGGTGTGCCTGAAAAAGGTATGATTGCCTGGAATGCAATTTTGAAACCTGAGGAGATTCGCGATGTATCATTCTTCATCATGAGTTTGAAAGGCACTAACCCGCCTAATGCGAAAGCACCACAAGGTACAATTTGGAAAGAAGAAGTGAAGGTGGAGCGTGTGCAGGCAGATTCAGTGAAGGCGCAAGTCTCTTTATAAACCATGAAGAATACAGACCAGCTTTATCAATACGAAGAAGAGTTTAGAGATTCAATAGGTACTGTTGATGAAAAAGGCAAGCGGGTGTGGGTTTATCCCAAAAAGCCCGCTGGCTTTTTTCACAATAAGCGTGTACTTGCAACCATCATTTTACTGGCACTCTTTTTTAGTGGACCCTTTATTAAAATTGGTGGGCAACCCTTTATGCTCTTCAATATTTTTGAGAGAAAGTTTATTGTATTCGGTCAGGTATTTTGGCCGCAGGATTTTGTCTTGCTGGCATTAACGCTTATTACATTTTTTGTCTTTGTTATTCTCTTCACGGTTGTCTTCGGCAGGGTTTGGTGTGGTTGGGCTTGCCCTCAGACTTTATTCATGGAAATGGTGTATAGAAAAATTGAATATTGGATTGAGGGCGATGCCAACCAGCAACGCAAACTCAAAGCCGCACCGTGGACTATCGAGAAAATAATAAAGAAAGGTGGTAAGCAAATTATCTTTGTTTCCATTGCTATTTTAATTGCCCACACGGCAATGGCTTATCTCATCGGCCTTGATCAGGTAATAGCTATTGTGCAACAACCTCCTGCGGAGCACATGGCAGGCTTTATAGGGCTGCTTGCATTTACAGGTATCTTCTATTTTGTATTTGCCTGGTTTCGTGAGCAGGCCTGCATTGCGGTTTGTCCTTATGGAAGATTGCAGGGTGTACTATTAGGTAAGGAGTCGATTGTAGTAGCCTACGACTGGCTGAGGGGCGAGCAACGTGGAAAAATTAAGAAGAACGAACCCAGACTGGACAAAGGCGATTGCATAGACTGCAAGTTGTGTGTGCACGTCTGCCCAACCGGAATAGACATACGCAATGGTACACAATTAGAATGTGTAAACTGCACTGCCTGCATTGATGCCTGCGATGATGTAATGGTAAAAATTGATAAGCCTAAAGGCTTGATTCGTTTTGCTTCTCATAATTCAATTGTTAACAAGGTTCAAAAATTGTGGAACCCGCGCGTGATGGGCTACTCAGTTGTTTTAGTTGCCTTGCTGGTATTGTTAAGTTTTATGGTGTTTACACGATCGCCCATTGAAACTACTTTACTTAAAGTGCCAGGTACGCTGTTTCAAAAAACAGATAGGGGTGGCGTTACAAATTTGTATAACATAGAATTTATCAATAAATCATTTGAAGACCGTGAGTTGACTATTCGTGTGGTTTCCCCTGAAGAAACCAGTCTGCAACTTATTGGAGAACCGCTTATCAAATTACCGGCAGAACAACTGATCAAACGTGTGATCATTCTGGAACTCCCGGCAAATGCTATCAAGCAGGCAAAAACAAATATTATACTGGAAGTAAGTGAGAAGGGTGAGGTGATAGAAGTGGTAAAAACAAAATTCATAGGCCCTGTCTCGATTAAGAACTAGGCGTTTTGTTTTAGTATTAATTTGAAATTTAAAATTATGAATTGGGGTAAGTCGATTGTACTGGTATTTATATCCTTTGCAGCTTTCATTACTGTATTGGTAGTAGTGTGTTTCCGTGAAGATGTGAGCCTGGTATCCAAGAAATATTACGAAGATGACCTTCACTACCAGGAGCAATTTGAAGCTTACGAAAATGCGAATGCACTGGCAAACAAACCAACAGTTAGCATTATCACTAAATCGCTTACCATTAACTATGCCGATTTTGAAAAAATTGAGAAGGGAACCCTGACCTTGATGCGCCCTTCAAACGCCAACCAGGATCGAATATTTATAATTAAGCAGCAAGCAGATTCAGTGCAGCAATTTGAATTATCGAATTTGAGCAGTGGGCTTTATAAATTGAGATTAGAATGGACAGAAGGTACGAAGCAATACCGCATTGACAAAACCATAGTAATATGATCTGGACAGCTTTGCTTTTGGGTATTGGAGGCAGCCTGCATTGTGCAGGTATGTGCAGCCCGCTTGCTTTGGCTGTTACTTCGTTTAATAAACAACTTTTGTTCAACAGGTTTGTATACAATACCGGAAGAATTCTTGTTTACGGTTCTTTCGGAGCCCTGGTAGCAACTTTCGGATCGCTGTTTAATTTTCAGGCTATTCAAATCTACTTATCCATTGCTTTGGGCGTGTTGTTAATTCTGTTGGGCATAGGATCAATCTCATCCATTCGTATACCTTTCCTTTCAACTTTCATCAATAAGATTAATTTGATGATTAAAAGTAAATTTTCAACTCAGTTAAAAAAGAAAAATACAGTAAGTCTTTTTATACTGGGTACACTCAATGGCATATTACCTTGTGGACTTACCTACCTGGCACTTTCTTATACCCTTACGTTGAATACTCCGGGAGAAGGATTTCTGTTTATGCTGTTATTTGGTTTAGGCACTTTTCCTGTCATGATTGGTATGCCTTATCTGCTCAAATTCATTGGCAGCTATGTAAAAATCAATTATAGTAAACTGACTACCGTAATGATGATCGGATTGGGTGTATTATTGATTGGACGTACCATGCATGCACATCATCATGCAGGCTTGCAAGAGCCCCTGTCTGTTTCTACACCTGTTGTTTGCGATTAAAATAGTTGATCCGATTCACGTTTGCTACCAACTATACATTCAATGTCTTTCTAATAGCTACACCTATCACACACTCTCCTTTCTCCCATGGAGAAGGGGTCGGGGGATGAGGCTAATCCGCATTGTTGACGAAGAAACCTTGATTATTTTCTGGCTACACTCCAGCGAACTACTTGCTCCAGTTTGCCGGTGTGTTTTAAAATAATTTTGCCGCTAACAATATCGATCAGGCCTTCATCTTTAAAATCTGAAAGTACACGGATAACAGATTCTGTAGCCGTACCCACCATCTTAGCCAAATCTTCTCTGGCAATGCTTAAGGTGTCTTCGCTTGGTTTCAGTGAATGAAGTTTTAATAAAGATTCAGCAGTACGCTGACGGATAGAATTATAGGCAAGGTGCAACAGTTGCTCTTCCTTTTCCTGCACTTTACTGCAAAGCAGGGAGATAAAGCTTTTGGCAATTTCTACATTGCCGTACATGATGGTGAGAAAATCTGCTTTGGGCAACAGGTGTAACTCTGTATCTTCTAAGGCCACAGCAGATTCTGTATAAGATTCATTTTGCAAGATGGCCTCGAAGCCGAAAAAGTCACCCGCTTTATGTAAACTTACAATCAGCTCTTTGCCATCAGGATGGGCTTTAAAAAGCTTTACCTGTCCCGATTTAACAAAGTAAAGTGAGGAGGCACTTTCACCCTCATCAAAAATGGTAGCCTTCTTTTTGTAGTTCTTAAGCTTTTGGTCTTTAGCGAGGTCTTCAATCTTCAGTATTTTCTTTACATCTTTAATGAAGGTTTGTAAACCGGCCTCTGTATTATCGTAAGATTGCAAGAGCAACTCGCGTTTACGCAACCGCGCTTCAACAGCATTCAGTAAATCAGTATCGTCAAAAGGTTTTGTCAGGTAATCGTCAGCCCCCAGGGTCATACCCTTACGCATATCTGTCTTCTCAGCTTTGGCAGTCAGAAAAATAAAAGGGATGGCAGCGGTGTCTACATTTTTATTGAGAATGTGTAATACGCCAAAACCATCAAGTTCAGGCATCATAATATCACAGATGATCAGATCAGGTTTTTCCTGCAGGGCTTTTTCCACGCCTGCTTTGCCATTGGGTGCAATGCTTACCTGGTATCCTGCAAGGGTCAGAATTTCAGCGGTGTTTTCACGCACATCCTGATTGTCTTCAATAAGCAAAATCTTTTTCATCTTGTGTTAATGGTATCTCAATTGTAAATATACTTCCTTTTCCTTCTTCGCTTGCAAAAGAAATGCTTCCTTTTAAAAGATCGATATAACGTTTTACAATATGAAGACCAAGACCTGTGCCCTGTATGTTGGTGGCATTGCTGGCCCTGAAGAAACGATCGAATAAATATTTCACCTCCGACTCAGGAATACCAATACCTTCATCACTTACTTTCAGTATCAGCTTCCCACTTTCACAGGCACATTGTAAGGTAATCTTTTTCCCCCTATCTGAATATTTGCTTGCGTTTGACAGAAGATTGAAAAGGATGTTTCGAAGCATACGAGGATCGGTGTCCACCTGATAATTCTTCGCCATATCAATGACAAGACTTTGTTCTTCTTTCAACGTGGGCCTTACTTCGTCCAGCACCTCATGTAGAAAGTCCTGCAAGGTAAAAGTCTCTCGCAGTACTTCCAGCTTTCCTTCTTCTAACTTACCAAGAGAAAGAAAATCATTCAGTATACCGGTTAAGTGATTCACCGATGACTTAATGCGGTTAATATGTTTATCCTGCTTGTCAAATTCATTTCTTTCTTTGTATTGCTGGATCAGTGAAGTTGAACTCAGTATCGTGCTGAGTGGTGTTCTGAATTCATGGGAGGCAATCGAAACGAATTTTGATTTAAGGTCATTGAGCTCCCTTTCCCGCTCTAAGGATTTTCTTACTTCTTCCTCAGCTTTTTTTCTTTCAAGTACTTCATTCTCCAGCTTATGTACTAATTCATTTAATGCCTCAGTTCTGGCTTCTACTTTTCTTTCCAACTCTGTGGCATAGACGATCAGTTGTTCTTCACTTTGCTTAAGTGCATTTTCGGCTTTTTTGCGCTGAGTAATGTCAATGACAAAGGCCATGATCAAAAACTGGCCGTTAGATTCGGTGTAACTCAGACTAACCTCCACCGGAAATTCAGAGCCATCCTTACGTAAGGCCATTAGATCACGCCCCATACCCATACTGCGTGGTGAAGGGGCGTTATGAAAATCTTCACGAAATTGTTTGTGCTTTATCCGCAACCGATCAGGTAGCAAACAGTCAAGTCCTTTACCAATAAGTTCCCCCTTGTCGTAATTAAATATTCTTTCAGAAGCAGGATTGGCTTCAACGATTGTACCTGATTTGTTTACAATAACGATGCCCTCAGTTGAGCCTTCAAAAATTTCCTGGAACTGTATGGGGGTCTCCCTATTCATACCTGAAAGATAGCACCAAAGTACGAATGACAAAAGTCATAATTTTACTTGAGGAAAGTCCACGAAAGAAGCCTCCCCAAGCTTGTAAGTTAGCATTGTGAAAGATACTAGCAAGGCAATTCTATGCATGATCGATTTGTCGGTCCATACTGAAAAAGTCCTGAAATGGGCAGCAGAAGATGCATTGGAGCATAAATCAAATTTGCTGATTCTATATCCCTATAGACTTAAGTTTCAGCGAGATGGAGAGCAGAGACCCATGGTTAAAAAACAGCTGGAGGCTGAGGCCATAGAACGTTTTGAAAAATTAAAAGCAGCCTTACCTATCCTCAAAAAAATACCCCACACTTTTATGGCAGAAGTGGGCTTTGAAACCGACCGGCTGGAAGTACACATGCATAGCGCTGATTTACGTGTAATCGTGATCAGTAAGGAGATAGCCATAGCCGGAGTCAATGACAATGATTGGAACACCTTCATGAAACGCCTGACCATACCCATCGTATTGGTTCCCTGAATTTGTTTGCCTTTTAAAAGATTTACTTATCTTTATTCTCTTCAAACCCAATAGCAGTAGCTTATGAAAAAAATTCTTGTACCTACCGATTTCTCAAAAATAGCACAGACAGCCGTTTATGTAGCGGCCGATATTGCTAAGAGATCAGGAGCAACACTAACCCTTCTGCACGTTATTGAAGAAGCATCTTCCGGAGGTGGTTCTTTTAGTGTTGCAGGCCAGGTAAACCTGGAAGGTGATATGGAAGACCGTCTGTTCATGCTTAAGATGATAGAACGCGCTAAAAAAATGATGGAAAAAACGGCCACCGATCCAAAGTTGGAAGGCATTAAGATCAAGCGCGAACTCAGAATTGGTTCTCCGTTTCATGGCATGACAACCATTATTACTGAACACAAAGTTGATCTTGTGGTGATGGGAACATCAGGTCAGTCTGCTTTAGAAGAAATGGTGATCGGATCAAATACTGAGAAAGTGGTAAGACATGCTGGATGTCCGGTGTTAACAGTGCACGGCAGACCAGGCACCAAAAACTTTAAAGATATTGTGTATGCTACCGCAATGAACAAAGACGAAGAGGTTTTCTCTCGTTTTGTGAAGAAAGCGCAAGAGATGTATGATTCAACGATACACCTTGTGCGTATCAACACTCCTTCTAATTTCCAACGCGATGTAGTGGTGCGTAAGGCCATGGAAGACTTCGCTATGAAACTTCAACTGAAAAAATTCACCATCAATATTTTCAACGACTTGAGCGAAGAAGAAGGTATTGTTTATTTTGCTGATAGCATTGACGCTGATATGATTGCCATGGCCACACATGGTCGTACCGGTTTTGCACACGTGTTGGCAGGTAGCATTGCAGAAGATGTGGTAAGCCATAGCAAGCGCCCTGTGCTGACCTTCGTAACCAAGCGTAAGAAGAAATAAATCTAAACTTTAGTAAGCACAAGCTAAGAGCCCTGGTAAAACAGGGCTTTTCTTTTAATGAAAAATTATTACACAATATTAGGTGTATCCCCCAGCGCACATGCGGCTGATATTAAGCGTGCTTATCGCAGGTTGGCCTTACAATATCACCCAGACAAAAATCCCAGGCCAGAGGCAGAACGCTTTTTTAAAGAAGTGAATGAAGCCTACGAAACGCTTGGAGACCCTCAGTTACGTTATGAATACGATCAACGCCTGAGCAATCCGGTTTATCAAAGTCCCCAACCACAAACCCAGCAGCCTCACCGCGATCCTAAATACAGACCGCATGCAACCAGGCAGCATGCCAGTCGTACGGACGACACCTACGAACTAATGAAGGAGTATTTGCCTAGAATTGTTTTAATAACAAAAACACTACTAGTAATTAGTGCTCTCCTATTTATCGATTATATATTACCTCGACAACAAATCACAGAGCAGTTTAAAAGTCGTCAGCTAAGAACATCCAGCGCAAGGCACGGTGGCAATACCCATGCTATCATTTACACAAAAGAGGGGAGTTCCTTTAGATTAGAGTCCGATGAATTCGATATCATTGTCGGTATGGATACTATCGTATTAGGTAAATCGTGGTTGTTGAGGGAAATCACGGAAGTAAAGAGTGGAAAGCAACACGCCAAGATTTTCTCTTCTATCTATGGCGGCTTCTTTTTTGCCCCCTTAGCCCTGATTATCTTTTCTGTAGTGGCTTTTTGGTACAGAAAAAATGTAAGCAAAGGTTTTAATATGGGGATAACGGCTGCTTTAATTTTTATTTTTAATCTTGTGTATTATTTAGTGACTAAGTTATGAGTGCTAAAAAGAACGATTGGAAGAAACGCGATGGTGTAGTCTACTCGACCAGCAACGATTTTGATTATAACTACAAACAAGACGAAGAACAAAGCACTCTGCCTCCCCAGCAACAAAACCTACGTGTGCAATTAGATAAGAGCATGCGCGCAGACAAACAGGTGTCCATGGTAATCGGTTTTGTGGGTACAGCTGCCGATTTAGAAGCGCTTGGTAAATTGTTGAAATCCAAATGTGGGGTAGGCGGTTCTGTAAAAGATGGCGAGATATTAATTCAGGGCGACCACAGAGATAAACTTGTGCAGATTTTATTGAAAGAAGGATACAAGGCGAAAAGGGGGAATTGATTTCCGATGCTTCGAGCTTCGAGCCTATAGCCTTGAGCCAGGCTTCAGGTTTCAGGCTGTAAGCTACAGGCTTCTCCGTCTTCGCATCGTCTCCGCAGGGACGATGCAGATTACCGCCTTCATTCTAGCCACTGGATTCTATATACTATCCTCTACCTTCTAAATTCTAATCCCTTAACGCAGCCAAGGCCAGCTGCTGTCCTCGCATCGTCTCCGCAGGGACGATGCAGGAATCTTACAACTATTAATGTTTACTAAATGATTTTAGAAATCTTGTTTCAAACGTCAAGCTTCCAGCCTCTAACTTCTAGCCTCGAACATTGAACCTAATCCCTCAATGCAGCCAGCGCCAACTTCAGATTTTCTATTTTTTGCTGTTGAGTTATAAACAACGGTTTCTCTACGCGTTCATTACAATCACTGGCAATACAACGCTCACAGGTTTCGCCCACCATGCGTATGGGTATTTGTGGATCATTCCAGAATTTCACTTTTTTCTTTAGCTGATCGTTTATCAGCAAGCCAATGGATACACTATTGTGCTTTCGTGAACCAAATACCATGGGCTTGGCAAAACTAATAATCAGATACTCTTTGTTAGAACCAAAATATTTAGAGCGTTGCACGCGGCAAAGAGACTGTGTGTACGTACCCATCTTTACTTCTTTAGCAAGTTCTTGTAAAATACTGATGCTCACCCAACGCCTGCAATAATGTTCATTGAGCATATTAGGGTGTGGACTTTGTAAGCCAGATAAGTGAATTTCTTTTGTCAGCTCATATTCTTCAGTGCCATGCTGTGTACTGAAACGCAAAAAGAATAATTCGTGTATGCCAAAGTAGCGTGGTAATAAAGTGGTAAGCCTGTGAAGTAAAATTTCCGGAGAAACAATGTAGCGGTTCATTAAATCCTGAAAGTGCTGAACATTGAGTGATCGTTCTGCCAGTATTTCCTTAAGCCAGCTAATCACATTGCTGCGATTCAAAAATAGCGCACATGAAAAATAAGAACCCTTAAAATTATTGATCACCTCATTAAACGAATCAAAAGCCACCCATGAAGTAGTATGCGAACGACTACTGATGTTCATAAACATAAAACCAGCTTCGCGACCGAAAATAAAAGCCTTTTGGGTTTTGCTTAAATCCTTGTTCAGCAATAAGCGAGGTTGTTTGCCTGGTATAAGCACAGACCGCAATTCTTTTAACTCTGGTTGTTGCGACAAGCCATCTTCAACAATCACATAATTATATGCTTGTTCCAAAATTGTAGCCAAAGCTTCAGCGGCAATTGGTTTGGAGGGATCCAGTTTGTGTTTACTGATAAAGGCATCAACCATTTGTTCAATATCCTCAAAGTAATTGTCATGCATTTCCTGATACGACCGCAAAGCCGAGAAATATAAGTCCTCTACGCGCATACCATAGTTTCTGCTTATTTCAATCACGGTATTGATGAAGGCATTGAGTTTTACAGGTGCACTGGATAGTAATTCAAAGAGCTGCGAGCGATCAATGCCAAAAACATCTAAGGGCAATTCTTTTAACAGTTTGCTTTGTAACAACTCACTGACTGGCCCCAGCTTCTTACTCATCTGCAAAGACACCATCCAGTCATAACTAACATCCAGGGCATTGGCGATGCTGGCAATTTTCTCGGCTTTCGGATATTTCTTACCCTTTTCTATCTCATTCAGGTACGAAACAGATACGCCAGAAGCCGTGGCCAGTGCTTGTAAGGAGAGGTTTTTTTCGAGCCTGAGTTGCTTCAATTTCAGTCCGAAAAGAAGCTTAAGATTGGTTTCATCGAGTACATGTTTTTGCTTCATAAACCTGCTGCTTTGGGGTTGTCTGACAGTTATAAAAGAGGTTTCATCGTTTAAAATGCCCTTCGCTTAATAGCGAAAGAAAATATTTTTCAAACGGTTGAAATCATAAAAATGGCCATAATTGCTTTAAATCACATTCGCTGCAACGATAAAAATAGCGAATAAATTTGATTAGCGAAAATTCGCTTGAAATATGTTTTTCGTTGACCTAAGTTTGATCTAATCAAATCAACAGCTATGGTCACCACGGAAGCAACAAAAACACAAACAGGACTGCAAATTACGGGTGCTGTTATGCCTCAGGAAGAACGCGTATTAACACAAGGCGCACTCGATTTTATTTTGAAGCTGCATAACGAATTTGCGCAACGCAGATTCTTATTGCTGGAAGCAAGACGAAAACGACAGAAACAACTTGATCAGGGAAAGCTGCCCGACTTTCTTCCAGAAACTGCCTACATCCGTGGAGGAGATTGGCAGGTGGGACCTATTCCCGCATCCCTGCAAGATCGTAGAGTAGAAATAACCGGCCCGGTAGACCGCAAAATGATTATCAATGCGCTTAACTCGGGCGCAAAAGTTTTCATGGCCGATTTTGAAGACTCGACATCGCCTACCTGGCGCAATATTATTGAAGGCCAATACAATTTGATGGATGCCGTGCGGAATACCCTCACCTACGAATCGCCAGAAGGCAAAACCTATGAAGTGAGTGACACACCGGCAGTGATTAATGTACGACCACGCGGCTGGCATTTAGAAGAAAAAAATATACTTGTTAATGGCCAGCCCGTTTCAGCATCGCTGGTGGACTTCGGTTTATTTATTTATCACAACGGTACACTACTGGCCAAGCAGGGCAGAGGTCCCTTCTTCTATTTACCAAAATTAGAAAGTCATTTAGAGGCACGTTTGTGGGACGATGTATTCCTTTTTGCTGAAAGAAGTATAGGGCTCAACAGAGGTACGATAAAAGCCACTGTACTGATTGAAACCATTCTGGCAGTTTTCGAAATGGAAGAAATCATTTACGAATTGCGAGAGCATATGGCTGGTTTAAATGCTGGTCGATGGGATTACATTTTCAGCATTATTAAAAAGTTTAAAAACCACCGAAACTTCGTCACCCCAGACAGAACGAATATTACCATGGGCGTTCCTTTTATGGAAGCCTATGCACAGCTATTGGTAAAAACCTGTCATAAACGCAACGTGCACGCTATGGGTGGAATGTCGGCATTTATACCCAGTAAAGATGAAGCCATCAACAAAATTGCTTTCGAAAAAGTAAGACAAGATAAAGTGCGTGAAGTATTGCATGGCTTTGATGGTACCTGGGTGGCGCACCCACGTCTGGTAGAGATCGCGAAAGCAGAATTCGATAAAGTATTAGAAGATACATACAATCAAAAAAGCATCATGCGCCATGATGTGAATGTTAGTGCACGCGATTTATTGCAGGTGAGCAGTGCCGGACATGTAATTACAGAACAGGGCGTACGCACCAACATTAATGTAGCTCTACTCTACCTCGAATCATGGTTACGCGGTGTGGGTGCAGCAGCCATTCACAACCTGATGGAAGATGCAGCAACTGCAGAAATTTCACGCGCACAATTGTGGCAATGGCTTAATCATGAAAATGTAAAACTCGAGGATGGTCGTGCCTTTAACCTCGACCTCTACTTGAAGCTTTATGATGAAGAATTAAATGCATTGCTTACTCAGTTTCGTAAAGAAGGAAGAGACCTCACGTACCTAAATCGCGCAGAAGAATTGTTAGACAAACTTGTACTCAGCGATGACTTCGAAGATTTTTTAACCACACTAGCGTACCGATACTTATAATTTCAAATTCAACATTTCAGATTTCAAATTTTGAATTTGAAATCTTGAATTAATAATGATATCAACCAACTAAATCAATAATATAAAATGAAAACTTCAGAAAAGATAAACCAAATTATTACCGACTGGACTACCAACCCACGCTGGAAAAACATCGAAAGACCTTACACTGCTGAACAAGTATTGAAACTTTCCGGCTCTGTAAAAATTGATTACAGCCTTGCACGTTTAGGCGCAGAACGTTTGTGGAATTTACTTCATACAGAACAATACGTTGGTGCGCTGGGGGCACTTACTGGCAATCAGGCTGTGCAGCAAGTACAGGCAGGCTTAAAAGCCATCTACCTCAGTGGCTGGCAGGTAGCTGCCGATGCAAACTTATCAGGCAATATGTATCCCGACCAAAGTTTGTACCCAGCTGATAGTGTGCCTGCTGTAGTGAAGCGCATCAACAATGCTTTGTTAAGAGCAGACCAGATCCAAACGGTACAAGGTGAGAACCATCTGCACTGGCTTGCCCCCATTGTTGCCGATGCAGAAGCAGGCTTCGGTGGTAACTTAAATGCTTTTGAATTGATGAAGATGATGATTGAAGCAGGTGCAGCAGGCGTGCACTTTGAAGATCAATTGTCATCGGCAAAAAAATGCGGACACCTGGGTGGAAAAGTATTAGTACCCACACGCGAGGCAATTGACAAATTAGTGGCAGCACGTTTGGCAGCAGACGTGATGGGTGTTCCAACTTTATTAGTGGCACGTACAGATGCCGATGCGGCCAACCTTATCACGAGCGACATTGACGACAGAGACAAACCTTTTGTCTACGGATCAAGAACCATGGAAGGTTTTTACCAGGTAAAAAATGGTATCGAGCAAGCCATCAGTCGTGGTATTGCTTATGCACCCTTTGCCGATTTAATCTGGTGCGAAACATCACATCCGGATTTGGGCGAAGCCAAAGAATTTGCAGATGCCATTCACAAACTGTATCCAGGCAAATTGCTGGCATACAACTGCTCGCCTTCATTTAATTGGGCATCTAAATTAAGCAAGCAAGCCATGCTCAGTTTCCGCGATAAACTGGCAGAGATGGGATATAAATTTCAATTCATCACCCTGGCAGGTTTCCACGCATTGAATACTTCTATGTTCGAGTTGGCAGAATTGTACCGCGATCAGGGCATGGCTGGCTACTCTCAATTACAGGAACGCGAATTTGCACTGCAGTCACGCGGCTTTAAAGCGGTAAAACATCAGGCTTTCGTGGGCACGGGTTATTTCGATGCGGTGCAGGAGACGATCACCGCGGGAGAAAGCTCCACGGTGGCCTTGAAAGGATCAACCGAGGAGGCACAGTTTTAACAGATTAAGATTTGACAAATCCGGAATCTGATTCCGGATTTGTCAAGTTTAGATAGATTATTTTTCATGCGAAGAATTGAATTTCTTATGCGAGGCCAGCGGCCTGAAGCGAAAACTTGTCTTCTGCTATTATTCAAGCGATTTAAGAACATGTCATTGGGACACGATGTCAGTCAATTCTCTCACCATTCCTAGATTTTAACCTGTTTTGCTTAGCCAACTGGCTGATTTTCTGGAACAAAACTTCCAAATTTCACAAAAAGCCCTACCTTTGCACCCCCTAATCCGATACTATGCGGACGGGGCTTGCTGATAGGTTTCAGCAGGTATTGTAAACCAATTTGCAGTAAAAACGCCCGTTTACTGCATGTAATCCAGGGTAAAGTCCATTATGGCAAAAGCACAAGGTGGTCCTTCAAGACCAAGAAAAACCGCAGATGAGCAAGAAGCTCCTGTAAAAAAAGTAAAAGGACCTAAATCAGCAGATGATATCGCTGGTCAGGACCTGATCCAGGCTGCTAAAGAATTTAAGCGCCAGGAAGAAGAAATCACTTCTGAAGCAATCCCTGCTTCACAATTGAGAAAAGAACTTTACGCTAAGCAAGTAGCTGGCGAGTTCGATTGGGATGCCTATGAGACTAAAGGTTTCGGTGAAGGTTATTCTAAAGAAAAACGTACAGAGATGACCAATCTCTACGGTAACACTGTAACTACTGTTAACAGCGGTGAGTTAGTAGAAGGTATCGTAGTAGGCATCAATGACCGTGATGTTATTTTGAATATCGGTTTCAAGTCTGATGGTCTTGTGCCATTGGCTGAATTTAAAGATAGTGCAAGCTTAAAAATTGGTGATGTTGTTGACCTCTTTATTGAAGAGCGCGAAGACAAAATGGGCCAGTTAGTATTGAGCCGCAGAAAAGCTAAGTTGATGAAGGGCTGGGACAATGTTCAAAAAGCATTGGATGGCGATACCATCATCGAAGGTTTCGTAAAACGCAGAACAAAAGGTGGTTTGATTGTCGATGTATTCGGCATCGAAGCCTTCTTGCCAGGTTCACAAATTGATGTGAAGCCTATCCGCGATTTCGATATCTATGTAAACAAGACCATGGAAGTGAAAGTTGTGAAAATCAACTACACTAATGACAACGTGGTTGTATCACACAAAGTATTGATCGAAAAAGACCTGGAGCAACAAAAGGTAGCCATCCTGAGCAACCTGGAGAAAGGCCAGGTGTTGGAAGGTACTATCAAGAACATGACCAACTTCGGTGTATTCATCGACTTGGGTGGTGTAGATGGTTTACTCCACATCACGGATATTTCATGGGGTCGCATCAACCATCCGGAAGAGATGTTGAAGTTAGACCAGGTAGTGAAAGTAGTAGTGTTGGATTTCGATGGCGACAAGAAACGCATCAGCCTTGGTATGAAGCAATTGACTGCTCATCCTTGGGATTCATTAACTACTACGCTTGAAGTAGGTTCTAAAGTAAAAGGTAAGATTGTAAACGTAGCCGACTATGGAGCATTCTTAGAATTACAACCAGGTGTTGAAGGCTTGATCCACGTAAGTGAAATGAGCTGGTCACAACACTTACGCAATCCTCAGGACTTCATGAAAGTAGGTGACGAGGTTGAAGCAGTTGTATTGACTTTAGATCGCGAAGAGCGCAAGATGTCATTAGGCATTAAGCAATTAACTGAAGATCCTTGGACTCGTCAGGATGTATTAAGCAAGTATGCAGTTGGCACTAAGCACAAAGGCATCGTGCGTAACCTTACTAACTTCGGTCTATTCATCGAGTTAGAAGAAGGTATCGATGGTTTAGTACACGTATCTGACCTTAGCTGGACTAAGAAAATTAAGCACCCTTCAGAATTTGTGAAGGTAGGCGAGACCATGGAAGTACAAGTATTGGAATTGGATGCAACCAACCGCAGACTGGCATTAAGCCACAAGCATTTGGAAGAAAATCCTTGGGATACTTTCGAAACCATTTTCACTGTAGGTTCAGTGCACAAGTGTACAGTTACCAGCAAGAACGACAAAGGCTTAGTGCTTGAGTTGCCTTATGGTATCGAAGGTTTCTGCTCAGCTAAAAACAATGCTAAAGAAGATGGTTCTAAGGCAGAAGTAGGCGAGGCAATCGACTTCAAAGTAACAGAGTTCTCTAAAGACGACCGCAGAATTGTACTTTCATTGAAAGCACTATGGTCAACTGAAGAAGAAAAAGCAGCACCTGCTGGTGCGGCAGCGGCTAAGAAAGGCGCGAAAGCACCTGCTAAAGACGCACAACCTTCTGTGAAGTCAATTAATCAGTCAAACGAAAAGTCAACCCTTGGCGATATCGAAGCATTAAGTGCTTTGAAGAACAAGATGACTGGCGACAACAAGTAATTGTTGTATATAAATGAGAAGAGGGTGGTTCCTGAAAAGGTTCCACCTTTCTTTTTCAAAGGGCATTTGTTGCAACAGCGATAATTGCTATTTTTGAACCATAATTTGAAATTTTGAATTTCAAATTTCTAATTGAATCCGGTTCCGTGGCCGAGTGTCACGCCCCTGGCGTGATGAACTCTGCAAAAGGAATAAAAAGTAAAAGGTTCCGTGGCCGAGTGGCTAGGCTGAGCTCTGCAAAAGCTCCTACAGCGGTTCGAATCCGCTCGGAACCTCTACATGTCAACCTGAAAGGGTTGACATTTTTTTTACCAACTAATCGCCAAGTCGTCTACACCCAACCTAGAACTTTGCGTTTACTTTTCCCCTCATAATTTCCTAATTTAGTTCCCCCTTTAACAGCTTTTATCATACCATGACGGAAAACTCCGATCTATACCACACCATCAGCAAGCTGCAGCTTCACTATTGGTTTAGCGATAAAAAGCATGCCATGGACGCACTCATACACAACAAGTGCGAGCGCGAGCTACTTGAACTCACCAGGGCGCTTGCCAAAGTGTGTACGGTTTCAGTAAACATGGAGATTGAACACAATAACAAAGGCGGATTAAAAACCTGGCTCACCCTCACTGCCAAAACACCCAAGAAAACACCCGCTTCAAAAATAGCAGTTGTCAACATGCTCATGGCCTCCTGCATGGCTACCACCAACCAGGTATCTATTGGCGAAGTACTACATCAATTACTCAGTAGCCTTGTAAACGATAAAGAATTGAATAAATCCGAACGGGACCAACGCAAACAGGCACTTAACCATATAAAAGCAGAGGCAGCTAATTACATCACCAAACTCGACCAGCATCCTGTTATAAAAAAACGCAGATCCAACTTCTATGACCTGCTGCGCAAATATCAGAAAGTACAGAGCATATCTATTGCCCTTACTGACGATGCCAGAAAAACTGTAACAGAAGAGCAGGTACTGCTACGCGATCATTTCAAAAATTTCCTACTCAGTTCAGCAACAGTAGCACCAGAAGTAATAGAGCAGGCACAAATTGAAATCATTTCACCTGTATTAGTAAAAGGAAGGCACAAATGGAAAGGTAATTACAACGGAGCTCCTATTTCCTTTGTTATGAAATCCGATGACTTTATGGAAATGGTGCAATCCGGTAAAGTAGAGTTCAAAAGCGGATCAACCATAGCCTGTACCCTGGAAATAGAAAAGAAAATCAGCAGTACCGGTGCCGAAAGAATTACAGGTTACAACATCATACACGTAAGCTCTTATTCAGAGAATGGCAAAACCATCGTTACCACCGAAGAGAAACATAAGCAAAAGCAGCAGGCAGTAAGCAAGCGCCAGTTAGACTTGTTTGGTTAAAACAAATACTATCCTCAATATTGTAAAGTATTGGACATGCCCCTGATGCGCGCAGGCCACACGCATGCCACCAGGGTCGGGCTGTTCAGGGCTACGCTTCGCTTCGGTGCTGCGCACTTCGTCTGCGGCTCACCCTTACCATCCCTCATGCGGAGCGTTTTATAATTTCCAGCTTTAATATTACCTTTCATATATGCCCATACTCATCTTTTAATAGGTGAGATGGGCATTTTTATTTTACTGTTTTGGATTGAACTAATGAAGACATCCGATAAGATCAAACACAATATTTATCATGGCAGCATTGTTTAAAAATAAATACAGGATAGAAACCACACGGTTACAGACGTGGGATTATGGCAATGATGGCATGTATTTCGTTACCATATGCACCAAAAACCGAAAACATTATTTTGGTGAAATTGTACCATCCGTAGATGCGCCATGCATGGCACATCTACGGATGGTACAATCCGAAATCGGTTTGGTTGCCCACAATGAATGGTACAAAACCCCCGAAATACGACCTGATATGAATTTGCAATTGGGCGAATTTGTGGTCATGCCCAATCATATACATGGGATTATTATCATTGGTAAAAATGAATATAATATTGGTGGTTGTAGAGACGCCATTCATGGCGTCTCTACAACCACCACCACGATGCATCGCGCATCCACCGAATACAAAAACAAATTCGGACCCCAATCCAAAAACCTGGCATCCATCCTGCGTGGATACAAATCTGCCGTTACCACCTACGCCCGAAAAAACAATATTGAATTTGAATGGCAATCGCTTTTTCACGACCACATCATACGGTCTGCCGATGCTTACCATCGAATTTCCAACTACATCAAAAACAATCCCTCTAAATGGGCGGAAGACAGATTTTTTCTAAGGCGATAAGCATTATTGCAAGAGAAATCATTCGTTATATTCGGTACTATGCATTGTAACAACCTTAACGAAACATGCATTGAGGCAAAAAATACGAATCATTAGGTATTTCTACTTAAACGAAATTTAAACGGGCTTTTTAAATTTGAGCTTGCAAATGACTGCCCATCTGGCGTCAATTGCTGCACAAACCCACAAAGCACTGGATAGGCGATTCAGTGCTTTGTTATTTTTAAATATCTACCAGGGTCGATAATGACACGCCTAATGCATTAGCAATTTCATGCAGACTGTAAATTGAAGAGTTCACTTTCCCATTCTCAACCTTCTCTATAGCTTGAGGCGATTTCTCTGCTGCTCTAGCGAGATCAGCCTGTGACCAGCCTTTTTTAGTCCTTAGAGCAATAATTCGCTGGCCAATAAGTATGTTAAGCTTTTCTTTAGTCACACCATAAAGTTCAGTCTTGTGTTTGAAAATATTATCATATAATTGTATGATGATTAAAATCTCTTAAATATCTTTATCATATAATTGTATGATATATGAAAACCAAGACGATTGATCATCAACTACCTACAGAAAAAGAACTCCTGCTCTACCTGATAGCACAAGACCTCAAAAGCCGTAGGTTCTTTGATGGCCTGCGCGCACCGGGCCTGGACGATGACTACTACCATTCTGAACTTGGCGACCTCATACTTACCTATGCTCGGCTCGACACTGACTCTAATGAAGTAACAGATTTTTATTATAACCTGCTGGGTAAACACGCCTTAAACCTGGCCGCTGACAATAAAGACCTGAATAAGGCCGCTCAGGAAGTTTATAACACATTGATAACTTTCCAGGAACAAGAAGACAAAACATCAAGTTGAAGGGAGCTATGCACCAAACCAGATAACTGATCATCTTTACTTTGCATGGCTCAAATCAATCCATCAAAACTATAACGCGCATTTTCCCAAAAGCTATCCAGTGAAATAATCCTCGGTTTGAAAAAAGAAATCAGTTCAGGCCATTGTGCTTTGTTAAAAACAGAAACGTCAGGTAATTCACAATAAATCCGACTGATGATTTTGCTTTCATTCACCGTCAAGTGTAAGCGCCACATCCATTCCTCACCCAGTGTGGTGTGCAATAAAGTTTTAAGTTCCAGAAACTGCTCGTAATATAATTCCTGAAGCTCAGTATCGCGGTGCTCAAGCGAAATGGCTATAGTGGCAGACTTGATACCGGCATCCATACGAAAAAACACATCTCGAACGCCAGTATGGTAATTGATCCAGTTTATTTTCAAACCCTCGGCAGATGGAATCGGGCTCATATACTTTCCAAATGCCGTCCAGAACTCTTTCCGAATCACCGATGCCTCCTCACGATTATACATGCTGCAAAATACTCCGATGAAAGTAATTAGAAAAATAACTGACAATGAAAGACGCTTCACTTTAAGGAAGAGGCATGCCTGGTTTAAGCGCTTTCAGCTTAGTTCTCAGAGAACGACATTGGGCCTACATTTTTAATTTTTTTCATTCCGATGTATATATTTATGAACTATATATTCATTCACTTACCTTCGTTAGTCACAACTCCGTTTTCCCAGTGCCATTCAAATACTTAAGCATACAAAAAAAACCTTCTCCTCAAATTGAGGCTTTGCTAAAAGGTAATGTTATTGGTACGCCCGGTTTGAGTATGTTATATCAACATTTGGGGGTTGACCAAAAACTGCACAACATTGCCAAACCCCATTTTATTACAGTGCAGCGAAATGATGACATCATGGGCACCTGTTGTTTTTGTGAACGCGATTTTCAAGGTACGCTGGGATTATACGTGCGTTACTTTGCTTTTAGAAATAATTTCAGAATAAAGGGAATACCACAGAGTAAAGACAAACAAAAAACCTCTATTATTCGCAGTGAAGTAAAAACGTTACTGAATGGCACTGGCCTCCTGCATGACAGACAATCTGGTTTCTTCCACTATGCCTATGTTGATCCGCGCAATCCACGGTCAGCCAATATATGTGAAGAATTTGGCTTTGTGCCTATCAGAAAATATACAACAAGAATTTTCAGTCGTATTTTCCCGCAGCATCACCCTAATCTTAAGATTAATGAAACCACTACTTCTTCTGAGAAGATCAGAGAACTGCTTAATAATTTCTACAGCGACTACAATCACTTTAGTTTCGAAAACTTGAACAAGACTTACTATTACATAGAAAATCAAGCAGGCGAAATTATTGCTGGCGTTCAGGTGAACGCTGATGCATGGCGGGTATTAACCTTGCCCGGCAAGTATGGTAAAGTACTGCTTAACATTTTTAATAGCACTCCTTTTCTATCCCGACTTTTATCTAAACACTTCAGCTTTTTAGCAGTGGAGGGTATTTATTGCAAAGCCGGACATGAGCAAGTCTTTGAAAATTTATTAGAAAAATTGCTCTGTCAATTCAGATTACATACTGCCATTATAGTGGTGGATAATGCTTCATCGCTGTACGAGCTCACCAATAAAATTGATTTGGGCTGGCTGGCAAAATTATCACCCGAAGTACATGGAAATGTAATTGTACGCCACCATCAGTTGCCCCATGATTCTATTGCCAAGGAAAAAGCAAGACCCTGCTATATTTCTGTTCATGACGTTTCGTAAGTTAACGCTTGCAAGCCATTTTGGTGAATAGATTATTTTCAGCTGAATACTGAGATCACACACGATTTACCAATGGAATTATCAATTTGCTATTTAATTTTTTGTACATTCATCTTATAAATTCTCTATATGCTTACTACTCCAGCTGCACGAAAAGTGGCCATTGTCGGTTATAACCGTATTCCTTTTGCAAGGCAAAATACAGCGTATGCCACTGCCAGCAATCAGGACATGCTCACCGCTGCGCTGAAAGGTTTGATAGAAAAATATCAACTCCAGGGTTTAAGATTAGGTGAAGTGGCAGCCGGAGCTGTAATCAAACATCCACAAGAACTAAACCTTACGCGCGAATGTGTGTTGGGCACTGATCTCGATCCACACACACCTGCTTGCGATATACAGCAAGCTTGTGATACTGGTATTGAAACGGCAGTATACATTGCCAATAAAATAGCTCTTGGGCAAATAGAAGTCGGTATAGCTGGGGGAGTTGACTCCACAAGCAACGTACCCCTATTATTAAGCGAAAAATTAAAAACAATTTTACTTGCGGCTAACCGTAGCAAAACCTTTGGTGGGAAAATTGCTCAGTTTTTAAAAATCAGACCTTCTCATTTTGCACCTGTGGCCCCCGCTAACATGGAACCACGCACCGGCCTGGCCATGGGAGGTCATACAGAAATAACCGCTAAGCATTATGGCATTGCCCGCGCTGATCAGGACGCTTATGCTTTGTCGAGCCATCAGAAGATGACGCAAGCGTATGCAGATGGATTTTTTAACGATATGCTTAGTCCTTACCTTGGCCTGACACGCGATAATATTGTACGAGCAGACAGTACTTTAGAAAAACTATCTTCACTCAAACCTGCTTTTGACAAACAAAACGGATCACTCACTGCTGGTAATTCATCTCCCCTGACAGATGGTGCATCTTGTATTTTATTGGCGAGCGAACAATGGGCACGCGAACGCAACCTGCCAGTACTGGCCTATATTAGTTATGCAGAGCTGGCAGCTATTGAATATGTAGATGCTAAGCAAAACTTATTGTTGGCTCCGGTATATGCCGCCAACCGTATGTTGCAAAAGGCAAATTTGCGTTTGCAGGATTTTGATTTTTACGAGATACATGAAGCCTTCGCAGCGCAAGTACTCGCAACACTTAAAATATGGGAGAGCGAAGCATTAAGCAAGCAATTTGGATTGCAGCCGCTTGGGAGTATTGATCGAACTAAACTGAATGTGAAAGGAAGTAGTCTGGCGGCTGGCCATCCCTTTGCTGCTACAGGAGGAAGAGTGTTGGCAGTCATGGCAAAACTACTGCACCAAAAAGGTTCTGGGCGTGGCTTTATTTCTGTATGCGCTGCCGGTGGTCAGGGTATTACAGTAATACTGGAGAAATAATTCAACTTTTAGAATTAACAGATATTTAGGCTTACTAAAACACAGTTATAAAGTTATGTCATCAGAATAAGGCACAGCGTTTTCTAGACAAATGAAACTCATCTCAATAATTAATCGCAATCTCCTTCGTTAGGCTTGAAGAGTACTACTATTCATAAGTTTTCTTTGGTTTATTTGCATAATTATCTCCTTTACTCCGTATTAATACGTATTTAGTTTATTGTAAATCCTGACCATCTGATTATTATAATAGTATTAACCAATGGTATTTGTCTAACCTTTATTTATATTGATATATAGTTTAACGTGCTGTAAAGATTTTATTGATACTTAGGCATTAAAGGCCAGTTATGGTATAAATATGTTGATAAATAGAATTTTCTGATATGAAAAGTAAAGGGTTATTTTATTTACTGTTTTCGGTTTATGTGATATGGAGTATCGAGTTATCTGCTCAGGGCTTAGTGGAAGAAAAAATTGACAGCTTATATACTTTAGCAAATTCGATAAAAGGAAAGGCAGGAGACAGTCTAAGAATTGTTGCAAACAATTTAATAGTATTAAGTAAACAGGAGGGTAATGAGTTTGGTCTTGTAAAGGGAAAGCTTATGCGCTCACTGTATCTTATTAATAGAATGAAGCTTGACTCAGCTAAGCAACTATTAAATGAGTGCGAAGCTTATTTTAAAACAGGTAACGACAAAGCTGAATTAGTTGAAGCGGGAGTATACAATTTTTTACTTACTGAGATAACCATACGAAGAGGTCAATTTGCTGAAGCAGAAAAGTATGCTACTGAGGCTATGAAAAATTATCAGTTGAATAAGAATGATAAAGGTATCGCGGCCGTATTCTTACAGCTAGGTAATATTAAGTATTTACAAGAAAATTATTCAAAGGCCTTAGATTTCTATTTACAAGCTTTGAGGCATAAGATAGGTGCTGGTTTCAATGTGAGCACATACGCATACGAACTGAAGAAAGTAGCAGATATATATGAGCAGATGGGGCAATATGATAAGGCACTCGCATACTTGCGCAAGGCTTATATCCCAAGTTCATCTAGTATTAATAATTCTAATATATTTAAGCTCATGGGTAATATTCACCAGCAACAGAACAATCTGGATAGTGCAATGTATTATTATCAACAGGCTAAGCATTTACTTTCAACTTCGGATGACAAAGCCACGCATGCAAGTTTAGATTTAGACATAGCAGCGTTAATCGCACTCAAAGGTGACTTTAAGGAGTCAAGCGCTATTTTATTGAAAATGCTTAGTCAGAATACCTCTTCCCATTTCATGCTAACCTCAAGAATATGGAGTCATCTGTCCTATAATTATTTGAAATTAAACAACATGGACAGCGCATTATATTATGGAAGAAGGGCGTATCAGGCAGTTGAAGGAAAAGACATGAAATTCGAAACCATCAATAGTGCGTACGTTCTTTCAGAGGTATTTAAATCAAAAGCTAGATTCGATTCAGCCTATTATTATAGTGCTATTTATCACCAAAGTAAAGATTCACTTTTTAATACTGAAAATCAAAGAAAGTTAAGTTCACTCTATGCTGAAATTGAAACATTGGCAAAGCAAAACGAAATAGATGCCTTAGAAAAGCAAAATCAAATAGATCAGGTTCAAAACAGAAACTTGATACTTGCTATAGCACTTGGCTCCATTTCATTCATTTCGCTTTTAGTTAGTTTAGTTTTATTCTATCGAAACAGACAAAAAAGACAGATTCTTAATAACTTGTTTCTTCAGCAGGAATTAGATAAAAAAAATAAGGATTTACATGATCAGGCACTTAAAATGATATACATGAATAATAGTTTCATGGAGATAGAGGAAAGCCTGAAACGCCTTCATTTTCAATCTCCGGATTCAGCAAAAGATGTAAGACAACTTCTCAGTAATCTTCAGTTGAATAGAACACTTGAAAAAGAATGGGATAATTTTAACCGCTACTTTGGAACCGTTCATGGTAATTTTTTCGATAAAATGAATACTGATTTTCCTGAGTTATCCACTTCAGAAAAACGCCTTGCTTCCCTGATTAGAATGAATCTTACAAACAGAGAAATAGCGTCTATATTAAATATAGAGTCATCAAGCGTGAAAATCGCCAAATACAGACTAAAGAAAAAATTAAACCTGAGCGAGGAAATTGATATTCATTCGTTCTTCCAAAATCTAGATTAACATCCCCGCCACTCTTTTAAAAGCCAGCATTAACTAGCAGCTGCGATTTTAAACAAAACCAAAGATTCTTATTAAAGCTAGCGATTATCGATAAGCACAATAAAATAGTTTGATGGATTGGATGACCTTACTTCACTAAGTTCCAATTGAAATTATTTTCTACACTGACCCATTTCCTACATATATTGAGCTAATCAAAACCTCTCTTTGATTTTTCAAGTTCTACTTTTATATCGTTCCTGGTTCAATAAACAGTATGCCGATGAGAACGATAAAAGCCCTAATTTTATTTTGGCTATTCAGTGTAGAATTCGCTTATAGCCAAGTTAGCTCAGCCACTTTACAGGCTGTATTCTTATATCAATCTATTAAATACTTGGAGTGGCCATCCGATGATTTAGCCAATTTTGAAATTGTAGTTGTAGGTGATGGAGAAATTTTCCATGAACTTCAGAAAATTGCTAAATCAAGAAAGATCGGGAATCGTGCAGTTATGGTAAAGCAAGTAAAGAATCTTTCCAGCCTACCATCATGTCACATTATAATTTTAACGGGTAATGCGCAAGATGAAACTTTATCAAATGTGCCCAGTGCTAAACCCATTTTACTTGTTACCAATGCTGATGGGCTCTTAGAGAAAGGTAGTGATCTCAACTTTATTAAAAAGGGCGATAAATTGTTCTATCAGCTGAACGCTTCAGCACTCCAAGAAAAGAAAATAAAAGTAGCCAGTTCTTTTTCTGCCATGGCAGAAAAAATTATTTAGCCTTTGTTCAAAAATTAAAAATGATGCCTTATGAAATCAACTAAACACTATTGGTTTAGCATTACGCTGTTGCTATGTGCAAACCTTTTGTATGCCCAAGGGTCTAATACTGAAGAAGTAGTGGATCTTTTTGAACTCTCTTTAGAGGATCTGCTAAATCTTGAAATTACCACAGCCACAAAAACCGCTGGTAAAGCCGATGTAGCCCCTGCTATAACAGAGGTAATTACTGCTGAACAACTCATGCAACGAGGTTATCAAAACCTGGGCCAATTATTAAATGACATTGCCAATAACCACCAAGACAGAAGTAACTGGGGTATAGGTGAGCCAATTCACCAGAACGTTGGTTTTGGTTTTAGATTTGACTCAGGCCAGAATATATTAATGCTGTTT
Organism: Chryseotalea sp.; assembly: GCF_057350905.1. NCBI lineage: Bacteria > Pseudomonadati > Bacteroidota > Cytophagia > Cytophagales > Chryseotaleaceae > Chryseotalea > Chryseotalea sp. Next base: position 131,628 of record NZ_JBMRCF010000004.1, on the reverse strand, counting down.
AATGGCCAACGCTTAAATGCCTTTTTGCCCGGTAATCGTTTTGGAGGTGAAGAATATCTGCTCGATAATATTGAGCGAATTGAGATTATCAGGGGGCCCGGTTCTGCGCTTTATGGCACAGGCGCTTTTACAGCTGTAATAAATATCATTTCAAAGAAACTAAATAAAAGTAATGCCGAGGCTACTGCAAGTGCAGGTGCAGCGGTGACACCAACAGCTCGCGGTGTAATTTATAATGGAACTTTGCTTACACCGATTTCAAAGAAGGGCAGTTTAAATGCAGCCTTCCGTTATTCGAAAGAAGATGGACAAGAACTTCAGGTTAATAATACGCTCTTTGGCAATCAAAAACTCAGAGATGGGATTAATTATACCTATGATGGAGAAGTAGTTATGTCGTGGAATAATCTTAATGTGCAAAGTAAATTTACAAAGCAAAGTCGAAATACTTTTACAGGTTTTAACGCAGTTAACCCTGCCAGTATGGACGAGTTGGAATTATACATGCATGCCTATTCATTGGGCTTAGATTATTCAAAAAAAATTAATAAATCTACCTTCAAAATTTCTGGTGGATGGCATAACGATAACTGGACAGAAGTAGCACTCATTCCAATTTTTGTTCCTCAGGTTACACCAGGGGCACCCCCTCAATTAGATGTTGTTACTCTATATAGAAATGGTGAGGATATTCAAACTTCTTTTTTTATTGATGGACAAGGAGCGGACACCAGATCATTAGATGCCGAAGGACAATGGACATATAACTATAAGAATAGCAATAACATTGTATTAGGTGTTTATGTAGCCGATGATAAAGTAATTGATGCCGTTAGGCCAAGTGAATTGAATCTAGTTCCCCTTCAGTTTTATCCTTTTCGCGAAATCCGTGACGCTGAAAATAATTGGTTATTCGATCTAGATGCCTCACGCCAAACCTTAGCCTTTTATGCACAGGCAGATTATCACATCACTAAACAACTTTACTTAAATGTAGGTGCACGTTTTGACAATTTTTCAGGATCTGGAATATTAACTAGCCAGCAATATTCTGAGTTTAATCCCAAAATGGCGCTTGTATTTGATGGAGAAAAAGCGGGGACAATAAAAGCATTGGCAGGAACGGCCACCCGAATTCCTAATGGATTTGAAACACTTTCTTCAGTGTCAATATTAGGTGATCCTACCAATACACCAGAACGAATACAGACTTATCAACTGCAATGGATTAAAAACTGGAAATCCAACTTTAGAACTGAGGCTGGATTTTTTCATTCAAGTATTGCTAATAGATTGGAAACAAACGCAAATATTTCTGACGAGTTAAAAGCCAATGGTTTTATAGGTCAGTTTGTAAATGTAGGGAATGGCATCATTCAGTCGAATAACGGAGTGGATGCTAAAATAGTAGCTAGGTTTTCCAAAACAATATTGCAGGTAAACTTTACGCAATACTTTAATAGCGATAACGGTATTGGTGAATCAATCATGTATATGCCTACTACAATGCTAAATTTTGATTACACAATTCCTGTAAAATGGATGAGCTTTAATCTTGGTGGTAATTTCAGAGGCGGTTTTGAACAACCTGTTTATGACATGCGAGAAGGTATAAAAGATTATTTTGTAACTCGCCTTAATCTCGTTGCGGCTCCACCAACAATTCCGTTTCAGTTTAACCTGATGTTCAGAAATTTATTGAACGCAACATATTATTACCCTTCGTCATCTCTGGACTTTATTAATCACTTTCCTGCGCGGGGTATAGATGTAACCTTAGGATTTACTTATAAACCAAAATTGTAACCTTAATTTAGAAATTTTAATTATGAAAAAAATGATGCTTTTCGTGAGTATTATGCTTTTTATTTCAGACTTAGCTATTGCTCAAACTTCAAGCCTGTCTATTGTTTCAGAAAATGAACCCTTCATTCTTTATCTTAATGCAACCAATGTTAGTCCGATGGCAAATACAGTTGCCGTTGTTCATGGACTCAGAATTGGACGTAATCATATTCGGATAGCATTTGTGGGAAAAGGAATTCCTGAATTAAATGCTCAGCTTGAATTAGCAGATGATGGTAAAATACATCAATTGGCTTATAAAGTTGTTAAGGATACAAAAGGCAAGCAATTTTTGAAGCTTATCTCTGATAACATCATTACTTCACCCGACCAGCATAGTCAACAAAAAAAACTAAATGGAAATGCTTCGACCAATACAAGTGCAGCCTATAAGTCCGATGCGTCTGTGAATATAAATGCCAACCAGACTGGTAATGCGTCAACAAACATTCAGACACAAGATGGTAATACGGAACTACAGGTAGCCGTAAGTCAAAATGGTGTTAGCATGAACTTGCAAATTCCTGAAGAAAAAAAGGCGACAAACACAAATGAAAGTACTTTTTCAAGTCAGATTCCTGGAGTAGATGATGGCCTGATGTGCACTGCCCCCTCAGTGGATGCTCAAACATTTTTGAAGTTTAAGTACAAGCTTTCAAGTGTAAGTATGGAAATGTATAAGGCAAAAGATATAAAGGAATTTATGAATAAACAGTGCATGTTGGCAAGCCAGGTTGCAGAATTGGTCAAGATGATTGAAATGAATGATTACCAGTATGAAGTTGCACAACTTGGGTATTTGCGAACCTATGACCAGGCTAACTATGGAGTGGTAGTAGATGCACTAATGGCGGATTTCAATAAAGAGAAATTAATAAATTTTATTGGGTCTAATCAGACAAAGGGGAGTGCCTTACCAATAGCTAGTAAAAAAAGTACGCCAGTTGATGAAGACATAAATGAGAAAGAAAATATTCAGCAGCAACCTTCACCAACACCCTCATATAACACAACCAGCGTCAGCTCATCTTGTATAGCAATGGAATCAAATGAATTTGATGAGGCATTAGAGGCTGTTGATGAACCTATTAATGAAGATAACAAAATGGAAGTAGCAAAATCTGTTTTTGATCAGGAGTGCTTAAATACAAATCAGGTTTACAGAGTTTTGGAACTTTTTATTGATGAAGATAGAAAGTTAGATTTTGCAAAGTTTGCTTTCTCACGTACTTCAGATAAGGATAAATATTTCCGACTCAACAAAGCCTTTATAAACGAAAATCGCATTACAGACCTAAGCAATTTTGTAAAAAAGAACCGATAGAATATGATAAATCTAATTCAAAAGGATAATTGGCTTGAACAAGTGAGACGTGCCGGTAAAGATTTTTTACGCTTTAAATTTAATGGGGTTCTTACGCAAAATAAAGCGCTGGATCTTTGCAACCAATGGGAAAAATTTTGCCATGATCAACCTGAAAAAACTTTCGTTATTGTTTTTAATGCAACAGATATGAAAAACTACGAACCAAGAGCACGTGTAATCTTTCAAAAGTGTATTGCTAGGGTCAGTAAGCATATCGATCGGATTTGGGTAGTAACCGATTCCAAACTTGTTTTAGTAGGTGCATCAATTGTAAGCTTAATAATAGGCTTGCCAATACGAGTGGTGCGAAATGAAGAGCAGATTGTAATTTGATTGGCAATCAATTAGCAATTAAGATAATCGTAATGTCTAAATGGTTGACTATACTTCGGTTTACACCTGTTATTCTAGGAATGTTGTTGCTTTTAAATATTGAAATTAAGGGACAGCCAAATGACAATTTGACTTTTTGGTTCTTAGAAGATACAATGGCAAGATATGAGCTTTCAGATATTCTTAATAACGATGGCAGATTCAAACCACTAACCCAGAATAAGTTATTTTATAATATTACCGAGTCAGCAATTTGGATAAAATTTAAGCAGAAATTAAAAAGCTCAGACAATAATCTATTGTATCTAGAGCTATCGACCCCTACAATTCATTACTTAGATTACTTTTATCCCAATGACTCATCAGGCTATTCCCACTTATCTACAGGTTTTCTAAAAAAATATTCTACACGACCAATCTTGTCTGATCACTTTGTATTTCCTGTCAATGCAGATTCAAACTGGCATTATTTGCGTTTAAAAAGCGGCCATTTTCTAAATACGGATCTACGTATTACAAATTGGTCAGTTATATCGGGAGACTCTGACAGACGTCACTTAATCTACGGATTATATATTGGGATATTGCTGGTGATAATAATAATTGTTATTGTGTTGGTTTTACAAACCAAACAATTCCATTTTTTATTCTATATCGGATTCATTGTTGCTGCAAGTACAGTACCATTAGTCGAATCCGGAATTTATTTTGAAAATATCTGGCCGGAACATCCAATATTTAATTATCTTTTTCTGCTGTATACTTTTGCAGTTTCCTATTTTATCCTTTCTTTTCTAAAGTATGCTTTCAAAGCCAATGAACTTGCCGGGACATTGTTCTATTTTAATTTCTGGGTGTTAACAGTTTTTCCTGTTTTTCCAACAGTTTATTTTCTGTGGAATAATCAGTATTCCCAAGCCATTGTTGTAGTTCAGATTTCGTCAATGCTCATTGCATTCTCAGTGTTACTCATGACACTCATCTGCTTTTATAAAAGCAGGGTCTTTAAATCGTACTACAGATTAATTGGTGTTGGGCAGGTTTTAATGGTGTTTAGTGTTGCTATCTATCTTGCAGCTCAAAATCAGTTTATCAACCTGGGATTCTATCGTGATTTTGTGATCATGTCTGGCGGAGTAGCTGAAGCCATTTGTTTTACCATAGCCATTTTTATTTATCAGAGTGCTGTAATTAAAAAATACTATAAATTACTGCGAAAGCAAAATAGTAATTTATTAACGGCAGTGGCGTTGCGTACAAATGAGCTAGAACAGAAAAATAGTGCCCTTGTGGCTGCCATGCAGGAAAAAGATAATCTGGTCAATATCGTAATTCATGATTTGAGGAGCCCACTCAATCAGACTAAAGCATTGGGTAAATTGCTGATAAACCATGTCAACGATGCAGAGGCTATGAATGATATGCTGAAGCGAATAGAGCAAGCCTCAGACCATGGGATAAAATTGATTAATGAGCTAAGCAGTATTTCAAAAATTGAACAACAAAGTGATAGTATAGAATTTGAGAAAATTAATTTATCGGAACTGGTAGCACCACTCCTGAATAATATGGATGTGATTGCTACACAGAAAAGAATAAAAATCGACACTGAGCTTAATGCAGATGTTGTTATTGAGAGCTACTCCAATTATTTGATCAGAATTATTGAGAATTTATTATCCAATGCAATTAAATTTTCATCATATGGGTCAAAAATTGATTTTTCAATAAGTGAGCAAAGTATTCGAATAAAAGATTATGGTCCAGGTTTTACAAAAGAAGACATAACCAGGGCTTTTGGTAAATTTCAGCGCCTCTCAGCTAAACCCACAGCCGGAGAATCATCTACAGGCTTGGGCTTATACATTGTAAAATTGTTGGCCGAAAAACTTAATATTGAAATTGAATTAATTAGTGAGCCTGGTGAAGGCTCAACTTTTATACTTAATTTTAGAATCTAATCGGAAATTTAAATATCTATTTTAGTCAGAGTTGGAAGTAAAAAATGTAAATTATTTTGTCAATTACTTGAAGCGCTAGCAAGAATGGATGTTTTTTAGAGTTTCAGTAATTTTGCAAAAAATACTTGCTTAGCGTGGCTCAGTTGCAATAGATAAACACCAGATGGCCATTTTGAAGCATCAATTTTTAATTGGTCAGCCTCAAGCTCTAATAAAATCTCAATGTTTTGGCCATGCATATTTGATATCTTAAGTTCATAATCATCCTTTATCCCAGCAGGTAATTTTACATAGAGATGGTTAAGCAAAGGATTGGGGTACAGACCTATACCTTCCAGTTTCTCAATATCGTTAAGCCCAACAATTTGGGTACTTATTGGTTGTTGAAAACCAATAAGTAGATGGTTACTGGAATTATTGTTGGTTCCAATGAAACTCTCACCAAGGGACCATTGGAGCTGCATTCCCGAATCAATATGATAAGCGCCTCCACTACCCATTAGTGTTTGCGCCTTTAATTCATAACAGACTGATAGTATACAAACAATTATTCCTATTACTCTCATTTTTTATTAGCATTTTGATTTTTGTCATTAGCTTTTTCAGCTTTCATCAGCTTTATTTCATCAGCTAAAATAGCTAGCTCATTTTCAAACAATGATCTTAAATTATCATTATTTTTTTGCAAGGCTTCAATTCTTTTTTGCTGATCTTTAAGTGCCTCTAGTAAAAATGGAATAAACGCAGTATAGTTTACTGATTTAAAACCCTTCGCGTCAGTATGTACAATTTCTGGTAAAATATTTTCTATCTCCTGAGCTATTACACCATATTGAATACGCTTTTCATCAGCAATACTGTCGGCTTTCCAGGTATACTGATAAGTATTAATGGCATTTATAATATTCATTACTGTATTTGCATCTAGTCCTTTTACGTTCTCCTTTAACCTTATGTCAGAAGTTTCAGTCACCGAAGTGGTCGTCACAATACCTGTGACAATGGCATTACCCACTACATGCATTTTTTCACTGGGTGTATTTGTTCCAATGCCGACACGTATATTTCCGTTGCCAACATTACCCAGAATGATAGCATCATTCTGGGCTACAGTAGCCTGGTATCCAATCGCCACGCCATTTTGTACATTACCTACTGTATTTGTAAATGAGCCTAAGAGCACGTTCGAGCTTTCTATGTCAATATTTTGACCAGCACCATGTCCAACAACCACGTTGTTATCGGCACCATTTATGTTTGTTAAAGAATTTCCACCTACTGAAATGTTTTGAGTTCCGGCACTACTGCTTGTATTCATAGCAGATACGCCCAGCGCAATGTTAAAGTTTCCCGATAATGCCGCATCCATGCTGTAAATTCCTATTGCAATATTATTCGAAGAACCATTTGTAATCCCTGATAATGAATTACTTCCTACAGCAATATTTCCTGAACTTAAAGTTGTTAGTTGTTCTCCTGCAAATGAACCAATGGCTACATTACTATGACTATCAATATTGTCATTCATTGAGTACGCACCAATAGCAACATTGTCAGGTCCTGTGGTATGGCTTTGCAAGCTAGCATGCCCAACAGCAACATTTCTGTATGTAGCACCTACATTGCCTAATCCTGCTAATGGACCTGCATATACACTTTCATTTCTGATATCAATAATTTGTGTTGAGCCTCTTACCAAAGGCCCTGCTATACTTAAATTGCCACTGCTTGAAATATTTCCAGTAATATTTAGGTTACCACTTCCAGTAATGTTTCCTGTTAGACTAAGATTATCGTTAATACTCACTGTCGTGCCAGTGCTCGAGATATTTGTTACCTCCAGTCCACCTCCTGTAATGCTAAGATTATCATTAACAGTTACTGTAGCACCGCTACTCGATAGGGTGCTTACTTCTAATCCTCCAGTGACAACGGCAACATTGCCCTGGAAGTAACCAGCGTAATTAGTGGTGGCACCGCTAGCAGTACCATAAATTCCATAATTGGTTGTACCAGTACCGAAAGCCCTTCCGTATGTTCCATAATTGGTTGTGCCGGAACCGGTTGTTAATCCAATAACACCATAGCTTGTTGTTGCAGCGCCACTGGCGGTACCGCGAACACCAATATTTTCGTTACTGGAACCAGTGCTGCTTGCATTAACACCAAAATTAAAATTTCCGACTCCATCAACAGTCGTAAGCAAGCCATAATTTGTGCTTGTAGCATTTGTGCCCTCCACCCTGCCTCTTAGGCCAACATTAGATCCCGAAGCGCCTGTTGCAAAACCATAACTCCCATAATTTTGAGTGGCACCAACATTGTTTGCCATATTTAAAGTAGCAAAATTGAATCCTGTCCCGCTAAGAATATTAGTCACACCAATATTTACATGATTGGCTGCATCACCTTCCGTAAAAAAGTGTAGCTCACCAGTTTCATAGCTTGAACCTGTTATTGCTTCTAGAGGATCATAACCAGTATGTGTTGTAGCGGTAGTGGTACCATCTACATGAATTTTATGTAACGGCAACTCAATGCCTATACCCACTCCACTGACTGCATTAGATGTTGAAAGTACAGAACCTGCCGTACTATTTATTATTCTAAACTCATCGGTACCATTCAGCTGAATACTGGACCCGCCTCCATAAGCTTCCTGTAAATTATTTAATTGTTCTGCCACCACTTCATCTATAGCTGCTTGTACTGTTGTGGCGGAAAGTCCCGAAGTTGTATTACTAAATGCCACCTGTTGTGCATTTTGTAAATAGGGCGTTAAGTCAATAGTACTTGGATCACTGGTAAGCGAAAGTATATTTCCGCTTAACTGTAAATCCTGAATTTCGTTAGTTGTGCTGGCATCTGCATCATTGAGTAAAGAAGCTAAATCAACAGCGTTTCCATTGGCGATACTTAAACTTGTACCTAAAAACGATAAGGTTTGCTCATCAGTATTAGTGCCCACATAAGGCCCAAGATTAACAGTGTTTCCTGATTGCGATAATTGTAAAGTTGATCCGGAAAGAGATAAGTGTTGAATTTCATTTACAGGATCAGCATCAGCATCGTTTAAAAGAGTTGTCAGGTTAACCGAATTACCTCCAGATAGACTTAATGTGGTGTTGGAGAAACTTAGGGTTTGCAATTCATTTGTCGGGTCTGCGTCATCATCATTAATGAGTGTGCTCAGATTAACACTATTTCCTCCGGAAATACTAAGATTATTGTTGTTGAAACTTAATATTTGATTATCGGTATTGTCAAGTAATGAGGCAAGATTTATCGTTGTGGGGTGCCCACTAATACCCAACACTGTCCCATTAAAATTTAAAGACTGTATTTCGTTTGTATTATCAATATCATCTGCTCCACTAAGACTTTGCGCTTTTGTGGCAAATAATGCATAAGGAACCGAGGAAAGTTGTTGTTGACTAATAGCTACATTGGCTCCATTAATATTAGCACTCGCCTCAAAGGTTACTGTACCACTAGACCAGTCGATAGCATTAAAGTTTCCACTTAAAATTGTACCGTTTCCAATTTGAATAGCTACTTGACCGTACGCATTGGTTTGAGTATTATGAGACTCACGGTATGCAAAACCAGCGGAGGAGAGACTAGACTTAAATCCAATTTCAAGTACCAAGTTCTCTGATGTGATAAGATCTCCTTCATTACTTCTGATAACGGCTTGAAAATTTATGCGAAGTGGTGCTTGTGCATGACAAAGAATGTTCATGAAAATAAATAATATGAGTATGTAATTTTTCATAAAATTGACCTTTTATTGAACTTTAGTATTTGCATTTTGATATCATAAAATTAGTAGCCTCTTAATAACAAGGATGTAATACGTAGCTCAGTTGGTATTAATATTAGCTTAATATTTAATTCAGAATCTCTATAAATAAAAGGGCTATTTTAAAAAGTATATTCTAAAAAGATCAATTATCATCTATAGGTGATCAATAATTGGTATCCATTATTTTTTTAAATAGATTTTCAATATTACAGTTCTCACTTAATCCATTGTTGATATGAGAGACCGCATGAAATTTTTATCAGCCATCCCCCTGATAGCAGCAACCTTAACTAGTCTAGCACAATGTCCTATAGATGAGAATGACTTGGCAGATGGCGGAACTTTTTCTGGTACATGTGCTTTAGCCGTTGGATTAAACGTTACCATTACAGCAACAGTAAACTGGACCAGTGGTACCCTAACTATTACGGGAGGTAGTGGGAGAATTCGAGTAGACAATGGTGCAGTACTAAATGTGCAAGGGGGTGCCATTATTACAACCGATGATGGTGACTCTAATGGAAACACTGATGGACCAATAGATGTATTACCCGGAGGAACAATTAACGTATTTGCAGGTGCTTCTATAACTTGTGCAGAAAGAATTACGGTGGATGATGGTACTTTCAATATATATGGGACTGTTCAAAGTCTGCGGAGTTCTTTCGATATAAGTTCAGGAGGCACTATTTTTGTTGACGCGACTGGTAACTTATCTTTAGGCGGCAGCGGAGATGCTACCATTGTTGGTGCATTAAATGTAGAAGGTAACCTTACCATGTTAGGTGATGTTGAAATAAATGGTGGTTCGGTCATTATATCCGATAACGCTAATGTAAATTTGGATAATGATTTATTTGTTTATGGTGGAGGCTCTCTACAGATTATTGATAATGCTTATGTAGAAATTGCTGGGAATTTGGCCAACTCGGATGACTCTCCTGATTTCCGAACGCCTGCAGGACCTGGAAGCATCATCATTGGAGGGACTTTAGTTGTGGGAGATAATTTGTATATAGACGATACCACCCCTGATAGTGAATTACTCGGTCAGGTGGGTGGTGAATTATCTGTTTTTGGTGGCTACTTTATTGATGCAGAATGCCAGACCTACACGCAAGATGAGTTAACATTCTGTGATTGTTCAGGCAATGGAGCAGCTTGTAGCGCATCTTTACCTATTGAACTTATTGACTTTAGTGCAGAGCAAATGGGCAATAGTGTTTTGTTAAAATGGATTACTGCCTCTGAACTTAACAATGAATCTTATACATTAGAACGCTTCACAGATTTAGATGATATTAATGTGCTAGTAAAAATGCCTGGAAAGGGAACAACCAACGAAATTAGTGAGTATAGTTTTATCGACCGAAACCCTTTTATTGGAAACAACTATTATCAGTTAAAACAAACAGACTTTAATGGTAATTCTACTTATTCAAAAACTCTTAAACTCAATGTGAATCAAGTAAGACAGCAGTTAAGCATCTTCACAAATATAAACCAGGAGACTTTTATCTCTTTGCGGGCCAGTGGTTTTATACCATTTGCAATTCTTCCTGTTTCTGTTTTAGGAGTTAACGGAGACATTATATTATCTACGTATGAGACTACAAACGAGAGTGGTGTTATTTTAAAAGAGATAGACACGACAACTCTGAATCCTGGTTTGTACATTATTAAAGTTGCATCACTCCACACTAAGTTTATAAAGTAGCCAGTCAAAGCTAAAAAGATCTATTTTCTCCCTATAAGAATATTCTATGATGTTTATTTTTAATAAAGCATTAGATCATCCATGTGTTTTTTAGATCAATTACCCTTATAGTTTAATTGTTATTGCAAAAAGTTCAATAATAGATTTTCTTAATCCTTTCAAATATCTTTCAGCTCACATACTCTCAACTAATTTGTATTATATGAGAAGCTATAAGATACTGCTACTATGCATACTCATGCTTGGGTTAACTTTTATGGTCAATGCACAACAGTGTCCGACTGATGAAAATGATTTGGCTGGGGGAGGTATTTTTTTTGGAGATTGTTTGGTTTCAGTAGGTTCAAGTGTAACTATTACCGGAATTGTTAACTGGACAAGCGGCACTCTTACTATTAACGGAGGAAGTGGAAGAATTGTCATCGATAACAACGCAATATTGAATGTTCAGGGTGGAGCTGTTGTGACAATTGATGATGGGAATGTCAATGGAAATACAGACGGCCCGATCGATATTTTAAGTGGAGGCATTATTACTGTTTCTGAAGGTGCAAGTTTAACCTGTGCAGAAGCAATTTCGGTAAGTGGTACACTCAATATTTATGGAAATATGGAAAGTCTGCGAAGCACCTTCTCTATAGCCAGTGGTGCAAATATTTTTATAGCGGCTTCTGGCGATTTAATTACAGGCGGTACTAGCGATAACGTAGTAATGGGCAATCTAAGTGTAGAAGGAAATCTTTCAATCCAAGGGAATATGGAGGTAAACGGGGGATCTATAACTATTACGGACGATGCTACTGTTGGTATTATTGGGCATCTTCTTGTTTATAATAATGGTACGGTACTGATTGAGCCAGGAGGAATTGCCGAAGTAACGGGAGATGTAGCGAACGCAGATGATTCACCAAGTTTTCCTACTTTGGTTGGGTCTGGTAATTTTACCATTGAAGGGACATTGATTGTTAATGATGACTTAAATATATTTAACACAACTCCAGATAGCCAACTGCTGGGTGGGGTGGGGGTGAGATAACAGTAGCTGAGTCTTTTGATGATGCAGGGTGCTTAAGTGGTGTTTATGATACTTCAGACTTAACATTTTGTGAGTGTTCAGCAGGTGGAGAGGCTTGCAGCATAGATTTGCCAATCGAATTAGTGTCTTTCACTGCGCAGCAAATGGGAAGAGATGTACTACTTCAGTGGACAACAGTAAGCGAACTCAACAACGATTTTTTTACAATAGAAAGATTAAATGAATCAGATGAAATTATCACGCTAGGCAATGTTACGGGTAAAGGAACAAGTAATGAGGTAAATGAGTACCAGTTTACAGACACTAAACCTCAAGCTGGTAATAATTACTATCGTTTGAAACAAACAGATTTTAGTGGTCTCTTTGACTATTCTGCAATTATTAAGTTATCAGTTGAAAGCATACAACAACAACTAATTGTTTTCATCAATCCACAAGAGCATAAGCTACTTTCAATTCAGGCATCCGGACTTAGGCCAAACACAACTGTTCCTGTTTCCATAGCTTCTATCAATGGCAATCTTTGTTTCTATGAATATAGAACTACAAACGAAGCTGGAAGTCTTTTGAAAGAAATTGATATGATGAATATGCCTTCTGGTTTATACCTCATTAGTGTGGCAGGGCTTCATACTAAATACATTAACAAATGAGTATAAATACATTTTTACTAATTTAAAAATGTATTTATACTTTTTAGTTCCATTCCTTCATTGAAGATATTTTATCAGATTAGTTCGAAACTTTTTAATGTTAAAAGTTCTTTCTAGCTATAACCAGACTTTAGCATTACAGCTTCATCAAGGTCATTACGATTTTTAACTATTGATTTTTTCTGAACGAATTTAGGTGATCTAAGTATTTTAATGGTATACATAGAGAACGGAAAGGTGTTAAAAAATTGTTAATGCCAAGCAAGTATGCATACGCTAAATTAAATTGCTTACAAATTTAAACTATATGCATAAGTTCATTTTAATAGTAGCATTGGTAATATTACAAAGTACCGTATTGGCACAGGCGAGAAAAAACTTAACCGGGATTTGTAATCGCGATAGTTTGTTGACTGTACCGTATAAGGAGTGGTTCGAACCCAACTACTCGGAATATAAGCCTGATATTAGACTTGTTAACAGTTTAAAGAAAAAGGTCTCAAAAGATATAACACTTGAAGTATTTTTTGGTACGTGGTGTGGAGATTCAAAACGTGAAGTCCCTCGTTTTTTTAAACTATTAGATGCAATAGATTTTCCTGAAACAAAAGTAAGATTAGTTGCTGTAGATGCTGGTGAGGCATATAAGCAATCTCCAGGTGCTGAAACACTTGGTAAAGGAATTTACAGGGTAGCTACATTTATTATTTTAAAAAACGGAGTGGAAATTGGCCGAATTACTGAGCATCCTGTTTTTTCTTTAGAAGAGGATATCTACAGTATCTTAAATGGTGATAATTATGAACCTAATTTCAGAACGTATAAACTGATTGACCAGTGGTTAGAACGTGGAATTTTAGTCAACCCCAATGTTTCATTACGGGGCTTAGCTAAGCAATTAAAACCATTATTGATTTCACCAAGCGAGCTAAATTCTTGCGCCCAGGTTTTAGTCGCACAAATGAAATTAAAAGAAGCTATTGCTGTTAGTAAAATGAATAGCTATATATTTTACGAGAGCGCTGAGGCATATCTGATACTTTCAAAAGCACTTTCTAAAGATGGCCAGCATAAAGCAGCACTAGAGAATATTGAAAACGCAATCAGATACAATAAGGACGATAATGAGCTTCAATATCTTTTGAATAACTTTTATGCCATTAAAGTAGCTTCAAATTGACCATTACAATTTAGCCATGTCATATTTTTTTTCTGGATCACTTTTGTAAATGGTGTTATATTCCTATCCTAGATAAAGATGTGTTGAAAATTACGCATCGTCTCTGAAGTTAATCACTGAACAAATAAAGTCAGAAGAGTTTATCTTAGTAACCAAGAAAAACTCTTCTGACTCGTAAAATTGTAATGATTACTAAATCTCTTTTGCAGGCCCCCTATTTTAACTTTTGTACCAGATGTCATTATTTATATTGCCTCGATTATCAGAGACCTTATAACCACACCTTTTAGAGAAAGATTTCTTATACATGGTAGTTGCTTATTTAACCACCTTGTAGTCAACTATCTTGAGCCTACTATTAGGCAATATTTATATTTGCAATATATAACAATGCCCCTGATTAAATTTGTTCAAAAAGGACTCTGGCTATTTTTAAGAATTGAAAATTGAGTTTCGGGTAAAGCGATTCCATTCTGTTTAAGAATGTAAGCTATCTGACCTCGATGATATGCAGAGTGTGAAATTATATGGAAATATGCTTCTGTTAAGTTTGTCTGAACCTTTTTCCCTTCGTGATTGATGTAAGTAAAATTCCAGTTATAATTTTTGCCATAGCTTTCTGAAGCCAATAACCCTAGCGTTACATAATAATTATCTTCATTTCGTAAAGCAAAATCTATTTTACTTAAGTTTCTCCATGGCTTCACTTCACCATCCTGAACATTAGTAATTCTGTTCAGCCAAAGCTCATGAACGTTAATGATGTGCCCGAAAATTTCAAGACATTTGACCGGAAGATGAACATACTTTTCAAAGAGTATGATATAATCTTCATTTGCCTCGTTGTTCTGTTTAAATAATGAAGAGAACATTTTCCTTAGCTCACTTAGATCATTATCTTCCAGATTAAAGGGTTCTGTATAAGACGAAGTTAATGTTAACGTTTCCATATATGTTCTATTTAAAATTGTAGTATAAAATAAGTCTTTTATTACTTCATGGAATATTTCGAATAGATCAAATGATATAGCTAATAAATCATCTTTAAGTTCATTAATTATATTATTTGAGCTTTTAACAACATTAATCAGAAAATCCCTTTGCTAGTTTCATGTAATATTTGATATCTATGGGAAATTTGATAAGGTCAATCAGTATTCTTGTTTTGCTAGGCCTTTTGCAAGCCTGCTCTAAAAACCCTGACCCTACACCATTGTCGGCCAAAAAGCGGATATTAATGGTGCTGGCTCCAGAAAATGTTTATTACACAGAATTTATCATTGCCCATGAAGCACTCGCAGCGTTAGGTTATGATATTGACATCGTATCAGTAAAGGCGCAGGATGTAACATTTTATATGGTTCCAGCGGCTGGTACTACAGTTGAAGAAACTGCGGACAATTTTCCTGGAAATGCTAAGTACAATGATTTTAAGTTACAGTTTAAAGATTTATTTGGTAATGACTGGAATCAAAGTCATAATATCATGCCTGATAAAATTGTGGGATTAAAATCAATATTCTCAATAAACAATTTAGATGACTATGTTGGAATTGTTATTCCTGGTGGAACTGGAGTGCTTAACCTTAGAACAGATGGAGATTATGAAGTGCAGGCTGGCATTGCATCCGAGGATATAGAATTGGCAGCCATAAAGCTTAACACACTTGCAAATCAAGCTTTAAAGTCGGGAAAGCCAATTCTAGCCCAATGCCATGGCGCCAGCCTCCCGGTTTTCTGGAAGATTGACGGAACGGAAACGCCTTTGTTACTTGGACAGCAAGCTGCTGGATATCCAGATCCTTTAACTGAGTCAACCTATGCTACCCTAGGAGCAATATTGAGAAGTGATGACAAAGTAGTAGTATCTAGTCCAAATATTGCCCTTACAAATTCAAGGGCTGGAGATTCTAAAATTGTTACCTCACGTGATTGGTATCCACAGACAGTAGCCTATGCAACAAAGGTGTTTGTTAATATTATAGAGACTTATCCTCACTTTTCACATTTGCAAATGCAAAAAAAGATACTTCTTTTGCATGGTGGTCCGATAGATGCATCTAATTGCTCTCCTTCCAATCGTGCCAACGATATTCCCTGCAACTATGGTACCGGCATTAATCTGCCTGCTGACTTCTCTCATATCAAAGAATTAATGCAATCCAACCATACAGATGGATACAATTTAATAGTGAGTGATGTTGATATAACCAGCACTTCTCTACCTTATACTCCCGGCAATCAGAGTTCAATAGAGAACTACCTGGCAGGTTTTGATGCTGTTATCTTTTTTAAACATTGGTCTACAGGTGTGAATAGTGCTTTGCAAAATGCTTTAGTTAGCTATGTGGATAATGGCGGTGGTATTTTGGCGTTGCATCATGCATTATACAACGATGTAGATGATGTTTCCACTGGCTTAAATAAGCACATTTTGACAACGCAACTTTTTGGAGCGACATCTGAAGAGCAAAACTGGTCTGCGCAACGCGACAATTATCAAATGTACTCCACAAACTATGGCCATTTTATTTCTACGTATCACCTACCAACCCTACTTGTACAGGAAGTTTCTTTTGATGGAACGGACAACCCGATATTAAACGTTGCAAATAAAAGCCTATCACTTTATCCTGTCATTAATATATATGATGAAGTTTATATTAATAAGCGTTTTGTGCCAGATGCTGTATTTGGGAATCATGTGAATGAAATAACCCCACTGTACTCAAATAATTTGTCGGGCACACAAGCCCATACAGAAGGATATGTGAAATTGTTTAATAAGAATGGCGATGATAAAATTGGTAGAGTGGCAAGCTTTCAGGCAGGTGAAAGCCGTGCTAGTTTTAGTTTAGATAATCCTTTTTCTCAAGTTATTAGAAATGCTATTATCTGGATTACATTTAAATAGTTTAATATGAAGAGTGATATAGTTTCATTGACGAACTCAAGAGGTAAGGAGTATGTAACAGTTTATTATGATTCAATACTTTGTGCAACGGTGGACGAATGGGTTGGCGATTTTGAAAGTAGGGAAAATTTTGTTTCAGGCCTTGATCACGTACTTAGTAATATTAAAAGAAACAAATCAAGACGATGGCTTGCTGACCTTACCAGGATTGAGGGTGATTTCAGTTTTATGAAGGATTATATTCTAAAATATATTATACCTGAAGCAAAATCCGCAGGATTACTTTATGAAGCACTTGTACTTCCATATAATATATTTGCCATTTTGTCTGTCCAAACTGCCATGGAGGAGTTGAATGGTATTGAGATTCATTTATTTTCTTCTGTGAAAGAGGCGACCGATTGGTTAAATTCTAAAAAATAATTTTCTAGTTTAATTTAAGGTCTGTAGAAAGGACAGAATGTCAACTTCTTCTTCGAGGTTTAGCTTTTTCTTTAATCTGTATTTAGCCATTTTCACACTTGCATTCTCTATATTAAGGATAGAGGCTATTTCCCGATTAGTCAGGTTCATTTTAATTAATGAAGCCAATCTTTTTTCAGAAGTTGATAAGTCAGGGAATCTTATATTTATTTTTTCAAAAAATGCGCCATGAACACTTCCAAAGTATTCATTAAAATTCTCCCACTCTTTTTCTAGGGATTTATTCACATGAATGGTGTTTAAAAGTTGTTGAATGTCATGGGTTTTATTATCAACTACATTTAATTTTAATTTTTTAAGAGAACTTTCAATTTCTGCTAGTCCATTATTAATATATATAATACGAAGCGCCTGCTGATGTAAATCGTTTTTCTTTTTCTCTATATCATCTTGGAGTTGTAAGTTTTTTATTTTCTGCCTTTTTTCACGATTTCTGTATGCAAGAATAATACTAATTGTGATGAGTATAGTGACAGCTGCCCCTGATATTATAATGATTATTAAATTCCTGCTTTCAATTGCTTGTAATTGTTTTTCTTTTTCAAGAATTTTAATTTCATTCTGTTTCTCCATGCTTTCCATTTCGGCATACAAAGAGCTGAGTTTTCTTTGGTTTTCTATATTGTAGACGGAATCTTTTAAAGTAAAGTGTTTATCAAGATATTTAAATGCGGAATCATATTTGCCTTTTTTCTGAAATGATTTCCAAAGTATTTCTGTGACATTAATGGCCATTTGTTTAGTACCTCTTTTCGCAATTTCATGATATAACGGCCGGCCAATAAGTATAGCACTATCATAATTTCCTGAGCGAAAATAGTTTTTGCTCAAGAGCGCCCTTGTTCCATCATACATACCACCCCTTTGGCTATGTGTATCTGATAGTAAATGACGAATAATATTATTTGCTTGTTTGTATCTATTATTATTTGAATAGGTATTGGCGATATTGAAATCAGAAACATAAGCCATACTCGTATTTCCAACCTCAAGCGATTTTTGTTTTGCTTTATTAAAATAAAAAAGAGCACTGTCTACATTACCCTTGTTTGAAATTATTGCACCAATTTTATTTAGTGAACTTAAAATAATATTAGCATCATTTATTTTAGTGGCAATTGTATACGCCTGCCTCGCATATTTAAGGGCATCGTCATATAACCCCATATTGGAATAAACTGTGGATATGTTTGATATCTCAGATAAACAACTCTCTATTGGTTCTCCTCCATCTAATTTTATTTTATAGGCCTGAGTATAATAATCTAGTGATGAGGAATAGTTTGTAAGACTCATCTGCACAACGCCAAGAAAATTAAGTGCGTTACCTACATACTTACTATTATTAATTTCTCTGAAGATAGTAAGTGCATTGCTACCACATAGTTTAGCGTTTTGCAGGTCTTGTAATCTCATTGAAATGAGTCCCAGATAGAACCAAACGCGGCCATGGTCTAGTGTGCCTTTTTGAGTAGCATTTTCTTCGAAATATTGGAGACTCTCACTTAATAGGTATTTAGCAGTATCAAGCTTGAATTTTTCCCAATAGTAATATCCGGAAACTATTTTGGCTTTAATTTGGCCCTCTTCAAAGTTGATTCTATGTGAAGCTTCATCGATTTTATTGGCTAATAGAAATGAGCTGTCAATATTTTTATTTGTAAGCTGAATTGCAAGTTCATACCATTTGTCTATGTCCACTTTGGATGGCGATTGACCATTGGTTACTAATGAGAGTAGAAGTAGGGAGGACAATAGCCAAATTGGGCTTTTTTTTGCTAAAGTCATGGTAAAGCTGGTCTTGATCAAATATAACAAATCAGATTTTTTTTTCAACTAAATAGTAATCCTTTGTTAAGTGTTTAATTAAAATTGTACAGATACAGCTGCACATCAATTTCCTCAGGTAACTGCAGTTTTTTCTTTAATCTGTATTTAGCCATTTTAACGCTAGCAGCATCGATGTTTAGTATGGAAGCAATCTCTCTGTTTTTCAACTCCATTTTTATCAGCAAAATAAGTCGTTTTTCTGAAGTTGATAAATTTGGGAATCGATTGTCTACCTTTTGGGTAAATTGATCATAAACCTGATCAAAGTAGGCCATAAAATTTTCCCACTCAGTCTCCAGGTTTTGACTATTTCGTATGGTTTCCAGTATGATCTCAATGTCTTTTGACCGATTGTTTTCAATTTGTATTTGAAGCCTTCTTAGGTTATTCTCAATTTCAATCAAACCATTATTCATGTAAATAATTTTAAGAGTTTGTTGATGAAGATCCCGCTTCTTCTTTTCTAATAGCCTTTTTAATTCTGTACTTTTTATCTTTTCATTTTTTTCTTTATTTCTAAATACTAGAATGATGCTTACAGAGATTAAAACAATAATCAGTGTGGATGAAATCAGGATTATGAGTATCCCAGCTTGGTTTTCTTTTTGGACTAGTCTTTCTTTTTGTAGAATTTCAATTTCTTTTTCTTTTTCAAGATTTTCTAACTCTGCATATAGTATACTTAGCGTTGATTGATTTTGCTGATTATAAATTGAATCGTTTATTAAATGGGATAAATTTAAATAGAACAAGGCGGAATCATACTTTTTCTTCTTTTGATAGGCCATCGCGAGAACATTGGTGAGCTCAGCGGTAGATTCCTTATTACGGGAATACTTGTAAAAGGTCTTATAGAGTTTACGTGCTATAATAAGAGAACTGTCTATTTTACCCAAATAAAAGAGATTCTTAGCCAGAAGAATTTGTGCATTTCTATGAACATCGATTCCAGGCTTAGCAACTAGTATTTCTTTTATTACTTCATTCGATTTTTTATATTGGTCTTGCTTGGAATAAAGATTAGCCATATTGTATAAAGCGATTTGCTTTTTATCAACTTTATCGTGCAAATTAGAGATACGTATGCACTCTCCATAGAAGTATAATGAACTATCATAATTTTTCAGAAATGAATAAGAGCTTCCCAGGTTAATTAAGTTAATAAGCTGTCGTTCTATATGATTATATTGTGTAGATAATTTCAGGGCTTTGCGTAAGTATTGAATAGCTTTTCCATGTTGCCCGATTTTCATGTAGATGGCTCCGATGTTACTGAAATCAGAAATACATTTCTCCTCAGGATATGCATGATCAATTTTGAGGCGTAACGCATTTGAATAGTAAGCTAGTCCTTTCGCATAATTTCCCAGGCTTGATTCAATACCGCCTAGCAGAATCAATGCCGGAGGAACGTATTCTATCTGTTCTTGCATTTTGAATATATTCAATGCATTGTTGGCATAGCGTGTAGCAAGTTCAAATTCATATTCTTTTACAGCAATGTAACCAAGGTGTAGAAAGACCATGCCATGATCTAATGAATTTTGATACTTGGAAAATTGTGTAAAGAATTGCAACGATTCGTTGAGTAAAAATTTGGCAGTATCGTACTTGTATTTATCTAAATAATAAAAGGAAGCCAGTGTCTTGGCTTTAGTTATTCCTAGTTTATACTGTAGTAGTTGACTTTGATGCAAGGTTAAATTTGCTAAAAGCAATACACTATCTATGTTTTTTGTCTTAATAGCATAGCCAACTTTGATTAATTCATCAATTCTCTTGATAGATAACGATGACTGTGCAAATAAGATTACACTTAACTGCAGCAGTAATAATGTGCCTATTAGCTTCTTCATGAGCATTTTTAATGGTGAATAGTAAACTGAACATTATCGAATCACACATTTTCTATAGTAGCAATTCAAATAACATTTTTTCAATGTTTTAAACTGTTCTATTCATGTTCCCAAAAGCCCATTTCTAATTTTTTTTCAATTATTTGAGGTTACTTTATTGCTGATTACTTTAAACTAACGGCAAACAGCACTTGATTTTATCAGCTATTTATGCTGGGTGCCTATAAACATTGTGTTGATAAATTTTAGCCGAATACTCTATATGCTAGCACCAATTTTTGACGATCCAAATAGTGATAGTTTCAATATGGAACTTAACAATAAGGAGAGATTAAAATCACTTATTAGTATTCTCAATGGCCACGAAGAATTTCTGGTGGATCCTTGTGGAAAGATAGTTAGTAGCAACCTTGAAGCAGTAACCATAACGGGTTACGAAGAGTGGGAGGTGATTGGTAGATCAATAGCCATGATTTATCAAAAACAAGATGCAGAACTGTTTAAAGTGGAGGAAGATTTGTTAAAGGCCTCAAAAAATAAGGAATATGTCACTACCGATTTTAAAATTAAAAAACATGGCGATAAGTTTCTTGCTAAAACCAAGTTTACAGCAATTTACAATGTCGATGATGAGTTGAGTGGATTTAGAATTACACTTTCTGATGCTACTCATAATGCGCTATATAAACTTAGAACACGCATTATTCAAGATGAATATTCCAATTTGTTTAACAATCCATATGTAGGTGTGTTCAAAGCCACTTGCGCTGATTTAAGTTTTCTAAAGCTAAATTCTAAAGCATTAGAAATACTTGGGCAAAATGGAGAAAGTAATGGCTTGAGAGGTATTTTTGCGGATGAAACAATTTTTAATGAGTTCATTGGAAAATTGAAGAATAGCGGTCAAGTTGATAACTTCACATTTAAAGTAAAGCACGACCATTTAAATGTATTTGCCTCGATTACATGTGTACTTTTCAGTGAGGATGGTTATATAGAGGGGGTCATTAAGGATATTTCAGAAAATTGGCGGCAAGTAATTGAATTGCAAAAGTTAAAAGCTGAGCTTGATAATTTTTTATATCGGGCATCTCACGATATTCGCGCTCCGCTTACTACTATTCTGGGTTTAACAAATCTAATTAAATCAGATAAGACAGGGACTATCCATGAATTATTGGAGTATGCAAAATTGATAGAAAACAGAGTCTCTCATTTAGATCAAGTTTTAAAGGATTTGAGCGATGTTGCGTATAATAATGTATATGCTATTAAAGTGCAGGAGATAAGCCTGAACACATTGATTGGCCGCATTCTGGAACCTCTTAAAGATGAATATCCCCGGATTGAGGTGATTCATAATGAACTGGAAAATGATTTGGTTTATACAGATATGGCTAGATTAAAAGTTGTGCTTGCTAATGTGATCATAAACGCATTTAAATATCATCATGCAAATGCGCCTAACCCATTTCTTAAGATTAACTATTTAGTAAATGAACTGAACTTTTTGGTTGTGATAGAAGATAATGGTAAGGGTATAGATCAAAACTATCTCAATAATGTATTTGATGTGTTTTTTAAGCTAAATACTGATGGCACGAGCTCTGGACTTGGGTTATTCGTTACTAAAAGTATGGTGGATAGGTTGGGTGGACACATATATATTGAATCTAGTCCGGAAAATGGAACGAGAGTTAGAATATCAATACCAAATTGTATTTCTTGATATGTCAAAATGACAAAACATTAAATTGACATTAGAAATTATGACAAAATTTCATTTGTAAACCTTTTGCATACTGCTTAAAAAGTTCAGTAGCCGCTTTGTAGTCTCAGTTTTCTTTACTTTTGAGCTTCAAAGAGCATCCTTTGAGAAAAAAAGAAACCCTATGGATGCTAAACTAAAATTGACAAAAGGTGGCCATAAGAGCCTATCAAATTGTTTCACTTTCGAGCGTTTTTCATTCTCAAGACACTTCCTCATTGATTTAGCAGCTACCGAAATCGGTATCCTGGTTGTCTTTGGAATTAAGCAAAGAGGGGAAGACGAAGATCAAATCTCAAGTCTGATTCCCGAATCCAGTCTTGTGTTTAGTCACATGAGCGTGCCAAGGATAACCGGAGTCGGACATAACCAAAGCTGTCTTTTAATAAGAATTAATGTCCAGTGCCTTCAAAGAATGCTTTCCACTATTAAGTATTCTCCGTTAGGTAACAGGCAGTTTTATGAGCCACTCAATAGTTTTACTATGCCATCCTGCCGAGAATCCAATATTCTGCTCTCCAGTCTGGATCTTTATTCAAAACTACCAACACTTGAGTCAAGTGAGATTCTTTTTGAATCTAAATTGCTTGAATTATTGTGGCTGCTTAATCTGAAGGCAAAAACCAATTTTGATCGTTTTGTCTCCCCCTATCTTATTCCCAAAAGGTCATTTCTGGACTCGGTTATTAATAAATATTATAAAGAAAATCTTTCTGTTGAACAATTGGCAAGCCTTGCCGGCTTTAGCGTCTCTACTTTTAAGCGAAAATTTGATGAAGCTTACAAGTGCTCTCCTAAAAGATGGATTCAGGAAAAACGGCTTAATGAAGCCAAAGCCTTACTGGAATTCAGTGATCGGTCAATATCTGAGGTTGGTTACGAAGTAGGTTTTGAAAATATATCTCATTTTATCCAATCTTTTAAGACTAAATTTGGTATTACACCAAAAGCATTGAAAGAAAGCTTCCTTCAGAAAAGACAAGCCATTGATCAATATAGTATTGCTAGTTGACAAACCACAAATAACTCATGATGAAGATTTCTTTAGTCAAAAGCTAAAAAGAATCTTCATCGTATTTTTCTTTATTGGGTTGCTCTATACGCAGGCGCTTTTTGGCCAGGTAACAGATGGTAAGGCTGACTTAAGAAACATTGATTTTACAAAAGATGTTGTAGAATTAAGAGGTAATTGGAAGTTCTATTGGGGTGAATTTAAAAAACCCTCTTATAAGCCATCACCCACAGACATTACTATTACCGTGCCCGGATCATGGTCCAAAAATAAGATGCATCCTGTCACCGGTTATGCTACTTACCAGTTAAGCTTGGTACTGAGTGATGCCTTACAGCCATTAGCTATCAGTTTACCGGTAGTTAATTCAGCCTATAAAATTTGGATAAATGGTAAGCTGTGTGGAGCAGTGGGTGAAATTGCTGCAAGTGCTGATTATTATGAATCAAGGTTACAAAATAGTATTATTCATTTGCCCGATACGACTCATATTGATATTACAATTCAGGTAGCAAACTTCTCATATTTTAGCGGAGGCATAGTGAAAGTCCCAACAATAGGTAATACTGTGGCACTCTTGGGGAAGCAAAATCAAAGTAAGGGGATACTCAATTTTTTTGCAGGAATTCTATTTGCAATTTTTACTTACCAATTTATATTATTTGTGTTGTACCCTAAAGGTAAACCCTACCTTTGGTTGTCACTGATTTGCCTGATAATCTCCTTACGAAGTATGATCGTTCATGGAGGTTCTTTTCTTTTGCCAGATCTCTTTCCGAGCATTCCTACTGAACTTTGGAAAAAAATTGAATTTGGTGGTGTTTATATTCTGGGTGCGCTAGGTGCATTATACGTTTATCATTTGTATGAAAAAGTAGCTAAAAAACTTCCTGCACTGATTATCATTATTTGTTCGCTCGCTTTGCTACTTGTTGTGATATTAACTCCCCAGTACGTATATGGAAGACTACTGGACGTAGCGCATTTGGTTATTTTAGCCGGTATTGTTTATTCTTTTTTTACTGTTATAAGAGCAAGAAAAGCAGGCAATAATGAAGCTGTGATAATTTTTTATGGATTATTTGCTTCAACACCTTTCTTTTTGCTTGAGATTTTTTTCAACAATACAATTAAGAAAATTAGTATAGGTTCAGGATTTGACTTTTTTTACTCCGTGGAAATTGGACTCCTTATTTTTCTGGGGTTTCAGGTTTATTTGCTTGCTCAGCATTATGCAAAATCATTTAAAGTCTTAAGCTCTGTTAATATAGAACTTGAACAGAAAGTAAATGAGCGATCAAAGGAATTGATTGAAACCAGTCTTGTAAAGGATAAACTCTTATCAATCATTTCTCATGATGTAAAGGCACCCATTAATTCTTTGAAGGGCGTTTTAATGCTTTTTAATAAAGGTTTTTTGGAAGCGAAAGAGTTTAAAGAATTAACCACTAACATAGAAGACGAGTTAAACAAAACATCCTCATTAATTGATAATATTCTTCACTGGTCTAAAATTCAGCTCAGTGGCTCGTCTGTTAACAAAGATTTTTTTGATTTAAAAACACTGATTGAAAATAATGTTCAGCTTTTTAAGTCAGCATCAGAGAAGAAAGCAATTCAGTTTAATTACTCGGTCAACTCACAAACTATTTGCTGGGATAAGCATGTTCTCAATATGGTTCTTCGTAATATTTTGGCAAATGCTATTAAATTCTCACATACAGGTGGGCATGTAAATATTTATGTCAAGAATTCAGAGAAGAATGTGACCATCGGGGTGAGGGATTATGGAGTAGGTATGGATGATGAGTTTATGAAATTTTTGACTAATTCCCAAAAAGTAATCAGTCAACCAGGTACGGAAGGTGAGCAAGGGAATGGTATTGGCTTGTCTCTATCAAAGGAATACCTGACAAAGGCGGGGGGCAAACTTATTTGTTCGAGTAAACTTAACGAAGGAACAGAATTTCTGATTTCCTTTGAGAATAATACTATGGATGCTTAGTATTATTATTCATGACGCTAATTGAAAAGAAGCGTTTTCATTGCATTTCCTTTTGCCATATTTTCTAAAAGGCAAAAAAAGACACACCCTGATCTATTATTAATGTTATATGGACTTTTATCCATATACGCTCATATAATCAAGTTGTAATTTTATGCAACTGTTTATAAAGCCCCGCAACATGTCTTGGAAGTTGGTTAACAAAAAAGATTGGGATAGAATCACTACGAGTTTATCCGAGCAGGAAAAATTAATTGAAGAGGTGACAGAGGCTATTTACCAGATAGAGCATGGAAATATGAATATTAGCATGTCTGATAAGACAAGGCAATCAAAACTTGCTAATTCTTTACAGCTCATGATTGATTATCTGAATCGTGTTAAGGAAGAAGAGCAAGAGAGAGCTTGGTTTAATACTGGGTTATCTTTTTTTTTGGAATTGATCAGAAACAAAGAGAATAACTCCTTCGAAACTTTAATTGACAGATGCCTTGCTGAGTTAATCAAGTATGTTGGAGCAAATCAGGGTGCCGTTTTCATTTTAAAAGATGAATTGCAAGACCCCTACATTGAAATGATTGCCTGTTATGCATATGATCGGAAAAAGTATTTAAACAGGAAGCAGTTGTTAGGAGAGGGGTTGGCCGGACAAGCAATCATGGATAAGGACTTTATCTATTTAAGAAAAATACCATCAGATTATGTTCAAATTACTTCTGGTTTAGGAGAGGCAACACCAAGAAATGTTTTCATCGCACCATTAATAATTAATGATGTAGTTGTAGGAGTAATTGAACTGGCATCATTTATGGAAATGAAACAGAAGCATATCGATTTCATTAAAAAGATAGCTGAAAATCTTGCATCACTAATACGGGCAGGAAATGAGAAGAAAAAACTTGACGAAGTGTTAGCAATGACCCAGCAACAAACTAAAAGCTTGCAATCAAAAGAGGAACAGATGAGGCAAAACCTTGAGGAAATGACTGCCTTACAAGAACAATTGGCACGAAGTGAAGATGAATTGAAAATTCGGCTTTTCGAAATGGAAGAAGCGCTTAATAAAGAAAAAGGCAGTGAAATCGCAAGAATCCGGGAAGAAGAGAAGAATTTGTTGGAATCAAAACTTGAAACTCAGAAAAAATCTTATGAGCTAATTATTAACAGATTAAAAACAAGACTAAATCTACAACAACTAACAACTAACTAAATTAATTATGACACCGAAGCAAATTGAACTTATCGAAGAATCATGGGATTATGTGATCACCAACACAGAGGAAGCGGGCCAGCTTTTTTACAACCGACTTTTTAAGGAAAGTCCGGAATTGAAGCCATTATTTAAAGGGGATATGCGAGATCAAGAAAGGAAGTTGATTTCATTAATCACATTTGCAGTGAGTAAGCTAAGAAATATCGATGAAATTATTGATGATGTCCGTGCGTTGGGCACCAGACATAAGCATTATGGTGTAAAAGACGAATATTATTCAAATGTTGCAGCGGCATTGCTATGGACGCTGGAACAAGGGTTAGGAAAAAAATGGACTGATGAAGTTAAACAAGCATGGACTACGTTATATATGACTTTAGCGGAGGTCATGACCAAAGCACCAGCAGTAAAAGCTTAATAGTAAATTTTATGAGACTAAGTAGGACAGCTTAGTCTCATTGATTTAGTATTATCCCCACCAAGATTAACACATGATCCAAATTAGTGACGAATTGTTAGGTAAACACTTGTTAGATAAGGCAAGGCGCTCGCACAGAATTATGATCTGGTGCGCGATTTTTATCTATCCATCATTTGGATTACTTGATTTTCTACAGGTGGCTAATTGGAGAGAATTTTTAATAGTAAGGTTTTCTATTGTACTGCTTTTGATTATTTTACTGTTGTATGACAATTATGCTAAGCTGAAGCCGGAAATACTGGCACACATTCCTACACAATTGGTAATCAATTCACTCATGTGGATGCTAAGTCAGGTGGAAGATGTGCACACGTTTTCAATTTATGCAATCAACTCTTCAACGGGTTATATCGCGAGTGCACTATTTCTATTTTGGAGGCCAATAAACTCGGTACTATTACTGGTTTTTAATGTTTCCTTTTTCGCCATATCCATTACACTATTTTCCTCTTTATCGTGGATGGAGGTTTTGGCGAATGGCTCTTTCCTTTTATTTACTATAGGACTGATGTCCCAATTTTACATTTACTACCGCTGTAAGATTGTTTTAAGTGACTTTAAGGTTCAGCAACAGCTGAGTAGTCTCAACACAGAATTGTGGAACAAGAATCATCAGATAGAAAAACAATCAACCGAAATAGTTAAGAAGAATACTGATTTAACCAGACTTAATTCACTTAAAGACAGATTGTTTATTATTATTTCACATGACTTGCGAGCGCCACTACAATCACTCAAGGGAGTACTTGAGTTAATCAACAAATCTGCTAATATCAGTCCTGATGAGTTCAGATTTTTAACCAGGGGAATAAAAGTAAAGGTTGATGTTACTTATAATTTAATGGAGAATCTACTGTATTGGACTAGAAGTCAAATGGAGGGTTTTAATGCTAGACCAATCTCCATTAACATGAAAGAAATAGTTAATGATTGCATATCACTTCTGGATTCGGTAGCGGAAAAAAAGAGAGTTCAAATTTTGAATCAGACAGATCCCGAACATTTTGTGAAATCTGACTTAGATATGACACGATTGGTTTTAAGGAATCTCATTATGAATGCCATTAAATTTTCATTTGAAGAGGGATGTATCATTGTCAAATCTCAACTTACCGGCAACAATGAAATTGTTGTTTCTGTAATAGATAAGGGAGTCGGGATGAGTGAAGAAGAGGCAAAAATATTATTTAGCAAGCAGGATAACAAGAGTAAGGTTGGTACTGCCAGGGAAGAAGGTACTGGTTTAGGGCTTATGCTTTGTAAAGAGTTTGTTGAAATGAATAGTGGAAGAATATGGGTTGTTTCAGAGCCAGGTCAAGGCAGTGAATTCAGTTTTTCATTAAAGACATCCTCAACAATTAGCAACGCAGTCACTCTCGGCTCTTTAATGAAAGAAGCCGGTTGATAAATATAAGTATTTGAATTAATTGTTTATGAATCTAACAAAGATAAATATCCCTCCGAAAGAACGTAAGGAATGGGAATTGCTTGTTACACTAAAGTCAGGCTACAAATTCAGAAATTTTGTTATTCAAATCAGCAACGCACAACTCTGTCAAAAAATTGCTACAAGTAGAATAAGCAAAAGACAGGCTATTGATGAATTGTATGATCTATGTTCAAAGTATGCTTGTGCAGTTCAAAATGACTTTGAAGTTATTTTTAAAAAATGGTAAAATGAGCGCAAGGATTCAAGAGAATAAACTATTAGATGTCAGAACTACCATTGAATTGATTCAGGGAGGTAGAGTTTTGGTAATTTCAGGTGAAGAGAAATTGTTGGAAAAATTACCCCGAGGTAATTGGATTGGCGGTACTATACCATATTTTTATCTAAGAAAGGAAGGCGGCAGAATGGATAAGCGTAAACTTTTTGTTACGGACCTTACAGAATCAATTAATGACTTCAGGATATTAACTTTGGATGAAGCATTATTGGCTACGATTACCTCTACTGGCTTCGAAAATGGATTTAGCTTCCTTATTTTACCAGCACTTCGACCAATTCACTTTTCTTTTGCGTTAAACGTCAAAAATTATCCGGACTTATATAAAAATCCGTTAATGGGGTTGGTGGCGGGAACTGACCTGGAAGAATTTAAACATGGTCGATTGTCCAAAACATTTAATGGTGATACCCTAGAAGCTTCGATTGACAGTGCCGTAGTCTTACATTGTTCATTACTTCTACCCAAAGTTGCCAGAGTTGAAATCGTCAACGTTTTTGAAGCATCAGACGAATTTTGCATTGAAGTATTTGAGGATACCTTTAAAGTTAAGGATTGTCTCATCAATGGCGAGTTGGTTAACCTATATCAATTTATTCAAACCAATCAGATTGATACTAAACTCCCCATTATTAGTGACTATGCAGGAGCAAGTGTAAACGTTAGTTTTCAGTTTTTACTGAATGAGACCAAGGAAGTCAGTTTTTACGCACCGCTATTTAAGGATAAACGATATTTTTTTTCAAAAAGCATTGAAACCTATCATGAAGCTTTTCAAAAAAAAATTAATGATGTTCTTGAGAGAGAAGTATCTATCATTTATAACTGCAACAGTATTCTTAATTATGTGTATGGTGAATTAAGTAAGAAGAGTATAGGGTTTTCAGGGCCTGCTGCGTTTGGTGAGATTGCATATTACCTATTAAATCAAACTTTTTCTTATTTAACAATAGATGAATAGAACCATAGTCGATTTATTTCTACTTCAGTGAAGTAAAATCGTATTTTATTGGCCTGGATTAAGGACATGTCGCTTTGTTATTTTACTTATTTTTTTTGAGGCGCTTTGTTCTTGTTGTAAAGAACAGGATAAATCCAGAGGTAATAGTGGCCAGTCCGAACAAAGAGAAAATACGCAATAGTATGTTGCCAAAATTATCCCGGCCCTCGTAATCCATGGTGTGCAGCATCCACAAGAAATCAAATATACGCCATTTGCTATTTCTAAAACTTTGCACGGTACCCAAATGGGCAGCTACATAAACGGTTGTGTTGCTGGGATGATCAAAAGTGATGGCCCATGCAGGCAGAGGCTTTTCGCGATATTCGTGATGACCATTTAGGGTTTCTAAAAACTCAACTGATTTTACTTCTGCCGGTGTATTAAAATGTTCTTTAGCCAGCGCAATGCCCTGCTCTTTTGTTAAGGGTGGTAATAGTTCCCCTGTTATGGCATCCGCTAGTTGCGTCATTTGCATGTGCCCCATGTGCTGATGGTGATAAATTATCTGGTAGACAGGTTTATCCAGAATGGAGATGAGCTTAAGACTTTCCAGGGAATCAATACTATAGATTTCTTTTACTTTCGCCAAGACTATTGATGGAGAGAGTAGGGAGTCGTAGTTATGTAGCATCACATGCTTTCGCTGATGATCTCCATGGATTTCGTCCATATCGCTGAATGCGAAATACATGCCACCGATTGTCCAGCATAAAAACTGTACTCCGATAATAAGCCCCAGATAACGGTGAACGTTACGATTCAGGTGAGTGAATTTATTTTTTGTCATTATTACCGTTTAGCCAACCCAGGTGTGTATGTTTAAAACTGTCATCATATTTTAGGCCATAACCAAAAATTCTGTCGAATGCACTATGGCCAAAAAGTAGTAAGCCTGTAAATTGTAAAGCATGATTTGCAAGCACAAGACCCGCGAGATAAAATGCAAGGGCCACTCCTTTATGATGAAAAAGATTATACAAAATAGCGCCTAACTTTGTGTTAATTAAGTACCCAAGCATGCCAATATCGGGTGCTAGAAATAAAGCCCAATACAGCCACCCTGCGTAGGGCAATTGATGACTGAGGTAGGCACATAAAATTAACTGAAATAATTCTTCGACTCTTAACAAATTTCTCATATTTCTTAAGCGAATGGGTGCATAGTTTAGTTTGACATTGTTTTTTTATACCACCATTGGAAAACAATCAAGGCCCAAATGCGTGCATGGACGTCCCCGGGGTTGTTGGAGAAGAGTTGTTTCTTCAACTTTTCAATGGCAGGATAATAAAAGATCCCTTGTGTTTCAATGTTGTTTTTTGACAGCAGATCATTTTCAATTAATGCGCGCATCTCATGTCTGAACCATTTCAACAGCGGAACTTCAAATCCTTTTTTAGGACGTTTATATAGCGCCACTGGCAATACATCACGGTATGCTTCCTGCAATATTCGTTTACGGATGGATTGGTTAATCTTAAAATCATCAGGCAGGCTGAATATAAAATTGACTACTTCATAATCAAGAAAGGGGACTCTTACCTCCAATGCATTTGCCATACTCATTAGGTCTACTTTGGTAAGCATGTCGTTAGGTAAAACCAAAGAAGTATCCGTAAAGAGGATTTCACGCATACTGCCTTTATCGGACAGTTGAGATAAAAGCGTTTGTTTTCTGTTTTGGTATTTTTCTTTCGATAAGTAAGCTTTGGATTGGTCTGATAATAAAGATTCCACCTCAGACTCTGATGCGAAACCAGCCCATCGCCAATAGCGCTCCTGCGGTGATAATTTCATTCCGTCAGCAAAACGTTGAAACTGCCTGATTCTGTTGGTTACGACATTGTTTCTTGATTTAGGTAACATCTTCCAAAATGGAGAAAGCGTATTCAACGCATTTTCTTTCCACCCACGATGAATCATTCGATAGAAGGCTGCGTGCTTATTGTACCCTGCTAGTAATTCATCTGCTCCATCGCCCGATAGGGCTACCGTTGCATGCTTCCTTGTCTCCTGACTGAGTATATAAACATTAATGGCCGAAGAATCGGCAAAGGGTTCATCTATATAATCAAGAATGTTATTTACGTGTTTGTATAAATCATTATTGGTTAATGAGAAAACTGTGTGCTCAGTGTTGAAATGTTTGGCGACTAAACTGGCATAGGCTGTTTCGTCAAAAAACTTTTCATCTTTAAAACCTATCGAAAAAGTGTGTAAGTTTTTTTTATGTCGGCTGGCAATACCTGTAATCACTGAAGAATCAATACCTCCGCTTAAAAAGGAACCCAGGGGCACATCGGCAATCAGCCTACGTTGCACCGATTTTTCAAGTAAATCTTTCAGTTTTTGCTTGGCCTGATTAAAAGAAATCGTTTTATCCTCGCTATCGCTTATGGTATAGTATGTATGGATATTGATTTCACGTTTTTTTAGCGTAAGGTAGTGACCAGGTAAAAGTTTTTTTACAGACTTGAAAATACTATCTGGTGCAGGTATGTAGTTGAGTTGAAGGTAAGTTTCAAGCGATTCGTAATCAAGTTCTTTGTCAATGCCATACTGCAGTACAGCTTTCATTTCAGAAGCAAACAGGAATTTATCTTCATCATGTACATATAAAAGCGGCTTAATACCGAAACGATCGCGGGCAATAAAAAAACTTTGTTCTTGTTTATCGTAGATACAAAAGGCAAAAAAGCCATTCAGTTTATTTAAACAATTTTCTTTTTCTTGTATATACAATTGCAAGAGCACTTCAGTATCAGACTGAGAATGAAAAGAGATGCCTTTTGCCTGCAGCGTTTGTCTTAGCTCCTGAAAATTGAAAATCTCTCCGTTAAAAACGATACAATACCTTCGTGTATCATCCCACATAGGCTGATTGGCAATACTACTGGTATCGATAATGGATAATCTTCTATGTCCTAATCCGACCCATTCATCTAAATAGATGTCCTGAAAATCCGGGCCTCGTTTTTCAAGCGCCATGGTGGCATTGGTTACGTGTATCTTGTTGATTTTACCAATCAGGTTGAAAGCAAAGATGCCCGTAATACCACACATAATTTGTTTTGGGATAAGCCAACAAAAATACTTTATTTAGCGATGATGAAGAAGGAACCTTTAGTATTTAATCCGTCTGCAAAGCCTTTTACGCTGGGTGTTGAGTTAGAATTGCAGGTACTGGATGCCCAAAGTTTATTATTAACGCCTCGGGCGCATGAAATTATAGATGGATTGGCTTTAGAAAGTTTGAAAAAAGAGTTTTTTAAAAGTACACTTGAGGTGATTACGGGTGTATGCAAGGATGTACATGCAGCGAAGAAAGATTTACATGATTCGTTAAAGCAAGTATATGCCAAGGCAACTGAACTTGGCCTTAAAATTTCGTCTACGGGAACACATCCGGAAGCAGATTATCGTGAACGCATGATAACACCCTCACAACGTTATAATGATTTAGCTGATCGCAATCAATGGCTGATTCGTAGAATGGCTGTCTATGGAATGCATATTCATGTCGGCATGCCCTCAGGTGATTTTGCTATTCAGTTTAATAACTTCTTACTTCACTTTGTGCCACATGTATTGGCATTATCAGCCAGTTCGCCTTTCTGGCAAAGAATGGACACTGGTTTAGCAGCAGCACGACCGACCATGTACGAATCAATGCCCACCAGCGGTATGCCCAATGTGGTGAAGGACTGGAAGCAATTTCAAAAACTTTACAACTCATTAATACGCACTAACTCTATTGGCAGTATGAAAGATTTGTGGTGGGATATACGCCCCAGTCCTGCCATCGGTACAATTGAGTTAAGAATTTGTGATGAGCCTGCTACTTTAGAAGAAGCTTTAGCGATTGCTGCTTTTGTGCACATGTTGGCTCTCTGGTTTGTAGACCATACCGAAGAATGGAATATTAAACACAAAAGTATTTTGCGATGGGTACTGCGTGAAAATAAATGGAGAGCTATTCGCTATGGCTTACAAGGGGAGATTATCATAAAGAGTAACAAAAAACCTATAGCCATAAAAGAGGATATGAAATACTGGCTTAGCAAACTAGCTCCCTATATTCAAAAATATAATTACGAAAAGTATGTGAGTGTACTCCACAGAATTCTGGATTCAGGTAACAGTGCATCAAGACAACAACAGATTTATATCAACAGCAACGACTTGCATGAAGTTACCCGTTTCAATGTTCAGGAGTTTGAAAATGGTTTAGCTATTTAGTTTTTCTTTTTATCAAGACGAAAGGTAAGCCCAAGCCATGGAAGGGCGAAGAATATTGTTTGGTCAGAACTGTATGGAATAAATAATCCAAAATCTAGACCTGCTCGCTTAATAATTCTACGTCCACCAATTGATACAAGGGCAAAGGTTTCATCAGCTGAAGTAATAAAATAATTTTCGCTAATAAAATAACCTCTTTGTCCTGTTCGTATCATCGTACTTAGTGTTATAGCTGGAAGTTGCCCAAACTCACCACCTGAGAAACCATAACCAATACCCAGTGTAAGGTTTCTGTCTTTATTGCCAAAGGTTGACAAACCATAAGCAATGCCAAGGCCTTCCTCACCACTGCCAAACGCATTTGCATAAAATACCCCCACACCTACATTCACCCGATTATCAACAAGGGGTATAGAAACTTTTGGCGTAAGCCAAAATGGGAGTCCATCAGCACTTCCGCTAAATAAAAAAACCGGAATGGTTCCAAAACCAACTGAGAAGTGATCGGTAACACCATAACTCACTTGATTAAATACTACCCAAATATTTTGATAATAGGCTTCTCCTTTTTTTAGACCATAACCATTGGGTTGAAAGAAATACCTTGTGGCTTGTACATTCTCAAACCATAATAGGTTGTTTTTAATTCTGTCTTTTAAAATGGTTTCTATCCTGACTATGTCTGCTACGCGTATAGTAATTTCTCCAAGTTGTACAGTTTTTAATATAATCGTTTCTGAGGTGCGTGCGCGTATGGTGCCGATGTATTCGTTACCATCATTTGTTTCAATGCGATAAATACTGAGCGTATCCGATGGATTTTCCTGAGCGCTACCCTTGATAGCTGCCAATAACAGGCAGACAAAAAGTAAAATTTTCATAAAAATTCCTTTTGACTTCTACCTGGCTCAGGATAGGATAAGAAGCTATGCTAATTTAGAATATTTTACCGGGATTTAATATGCCATTAGGATCAAAAGCTTTTTTAATACCACGCATAACTACCAGGTTTGCTTCGCGCATTGCAATGTTCATATAAGGTTTCTTTGCTATGCCTATACCGTGCTCACCTGATAAAGTTCCGCCCAGACTCACCGTGAGTTTAAAGATCTCACCAATACCCTCAGGTACTTGCTTAGTCCAGTTTTCTTCAGTCATTTGCTCCTTCATAATATTTACATGAAGATTACCATCGCCTAAATGGCCGTAACAAACTGAATTAAATCCATAACGCTTACCAATTTCCTTTATACCACTAATGAGTTTAGGCAAGTTAGCCCTGGGCACCACTACATCATCAGACTTACATAGTGAGTAGGCGTTAACAGCCGGTGAAATATTTTTCCGAATTTTCCAGAGCTCTTCTTTTTGCGCAGCCGTTTCTGCAAATAGAATTTCACCACATTGAAACTGTTCAACTACGTTCATTACCCGCTCGGCATCTCGCATCAATACTTCCTCATCATTGCCATCTAGTTCGCAAAGCAGATAAGCATCCATGTTTTCTGGAAAAGTGGTGGTCACCTTTGCAGCATAAATTTTCTCGCAATAATCAATTGTTTTCATAGCCGCTTCGCGTTCGAAAAACTCCATGCCTGACGGGCTCACACCAGCTCTGAAAATTTCCGCTATGGCCTTACATGCTTCTTCATTGGTAATGAAGGGTAACAACAGCAAAACTGATTTTTGTGGAAAACCACGCAGCTTGAAAACTATTTTAGTAATAATACCCAAAGTACCTTCGCTACCACACATAAGCTGTGTAAGGTTGTAGCCGGTAGAATTTTTCAATACATTGGCGCCTGTCCAGATCACATCACCGG
The DNA here is from genome assembly GCF_057350905.1 of Chryseotalea sp. Taxonomy (NCBI): domain Bacteria; kingdom Pseudomonadati; phylum Bacteroidota; class Cytophagia; order Cytophagales; family Chryseotaleaceae; genus Chryseotalea; species Chryseotalea sp. The sequence continues at coordinate 95,380 of NZ_JBMRCF010000004.1, read as the reverse complement.
TTGGTAACACTACCTCCATGTTCAGTACATAGTCGCGGGTAACGCCATACTTAACAGCTTTAGGGCCGCCACTATTTTCGGCAATGTTGCCACCAATAAAGCATGTACCACGACTGGCTGGATCAGGCGGATAGAATAATCCTTTTTCTTTTACAGCGTTTTGAAATACTTCCGTGATCACACCAGGCTCTACTGTAGCCTGCAGGTTAAGTTCATCAATGTTGATGATTTTATTGAAACGCTCCATGGAGATAACTACGCCTTTGTTGATGGGTAGGGCACCACCACTCAAACCTGTACCACCACCCCTGGGTGTAACCGGTATGGTATGCGCATTGCATAACTTCATAATGGCACTGATCTCCTCAGTACTACCTGGTTTCAGTACTACATCGGGTAGAAATGAATAATCTTCTGTCTCATCATGCGAATAATTGTAGCGTTTTTCCTCATCGATAATGATATTAGGCTGGCCTACTATTTGTTCAAATTGTTGAATGAGGGCGGGAACTACTGCTGCAAATGCCATGGAAAGCGTATATTTACTTTACTTTTTAAACGTATATGAAGCTACTTTTCAGACTTAAATTTAGTCAAAAGCTTCTTCTTCAAGCATTACTGCTATCAGGCATTTTTCTGCTATCGTGTGCATCGCAAAAAAAGGCCAGGGTTCGCGAAGAAAAAGTCGGTAAGGTTGTACAGACGGCACGTATGTATACAGGTGTTCCATACAAATATGGGGGTACTACGCGCTCAGGTATGGATTGCTCCGGATTATTGTTAAACGCCTTTCGTGCGATAGATTACCCGCTTCCCCGAACCAGTGAGGCACAAAGCAAAGTTGGAAAGGAAGTAAAACTTAAAGAGGTACAACCAGGTGACCTTGTTTTTTTTGCTACAGGTAAAAGAAAACGCAAAATCACCCATGTGGGGCTGGTCACAGAAAAAAAAGCAAAAGACAATGTGAAGTTTATTCACGCATCCAGTACTTTGGGCGTGGTGGAAGCCAATTTATTTGCGGATTACTATCAAAAGAGTTTTCGAGAGGCAAGGCGGGTGATAGAAAAATAACCTGCTTTTTTTAATCACTGTTTATCGGTAAAACTGTTTATTTATCTGTAAAATTTAAATGTTTAACTCTTATTGCAGTTGGAGCAATTAATTACCAATTTCAGCTGCTAATTTTGAAAAAAAACCTCATGAAATTTCAAATCCTTCTCTGTGCTTCCCTTGCACTTATCCTGATTAATTGTACGCCTAAAGAAGAACTGGAGGCTTTGCAATCAGAAAATGATTCACTGAAAAATGAACTGACCCTGAATAAGGAAGTTATGGTGACTTTGCAGGAGGTCGGATCAATGATAGACTCTATTGATGCCAGCCGTAAGCTTTTGAAAATAAGCATGGTTGAAGGTGCTTCAGAAGACGATTATACAGTGCGCCTTCAGGCGATTCATGAACATGTGGTGCGATCTGAGAAGAAGATAAGTTCTTTGGAGCAGTCATTAAAAACAATGAAGACCAATGAAAGTTTCTATTTTGATATGATCGCCTCATTAAAAGATGAGTTAGAACTGCGCTTGCAGGAAATTTACTCGCTTGAAAAAGTAAATAAAGAACTGTCGGAAAAAGTAAAGGTACAGGAGAGCGATTTGCATGACAGTTTTATTGAACTGGAAAAGAAACAACAGGCGCTTGCTGAACAAGAAATGAAAGTTGACCACCTGGTTAGTAAATTGAAATTAAGTGAATCAGAAACTTTATTGTTGAAAGGTAAAGCCCTTGAGGAAAGTGCCAATCGGATCAAGTTTGCGCCTGCCAAGAAAAAGGCAACCTTACGTGAAGCCGTTGGCTACTATCGCAAGGCTGCTGATTTGGGGAACAAAGAGGCGGGCAAACGTATGATGGATTTACAAGGCAAGTATTAAGCGAGCTTTTTTTCAGCAGGTGCGATACTAAAATGGAGTAGTTCACTGTGCCTGATTACGGTTATATCAATCATGCGGAGTACCTCTTTCCGGGTAAGTTCTTTAAACAAATCCTGATTATTGTTAAGCTGGCGATTGTTAAAGTTTACCAGGATATCACCCTCTTGTAATTGCGATAATGAAGCAGGTGAGTTTGTTTCGATCTTGGTAATAAACAAACCTTTTTTATTGGGAAGATTGTAATGCGCTTTTATTTTAGAATTGATTTCAACCTCCTGAATTTGTATGCCTAAATACGCTTTAAATACTTTCCCATTGCGTATTAACTGGTTGGCAATTTCTTTGGCGGTATTGATGTCTACTGAAAAACTTAGGCCCTGAGCCCCTTGCAGAATAGCTGTATTCACACCAATTACTTCACCTTCCGTATTAATCATCGGGCCACCAGAATTGCCAGGATTCAAAGCGGCATCTGACTGAATAACATTATCTACCAGCCGGCCACTTTGCGTTTGTAATGTTCTTCCTAAAGCGCTTACAACCCCCGTTGTAACCGTATGTTGATAGCCGTAAGGGTTACCAATAGCAATTACAAATTGTCCGATTTGCAGCGTACTGCTGTCACCGAGCCTGGCGACTGTATAATCTTGTGCGGAAATCTTTAAAATGGCGAGGTCTGTATCTGGGTCTTGCCCGAGGAGAACGGCTTCTATTTCATTTTCGTTAAACAGGCTGACCATTATTTTATCAGCGCCAGTTATTACATGGCTGTTGGTAAAGAGCAGGCCATCAGTGGAAAAAATAAATCCGGAACCTGATCCGGCAGCTTTTGGCTTACCGTTTTTATCTTTTTTGTACACATCTATTTTAACAACCGCCTTCTTTGTTTTGGCAACGGCCTCAATAATCATTGTAGAGAATGCATCCATGTCTTTTTTTCTATACCAGATATCAAAGACAGCGCCAGTTGACATTCTATGCTATTATGGCTTTAAGAAAGACAATTTGGCTTGGTGGGAACTTTTTGGGATTCGAGACTAAGTTTGTATAATTGCAGCCCGAATAAGCAAAAACGCTTGTCCGGTTAAAAAAGGGGGATTAGCTCAGCTGGCTAGAGCGCTTCCATGGCATGGAAGAGGTCATCGGTTCGACTCCGATATTCTCCACTTTTTTCGAGGTGTAGCGCAGCCCGGTTAGCGCACCACGTTAGGGACGTGGGGGTCGGATGTTCGAATCATCTCACCTCGACAAAACCCATTGCGCTTCACAGCAATGGGTTTTCATTTTATATGGATTTCTTTGTCTATATACTTCAAAGTGAAAGATCTGGGCGTTATTATACTGGACAGACTCATGATCTGATTAAACGACTTCTTGACCATAATGGAGAAGATGCTGGTCACACCCTTAAAGAACAACCCTGGAAAATTATCTGGTATACCAAGCTACCCACTCGTTCAGATGCCATGATTCTTGAGCGAAAAATCAAAAAGCGTGGCGCTAAAAGATTTCTTGACGACATGTCTAATGCGCAGCCCGGTAGCGTCACGCCCGAGCGTGATTAGGGACGTGGGGGTCGGATGTTCGAATCATCTCACCTCGACAAAAAGGCTTAAATCTATTTGATTCAAGCCTTTTTTATTATGTAGTATCAATGTTACTATTTAAAAATCATTTTGATTCTTTAATAGTTCGGTTTTACATACAGATCAAGATCCTCCTTTTCCTCTCTTTAGTTTTAGTTATAAACTTTTACAATAAAAACGTAATCACGCCACTTTTTGATTTGGCTTACTCTCGTCATACTTCCCCATTGATTTTTACCAGACAAACTAATTGGCTTCGCTAGTGAATCAACGGGAATGTTTTGGATTGTCTCTAACAATACACTTGACTTTATGGCAAAGGCCGCTCCCCTTGTCTCAGTTTGAACTCCACTAATAATTCCAACCACCGCGCCTTGCTGATCAATCATGGGGCCACCGCTATTACCTGGATTTAATGGAATGGATACCTGATATGAGTTTTCATTTTGCTCATAACCGCTTGCCGCACTAATGCTGCCTTCCCCATATACAATATCCTCTCGTGGAAATCCTAATGTATAAACCGCTTCTCCAAGATTACCTTCCTTCTTTCTAATTACCGGCATCGCAGCATTCTTATTGATTTGGCTGTCCAATATTAATAAGAAAGCAATATCATTGGCTGCATCCCCATACACAAGGCTTGTTTTAAGCCTTCCGAATTTTTCATTCTCTATAAATATTGAATCAGCAGACTTTACTACGTGGTAGGCAGTAACTACATACCCATTGGGCGATACTAAAAATCCAGAACCGCTATATTTACCTGGTGAAATACCTTGTGCTTTATTTTTTTTGATATTCTCAAGAATCTGATTTTGAGATTTATTGAGCTTTTCTACATTCTTTCGCAATTCAAGATAATTAGCCTGGTGCCCTTGGTCGTAAGACTTGACCATAAAAATTACTCCAACAACGCATATCAAAGCCACTGAAGCTGCTACTGCTATGGCGGGCCAATAACTTTGCAGGCGATAGCCTTGTTTGGATTTCGTAATATTCAGGGGAGTAGAGATATCCAGCTCACTATGAAGAATATCCAAAGTCTTTTTAAGGGATTTTCGTTCTTCATGCTCTTTGAAAGCACGAACAAATAATACATGTGCTTTAACTCTTTCTCTAAAAGATGCATCGATGCTCATCCTCTCCTCAATTTGCATCTTATCCTCCTCACTTAGAGAACCCGCTGCATATCCATCCAGTAAATCCATCTCCTCTATACTCATAACTGCTTTGCTCGTTCGTCAAAAAAAAATCTTTTTAATCGTTGAAGACACTTATACTTTTGATTTTTAGTATTATCGGTATTTGTGTAACCAAACTTGTTTGTTATTTCCTCCATCGTCTTACTATGCAGATAAAAATCCTCTAAAATACTTTTGCACGGCTCGCCCAATTGATTCAAAGATTCTTCCATTGCCTTAAATTCTTTTTCCCTGGATTCCAAATCTTCCAGTGCCTCATCAATTCCTGCAAACCGTTCTTCTTCCTCAATCCGTAATTCCTTTTTTCGTGCTACTAGTCTTTTTAGCCAAAGCTTTCGGCTAACCGCGTAGAGATAGGTCTTAATCTTGCAGGTCAACACAAATTCAGTCTGTTGCAATCTTCCATAAAAATGAATTATCGCTTCCTGATAAATGTCTTTAGCCTCCTGCTCAGTTCCATTATTGGTGAGCACCAGATTCAAAACCATAGGATAGTGAGCTTTATATAATTGCTTTAATGCAACGTTGCTCTTTTTTCTTAATTCTGAGACCAATGGCTCATCAAAATATGGCATAGTAGACAATTGCGAGCTTAATCAAAATTGAACTTCAAAGTAACCCAAGGTAAAAATATTTTTTTGTTGGGTTACCGAATGGCCTGTTTTTGATAAAGGCGAAAATCTTAAATTAATTAACTATGAAACACAAAATTCTTTCGATCATGGTAATTGGAGTGCTGATCACGGTCTTTTCCTGCAATTTAAAATCAACGAAGAAAGACCAGGGAGCATCTGTGGCTGATTCCACTGTTGTGAAATCTGATTCCACATTAACTACAGAGCTTCCTCAAGACTCTCTTCAATCCAAGTAGGATAATCAGGCCGTCTGCTATTCAGTAGACGGCTTTACTTAAAACAAATTCTATGAAAAAACTGATGTTCATAGTCCTAATGGCCGTGGTACTGATTTCCTGTGCCCAAAAATCGAATGAATCTAAACAATTAGATTTAACAGATATAACTATGGTGAACGCTAAGCAGGATCCATTGTCAGCTACTCCTTTAAAAGATGTTTACTCAGATGGAAGGGGTAAAATGATTAAGACAGCGGATTACCGTTTTCAGGTAAGTAACGTTAAAAAAAGTCAGGAATTAATTGAAACAGCGGTACGGAAATATTCGGCCTACATCGCTTCATCTAACCTGGAGTTGGAAAACCCTATACTTACAGAGCATGTAACGATTCGTGTTCTAAGTGATTATTTTGACGACTTGCTCAAAGCAATTGAGGAGGAAGCTGTTTTTGTGAATTATCGAAAAATCAATACTGAAGATGTATCAAAAGAATTTATTGACCTGGAATCGAGGTTAAGAACAAAACGAGAAGTAGAACAACGGTATGCAGATATTCTTCGCCACAAAGCGGGTACCATCGAAGAACTACTCAAAGCCGAGCAGCAGATTGGTGAATTGCATGAAGAAATAGAAGCTACTGTGAGTCGAATCAATTTTTTGCATGATCAGGTCAGGTACAGCACCATTCAACTTGAATTCTATCAGGTAGTCGAGCAACAAGTTGTTGAAATTAAATCGGGACCAAGTCTAACAGAAAAATTCTCACAAGCCTTTGGCGCGGGCATGAGTGGTTTTATGAATATACTGGTGACTTTAGCTTATTTGTGGCCACTACTAATTTTTATGGGAATAAGCTGGTACTTTTTCTGGTTTAAAAGAAAGAAGAGAATTTTAGAAGCGGTCGTTAAATAGAGTATTGATCTTAATTCAGCATGACTCTTACAACTTATAAGCGACAACGTCCCTGAAAGTTGGAGATTATTCATCCAGACAAAGAGAAGTGGGGTCGGATGTTTGAATAATCTCACCTCAACCAAAACAAAAGACCTTCTCAATTTTTTTGAGAAGGTCTTTTGTTTCCCTATTCAAAAATCCCTGCTTGAGACTTAAGAGTAGGAGATGCATATCCAGCCTTTTATTTCTTCAATTCAACAGAAAGTGTAATCATGGCATTTAATGCTTTTGAGATAGGACAAACGCGTTTTGCATTTTCTGCAATCTCCTGAAAAGTGGCTGCATCAATATTTTCAACCTTACCAACCAGCTTTAATTGAATCTGGGTAATGGCGCCATCTTCGAAGACAACATGTGCTTCGGTATCTAACTGCTTGTTGGTATAACCTGCTGCATCAAGCAGAAAACTTAATTGCATGGTAAAACAGCCTGCATGGGCCGCGCCAATCAGTTCCTCCGGATTTGTACCTACTCCGTTTTCAAATCTTGTTTTATAAGAATACTGGGTTTTGTTTAGCACCGTGCTGTCGGTTGTAAGTGCTCCCATACCATCTTTTCCTGTTCCTTGCCATTGTGCGCTTGCTTTACGTGTGAATTTCATAATCATTTAATTTTTAGTGTAACATTTTATTTGTGTGAGAGAACTTGGTCGTTTCGATGATGTAAAGGTGGGGGCTTGCTGGTTTTAAATCAAATTAATAATTTTATATTAATATAAATAATACTTATAATAGATGACCTTACAACAACTCCGGTACATTGTAACGCTTGATCAGGAAAAGCACTTTGCCAGGGCGGCTGAATTATGTGCTGTTAGCCAGCCAGGATTGACGATTCAACTCAAAAACCTGGAAGAAGAAATCGGTGTAAAAATTTTTGACCGATCGCATGTGCCCCTCACCACAACCCCTGTGGGCGAACAAATCATAGAAAAAGCCAGAAAAATACTCAGGGAAGCTGATGCCATTAAGAATTTGGTAATCAACAAAAAGAATGATTTGCAAGGCTCTCTGAACATAGGCGTGATTCCTACGCTTTCTCCCTATCTGGTTCCATTGTTTATCCGAGAAATGGAGTTGGCAATGCCAAAGATGAAGTTCGTCATTAAGGAATCGTCTACCATGGATCTTATTCATGGATTAGATACCGGCAGGATTGATGTGGCGATCATGGCTACACCAACAGGTAATGCTTATTTAAAAGAATTTCCCTTGTTCCAGGAACCCTTCGTAGCGTACCTGCACCCGAAACATCCGGGACTTAAGGAGAAAACTTTTCAATTGAGAGAGAAGGATAAACTCGAATTACTGCTTTTGCAAAATGAATATTGTTACAATGCCCAACTGCTGGATATCTGCACGAGAGGAAGTAAAAAAGCACATGAACAGTTCATGTACGATATCAACTCCATAGAAACATTAAAAAATCTTGTTCGTGCTTCTTTAGGTTTTGCTGTTGTTCCGTGGTTATCGGTGATGAATGAATTAGAAGATGGATTTTGTAAAATGTTTAAGCCCCCTGTACCTATCAGAGAGATCAGTCTGGTGGTGAGTGAGTCTTTTACCCGCAAACTTCTGATAGAAAAAATGAGCGAGGTAATTTGGAACTGCTTACCTGAACCTTTAAAAGTAAGTAGAAAATACAAACGGATTAAGTGGAACGACTCGCCCTATTTTATGAAAATTTTGAATGAGTACCAGTAGTATTGAAATCACTTCTTTCTTCTATAACAGCCAACAGGTCGGGTGCTGACCTAAACAATATTTTTACCATTGAGTAAATTCTCTATGGCATCTTTGAGATAGCTTTGCTTCACACCATTTTCGGCCTGCGCATTGTCATCAATAGCGCCATGATAGGCAATGGTAAATTGACCATTCATGTTCTTTAAAACAAAAGCTTAAGGACTCCTCTGTGCATTAAGCTGAGTCATTAGCACCAGTTCCTTGTCACTTAAATAGGGAAGGGTAAGTCCATTGGCCTGTGCTGTCTTTAGCATCCATTCTTCTGCTTCAGGTGCTTCAACCAATAATTGATTATCAACTATTGTAGTATCAATACAAGAAATTAAAAATGTCTTTTACCAACTTAACAAAAGTGAGAGGAGAGAATAATTCTGATGAATTCAGCTACGCTCATTGAGGGATCATTTTCCAGTGACACTACCAGCGGTTGCCTTAGTTAGTGCTTTTATTTATCAGACCCTGATTTAATTTTAAATCCTTAATCTTTTGGCAGCCCACAACGGTGTGGTCTTAATAAAAAAATTTATTATTTGACCTTATGAGAATTTAATTTGATCGATGATTGATATCACAAAAAATGTTTTAGCAGTATTTTTATTCACGTAAACCTTAAAATTAATTCTGATGCAAAACATTTTCTCAATCACTAAGAATCTGAGATTACTTGTAGTAACACTCATGTTCAGTCCGGGCATCTCATCTCAACCTGTATGTGCTCAAGATCCTTTCTCTTCAATAGGATCGGTTCCTTCTATTATTGAATTGTTACCTCATGATGTGCCATATCGTGACTTAACGGTAAGCAAAGATTGGTCGGAGGCATTCTTTACCATGCAAGGGCATTCAAGATCTTTCAGCGCAATTGTTCGAATAACCAAGAGGAACGGTAAATGGTCTGCACCAGCAATTGCAAAATTTTCTGGTCAGTACAATGATCTGGAGCCATCACTTTCTCCAGATGGTAAGCGACTCTACTTTGTGAGTAATAGACCAACGCCTGAGAATCCTGATAAAAAAGACACAGACATTTGGTATGTAGATAAGACTGAAAATGGTTGGTCTGACCCAATAAATCTGGGCGCTCCAGTTAACACTGCTTCAAACGAATTTTATCCAACCGTGGCAGCCAACGGCTCAATTTATTTCACAGCTCAATACGAAAGAACAAAGGGTTCCGATATTTATTACAGCAAGTGGGAAGATAATAAGTACATAGCACCAGTTTCTTTGAGTGCCGCTATTAATGAATCTACATTCGAAATAAATCCTTTTATTTCTCCGACTGAAAAATTCATCATCTTCTCTGCTTACAACAGGGTGGGGAATATTGGCAGTGCTGATTTATTTATTAGTCTTATGGGGGCTGATGGCAATTGGCAACCAGCAGTTCGCTTCCCAGAACCTATCAATTCTTCTTCCATTGATTATTGTCCTTTTGTTTCTGCGGATGAAAAATTTTTATTTTTCACCAGTGCGAGGGCCAAGGTGAATACAGATAAGCAAAATACTTATGAGGACTTAATAAGTGTACTCAAAAGCAAAGACAATGGCTTGGAAAAAGTTTATGCGGTTAGTTTTGATTTAGTGTCCGGCACAATTTTACCTAAAAAGTAAATATCTTTTCAGGTCACCTCTAAAGAATTAATTTTTTAAATGAGCAGACGATACTTTTATTTCAAAATCGGCATAGTCGCATCTCTTAAGAATGGGGAATTGTCCATGAATAGGAGCTATGGTATTCCGTTTCAGCATGGTCTTACTGTAACTAAAAGCCTTGAAGTTTCAAGGTTTTTGGTTTTCACCTTACTATAGCCGCTTGCAAGTGAGGGAAAAAATGAAAACTAGTTCACATCCGCAACTAGTTAAATTAACATTATGAGCTTAAGGACTTGAAGTAGCATGAGGCCAAAATTACTTCTTCCTTATATAACAGCCGACAGGTCGGGTGCTGACCTGAATAATATTTTTACCATTGAGTAAATTCTCGATGGCATCTTTGAGATAGCTTTGCTTCACACCATTTTCGGCCTGCGCATTGTCATCAATAGCGCCATGATAAGCAACGGTAAACTGGCCGTTCGTATTCTTTAAAACAAAAGCTTCAGGACTTCTTTGCGCGTTAAGCTGAGTCATTAACACTTGGTCTTTATCACTTAAATAAGGAAGCGTAAGCCCATTGGCCTGTGCTGTCTTAAGCATCCATTCTTCGGCTTCAGGAGCTTCTGTGTAAGAGTTCACTAAAAGTATAGGAAGTTTTCCACCATACTCATTTTGTAATTGCTTCAATCTATTTCCATAGTAACCATCGAAGGGACAGGCAACACTTGTAAAAATGATAACAAGCCCTGGCGAGGCCGAAAAATCTTTTAGTGAAATGGCCTTGGTATCTAGAACATTCTTCAAAGAGAAATCGCTCAATGATTGTGCTTGAGCAACTGATAAAACTGAGATAAAAACGAATAAGCTTATGATCTTTTTCATATGTGAATGTTTAGTTATGCACCAAAACAAATTCTTCATGTACAAGGTAGTATAAAGCATAAGATTTTTCATGCCCTTTTCTACATATTCTACCAGTAAAACTACCTTTTGTCTGAAAAGTGAAATCCTCTACACTAATTTCTTCGGTCAACCTGAGATCTTTTTTTCCATATAATTTTATGAGTGCCTCTTTCGCGCACCAGTAAATGCATAATCTTGTAAGATCAGCACCTGTTCGTTTAAGTTCAGCCTGACTAAACACCCGGGGTGCTACTATGGCCAGGTTCTTCTTAGGTTGTTCAATATCTATACCAACATTTTGATTTGCAGAAATAATCACCGCCACATACGGAAAAGAGTGACTTTGGCTCAGGTGAAAATTTGAGTTTTTAAGGAAAGGTTTGCCATGTTCATTTTTAATCACGCCTTCATATACCTGACCAAACTCTTTTAGTAAAAGTGCTGTTGTAAGCTTACCTGCCATTGCTTCAGCTCTTTTATTCGGGTGGGTAATGGTCTCTGGAATTGAATCATGGACGGTGAGTAAACTTGATAGCTGATCTTCCGGCTCTTCAATTTTCCAGATGGCAACAGCAGATTGGCTATCTTTGATAAGGCTAAGTAATGGCATTGGTAACAAAGCTAAAGTTTTGTGCTTTTAAAAACTATGCAAGTTTATCATTTGAACTAAAGTTTACTCAATTTTACAGACGATTATCTAATACCCATGCCCATTGCTGTTCAAAAATTGTCGAGTTTTCGAGGTCATAACGATTGTGTTTACACACTTGCTCATGGCGACCAGTCAAATCTTTTTTTCTCGGCAGCCGGTGATGGGATGATTGTGTTGTGGGACCTGACTAAACCGGATGAGGGACAGCTTATAGCCACACTGCCCAAGTCAGTATATGCCTTGCATCGGCATGAAGACAGTAATTTGTTAATAGCGGGGCATAATTACAGCGGTATACACATCATTAATTGGCAGGAGAAACGAGAAGTAGCCTCATTAAAATTAACGGACGCAGCGATATTTGATATTTCCTCAATTGATAACCTGTTGCTGGTGGGTACGGGCGATGGTTCTTTGGTCAGCGTAAACTTAAAAACAGCCAAGATTATCGACCAGATTCGTGTGAGCGAGAAAAGTGTACGCAGTATTGTTGTTAACCGTGTTTTGAATGAGGTGGCTGTTGGTTACAGTGATAATTTTATCAGGATTTTTGACTTGCATAATCTGACATTAAAATATGCCTTTGAGGCACATGCTAATTCGGTATTCACACTCCGCTACACAAAGGATGGCCTTTATCTGATGAGCGGTTCGCGCGATGCACGCTTAAAAGTATGGGATGCGCGTGGTGGATATAAACTGGTAAACGAGGTGGTGGCACATTTATTTGCCATAAACGACCTGGCCTTAAGTCCGGATGGCAGGTATTTTGTTACAGCTAGTATGGATAAATCCATCAAAGTTTGGGATGCGGAAAGCCAGCAACTTCTGAAGGTTATTGACAAATCGAGGCATGCCGGGCATGGCACTTCGGTGAACAAATTATTGTGGTCAAGCCATGAAAATCAGGTAATTAGCGCGAGCGATGATAGGACAATATCGATTTGGAGTATTATATTTGAATGAAATTACAACAAGCGCCTTAAAAGGGGAGTTGTATACTAAGTTGGAGGGCGGTGAAATCCCGTTCTATTTTTTTACCACTTAATCGAAAAAAACATGAGAATCACACCACTGGATATCCGCCAGAAGTCGTTCGAAAAGAATTTTCGCGGCTACGACAAAGATGAAGTTAATGCCTTTTTGCTCACCCTTTCGCAGGAGTGGCAACGCACGCTTGACGAGGTAAAGGAAATGAAGCTGAAGCTTGAAGGTGCAGAAAAAGAAGTGGCCAAATTGCGTGAAGTTGAAAGCTCGCTTTACAAGACACTTAAAACAGCGGAAGATACAGGGGCGAATGTAATAGAACAGGCAAGACAAACGGCAGACTTGCACTTGCGTGAATCGAACATGCGTGCAGAAGCTATGTTGAGCGAAGCCAAGAGCAAAGCAAAAGATACGATTGAAGAGGCGGATATGAAGGCTAAAGAAATTATAGCCGACATGGAAGATCGACTTAAACTGATGGTAGAAAACTATAAGCGATTGGAGACTTCACGCGAAGATCTGATGGCGGATATGAAACGCATTGCTAACGATGCTATAGAACGCGTTGAAAGAGCCAGAGCACAGACAAAGTCCTTTGATGCAGATCAGCATCTTAAAATTGTGCGCAATCAGGTAAAGAAGCAAAATGCACCTATACCAGTGCAGGAAGCCAAACCTGATATTATTTCGCAGGAGGTTAAAGAAACACTTATTCATAAAGAAGTAGTTGTTGAGCACAGCACAGTGGCTATGACAAGCGCCAAGCCGGTGTTCAAATCATTTTTTGACGAAATCGGATGAAAGGAAAAATAGCACTGGAAGGCCTGGAGTTTCATGCCTTCCATGGCGTTTACCCGCACGAGCGTGAGTCGGGCAACTATTTTACAGTTGATATTGCCGTTGAAGCAGATTTTTCAAGAGGAGCATCTTTAGATGACCTGGAGGGTACCGTCAATTATGAAACCCTTTTTCAGATCGTTAAAAACGAGATGGAGAAACCCTCCAAGCTGCTGGAATACGTTGCGGACAAAATCATGCAGGAAGTATTCACACAATTACCTTCAGTTGACCAGGTAGAAATAAAAATAGCCAAACAGAACCCACCGATTGGCGGTAAATGTAAACGCGCTGTCGTTAGCGTTTCGCGCAACCGCAACTAGAGGAATTGCCCTTTAAGATCTTCTTCTACGTCTACATCACTTAGTAGTGGCAGTAAATGCACAGATGCATGCTGTTGCAAAACATTCAGGAGGGTATCGTGTAAAACTGTTTGTGTGCTCCAGTTTTTATTGGTGAAAAAATCAGCGTACATCTTTTTCATTCCTAATAAGTAATAACCGCCATCTTTGGCAGGTCCCAGCACTACATCGTGCTGCTCCAAAGCATGAAAGGCTTTTTCAATAATGGTGTGGTTAAGTTCAAGACAATCCGTACCAATAATACAGATGTTCTTATAGCCATGATTAAAACCATGCTGAAAGGCATTCAGCATGCGTTCGCCTAAATCGTCACCTGATTGTGCACGCTTCTTGTATATTTCGTCCGGCCATTGATCCTTTATTTCTACAGTTTGCGAATAGAAAACAAGTTTATCTGCTTCCAGGCCCTCAGTTATGTTTTTAGTGTGTTCTGCCAGTTTTAAATAAACAGCGAGTGCCTTTTCGTTTCCAAGCGTGGCTGCTAATCGGGTTTTGACTTTACCCGATTCGGGGTTTTTATAAAAAATGAGCAGAAGATTATTACGGGAGGTCATTTGTTCTGATTGATTTTAGACTAAATTTATTCACTGTTTTATTCTGGTTGATGTTACCCAACGAGGTATTTACTTCTTTTTTATCTAAACGCATTGGAAAACTTTCTCCTGAAAGTTACCGAAGGGCAAGTTTACTTGCTATAGCCTTGTTATTATCAGTCTTATTTTCTGCAGCGTATATTGGTATTACCTTCATCACCGGTTTCCTGGCTGCCCGGTATGCCATGGCGGTCTCTCTTATTGTTCTCAGTTACTTTTTATGGGTACTAAAAGAAAGTAACTGGCGGTGGATAGCCCATGGTTTTGTCTTGGTGGCATTTTCACTTACAGCGATTCTGGTCTATTTTTCAGGATCAGCCTTTTTTGCCATGTTGCCCTGGCTTGGTTTAACACCCCTTTTGTCACTGCTTATGTTAGATCAGCAATGGCAGCGCGTCTGGACAAGTATTTGCGTTTTATGTGTTGCTGCATTTTTTTACTGGCCAGCCCCGATTACCCAATGGACGTATTCGGCTGGTTCATCTTCCTTTTATCAGGCGAGTTTAATTATTGGTTTTATTCTATTAGTCTATTTGATTTCAAATGCTTTTAAGACACAACAATACCAATCATTAGAGAAATCTGAATTACAAAATGAAGAATTGCGCGCTGCGGAAGAAGAACTTCGCCAAAGCATGGAAGAATTGTCGGCAACGCAGGATGCACTGAGCGAGCAAAATGCAATTATTGATAAGCAGCGGAAGAAAAATGAGCACTATCTTAATGTGCTGATTAACTTGGCTACGTGTCGGGGGATAGTAGAAGGAGATAAGGCAATGGCTTATCGGGATATTTTATCAGCTACCGCAAAAGCATTGTTGACTTCACGGGTAAGCATATGGCATTATCATGCAGCGCAACACTGCATAGAATGTGTTGCCCAATACAATAATGGCACTGTTGAATTACAACAAGGTCTTAAACTGTATCAGGCTGATTACGCCCCCTACTTCCAGGCTATATTGGAGGAGAAGGTGATCGTTGCAGACGATGCCCGCATGCATCCGGCTACCTCAATATTTACAACTTCCTATTTAAAGCCATTAGGTATTTACTCTATGTTGGATGTACCCTACATTGAGAATGGGCGATTTCAGGGTGTGATTTGTTGTGAGCAACAGGGAGAAATGAAAGTGTGGGATCAGGAAGACCAGGTATTTGTTAAGTCTGTGGCTGACTTGATATGCATGGCCATCAATTCTGCACAGCGTAAAGAAGCTGAACAGGAAATTATAGCTCAGCGGGAAAAAATAATTAAACAAAACGAGCAACTCACCCGATATGCTGATGAAATAAAGGGTATTAATGAATCGCTTGAAACCAGGGTGCAGGAAAGAACAGCCGCCTTGAATGAACAGAATGTTAAACTGACAGAATATGCATTTGTAAATGCTCACCTATTACGCGGACCACTCAGCAGAATTTTAGGCCTGGTAGAGTTAATACGCATGACAAAAGATATGGATGAGTTAATGACTTACATTGATTTGCTGGATCGCTCCACCAAGGAACTGGATAAAGTAGTTCACAAGATTACCGATATTTTACATGAAGGGAGAACTTTAGACAGAGATAGCCTGAATGAATAAAAAAACCCCGGGGAACCACCCCGGGGCATCCAACCAAACCCTCCTTACCAACACATCTCTCTGTTACGAGAGAATCACCAATCCTTAAACCATTACTATAACAACGATGAAGCCTATGTGGTTCTGGCAATCGACTAATTTTTTATCTTTAGCTGTTAATTTTGTTTAACAATCTTACTCTGTTTTAAATTCCATTAAGATGAAAAAAATGCCGTTTATACTCCTGATGACATTCATATACACTGAAATTTTTTCACAAACCCCTGGGGAATTTAAACCCCACATCTATATAAACGAAAAAGCTGACACTTTATTGTATCAGATGTTAATTCCGCAAAATGATGTGCAGGCAAAAAAAATGCCTTTGGTTATTTTTTTACATGGTGCTGGTGAAAGAGGATCTGATAATACAAAACAGTTAACACATGGAGCCTCCATTTTTTTGAATGAAGAAAACAGAAAACAGTTCCCGGCTTATGTGGTTTTTCCTCAATGTCCTGAAAGCGATTACTGGGCTTCTGTTAAAGTGGACAGATCGCAGATGCCCTTACAATTAGATTTTAATTACAACAGGCCTTTAACCAAATCGCTTCAACTCGTTGTATCACTCATTCAAAATTTAATAAATGAAAAATCCATTGACCCTAAGCGGATTTATGTTGTTGGATTAAGCATGGGAGGTATGGGTACTTTTGAAATTGTTCATCACTACCCGGAGTTGTTTGCGGCAGCCATGCCTATTTGTGGAGGAGGCGATGCCTTACAATTTAATAAACGTGCAGCCAGAGTGCCTATGTGGTTATTTCATGGCGATGCTGATGCAGTTGTGAAGGTTGAGCACTCCAGGGTAATGGCTGATCGTATCAGAAAATATAATAAAGCTGTTCGCTATACAGAATACAAAGGAGTCAATCACAATAGTTGGGATTATGCCTTTCGTGAACCGGATTTCTTAAGCTGGCTTTTTGATAAGCGGAAGTAGTAATATTTAAGGAATTCAATGCATTTATATTGAAATAATTATGCCACAGATTGCACAAATATTCACAGATGGAAAAACTTAGTTCTGTGTAAATCTGAGAAATCTGTGGCAATTAATTATTACACCACTACAGCGGCCTGAATATTTTCAAACACGAAATCTGTATGGTCTTTCAAGTCAACAAAAATCACTTCATCTTTCTTCACTTTTCCTGCCAATAGTTGCTTTGACAGTTCATTCAGAATTTCACGTTGAAATACACGCTTCAGTGGTCTCGCACCAAATTGAGGATCAAAACCTAATACAGCCAGTCGTTCTCTGGCATCCGAAGATATTTCCAGTTTCACGCCATTCTCTTCCAATCTTTTTATGATCAGATCAGACTGGATGTCAACGACCTTGCGTATGTCTTTTTTAGACAATGGCTGGAACATGATGATCTCATCAATACGGTTTACAAACTCAGGACGAACGGATTTTCTCAGTAAGGCAATTACTTCATCTTTTGTTTGTTCTACTACATCGAAGTAATTAGTCTCAGTAAGTTTCTCGAAATTTTCCTGTATAATCTGAGAACCAATATTGGTTGTCATGATGATGATCGTATTCTTAAAGTTGGCAACCCTTCCTTTGTTATCTGTCAGTCGACCATCGTCTAACACCTGCAGTAAAATATTAAACACATCCGGATGAGCCTTTTCAATTTCATCCAGTAATATAACAGCATAAGGTTTTCTTCGTACTGCTTCTGTTAACTGACCGCCTTCATCGTAGCCCACATAGCCAGGAGGTGCTCCGATCAATCTGCTTACGCTGTGTCTCTCCTGATATTCGCTCATGTCGATGCGAACCATGGCATTTTCATCGTTGAACAGATAATCAGCCAATGCTTTGGAAAGTTCAGTTTTACCAACACCGGTAGTTCCCATAAAAATAAAGGAACCGATGGGCCGCTTAGGATCTTGCAAACCTGCGCGACTTCTGCGTACGGCATCCGACAAGGCCTTGATGGCTTCCTGCTGACCAGCTACACGCTTACTTAATTCATCTTCCAGCGACAGTAATTTCTCTCTTTCACTTTGCATCATTTTAGAGAGCGGTATACCTGTCCACTTGGCTACAACCTCAGCAATATCTTCACTATCTACTTCTTCTTTTACCAGCGATTGTCCGTTAAGCGATTTTACGTTGAGTTGGAATTCGTTCAGACGTTTTTCCGCCTCCGTAATTTTTCCGTAACGTATCTCGGCTACTTTTCCATAATCGCCAGCTTTCTCTGCCTGCTCAGCTTCAAACTTAAGCTTGTCGATATTCTCTTTTTCTTTCTGAATACCATGAACAATATTTTTCTCACTATCCCATTGCGCTTTAAGCGTATTTCTTTGTTCACTTAAATCAGCAATTTCCCTGCTAAGTATTTTCTCTTTTTCAGTATCTTTTTCTCTGCGAATAGCTTCGCGCTCAATTTCAAGTTGCATGATCTTGCGGTTCATCTCATCCAACTCTTCCGGGAGTGAATCCATCTCAATACGCAATTTAGAAGCGGCCTCATCCATTAGGTCGATAGCTTTATCTGGCAAAAAACGGTCGCTGATATAGCGACTGGATAGTTCAACAGCAGCAATCACGGCATCGTCTTTAATGCGCACACCATGGTGCAACTCATACTTATCCTTTATACCACGTAAAATTGAAATAGAATCTTCAACGGATGGTTCGTCCACCATCACCGCCTGAAAGCGTCTTTCCAGTGCCTTATCCTTTTCAATGTACTTTTGATATTCTTTTAATGTTGTAGCACCAATGGCATGAAGTTCCCCACGTGCCAATGCTGGTTTTAATAAGTTGGCAGCATCCATGGCGCCTTCTCCACCACCGGCACCAATTAAAGTATGTATTTCATCAATGAATAAAATAATCTGCCCGTTGGCATCAGTTACTTCTTTGATAACGGCCTTTAACCTTTCTTCAAACTCTCCTTTGTATTTGGCACCCGCTACGAGTAAACCCATATCCAGCGACACCAATATTTTTTCTTTCAGATTTTCAGGCACATCACCATTCACAATGCGTTGTGCCAAGCCCTCTACAATAGCAGTCTTACCTACACCAGGTTCACCTAGCAGGATAGGGTTGTTTTTTGTTCTGCGTGAAAGTATTTGAAGTACCCTGCGAATTTCTTCATCACGACCAATAACAGGATCAATCTTGCCAAGCTTGGCTAATTCATTTAAGTTTTTGGAATAACGTTCCAACGACTTGTATTTGGCTTCCGCATTTTGATCGGTTACGCGTGCATTACCTCTCAACTCTTTAATGGCTTTAATCAAATTTTGTTTTTCCAGCCCAGCATCTTTTAAAAGTTGTGATGCTTTATCTTTTGTAGACAAAAATGAAAGTAATAGATGCTCGACAGCAATAAATTCATCGTTGAATTCCTTCAACTCTTTTTCAGATTGTTGCAATAAATTATTTGATGCTGTAGACAAATAAGCCTGTGAGCCTACCACCTTTGGGTAAGAGGCAACAAGTTCCTCTAACTTCGGTTTTAAGAGGTTTTGATTTACATCAAGCTTCTTAAAGAGAAACGAAGCCACGTTTTCATCCGTTTCTAATAAAGCCTTCAGCACATGCCCTGGTTCTATGGCCTGTTGCTGGTTCGCTTGGGCGATCTCTGCGGACTTTTGCAGAACCTCCTGCGCTTTTATGGTGAATTTCTCGAAGTTCATAGTAATTTTCTCTCCTACCTTCGTTCATCAAACAACAATCCAGCTTAAATAGATCACTTTTTTAGGAAAATATGGCAGTTGAATTCAGTGATTTTAATCATTAATTAGACAGAATGGCCTATAAACTGTAAAATAGACACAATAGAAATATTTATAATTCAACTAGCTTTCGGATTGATTTGAACATGCAATTAACAAGCACTCTACAACATTTTTTACGCAGGCTTACCAACCTGAGCGGCAGCAACCGCTCGCTCTTTTTACCAAGATTGCATGCCGAACAGCTTTTGGATATCCAATCATTCAGCTTTTTAAAAGGCTATAAATCCTTTTCAATTATTGAGGCCATGATAGCCGGTAAGTCAATTGCCCTGGGTCAAGTGCTTGATAGCCGCATGGAAAGCAATAATGTTATGAGCGAGCGGATAAAGCGTTTGCAGCGGGTAGATAATTTTTTATTTGAAGAAAGGGGCTCAACGGATCTTCACGTGGGCTGGCCTTTTGTACAAGGAAAATTTAAAGATGGTACTTTGGTACGCTGTCCTTTATTATTTTTTCCGGTAAGTATTGCACAAGTTAATAACGATTGGATGTTGCGCCTGCGAGAGGATGCGGGTATTACTTTTAATAAATCGTTTCTGCTGGCCTATGCCTACTTCAATCAATTGACTTTGGACGAAGACCTGCTCGATTATTCTTTTGAAGATTGGGACAACGACAGCACAGTATTCAGAACACAGTTGTATCAGTTGATAAAGGATAAACTAGAGCTTAATTTTAATACTGAACTATTCATTGATGAGCTGATTACTTTCAAAGAATATAAGAAAAGTGAATTCGATGAAGCACATCAACAAGGCACATTAAAATTGTATTCAGAAGCCGTGTTGGGAATTTTTCCTCAGGCAGGCTCTCAACTGCTTCCCGATTATACAGCATTGATCAAACAGGGCAACTATAATAATCTAGAAAACCTGTTTACCAGTAAATTAAACCTCGAGGACAACCAACGTCAGGTAAGAGAGGAGAATACTTTTACACCCTTAGCCATAGATGAATGGCAGGAGCATGCTGTGCAAAAACTTAAACTGGGTAATTCAATAGTAATACAAGGCCCTCCTGGTACAGGTAAATCACAACTAATCAGCAATGTGATTTGTGATGCAATAGCCACAGGTAAAAAGGTACTTCTGGTTTGTCAAAAAAGAGTAGCACTGGATGTGGTGCACGAACGCTTGAGTCAGTTGGGATTGAAAAATTTCATTGGACTGGTTCATGATTTTCGTAACGATCGCAAAGACATTTATACGACCATTGCCACGCAGATAGATGCGATCCAGGATTTTAAGAACCAAAACAGGAGCATTGATGCTATACAGGTAGAGCGATCCTTCAATCAGCTAAGCCGTACCATTGAAACACTATCAGATGCTTTAGAAGAATATAGAACGGCACTTTTTCACGATGATGAATGTGGTTTAAGTGCTAAAGAGTTGTACTTAACCAGCAGCCCCAAAAAGGAAAGCATTAATGTAAAGCAGGAGTATGCTTTTTTTGATTTTAAAGTATTACCCGGATTCATATCCACACTGAAACGCTATGTGCGCTATGCCCATCGCTTTGAAGATGATGCCTATACCTGGAAGAACAGAAACTCATTTGCACAATTAAGCTTTCCTGATCTGAAGGCCATCGGCAATTGTATTGATGAACTTATTGAATTCAAGCATTATTTTGAAATGCAAACGCATACTGTCTTGGGTACACCCATGACTGTAGATACTGCCGAGACTATATTGGAATCTGTTGGGATGCTGGATGAAATGCGCAGGCAGCTGAGTGCTGACGAGGTTTATGATTTCTTTAATCATATGCTAACCGAGCGCGATGACGAGACGAGTTTGCTCTGGTTAGATAATTTGAGATTACTGTGCATGAATTGCTTTACCGGAGATGGTGTGGAGCGTTCACTTCCTGCAGATCAATTATCTAAATTTCAGGCGGTGCTATACAAACGAATGGAAGCACGCAAACGAAGTTTTATACAACTGTTGCGATGGGAGTGGTTCTCGGAAGATAAGTTTTGGTTGAAGCGTGTCATGATCGCCAATGGCCTGGATTACAACCGAAAAGGTTTTCAACGTTTAGAAGCCCGGCTGGACAATCGCTTAAATCTTGAGCATCATTTAACAGCATTGCGTGCGGCAAGTTGGTTAAAAGGTACACCTGCTGCCACTGATTCAAATGTATTGTTGCATTGGTTTGAAAGTCAGAAGAATGCCATCCGCGCCAAATTGCTTTTTAATGCTATAAGGGAATTAAAGAGCTATGCGAATCCAACTAAAATTTCACGCTATGAATTTTTTCAGTGGCTTGACCAGTTTAAAGAGATCATCCAAAAAATTCCGACCAAACGACTACAGTGGGAGCGGCATCTGTCAGTTTCGCAAATCAGAAATTTGCTGAATGATGAAGCACAGGCTGCTTTGCTGAAAGATTCCTTACAGCATGATTTCGAAGATCTGGTGGCCTTTGATGCGTTGAAAAACGCTTTATCGATTAATGAAAAGGCAGTCATTGAAAAACTGTGGCAAACTGTGGCTGAGTGGGACGTTGCAAAATTTGAAAGCTTGCTTCAGAACAGTCTGCGACTTGAGTGGCTTAGCCATCTCGAAACGAAATATCCTGTTCTAAGATTAACATCCACCCAGCAGTTTGCAGACATGGAACAAGAATTGATGGAAGCTGTTACTGAAAAGCAGAAATTATCCAGGCAACTCTTGCTGGTGAGGGCGAGAGAACGTGTTTATGAGCATATAGAGTTTAACAGATTAAATAATCCAATCACTTATCGTGATCTGGAACATCAGGTAACGAAGAAAAAGAAAATATGGCCGTTGAGAAAAGTGATCTCCACCTTTCATCATGAGTTGTTTGATCTCATGCCATGCTGGATGGCCTCACCAGAATCGGTTTCCGCTATTTTTCCTTTACAAGAAATATTTGATCTGGTTATTTTCGATGAAGCTTCGCAGTGTTTCGCAGAACGTGGTATACCAGCACTCGCACGAGGTAAACAGATAATGATAGCGGGTGATGCACAACAACTACAACCAAGTGACTTATATCAAACACGGTGGGATTGGGAAAACGAATTGCCTGATACTGAAGTAGCCTCGCTGTTGGATCTGGCCGGAAGGTACTTGCCTTCGATTTATTTACAAGGGCATTACAGGAGTAAGTCAAACGATTTAATTGAATTCTCTAATAAGCACTTCTATAAAAACCGTTTAAAAATGCTTCCTGACTTTAATGACCTGGCTAATGAAGAGCCGGCCATTGAAGTAGTATCGGTAAAGGGTATTTGGGAGCAACAGACCAATTTAGCGGAGGCGGAAATTGTTGTTGAACGTGTGTTAGTATTGCATAAAACAAAGCCGGAAAAGAGTCTTGCGGTGATTACATTTAATGCTACGCAGCAACAATTAATTTACGACAAGCTGGAGAAGGCATTCGCTGAAGAAAAAATAACTTGGCCGCAGCATTTACTGGTTAAAAATATTGAGAATGTTCAAGGCGATGAGCGTGACATCATCATCTTTTCCATCGCCTATGCTCCCGATAAAAAGGGAGTCATGAACCTACAATTTGGTAGTTTAAGTCAGGCCGGTGGCGAAAACAGATTGAATGTGGCCATAACACGTGCACGCGAAAAAATAATTATTGTTAGCAGCATTGAACCTGAGATGCTGAGGGTAGATGAAGTTAAAAATGAAGGGCCACGTTTATTGCGCAAATAC
Source organism: Chryseotalea sp. (assembly GCF_057350905.1). Taxonomy (NCBI): domain Bacteria; kingdom Pseudomonadati; phylum Bacteroidota; class Cytophagia; order Cytophagales; family Chryseotaleaceae; genus Chryseotalea; species Chryseotalea sp. Next base: position 72,075 of record NZ_JBMRCF010000004.1, on the reverse strand, counting down.
TTGGAGTACGCGGCTATGGTTGCCTCCAGACAACAGCGCATTGCCCTTGAGGATGTTCAAAGTGAACATGCACGTGAGTGGTATTTGAGTGGTAAACTGCATTCAGAATTTGTGCGGACCACACCTTTTCCTTTTTCTGATATGGTGGTTACACACCTCGATCAAAGAAAAGCACTGGTGCTCACCGATGATGAGTTCTATAGAAATTCACTGTCAGCTAAAGCAGCGCATGTTTATCAACCTTTATTGTTAGAGAAAAAGGGTTGGCGGTTTATTCGTTTGTTCAGTAGAAATTATTGGTTGGATAAGAACAGAATTTTACTCGACTTACAAAAATTAGCTAACCATCAGGCAAGCTGAGTGTTCTCGACTTACGTAAAATATTGATAAGCTGAAACGATTATTAGTATTTCCTGATGTGTAAGTATTCACCTACTGTCTAAAGGCTCGCAGCTAGAAACTAAAGGCTAGAGCAACTCTTGTACCTTCACCGTCTCCGAAGGGACGATGAGTTATTTATAATTCACCTCATCCTTATTTAACTATTGATGAGATGAAAGCATGGCCATTATTAGTATGGCCTAATGTGTAAGTATTCACTTAATGTCTCGCAGCTTGTAGCTAGAGGCCAGCAACTATAAAACTACCCAACCCTTGTCTCCATCGTTTCTGCATGCTGGCTTAAATCAAGTCCAATGGATTCTTCTTCTTTAGAAACCCTCAGGCGTGTAATACTGCCTACAATTTTAAAAATGATCCAAGATCCACCGAAGGTAAACACACCGACAATTACTAAAGTGAGCAAGTGATATTGAAGCGTTTCATAATTACCGCTTAGCGCACCAACATCTTTGGCAAACACAGCCGTGAGAATCATGCCTACAATGCCACCTACTCCATGGCAAGGGAAAACATCGAGGGTGTCATCCAATGAAGTTTTATTTTTATAATAAACAGCGAGGTTGCTGATCATGGCGGCTGCAAATCCGATAAAAACACTTTGCCCAATGCTAACAAAACCAGCTGCTGGTGTTATAGCAACCAAACCTACAACGGCCCCTATACAGGCACCCATTGCAGAAATTCTTCTGCCGACTAATCCATCAAACAACACCCAGGTAATCATGGCAGAGGCAGAGGCCATGTTAGTAGTGGCAAAAGCTTGCACAGCTAAACTATTAGCAGCCAGCGCTGAGCCAGCATTAAAGCCAAACCATCCAAACCAGAGCATGCCTGTACCTAAAATGATAAAAGGAATATTGGCAGGTTGATGTACTTTATTTTCTCTCTTACCCAATACATAAGCACCCGCCAAGGCAGCAAAGCCAGCCGACATATGCACTACTGTACCACCTGCAAAATCGAGTACGCCCCATTTTCTTAGGAAACCCTCCGGATGCCAGGTCCAGTGTGCCAAAGGGCAATAAATGAGAAGAGAGAAAAGCACCATGAAAAGTAGGTATGAAGTAAACTTGACACGCTCTGCAAAACTTCCAGTGATCAAGGCAGGCGTAATGATGGCAAACTTGAGTTGGAACAAGGCAAAAATCAGAAAGGGTATAGTTGGTGAGAAGTCGGCATGAGGCGCAAGGCCTACATTTTTAAAGCTGAAGAAAGTTAAGGGATTGCCTATAAGACCATGGTAGCTCTCGCCAAAGGCAAGACTAAAACCGACCAGATACCAAAGAAGACTGATAACGCCCAGTGCAATAAAACTTTGAAGCATCGTAGAGATAACGTTGCGCCAGCTGACCATGCCGCCATAAAAAAATGAAAGACCAGGGATCATAAATAGTACAAAAGCAGTGGCTACAATCATCCAGGCTGTATCGGCCTTGTCAATTCCGGCCGCATCATCCACTGAAAAGGTGGATGAAGAAGTAAAGGCCGATAAAAGTTGCAGAACAACAAGTATTAAAAAGATAACGATCCAGCGTGTTTTTGGTTTACTCATAACCCTATAATTGACTATTTTAAATCAATTTTATAAAAATAGCATCAAAAAATACCATATAAGTATAATATTTTTATCTAAATCGATTTAATTGCCTTTAAAATGACCTTTAAATTGAAATTTGTGTTAGGTATACACTGAAACGAACGCACATTCAATGGTAAAATGAATATGCTGCCTTTTAAGAAAGCCTTATATTGTATCTACCTAATCTGTCTATGAGAGCCCTCCCCATTTTGCTTTGCTTGTTTTTCTACTCAGTGCTTTCTGCACAACCACAAGATAGTCTTGAGCTTTTGTTGCCTGGCACCACCGGAGTTGAAAGAGCCAAATTGTATCATCAACTCACTTCATTTTATCAGAGAAGTAATTTTGATAAGTTAAGCTTCTATGCCAAGGAGGCAGATAAGCTTGCCAAGGAAAATCCAGCACCTTTGATAAAAGCATATGCAGCCATAAGCATGGGTGGTTATTATAGTTTAACGGGCAAAATCGATAGTGCCATACTCACGTTAGAGAATGGATATGCGTATGGACAAGAAGCCAGGGATACCGTAGTATTAATAAAAATTGTTGGCAATTTAGGGCGCACACTTATCAGTGCAGGCAGAGCCAAAGATGCACTTGAATATCTTTATACGAGTCTACGTTGGTTAGAGCGCTATCCGGATGATGCAACCAATTTTAGAATAAGAACTAACATTACCTGGGCAAATCTTGAACTGAAAAGGTATAAAGAAGCGATTTCATTCGGTCGGAAGAGTTTGCCCTTGATGGAAAATGAAGAGTGGGAGTGGATAGCCGCCTATACGTATAATAATCTGGCTATATGTTATGGTGTTAGTGGAAATCTTGATTCAGCCAGATACTATGTCGATAAATCGCTGCGTGTAACAGATAAGAGTGGAGACAATGGATTAAAAGCAAACGCTTATTTTATTCTTGGTAAAATTTATTCAGAATCAGGTAAATTAGCATTAGCCCTTGAACAATATCAATTAGCAAGAGCGCTACGCGAAAAAATAGGTAATCCATTTTTTATTGTTTCAGATCTTTTTACAATAGCAGATTTATATTACCAATTAGGTGATTATAAGCAAGGGGTAAAGACAGCGAGCGAAGCATTAGCCCTTGCAGAAAAACATGACTTGCTGCTTAAGTTTGACGGAACCTACCTGACCCTGGCAAAAAATTTTGAGGGGTTAAAAGATTATAAAAATGCTTCCAAGTATTATTACCTCTGGGCAATAACAAAAGACAGTTTATATCAACAGTCACAGGCAGAAGCTATTGCAGAGATGAGCACCAAGTATGAAACGGAAAAAAAGCAACAACAATTGGTGCTGCAACAAACTAAACTTGATCAGCAGCAGGCACAACTTAGTAAAACATATGTTGTAGTAGCAGCCCTTGTTATCATTATAGCACTGATCGTTGTTATTCTATACCTTGCGAGCAACAGACATAAAAAGCAACAACAGCTAGCCGATAAAAAGCGACAACTGGAAGTAAGGGAAGCCTACATCAATGCCACCATACAATCGCAGGAGAACGAAAGAAAACGTGTTGCTCAGGATCTTCACGATGGCATGGGGCAGTTGATTTCAGCACTTGGTATGTTTATGAATAAACTAAGTCCGGAAACTTCTCAGGCAGAGCGCATCGCTATAGTGGAGGAGGCTGAAACCATACTTAAAGACATGCACAAGGAGGTGCGTGCTGTGGCTTTTAATCTAATGCCTCAGACACTGATTCAACATGGATTAGTAGCAGCACTACAGGAAATGGCCTATCGCCTGAATGAGTCCGGTAAAATTAAAGTCGAGATTACAAGCTTTCAGATTCCCGAACGCATGACGGAAGTGAAAGAGATTTCACTATACAGAATTTTGCAAGAATGGGTGACCAATATTATTAAGTATGCAAAAGCAACAAAAGTTGCTATCAACCTGGTGGATAATGAAGATGAGATAAGTGTAACAGTTGAGGATAATGGTGAAGGCTTTAATGTTGCAGAACTTGATCAAGGCAGCGGGAATGGCTGGAAAAATATACAATCAAGACTTAACCTGCTTAAAGGAAACATAGAATTAGACTCCTCGCGTGGAAGAAACGGAACTACACTCATGTTAAGTATTCCGAAAGAAAGCGAAATAATCAGTGCGGAGGTAAATGCGTAGTTTGATTAGTTATTTATAATCATTATTTTTCTTTATAAATAAACCCCCAGTTATATGAAGAAAATAAATGTGCTGTTAGCTTTTGTGCTAATCACTTTTACAGCCACTTCACAAGTAGCCGATGATGCTGTAAAACAATCACTCAAAAACCTTTTCGACAAACATGAGCTTAAAGGAGATGCTTATTCTTCGGAAAGCATAAAACTATTAACTGCTTCCTCGAGCACTCAGCAGGTTTTGGTTTTTAAAGGTATTGATGAAAATGAACAACTTCATTTAGTTTTTAAAAGAGCTGATGCAACCGGATCTCCGGTGGAGTTAACTTTCGCACTTAACCATGGATCGGGAATGTTCTTTCCTCCGTTTTTTAACGTTCAAAATTTTGGTACTCAAATAGAAGAAGTAGCTGCACAACAAATGGTTGCTGCAGCGGGCACAAACACCGCAGTTTTATTTTCTGCAGAAAAATTAACGCAGATGGCTGCACAACCAAACGTAACAGGGTTGGTGTTCATTCCTATGTCTGCTGAAAACAAACCTGCTTTAGCAGTAATGCAGCTTGGTAAAAGTGGTCAACCATTGTTTGATGGTGCAATTCTTTATGCTGAAGAAATTGCAATGCCTTACCCCGCTCTTTTGGTTAGCAAATAAACCATTGGATTTTGTGAAAACAGCTCAAGCGCGTGCGGCAATACCGTGCGCGCTTTAGTTAAATACCCAATAGCACGGATTCTCCCCACCTGGCATTAACCTTAATTTAATGCCATGCTTTTCAACAGGATTCCCTATCTTTTCCAAAACAATCAACAAAAGTCAAACTGGCGCATGCGCATTGCATTGGTAGATGATCACGGGATCATTATAGACGGAGTGAAGAGCATCCTTTCGAAGGAGAGTGAATTGGAGGTAGTATATACAACCAACCAGGCTTCCGGTATTCTCGAATATATAAAACAGCATACTTTTGATATGCTGATTACGGATTTCAGTATGCCTGAAATGGATGGACTAACATTGATTCGCACAGTGAAGCGCGTATTGCCAGCAGTTAAAATTATCGTGCTCAGTATGCATGATGAGGTTCACCTGGCTAAAGAAATCCTAAAAAGTGGGGTGGACGCTTATGTGCTTAAGAAAGACACCCAGCATGAATTACTAAAAGCTATCCAGGAGGTAAAAGCAGGTCGTGTTTACCTGAGTAGCGATATCAATAAGCTGCTCATCATGAATCTGGATAACCCAGATGAGGGCAGGTTGCTTACCGAAAGAGAAAGAGAAATTGTAAAGTTGATTGCCAAAGAGTATAGCAATAAACAAATTGCAGAGGCATTATTTATCAGTGAAAGAACTGTGGAAACACACAGAAAAAATATTTTCAGAAAAACAGGTACCAACTCATTGGTGGGGCTAATCAAATTTGCCTATGCTAATAACCTTATTTAAATGAAGGATATCCGTGTTAGCGGGTATAGAAAATACGTAAATAGTGGTATTGTTCGCCCGTATTTTGGGCTGTAGATTTGGTAAAGTAAAACAGCACTTTAGTTAATTACCAAGAAACAGGTATTGTATAGTTAGGCCTCAATGGCCTAATTGCATGTAAATACCCCGTTGGTCAATCAGCATACAGCTTGGGGAGTATGTCTGGGAGGTCAACGGGTTTTTTGTTTCTTTTTGGCAAAAACCTCTTTTTGCAAACCAATAATAGCCCTGCCTTTCGCCTTTAAAAGTAGCTGAACATTGTTTTTAGTGAGTAACAATTGCTGCGGTTGCACATCCAACGAAGTCAGAAATAATTCAAGTTTATCAGCCGATTTACCTTTTTCAGTTGCCTTTTGAATAACATCTGGCAATGCAGATAGCATCGGTGAAAGATTTAGGCTGAATTCTTCTTCCACAAAACGAAGTGCATCTTCATGTAAAAGCCAGTCAGCTGAGTGCAGCAATGCATTTTCAGAATCAACATCAAAATCAAAACCTTTTATACTAAGCGTTGCACTGGCAGTATCATAACTGGGTAGTCCACGCATATAAATACTGCCATCCGCATCTCCGCGTACATCTAATCTTACAGCTAAGCCATCATCCGTGGCATAACTGTTCACTTCCTTGATAGTGGTTGAATAATTATTACTACTGATTACTTTACCTTTCAATTCTTCATTTAGAATTCTGTTTATCGTTTCAAAGGAAGTACTGGCTAAGAGAAAAATTTCTATACTATCTTTTGTCTCGCTCAAATGCTGGTATGCCGGGAGTGTACGATTGGTTAGTGGCATGTCACTACTATCTACCCCAACCCTGACATTGGTTAAAAGGCGTACATCTAAGCCTAAGTATTTGCCATCCTGCAATAAATTAACTGCCAAATCTTCTGCACTGTGCTTCAGCCATACTACTTGCTTTATATTATTGATGATGATAGGCTTTTGAATATCGAGCCATAATTTCTGAAGGATGGCGCGTGTGTCAATCACTTTACTAATCTCGCGGTCAACAATGCCGGTTATCAAACTTGTGTTCTCATCCAAAAATTTATCCAGCCTTTTACGCAGATTAATATTAATAAAGGCAATTCTTAAAACAGGTTCTTTTTTCCAGGTAATCTCCTTTAGTTTGGTTGAAGAGTTTAGACGCCAATCATTAGCAAAAGATAGATGTGTAGACATGTCCAGCACAACTTCCAACGCCACAGGTACTTCATTTTTGAGTGTAATGTTTTTTCCAACATGCTTAATAAATTTTCCTTCCAGTTGTAGTGGGAAGCTGTAGTGCAATGAATTGTTTATCCATCGGATTTTAATCTTGCCTTTTTTAGTTAGTTCAAGATAAAGACTATCCGCGCTTTCATTCACCACTATCCATTGTTTTACAAAAGTTCCGGCAATCTTATTATTGATGATTTCTTCCAGACTGTCAACATGATAACGGATGGGAATCATCAGAGAGGAGAGGGGCACGTGAAGGGAGGAATCAACTTCAGTAGGTTTTGGGGGCACAGGCTTTACTCGCTCACAACCAAAAAAGGCCATCAGTATGTATAAAATGCAGCCTATGGATGTGATGGTGAATTTCACGTTGTTTTGTAGTATTGTTGTAGATAACCTACAGCTAAAAATATGAAGAAGTTGTTTATTTCCATCATGCTACTTGGCTTTACTGCTATTGGCACCTTTGCCCAGGATCGTGTACTTCGTGCGCCAGAAGTAAAGGAGGGTGATGGACCCCACACACAGCTGATCATTCGTGGTATTACGTTGATAGACGGCACGGGTGCACCTCCCATCGGCCCTATTGATATTGAAATAAGAGGAAACAGAATTACAAAAATTCAGACTGTTGGCTATCCCGGTGTGGCCATTAATCCGGATGGCAGACCAAAACTTGAAGCCGGAGGTAAAGAATTGAATTGTGAAGGCATGTATGCCATGCCTGGTTTTGTAGACATGCACGGCCATATTGGTGGAAGTCAGGCGCCCATGGCTGAATATGTTTTCAAGTTATGGATGGGGCATGGTATAACAACGGTGCGCGATCCCTCAGCGGGCAATGGTCTGGATTGGGTACTTGATCAAAAACAAAAGAGCGCTAAAAATCTGATAACGGCACCACGCATTCATGCTTATACTGCGTTTGGTATGGGCTCGAAAGAGAAAATCACTACAGCAGAACAAGCGCGCGCCTGGGTAAATGAAAATAAAGCGAAAGGTGCTGATGGCATTAAGTTTTTTGGTGCTTCACCGGTGGTGATGGATGCTGCACTGCGCGAGAATAAACGTTTAGGCTTACGTTCTGCCTGCCACCATGCACAAATGGATGTAGCCCGATGGAATGTGGTGAAATCTGCGGAAGCAGGATTGACTTCTATGGAGCATTGGTATGGTTTACCAGAAGCCATGTTTACAAACCAAACTATTCAGAATTATCCCCTTGATTACAATTATCAGAATGAGCAGCATCGTTTTGAAAATGCCGGTAAACTCTGGCTGCAAGCGGCAGCTCCTTATTCTGAAAAGTGGAATCAGGTGATGGATCAACTATTAAAATTAGATTTCACACTAGATCCTACCTTCAATATCTATGAAGCCAGTCGCGATTTACACAAGGCCAGAAGAGCAGAGTGGCATGAAGAGTATACGATTCCTCAACTATGGACCTTCTTTCAACCCAATAAAAAAGCCCATGGTTCATATTGGTTTAACTGGGGGACAGAACAAGAGGTAGAGTGGAAAAAGAATTATCAGTTGTGGATGACTTTCGTGAATGAATATAAAAACAGAGGAGGACGTGTTACCACCGGTTCAGACTCTGGCTTCATTTTTCAAACCTACGGTTTTGCGTATATCAGAGAAATGGAATTGTTGCGCGAATGTGGTTTTCATCCCTTAGAAATTATCCGCTCGGCAACGCTCTATGGCGCCCAAGCCTTGGGAGTTGATAAGGATTTAGGCTCCGTTGAAGTAGGTAAGTTGGCTGACTTAGTTATCATCGATCAGAATCCACTGGCTAACATACAGGTACTTTATGGCACCGGTGCTGTTAAACTTTCGGACGATAATAAAGTGCAGCGTGTAGGCGGTGTGAAGTATACAGTAAAAGATGGTATTGTGTACGATGCTAAAAAATTATTAGCCGATGTGCGTAAGCTGGTAGCAGACGAAAAAGCAAAGACAGGTTTTGTAATTAAACAACCCGGAATAGAATAAGATGAAAAAATACCTACCCAGTATTTTTTGTCTGGCCATACTCTTGTCAGCCTGCAAAGAATCCCCCAAACCAGTAGTGGTTGGGTTGGACGGTCGTGAATTTTTTGAGTCGGAACGTAGCCCTGAACAGCAGTTTAAACTTGAAAAAGAGCGTGACGAAGCTAAAAGTAACTTCGATAATAACCCAACTGAAGATAATTACATCTGGTACGGAAGACGAGAAGCTTATCTGATGCACTTCGACAAAGCCATGGAGATTTTCACGGAGGGCATTGAGCGTTATCCGGAATCTTTCAGTTTATACCGGCACAGAGGACATCGTTATATTACCCTTCGGAAATTCGATATGGCTATTGAAGATTTCAGAACAGCCGTTAAACTCATGGAAGGGGCACCAGTACTAAGCGAAGAAGATGGTATACCCAATAAACTCAATATACCCGTTTCCACAGTGCAGTTTAATGTATGGTATCACCTGGGACTAGCACACTATTTAAAAGGGGAATATGAAGATGCAGCCAAAGCCTATGAGACCTGCTTAACCTATTGCGATAATGATGATTTACTGATTGCTACTGCCGACTGGTTGTTTATGACCTACCACCGTCTTCAGCGTAAAGAAGATGCAGCTGCTGCTTTAAATAAAGTTCCGGAAAAGGTTACCATTATTGAAAACGAAACTTATCTGAAGCGCCTGAATATGTACAAGGGCTTAAATCCACCAGAATTGCTTCTAGCTGTTGAGGAAGGTTCTGAAAGTGCAGACCTCGCTTTTGCTACACAAGGCTATGGTGTTGGCAACTGGTATCTCATTCAGGGTGATACTACCAGGGCAAAAGACGTTTTTAATCGTGTGGTAGAAGGACCCTATTTCAGCGCTTTCGGTTTTATTGCAGCCGAAGCGGAGCTACTCAAATTAAAATAAATACAGGCCTTCGGGGCTTTTTCCTGTAATGCAGGCTGTTTACCTTTGCTGCTTGTATTAAAGGTAATCTGCTATGTCAGAAGAGAAGAGCTTAAATTTTATAGAGGAAATAATAGAAAAGGATTTGAAGGATGGCAAGCACACCACAATTGCTACCCGTTTTCCTCCTGAACCCAACGGTTACCTCCATTTAGGTCATGCTAAGAGTATAGCATTAAACTTCGGTTTAGCATTAAAGTATGGTGGTAAAACCAACCTTCGTTTTGACGATACGAATCCTGTAACAGAAGAAACAGAATATGTTGAAAGCATCAAAGGGGATGTAAAATGGCTTGGTTTTAACTGGGCTGAAGAGTTATATGCTTCTGATTATTTTGATCAGTTATACAATTTTGCAGTAAAGCTTATTCAGAAGGGATTGGCTTATGTAGATGACAGCACCAGCGAGGAAATTGCAGCCCAAAAAGGTACACCTACACAAACCGGTACAAATAGTAAATTCAGAAGCAGGAGTATAGAAGAAAACTTACAGCTTTTCAGTGATATGAAAGCGGGTAAGTATAAGGATGGTGAAAAAGTGTTGCGTGCAAAAATTGATATGGCTCATATCAACATGTTAATGCGCGATCCTGTTTTATACCGCATTAAACATGCACATCATCATCGCACAGGAGATACATGGTGTATTTATCCGATGTATGATTTTGCTCACGGACAAAGTGATGCGATTGAACAAATAACGCACAGCATTTGTACACTAGAGTTTGTACCGCACCGTGAGTTATATAATTGGTTTATTGAAAAACTGGAGATTTATCCTTCACGTCAGTACGAATTTGCGCGTCTTAACATGACGTATACCATGATGAGCAAGCGCAAGCTTCTGCAATTGGTTAACGATAAGCATGTAAGCGGTTGGGACGATCCGCGTATGCCAACTTTAAGTGGTGTGCGTAGAAGAGGGTACACACCAGAGGCGATTCGGGATTTCTGCGAACGTATTGGTGTGGCCAAACGCGATAACCTGATTGACATCAGTCTATTGGAATTTTGTGTGCGCGATCACCTTAACAAAATTGCTGACAGACGCATGGTTGTTTTCGATCCTTTAAAAGTGGTAATCACCAATTATGAGGAAGGCAAAACGGAAGAATTACCCAGTGAAAATAACCCTGAAGCACCTGAACGTGGAGTTCGTAGTATGCCTTTTGGCAGAGAGCTGTGGATAGAGCAGGAAGATTTTATGGAAGTACCACCTAAAAAGTATTTCCGCCTGGCACCAGGCCAGATGGTGCGATTGAAGAGTGCTTACATCATTAAGTGCGAAGAAGTTGTTAAGGATGCTACTGGCAAGGTGGTCGAATTGCGTTGCACCTATGTGCCGGAGAGTAAAAGTGGATCGGATGTTTCAGGCATACACGTGAAAGGCGTTATCCATTGGGTGAATGCCAAAACAGCTTTACCCATAGAAGTAAGGTTATACGATCGCTTGTTTACAACAGAGGATATGGGGGCGATTGAAGATGATTTTACAAACCATTTAAATCCGAACTCGCTGGAATTAAAAACCGTATTTGCCGAGCCCTCATTATCAGCAGCTAAGGTAGGTGAGCATTTTCAGTTTTTGCGCATGGGCTACTTTTGTCTCGATCCGGATTCTACAGACAAAAAATTTATCTTTAACCGTGCCGTAACACTTAAAGACATGTGGGCGAAGGAGATGAAAAAATAAGTTAATGAGTTGATATGCTGATTCGTTGATATGCTGATTCGTTGATTTGAAGATTTGAAAATTAGTCAGCGTTGCGAGGAATGAAGTGTGTGCACGTTAGAATAACGAAGCAATCTGTTATGATTCATTGTCTTTCTATAGTATCACAATCCAGCTTCAAACCTCCAGCCCTTGATCTCTAACTTCAAACCTAAACAAGCAAAACACCACGGAATGCTCTCGCTCCATAATAGGACTCCGCACCATTATGGTAAGTAAAAACATGTCCGAAACGGAAATCACAAAAAAGAGCACCACCGAGTTTTCGGATATCAGCAGGCGTTTTCACCCAACTGGAAGTCTTTGCATCAAAGGGGCCAACTTTCTGCAACTCACGGTACTGGTCTTCAGTGAGTAAAGCAATACCCATATCTTCGGCCATCTGCACTGCACTGTTCGCTGGTTTATGTTCTTTCCTCGACTCCAGTGCCTCATGGTCGTAACAGATACTTCTGCGCCCTTTAGGGCTTTCAGCTGCACAATCTACAAACATGTATTCGCCACTCTTTTTATCGAAGCCTACAACATCAGGCTCACCACCAGTCTTTTCCATTTCAGCAAGTGACCAAAGCTTATCAGCATTTTTATCAAGTTTGGCTTCTACCTTGGCCCATTCTATACCTTTGTGTCGCTTCATATTTTTATCGAAACGAGTCTTTAGAATATCAAGCAATTCTTCGCGTTGTTCTTTCGACAACTTCTTTTTTGCATTACTTACTTTACTCATACTAATTTTTTTCTTTTAAATACTTCTCAAGCTTTTCTACATTCTGATGCAAGCCCTCATCAGCTTTAAATACTTTAACTACAGTTTCAAATAGTTCTGGTGTTTCAAACACCATTGACCAATCTATCAATGTTTTCCCTCCATCAGATGTAAAAATAATGGTGGCAATGTAATTGGGATTAAAGTGCTCAAATACGATTTTTTCTTGATGAATGATTTCCAGAAACTTACTTCTGTTCAGATATGTTTTCCCATCAGGCCCATGCATAGTCAAACGCCACTCACCATCAGGCATTACCTCCATGGCATGGATGGTATTGGTAAAGCCATCTGGGCCCCACCAACTTGCAATTTGCTCAGCTTTTGTCCAGGCATCCCAAACCAAGGTAAGCGGAGCAGGTAATACTTTTGTAATGCGTATTCCTTGCTTTGTTACTTCGGTTTTAAGACTTTCCATACCTGTTTGATAATACTTGTAATTCAATATACAGATCATCTTGCAAAAAAACACTTTGCAATTATGTATGAGCCTGCGAAATTTTTCTTTCAGCAGGCCTGAAATACCAGGATGTTATTGTCAATACCAGTAACAAGGCCGAGCCGAAGAATTCCGCTGGGACGCTATTGCTGGCAAAATGTGAAAAGAGCGCTCCAGACATAGCAAAGAAAAAGCCCGCATAAGCCCATTCTTTAAGGAGAGGAAATTTAGGAATAAGGATAGCCACGACTCCCAGAATTTTCCAAACACCCAGTATGATTAAAAAATATTCTGGGTAACCCAGCTGTGTTATAAAGGCAGTTTCCTCCTTCATGTTAAGTACTTGTACAATACCAGTAGAGGTCATGCCTAAGGCAAGCCACAAGGTGGCAACCCAATAAATAATTTTATCTCTTTTTTTCATGATCAGTTATTTTAAATTTTTAACAACTTCTTGTAAACGGTTATGCGCCATATTGACGCCTTGAGCGAATGGTAGTTTCAGCATTTGGTCTCTCAATGCAACAGATCGGTATACAATCTGCGTAGTCAGTTTGCTGGTATCGGCAGTGAGCGCTTCAAAGTCAAGGAACTCAAGCTGTGCTTCAAAGCCTGTATTTTCCATTTGGAATGTCCTGATAATCTGACGTTCGGGAATAAAATCATGGATAGTACCATTGGCTTTAAACACGACATTGCCCTTGGGATCAGAGGTTTCAAATTGCCAGCTGCCGTGTTTTTTGTTTTCCAATTTCAACACTTTTGTTCCCATCCATTGCTCAACAATATCGGCCTCAGCATAGGCCTTGAAAAGTAAAGCCAAGGGCAAATCAAATTCTCTGGTAATAACTATTTCCTGTTTGCCATCTTCGGCATGGACTTTTGTTTTGGCTTCCATGTTATTTGCTTTTATATTTTTTCATAATACTTTCTAGCTTGTTAAAGCGCTCTTCCCACATGTTGCGGAATGGCTCAATAAAATCTGCCACCTCTTTCATTTTTTTGGCATTAATGTGATAATAAACCTCTCTGCCATGCTGCTCTTGCTTAAGCAACGAGCACTCTGTAAGAATTTGCAAGTGTTTTGAAACGGTGGGTCTGGCCGTATCGAAATTTGATGCAATGGCACCAGCCGTCATAGATTGAGAAGTAGCCAGTAGTAGCAAAATTGCTCTTCTGGTGGGATCTGCAATGGCCTGAAACACATCTCTGCGTAAATTCATCGTGTAGTTATTTGACTACAAATATATGTGTAGTCAAATAACTACACAAATTTTATAATAAATTTTTCAGGTTTATTTTGAATTTAAGTGATTAGAATAGGAATGGTGACTCAACTTAGCAAGCGATTAATTATTATCCTGAGTATAGAAAATAGTAACCCAAGTTAATGTTTTGGATTAAGTAACTCTCTTTAGGCACTTACTTTATGGTTAAGTTCCCCCTACAACAGGTCGCAGTACCAAAAGCCATTGTCAAAAGGATTGTTTGCATGCTCACTATAATTAGTGTTGTCATTGGTTGAATCTTCCTTGCTTACAGAAGAAGTGTATTTTCGATAAACGACTTCTCCTTTTTCGAATTGAACAGGTTTTTTAAATATGGGGCCATCGAATACGAAAGTGTGAAACTCTCCATTCTCGCCACAAGGGTCAACATGCGGGGGCAAGTCTTTTATGAAATCAGCATCGATAATGCGACCAACAAAACTTTTATCCAGGTATTTATCATTCACGCAAACTGTAATGGTTTTAAATCCTGTATCAATAAATTCATGAATAAGTTCTTTAGTGGACATTCTCCATAAAGGGAAATGTCCGGACATATTTAATTCTGCAAGTTTATCTTCTCTGTACTTTCTCAGGTCTTCTAAAAAGATATCACCGAATACAGAGACATTGGCACCCTTGCTTTTTAAATCTGTCAGAATGCGCCCCATGGACGCTTCATACACTTCCATAGTTGGCATGTCAGGGATTTGAACTTTTATTAATGGCAGGCCTATACTTTCAGCTTGTGCTTCTAATAAATCTACCCTTACACCATGCATGGAAACTCTTTGATACTGCGCACTTACACTCGTCAACAAACACATTACTTCGTACTGCTTTGATGATAATATTTTATGCAAGGCTAGCGCTGAGTCCTTTCCACCACTCCAGTTAAAGATTACTTTTTCTTTCAATTGAATATTGATTAGTTTTTTTACTTATTAATTGCTTTGCCTTTCGTATTGTATAACCGGATAGACCACACAATCAGGGAATCGGTAAAAAAAATTATCCTTTAAGATGATTTAATCGATAACAAACATAGAAACAAACAGTAGACTTATTACCGTAGTGGATAGGAATGTTTAATATTTATTTGATTTCTTCTTAAAAAAGATAAGCAGCAGGCTGAGCCAACGAAGCTGAGGCACAACGATAAAGCGTAAGTAGCAAAGTCTGGATCGATAAATAGTGTTGGAGGTATTTCAGATTCAAATTGAAATCTGTCATGCGCAGGGCTAATAAAGGCCTGCATTTTAGGATCCCTTTAAGCTACTTTTATAAACTGAAACTAGTGGTTGTTTTTAGCGATGCTTGCTTTACCATCACTGGTATCCGAATAGGTTGATTTTTTCAATACATGATCTGGTAGGTGGATAGTAATGTTTATCCCCATATCGGGTTTACTCCAAAGTTTAATTTTGCCACCCATGGCACTTATTTGGCTTTTTATTAGAAAGAGACCTAAGCCTTTTCCATCTGAATTTGCATGAAACTTTTGAAAGGGCTCGAAAAGTTTTTGTTCGAAATGGGCACTTTCAAAACCTATTCCGTTATCATGATAGTCAATAATTATGTTACGCTCGATCATTTCGATCCCAATTGTTATTTTCTTTTCGTTGTTAAGAGTCTTATACTTTATGGAATTAGATATTAAATTGATGAAAATGTTGTCAAAGTATTCAGGGATTACAGTTATGATATCAACAGAACTATTAAAATCTATCTGAAAATTTTCTTTTTTTAATTCATTGCTAAATTGTTGCAGCACTTTTTGAATTGCTTCAACAGGATTTATCTTTTTGTAATTTTTATCGTTTTGTGATTGAATATCTAGAATTAAAATCAGGTCGTGAATAATTACATCTAATTCTTTAGTTGAATATTTAAGTTTTTCAATGATTTGATAATTAATACTATCCTTCTCGGGCTCTTCTTTTTCAATAAGCATGCAAAGTCCCAGAATTCTGGCTACGGGCCCCCTAAGATTGTGGGCTGCTATAAAATTGAACCTTTCTATTTTTCTCAGATTATTCTTTAATTCTTGATTTGCATCGGCAAGCTCTATAGTTCGCTTGTTAACAGCCGATTCCAGATTTTGATTTTGTTTGAGTACGAGTTCTCTTAGTTTTTCGTAGGCACGGTTTTGAGATTCAAGTTTTTCATTTTGCATTTGTATCTGATCCTGGTTTCTGATAAGCACTTCATTTTGTGCTAAAATTTCTTCCGTCCGTTCTGAAACCATTTTTTCCAATAATGATCTTTGGTTTTCAATAATGCTCAAATTTTCCTCCTGCACTGAAATGATTTGTTGTTTGATCAGATTGTAACGATAACCAAGGGCTAATGAAAATATTGCCACCTCCCATGCAAGGCAAATTTCGACTCCATGTAATCCAAATACTTCGGTATAGTTAAATAGACCAATAGTCATTAAGGAGTTGAAAAGTGTAACGATAAGCATTGGTGTCCATCCAAGAATAAAAATGTATATAATCCTTTCTCTTCTTTTGATTAATGAAAAAATGAGAAACACATAATACAGTGGAAGTACTATGCCGGATCCAAAAATTAGGGCTGAACTAATACCGATATGTGTAAATGAAGTGAATAGTGTTAAGACCAATAACCCCTTGAATACAAAAGACAGTTTGTAGATTATTGGTAAAAAAATATTTACCTGAAGCATGCGATTAATAAAAATCAGCTGAGTTATAAAGTAAATCGCTATCGGCCATGTAAACTTGTTATACTCTGGATTGTTTGGCCAAATCCATTCAAAGAGTAATCCGTTAACCCAGGCTACTACAATGACTGATGATATAAGATGACAGCAGTAATGGAAATACAATGCATCGCCAGTAACAATAAAAAGGCAGGCATTATAGAATAGCATAATCAGGAGAATACCTATTATCGCCATGGTTACAGACTCATGAATTCTGTCGTTGTTTATAATTGTACTAAGCGTGCCTATTTCCCCTCTGATTATCATAGGAGCTTTATCATCAATTTTTATTGCACAAAGTACAAGATGTTTATCGCGAGTAATTGAACTAGGAATTTCAAGAATGTAGCCTCCAGATTTAATATCCTTCATTTTAAAGGAGAGTGATGAACCTACTGTAGCCCCCTCCATCAGATTTTCAGCCAGAAAGGAGTAAACGGTTATCCGTTCCAGGTAAATACTTCTGAAGTTGAGATAAAGCTCTTTGTCACTCATATTTTCAATTTCAAACGCAAGCCAAACTGTGCCAATGCTATGAGTGAAGTTGGTATTGACTCTTGTCAAGGGTTTAAAATTATTACCCTGATATAGCTTAAGTACTTGCTCAGGTTTTAGTTTTGAGCTCTCATCAAAATAAAAAGTACTATAATCTTCTACTCTATATTGTTGATTGTCTGAAATAATTTCTAATGTTTTGGTGTGAACAGGACGTGCTGAACTACACCACGGAGTGGCAGCTAGTAGAATTCCTAAAAGGGTCGCTAACTTCACATGCTTTAATTATGGCTATGTATCAATTCAAATATTTTGCAGGTCTGTAAAATTTTAGATTGCGCATTTAACAAAACCAATAAAAGTATTTGCCAACTGGTTACTAAGCTGAATATAAAGTTATATATACCTTATTTTTAAGGCATTAGAATTTAGTCCAATTTGTATATGAATTGGCTCTGATTTTGTGATTAGTAATAGAGCATGTTAGACAATAACAGACTTGAATTTTTTTCTGAAGTAAAGCAGCGATAGAATGATGAGTGTACTACCGGCAATTGAAACGACATAACCACCAGACATAAAAAATTCCAGCCAGCTTAATTGCTTCTGTCCGAACTCTCTGTAAAATAGTACAGAGGCACTGCCTAAGTATCCGATTGAATCAGCCAGATAAATGAGAAAACCTACAGTGCTTACATATTTAAAGGTTGCAATGAGCCTGTCGAAGAATATGCTGTTAAACTGAATGTAACCAAAGTATAAGCCCATGCCAATCAAGACCATCCAGGTTGGTGCATTAATCCATTTTTCCTGAAATGCATAGGTGCTCAGGCCAACTGTAACAAAGCCAATAAGCACAATAATGTGATTGACCATAAGTGCTTTGTAATTGTTTTTGATCAGCATAAGACTTGCAATGACGATCAATACAACAATGGTGACTGGTATTTCTGTGGAACTAAAGATGGACGGCTTATCACCATAACCCAATGATATCCATATCTCGGAAGAGAAGTTATCGCGAAAATCACGATAAACGGTAAGCAAGGTATAAGCAAGAATCAATAATATCAAGCCTGGAAGAAAAGTCAGGGCAAAACGAATTCGCTCTTGTCGCGACATGGGTGATCGCTTGGTGCGAAGGGCTTCATCTTCTGCTGTAGGTGCCGGAATTTTATCCAGCAACCAGAGAAAGATGAGTAAAGGAATGAAGAATAAACAAACCGAAACAAATGGCATCCAGAATTCAGAAATACCCGCCTGCAGGATGAGCCCGCCAACCGTTTTTGCAAAGCCTGATGAAAAAATGAAACTTACTGATAAGCTGGCACCCAATACTTCGGTAAACTTGCGACCTTCTAAATAGCCAAACACCATGCCCCATACCATGCCTAAAGGCAAACCATTAAAGAATAGAAAAATTAGATTGTAAGGCGTGGGTGTAAGGGCGAAGAAAAGCCATGAAAGGCCTGCAATACTCACCATTATTAAAATGCCTTTTGCCCGGGCATGTGCGCCTAACTCAGAAACAACCTTAATGCCTATAAACTTGGATAGCATATAGCCAATCAGTTGGAAGATGACCATCCATACCTTAAAATCAACTCCGGCAACAACATTATTTTCGTAGGTGGCTACCCCAAAGGTTTTGCGCAAAGCAAAAATGCAGGTATATAAACAAAAAGCAGCAACTGCTGTATAGCATGAAAACCAGAAACCATTAGTCCGGCTGAGCCATTGTGTTATAGGAGAAACTGCTTTCAAGTCGAATAGGTTTTGTTAAAGGTATCATTTATCCCCAGTATCAAAAAGAAAAACCCTTTCGTACCGTCTGCAGAAAGGGTCATTCAAACCTAAACCTATGAAAGGTGTCTTTATAGAATTACACGATTACGCCCTGCCTCAAGCACTGCATAATCTTTCCAATTTTTAAATGTTGATGAATCAAGTACTTCATTAGCAGAACCAGATTGTTCCGGGATAAAATTGCCCTGACTTTCCCACCATTTTTGTGCACGTTCTCTCGCTTTTTTCTTGTCGACATTTTCTTCAAACAAATTCATGCAAGAATCCGATACCATCCAGGGCTTTTCCATGGATGAGTACTTTTCAAAAATGATGGTTCTCATGTGCGTACCACTGCTTTGATTTTTAAAATGAGAGACCGTGTATGACATGGTCTCAGGCTCTGTCATCACCATATCCCAGTATTTTTTTGAAGAAATAACCTCTGCAGTGGTCAGCATGTAGCCATAACCAGCATCAATGCTTTCTTTCGTGATCGGACATTGAGCCTTTAAAGCGGGTTTTTTCTTTGCGAATAGGGTGTCTAGGAATGCCATACAAAACAATTTACTTCTTAGATACTCCTACAAGGGTAAATAGTTGCACATAAAGCCAAAAAAAGTGAAAAAAAACTGATGAACCGGGGAATTTGTGTAGTGAATCGGGTTAAAAGCCCTGTGCATAATTGAATAAGGATGTTATGGAAACCTTGGTTTTGCAGGGATGACTTCGCTTAATGTAAGTACATATTGGTAAATCATGACTCACTCGCCTTATATGAAACCAGTACACACTACATTAAAAAGCCCTACACACCTGATTAACAGGTATGTAGGGCAATTGAATTGTGCAGGCAGTATATGTCGACCTTATGGCGATGTTTTACTTGCTGCTGCTTTGGCCTTTGCTTGTTCAAACTTTTCGTAACGCTCAATGAAGGGTCCGATTTCTTCGGCAGCAGGAATTTTTCTCCCAATAATTTTTTTATCCTTATCAAGTATGTAAATGGTTGGTGTGGTCTCCGCATCATATAAATCACGGTAGTTACCAACGGCACTGTAATAGAAACATGTATTAACAAACTTCTCCATCTTCATTTCCTTCACATACTTCTGTGTTTTAGTCATGGAAGTATCAGCAGAAACGGTATAAACACCGACATCGAGTTTAGTGGTGTTTTTAAAATCGACCAACTTGGGTGTTTCCTTCTTGCAATGGCCACAATCCGGATCGAAAATAAAGAGTACAGTATATTTGTTGGTCATGCTGTGTAGCGAACGCATGTTGCCATTTACATCTTTCAGAATAAGGTTATTGGCTTTTTTGCCCAGGGCACTGGAGCGAATACGGTCGGCCTGTTCTTTTAAATTTTTCTTGAGTTGATCATTTACCCAGAAATTCATTTCACCTGAAGCATAATACTTATCGTACAGGTTTACATACACTTGATCAAGCCCCATATATTTGGGTTGCTGGTATTTCAATAAACAGATCCAGGTCAGGTATTTATAGGCCTCTTGATTCTTTTTTGTTTTAGCAATCAGTTTGTTGATGGCCGCAGTCAAGGTATCAGCTTCCGGAACAAATAATTTATCCAGGTATTCATCTACTTTTTCTTTGTAGAGATTTCGGTTCAAACGAATCAATGCTTCATCACTTAGATCGAAATTGTCGAAGTAATGTTCCCGGTAGTAACGTAATTGGAAAGTAGAGTCAATGCTGCCATCGGGTCGTTTAGGGGGTTCGGGTACATCAATTCTTTTAGTGGTTTTAAAAAGCTTGGCGGTAAATGATTCCGGATATTTGGCAATGATACCATCCTGATAAGCCATTACCTTATCATTAATCTTAGTCAGGGCTTCTCTGGCAGCTTTTTTAGCCGCTTCGCTGGCGGTACTGTCTTGCATTACTTTCACATGCGGCTCAGCTTCAACATTCCAGCCAACATTGGAACGCATACTTTCGAAAAACAATTGATTATCATAATCGCCCGTCACTTTCATGTTAGCAACATAATCCTTGGTGGAAGTTGCCATCTGAAACTTTTGATTATTACTAATTAACAGTTCAAAGAGTTTGATTTTGCCTTTAATGATAAAGTAAACCCCGGGGGGAAGCGGTTTTTTACCGTCAAAACTGAAAACACCATTTACTGATTTGGCAGTGTCTTTTGCATAAGTACTTTCGCTGTAATAATGCCCCAATAAAAGAGTGGTGTCGTTGAGTCCCTCAATTTTGAAGTCGAGTTTATAGGCAGGCGCCTGTGCAAAAACAGCTGTTGAGGAGATTGCAATAATAACAGATAAGAAAAACCGTTTCATATGTTTGGTCTTAATAACGAGTTAATTTAGTGGCAATTAATAGGCCATTCTGTGCGAAGGTAATCGAAAAATGAAAAATGAGGCGATAAAAAGATGCACTTAACACTATTTAACAGAAATTGAACCTTTATTGTATCTCCGTTAAATCATGATAATTTTAATAGTTTTGTGCGATTAAACTACCATGTCCCTCACCGTAAATCAGCTTACTAAAACCTATGGTGCCCAGCGCGCCCTTAACAACATATCTTTCTCAGTAAATGAAGGCGAGATATTGGGGTTTTTGGGGCCGAATGGGGCCGGTAAATCAACCACCTTTAAGATTAGTACAGGATTAATCCCGGCATCAGAAGGTTCGGTATACGTAGCAGGTTTTTCAGTAGCGGAACAGCCGATGGAGGTAAAAAAATTAATCGGTTATTTACCCGAACATAACCCCCTTTACTTAGACATGTTTGTACATGAGTACCTGCAATTTATGGGGAGTCTTCATGGTTTAAAGGGTACGCAATTGAAGCTGAAGGTGGGAGAGATGGTGGAGAAATGTGGGTTGGTAAGAGAGCAAAACAAAAAAATTGAAACCTTATCGAAAGGGTATAGGCAAAGGGTTGGTTTGGCACAGGCACTGTTGCACGACCCTAAGGTCTTATTATTAGATGAACCCACTTCGGGGCTCGATCCTAACCAATTGGTAGAAATACGAAAATTGATTAAGGAAGTAAGTCATAACAAAACCGTAATTTTTTCGACACACATTATGCAGGAAGTAGAAGCTTTGTGTGAACGCGTGGTAATCATTAACAAAGGCGAGATTGTTACAGACTCGCTCTTAAAAGATTTGCTGAACAAAAGCGATAATCAAGTTTGCACAGTTGAATTTGAAGGTACTGTGGAAGAATCATTATTAAATACGATTGCAGGTATAAGCTTTGTGCGCAGAATTTCCAGGCCAGATGAAGCCACCATTAAGTTCAGAATAGAAAGCGACCCAGGGGTAGATGTACGCGCAGCTTTATTCAGAATAGCTGCAGACAAGAATTTATCCTTGCTCAGCCTTAAGCAAGAGCAGCAAAACCTCGAGCATATTTTTCAGGAACTTACCAAACAAAATATTGAAGCATGAGGTCAGTATTTGTTAAAGAGTTCCGCTCTTTTCTTAATTCACTTATTGCCTACCTGGTTATGGTTGTTTTCTTAACAGCCATGGGTTTACTGGTATGGGTCTTTCCCGACACGTCTGTGCTTGATTATGGTTTTGCAGATATGCTCACACTTTTCTCATTAGCACCTTATGTTTTTATTTTTTTAATACCAGCCATTACTATGCGCTCTTTTGCTGAGGAGCGCAGAAATGGTACACTGGATTTACTCTTCACCAAACCGCTGAGTGAGTGGGAAATTATTTTCGGAAAATTTCTGGCATCATTAGCATTGGTATTTATCACACTGCTACCAACCCTTATCTATTATTTTTCCATCAGCGCATTGGGGAATCCAGCGGGCAACATTGATACTTCAGCTGTGACAGGATCTTATCTAGGACTTTTGCTCTTAAGCAGCGTTTTCTGTGCGATTGGTTTGTTAGCTTCATCCATCACCACCAATCAGATTGTGGCCTTTATCATAGCAGCTTTTTTCTGTTTTATCTTTTTCAGTGGATTACATTCGGCTTCATCACTCGCTTCGTCAGCCAATATTTCCTTGCTCATTAAACAGGCTGGTATTTTATATCATTACGAAACATTAAGCAGAGGTTTGATTGATAGTCGTGATGTGTTGTATTTTATCAGCCTCTCTTTTTTTATGTTACTGATTACTAAAACCATTTTATCCTCGCGCTCATGGTAAATTGGAAAAGTAAACAACTCGGTGATGTATTGTTGCTGGCCAATGGCTTTGTGCTGTTATTGCTCATCAATTTGTTGGCCTCCTATTATTTTGTAAGACTTGATCTCACAGAAGAGAAAAGATTTAGTATTAAAGCTCCCACCAAAGCACTGCTAGAAAAACTTGAAGAGCCTGTGTATGTCGAAGTATTTTTAGCAGGAGACTTAAATCCAAGCTTTACCCGCTTTCAGCGCTCGATAAAAGAAATTCTGGAAGAGTTCCGTGTATACTCAAAGGGCAAGGTGCGCTTTGTGTTTACCGATCCGGGCACTGCGCTTGGTGAAAAAGCACGTAATGAATTTATGCAAGACCTGGCATCCCGCGGTGTTCAGCCAAGAAATGTTATCGATAATAAGGATGGCCAACGAGTGGAGAAAATTATTTTTCCGGGAGCACTTATCTCTTACGATGGTTTTGAAACCGGAGTGAATCTTCTGAAAGGCAATAGTGCTGAAGGTGGTTCTGAGGGTGTAATTAATCAGGCGATTGAAGGTGTTGAGTACGAATTAGCCAACGCGATTTATAAGTTAAGTAATAATGAGCGCAAACAAATTGGATTGGTGCAGGGCCATGCAGAGCTTAGTGGAGCCGCCATCAGCAGTTTAACCAATGCTTTGCAGGATAAATTTGATGTGGAAGAAACATTGCTGAATGATGCGCAGGTGCTTGATAATTTTGATGCCCTTATTATTGCCAAACCTCAGCAAAAGTTTAGTGAGCAGGAAAAATTTCTGTTGGATCAATACTTAATGAAGGGCGGAAATCTGCTCTTGCTCATTGATAAACTCGAGGCTTCTGCCGACAGCGCTTCCCGCGAGGATTACTTTGCTTTTCCTTACGACCTTAACCTGGATGATCAATTGTTTAAATATGGTTTTCGCATAAACCTTGATTTAATTCAAGACCGCGCAGCAGCTTTGTTTCCGGTGGTAACAGGCATGGCTGGTAATAAACCACAAATTCAGTTGATGGATTGGCCCTTCTTCCCCCTGGTGAATCGCTATGCCGAGCACGAAATTACACGCAACCTTGATGCTGTACTCACCAGGTTTGTCAGCAGCATTGACACAGTTAACGTAACTAAGGTTAAGCGCACGCCAGTTTTATTCAGCTCGCAATATGCCAGAACATTAACTGCACCTGTTCGTGTAAGTATCAACGACATCAGAAATAATCTGAAGGCACAGGATTTTCAGCAATCATTCCTGCCAATTGCTTATTTGGCTGAGGGTTCTTTCCCCTCCTTATTTAAAAATCGTTTTGTGCCCGAAGGCGTTGAAACCACAACGATACTTGAAAGTAGTAAGCCTGCCAGGATGATGTTAATTTCGGATGGGGATATGGCACGCAATGATGTTAACCCCCGTACAGGCCAGGCACAAACCCTGGGTTTCGATCGTTTCTCTAATTACACTTTTGCTAATCTAGATTTACTGGTTAATGCGGTGTCGTGGTTGGTGGAGGATAATGGTTTGCTGACAGCCAGAACCAAAGAAGTTAAAATAAGACCTTTGGATAGGGAGAAAGTAAAACAAGAAAGATTGTACTGGCAAATGTTGAATGTGGCAGCGCCCATTATGGTAATTGTGTTGTTTGGTATCGTGTGGGCATTTGTAAGAAAGAAAAAGTTTGCCAGCTTTTAATTATTAACTGAGATGCAAGAAAAAAGAAATAAGCTGTTGTTTGCCGTACTATTGGTTCTAGTAGCCATGACAACAGCGCTTTATTTTTTAGGTAATCAAACAGGTGAGGAGGTAAAAAATAAAGACTTGTTTCAGTTAGCCGACACTAAAGTCATCAACCGTGTTGAGTTAGCATCTGCTACAGGCAAAGTCATATTAACATTTAACGGCACCCGTTGGATGGTTAATGATACCGTACCTGCTGACCGCGACATGATTGATGTTTTATTTGCAACCGTATTGCAGGCAGAAGTAAAACGTCCACTCGCTGAGAACAGGAATGATTCTATCGCAGTTGAAGTAAAAGCATGTGGTATTAGCGTGAAATTTTTTGAAGGTGAGGTACTGCGCAAAAGCTTTACAGCCGGTGGCAATGCTAAAAAAACGGAAGCTTATTTTATTGATGAAACAGGTAAGGCTTACCTAATGAACATACCTGGTTACCGTGTATATGTTTCCGGTGTTTTTGAACTGACAGAAAAGCAATGGTGGGATAAATATGTATTTGCCTTCAATTGGTCGAACTTCCGGGATTTGGCTGTAACCTATCCTGACAGAGGTGATAATAACTTTACGATAAGTCTCCAAGAAGATTACTTTGCCATCAACAATTTACCTACAGACACTACTAAGCTCAACGATTTCCTCGATGCGGTTTCTTTATTAACGGTGGATGAGTTTATAGAAACAGATAGTTTGAAGGATGTAGTACCTGTGCTCACCATCCAGGTAAGTGATATAGCAAACCGAATGTATAGTCTTTCAATTTTGCCTTATGTGCAGGCCGGAAAAACAGCCTGCCGGGTAAAAGAAAATCACCTGGCCTGGATCGATAACCGCAAGTTGGCCCGTCTGGTAAAAAACCGCGAATTCTTTCGAAAAAAGGCCTAGGAGCTTTAAAAAAGCAGGTTTTAAAATTGCCATTTCTTTCTAACTTTACGCCCTCTAAAACTTTAACCAACTCAGCATGAAGTTTATTGTTAACTCGGCTTATCTGCTTAAGCAGCTTTCTAATATTAACGGGGTAATCACCACTAACCCGGTTGTGCCTATCCTTGAAAATTTTCTTTTCGAATTGGAAAAAGGAAGCCTGACGGTGACTGCTTCTGACCTGCAAACCTCCATGATTACCGAATTGCAGGTTGAGTCTAAGGAAAAAGGCAATATTGCCGTTCCTGCTAAAATTCTTTTGGAAACATTAAAGAACCTGCCGGAGCAGCCTGTAACCTTCTCTATCGATGAGTCTACTTACAGCGTTGAAATTATCTCTGATAATGGTCGTTATAAGCTTTCAGGCGAAAACGCAACAGATTTCCCTAAAGTACCTACTGTATCGAATGACTTCTCTGCTGAGATTTCTTCTGAAGTAATGTCACGGGCGGTTAACAATACCATTTTTGCTACCAGCAACGATGAGTTACGTCCGGCTATGACAGGTGTTTACGTTAACCTGGGTGAAAAAAATACCACTTTCGTAGCTACTGACGGCCACCGTTTGGTTCGTTACCGCAGAAATGACATTACCTCTGAAAATGGTAATGCCATTATCATTCCACGTAAAGCCTTAAACTTATTGAAGGCAACGTTGCCTTCAGAGAACATGCCGGTAAGCATCGACTTTAACATGTCTAACGCTTATTTCAAGTTCGGTAACATTAAAATGATTTGCCGCCTCATTGATGAGCGTTATCCTGATTACGAAAATGTAATTCCAAGCAACAACAATATCAAGATGACTATCGGTCGCACGGATTTGTTAAGTGCTTTGAGACGTATCTCTATCTACGCTAACAAAACTACACACCAGGTTCGTTTAAAAATTACAGGCAGTGAATTACAAATCTCTGCTGAAGATTTAGACTTCTCTAACGAAGCGAATGAGCGTCTGTCATGCGAACATGAAGGTGAAGACATCGAGATCGGTTTCAATGCCAAGTTCATTATTGAGATGTTGAACAATATTGATACAGACCAGATTAAATTAACCATGTCGGCACCCAATAAGGCCGGTGTAATTTTGCCTGTAGAAAAAGATAAGAATGAAGATATATTGATGTTGGTAATGCCTGTGATGTTGAACCAGTACGTTTAACACTAAGCTTAACCAATAATAAAAAAGCCATCGTAAGATGGCTTTTTTATTTGCTACGCATTCAGTACGTCTTTGTATTCAGGTGTTTTGTCGAATACCGATTTAGCGAAAGGGCAAAGCGGCAATATTTTGATTTGATGTTGACGGGCATAGTCTACGGCAGCCTGTACCAATTGTTTACCTGCGCCTTTACCTTTTAGTTTCTCACTTACATCAGTGTGGTCTATGATAATGAGTTTATCTCCGGCTTTGCTATAAGTCATCTCCGCGAGTTTCTCCTTATCGATTTCTATATAGAACAAGCCCTTGGAACCTATTTCTCTGTGTTTTATTTCCATGTATCAGATTAAGATCGTGAAGTTTCTCGTACAACAATAGTATTTGCTATCAAATCATTGACTCCTCTTCCTTTTTTATTTAAAGCCGGAGTAATGAAATAGATGAAGGCAACAAGCTGAGGGATTATTAAACCAATCCATACCCAGATTGGTGGTTCTTCATTCTTATGTATAAAGTAAAAAAGTGCCTGCACGAAAGCGTGCGCAATCTCCCATGGCAAGAGCTTAACTACATTTCTTATAATTATCGATTGGAGCGAAGCTTTTCCGCCATTAATGTTATGAACCTGAAGTTTGCAAATTTGCTTGCCTAATGAAGCTTGTTTACTACTATATTCAAAACAGATTAAGTACAATAGAACAGGTAGTGTAAGACTAAGAAAAGCCACTAGCTGACCCATGTAAGGAGAAAAGACAAGTGGCCTGTCATCCGTAAAAAAGTATACGACACCAAAAAGACAAGTAGCATAAAGCGCGATTAACAAAAAGTCAATCAGTAATGCACCAATACGAATCCAGTATAATATTATTTTCATGACGAATTACAGCAAGTGTTTTAACTTCCTTTTTGCATTTTCAGTTCGAATAGTTTTATCAACTACAAATTGAGCCAACTCAATCTTAATTTTTTGAAGTAGAATCACACTGTTTAGCCAATCATCCAATAAAAACCTTTAACGAAGGCCATTTATGGTTTAAAGAAGTTGTTTTTTTGAGATCGTTAATAAAGTTAAAGATTTTCTATATAAAAAAACAACCTGTTGGTATTTAAAACCAACAGGTTGACTTCGTGTAACGATACTCGAGGTATCGTAGTTTATTTCGCGTAAGCTACTGCTCTCTTCTCGCGAATCACCGTTACTTTAATCTGACCAGGGTATTGCATGTCGCGTTCTATCTTTTGAGAGATATCGAAGCTTAACTGCCCTGCGCGTTCGTCTGTTACATTCTCGGCATCGACCAATACACGTAATTCACGACCGGCTTGTATGGCATAACATTTCTCCACACCATCAAAGCTTAAACCTAAGTCTTCTAGCTCTCTCAGGCGTTTGATGTATTGTTCCATCACTTCGCGTCTCGCACCAGGTCTTGCACCGCTTATGGCATCACAAGCTTGTATGATTGGCGAAATGATGTGAGTCATTTCTATCTCATCGTGGTGGGCACCAATGGCATTACAAATGGCCGGATGCTCTTTGTATTTCTGTGCCAGCTCCATACCCACAATAGCGTGTGGCTTTTCTAACTCCTCAGGCCAAACTTTACCAATATCGTGGAGTAAGCCTGCGCGTTTTGCCTGCTTTACGTTTAAGCCAAGTTCGCTGGCCATAATGGCACAAAGGTTGGCTACTTCGCGTGAATGTTGCAATAGATTTTGTCCGTATGAAGAACGGAAGCGCATGCGACCAACCATCTTCACCAGCTCAGGGTGTAAACCGTGAATACCCAAATCGATCACGGTGCGTTCACCTGTTTCAATGATTTCGTCATCAATGTTTTTAGTAGTCTTAGCTACAATTTCCTCGATGCGGGCAGGGTGAATGCGTCCGTCTTGTACCAATCTGTGTAATGAAAGACGAGCGATCTCTCTTCTTACCGGATCGAAACCGGAAATGATGATGGCTTCTGGGGTATCGTCAACAATGATTTCTACACCTGTAGCTGCTTCCAGCGCGCGGATGTTACGGCCTTCTCGACCAATAATTTTACCTTTAATATCATCGCTTTCAATATTGAAAACACTCACACAGTTTTCAATGGCGTGTTCAGTAGCTGTACGTTGAATGGTATCGATAACAATTTTCTTAGCATCTTTTGTAGCGGTAAGTTTGGCTTGCTCTACAATGTCTTTGATGTAAGAAGAAGCTTTTGTCTGAGCTTCATCGCGTAATGAAGTAATAAGCTGCTCACGGGCATCATCAGCGGTAAGCTTGGATATATCCTCAAGTATCTTGATTTTTTGCTGGTTGAATTTCTCCAGTTCTTCTCTTCTTTTCTTGATTACTTCACCTTGCTGAAGTAAATCCTGCTTTAGCTCATCAATCTCAGTCTCTTTGCGCTTGAGGTTTTCCAGTTCCTTGCTGATGGTTTGCTCACGCTGCTTAATCTTTTGTTCATTGGCGATGATGATGTTTTTCTTCTTGTTAGCTTCTTCTTCAAATTCTGTCTTCATTTTCAGAATTTTCTCTTTGGCTTCCAGGATTTTGTCTTTCTTCAGGTTTTCAGCTTCGATTTCAGCTTCTTTCAGGGTTAAGCTGGCGCGTTCTTCTACATCGCGCTGCTTTTTGGCATACTTGCGCTTATAGAGTAAAGTACCAATTACCATGCTCAGGCCAATGGTGGCAAGGGCGCAGGTAAGTATAGTTATTATAGTTGCTGACATAAGAATATTTATTAGGGTTTATATGTCCCTAACGGCAGCAATAGAATTGAAAAAGATTAGAGTATAGACTGGGAAACCAGTTGATTAAGTTGATGTACCTTCTCGAAAACAGTTTGATCTATTTCCTGATGACTTTCTTCCACTGTCATTTTATCTACCAGACAATCGAAAGCAACCATCGCGAGCAGGTCTTGCTTATCGTCAATACCGAATTGCTCCTTGTAAGTCTTCAGTTTTTCGTTAATCAACCTTCCGGCAGTACGGACACGTTCTTCATCGTGTCTTTTTACCTTCATCGGATACTCACGGTCGGCAATTTTGATTTTTATTGAAAGATCCTCCATCAACACACTTACAATTATCGGCTCAAATACGCTATACATCTATCCACTTCGCGGATATACTCTTCTACCTTCTTCTTTAATTCCGAAGAACTACCGTCTTCCGGGTTTAAATTATCTACAATTTTAGAGATTTTTATCTGATTTTTAAAATTGAGCAACTGCTCATCACGGCTTCTCAACCCTGATTTAAGTTCCTGATTCTCTTGTTTTAACAGGGTAACCTGTTCTTTTAAACTTCTATGTTCGCCTACCAGTATCTGCAGTTTGCGCTCTAGACCTTGCAGGTTGTTTTTTAGAGTTTCCTGATTCATTTATACTGTTTTTCTGAGGGTAAGCCTGGTTAACCCTTCAATTTATCAATTATTTTCTAATAACAGCTCCGATTTTTGTTTCGTAAGCTTTAATAAGGTTATTCATTACATTTTCAATCTCCCCATCGGTAAGGGTTTTCTGCTCATCCTGCAAAGAGAATGACAGCGCATAGGCCTTTTTATCGGCTGGCAGCTTGTCGCCCTCGTACACATCAAACAGATTTACATTTTTCAATAATGCTTTAGTTGTCTGGCGTGCGAGCGTCTCAACAGTATCGAAAGTAATATTTTTATCGATAACAAGCGAGAGGTCTCTGCGCACCTCAGGGAACTTGGGCACCTCTTTAAGGCTTATCACCGGATTTGACTGACCGAAAAGGGATGCAAAACTCAGGTCGGCATAGAAAACCTCCTGCTTTATGCCCATATCGCGTTGCAAGGTGGTTTTTACTTTCCCTATTCTGCCTATTTCTTTTTTACCATGGGTAATGCTTACTGCAAAATCAAAAAGCGGATCCTCAACTTTTTCAAGTTTCACATCATCTATGGCGCTTTTTTGTAAAATGCCATTTACCATTTGTGCCAGGTTGTGGTAGGTGAGGCCTTGTGATTTTTGCTGCCAGCTTTCTGCTTCAATATTTCCTGACATGTACATGGCAAGACGTTCGGTTTCCTCGTATTTACCATTCTTTTTTGTGTACACTTTACCAAACTCAAAAAGCTTCAGGTCTTTTTGCTTGCGGTTAATATTGTAGGCACAAACTTCTAGGCCCGTAAATAACATAGTTTGACGTAAAATACCCTGTTCTTCACTGAGTTTATTAAGCATTTCAACAGCGTCACCGTCAAAAGTGATGTTGTGCTTTTGTTGATAGGCCGCGTTGGTAAGTGAGTTGGTAAGGATTTCATAAAAACCATTCGCCACCAGTTGCTGACCAAGTGTATTTCTGAACTTGTTAATGTCTTTTGCCGGGAAAGAGGAAATGAAATCTGATCCTGCAAATTCTTTCAGCTCGATATTGTTAAAACCATAGATGCGAAGAATTTCTTCGATTACATCAGCTTCCTGTACAACATCCACTCGGTAAGGTGGTACAGACACAGTGTACTCGTCTTGCTTACTGTCTATTACCTTAATGTCCAGCCTTTCCAATATGCCGGTTGCTTCAGCACGTGTAAGTGCTTTACCAATCAGGCGGTTTACGTTTTTATCTTTTATGCGAATGATCCTGTCTTCAACTTTAACCGGATAAACGTCAATAATATCAGAACTGATGCTACCACCAGCCACTTCTTTAATCAACAGGGCTGCGCGCTTCAAGGCGTATACAGTCATGTTGGGATCGGTGCCACGCTCAAAACGGAAAGAAGAATCTGTTTTGATGCTGTGGTGCAAAGATGTCTTGCGCACAGCATCGGGGGAGAAGCAGGCACTTTCTAAAAATATTGAAGTTGTGCTTTGGCTGATGCCCGAATCAGCGCCACCAAATACACCGGCTATACACATGCCTTTGCTGGCATTGCAGATCATCAGGTCGGTATCCTGCAGTTCGCGTTCTTTTCCGTCAAGGGTAGTAAATTTTGTTCCTTTGGGGAGTGTTTTCACCACAACTTTGTTGCCGTCAATTTTAGCAGCATCAAAAGCGTGCATGGGTTGCCCCAGTTCATGACAAATAAAATTAGTGATGTCTACAATGTTATTAATGGGTGAAATACCAATGGCTAATAATTTATGCTTAAGCCAGTCAGGAGAATCCTTTACGGTAAGGCCAGTCATACTCAAACCGGAATAACGCAAACAGGCTTCTTTATTCTCAATACTTACTGAGATATTCAGATTATTGTTGTCAACCTTAAATGCATCAACGGCTGGTAATGTTAATTCTCCTTTCTGCGATGCTTTAATATCGCGGGCCACACCAATATGTGAGGCGGCATCAACGCGATTGGGTGTTAAGCCGATTTCAATTACATAATCGCTTTGGATATTGAAGAATGACGAGGCAGGTGTACCATTCGGTACATTGGTCTGCAAAACAATAATACCTGCGTGACTATCACCTAAACCAATTTCATCTTCAGCGCAGATCATGCCTTCACTTACTTCACCCCTGATTTTGGCAGATTTAATCGTGAAGGGATCGCCTTTGCTGGGATACAGCGTAGCACCAGGTAAAGCAACTACTACTTTTTGACCAGCTGCAACATTAGCAGCACCACAAACGATGGGGTGAATTTTTCCATTGCCAACATCAACTGTGGTGAGTGATAATTTATCTGCATTGGGATGTTTGGTACAAGTAAGCACTTCGCCAATAACAACACCTTGTAAGCCGCCTTTTACCGTTTCAAAGTGCTCGACACTTTCTACCTCTAAACCAGTTGAGGTTAATACCTTACCGATCTCTTCTGCACTTTCGGGTATGCTGATGTATTCTTTAAGCCAGTTGTAAGAAATTTTCATAAAAAAATCGCGTGATCAACCCTTTTGTATATTAAACACACAGAAGGTTGAAGATTATCCTTCAAAAATAGGGCTTTTACATGAATTAATGATAGACCTTTTCGCCCGCCCGTATGGCTACGTTGAGGATATTTTCCTTGGGGGGAAAAGGACAGGAAAAACTGTCGTTATACGCGCAGTACGGGTTGTAGGCTTTATTAAAGTCGAGTGTAACAGCAGTGCTGCCGGGTACTTTATTAATATCCAGGTAGCGCCCTGCACCATAGGTTTCACTGGCACTGGTGGCATCTGCAAAGGCCAGAAATAGTGTGCCGCGTGTGGGCCCCATATCCATAATTTCAAGGATGAGCAGACGGCAAGCTTCACCGTCAATTTTAAACTCAGCATAGGCATATTCTAAATACCTTGTCTCAAGGCCATCACTGGTTGGTAAGGTTACCGTTTTTTTATCTTCAACAGGAATGAGGTTTGCAGA
This sequence comes from Chryseotalea sp., assembly GCF_057350905.1. Taxonomy (NCBI): domain Bacteria; kingdom Pseudomonadati; phylum Bacteroidota; class Cytophagia; order Cytophagales; family Chryseotaleaceae; genus Chryseotalea; species Chryseotalea sp. The sequence goes on along the minus strand of NZ_JBMRCF010000004.1, from coordinate 38,755 downwards.
AATCCGAAATTTTTCATCTGGTTCGAAATAGGAGAGACCTTTAAAAGTTTCCACACTGTCCGCAAAAGGTGATTCGGCATTGTTGCGCATGTAGTCATCTCTGTCTTTGCGAGCAGAAACAATTTGTTTTTTATATTCTTCACTGGTGCCTGTAGGTTGCATGGCGTAGAATACAATGATCAGTGCCACAATAACAAAAAGGATAAACAGTATATTTTTTTGTTTCATGATAGTTTGTTTTAGTGATCCTGATTAGTTCTCCTGTTCCGATATTATTTTTTAGTTTCTGGTTTCCATTTTCTGATGGCCTCTCGATGTCTGTCAAAAATCTGGAAGAAGAGCGGCAGACTTGTGTCTGCCACCCTACCCGGTGCGTTGGTAAGTACACAAATGGCAATTTTTTCAGATGGAAGTAAAGCTACTTCGCTGCGATATCCGGTTACATAGCCACCGTGGTATACCATCGTGTCGCGGGTAAAATTAATAACGCGCCATCCCAAACCATAATATGCTTTTCTTACCCTTTGCCACGCATTAAAATTTCTATTTCTGGAATTGGCCAATACTTGTGGGGTAAAGAGTGAATCGATGGTGCTTTTTTTAATAATCTCCTCTTTGTGTCCTAATAAAGCTTTCAGCCACTGGGCCATATCATGGATGCTCGCATTAACACCGCCTGCCGGGGATACGTTGTAATACGTATCACGAATAATGGTGGCCCTAAACTTTCCGCGACTGAAAATATGGGGTTGAGCAATGTTACTGTTACTTACAAAACTCAGGTAATTGGTTGAGGCGTTGGTCATACCCAAGGGTTTAAAAACCTTCTCCAGCAATTGTGTTTCATAGCTTTTGTTTGTTGCTTCACTCACCACCTTTCCAATCAAACTGTAGCCCACATTTTGATAACTATATAAAACGCCTGGTTCACTTACCAGTTTTATATCGCGCAGATAGCTTAGAAGGGTATCAAAGGGCAGCGCCTCTTCAATCATGTTGGTGTAGGTGTGATAAGGTAAACCTGTGGAGTGCGAAAGCACATGACGTATGGTGACGGCTTTGGTGTACTCTGAGGATTTTAATTTAAACCCTGGCCAGTGTTGCAATACGGTTTGATTCCAATCCAGTATTTTATCTTCAACTAGAATACCTGTTAAAAAAGATGCGAAAGGTTTTGAAACCGAAGCCAGTCTGTAAACGGTATGAATATCCACGCTATCCTTTGTTCCAACTTCCTTTAAGCCATACCCTTTTAATAAAATGATGGTGGAATCGTATACGAGGGCAATAGAAGCACCAGGCTGGTTGTGCTTATTCATTAGTATTTGAAAAGCAGAATCAAATTCATTTGCTAATGCGATCAGGTGAGGATTAACAGGTGCATCAGCGCTGGGTCTGTTTCTTTTGGTTGTCGCCTCTTTCTTTACACTCGCAAATTTGTTGTTCAGCAATGTGTACAGAACAAAAAGAACCATTACAGAAATAGCGATACCAAGAATCTTCTTTTTTACTTTCATAGCATACCCTCGTCTGCAAAGCTAAAATATCTTTTGCCTGCAACAATGATATGGTCAAGTAGTTGTATTTCCAGCAGATTGCCTGCTTCTTTTATTTTTTTGGTAAGGGCAATATCTGCCTGACTTGCATAGAGATTGCCTGAGGGGTGGTTATGCGCTAATATGAGGCCGCTAGCCAGTTCTGCTACTGCTAATTTAAAAATGAGCTTGGGGTCGGCCACAGTGCCGGCTACACCACCTGAGCTTATCTGTTGTTTTTTAACAATGCGGTTGGCCCTATTGGTAAGTATTATCCAGAACTCCTCACGAGGTAAATCCATCAACTCAGCACTGATATGTTCAAAGGCATCTTTTGAAGAAGTAATTTTTGGCTTCTCGATGAATGCCAATTCTTTTCGTCTTCGTCCAAGCTCTAGTGCAGCCACGATAGTAATGGCTTTGGCTTCGCCTATCCCTTTTGTTTTTATTAAGTCGGGGATATCCAACCTGGCCAGTTCATCAAGGTTGTTGCCACTGGTTTGCAGTACTTTCTTGGCGAGATCTAAGGCACTGAATGATGCTGTGCCCGTGCCGAGCAGAATGGCGATTAATTCCGCATCCGTAAGTGACGCTTTTCCTTTGAGGAGGAGTTTTTCTCTGGGCCGGTCTTCTGCAGCCCATTTTTTTATCCCCAATGTTTTATGCGGAGTCTCCTGCATCCTTTAAAATTAAGGATTGCAGTATTTCTAAAATGTTGTAATAAGCTCAGGTTTAGACAATAAAAAATCCTTTCTGAGTGTATCAGAAAGGATTTTATAAATATTTCCCGGAGATTAAGCCAGTTTATTTACTTGCTTAGCCAGTTTTGACTTCTGGTTAGCTGCTTTTTTCCAATGAATGACGTTTTTCTTTGCAAGCTTATCAATCATTGCAGAAACCTCTTTTAAAAGACCTTCAGCTTCTGCCTTAGTCTTAGCTGCACGAAGACCTTTCACCGCAGTACGGGTGGTCTTATGCTGATAGCGGTTTCTTAAACGTTTTGTTTCGTTTGCACGAATTCTTTTCTCTGCTGATTTGTGGTTTGCCATATCTTTTAGCAATAAGGAGTGCAAAGGTAAGGCCTTTTGTGGGAATTGCAAAAGTAGCGGAGAAAATTGCTGAATTTCCTATCTTAACCTTATGAAAAAATGGGCTCTGTTTCCCTTAGCGGGTCTTTTATGTGCTTTTTCAGTGAATTTTTGGGGTTTTTACGGGCACCCAATGATAAACAGGCAAGCTGTTTTCTCACTACCACCAGAGATGGTAGGCTTTTATAAGGCGAATATTCAGTATCTGGCAGAAGCTTCGGTAAACCCAGACCGGAGAAGATTGGCAGTAGTGGACGAGGCTTCGAGGCATTATATAGACCTTGATCACTACGGTGACAGTGCCTGGGCTACTATGCCCCGGTATTGGAAACAGGCTGTCGAAAAATTTTCTGAGGATACATTAAAGGAATATGGCATTGTGCCCTGGCATATAAACACCATGTACCATCGTCTTAAAGATGCTTTTACGGTACAAGATCCATCTGCTATACTAAAAATATCTGCTGAACTTGGGCATTACATTGCGGATGCAAATGTGCCTCTGCATACAACCGAGAATTATAATGGGCAGCTAACCAATCAATATGGTATTCATGGTTTTTGGGAATCACGTTTACCGGAATTGTTTGCAAATGAATACAGTTTTTTTGTGGGGAGAGCCGAGTATCTGAAACAACCCCAGCTTACTATTTGGGAAGGTATTAGCAGTGCGCACTTGAAAGTGGATAGTGTGCTGAGTATTGAGCGCAATCTATCAGCCTTATTTGGTGATCGGAAATATTCTTTTGAAACACGAGGCAAGCAAACTATAAAGGTTTACTCGAAGGAATTCTCAGCAGCATACCATGCTGCGCTTAATAAAATGGTTGAACGACAACTACGCATCGCCATAAAAATGATTGCAGATTTCTGGTACACCGCCTGGGTAGATGCGGGACAACCTGATTTGAAAAAGTTCATCAGCTATAAACCTACAGAGGAAGAATTGATGCGCAGACGTGATGAGTTGAAACTGTGGAAAACAGAACAGCTAAAAGCAAGAGCTCACGAAGAGTGATGTAATTTTTAATGTTTTATTTTGTATATTAAGGTATTGGTCAAAACTTTAAATTGAAGATTATGAAAAAAATATTGAATCTATTATTCGCAAGCTTAATGCTGAGCGCTTTTGCACTATCGGCTGCCTATGCACAAGAGCCAGTTAAAACAGAAGAAAAAGAGAAGAAAGAGAAACAAGAGAAGGTAGAGAAAAATAAGGACGAAAAAGCCAAAGACGAAAAGTCGGCTGACGGTAATGCCTACGGAAAAGAAAAAGACAATAAGGAAGGTAAAGATTTTGGTGAGCAAAGAAGTGAAGAGGCAAAGAAGAAAGCCAAGGAAAAAGATAAAGCAGATAAAGTTAAGATTAAGGAAGATAAGAAGGCCGAAAAGAAACCTGCTGAAAAAAAGGCAACTAAGGAAACAAAAAAGCCTGCTAAAAAAGAGGGCGGTCAGTAACCGGAGTTGCTTGCCAAGAAATGTGAAAAAGCTACAATCTGGTGTTGTGGCTTTTTTTTATGCCTACACCTGACCGGCAAGTAAGTACATGACAGCCATTCTTATGGCAACACCGTTTTCAACCTGATCAAGTATGATGGCGTGATGCGAATCGGCTGCATCGCTGCTTAATTCCACACCCCTGTTAATGGGTCCCGGGTGCATGATTACAATTTGTTTTTTCAGTGAGTCAAGTATTTTCTTCGTGATACCATAGTAAAGAGAATACTCTCGTAAAGAAGGGAAGTACTTTATTTGCTGGCGCTCCAGTTGTATGCGTAGCACATTGGCGACATCGCACCATTGAAGTGCCTTCATTACATCAAGTTCAACCTGAACCCCTAATTGTGCAATATATTTTGGCAACAAAGTAGGTGGGCCACAAACCATTACTTTAGCGCCTAATTTTTGCAGTGCGAAAATATTGGAGAGCGCTACTCTTGAGTGTAAGATGTCTCCAATAATGGCGATTTTCTTTCCTTCAACGCCACCGAGTTTTTCGCGAATAGAAAATGTGTCCAGTAGTGCCTGCGTTGGATGTTCGTGCGTGCCATCGCCTGCGTTAACAATATTGGCTTTTATATGCCTGGAGAGGTAATGTGGAGCTCCCGGACTCGCATGGCGCATCACAATCATGTCCACCTTCATGGCCAGGATGTTGTTTACTGTATCCAATAATGTTTCTCCTTTTTTTACGGAACTATTGGATGCAGAAAAGTTGATCACATCAGCGGATAATCTTTTTTGAGCCAGTTCAAAAGAAAGCCGTGTTCGTGTAGAATTTTCAAAAAAGACATTGGCTACAGTAACATCGCGAAGGGAAGGAACTTTTTTGATCGGGCGATTAATAACGTCTTTAAAATTGTCAGCAGTTTCAAAAATTAACTCTATGTCTTGGCGGGTAATATCTTTAATACCGAGCAGATGCTTTTGACTGAGTCTTGACATAGTTTATTCTTGATTGATCAACCAGATTTTGTTTTGTTTATTTCCTTGTGCCTGCCATTCTACCTGTACGCGTTGTGAAGCAAGGGTGTTTACCGCTTTGCCAACATAATCCGGAGCAATAGGCAGGTCTCTATTATATTTTCTGTCAATGAGTACGAGTAATTCAACTTTTTTAGGTCTGCCAAAAGCAATCATAGCATCCATGGCTGCGCGAACCGTACGCCCGGTAAAGAGTACATCATCAATCAGAATCACATTTCGGTTTTCAATGATGAAGGGCACGCGGGTTTCGTTGGCTTTTACTGGTATTTCTCTTCTCCTGAAATCGTCACGGTGGAAAGTTACATCCAGATAGCCAAGGTCTATTTTTTTGCGAAGCGCCTTCTCAAGTTTTTGATGGATTAACTCGGCCAGGTAAATACCCCTGGGTTGCATCCCCAGAATAGCACTTTCGGCAAAATCATTGTGGTTTTCAATAAGTTGTTGGCAAAGACGGCTTAGCGTGATATCGAGCAGATCAGAATCAAGAATGAGTTTCTTTTGCATAGCCGTTTTAAAACTAACGCTACAGCCCTAGCGTGAGCATGCAAAGATAAGGCTTTTACCATAATGCTTACTAATGAGGAGGAAGCTTTTCTGAAGCAGAAGCCGATTTATTTGCATTTCAGCTTATTGATAAAAAATACGCTGCGTTCAGCTTGACCGCCTATTTGCTTTGTATTGGTCAGGTTTTGGATACCGTAGGCAAATAGATAATCGCCATACCAGTATTCCAGTTTATTCATCACGGTTTGGTCTTTAGCCACCACATCGCCTTCAGCCAGTGTTTTAATGGGTTCAGCATTCTTACTTTCAAGAACATTGTTTCCTGCAATTATTTTAGAGCGAAGTGTATTATCGAAAAGGTAGAGTAGGGTGATTTTCTCTTTATCAGCCTTCAGTTTTACAAACTGTTCCAGATTAAAAGTTTTCACATCATTAATTTCAAAAGTATTGTCCCATTGTAGCTTTCCATTTGTGTCAAAAGCAAGTACGGTGGCATGTGTGTAGCGGTAACCATCAAAGACAAGTTGGCTGTTACCTTCAAATCCATAACCTGAACGTCCAAAAAGACCTGAGCGATCAACAGTCTTATACTTTGGATAGAAGGCCTCGCCTAAGAGTACAAATTGATTTTTGTAAGGAACGAGTTCATGAACCAGCAATCTGTAATTGAAGCGGTTTTCTTTACCTTTATTTTTCCTTTTCTCAATCCGCTCTTTGATACGTCTTTGGCGATTTACTTTCATGTATCCAAAAAAGTTTTCTAGATCAGCGAAGTTGTAATATTTTAGTTGACTTTCGCCAAAAGGACTAATCGAGGCAACAAATATTCCTTTAGAGTATTCCGAATTACGATTCCCATAAACCCCGGCAACAATCTTCATATTATCAGCTGACTGATTAATTCTGCCAAAGAGCAGACTTTTATTACCATTTGCTGGTAAAACTTGCTGAACAATAAAATCTCCTTCTGGTGTATAGCTTTTTATCCAGATTGTTTTCTCTCTGTTAAAGTAGCGTGCGCAGAGCAATACATCAAAGGTATTGTCTTCATGTACTTTTATTTGAGCAAGTTCTCCAATCTCACTAAACAAACCTGGAAGAATCTTTAAACGCAAAGTTTCAAAATCGAATAATATTACAATAGGCACTTTGTTATAATAACCTCCAATGATGCCCAACCTGCCGTTGACTTGAAATTCTGTAGGGATAAAGGGTATGTAATTATTTAAATTATACTGTGTGTAACGACCTGTCTCCTGATCGATCTTAATCAATAAAAAGTCATAATAGGTACCTCCTTTCGCCAATATGTATAAGTTGTTTTCGAAGAATTTTTTATGTGTTATCGTAAAATTTTTAGCAAAAGGAATGGCTCCACTCCATTTTTTCTTAAAGAGAGAGTCAATTTTTATGATTTCAAATTCATTACTTGTAGGAGTGGAGACGACACGATGCACTAACAAACCACTTTGCAAAAGGGATGTAACCTCATACCCTGATGAAGGATCATCAACCTGAATTTCAAACCGATCAGTCTGCTCCACCTGAGCAAATGCTGATACAGAAATAAAGACCAGGCTAATGCACCACAACCTTATTGATATAGAATACTTCACGCGTTTTGTCGCCTTTTATGTTAATATTTCGGATTGAGTGATAGCCCCAGGTATAAAAAGTATTGTTGTACCAGAGTCTAATTTCTGCATCCTTGTCCTCATCATTTCGTAGATCGTCAAAATTATCATTCAGTTTAATTTTGACTTCACCTTTTTTTGACTCGCTGCTAAGCAAGTCAACTTTATGAAAAAGTATGTCTTGTTTTTTTCGATAGACCACCACAGCAGAATCGTTGTGATATCCTACATCAGAGACCTGCCTAATGCCAGAGATTTTATAATCCTCAAGTTTGGCAGAAAAATCATTTTCAATGATACCTTTTGCATTGATAAACAACAACGAGGATGAATATGTTTTTATCTCGATTTCATCTTGTGTAACATTCTGCCCATAGGTGGTGAGTGGCTGGTAAAAGCGTGAATTTCCATAGCGAGGATAATAGGGATTGTTATAATAATAGGGGCTGTTCCAGGCTTGATTATAATTTGGATTATTATTGAAGCTATTGTTGTTGGTTATGTTGGCGTAGGTTTCTGCCAATACAATAAAACCATCTTTATGCTCAATAATTTTATAGGGTAGGGCATTGTTGGTATACTCGAAAACTTTGCCTGATATTATGGCGGCTTTTGTTTTGGTTTTTATTTTATCGGCTCTGCGTGGCTTGAGGTAATCCAGGTAATGCTGTAAACCACCAAATTGAACCAGCTGTGTTTTTTGTTCTTCGAATGGATTAATAAGTGTAGTGTAAAAACCCAATGCCCTATCCGATGAGCGGGTACCCCAGGTGCCTATAAGTAGCAAGTCATCGCGGTAAAGATTGCTACTGATGGCATTAAAAATGGTATGACTTCCTTCGGTTTCAATATTATCCTCCAATAGTAATTTGGCATTGGCATCATATGTTCTGAAAATGATTTTTTTATTTTCTCCAGACATCTTTTCGACCATCACCACATTAAAAGTGCCATTCAGGTTTACACGCATGTCCAGCAATTCAGTATTTCGCTGCAGAAAACCCGGTACCATTTGTGCCTTTGCCTTTGTAAGATCGTACATAACAATGGCAGGCTCATTGTTTATGTACCCGGCAAAAAGTATGTTTTGATGCAGTCTGCTGAAAAAGGCGAGTTTGAGTTCAAGCTCGGTCTTTATGCTGTGGATATTGATGCTTAAATTTTTTAAATCGATATCACAGAGTGCAATTTTATCTTTTACAAATTCTCCGGATTGAAAGAGCAGACTCAGTAGGCCAGCAGTGTATTCATAGCCAATGATATTGTACTCTTTTTCAATAGTGACAAGTGTATCCACTTTTACTTTTAGTGTGGTGTCCAGCAAAATAACCTGCCAGCTTCGCATACGATCCTTATATTGGTCTGTTCCTCTGAAAAGTGCCAAACCTTCTTTCTCTAGTGAAACAACCGTAAAATCATCATCAGTATATTTTTGAATATTTTCAAAACGATGCGGCTGTTCCACCTGGGCTTGCAATTGGGTGAAAGTGATAAGAAAGAGGATCGTCAAAAAGATTTTCATTTTTCTTCGCTCTTGGCTAGTATCATATCAAACTCAGCAGGTGTTACGGGTTGCACCGAAAGTCTTGCGAGTTTTACTAATTTCATCTCGCTTAGTTTTTTATCGGCTTTTACCTGGGCAAGGGTTACAGGCTTTTTAAGTTTTCGTTCAGGAGCCAACTCAACTACTGCCCAGTCGGGCTCACCCGGTTCGGGGTACCATTCCTTTATTATTTTAGCAATACCTACTACAGCCTTTTCGCCTGTGGAATGATAGAAGAGCACTAAATCTCCTTTTTTCATGGCTTTCAGGTGCAGGCGTGCTGCAAAATTGCGCACCCCATCCCAAATGGTTTTTTTGTCTTTTACCAGGGTGTCGAAATGGTAAACATCAGGTTCTGATTTTACGAGCCAATAGTTCATGTATTCTAATTTGAATGTTGAAGTTAATGTATTCTTAAAATAAAAAAAGCTCCGTTTTACCGGAGCTTTTGGAAATCGTATGGATTAACCATTTTCATGGCTAATCTGTTTATAAAGTTGTGCTATTTAAGTTCAGAAAAATCAAATGAGGTTTCTAAAAACTTAGTAGTGAATTTACCACTTCTGAATATTTCGTTATCCATCAGTTTGATATGGAAAGGAATCGTAGTTTTTACTCCTTCAATAACAAACTCTTGTAAAGCACGCTTCATGCGGGTGATTACTTCTTCGCGTGATTGGCCACTTACAATTAGTTTGGCAATCATGGAATCGTAATTAGGAGGAATGGTATAGCCAGCATACACATGGCTGTCGATACGCACACCATGACCACCAGGCATGTGCAGGTTAGTGATTTTACCTGGTGAAGGGCGGAAACCATTGGCAGGATCTTCTGCATTGATACGGCATTCCATAGAATACAAATTAGGGAAGTAGTTCTTACCGGAAATAGGTACTCCGGCAGCTACTTTAATTTGCTCTTTAATCAAATCGTAGTCTGTAACCTCCTCTGTAATCGGGTGTTCCACCTGTATACGGGTATTCATTTCCATGAAGTAAAAATCTCCATGTTTATCAACCAGGAATTCGATAGTACCGGCTCCTTCATAGTTGATGGCTTTAGCACCCTTAATGGCTGCTTCACCCATGCGCTCGCGAAGTTCCTGACTTAAAATAGGAGAAGGTGTTTCTTCCAAAAGTTTTTGGTGTCTGCGTTGTATAGAGCAATCGCGTTCAGACAAATGACAAACTTTGCCATATTGATCGCCTACAACTTGAATTTCGATGTGGCGTGGTTCTTCAACAAATTTCTCTAAGTACAAGCCATCGTTTCCAAAGGAGGCAGCCGCTTCACGCTTGGCATCGTCCCAGGCTTTTTGAAATTCTGACTCGTTGTTAATAATGCGCATACCCTTACCACCACCACCAGCAGTTGCCTTAACAATTACCGGGTATTTGATTTTTTTAGCAATGGCCATACCTTCTTCCAATGAAGAAAGGAGTCCGTCAGAACCAGGAATTGTCGGTACCCCTGCTTTCTTCATGGTGTCTTTAGCTGTGGACTTATCGCCCATAGCATTGATCATGGCAGGTGTGGGGCCAATAAATTTGATACCGTATTCGTGGCACACAGCTGAAAACTCAGCACGTTCAGACAAGAATCCATAGCCAGGGTGTATAGCATCGGCATTGGTAATTTCAGCGGCAGAAATGATGCGTGGTATGTTCAAGTATGAATCTTTGCTGGGCGCATCGCCAATACAAACGGCTTCGTCAGCAAAACGCACGTGCAAACTTTCTCTGTCTGCGGTAGAGTAAACGGCTACCGTTTTAATACCCATCTCACGACAAGTACGAATTACACGTAGCGCTATTTCTCCACGGTTAGCTATTAATATTTTTTTAAACATAGGTTTTAATTCAAAATGAAAAATTCAATATTTAAAATTGCATGTAGCAATTTTGAATCTACAAATCTTGAATTTATAATTAGTCAGGCTCTACAACAAACAACACCTGATCGTATTCTACAGGCTGTGCGTTATCAACCATTACTTTCACCACCGTACCAGAAACTTCTGATTCGATTTCATTGAAAAGTTTCATTGCTTCGATAATGCAAACAGTTTGCCCTTTGGTTACTTTATCACCTACAGAGATGAATGGCGGTGTTTCAGGATTTGATGAACGGTAGAATGTACCAATCATAGGTGATTTGATATCTGCTGTTTTCTTTCCAGCTGTAACTGCCACCTCGGCCTTTTCAGCTTTAGGAGCAGCAATTGCAGGCGAAGCCACTACCGGAGCTGCAACGGCAGCCACTGCGGGCGCTGCTACTACGGGTGCTGCAGATTTTAATATTTTTTGATCAGGTTCGCGCTTCACATAAAGCTTTAACTCTTTCGTCTCTACATTAACTTCATTCAAGCCGGAATGGGCGATGAAATCGATGAGGTCTCTGATTTCTGATGTTTTCATGTCGGTTTGATTAGTTGAGGAAGCCTTCTTTGCAGGAGCTTCTTTTTTAACAGGTTTTGTAGTTCGGGCTTTGGCCATAGTAATTACTTTACGCGTTCAATATACTCACCCGTACGGGTGTCAATCTTAATCTTGTCACCAGTGTTCACAAAAAGCGGAACACGAATTTCTGATCCATTATCAATGGTAGCAGGTTTCAGTGTGCGTGTTGCAGTATCGCCTGCTAAACCAGGCTCTGTATAGGTAATTTCAAATACAACGTGTGACGGTGCTTCTGCAGTAATGGCTGTTGTACCGTTTTCAAAAGCGATCAATAAAGTTACTTCTTCTTTGATATAGTTCACTGAGGGTCCCAACAAAGCTTTATCAATATACACCTGATCGAAAGTTTCTTTATCCATACAAACCAAGCTATCGCCATCTGCATACAGGTATTGATATTCTCTGGTTTCAACGCGCAAAATTTCAATTTCATCGCCAGGACGAAAACGATTTTCTGCCAGTTTACCATTGCGTACGTTACGCATCTTTACCTGGTAGAAGGCTCTTAAATTACCAGGCGTGCGGTGCAGCAATTCTTCAATTTGCATAACCTCGCCATTATAGCGCACATAATTGCCTTTACTCAGATCAGAAATAGTTGCCATAAATAAAAAACGGACTTTAAGTTACAAATATTAATTAATCACTCTCTTATGCTTTGCTATTATAGGCCCATTTAAGCCACATAGCCCCCCAGGTAAATCCACCACCGAAGGCTGCAAAAATAATATTATCTCCTTTTTTAAGCTTTTTCTCATAATCCCACAGTAAAAGCGGAAGCGTACCGGCAGTCGTATTGCCGTATTTTTCAATATTCATCATTACTTTTTCCTCTGAAAGCCCTATCCGACTCGCAGTAGCGTCAATAATACGCTTATTAGCCTGATGGGGCGCTAACCAAGCAATATCTGTGCTTGTTAAGTTATTTCTTTCCAAAACTTCAGCAGCTACTTCGGCCATGTTAGTTACGGCAAACTTATAAACAGTTGCGCCTTCCTGAAAAACATAATGCTGTTTTGCTTCAACGGTTGCATGAGTTGCCGGCATACGGCTTCCACCCGCTTCCATGCGTAAAAAGTTGGCTCCGGTACCATCGCTGCGTAAAATAGAATCCATAATGCCCAGGTCTTCGGTTGTGGGCTCTAACAATACTGCACCTGCACCATCGCCAAAAATGATACAAGTGGCTCTGTCCTGATAATTAATAATGGAAGACATTTTGTCGCCACCAATCACTAATACTTTTTTGTAAGTACCGCTTTGAATAAAATTAGCACCTGTAGCCAATGCAAATAAAAATCCGGAGCAAGCCGCGGCAAGATCGTAACTGAATGCGTTGACAGCACCAATTTCTGTAGCGATAATATTGGCTGTTGCCGGAAAAGGCATATCAGGTGTAATGGTTGCGCAAATAACCAGGTCGATTTCTTTAGGATCGATGCCAGTTTTGTTAATAATCTCTTGCGCAGCTCTGATACCCATGTAGCTGGTACCCAGACCTTCACCTTTTAATATTCTTCTTTCTTTAATACCGGTACGGGTGGTGATCCATTCATCGTTGGTATCCACCATGGTTTCCAATTCTTTGTTGGTGAGTACATATTCTGGTACATAACCGCCAACACCGGTGATCGCTGCGCGAATCTTATTCATTTTTTTATTGCCTTACAGCAGTATTACTAAACCCTTATAAAAAAGAAAAGCCCGATGAACCATCGAGCATTTCAATAATTGATTATCAATTACGATGTTTTACAATCCGAAATCGATACAACACTAAACAGGTTGCGTTTGAGATGTAGGATTGTCAAGTTTTTCATGCAATTAAGCAAGCGCTTCTCTTTCCATTACCACTTTACCCTTGAAGTAAAGTTTACCTTCATGCCAATAAGCACGGTGAGGACGGTGTGTTTCGCCTGTAGTTGGGCATATGGTAAATGAGCTGGTTTCAGCTTTATAGTGTGTTCTCCTCTTATCACGTCTTGTCTTCGAGGTTTTTCGTTTCGGATTTGGCATAACTCAAACAGTTTAGTATCAGTGCTTTATTTTTTTAACTTTTTCAGTGCTTCCCAGCGTGGATCTGCCATGCTTTCATCACTTTTTTCATCCTTTGTTGCCGAAGAATAGATTATTTTCCCTTCTTCGTTATCATCGTCCTCCTCTTCAATGAAGCGAGGATGAAGTTTTTTTATCGGAACCGCCAACACGATATATTCAAACATTGGTTGTCCCAGATCCAGCGTTGCGGTATCACGATGTATCATCATCACCTCTTCGCTGATCTCTTTGTCCTCATCTCCATACTTATACATCAACTTTTCATTGATGCTGATCGGAAAGTCAAATTCATCCAAACTCCGATCACAAGTAAGTACGATGCTACCTTCAATTCGGAAGTTCGTTTCAATGAAAGTCTCATGTTTGTTGAGACTTACAGTGGCCTTTAACTTGCCTTCTGCAATCATTTCGGAGCCATACTGCTTAAAAAAGCCACTATTCAGTTCAAATTCGAACTCATGAGCAGCGAGGCTTAAGCCTACAATATTAACCCCGAATAAATTCACTTTCCTGACCCTCCGGTTTTAAAATAGTCGGCAAATGTAGAAGAATAAATGGAAAATTAAAAGTAAAGATGTGTTTTTACACCAAAGTCAATTTGCTAATCGACTGATTATCAATATTTACAGGTATTCTTTGATGGCGATTTCCTTGAGCTGTGCTTTCGATTTCTTGTTTACATGCTCTAGAAAAAAATCAATAATGGCTTTTTTGAAACCCAGTTTGATGGCAAGGCTCTTGCAAAAGATGATTTCGCTCTCGAAAATATTCTGGTCTACTAAAATAAGTTCTATACTGCTGTAGAGGTACTCAAACTTTTGGTCTACCGAAAGTGCACCGAGGCTATCAATTGGTTCAGGTTTCCGGATGAGCTCCTGAACTTCAATTTCCGGGAAATTGCGCTCTTTGGCTATTTTAAAAATCATATCCCGCTCAGCTTTTGCAAAGTGTTTGTCGGCCTCTGCCAACTGGATAAGTATGTTTAAATGCTTTCTAGTAACTACGTCCATTTCAACTTTCACTTTAACCAAAAATACAATTTAATGCCAAGTAGCTGCTCAGATTAGGTTAAACGGCAGAAATTGGAAATAAATTCACATTATTTACCTGTAAGCTGTTCTTTCCTGGCCTGCACAATATCGCAAGCCTTAAAAAGTGCCTCCCTGAAGGAGTTTTCATCGGCCTGATTCTTACCCGCAATAGCATAGGCAGTTCCATGATCGGGAGATGTTCTGACAACGGGTAATCCTGCTGTAAAGTTTACACCATTCTCGAAAGCCAGGGTTTTAAAAGGAATAAGACCCTGATCATGGTACATAGCCAATATGCCATCAAATTTAGTGTATTGACCTGTGGCAAAAAAGCCATCAGCCGGAAAGGGGCCACTCACGAGTTTGCCTTTGTTTCTCCAGCCGTTAATCAGTGGTTTCAGGATTTGCTCTTCTTCAGTGCCGATCAAACCACCATCGCCTGCATGCGGATTAAGCCCCAGTATGGCTATTCTTGGTTTGTTAACACCAAAGTCATGTCGAAGGGAATGCTCAAGAAGCTTAAGTTTGGCTTCCACACGTTCCCGTGTGATAAGGCCTGCAATTTCACGCACTGCCACATGTTCTGTAACCAAACCTACTCGCAGTGAACTCCCCACCAGCAGCATAAGGCTGTCGCTGGCACCGAAATATTGTGTTAAAAATTCTGTATGCCCTTTAAAAGGAAACTCCTCGCTATGGATCGTGTGTTTATCTATCGGTGCAGTAACCAAGGCATCAATCAGGCCTTCTTTTAGTTCTTCGCAAGCTTTTTGTAAGCTGAGCAGAGCAGCCTTTCCGGTTTCTTTTGATGCTTTTCCGGGTACGATTTCAATAACATCCTCCCAACAATTAACCAGGTTGAGTTGCCTGGCTATAAACTGACCTTTATTTTTTACTTGTGTGTAATTGAGCTCTTCGTTGTTAAGCTGCTTTTTATAAAATGACAACACACGCCCTGATCCATAAACCACGGGCGTAAACAATGACATTACTCTGTGATCGGATAATGCTTTAATGATAACCTCAGGACCAATGCCATTGATGTCACCTAAAGTAATGCCTATGCGCGGTTTGTGATCTGCAGATTTAGGTGGGTGAGGTGTATTGGTGGTTTGAGTCATACTTCAGATGTTTCTGGTTAGCCAGCAGCCATCGACTATTGGTTAACTAATTTGTGTGAATAGAAACACAATTATACAGTATTTTACCTTACACTTGCACCCATGGCCGCATATGATAAGGTAAGAGCTAAGAAATCGCTGGGTCAGCACTTCCTGCACGATGAAGGAATTGCCAGAAAGATTACAGAAGGACTTTTGTTGGATAAAACCGGCAACCAGGTTTTAGAAATAGGGCCGGGTATGGGGGTGCTCACCAAATACCTGGTGCAGATAGCCAACCTCCAACTAAAAGTGATTGAGATAGACCGCGACTCAGTGGCCTATCTGAAGCGGCATTTTGCCTTGCTGGAAGGAAAAATTATAGAAGGCGATTTTCTCGAAACTGATTTAGATGAAGTATTTGAAGGCACTTTTTCAATTATTGGAAATTTCCCCTACAACATATCCTCTCAAATCTTTTTCAGGGTTTTGGAGCAACGCAACAGGGTAGAACAGGTAGTGTGTATGTTGCAAAAAGAGGTGGCCGATCGGATTGCTTCGAAACATGGAAATAAAACTTACGGTATTCTCAGCGTGCTTTTGCAAACGTTTTATAATATCGAACATCTTTTAAAAGTTCCACCAGGTGTTTTCACACCTCCACCTAAAGTAATGTCGGCTGTGATACGACTGGTAAGGAATGACAGGAAGCAATTAGGTTGTGATGAGAAACTTTTTGTAACCGTTGTAAAAACCGGCTTTAACCAAAGACGGAAAACATTGCGCAATGCACTTAAAAATCTAACTTTGTCGAGCGATGTTGCGGCCTTACCCATAATGGATAAAAGAGCTGAGCAACTAAGCGTGGAAGATTTTATTCAGCTCACACAGGTAATAGAGAAGAGTCGTGCAGTCCAACATGGAGTTTGAACTAAGCAAAGAGTTTAGAGATCGGTTTCAGCAAGCGCTTGATGAGCGTGATAATACTTTTATTGTCGAAACGCTGGAGTCTGTTCAGTCGGCAGATATTTCAGCTCTTTTGTACGAGTTTAGTTCGGAGGAGTCTAAGTATGTATTGGACATCCTCGATAATGAAGTACATGCGGAAATTATCCGCGACCTGGACTCAGATACCCGCAAATCTTTCCTTAAGATATATACCCCAACTGAGATTGGAAGTGTGCTTAACCAGTTAAATTCAGATGATGTAGCAGATATTTTGCATGAGTTGCCTGTGAAGGAACGCGAGGAGGTCTTGGCCTTGATTGATGCGGATCTTCGTTTGCAGGTAGTTGACTTGCTGCGTTATGAAGAAACAGTTGCCGGTGGTTTAATGGCGAAAGAATTAATAAAAGTTCGCCAAACCTGGACGGTTAACCAATGTATAGAAGAAATCAGAAAGCAGGCAGAAAATGTCGATAAGTTTTATGCCGTTTATGTTGTAGATAATACTGACCGACTTGTAGGACGGGTTTCATTAAAAAGCCTGGTCTTGGCTAATGCCTCTAAATCAGTAGCAGAAATTATAGAAGAGGAAGAGATTGTTTCCGTTGAAACTTACCTGGAGGATATTGAGGTAGCAGATATCATGCAAAAGTATGATCTGGAATCGGTACCCGTTGTTAATGTAAATGGACAGTTAGTAGGCCGCATTACCATTGATGATGTGGTAGATGTGATTAAAGAGCAGGCAGAAGAAGAGCGCCAGATCATGGCCGGTATCAGTGAAGACGTTGAAGAAGATGATAGCGTGTGGCGCAATACCCGTGCCCGTTTGCCCTGGTTGATTATTGGTATACTGGGTGGTTTAATGAATGCAAAATTCATGGGGCTGTTTGAAGCAGAATTGATCCAGGTGACAGCCATAGCATTCTTCATTCCGCTGATTCAGGCAACCGGTGGAAACGTGGGTATACAATCGGCTTCTATTGTTGTGCAAAGTTTGGCTAATCCGGGTTTTGTGGTGGAAGGTTTGTGGCCACGTTTGGTGAAAGTGTTTTTAGTAGCCATGCTCAATGGTGTTTTCCTGGCTGGCATCGTGTTTGGTGCCAATGTTTTGCTTTTTACAGAGTTTGAACTTTCACTCACTGTTTCTATAGCGCTGTTTAGTGTTGTATTATTTGCCTCTTTTATGGGTACAGTTACCCCGATGGTGCTTAACTATTTTGGTTTTAATCCTGCCTTGGCTTCGGGCCCCTTTATTACTACCACCAATGATTTGTTGGGCCTCACCATTTATTTCTTCACAGTTAACTTATTATTGATTTAATGTCTTCCTTGCGTCAATGTTTGATTATTGATCCTATGCATGCAAGCATTTTTACTATGCTGGGCGAAATTGGCTGGGAAGGTGTAGATGTATCAGACAAAGAAATACACGTTATTAAACCACTGATTAATCAATATGAGGGATTGTTTGTACGAACAAGAACGAGAGTAGATGAACAATTGCTGGGTGTAAAGCCCAGCATAAAGTTTGTAGCCAGAGCAGGTGCGGGTCTGGATAACATCGACCTTGATTTTTTAGAAAAGCATAACATTAAAGTGTTGCATGCTTCAGAGGGCAACAGGGATGCAGTAGGTGAATACGCAATTGCAGCCCTGCTCTCCTTACTGCGAAATATACCCAGGGCAGATGCAGAGGTAAGACAATCTGTTTGGTTGCGAGAAGAGAACCGTGGTGAGGAACTTATGGGCAAAACCGTAGGCATCATCGGTTACGGCAATATGGGCAAGGCATTCGCAAGACGGCTTTCGGGTTTCGGATGTAAAGTGCTGGCCTATGATAAGTACAAGCAGAATATTTCAGACGAATGGGTGCGCGAAGCTTCATTGCAAAATATTTTTGACGCATGCGACATCCTGAGTTTGCACATTCCATTAACCCATGAAACCCGGGACATGGTTAATCTGGAATTTATTGATTGTTTTAATAAACCATTCATATTCATGAACACCGCCAGGGGTGAGATTGTTAAAATGACTACTTTGGCTTCTGCTATCGGGTCAGGTAAAATAAGGGGAGCAGCATTAGATGTATTGGAGAATGAAAAACTTACATCACTTACTGTGGAGCAGACAAAAGCCTTTACCTTTCTTACGCAACAGAGAAATGTGATCTTTACACCACATATTGCTGGCTGGACGCAGGAATCGCATTATAAGATCAATCAAATACTCGTGCAAAAGTTACAAGCCCTGGGCTTCTGATTTGCAGAGAAAATTTTCTTTGAACAAAAGAATTTGATAATTTAAGGACAGGAACAAGAAAATGGGTTTTTATAAGAAGCAGATGAAGCGTTTTAGTGAATTCTATGATAATATCATAGAAAAGCCATTGCTTACATCTACCATCGTATTGGTGCTTGTCGCCATTCTGGTGCTTGCATTGAGTCTCCACTATTATGTAAATGATACCTACAACTTTGTGGGTCAGGTATTGAGTGAAGCACACGGTATGATTTTCGATATCGCGGTGATCGGTATTTTGATATTCTGGCTCAACCAAAATGGAGAAGTACGCCAGCGTATCCGTACTTATAAAGATGAGATTGACGATTTTCGTTTGTGGGAATCTGAAGAAGCTGCCTTTCGTACTGTGGGTAATATCAAGCGTTTAAATCGTCATAAAATACATGAGATCAATCTTGTAAACTGCTATCTGGCGCGCACCAACTTGAACTATGTGAACCTGGCTGGGTCGAACATCAACTCATGTAATTTACAGCAGTCATCCTTGATTGAGTCAAATCTTGAAAATGCTCGCCTGAATCAAACCAATTTTGAAAACTCGAACCTGAATCAGGCTAATTTGAAAGGCGCTTATGCCAGTGGCGCTAATTTTAAAGATTCATTTTTGATTAAAACTCAGTTTGAAGGTGCCTTCCTGATTAAGGCGAATTTCAACAATGCTTATTTAATGGAGGCAAACATGCAAAACAGCTACCTGATGGGTGCCGATTTTGAAAATGCCAGTTTGTATAAAGCAGATTTAAGAGGGGCAAAAGGGCTTACTATTGAACAATTATCCAAGGCCAAAACCCTGTATATGGCAAGATTTGATGATGAAATACTGGAAGAGATCAAAACTAACCTGCCAGAGCTGGTTGGAACCTGATTTTGACTAAATAAAAGAATCCTATACCTTTGTGTAACACGACAACGGTTTTGCCCCGCAAAGCCGTTGTTTGTTTTTTTAGTAAAGTCGATAATTATGAGCAAGAAAATATCTTACTATACCAAAGAAGGTTTTGAGAAGTTGAAGACGGAGTTAGCTGAGCTGAAAGGTAAAGGTCGTGCTGCAATTGCCTATCAAATAGCTGAAGCGCGTGATAAAGGAGACTTGAGTGAAAATGCTGAGTATGATGCTGCAAAAGATGCGCAAGGTCATCTCGAAGCAAAAATAGCGCAGTTGGAAGACCTGGTGTCTAATGCACGTTTATTAGATGAAACCAATATTGATACTTCTAAAGTGTCCATTCTTTCTAAGGTTACCATTAAGAACATGAAGAATGGAGCCACTTTTACTTATACATTGGTTTCTGAAGAAGAGCAAGACCTGAAAATAGGTCGCTTGTCAACCCAATCACCAATAGGTAAAGGTTTGTTGGGCAAAAAGAAAGGCGAGAGTGCCATAATCAAGACACCTGCAGGTGATATTGAGTTTCAGGTAATGGACATAACTGCTTAATACGATGGCCAGCATTTTCACCAAAATTATTAACAGGGAAATACCTGGTTACATTGTGGCAGAAGATGAACGTTACATTGCCATACACGACATTAGTCCTTTAGTAATGGGGCACGTATTGGTTATCCCCAAGCCAGAATCTGATTATATTTTTGACCTGGAAGATGATGCACTTTCGGGTTTAATGCTTTTTGCTAAAAAAGTAGCCAAAGCAGTCAAGAAAACTGTGCCTTGCAAAAGGGTAGGGGTAGCTGTCATTGGTCTTGAAGTTCCTCATGTGCATGTTCATCTTGTGCCTATGAACAGCATGGGTGATATCAACTTCACAAAACCCAAGCTTAGTCCTTCCAAAGACGAGTTGACTGCCATCACTGAAAAAATCAAGGCTGCGCTTTAATCTTGTGGCCATTCAACACTTTCAGGTGCAGTGACTCATACTTGATTTCTGCTAAAACCTGTATTTGCTTGTAATTCGCGTATTTTTTGAGACGCTCTTAATTGAACATTTTCAATAAGTAATGGTTAATTTTGGGTAAAGCATTTTCTTGTGAATAACTCAATAGCCTCTTTAAAACAATACTGCGACAGCCTGGTGCAGTACAACCGCAGACAAACTGTTGAAGTTAAAATTGGCGATGTGCCGATGGGGGGCAATAACCCCATTCGTGTACAGTCCATGACCACTATCGACACGATGGATACACTTGGATCGGTTGAGCAAACCATACGCATGGTAGAGGCTGGCTGCGAGTATGTGCGCATTACCGCACCCAGTTTGAAGGAAGCGCAAAATCTCGCTGAGATAAAAAAAGAATTAAGAAAGCGTGGTTATAATGTGCCGCTGGTGGCGGATATACATTTTACACCCAACGCTGCAGAATTAGCAGCACGCATTGTAGAGAAAGTACGGGTTAATCCAGGTAACTACGCAGATAAAAAAAGATTTGAAACCATCGATTACACAGAAGCTTCTTATCAGGCAGAACTGGATCGCATACGAGATAAGTTTACACCACTGATAAAAATCTGTAAAGAACACGGTACAGCCATGCGCATAGGCACCAACCATGGTTCTTTATCTGATAGAATCATGAGTCGCTATGGTGATTCACCACTGGGCATGGTCGAATCTGCACTGGAGTTTTTACGCATTTGTGAAGACGAACAATTCTACAACATTGTCGTTTCGATGAAGTCGAGCAATCCGCAAGTGATGGTGCAGGCTTATCGTCTGCTGGTGCAAAAATTAGATGAAGGTGGTTTTAAACCATATCCTTTGCACTTAGGTGTTACCGAGGCAGGCGATGGTGAAGATGGCAGAATAAAATCGGCCGTGGGTATTGGTACTTTACTGGAAGATGGATTAGGCGATACCATCCGTGTATCATTAACCGAAGAACCAGAAGCAGAAGTTCCGGTAGCCTATACTTTGGCCAGGCGTTATGATAAACGTGCCAACCATAAGAGCATTCCTGAAATAAAGCATTACTCCATTAATCCTTTCGAATACACAAGAAGAACTACCCACGAAGTAGTCAATATGGGTGGTGAGCATTGGGTACCCAGGGTAATTGCTGATCTGTCGCAACGCGAAGCAATCAGTCCTGCTTCTTTGTTTTCATTGGGTTATCACTACTCTGTTCCTTTAGATAAGTGGAATATTGCTGACATGGCTTGTGACTATGTCTACACAGGTAATAAACTTGTTGACTTTGCTATACCCGGCACCCTCGGTATTATTTATGATTACGCAACCTGGCTTACACAAAAAGAAAAAGACAGAGCCTACCCATTACTGGATGTAAAAACTTTATTGGAAGGTAAAGCACTTTCGCCTGTTCTCAATTTTGTGCAAGTATCCATTGAAGATGTCAGCACAACTTTTATAGAAATGATTCGTGCCTACAAAAACATTGTATTAATAATCACTACCGACAACGAACATGGTATGGCAGAACAGCGAAGGCTTATGCTGAACATTATTGATGGAGATTGTTCTGTACCAGTAATCATCAGAAGAAATTATGCAAACCTCTCGCAAGAGGAATTGCAATTGCATGCAGCCACTGACGTTGGGGCCTTGCTATTGGATGGTTTGGGTGATGGTATATTTTTATCGGCTATTAATTGTGGTCCTGAAAAAATGCTGAACGAAACTGCCTTTAATATTTTGCAAGCTACCCGTACACGCATTTCAAAAACAGAATACATCTCTTGTCCTTCGTGCGGAAGAACCTTGTTTGATTTACAAGAGACCACTAATAAGATTCGCGTGCGCACCAACCACCTAAAGGGTTTGAAGATTGGCATCATGGGTTGTATTGTGAATGGCCCAGGAGAAATGGCAGACGCAGATTATGGGTATGTAGGTTCAGGTCCAGGCAGGATCACCCTGTATAAAGGTAAAGAGGTAGTGCGCAGAAATATTCCAACAGAAAAAGCAGTAGATGAATTGGTAAATCTGATTCGTGAACATGGTGATTGGGTAGAACAAGAAAACTAATGTTATGGAAGAGCAAAGAGATATAACAAAGCAGGGAGTGAAGAAAAGCTGGAAGGATTTCTTCAAGCTAGGTGAGGTAGGTGGTTATTTTTTCAGGGCGAAAGATCCTAACCGACCTACCAATGCAAGTTTAAAAATGATGCATGGTGTAAATAAACTATCCATACTGATGTTTCTTGCTTGTGTGATTATTATTGTTACCCGCATTATTGTGCGTAACTATTTCTAATCATGAACATCGAAGGCTTCCGTGCATATTGCCTGGCGAAGAAAGGCGTAACAGAGGAATTTCCCTTCGATGCCAATACACTTGTTTATAAGGTTATGGGTAAAATGTTTGCCCTGACCGATCTGGATAACTTCGAAAGCATCAACCTCAAGGCAGATCCTGAGCAGGTGGTGGCACTGCAGGAAAGATTTTCTTCAGTTTTACCAGGCTATCATATGAATAAAAAGCACTGGATCAGCGTTATGATGGACGGAACTATAAAAGACAGCCTGTTATGCCAATGGATAGACGACTCCTACAACCTGGTAAGTGCCTCATTACCAAAGAAGGACAGAGAAATCTTAAAGGAACTCTGAAATCGGATTTCTCAGTTATTTCCTTAATTTTGATAGCTTAAGCATTAACCAATTCATGTTTAGGGGCCTTTTCGTCATTGTTGGACTCACCACCCTGCTGAGTAGCTGTGCCTACCAGCCGATGACTTGTCCTGCCTATCAAAGTGCTTACATTCATGATAAAGACGCTTTGCGCAAGAAATTCAGCTATTTTGTGAATGATTCTGCCCCCAAAGTGTACGCGGCCAGTAAGTCGAAATTCTTGATTATTGAACCTACCACGTATAAAAAAAGAGAAAGGGCCATCCAAACAGTGGAGAAGAAAGCCGTGTGGGTAGCAGTGCCGGATTCTTTAAAAGAAGGATATCAGCGGCCGGAGGAAGCTTTTTCCATGGCCGAACGTAATGTAAACGACAGTACCGCTGTGGTGCGTATTGATACCCTTGCTACGGTGGAAGAATATAAGATTTCTAAAGATGCTGAGATCAGGGTATTGAAGTACGATAATAATAAAAGACAATACTGGGTAGATACCCTTGGTTATAACAACGATCAGGATAACTACATGTGGTATTTGCGCCATGTGCTTGTATTACCGGATGCTAAGCTGGCTGCCATGGAGGCGAAAGGTGAGAAAAAGGATGAGCCGAAAGCCAAAGGAAAAACTAAACGTGAAGGTGGCGGAGGTTTATTCAAGAAATCGAAAGCAAAGGCTGATAGCGTAGAAGGTTATGAAGGCACAACTTCGGCAACCATATTACCCAATAGCGGTAAGTCAAAGAAAGTAAAGAAGAAGAAAGAGAAGAAACCAGTTGAGACAACGCCAACACCTGCTAAGAAAGAAGAGGAGGATGAAGATGACGGGTTTTGATGATATGCTGATTTGAGTTGCTAGCTACGAGCATCTAGCTTCGAGTGTCAATCAAACAAAGTAAGATTACCGAACTGGTCGGCTGGCGGTGTAGCAATAATTAATGAAGGTACATTCAATGTGTTATCATTAATCCTTGGAGACACTGTATACAGACTCATTTTACTTTCCGGATACGCTTTAAACAATGCGAGTAAAGCTTCTTCACTGGCATCGGCATCCATCCATATTTGCTCCTGCGCTTTTTCAAAAATCAAAGGCATACGTTCGTTCATGGTGTGTACCAATGAGTTTGCCTGTGTTGTAATCAGCATAAAGGTATGATGCGTCTGCCCTTCATTGTCTTCAAACTCTTCCCAGATACCGGCAAATGAAATGGCACTCTTATCTGTAATAATAAAGCGGTGAGGAATGAGTGTTTTCTTACCAACCCTTTTCCAGGCATAGAATCCATCCGCAGGAATTAGGCAACGATAGCGTTTGAGTGTTTTGCGCATGGCTGGGCGCTCGCCAAAGCTCTCAGCCCTTATATTGATAAGCTTTTCACTAACGTGTTTGTTTTTGGCCCATTCGGGAGGTGTACCCCAGTAAAAAAAAGAAATACCGGCCGAGCCTTGTAATATTACGGGCAGCAAATGCGTAGGCCCTGCGTTGTACAGAGGTTTATAAAATTCAGGCACATCTACCCCAAAGCGCTGCTGCAGTTGTTCACGGGTGGCGGTTAGGGTGTAGCGTTCAATCATGGTGTTGTACAAAATGAAGAGCTCGTTCTTCGCTCCAAAATACATTCTTTTTATTGAACTGCGCAAAACCAACATGTCCACCTTTGTCAGTTACTTCTAACCGAACCAAGGGGTGCTGTTTAAACAGTTGAATTGGAAAGCAGGCTTCACTTAAAAAAGGATCGTTTTTGGCATTGACAATCAATGTGGGTATTTGAATAAATTCTGCAAAGTGGATTGAGCTGCACTGTGTGTAATAATCAACAGCATCGCGATAGCCATGCAATACAGAAGTATACTGGTCATCAAAGCTTTGCAAGTCATTTATCTGATCTATGCGACTAACGTCAAGGTCGTTGCGTAAAGCAGCTTTGTCTTTTACCTTTTGTTTGAGTGTTTTTAAAAACCTGTTTACATATAAGCGATTTGATGGCATCGCTAGTTGTACGCAGCTGGAATGTAAATGCATGGGTACAGAGAATACAACACTTCTGCGAATGCGTTCATCTCTTTTGTTTTCACCCAGGTATTTTAATGTTAAGTTTCCACCAAGACTAAATCCAATCAGTGTGATCTCCTGATAAGATTGAGCAAGTGCATGTTGCACCACAACATCCAGATCATCGGTAGCGCCACTATGGTAGAAACGTCTTTGCTTATTCATTTCTTCACTGCAGCCACGGTAGTTCCAGGTGAGTACATCGTAGTCTTGATTGTAAAAAATCTTAGCCATGCCCTTCATATAGGCTCTCTCTGTATTGCCTTCAAGGCCATGCGAGATAATGACAAGTTTTTCTGATCCTTGTTTCAGCCAATCTAAATCCAGGAAATCATCATCAGGTGTTGTGATGCGTTCACGCTGGTAGGGCTTGAGGGTTACTGTTCTGAACAGCGAAGGAAAAATAGTTTCAACGTGAGGATGAAAAAATAGTGGTGGACGCTGGTAACTATTAAATTTTATCAACTTATATTAAAATAAAATATTTTTTACTCAAGACCATTTCATTCTTTCTTTAAGAGATGTAATATGGGCCAGGTGATGTTTGCCATGCCACGCATACAAGGCAAGCATACGCTCCAGGTTGATTTCTTTTTGTGTTTGTGGATGAATAAAACTTCGTTGCCAGGCTTCTTCAGGAAGTAAGCTGAGCATGGCTGACCACTTTGCATGGAAAGCAGTAATGAATGCCAATGATAGAGCCGGGTCGAGTTGATTGTCAATAGTTTCTGCCCAGGTCTTTTCTTCATACGCTTTAATAACAGGCTTCTCTTCTGTAAGCGTCCATTTAAAGCGTATGTAAGAATGCATGTGGCTGTCAGCAATGTGGTGAATCAGTTGTTGTACAGACCAGCCTCCATCCCGATAGGGTGTCGCGAATTGTTCTTTCGAAAAATGTTTTACAGCCTCCGCTAGTTGAGCGGGCAGCTCAGCAATATCAGCAATCAGCCTTTTCTTTTCCTCTTTGGTATAAGATGGCTGTGGTGCAAATTTGCCAATAGGGTACCGTAGTTGATCAATGTCAAGCATGCGTCTTAGCTTCTTTAGCCAGTGCTTTTTCAGCTTTTAATTTTTGCTTGGCTTTTTCCCTTCGGTTACGCACACGGATATTGAACATTTCAATCAGCAGAGAGAAGACAACGGCAAAGTATATATAGCCTTTTGGTATATCATACTCCAATCCTTCCAGAAAGAGCATAAAACCAATGAGGATCAGGAAACCTAAGGCCAATACTTCCAGCGATGGATGTTTGTGAATATAATCACTAATTCTGCCGGAGAACACCATCATGATACCAATGGAGATCACCACCGCAATCACCATGATTAGTATTTCCTGTGTCAGGCCCACAGCTGTAAGGATAGAATCGAAAGAGAAGATAATGTCTAGCAAAATGATCTGAATGATCACATTGGTGATACTTTTAGTAGCCTTTGCCTGTATTTCACCCTCTTCATCGTCACCCTCTACTTCATGGTTCATTTCTCGGGTACTTTTTGCAATGAGAAAAAGTCCACCAAACATAAGTATCAGGTCACGTCCACTAAAGGGGTGATCATGACCAATGAATCGATCTACTAAACCATTCCCCAGTATATCTGACAGGAAGAATAGAGGTTCAGTAAAAGTGATGACCCAGGTAATACCCAGCAAGAGCATAATACGAACGATCATGGCTAATGCTAAGCCCATATTGCGCGTTTTGGCTCGCTGCTCAATAGGGAGTTTGTTGGATACAATTGAAATAAAAATAATGTTATCGATGCCGAGCACTACCTCAAAAAAGGTAAGTGTTACTAGGGCTAGCCAGGCCTCGGCTGTTAAGAAAATTTCCATGGTTGAGAGGAAACGGGTTGGTTTACTACGCTAAATTAGAATAAGAAATGTAACCCTCAAATGTTACTTGTCCAGAAAGTCAATGTCGACATTAAGGGGGTAACGCATCAGGTATTGCAAAGCTTGCTGAACTGTTAGTTTTTCGAATAAAACGCGATAAAGTGCATGGGTAATGGGTGCTTTTACCTGGTAGTAATCGGCACATTTTTTTGCAATTCTTATTGTATTGATACCCTCCGCTACCTCATCTGTCTCATTCAATATATCCTGTAAAGTCTTGCCCTGGGCTAATTTATGGCCCACCTGAAAGTTGCGACTCAATGAACTATTGCAGGTAGTAACCAGATCGCCTATGCCGGCAACCCCTAAAAATGCTTTAGTATTACCACCCAAGGCGCGCCCCAGGTAGATCATTTCAACTACACCCCGGCTGATCAGTAAGCCCCTTGCATTTTCACCATAGCCCAATCCGCTAAGCGCGCCCGAAGCAATGGCGATTACGTTCTTTAATACACCGGCAAGCTCAACACCGGTTAAATCGTTATTGCCATAAACCTGAAAGTAGTCGTTGCGCAATAGTTTTTTACCCAGCTCAATTACCTCATTAAAAGGGCTGGCAATTACCGTAGCTGCCGGATGTTGGGCTGCCAACTCTTTTGAAAGATTAGGACCAGCCAGGCAACCTACCCGTACTACAGCACTTTCTTCGCGAATGACTTCGCTCATGGTTTTAACCTGATGCCTGTTGAGCTTTTCTATGTCCTCAATGGTATTGTGCTTGGGCAGAGTAATGTCGAAGCCTTTGGTACCATGAATTAAAATATGATATGGGTGCAGGTGTGGCGAGAGGCTGCGAATAACAGAACGAAAATGTGATGAAGGAATAATAGGGAAAATAACATCGCATGCTGCAGCCACCTGGGCCAGGTCACTAACAGCAGTTATGTTTTTGTCTATGATATGCCCCCGGTTATCGCGGGTTGTATTGATGCGATGAACAACCTCAGGATCTCTCGCATACAGCAATACAGGACGCTGCCTTGCCAGTAAATTGGCAACAGCTGAGCCGAAGTTACCGGCACCGATAACGCCCACAGGCTTATTGTCCGATAAATTTATCGAGTTCATATCCTACCAGGCGGTTGTGATAATAATACAATACGTTCAGATCGCGCGTGATGATGTTGCCATCACGGTTGCGGAGTAAGGGGCGTTTTAAGTGAAATATACCTACGTTGTAAAGTCCGCGTTTAATCACCTCATCAATATCACCTTTCAGGTGAGAGGCGATATTGACTTTGTTTTCGATTTTCATTCTGTATATCTGCTTGCGCACACGCTTACAGGTATCGCGAAATTCTTCATAAGGCAATGCGAGGTCTTCTTCAGGCAAGCGTAACAAGCTGAAGAGGTCAAGTTTAGGATGTCGCTTTTGCCACATGGTAAATGCAACAAAGGCCACCAAGTGGCTGGCAAAAACACGATTGATTCGGTGATATTCACTTACAATTTTTTGGCTGAGCATACGGGTATACTCATCTTCACGCTGTCTGTCTGCTGAAAGCTGGCCGTTGGTTATAAAATAATCTCTGGTATCGATCGGTCTACCATGCTCATCTATGCTGTTGCCCTCGTCATCCACATAATTACCCATGATGTCGAGCCCTTTGCCAATAGACACCGAAATGCTCGAGCCTTTGGTAAAGAATTTAAACATAAACTGAATGAGCTGCCAGCTGCCATAACGATCTTGCTCAGGCATGTAGCGATCCTGCCCTTTAGAAGAGAGATAATCTTCCACAAGGTCGGGGGCTTCCAGCACAAAATGGTAATTGAGTGTGACGGGTACAATAAAAATTTTTCTAACCTCTTCTCCCGGTGAGGCATTCATATAGGCATCGCGTTGTGCTTCAACAGTTGAAGACAGCAAGCCAAGCTTAAGCTGTTTTTCGATCATACCTGACCGTGAGCGTGTACCTCCCGGAAAGAATAAGCTATGCGCGCCTTTTTGCAAAGCCAGTGTTGAATAGAGCTTGAGTGTTTCAAGGTAGGGCATGTTCTTTTTTCTGCGGTCTACCTTATACGCACCCAGACTGTTCATGAAGTAGGCGAATATTTTAATGTTGAACAGGTTTAGTCCTGCACCATAAATAAAAGCAGGTAAGCCCAGGGAATGAATTACCCATCCGATCAGGATAGAGTCCAGGTTACTGAAATGCGTGGGCACCATAACAACGGTGCCCTTACGGGCTAGCCTTCGCAACTGCTTTACTTTTCCAACAATATGGATTTTATCGCGTAGGGTGTATTGGTTGCGCCAGAAGGCTCCAAATTTTTTTACCCGGGCGCCATTTAACAAGCGGGCAAACCAAAATTTAATTACCTCGCGCGCAAAACGGTATCTGCTTGGCTTGAAATTACCAGCAATTTCATCTGCGTAACGCGATACTATTCGTTTGAGAATTTCATTGGCCTTTTCCTGCTGTTCAGCCTCAGACTTACCCGCAAGAACTTGAAGATCTTCTTTTACTTTGCTCCAGAATTTAGGTTCGTCTACTGGGTCGGCACGCCAGCGGTTTCGCTTCATGCGTTGCTGTTCCCGGTACACGGTAGCCTCGAGTTCGTCCACCAATTGTTTAGTGGAGGCACGAAGTTCCTTAACCCTGTTAAAGGACTTTTGTGCTACTTCTTCAATAAATTCCTTTCTGTTTTTACTGAGTTTATAGACAGGCCAATCGGGAATACCCTCCAAAATTGGCTTGTACTTCTTATTCTTATTCTTCTTTTCCTGAATATCCATCGCCAGCTATTGGGTGCGCAAAATAACACAATTCTACCATTGGAATTGGAGCCTTTGGTCTTAATTATACCCTGTTCAGGGCTTCTCCTAATGAGCGCGACATGGTGTTAAATCGCTCCATAGCCTCTTTAATGAAGGTTTCATCAATCATTTTCTCAATATCAGCCTCGCTGGTTACATCAAATTCATTCACTTTAAAGGTTTGCTCCAGCAGGCCTTGTTCAAGTTTAATGATGTAACGGTTGTTCCAGGCGTATAGGGTTATTTTGTAGTGCGGGGTTGGTATTTCCTTTAAAACTCTCATGTTTATAAAACCGGATTGCGCGCAAAGATGAGATTTCTAATTGGTTTTTAGGAAATAAGGTGGATTTCGGATTCTACTACTTTCGATCGCTGTCGGAGTAGCTCGCGCTTGTTGGTGAGAAATTTCCCTGTTCTGCAAGGGAATTCAGGTTTTGTTGAATCTTCTGTAGCTCGTGCTCCAAATTGCGGTATACCTGACTTTTCTGAAGTTCATCAAACTTCATTTGTCTCATCAGTCGTTGCACCTCCAATTCGCGCTTGCGAAGGCTTTCTTTTTCAGAATTCATGAAGTCTAAAAAATGACTAGTTTAGGTTATTATCTGCCAAGATAACGATTGAAAGCATTTTTTCCATACAGATTATCAACAAAATGATATTTCAAAAAAGTTTTTCGAGGAATAGACGATCAGAAGAAACTTATCGTTTCTAACAAGAGTTTCGTTAAAAGCGTTTAGAGTTATATCTTGTAACCTGTTCCGGCAATTTATTTGCAAAGCACACATGGCAATGTCTCGATTTTTAATAGTTTTTCTACTTGTACTGAGTAGTGCAATTACTGCCCACGCAACCCATTTGCGTGCAGGAGAAATCACAGTAGTGCGCGATAATTGTGCAGCTTTAACTTTTACCATCACTGTTACAGTTTATACAGATACTGAATCGACCGTTGTTTTTGGGGGCAGGCAGTCAGACGGTTTGGATGTGCTTGATTTTGGAGATGGCACCAGAATTATTATTCCGGAAACACCCAGTACTGCCAGACCCGATCTTGGACTCAACATTGGTGTTGCCTCTTTTACCACACAGCATACTTATGGTGGCTCAGGCCGTTATTTGATTTCGTACAAGGAGCCCAACAGAAATATCGGTGTGCTAAACATGGTTAACTCTGTGCTCACTACCTTTTATATAGAAACAGAAATCAATACAGACCCTTTCTTTGGGTGTAACAATAGTCCCAAGTTATTAATTGCACCAGTAGACAAGGGTTGTACAGGTGTTGCTTTCCAGCACAACCCAGGTGCTTTCGATCCGGACGGAGACAGTTTATCTTATGAAATGGTTATACCTTTCAGGGATCGCAATACCGTAGTGACAGGTTACAGAGATCCTAATAACACTGATTTTTATACTGGTAATTATAATACTGCTAATGAGAATCAGAGTGGACCGCCAACCTTCGCCATTAATCCGATAACAGGAACAATAACCTGGGATGCACCGGGAATAAGAGGTGAATTTAACATTGCCTTTCACATAGTAGAGTGGAGAGAGATAGCGGGTGAATGGGTGGAAATTGGTTATGTAAGACGCGACATGCAAATTGTTATTGATGAGTGTGATAATGAACGCCCGGATTTGATCATACCCAGCGATACATGCGTTGTAGCAGGTACAACCCTTAACGTTACTATTTTTGGTATTGACATTGATAACAACAATGTTAAGATTGAAGCCTTTAGCGAATTGTTTGGTTCAACCTTTATCAGTCCGGCCAGGGTATCTCCTAATCCTGCAGTTTTTCAACCGGTTGTTCCTAATCCCGCTGAGTTAACATTTGAATGGGAAACTGTTTGCGAGCATGTAAAAGATCAACCTTATCAGATTGTATTTAAAGTCACTGATAACGGGCAACCCAACCTTGTTACTTTTAAAACATGGTTTGTTAAAGTTGTCGGCCCTGCTCCGGAATGGAATCAGGCAACGGTCGACTTTGCCAAAAGGCATGTAAAACTAGACTGGGATGAATACACTTGCCAGAACGCATCCACTATTCAGGTATGGAGGCGTGTAGATTCTTTTGCCTATACACCAGCAAATTGCGAAACAGGTATTTCGCCCGGGCTCGGCTATGAAATGATTGCAGAAGTACCAGCCTCGTCCATTAGCTATACCGACACCAACCGTGGTGCAGGATTGGCAGTTGGTGCTGAATATTGTTACAGACTTGTTGCGCTTTTCCCCCTGCCACGAGGAGGTGAAAGTTATATGTCAGAAGAGCTTTGCATTGATCCTATCATAGCCGATGCACCTGTTATTACGCATGTAACTGTTGAGAAGACCAGTGGAAATGATGGACAAATAAGAATCAGCTGGCGCAAACCTTTTGAAATTGATCAGGTGCAGTTTCCTCCGCCATACCAATACAAAGTATGGAGATCAGAGGGTTTCACAGGGTCACTGCCTTGGGTGGCAGTTAACTCAGGCACTACATCAGATACAACTGCTGTAGACAATGCCCTCAATACCGTAGATAAAATTTACAGCTATCACGTAGTACTTTACTCAGCGACAATCAATAATCCTGCTATCGCTCCGGTAGACACGTCAGCCGCTGCCAGTATGGTACGATTGGAAGTGGAATCAGGTGATCAGCGTTTAGACTTAAGCTGGCAGGCATTTACACCCTGGTCAAATTTGTCGCAGAATTTTCCTTTACATGATATTTACAGAGGAGGAGAAGGCTCGACAGAAAGCTCAGGGTTGGTTTTATATCAACAGGTAAATGTTAGCGTTAATGGTTTCATCTACTCCGATCCTGCAGAAGGAGGGCCGCCTTTGTCTGAAGACGAAGAGTATTGTTACCGTATCATGACAAGAGGTACCTATGGAAACCCGGCCATAACTGAACCTTTAGAAAATTACTCACAGATAGTTTGTGCTCGACCCGCAGATGACGAACCACCCGTTTGTGTGCCTGCACCAGTGTTGGCCAGCATCAGACCCTGCGAAGAATTTTTTGCAGATCAGTCGACTTGTCGGATAAATACTTTCAGCAATGAAATAAGGTGGAACCGTGTAACCACCACAGAATGTGAAGGCGATGTATTGGGTTATCGTGTTTACGTTGCCAATGAAAGTAACGGAGAGTTTCAGCCAGTATTAATTAATGGACAAACTTTTACCAGAGACACCGTTTTTGTTGACAATAACCTGACCTCATTTGCCAGGTGTTATAAAATTTCTGTAGTAGATCGTTCCGGAAATGAGAGCGAATTGAGCGAAGCCATTTGCAACGACAACTGTCCGTATTACGAATTGCCTAATGTATTTACACCCAATGGCGATGGCTGCAATGATTTATTCAGTGCTTTTAGTGACCGCGATGGAGGCGGAGAGGAGATACCCAATGGTGGTGGCATAAATTGTCAGCCTGTTGATAAAACAAGATGTGCCCGCTTTGTGGAAAAAGTTTTGTTCAGGGTATATAACCGCTGGGGTGTTGAAGTATATACCTATGAATCTGTTGAAGGCGACAGCGTAGATAAAACAATTTATATAGACTGGGATGGCCGCGATAACAGTGGCAGACTATTGAACTCAGGAGTATACTACTACGCAGCTGACGTTACCTTTAATGTAATTAATCCTGACAATCGAATTCAGACGATTAAAGGTTGGGTACATCTCATCAGGTGACAACAGAAAAATCCATTATACTTTTTGATGGCGTCTGCAATTTATGCAGTGGAGCTGTTCAATTTATTCTAAAAAGAGATAATAAAAAACAATTCGTTTTTGCCTCACTTCAATCAGAAGCTGGCAAAACTTTACTGTCAAAATATAAAGTAAACACAAGTGTAGAAACCATTATTCTGTTGCAGAACGATAAGTGGTTTTCGCAGAGTACAGCGGCCTTAACAATTGCCCGAAGATTATCAGGTGCCTGGCCATTGTTCTATGCTTTTATAATTATACCCAGGTTTATACGCGATGGCATTTACGATTGGATTTCGCGCAATCGGTACAGGTTTTTTGGTAAGAAAGATGCTTGTATGATTCCCTCACCCGAGTGGAAGAATCGTTTTCTGGATTAGTGAATTAAAAATTCATGCTTAATTTGCAGGCCTAATACAAACCCAGGCTTAAAGCACATGAAACCGGGCGTGAATGAATTCCCCACACAGGGTAATGAAAACAGCAAGGTTTTATCTGTCTTTACAATTAAAATTATTTACAGATGAAAGCATACATTTTTCCAGGGCAGGGTGCACAATTTACCGGAATGGGTAAAGACTTGTATGAGTCCAGCACCGCAACTAAAAATCTTTTTGATGAAGCCAATGACATCCTTGGCTTTGATATTAAGTCAGTCATGTTTAATGGTACTGCCGATGAGTTAAAGCAGACCAAAGTAACACAGCCTGCAGTCTTTATTCATTCAGTAGCCGTAGCGTTGTCAAGCAATGCATTCGCCCCTGATATGGTGGCGGGACATTCATTAGGTGAATTTTCCTCGTTGGTTGCCAACGGAGCTTTATCTTTTAAAGATGGTTTAACGCTGGTAAGCAAACGTGCTCTGGCCATGCAGCGTGCCTGCGAAATAAATCCTTCCACCATGGCAGCCATTCTTGGTTTAGATGACGCTGTTGTAGAAGAAGTTTGCGCATCGATTAAAGAAGAGATAGTAGTAGCAGCCAATTATAATTGCCCGGGCCAGTTAGTAATTTCCGGGTCACTGAAAGGTATAGAAATCGCCTGTGAAAAAATGAAGGCAGCAGGTGCCAAACGTGCTATGGTATTGCAAGTGGGTGGCGCTTTTCACTCACCCTTGATGGAGCCAGCCAGAGAAGAATTAGCAGCAGCCATTGAAGCCACTCATTTTAGTCAGCCACGTTGTGCGGTTTACCAAAATGTAAATGCAAAGCCTTCAACGGATGTAGCAGCCATCAAGAAAAATCTAGTGTCGCAATTAACAGCACCCGTGCGTTGGACACAATCCGTACAACAGATGACAGCAGACGGAGCAAAGACTTATATAGAATGTGGTCCTGGAAAAGTGTTACAAGGTTTAGTAAAGAAAATTTCACCGGAGGCAGAAGTGGCGAGTCTTTAAATCGATTTGATGATTTGATAAAACTTAAATCAGCGTTTCGGAAGGGGCGCTGATTTTTTTATGTGTGGTTTTTCTTGCCCCGCTGTTCGAGATGTTTCCAGCGATTTTAAAAAT
Organism: Chryseotalea sp.; assembly: GCF_057350905.1. Lineage (NCBI taxonomy): Bacteria > Pseudomonadati > Bacteroidota > Cytophagia > Cytophagales > Chryseotaleaceae > Chryseotalea > Chryseotalea sp. The sequence continues at coordinate 3,573 of NZ_JBMRCF010000004.1, read as the reverse complement.
TGATTTTGGTTCAACAACAGCGACCGGTCAGACCGCTTCTTGTTATTGTATACAGCGGTCAGACCGATTGTTATAGCTATTGTACAGTTTAGCGAAGCGCATCTCGAACTACGAATAATGCCGGATTTAAATCCGGTTACAATGAACTTGTGTATATTAAAATGGAGCACAAATTCCGTACATGCTTTCACTTAGGGCTGAAGACTTGCGTCCGCTCGTACAGGTTCATAATACAATACGACTGCACCCGAGTTTAATGTTTTTGTCTTCAGGAGTTTCAAGGCGATTCTTTGCTTAATTTGGTCAAATAGTAACATCCCTTTTCCTTCTAGGATCGGGTGAATACAAATTTGAAGCTCGTCAATCAGGTTGTCGTTTAAAAGTTGAATAATTAAACTCCGACTTCCTACCAGTATGTCTTTTCCTGCTTGCTGTTTAAGTGCTAAAATCTCCTCGTTAAGAGGTTTATCGGCCAATCGTGCACTGTCCCAAGCGGTTTCTTTAAGTGTATTGGAAAAAATAATTTTTTGAATGTTATCTATTGAAACGGCAAAGTCATCCATTGATTTTTCACCTGAAGGATTTTGCAAGAGAGTTTGCCAAAACTGCATAAGCTCGTAGGTTGTTCGTCCGTATACAAGTACGCCTGCATTATTGATCAGGTCGGCATAGTGTTGGTGTAGTCCTTCGTCTGCAATGCCTGCTGTATGGTCGCAAACACCGTCAAGCATCATATTGAAAGCCGCTATTACTTTTTTCATATTTTTTGTCTTTGCTAACTCTTCCGAATTTATAATTCGGAAGCCTTATCAAAGGATTTTTAATCTGGGTTAAAGAGAGCTTGTGTGCAGTAGAATACGGGATAAGACTTGCGCCAATTGGAGGTAGTTTTGAATAATCCTTCATTAGTATTCTTTTGGCTCTCGCTTAATATGGCGAAATCTTAGAATGCGGATTTCTTTTTCATCATGCTTATAAGCAACTCTAAGGGAATACTTTTCAAAAGCTAGATAGTTTCCTGGATTAGGTTTCTTGAATTTATCCAAGGGGAATTTTTCGGGATGATCAAACAAATTGTCAATAATTTTGATTATTTCAAACTTAACTTTCTCTGCATTATCAAAAGAATCTTGCCTGATATACCGATAAGTTTTTTCAAAAGTAGTTGCAGCATTTTTGTTCCAGATAATTGCTGGCTGCTATTTTAATGCCATTTGGTTACTTGCTTCTTAAAATCTTCATGGCTTATGAATTCACCACGATCAATTTCCGCATCTGCTTGATCCAATTCTTGATTATACTGCTCAATACTGATCTTTCCTTCATTTTTCAAACCATAATGAAGTATAGCCTTGATTGCCCGCAATAATGAAATATCTTCGACTTGTTCGAGTTCCCTGATTAAGAGGGCTTTTTCTGATTTGATATCCATGCTATTTAGCGTTAGTAAACAAAGCTAACAATTTCTCAACTCCTAAGCTCTTCCGAATTTGTAATTCGGAAGTCTTATCTAAGGATGTTAAATCCGCACATTAAAAGTTCCAGATGATCTTGGGAACATCTGGAACAGCAAAGTATATAACTTTTGACTATTGCGGTAATTCATTTAATAATTCTTCTGACTTTCTCAGTGTGTTTTGATAATACTTCGATACTTTTTTAGAGAAATAGAATAAAAAAATGTAACCAAAGCTGAAGGAAAACATCCAAAAATATTTGCTATCTGTCACATCCTGGTCACTAAAAAGTTTGGGAATTAGAATAATGACGACAACCAATAACAAGTAACTTAAAGTGATATTGATTTTTTGTAACTTATAAAAGACTAATTTCTGCGTTGCAAACATTCTTAGCGTATCTGCGTATGGTCGGTTAAAATCGTTTGATGATTTTAGTTGTCGAATACTTAAAAAACTAATTACGGAGATTGACAATAATAATAAAATGGTTACTATGCCAACAGCCTGAAAAAAAATGGTCTCTAACTTGTAAAAGGTAAAACCAATCAATATTGCAGTGAGTATGCATATTATGCTTCCAATTATTTCCGGATAAGCAATTCTATTTATTTTAGAAGTATATCTTATTTGTGACATTTGGTCAATTATGTTGGAGGTTAAATTTTGTTGCTGTTTTTTGTTTCCAGCCTTATCCCATGTATTTTTTAAATCATCTAATTCCATTGTTATAAAGATTTATTGATTTGCAGTTTTAATTTTTCTTTTATTCTAAGCAGCTTTGTTCCAACATTGCTTTTTGAAATCCCAATAATTTCGGCAATTTCATCATAGCTTTTGTCTTCACAATAAAGCATCACAATTCCCTTGTCGAGCAAGTTTAAATTTTCAATGTGCTGTTTGAAAATATTCCATTTTTCTTCGTAGTCGGTATTGTCTTCTTTGAAAGTATTATGCATCCCTTCATGAATAGAAATTGTGGAAACTCTTTTCTTAGATTGTTTTAGTTGATAAATAGAAACATTTAAGGCCACTCTGTACACCCAGGTGCTTACACTTGATTTTTGATTGAATGTGTCAAAGGATTTCCAAAGTTGGTATAGAATTTCCTGGATTAAATCGTGCTTGTCCTCATTATTATCAGTATAGACTGATGCAATTTTGTGAACAAAACCCTCGTTTGCTTTTACAGCCTTTATAAAACTTTCTCTTTTGTCCACTATTTTTTTTGCTGTTTATGTTTCTATGCCTTATTAGTGTACGATTGACTGAAAAAGTCACACTTCAGTAGATTTATTTTAGAATTTTCTTACCCTTGCTTGGTGAAATGGCGGTTAATGGTGTACTGTTAGCGGAAGTGGCTATTTTAACGTCTATGGCAATCTGGGGTGATGTGCTGATGGGTTGATGTGCTGATTCGGTGATTAAAGAATTAAATAAAATATACACGTCATTGCGAGGAATTAGGGTGGGAAGTGCGCCTGCATGACGAAGCAATCTAGGTTGATGTGCTGATTCGGTAATTTGCTGATTCGTTGATTCTTTCCAACCAGCATCACTTAGAAAAAAGAGGCTCACCATAAGACCTGATTTGTTTGAGCGACTTAAAGAACAAAAATTGTTCATCGAACTTCGAGCTTCGAGCCTCCAACTTCGAACCTCCATCTACCCCAAAAAATCTTCATCCTCTCCAGCTCAATCTTCATCGTAAAAATTCATCACCCTTCGAAATTACGCTGAAAAACAAGCTTCAGACTTTCTGCTCTCATTCGAGCATTGTTTTTTACAATACACCTGCACTAACTTAAGCAAGGTAGCAGATCATTTCTGCTGCGTATGACACGCCCCCTGTCAGACTTTAAACTCTTTGTACAGTAAGCGGGCACACATGTCAACACCTAAACATGTTTTACTTTTTATTGCGATCGTGCTATCACTTTCAGTTCATGCGCAGGTATTTCCCGTACAAGGCAACCTTGTACTCAATCCACCTTATAGTCCCTACCTGGCTGACCTAACTGCCATCGGTTCACAACGCTTTTGGCTTAGCGTGCGACTGCAGGATCCTACCATTGCTAATTATAATTGTAAACTGCGCCTGACCATAGAAGGTGTC
>NZ_JBMRCF010000013.1:0-9854 GCF_057350905.1 Chryseotalea sp. | reverse complement strand
TCACCAACTGGCGCAAGTCTTCTGCCTAGTGTGTAGGCAAGTGCGAGACTTGTGCCCTATTCAATAAGTTGGTATCTTCCACTTTATGAGTACCAAGTATAAATTTTATAATCCTGATGGTCATTATTTTGTAACCTATTCAGTCGTTGGTTGGGTTGATGTCTTCACAAGAAATGTGTATCGAGATATTTTGATTTCTAGTTGGCGACACTGTCAACAACATAAACACTTACTCATTCACGCTTATGTAATCATGACTAACCATGTTCATATGATTATTTCACGTGGTTCTGATTTTTATTTAGAGGGTATTATGCGTGATTTAAAGAAATTTACTGCTCATCAAATTCTGAGTGCTATAGAAAAAGAACCAGAGAGTAGGCGTGAGTGGATGCTGGAGGTTTTTAGAAAAGCAGGTGAGTCTAACAGTAACAACACGCGTTATCAGTTTTGGAAACAAGACAATCATCCAATAGAATGTGATACCCCAGCAATACTTCAACAGAAAATGGATTATATACACGGAAACCCTGTACGAGCAGGTTTTGTGGAAAAAGGTGAAGATTGGTTATATAGCAGCGCGGGAGATTATTATGCTAACAGAAAGGGACTGATAGAATTGGCTTATGTATGACAAGGCACAAGTCACGCGCATGCTTCCGCGCAATGCCAAAGACTTGCGCCAGTTTGGCAGCTAAAGGTTATTAAAAATGAAGTTAAGGATGACACAAAAAAAACATCGGGTAGTAATTAGCCTGCTATTATTATTTACTTTATTTGAGTGTAAACAAAGATCGCAGATCTCAAAAGATAATGTTATCTGCCCTAATCTTTCTCCAACAGAAAGCATTTTGTTTTTTGAAAGAGGATTTAATAAAACGCATTTAGTGATTAAGGTCGATGGAGATGTTTATTTTGATGATTCTATAACTACAGATAGAGCATTGGATCTTGCTAAAGAAATTTTAATAAAACCGAAAACATCAGAGTCTGTAACGATAAAAATTAATGAAGAAAAAGAAGTTTCATTTTGCCTAAACCATTTTATGAGATTTAATTTATTAGACACCGAGTTAAAAATTGAAGCTCTATCAAGTGTACCAAATTATTACGAGTAATTACACCCTCTAGTCGTATCGTCTTGTGCTACTCTTGAAATAAACTACAAGCCCAGCGGTTGCGCTGGGTTTTTTATTTAGGTACCAGTTACTTATTAGCAGCGATTTCCCAGCATGATACAGCACCCAAGCCTAAAATAATATTTCAATTTAGTGCATACATGCGCTCAGTTTATTTTCATAAGCCTCTTTACCTTGCCTTCGTGATAAACGTATACAATGAATCGTTTTTAAAGCATCTTGGTGAAAATCTCCGTGAAGTGAGCGAGGAAAACATCTATGCCAATTATAAAGTACAACTGAATAGACCTAAAAGACGAAAAATATATTTCTATGAAGACACCAAAACAGTACGCTGAGCTGGATAAGTTTTTAAAAGCAGGGATGACAGCCAAACAGGTAGGTGATGAACTGGACGAAACCCTTTGCGACCTGGTGCACTATGCAGGCAAGGAAGATGACTACGCAAGTGAACTTCCCAACCGCTACTACCTGATTAGAAAACTGCGCGACATTTTTTGGAGGATAAGCAAAACTAACTAGTTGTTTGAACAAGTGCATATACAACATCTTCCCAACAGAAAAACTATTTACAAACCAGTACTAAACTTACCCTCTCCTTAGGAGAGAAGGGGGTGAGGCTCCAGTAAGCCCTAACTTTAAATCCCCCCTGACGCAGATGTTGTGTGCCGGTATGTGCGTAGCCCATCCATGCCTGGCTATAAAGTTTATAAGAAGACAAGTTCTTTACCTTGACATTCAGGGGTGACTTCCGCGCCAGTCGAGAACACCGACTAAAACCAGCACAGACTATTCTGTCTGCACATTTTTGTCACTTCAATACTTCTGACCACTAAAATTGAACTTCTGGAAACTTTATTCATTAAGGTACCAGGTATCTTTGAGTATTGGAGGAATAGCTTACCGAAGAAGTGAACAAGTTCCATCCATCATCCATTGGGGTAACTTTAAGATTGCAAATTTTGGATATAACTGTAATAAATTAAACCTTAAATAAGGTGGTCGCAAAATGCGACCACCTAGATGAATCTGACTATGACCAAGAAGAAAGCAGACATAGAAATCCCCGATGAAGTAGTGATTAACAAGATATTTATTGTTAGGGAAAAGAAAGTAATGATTGATACAGACCTTGCTGAACTGTACGGAGTACCAACTAAACGATTGAATGAACAAGTAAAAAGGAATATAAAACGCTTCCCAGAAGACTTTATGTTCCAGTTGAATCAAGAAGAGAAGCAATCTTTAATAGAAAATGTTCCGCATTTAAACAGACTAAAATACTCACCCAATCTTCCTTTTGTGTTTACTGAGCATGGGGCAGTAATGTTAGCAAGCGTACTGAACAGTGATAGAGCTATTGAAGTAAATGTTCAGATCGTTAGAATATTTACAAAGCTGCGTGAACTTGTACTTACCCACAAAGACATTTTATTAAAGTTGGAGAAGTTAGAAAGAAAGGCTGTAAGGCAGGACGGTGATATCAAGTTGATCTTTGAATACCTGAGAGAACTATTGAATCCGAAGACAGAGCCCATGCGTAAGATCGGGTTCAAGATCAAAGGAGAGTAAATACAGCCATCCTCATGCTGCCCATGTCGAACGAGTGATGATCGGGATTTTAATCCCGCTTTCATGGTGCATTAGAAAATCTATTTTTTAAAAGCGCAATCACTTTCTATTCTCTTCATTTACTTTTTGCACACAGCCGCAGCAGGGATAGGAGCGTAAATCCTTTTTGCTGCGAGGCTTGTGCGTAGGGCAAAAAGATTGCAGCCACGCGAAGCGCGTGGCCCGGCTCGAGGCACGAGAGGCTGCCCACTCCATCAAACTTTAAATTCACACGGCTTACTTCTAAGTCAAAAAACCCCTTATTTTTGTGGGTGCGCATTTGCTTCTTCATAGCGGTATTCTTTTTGTCTCACGGCCTTTTGGCCCAGACGGACACGCTGAATATAGGTGTACTTAACAAAGCCGATAGTCTGACGGATTACAACCAGCAGCGCATAGATTCCCTGCAGCAAAAAATTGAGCAGCTTACCCACTTGCGCGCAGGCGCTGACTCCAGCAAATCACTGCAAAACCTGAAAAGCAAAAGACAAGCATTGCAAAACAAAGCTGATAGTTTGAACCGCATAGGTCAACCTTCGGCACTGGTGCAGAAGAGTCTGGATAGTCTCAACAACCTGAAGCCACTAAAAAAACTGGATTCGCTTAACCAGGAGATAGTGACTTTGCAGAAAAAAATTCAAGACCCGGTTAATAAAATTGAGAATAGTATAAATAATAAAGTGCAGGGCTTTAACAAGATTACCGATAATCAGTTTAAAACAGATGGTGCAGTAAACGCACCCAAGCTGAATGAAACATCGCTTAACACTCCGGCATTGAATGGTACGGGCGTTAAAGTGCCTGACGTAAACCAGCAAGTACAGGATGTGAAGGCACAGGTGCAAGTACCGGATGAATTAAAGCAGGCACAAGAGCAACTGAATAAAGTAAGTGACTTGTCGGGCAAGGTAGATATCTACCAAAATGAAGTACAACAAATTAAAGAAGGTGGTTTAAAGAATTCAACAGCCATTGATAAGCTGGCCGAAGAAAAAATTTCGGAGATCAAAGAAGTGGGCGCCTTGCAGCAGGAGTTGGGTAAAGCAAATATACCAACAGCCATGGATGAGGAAGCGGCTAAAAATATGCTGAAAGAACAGGCCAAAGAAGAGGTGATGAAGGTTGCTAAAGATCACTTTGCAGGTAAGCAGGAAGCCTTGATGGCAGCCATGCAGAAGATGAGTGACCTTAAACTTAAATACGAATCGTTAGATAGTTTGAATGTACCCAAGCGCAGAGCGAATCCGATGAAAGGTAAACCTTTTGTTGAAAGGTTAGTGCCGGGCTTGAGTTTTCAGGTACAAAAATCGCAGCATTGGTTAATCGATGTCAACCCTTCTCTTGCCTATCGCATAACCGATCGCTGGAGTGCAGGTTTAGGTTGGAATCAACGATTGGGCTATGCGAAAAGAGTAGTGTATCAGGCGCAGGAAAGTATGTATGGCCCCAGGTTGTTTGCAGAGTTTCGTTGGAACAAGGGTATTTCATTCAGGCTGGAGGGCGAGTCTTTGTTTGGTATACCTGTGCCCAGTTTTGCGAATGCCAAAAGCACGGAAGATCCGGCACGCTGGATAAATACAGGTTTTGCAGGCATTAAGAAAGACTACAGAATTGTTAATCGCTTGAAAGGAACCTTGTTTGTGCTCTATATGATTTACGATGACAACCTGAGCAGCCCCTATGCAAACAAACTCAATACACGTTTTGGTTTTGAGTATACATTGAAGTCTAAGAAAAAGTAAGGTTGATCTTTTTGTGTTTTGGCTCTTCTGCATTTATAATCCGGAGAAGCTGATTGGACTAGGTCACTCTTTGTCCGCTCCTTGTCTCCCGCAGGGGACGAGGAGCATTGATAGAGATATAAACACCGTCTTCTGCCAGTAATTTTGATCTGAAGCAGTTCAAAAATGATGATTTATGTCATTGCTGAAGCTTAAAGTGATCAGTTGAATATGGATCACTTAACATTAGCTTTAGGTACAACACGAAAGGGGTGGTGTTACACAAAACGATAGAATATGGAAGCGCATTTTTTTGAAGTCGATTTAGTCTGGTCTAAAGAACGTAAGGGCATTATTTCATCACCTGACGTACACTTCACTGCCACCGATGGTGGCAGAATAGAAGTGGCCACGCCACCGCCTTTTCCGAAGGGCATGCCGGGTATATGGTCGCCAGAGCATTTATATACAGCTGCCATCAGCAGTTGTTTAATGACTACCTTTTTAGCCATTGCAGAAAATTTTAAACTGGACTTTGTATCCTTCTCTTGTGTAGCCAAGGGTAAACTAGAGCAAGTTGATGGTAAATATTTAATGACAGCAGTAGCGCTTGCACCTGAGCTCACTATTCTAAAAGAAGAAGATAGAGAGAAGGCCATGAAAGTATTAACAAAATCAGAAGCTGCTTGCCTAATATCAAATTCAGTGAAGGCAAAGGTCAGCATGGAGACAATTATCAGGATTGCGGGGTCTTTGTAATGAATACCTGATACATCCTTACAGATTTATTATGAAGGAATTATACCTTCTGCCTTGTGTGTCTAACAAAGCTGACACCTTAATTTTAAGGTATCAAAAATTCTATTTTCAGAAGAAATCCCTATTTGAAACACCTTAATATTAATATTTTTTTAATTTTTTTTCGGACAGTGTTTCCCTAAACGTTAAACGAAGGATTGCTGATACTGAATGATTATCAGAGTATTAGAGAATGATCTTATGCAATGAAAGAAATGTCAGGCAGTCGTTGCTTGCAAAGCCCGCCTCTTTATGCATGCTTCCATTTTGCATGGGTGTGAAGTTTTGTATTTATTTGCCCATAGAGAAAGGGTTGTGCAGTAGTCAATTAACTTAAGCTTATTTCTATTTATGAGAACACAAAAACACTCGTTTTTTGTTGTGTTGCTATGCTCAACGTTACGCTTGTTTGCGCAAGATCCGGTTGAGATCAACGTGATTCCTCCATCACCAACAGCATCATCATTTCAAAAGTATATTGATATGCCTGTTAGTTTATACACAGGTACACCTTCTATTGCTATACCCATTACTGAATTGAAAACAGGACAATTATCTGTTCCGGTTTCCTTATCGTATCATGCTTCAGGTTTGAAAGTAAATGAAAGAGCTTCATGGGTGGGTGCCGGGTGGACACTCAATGCCGGAGGCGCGGTGAGTCGCTCAACCAAAGGTTTGCCAGACGAAATAAATATTCCAGGGAAAAAGGGTTATTTCCATATCGGGTATCTTTTTCAATCAAATGGTTTATTCGATATGAATAAAATTTATAGTTGTGCTACACCAGCAGGTGTTCCGCTTACTACACAAGATGGTCCCTACACCAGGCTTGATTCTTTAGCGCAAGGCATGGTGGATACAGAGCCCGATGTTTATTATTATAGCTCACCCGGTGGAAGCCTGAAGTTTACTTTTGATCAGAAACGAAACCTGGTAAAATATGTAAATGATGATACAAAATTGCTTCAACATCCATTTGAGAATATTTATAATCCTGGTGACACCTGGGTATTTAAAGGTGCAGACGGGGTGGTCTATACCTTTTCGCATGTAGAAACAACTGAAGTAACCACTGCCTGTGGTTCAGCACTTTCAGCCTATAACCCGGGCATAGATTTTTTTGCAAATAGTTGGTATTTAACTTCGATGAGCCTGAATGGAGACAGTATCAAGTTTTCGTATGCAGATGAATTTGTTACCTATTCAGATTATTACAACGAATCGAGAAAAGTTAAAGTGTCAGGACATGGACCTGCCGGAATGTCCATAGATTATTGCAATACTGATACACAGGTTAATGCAAAAAGACTTTCGACAATTACAACAACAGATGGGTATGAACTAAAATTTTTAGCGGAGACTAGCAGAAATGACCTGAATGGTTCGAAAAGACTTGATAAAATTGAGCTAAGAAAAGACGGTGATCTGGTACAAAGGTATTTACTGCAGTATGATTATTTTGGTGCGAATACCAAACTTAAACTCACCAACATCAATGAACTTTCCAGTGTTCAGGAAGATACGGATACATTGGCTGGTCACGCTTTTGAATATTTTGAATCGTTCCCGGTTCCACCCATTAATTCCAAGGCCCAGGATTTTTGGGGTTACTACAATGGTGCAAACAACTCAACCTTAATTCCCCCCTTTAAAAATAACTTGTATCATGTTAATAGAACTTTGGCCGCCAACCGCGATCCTAGTCTTAACTATGCCAAAGTCGGCTCCCTTAAAAAACTGATCTACCCAACCAGTGGCTACACTGAGTTTGATTATGAATTGCATACTTATCATAAGGAGGACCACCTTGTCACCTTCATAAAAGAGGCGAGTGCTTCAGGTGGTGATAATAATAACCCAACAAGCTTTGAAACAATTTTTACGTTAGATGCGCCAACAGTGGCAACGCTCACTAAAACAGGTGAGCCTTATACCTTCTACTCATTTGCTACCTTAAAAAAATGGAATGGTACAAGCTATGTAGCCTATAGCCCAGCAACCAATGGTGGTAACCGGGTAAATTTTGCCGCAGGTACCTATCAGCTTTTTGCACAGAGTGGTGAGGGTGGGAGTGTTGCCATAAGCGTTGAGTATGAACTGCCTATAGACAGTAACCTGGAGGCGGGTGGTTTAAGAATCAAACAGGTGAAGCATTATGATCCTATTCTAAATAAGAAACTTACAAAAAACTATACCTACAAATTTGCCAATGGAAACTCCTCCGGAATACATTTTAGTCCGATGATTCTTGGCGGAAGCATTTCTACAACAATTGGCGGAAGCATAGGTGGTGATGCGGGGCAAACGTGCTTTCCCGACCCTGCCGGGAATTTCCTCTCACTCAGCACTTTCTCGCAAGTGCCCCTGGCGATTAACCACGGCAGTCATATTGGTTATTCGCTGGTGAAAGAGATTGTATTTATTGATGTAGAGCAGCAACAAATTCAGTCGGGTTTAGTGGAGCATAGTTTTGTGAATGTACCTGATGAATATGTGTATACCTATCCATTCCCCAGCAGTTCTAATATGGATTTATCCTATAAAAACGGAAAGCCATTATCAAAAATAGTTTTTGCCACTGTATCAACAGGATTGGAAAAACTTAATGAAATTAATTATACCTATAATGAATTAATTCCGGGAAATACAGCCAGGGGTTTGGTGGTTAAAAACCTGACGAGCCGTTTTTGTTTTCAATGCCTTACCAGCGATTACGCAAATAACTATTATGAAATAAAAACAAAATGGAATTATCTATCGAAGCAGAGAACAACTGAGTATAAAAACGGAGTGCCCACACTGACCAAAGAAATAAAGTATGTGTACGATACCGTTGCTCCGTTTACGCACACGCTTGTTATGCAGGAAAAATGGAACGACAGCAGGAATATTGAAAACCTGACCACCTATACTCGAATGGCCGAAAATCCGGAATTAATTACAACAACGGAAAAATTTGTAAATGCAGTTCCGGTTGAAAAAGTAATGGTTAATTACCTGGGCAAACAACTTACTAATAAATATGTATGGACCGACCCGACTATAGGTTACGTTCACGAGTTTCACAATGTGTATAATGCAAAAAATAAGTTAATCAAGCGCACGAACAAACCTGTGCTGGCACCATTTACAACCCAGTATATATGGGCACACAACAATACCTACCCGATCGCTGAAATTACCAATACCGACAGACCGGATATTTTTGTTAGCAGCTTTGAAGATAATGCAGCTGCTACTAACGAGAATGGGCCTAACAAAGCACATGCCGGTAAAAAATACTGGACAGGGCAATTCACTTTCTCCGATCAGGGCTTTATTCCTGTTTCTACTAATGATCTGATCATGAGTTATTGGTACTGGGATTCCAATACATGGAAATTCAGAGAGCTTCCTTTTGCGAATACCATAAATGAAAGCCGTATAGATGACATCCGTGTTTTCCCTAAGGGTGCCTTTGTGAAATCGCTTACATATAAAAATGGTGTAGGCGTAGAGACCATCACTGATCAGAACAACATCATTCAGTATTTCAAATATGATAAGTTTAATCGACTCGAAATGGTCATGGATGAGAATAAAAAGGTGCTTCAGAAAAATGAATATGTCTACAAGCAATAAAGCTATTATCCAAATGAAGTATTTATCTATCATTGTTTTTTGCTTAGTAACGATCAGTGGCTTTTCGCAAATAACAGGCCCTACACAGGTATGTAACGGGGCAAGTAATATTACTTATTACTCTCAAGTAACAGGCTTTGGCAAGTATCGGTGGGCTTTAAATGGAACTTTTATTGTTTCCGGTGAAGATCCCAGACAAGGTGCACCCACTGTTTCCGTTTATTTTCCAGCCGATGCAACAATTACGCATACACTTACTTTGCAATTCACACCTACCGGTGGAACAGCTCAAAACTATTCTTTAACTATTAACGAAATAAACCCAGGAACACTCTCCATTAATCAGAGTACAGTTTGCAGGGATATTGGCAGTGTTCAGATTTCGCAAACCGGTTTAGTCGGATCGAACCCAGTGTTACAGAAATCTATTGAAGGGGGAGCATGGACGGACATCTCAGGTGCTGTTCTTCCTTTTACCGATTACACCATTCCAGGAAACAGTGCCTACAGACTCAGGGTATCCAGCTCTTGTGGATTTATCTATTCAAACACGGTTAGTGTAAATGTTTACAACGATCTACAGGGAGGAAGCATCAATGGTAATCAAACCATCTGTTACAATACGGTGCCCGCTACCTTAAGTAATGCAGGACTGGCGTATAATAACCTTGCACCTTACAATTACCAATGGCAGTTTTATAATGGGAGCAGTTGGGTTAATATTGCAGGCGCAACAGGCCAGGACTATTCACCTGGAGCACTCACATCAACCATTACCTACAGAAGATTAGCGATATCGGCTTGTGCTGTTAACGCAGCTTCCAATACCATTACCGTTACAGTTTATCCACCCCTGTCTGCTGGTTCAATTTCAAACAGCAGTGCCACCATTTGCTCAGGTTCATCGGCCCCCACTTTTTCAAGTGCAAGTGCTTCGGGTGGTAACTCAAGTTATGCCTATGAG
>NZ_JBMRCF010000012.1:0-191551 GCF_057350905.1 Chryseotalea sp. | reverse complement strand
GTTGTTGGTTGTTGGTTGTTGGTTGTTGGTTGTTGGTTGTTGGTTGTTGGTTGTTGGTTGTTGGTTGTTGGTTGTTGGTTGTTGGTTGTTGGTTAAAAAAAATAATATTAATCAAACAATCTAATTTTCAAATATCCAAATTTTCAAATTAACACTTAAGTACATCATCGAATTAACATATCAACGAATCAGCACATAAACTCATCAGCACATCAACTCATCAACGAATCAATATTGCTCCAACATATACTTTATCACATCGGTTGTCGTAACTATTCCCTTTAACTTCTCTCCTTCCACCACCGGCAAGGCGTGAAAATGTGCTGACGCGAAAATCTCTGCTACTTCTTTGATAGAGGTATCTGGGGAAACAGTCGTCAATTTAGATGTCATCACATGTGGAATGGTCAACATCTCCAGCATAGCCTGATCGGTACTGTCTTCTCTCTCGAATAACGCACCAAAAGTTAAACGATCTATATCAGTGCTGCTGATAATGCCTGCAATGGACTTTCCTTTCAATACCGGTAAATGACGAATTTTATGTTTACGAAAAATATCTACCACATTGGCTAAGGTATCGTCATGGTGTACTGCATAAACGTGACTAGTCATGATATGACTCACAGGTTCCTTCTTTTTCATAGGAGTGATTGTTAAAACTTACATTTGAAGCTACCGAATCCATCTACCCGCCAAGCTGAAAAGCATCATCAAAACAACTGATTTGTATCAGTCAAATAATCATGGAAGCTGACTAGTTTTATACTAACAAAACAACAAAGCCATGATCTCCGTATTATCCACCACTAATAAATACATACTACAGCCCAGCCTGTTAGATATGCACCAGCAAAGCCGCGAATGGTTATCCGCTACAGAATTTTGGAAAAAAGAAATTGATTTTTTTCAAAAACTGCTAAGCAGTAAGTCTACTTTTTTTACTGCACCGGAAGACAAACAAAAAATTGGTCACTTCCAAAGTTTAATCATGTATTACAATGTTGAAGTCATTGATAAACTTGCCCGTAAATTACGCACACATGAAAATGCACTGGCCGACATGCTGCAATCCCTAAACGAGTCAGACACGCAATATTTTCATGAGCATAAGGGGCTGATGGAAGAACTATACACTTTTGGGCGGAGTTTTAACACGTTGAAACAAGAATTATTCGAGTTTATTGAAAAAGCCCTGCGTTAAACATTTCAAATCTTTATTTATCACTGAAATCAATCAACTAAAAATTGCTTGTAATTTTTAAGGCAGATTGCTAACTAATGCCTGCAAAATTATAACGTGACTAGATTTCTATTACTCGTTTGCCTGGTAACTTACGCCTTAAGGCTTGAGGCACAAGTTATTTTAAAAGGGCAGATTCTGGATACAGGCACACGAGACCCTATCGCGTTTGCTAATATTTCTTATAATAATGGCCGTTCAGGCACCAGTACTGATATAGAGGGACAGTTCACCCTTAGCCTTCCCGAACAATACAATGGTGAAATTATCGTCAGTCATGTTGCCTACGAAAAATTGGTATTTACTTATCCCGACTTTAAAAAAAGTCATGCATTGATTTTACTAAAGCCTTTATCACTCACTTTACAGGAAGTAACGGTTGTAGCAGGTGAAAACCCTGCACACGCCTTGATTAGAAAGGTGATCAAAAACAGAGATAAAAACAACCCCGATAAACTTCGCAATTACCAATACATCTCTTACAACAAAGTAGTATTTGCTCCTTCAGAAGTAGATGCTAAAACTGATTCAACCATCAATGCACTTATCGCCATACGCGATACCAGTACATTAGAAAAAAGTCAAAAGGAGTTAATCACCTTCGACAGTCTGTCGAGGCGCATGAATTTCTTTATGTCAGAATCTGTTACAAATAAAAAAGTACTCAATCCGGGACACACAGAAGAAAAGTTAATCGGCTTAAAGGTTTCAGGATTTTCCAGTCCTTTGCTCGCCAATGTGGCAACTAACTTTCAACCTTTCTCTTTTTATGCAAGCTACCTTAACATACTTGGTAAGGATTACCTGAATCCCATTAATTCGGGTACTTTCAGCAGTTACGAGTTTCACTTATCAGACACCACCTTACATCAGCAGGATACTGTTTACATTATTGAATTTACACCCCGAACAAATAGAAATTTTGATGGCCTTAAAGGCTTTTTATCTATATCAGTAGATGGCTGGGCCATCAAAAATGTAGTCGCCTCTACGGCCGATCCCTTAGCTAAAACAAAGGTTGTAATACAACAGAATTATGAAAAAGTTGGTGACCAATGGTTTCCTGCACAATTGAACACCGACCTTGATTTTGCGGAAATGAAAATGTATGGCAGAAGTATGAGGCTTATCCACCGAACATTTTTAAGTGATATACAAATCAACACTGATTTAAAAGCAAATGAATTCTCAGGCAACGAACTAATACTGGAGAAAATTGAAAAAGAAAAAAGCGAGTCTGTAGTAAATCAATACCGAGGAAACCCACTTGATTCACTGGAAAGAAATACGTACACTGTATTGGATACATTGAAAGAACTTAAAAGTGTTATCGTCATGGAAAAAATGCTTGACGCACTGGCTACGAGCAGCATTCCACTAGGATTCTTTGAAATGGATCTCGCACGCTTCATTAACATTAACGACTATGAAGGTGCCCGGCTGGGGCTTGGTTTACATACAAGCTCATTGCTTAGTAAAAAAATCAAGTTTGGTGGCTATGTTGGTTATGGTATTCGTGACAAGACATTTAAGTATGGTGGCGATATAGAATTATTGCTGCATGAGCGGAGCGATTTTAAAATGAGACTCTCGTATAAAAATGATTTGCTTGAAGTCGGTAATAACATCAGCCTGCCTATTCAAAATGCAGGTACTACTTTTAGAAATTTTCTAGGCGAGCGTTTCGATAAAATAGAAAATTATTCTCTGGCCTTGCACTATAAAATTTTCCCAGGCTTATATCTGCAACCTTCTTTCGCCTATCAGATTTTAACACCCCAATACATTTACCAGTTTGAAAATGCAGAACAAAATCTCAATACGTTTACACTGGCAGAAAGCAGTGTTTCGTTTCGTTACTTTCACAAGGAGCAAAACCTGAGCTTTCTCGGTAAAAAAATTCCATTTTCCACAAAATACCCTATAGTTTCAGTAACGTATACTAAAGCTATTAATCTATTTAATGCTAACTTCTTCACCTACGATCGCATCAGCTTCAGTGCAAAATTTGTGAAGCACATCAGAAAGCTTGGTAAAAGCAATCTGATCCTGCAAACGCACTATCTGGATGGTCTCGCTCCTTACAATAAACTCTTTACAGGCTTTGGAGGAAAGAATGACAGTAGCATAGAAACCGATGGCTACTTCCAAACCATGTCCCTGTACGAATTTACAGGTAACTTCTATGCAGCGGCTTTTCTTAAGCACAATGTTGGCAACCTCTTCATCAACACGCGTTTTAGTAAACCTGAACTGATGCTATATCACAACATGGGAGTCACTTCTTTTTCAGTACAACAATTCCTCACTCATAATTTGGGTACAACAAACATACAAAGCATGGAGAAAGGCTTCCTTGAATCTGGTGCAGGTCTCAATAACCTCATTCGCTTTAACTATGCTGATGTAGGCTACCTCGGATTAGGGCTGTCTGCCTTTTACCGCTATGGAGCTTACCAATTACCAACTAAAAAAGACAACCTGGTTTTCAGGCTTAATGTAGCCTTCAGTTTCTAATAAGCCGGAAACCAGTGCTAACTAACAGTCATTAGCAATTACTAACAATTGCTTAACTTGGTGCACTTAATTTATCGTATGCGCTACTCTAAAATTGTCGGCCTGGGTCATCATGTACCTGAAACGGTTATTACTAATGATTATCTCTCTTCCATCATGGATACCAACGATGCCTGGATTACAGAGAGGACGGGTATCAAAGAAAGACGTTACGCTGACCCTACCAAAGATACGGTTGCCAACATGGCCGCTAAAGCCACCCACATGGCCTTAGAGCGCGCTAAGCTGACTGAAAAAGACATTGACTTTATTGTGTTTGCTACTATTACTCCCGACTACTTTTTCCCGGGCTCTGGCGTGCTTCTGCAGCGAGAATTGGGCTTGGAGAGCATTGGAGCATTGGATATTCGCAATGCATGCTCGGGCTTTATTTACGCGCTTTCTGTAGCTGACCAGTTTATTAAAAGTGGTATGTATAAGACCATTTTAGTCATTGGTGCCGAAATGCAATCTACTGCCATAGACATGACTACACGCGGTCGTAATACGGCCGTTATTTTTGCCGATGGTGCCGGTGCAGCTATTTTACAGCCTTCGGATAAACCAGGTATTTTATCCACCCACTTACATTCTGATGGCCGCTTTGCCGAAGAATTATATGTGCGCGATCCCGGCAGCAGTCGCCCCCGTGAAGAACGCCAGCCTGAACAAATTTTGGATACCACCCACTTTAAAGTGGTAATGAACGGAAACCAGGTTTTCAAGCATGCCGTGGTTCGCTTTATGGAGGTGATTAATGAGGCCCTGACAGCCAACAACTTAACCAAAGATCAGATAGATCTGCTGGTACCCCACCAAGCCAATTTGCGCATCAGTCAATATATTCAGGAGAAGCTTGCTTTACGCGATGATCAGGTTTATAACAACATCATGCGTTACGGTAATACAACAGCAGCTTCTATACCCATCGCCATGAGTGAGGCCTGGGGTGAAGGTAAAATCAAGGAAAATGATTTACTTTGTCTCGCAGCTTTCGGTAGTGGCTTTACCTGGGCCTCTGCGCTGATCCGCTGGTAGTTCAATATTTATAGTTCAAGATTCAAGTGAGAATCCGGGAATTTGAAACGTTGAATTTGATATTTTGAATTAAATAAAATGAAGACCACAACTTATAATCCCAGCCCCCTGGAAGTTGATTTTGCCAATGCCCTGTTTATCCTGCAAAAGGAAATCCAGAAGCATTTGCTAGACAATCAAATCATTAATGTTGAAACACAACTGAAGAAAGATAATCCCATGGTTAAATTCAGTTTGTTAGATAAAGATGGCGATCCGCACGAAATTGTTGTTCGCATTATTCAGATCCCTGATAAATTTTAAATTTTACCATAAAAAAATCCCCTGCCTTATAATTAGACAGGGGATTTTTTTTGAGCGTATAAATACCTAATCTTTCTTAATAGCCAGGCGATAAAGCATCGTGGCCATACCAGCAAAGAAAAGTACACCCAGGATGGAATAACCATTAGCGCCCAACAGCTCTGTTAAGCCATGTTCAGCGCTGATTTCCTTCATCGCTTTAAACACATTATCGTTTACAGAAAGTAAGGCCACAATCACACCTGCCAGGGCACCACCGGCAATCAGGCCGGTAGCAAATAAACTGCCTCTGCCTAAATCTTCATCTTGTTTAGCCTCTCCTTTCTTCTCACTTCTCCAGTCAACCACACCTTTAATGGCACCGCCAATAAAAATAGGAAGTGTTGTAGACAAGGGTAAGTACAAACCAATGGCAAAAGCCAGGGCCTTAATGCCGCACAACTCAATCATTACGGCAATAAATACACCTACCATTACAAACTGCCAGTCGAGGTTGTACGATAAAATACCCTTAGCGAGCGTGGCCATGAGGGTACCTTGAGGGGCAGGATAACGTTCACTGCCAATGGCATGTGTAATGCCTTGTGCAGCCATATCAGCCGTTGGGGTATCCAATACTTTTACCACTAAGCCAATGGCAATAGAAGAAACAATAGCACCAATAAACAAGGCGATCTGTTGAAAACGCGGTGTGGCACCAACGATATAGCCAGACTTTAAGTCTTGTGAAGTAGCTCCTGCGTTAGCAGCAGCAATACATATCATTCCGCCTACTACCAAAGCCAATGGCTCATACACTTTACCACTCCAGCCAATGGCCGTAAAGATTAAGCAGGTACCCATTAAGGTTGCGATGGTCATACCAGAAATAGGACTGTTACTTGAACCTACTAAACCAACAATACGGCTGGCTACTGTTACAAAGAAGAAACCAAAAATGATGATCAGAATACCAATCAACAATTTTTGCAGAAAACCATCACCCGGAATGCCCGGAAGCACTGTCATTAATCCTACTAAAATCACACTGCCGACAATCACTACTTTAAAAGACAGGTCACGATCAGTACGCAAAACACTGGCTTCACTTTTTTCTTTTAAGGAAGCTACACTTTCGCGGAAGGAGCTGACAATGGTCGGTATAGTTTTGATCAACGTAATAAAACCACCAGCCGCTACAGCACCGGCACCAATCTGGCGAATGTAAGCGAAGTACAAAGCACTGGAAGGATTCGCAAAAGTTTTAGTAGCCGGATCCCAACTGCCTTTACCTCCTGCAGTATTGATATCTGTTAAATAACCGAGTGTTACTAATTGTTCTGCTACCACCTCCATCGGCACTAAAGTAGAGAGCAAGGGAATAATGGCCCACCAGGCCAACACAGAACCTGCTACCAGTACACCACCAATTTTCGGCCCGATGATATAACCCACACCTAAGTATTCTGGTGTAATCTCTGCATTGGTCGTTGCCGATGGCCAGAATTTATTGGCTTGTGTTGTAATGTAAGTAGGCACCTCTGCAATCACATGAAATACCTTTTGCAGAATGGCGTAGCCCATCGCCACACCCATACCGATAAATGCAGTCTTGGCAAATACACCTCCCTTTTCACCTGCCTGCAATACAGAAGCACAGGCTGTACCTTCAGGATAGGGTAAGGTATCATGTTCTTTTACGATGAGAGATCTTCTCAAAGGGATCATCATCAAGGTACCCAACACACCACCAAAGGCGGCAAGAATAAGAATGGTCAGGTAATTGAAATAACTATCACCAACACTTACACCATTTTCGCCTGGCGATAAAAATAAAAAGCCGGGCAAGGTAAACACCACACCGGCAGCAATAGACTCACCAGCCGAACCTGTAGTTTGAATAATGTTGTTTTCTAAAATCGTTGTCTTTAAAAATTTACGCCCCAGTGTAATGGCGATTACTGCGATGGGAATGGATGCCGAAACCGTAAGACCTGCTTTCAATGCTAAGTATACGGTAGAACACCCGAAGAGAATGCCAAAGAGCGAACCAAACACGACAGACTTTACGGTAAACTCTGCAATGTTTTGCTCTGGGGCTATGTAGGGTTTAAAAATTTTAGAAGCCATTACACATCATTAAAAGTTCGAAATTCAAAGTTTAAATGTTAAGTTGTTCTCTTTACCAAGGTTCTGTCGTACACGATCATTAACAGCGTGGACAGAAAGCCCACTGCACTTAAAATATACCACATCGCTGCAGGGTTGGTTTCCATATAATTTATCCGCAACCAGTCAGCCAAATAGCCTGCCCCGATAGAACCCAGCGCCACTGGCAGAAAAGCAAAACCCATGTAAGTACCCACTTGGTTTGCAGGTGCCAGATTGCTCACATATTCATAAAATCTCGGTGCTTGTGTCGCCTCACCAAAAGCAAATACTGCAACACCAATTACCACAGCAAGCACAGTAGGTATGGCCCCTACTATAATCCATGCGATACTTGCTAATAAGAAACCAACGGTCATGGCTGTAAATGCTTTCCATTTTTTAAAGAGTACAGCCAACACAGGGCTGAAGACAATAATACAGAAAGCATCTACTGTCTCCAGAAATTCAAATTTCTCATAACCGAGTACATCCGTTGCATAGAATGGCAGCAGGTAAAATATTTGCCAGAAGATAATCCAGAAACCAGAAAAGATGAGTAAGAAGCTGATGAATCGGAAATTGCCGAACACCATAATCATATCAGAAAATACTTTAGCCAAGGTACGTTGTTCACCTTCACCGGTTGCCACAGCAGGTTCTTTAAAAAACAACATTGTGCCTACAAGTAACAGGGCCGAAGTGACTGATGACATAACCAGTACATACTCAATACCTAAATCCTGACGGATATAGTAAGCGATTATGGGAGCAATGGCACCTCCAAGGTTCACTAAAGAATAATAAATAGAAAACCCCAAAGCTCTTGAACTTTCGTTGGTTGTTTTTGCTACTGTTCCAACAATGCAAGGTTTAATCAGCGAGCCACCTGCTGCTGTAAACATCAACACAGCGATCACATAATTCCTGGCACCTACTGATGCCACAATATCCTTACCCCATTCCATGCCGGCAAGTGCAATTAAAAAGTAGCCGATAGCAAATACACTAAAGCAAGCAATCAATGTTTTCTTGAAGCCGTATTTATCGACTAATACACCCGTAAAAATGGGCAGGAAGAAAATGACGCCTGTAAAGAAGGTACCCACCAAGGCGCCAGCCTCATCTTCAAGACCCACTTTTTTGGCCAGGTAAAAAGCCAAAATAGCCTTGGCGCCATAAAAAGCGAGGCGTTCGAAGAGTTCTAAAACATTGGCAATCCAGAAAGTAGAGGAAAATCCATTACGGACTTCCTGAAAACGTTGGTTTAAGGTCATGAAACGGTTTAAGTTTTAGTCAAAAAATAATTTTGTTTTTCTAACTTATATGCTTGAATCAATAAGCTTATAAATGCCTGACCAAACAAAATTTTTTATTCGGGGCAAAGTAGGCCATACAAACGATTTTCGCAACCCCCATTCAAGATTATATATCGTTGCCGCAATCGTTTGAAGTTGTATTTTTCTTACCTTTGGAGCCTTAAAACTAAATTCACCATGCAAGAAATAGGAATAAAACCGGAGAATTCATTCTTAAAGAACTTGGGCATTTTTGAGGGAACAGCGCATTGGAATTTATCTCCAGCTGAACTAACCAAAATTGCAGTATCAAAAGGACAAGGTACCATTGCGAGCAGCGGTGCTATCGCCATTGATACGGGTGAGTTCACGGGGCGCTCCCCTAAAGATAAATTCACCGTAAAAGATGAACTGACAGAAAACAGTGTTTGGTGGAATAACTTCAACATCCCTTTCGAATCATCCAAGTTTGATGCGCTCTATCGTAAGATGATTCAATATTTTAATGGTAAAGAATTTTTTGTACGCGATGCTATTGCCTGCGCTGATCCACGCTACGCTTTAAGGGTACGTGTATTAAATGAATATGCCTGGTCTAACCAGTTTGTATATAACATGTTCCTTCGTCCTACTGAAGCTGAACTTAAATCTTTTGAACCAGAGTGGTTAATCTTAAACGCACCTGGTTTCCGCGCCAACCCTGAAGTTGACGGTACCCGTCAGCATAACTTCTCTATTATCGACTTCAAAAGAAAAATCATATTAGTAGGTGGCAGCGGATATACCGGTGAAATCAAGAAAGGTATTTTCACAGTATTGAATTTTGTATTGCCACATCAGAAGAATGTATTATCCATGCATTGCTCTGCAAACAGTGGCGCAGCTGGTGATACTGCCCTCTTCTTTGGTTTATCCGGAACTGGTAAGACTACTTTATCGGCCGACCCTAACCGTAAACTAATTGGTGATGATGAGCACGGCTGGACAGAAGATAATACCATCTTCAACTTTGAAGGTGGCTGCTATGCAAAATGTATCGACCTGACGGAAGAAAAAGAACCAGATATTTTCCGTGCTATTAAGCCCGGTGCTATTCTTGAAAACATCGTTTACAAAAAGGGAACTAGTGAAGTTGATTTTGCAGATGGCTCGCGCACTGAAAATACCCGCGTAAGTTATCCGATCGATCACATCAGTAACATCGCAGTGCCTTCTTTAGGGAAAAATCCTAAAAATATATTTTTCCTTACTTGCGATGCCTATGGTGTATTGCCTCCTATTTCAAAATTAACGCCTGGTCAGGCTGCTTTCCATTTCATTTCTGGTTATACCGCAAAAGTGGCCGGAACTGAGGCAGGCGTAACTGAGCCAACCATGACTTTCTCAGCTTGCTTTGGTGCTCCGTTCATGCCATTACATCCAACCAAATATGCAGAAATGTTAAGCCGTAAAATGCGCGAGACAAACGTAAACGTTTGGTTAGTAAACACAGGCTGGAGTGGTGGTGCTTATGGTGTAGGCAAGCGAATGAGCCTGAAGTACACAAGAGCCTTAATCACGGCAGCCCTCAATGGCGAGCTTGATAAAGTGGAATATGTAAACCATGAAGTATTTGGTGTTGCTAAGCCACAAAGCTGCCCTGGTGTTCCTGCTGAGATTTTAAATCCACGCAACACTTGGTCAGACAAAAATGCTTACGATGAAAAAGCAAATTACCTGGCTTCTGCTTTCATGAAGAACTTTGAAAAGTTTGCTGAGTTTGCCAATGAGGAAATCATGGCAGGCGCACCACGCGTGAAAGCATCTGTGTAAACCTGATAGCCTTTGAATTCCTAAGAGCCTCGCACATGCGAGGCTCTTTTATTTTCAGCACTAGACAAATAATAGGTTAATAATGTTATTGTCTTCTAACAATTACCCGCACTGACTGTTAGTAAAACATGTCTAAAACATATCTCATTATTGGTGCAAGCTCAGGCATTGGTCATGCGCTTAGTAACCAACTCAAAGCGGAAGGAAATCAGGTAATCAATGCTTCCCGCACAGGCGACATCGCGTTTGATGCACTGATCGATTCTTTTGATGCATCTGCCTTACCCGAACAACTAGATGGAGTCGCCTATTGCCCTGGTAGTATTAACCTAAAACCTTTTCATCGCCTCACCGCACAAGATTTTAGTGACGACTTTAATATCAATGTACTCGGAGCAGTAAAAGTAATTCAGGCTGTATTGCCTAAACTTAAAAACGCAGAGCAAAGTGCCATCGTGCTTTTTAGTACTGTGGCTGTTGCACAAGGCATGCCCTTTCACGCATCAGTCTCAGCTGCAAAAGGTGCTTTAGAAGGGCTTACCAAATCACTGGCGGCTGAACTGGCACCCAAAATCAGGGTCAATTGCATTGCTCCGTCTCTAACGGATACCCCATTGGCAGCAAAACTTTTGGCCAATGACGATAAGAAAAAAGCCTCTGCAGAGCGGCACCCCCTCAAACAGATCGGAACAGCCGAAGACATCGCCTCATTGGCAGCCTTCCTTTTATCCCCGAAGGCAAAATGGATATCTGGGCAAATCGTTGGTATTGATGGTGGATTGTCTACCCTGAGACCTTAGTAATTAAAAAAAGATTAGCACTTTGCTTAAATGATTTGATTAGCCCTATTTATAAGCTAAATTTCCTATTCATTAAAAAATAACTATGAACAACCGTAGACTTGTACCCTTTATCGTATTAGGGGTAATTACCCTTTTTATTATTGCAGGCATTTCATCAAGCCTTTTTTATACCATTGAAGCTGGCGAAAGAGCCGTTCTTTTTTACAAGTTCGGATCAGGGCTTGACAAGGAAAATATCCAAGGCCCAGGTTTTCATACCAAGGCACCATGGAATGAAGTTTATGTGTACAGCGTAAGAGAACAATCAAGAGATGAAAACATGGATGTACTTGATAAAAGTGGCCTTTCTATTCATGTTGATGTATCGGTTCGTTTCAGCCCGGTTTCGGATAAAATTGGTTTCATTCACGAACGATTCAACAAAGATTATGTAAACATCCTGGTAGCACCCGAAGTAAGGTCTACTGTTCGTCAGGTGATGGGTCGCTATACGGCAGAGGAAATCTACTCAACCAAACGTGCTGAAGTAGAAACCACCATTAAAGAAGAATGCGAAAAAATCCTGATTGCCAACAACGTGCACATGGTAGCCTTATTAATTCGCTCCATTAACTTACCTGAGCAAATCAAAGCCGCTATTGAAAGCAAGTTGCAGCAACAACAAGAGGCACTTGCCTACCAATTCCGCCTCGATAAAGAGAAAAGTGAGGCAGAACGTAAACGCATTGCGGCCGAGGGTGAGTCACGCGCCAACCTGATCATCAATAATAGCTTAACGGATAAACTGCTTAAAATGCGTGGTATTGAAGCCACTTTAGAGCTGGCAAAATCGCCTAATTCCAAAATTATAGTTGTCGGATCAGGTAAAGATGGTATGCCCCTGATTTTAGGAAATAATTAATTTAAACGGCTTTCTCAAACAAATGATCGGTTCTATCTTTAACCGTTAAAATCTGAAGCTCATGGCGAAAACTGCACAACTGATTTACGATGGCAAAACTTACGAATTGCCAATTATAGAAGGGACAGAAAAAGAAACCGCAATCGACATAAGTGAGTTGCTGGAAAAAACCGGCTTAACCACACTCGACATTGGTTATAAAAATACAGGCTCAACCAAAAGCGCTATTACTTTTTTGGATGGCGATAATGGTATCCTCCGCTACCGTGGCTATAGCATTGAGGACTTAGCTGCCAAATCAACTTTTTTGGAAGTATCCTACCTGCTTATTTTTGGTGAGCTCCCTACCAAAGAACAATTAACCAAGTTTACCAGCGATATTACTAAACACACGTTGGTTCACGAGGACAATAAAAAAATACTAGATGGTTTCCCATCAACTTCGCACCCTATGGGCGTGTTGGCTTCATTATTTTGCTCATTAACAGCCTTCTATCCAGAATCACTCGATCCTAACAGATCTGCTGAAGGTGTTTACCTGAGCATTGTGCGGTCACTAGCTAAAATGCCAACCTTTGCAGCCTGGTCATATAAAAATGCAGTAGGGCATCCGGTAAATTACCCAGACAACTCACTTGACTACTGCTCACGCTTCTTAAAAATGATGTATGCACTTCCTGCAGAACATTATGAAGTAGATCCGGTGGTAGCCAATGCTTTAGACAAACTCCTCATTCTTCACGCTGACCACGAGCAAAACTGCTCAACGTCAACTGTGCGTATTGTGGGTTCATCAAAAGCAAGCATCTATTCTTCAATTTCCGCTGGTATTAATGCCCTTTGGGGACCTTTACATGGTGGCGCGAATCAGGAAGTAATTGTGATGCTTGAAGCCATTAAGCAAGACGGTGGTAACATCGAAAAATGGATTAATAAAGCAAAAGATAAAAACGATCCTTTCCGTTTGATGGGCTTCGGTCACCGTGTTTACAAGAACTTCGATCCACGTGCCAAGATCATCAAAAAGGCTGCTGACGATGTCCTTGCCAAATTAGGCATCAATGATCCTGTATTGGAAATTGCCATGAAGCTTGAAGAGATTGCTTTGCGCGATCCTTACTTTATCGAAAGAAAGCTTTATCCTAATGTTGACTTCTACTCCGGTATCATTTACCGTGCCCTTGGCATTCCGGTTGATATGTTCACTGTTATGTTTGCAATGGGTCGTCTGCCAGGCTGGATTGCTCAATGGAAAGAGTTACGTGAAAACAAGGAGCCTATTGGTCGCCCGCGTCAGGTCTATGTAGGTACGCAAAGTCGGGCTTACGTAGAAATCACAAAGCGATAAGTAGACACAAATTATATTAACTTAGGGGCTGATTTATCAGCCCTTTTTTTATGGAATTACAAGAACAATTTGAAGCTGCTGCTGCCCGCTCTAAGGAATTAACAAAGCGCCCAAGCAATGAAGAACTTTTGCAATTATATGCCTTATACAAGCAAGGTAGTGAAGGCGATGTAACCGGAGAAAGACCTGGAGGCTTCGACTTTAAAGCGATTGCCAAATACGATACGTGGGCAGATTTAAAAGGCAAAACCAAAGAAGTTGCCATGCAGGAATACATTGCCCTCATGGATAAACTGTACCAACAATACGCATAACTGTGCAACTCTTCTACCAACCAGATCTATCAGAAAACCATTGCTGGCTAACAGAAGATGAGTCGAGGCATTGCGTTAAGGTATTACGTAAGCGCGAAGGAGAAGTCATTGCTGTGACGGACGGCAATGGCTTTTTTTATGATTGCATCATTACAAAAGCAAATGCGCAGCAATGTCAATTTGAGATCCAGGCAAAACGTGCAGAACCCGAGAAGTCATTTCGGATACACCTGGCCATAGCACCCACTAAAAATCCTGATCGCCTCGAATGGCTTGTGGAAAAAGTAACAGAACTTGGTGTTGATGAAATTACGTTAATTGATTGTGATCACTCCGAAAGATCCTTTCTTAAAACAGAGCGTTTGTTGAAAGTAGCCATCAGTGCCATGAAGCAATCACAAAAAGCTACGCTGCCTGTGATTAACCCCTTAAGTGATTTCACATCAATATTACACAACAGCAAGGCCGATCAAAAATTTATTGCTTATGTCGATCATAGCAATCCCAAACACTTGATACACGAAGCAAGTAAAGAGAAAAGCTATCTGATTTGTATTGGCCCTGAAGGAGATTTCTCCAAAGAAGAATTAGAAAAAGCATTAAGTCAGGGCTTTATCAAAGTGAGTCTTGGTGACAGTCGCCTGAGAACAGAAACAGCAGGCATGACTGCCTGCTGCTTGTTAAATGCTTTACAAGTAAGAAGTCATTAATCGACTACTACCCTTCTGAATACACGTTTATCACCCTGTGTCATCTCAACGATATAAATCCCTGCACCTGACCAGTTATGGGTATCAATTACTCTTTCATCAAAAGTCTCGCTACCTACCGTATACGATGTAATTACTTTGCCCGTTAAATCCCTCACAGATATTGTAGCTTCCAACGCATTATCTTTTAATGAGCGTATGCTCAGTTGAGTACCTTCAGCAAGTGGATTCGGGAATACACTGATATTGAATACAGCATCTTCAGCATCATTTTTAACAAGGATGATACGTGAGTATTCTATAGCGCCATTAAAATCAACTTGCTTTAAACGATAGTAGTTGTTACCCAATAGTGGTGCTTCATCATCAAATACATAATTGGAGAGTACTGAAGTTGTACCCTTCCCTTGAATGATACCCATGGTGGTAAACGTTTCTCCGTTGTCGGACCGTTGCAATTCAAAAAAGTCGTTATTCAATTCCGAAGCAGTAGACCATCTGATTTTATTGAAACCATTTTCATGCTTACCTGTAAATGCAGTAAGCTCAACAGGAAGCGGGTTGGCTGCTTCAGTAGAGCCGAGGGTAACAATATTCTCACTGAAAGATAGTGTTGCTGAAGACTGGAATGTACCATTGGTACCCGTTACAAAATTGGATCCACCATTGTTAGTCCAGTTGGTCCCATTCCATGACATCACCGTAAGTGCCTGTTGAAAAGTCGTGTTGGCTGATACATCGCTTTCAGCTCCCCAACTTAGTCCAACCCTGGCTGTGCGTCCATTGGAAGTGGCAGAACCGTCTGACACTTTCCAGAATTCACCTGTTGCCATTGTTAATATGAGTGGATCGGATGATGTAAGATTACTTACCGGGTTACTTCTAGGTGCAGGCGCTGCCGCCACCTGACCTACCGCTGAACCAGTAAAATACTCCATATCCCAGGTTACACCCGCTGCTGAAACTGCTACTACAGATCCGCTTCTCCACCTTCCGCCCTTTCCTATAGGGAAAGTAAAGCTGGAACCTGCAGTTGTAATTACCTTATATAATTTGCCAGAAACGTAAGAGTTGGCCGAACCTGCAGCAGGAACTGCGGTTGCGCTTCCAAGCATGGTGAGTGTTGCCTGCGGTGTGATTACTCCATTCGTGAGAATCAATTGACTCACAACATCAGTATTGTTAGAGATAACCAATCCTGCAGCACTGTTATCTATTTCTAACCTGTTTATGGCTCTCCCTAAGGCATTGGTAAAATTACCTGTCAGTGTCTGCTGACTTGTGCCATTAAAAACGAATCTCATACCACCAGATGCAACTGCTCCTCCAGTAAAAGTTGCACCATCAGCTACACTCATATTTCCCGTTATTACAATTCTGTTACCGCCTCCAGCACCACCTATGAAAGTTCCTCCAGTGATGGAAAGATTTCTTCCAATAGATTTTACTCCGCCAATACCTCCATCAAATAAACCAGCAGTTATCATGTCACGAGCAATTGTAAGTGTTCCTTGCACATTACCAAATACCCCACCATTAATTAATAGGTCATTCTGTACAACAATTATGCGACTAGTATTATTCAAAAATGAACCTGAATTAACTACAAAATTATTACAAACATTTAGATCGTTATTGGCCATTGACCTTATTCCTCCTTCAATAGTAAGGTTACGTAAATTCGTAATCCCACCTAAAATTTCATAACTACCTGTTCCTCCAAAAGTCAATCCTCCTCCTGCACAAGAGAAAAAGTCGTCATAAACCGCAGCAGGCATAGCTATTGATGCCGTGTTACTATTAATTCTAAGATCACCTGTTCCCGTTACGTATCCTAATCTATGGCCGATTGTTCCACTATTGACAGTGACCGTTCCATTAATTTGGGTAGAATAGAAGCTTGCTCCGTTAGATGACAATATCAATTCATCTCCAGGTCTAACGATAACCGCTGCACCAACAGGGGCGCCTCCACCCGGTACTGCCGGAGTATAAATGGCACTTGTATAACTACCAGATCCATTTGTAGTATAGATAGGTACATTATTTGGAATAGCTAAATCAATTCCAGCAAAATAATCTCCCGAAATACCTGCATCCGTTACTCCAGAAAATGCAAACGTAACTGTATTCAGACTTTCATCAACTTCGACAGTACTAAATTTATTAATCAACAGTGAAGGGTTTGCATCAGAAAGTATACGAGCAGCAATGTATCCTGCTTCTGTTTGGGGTACTGTCACCGAAACTAATGATTGTTGGTAATAGCAAATCATAGAAGACCTGAATGTACTGGCAACATTATCAGCATTAATGATCCAATGATATTGCAAGGCATTTTGCAAATCATCTATTTCAGGATCTGGCGCCTCGGCATCATTGATAATACTTGGATGCCGCTCATTAGCAGGTCTTACAGTTATTGTTGGTGTGCCACTTGAGCCTGTTGTATTTGAAGGACTGCTGAAATCAAAAGTAACGGGTGTATAACTTAACTGACCAACAGGGAAAGTAAAGTTTGTAGTATAGTTTACCGGAAATTGTTTCCTTACACCGAAGTCAGTAAAAGAACTGTTCGTCTGTATCATGTTTGTAACAGAGAAAGGATTTACTGGTGTAATAAAAGCATTCTGAGTCAGTAATAATAAACTTCCTCCAATATCTAAAACACCACGCTCCAACCTCAACCCTGCTGTAATGGTGAAGTTATAACCATTACCATCGGGAATAAGAACACCTGAAGAATTACTCACAGTGACAATACCCAAGGTACCTGTACCTGAAGCTGATCGTTGTAAGAGCTGTTGTGATGATCCGTTGAAGATAAGGCCTTGCCCACTAGTAGATGTAAGACTACCATCTATCGTAGCGTGTCTTCTCAAATTTATCAATGAGGTACCTGTATTAATGCTACCGGCTGACAAAATTAAATCTCTATTGATGGTAATATCTTTGCTTATGGTAAGGGTACCTGCTCCTGATTTGGTCAGGTTATAAAACGAAAGTGCTGAAGTCGCTCCGGAAACAGCCGCTGCTCCTGTATTCGTAAAAGTGGTCAGGTTATTTCCATTTACATAAGAACCATCAACTGTAAAATTCCTTCCAATAGTCAGATTAATACCCTGTGCGTTCAGTGTAGTGGAAGAACTAATAATCAAATCGTTTGATACAGTAAGTGGTAATGTGTAAATTTTAGCAACGGGACTATTCGATCCGGCTATGGTTAAATTATAAAGGGGTACTGATGACTTAATTCCTATGTTTTGAGCAGTGGTGCCCGCAAGCGTATTGGCACTGCCAATGGTTATCAGTGAATTTGTACTAATAGTGTGAGTTGCTGGCTCTAACCACAACGATGGAACAGTGGTACTGTTAATTCCATTAACAAGTGTAAATGTACCCCCTGTATGGTGAAATTCACTACCCGTATTCAACACTTCGAAAACGCCACGTGTTGTAGTCGCTGCGCCTCTGTTTCCTATAGTAACCGCACCACCACTCTGTGTATATTTTAATATGCCTGTAGTGCTTGAAAGTCCTCTTCTCACTTGTCCACCAACGGTAAGTGATCCTCCCAATACCTCAATAACGGCATTGCCAGAATTTGAATATTCAATATAGTTTGCAAATCCTACACCAGCATCAAGGGTTACGGTACCTGTTGTTACTCTCAACAAACCATCTAAAATAATATTGGCATTTGTGCTGGTCGATGTAATTGATACAGTGCTGCCATTTACGTCAAGTCCGGCAGTTCCAGGGATATTAAAATCTCCACCGCCAGAAGTTAACACATAGCTCCCAGTATTGTTAAGACTTAACAGTCCATTGGTTAGCGTAATTGGTTTTATCGCTGTATTGCTTGGCGCATTAAGTACAACTGAACCATTAATTGAAAACCCTGAAGTTATGTCACTGCCTTTGTTACAAACAATGCGATTCAAATCAGGAACTGAAGTTGAACTTCTGGTATAACCATGATTTCCAGATCCCTGGAATTCAAGATTTGCCAAAGGTCTGTCAGCAGCACCATTGTATAAATCCAGCACGCTGTTGTTACTTGCGCCCTGGATTATATTTCCTTTAACAATAATTGTATTCTCTACGGTAGCAACACCAGGATTATTAACATTTACAGCTCGATTGCTTGGGTTAGTGAAAGGATCCTGTGTGTAGTCTATGTTTCTATCTATAGTCACTGTAATAGCTGGTGCCGCACCTGGCAATTGGAAAGTTCCACCCAACCAATAACCTAAAATAAGATCTCTTTTAATCGCAACCGTCTGTATTGGACGAACAACTCCATCACCCTGAACAATAAGATCTGAGTTAACTGTAATGTTCTGATTGACCGTATAGATGGCACTCTCAAACATCAGGTTAGGAATAGGCGTTGGTATGGTCGTCAACGTTGCATTACCTCCAAAATAGAGATAATAAGAATTTGGATTTGTACCAAAATCATTAAAATCACCTGTTACTACGGGCGCATCAGGTGCATCAAAAGAAATCATCCCTGCTCCTGTTACAAAACCAAGGGCATTTGTACCCGCAGCGTAAAATTGTAAACGAGGTACAGTTTCCGGATTAGGATTTACCACACCAGTGGCATCAAATTGAACGGCTGCAACAGATATAGTGCCTGTTAAAACATTAATTCTGTGACCATTTCCACCACTGGACTGAATCACTACAATACTTCCTGCTGTAGGAACATTCGGTGGGCCACCCGAAGTAGCATTTCTTGACCAGGTTGATCCTGTGTTCCAGTCACCCGAAGCCACACTATAATAAGTGTCAAGCACACCATTAAACCTGCTGGTGCGTGCTGCAGTATAGTTAGCCGCCTCCAAAGTAAAGCCTGCGCCAGGGAAAGTTAATCCATTTGTTGTACCATTGAAAACAATCAAGTTATTACCTTCATCAACATTATCCACCCCACCGGTATTGGGATCTTCAATTCTGTCATAGGGCGGAAAGTCTGTAACTTTACCAGCCACATATTGGTTCTCATTGGCATCAACATCTGCCTGATCATAACGAAATTGATATGACACTGTTGGCAGCGTTGTGAAATTTGAATAACTCACTTTCCAATAAAAAGATAAAATGCTTTGAGCTCCGGCAGTAGTCTGCAGTACAGCATCAACAGGCACAATACGAACCAGACCATTATCACTGAAAGACTGGAATTGCGGTCTGGCAGGTGCATATTTACCGGCAACCCCTAACGGATAGTCTATGGCTCCATTACCACCAACATATAACTCAAGTCCGCCATCTGAACTTAATCCTGAAGTCTGAATCATTTTTGTTGCACTGAATGGACTTCCTGCTAAAACAGAAGTTGAAGTGTTTAATGATAATTTATTAACGCCAATACTAAACACCCCGCTCGTCATGGTAAGCGTACCTAAAATGGTAAGATCTCCATTAGCCAATGTTACTTGCGGGCTTGCACCTGTATTGTTTAATTGAAGGTTATAAATAGTAACACCTGATGAATTTAGTGTTTGGGCTACCGTACCATCAAATAACAAACGACCGGTGCTGGTGCTCTTCCCAACGGTAAGGCCACTGGCAATAGTTACAGCACCTCTTGTAGAGACAATAAATGAATTATAGTTGAATAAGCCATTGCTTATTGTCAGAGTACCATTTACACGTAATGCTGTGGCATTACCCGTGGCAACCACAACCTCATCCGTTACATTTTCCTTATTTATTGTAAGATTATTAAATGTCTGTGTTGCAGCGGTATTACCGAAGATAAGGGAACTAACCCCCTCGCCAGTGATGGTCGTTGTATTTGTTCCGTGTGTATAGGTAGATCCGTTATTAAGGTCAATATTACCACCAACGGTAACATTGGCATTGTTAGTCGTAAAATTCACAGGGCTCTCAATCGTCAGATCGTTGAGCACTACCAATGGTTGTATTGCTAGTGAAGTTAAACTTGCACCTGTACCAGTTTCTCCCAGATTTAATTCCACTACTGTAGCAGCACCTGCGGTTCTGCGCATCAAAACATTCCAAAAAGGTGCCCTAGAGGTAACTTTATAAGTATTGGCATTGCTAATCTCAAAAATAACACGTCCACCTGTTACTGAAATATTTGATGGATCACTATTGATAAAGATCGCTCCGCGTGTTCCATCTGTTCCACCCCTTGTTCCTTTTACGATTAAATCTCCTCCGCTCATGTTGAACACATTACCGGGGTAGCTTAAGCTAAATACATAATAATCTAAACCTGTACCACCTGGACCATCTCCGTTAACGGTAACAGTACCTCCCGATTGAATATATGAACCAATATTGGTTGGCCCCTCAACTGAGGTTCTGATTTGATTGGTCGTTACTGTACCCCCCTCTACAATGATGGCGCCATCATCACGGGTAGTAATTCCTGCAACAACATTAGCGGTAAGGATACCATCACTTACTCTGACTTTACCGTAAGGCACAAGGGAGTTACCACTATTTTTATTTAAGGTACCTCCATTAACCCAAATCTGGGCACCCTCTGAAATATTGTAATTAGATGCTGTACTCAGCACCGGGATGGTGACATTCTCTTTTAACTCAACGGTACCATAAATCAAGCCCAGTGCATTCGCATTCGTTGTTAATTGGGCAACAGAACCATGATCTTCGTTAGCAAAACCAAATAAGTTAAAATTTGCTACACTGTTGGCGCTGAGTATTGTCTTGTAAGAATCGTTAGTTCCTTTGCTGATCTCTATCCTATAAAATCTGGTAACACCATTACATTCAATTTCCTGATCTTGCGTGGCACTTAATGTGTTAAAATCAACAATACCGTTATTCGCTTCGCTGCCATGCGTTGCGGAAGTTCTGTTGGTAAAGTAAGCAGTACCCCCATCATTACTAAAATCACCGTATAAATTAAACTCATGTCTGGTGCTACCATTGTTTCCTGTTCCTACACGAATACCTCCTGTTGATGATATTTCAACATCGCCAAACACAGTCATGATTCTATTGGCGACTGTTACATCGTTATTAAAAGTGAAGAGACCACTTGTAATTCTAAAGTTGCCATTAAGTGTAATGTCAGTTTGAAGGTTAACGACATTGGTACTTCCTGTCAGATTTACTTCAAGGTTATTGAAAGTCCTTAGCTGATTTAAAATCATTCCCGTACCACCAATCTCAACAGTTCCACCTACTACCTGATCTGCAAAATCTGTAATATCCCCAGCAGGAAAGTTGTCATTTGCACCCGACATCTTTAAACGTCCTTCACCACCTATATCAATGAAGTTATGTCCTGTGGTAATACCAATATCTAGTGTACCTACCAATTGTAAACTACTGATCAGTACATTATTTGCATTAATGATTATTGTCTTACCCGATCCGATAACTACATTATCGCTAGGGCCAGGTATGTTGCTGCCAGGATTAACATAAAGGGGAAACAATCCACCATCTAAAGTCCATGACTGATGATCTTCCCAATTTCCTGTTTGATAACTGTACCAAGTTTTGTTAGTTAAACCATTAACAGGGCTGTTGGTAAGATTTAATGTTCCTAATGTATAAACACCATCTGTTAAACTCCCATCCGGAACAACAAAGGTGAGTTGATCGCCTGAAATTGACTTGTTTGCATTGCTGATAGCAACAACATCATAATTACCAGTACCTGTATTTCTTCTCAATAAAACATAGTTGTCTTTATTCTGCGGAAAGTCTCCATTGATACCCTCACTAAAATCAAAAGTTATCGTTGCATCGAAAGCTCCGCTTTCGTCAAAATACCAGGTGCGATTCCATCGCTGCACAACGCCACCCGTTCCAAGGTTTGTAGTTACGGCTGAATTGGCGAGTCCGTTGTGACCAATCAAAAGAGACTCGCCATTGTTATTAATGGTTCCGGCAGAAGGGCTCACAATCAAACCTTTTGAGTTCGCCAGTAAATGTTGCGCTCCTGATACCTGGCCTATACCTACAACATCAAAATCATGATTTAATGTTGATCCACCCGCTACATCGCCTGTATAAATATCACCGGCACTTAACGCAGTGTTGTATTTGGCTGACAAATAGTTTTCAACAATCTGGCGTTGTGCAGCATTTAAAGCTGTGCGATAAATTATTACTTCTACAATTGATCCTTCTAATCCTGTGTTTGTAGCAGCATCGTAGGTACCAATAAAAAGGTCTGATGTATTATTTGCTATCAAATTATCTCCTGTAACAGTTCCAGTCGCGCCACCATCTCTGTAGCCATTTTTAGTTCCTGCATTCATCACAAATGCAATAATATCGTTCTGGGTTAGGGCTGTATTATTAGTCCCATTCAAATTTGATGCAGCTGCAGTACCCACTACTACTTGATACCGAGGGTTAGTCGTAAGCGAGAAATAATAAGACTGATCAGTATTATTAGCTGTCCTTTTTGACAATAGACCCAACGTTGTATTAGGCACATTGGATGTAGGCCGCAACACCACAAAAACGGTCAATTGATCTGTATTATCCAGATTATCATTATCAGCAACTCGCAAAAAGAAATTGGAGTTGGCTGTATTAAGGAAGTTTATCGAAGGCAGGTTATTAAAATCAACATTACTAGCTGTATAGGAGGGTCTGGTGCCTCCGGTGGCTGTAGCGTGGTTATTGTTACCTGATTGATCAGACCAGCCATCAACTAGGCCAGCACTGGTACTTATACCTGCATCTGATTTTAGCCAAAGTACATTTTGAGGTTGACTACTTGCTCCAGTGGCATTCCCCACACCTCCAGGACCAGTTTGGGAATAACTATTCTGAGTTAAAGACAGCAACATTGCCAATAGGCAACTTAATCGTAAGAAAGTGGGCATACGCGTTGTTTTTGAGGGGGGACTAAATTAAAGCTCTCCAAAGTTACATAAAGAATCCAAATTTCGATCCAGTTGGAAACCCTATACTTCAAGCTTTAAGACTACAATCCAAATCCATACTTTAGCCACTGGAATTGTAACCTTTAAACACAATTCAGTCAATCCTATGGCCCTAAACTACATCTGGCTTGCTTTCTTTCTAATCGCCTTTGTTGTGGCGCTGGTTAAACTCATTTTCTTTCAGGATATGGCGGTTTTTCCAGCCCTTATGAACTCTACTTTTTCCTCAGCTAAAACAGGCTTTGAAATCTCCCTTTACCTTACTGGCATCATGTCGCTGTGGTTAGGACTAATGAAAATTGCAGACAAAGGCGGTATTGTGGCCATTTTATCAAAAGTTATAGGCCCCTTCTTTCAACGTTTGTTTCCTGAAGTACCCAAAGATCACCCCGCCAATGGCTCTATTATCATGAATTTCAGTGCTAATATGCTGGGGCTTGACAATGCCGCAACGCCCCTGGGTTTAAAAGCAATGAAGGAATTGCAGGAACTCAATACCGAAAAAGATACAGCCTCAAATGCTCAGATAACTTTTATGGTATTGAATGCCTCAGGATTAACATTAATACCCATTACTATTATTGCTGACAGGGCAACGCTTGGCTCCGTAAATCCTACCAGCATTTTTATACCAACACTTATCGCTACTTTCTGCTCTACCCTTGTTGGGTTAATCTATTTATCATTCAAGCAAAAGCTGAAATGGGATCTTGTGATGATTGGTTACGTCCTTGGCATTAGCACACTGATTTTACTTATGGTCATGTACTTTGCTTCCCTCAGCCCTGAAGCTTTACAGGTCCAATCTTCATTGATCAGTAGCCTTGCAATCCTGAGCATTATAGTCTTTTTTTTGCTGCTTGGCTTCAGTAAGAAGCTCCCCTTGTTTGAGACATTTGTCGAGGGTGCTAAGGAAGGATTTGAAACCTCTATAAAAATTATTCCTTATCTGATTGCTATGCTTGTGGGCATTGGTTTGTTCAGGGCATCAGGCGCTATTGATTATCTTACACAAGGAATAGCCTGGATTTTCACAACAGCTTTTCATGTTAATACTGCCTTTGTAGATGCACTACCCGTTGCCATTTTAAAACCATTAAGCGGTCAAGGCTCCAGGGCCATGATGATGGATATATCAAAAGCATTAGGCCCCGATTCCTTCGCGGGAAATCTAGCCAGCATTTTCAGGGGTTGTTCAGAGACAACGTTCTATGTATTGGCAGTTTACTTTGGTTCAGTACAAGTAAGAAAAACGCGTTATGCACTAACTGGTGGTTTGATCGCAGATGTTGCCGGTGCAATCGCTGCCATTTTTATTGCCTACTTGTTTTTCTACCCCACAGCATAAAAAATCAGTACATCGTTTGCATTCTTGGCGAGATAACCCTAACATTGATTATGGAAAAGAAGGCTGAAATCCAAAAAACTATTTACGACAATGCCAAGACTCACTTTCTTGGTAATTTCCCTGATTCACTACCCATTGAACAAGCGTATGTTCATATTGGTATGTACTTAGGATGGATCATTGAAAACGATTTATACTCAGAATACTTTGAAGAAGAAGCGGCTATTCAGATTTTCCGTTTTAAAAGAAAAGAGATTTCTTGCACAATCTTAAGTGAAATCTGGGATGGCTATCTTGGATTCGAGCTCTTTAGCCGACAGGGTAATATGTTTACTTACTACTATTACGGTGGTGGACTTTACAGAAATGATTATGATGAGATTTTAGTTAAGGGCTTGCCTTCTATTTATCATGTAACTGATAGTTGGGAGAACTATGACAGAATCAAAAACAGAATTGATTTGCGTTTTCAAGATTGGAAAAAATTAACCGGCCAGTAAGCCGGTTTTTTTATTCTTCCTGGCTGTATTCAATACAATGCTACTTCATTTTACCATTCTTATCCAGCACCCACTTTTTATCGTCAATTCCGGTTACAATTAATTCACCATTAATAAAAGTTGCTGATGCGGGGATCATGTCTACTTTAAAATGATTACTCCATGCAAGTCCGTCTGATCGGTAGATTTTAGCAACAGTAACTGAAAGCTTCTCCTTTATTTTATTTTCATTATACATGATGACAAAAAATATTTGCTCACCTGCATCATGAATGATAAAGGCTTTTGATTGCAACAAGGTTTTGTGCTTGTAACCGACATCAACAGGAAACTTAATGGCTAGATCTGGTCTGCGTGAAAGTGTAATCCCATACAAATAGCCTTCTACTGCTACAGAGTCTTTAAAATACAGACCTGCCGTGTACTTTTCAGAAATAATCGCCAAAGGCTGGTATGGCCTTTCCAGGCCTGGGTTCAATTGTAGTGAAACTGAATCCCCTCCCACTACGAGCCAATCAATTCCTTTAGTTCTGAATTTTACTTCAAAATCTTTCAAAGCCATTTCACGTTCAGCAAACTCCTGCAAACCGCGAACATAACTCTTCAGCACACTGGCCTGATTGTAGGTGTTCTTTATAAAGTAATCATAATCCTCTGCCTTTTCATCAATCAGTGAAACGGGCAATGCTTTAGCCAGACTATCCAGTAGCTTTATGGACTTGAATTCACTTTTCGCTATGTTTAGTTTTAATGGAATATTCGCACTGTCTCTTAGCAAAAAATGCGCTGCCAAATCCGAACGATAATTTATTTCGGCTATCTTCAGATTAAAAAGTAAGGCTGGCAAGGGCTTATCGTCATAGGTAGTAAGTCTTTGATGAAGCAGCTTGGCACTAAGTTTCTCCATCTCGGCACGCACTGAAACAGAGTCCTTTAATAACTTTTCCCGTAACTTATTAATATCAATATCTGCCGATACAAGATGATCTTTCAATGGTGTTATTTCATCACGAATAACTTTAATAGATTCATCAGCAAACTTTTTGAAGTGCCAAAGTTGAACCTGATCGTTTAAAAAATCAACCTTATTATTTCCATCTTTGCTTAAGTCTCTAATTTCATTGAGTGCTAATTGGTAATTATAATTTGTCTTACCCAAAGCCTGTACATTTGATTTAAAAATATCAAAAGCTTTCTGGCATGAATCGAAGGTGCTGCTTAACTGGCCGAGTTGTTCCAATGTGGCATTATCGGCACGCAAAAGCATGCTCTTTTTACTCTGGTATTTATTGTGTAAAGCCTGATAATGTCTTTGTGATCTTTTATAGGTAGAGTCGGTCAAGGCAAAGTAAAAATTAACCAGTTTAATTTTGTCTTTCCGCTCTCTCAATTCTTGCAGTCGCTTCTCAATAAAAAACTGAATGTCACTAATTTTTACTCCGTATTCACCGGTGCGCAGGTCCCTGCGTTTAAAAGTCTCGTAGTACTCATCGTTTTTTCTTAGTTCCTTCTCTGTTATTAATTTGAATGCCTGATCCAGTAATTGACTGGCGGAATCCATGTTTGCTATGGACATAGCACCTTCTTTCAAAATATCGTTTTTAAGCGATTTATGCTCATAGATCAAGCCCATGTATAAAACGGCATTGGGATTGTCGTCATTCTCCTTAAGGTAACGCTTCAGAAAAGGTTCAGCTTCATCGTACTGCTTATTTGCTAACCAAACGTAAATGTCTTTATACTTTACCTTTTGGGCAGTTGCCAGAAAACTGGTGCCGACCAGAACAGCCACTAATAAAAAGCGAACTAAAGTCATTATCATTGTTGTTAATAGAGCGAAATTAAATAGAATTACTGTAAAAGTTAAACATCTATCGTGCCAATGAAGAAAGTTATAGCCTTGTTCAAGTCAATTTCAATTCCTGTTTTGGCGATCTTGATACTGCATTTATCAGGCTTATTGAGTAGTACCACCGCCTATGCACAAAAAATTTTACTGCAAACAGGCATCTTGAATGCCTCTGCTGAAAGGCAAGTAACCCGCGAAAATTTCTCTTATGATTTTACCGTACAAACCTTTACCGGGGAATCCTTTCCTATGGAACAATTAAAGGGCAAGGTTATTTTTTTAAACCTGTGGGCCACCTGGTGCGGACCATGTCGTGCAGAAATGCCCGCCATCGAGTCGCTTTACAAGGGCATAGCGCAGGAAGACCTGGCT
Source organism: Chryseotalea sp. (assembly GCF_057350905.1). Classification (NCBI taxonomy): domain Bacteria; kingdom Pseudomonadati; phylum Bacteroidota; class Cytophagia; order Cytophagales; family Chryseotaleaceae; genus Chryseotalea; species Chryseotalea sp. The sequence goes on along the minus strand of NZ_JBMRCF010000012.1, from coordinate 164,114 downwards.
TTTGTCATGCTGTCCATCGACAGAAAAAATGATGCACATAAGGTCAACAATTATGTCAATACCAAAGGTTTTACTTTTCCTGTATACCTGTTGCAAAGTCCATTCCCAAATCAGTTGCCTGAAGTGTTACAAGTGCCTTCAATTCCCACTACTTTTGTGATTAATAAGAAAGGCGAAATCGTTTATAAAAATGTTGGTACGGCTAATTACGATACCAAAAAGTTCAGAAATTTTTTACAAGAACTACTTGAGGAGTAGCGCATAATCTTGAGTAATTCTACCTATAAACATTGAACGGTTTAGGTGCAGGACAGTATCCGTGATGCCATTCATACTAAGCATATTTCAAGACCAGCCTGAGTCCATCCAAGGTAAGCTCACGATTAATGATGGTAAACTCGTCTTTAAGGGCAGGCAAGATAGAGGACAAGCCTCCTGTTGCCACGATCTTTAGCTTCGGATCTTTCAACTCCGTTTTTATTTTTTGCAACATGGTTCGTACTAGTCCTTCGTAACCATGCAGCACTCCTGCCTGTATCGCATGAGTCGTATCTTTCCCTAATACAGATTCCGGAACGAGTAAGGGCACTTCAAAAAGTTGTGCCGTATTTTGAGTTAATGCTTTAATGGCTGTTTTTAAACCGGGTACAATAGAGACACCTAATATCTCGCCTTTTGCAGACACTGTTGTAAAAGTTAGTGCTGTGCCAAAATCAACCACTACACAATTACTCTTAAAGAGCTCAAAGGCTGCCAAGGCATTTGATACGAGGTCCGACCCGATTTGATTAGGGTTTAAAATACCAATAGGCAACTTTTGATAGAGCGCTGCACTCAATACAACAGGTTCTCGCTCCGTCAACTGCTGCGCGGCTTGCCGAACACGCTCTGTTATTTCAGGCACCACACTACTGATCACCACGGCCTCCAAATGATCCGTCTTAAAACCAAACTCTAGAAATGAATCGCGTAATCTTGTAGTGTAAAAACTTTGAGGTAAACTTGTATCGGTTGGTAAGCGCCATACTTGCTTCCAGCTTGCATCATACCAAAGACCTGCCGTGATGTCGGAGTTACCTATGTCTAGCACAAAAATCATGAGGCAAAATACAGAATAATTGCAGACGAAGGAATGAAGAAGGCAGAATACAGAAGTTAGAAGATAGAAGCTTGATATTGATTAACACATCAACGATTTGGCACATCAACTCATTAACCAATCAACTCATCAAAATTGCTTTAACTTTGGCCAGGCCTGTGCTTGCTGCTTCTTCAAAACTTTGCAAATATGGAATGGCGGGCAGTGCTGGCAGCTTTGGGTCCACCATAAATTTACTTGCTTCATAGGGAACATACCTGATTAAGCTTGCCGCTGGATACACCTGCAATGAAGTACCCGCCACGATAAACACATCAGCCGCTGCGGCATATTGTATGGCAATCTCCATCATCGGTACAGCTTCACCAAACCAAACTATGTTAGGGCGAAGCTGAGAGCCTTTACTGCATTTTTCACCAACATTTAATTCGGCTCCCTTAATTGGATAAATAAGTGTTTCATCCACTGAGCTTCTGGCTTCAAACAATGAACCATGCAGATGAATAACCTTTGTAGATCCTGCCATCTCATGCAGGTTATCTACATTTTGCGTAACAATGGTTACATCGAAATCTGCCTCCAACTCCGCCAGTATCAGGTGACCGCGATTGGGTTTTACCTCCAGCGCCTTTTTTCTGCGCTGATTATAAAAATCGAGCACCAATGCCTGATTTCGTAGCCATGCTTCAGGGGTTGCTACATCTTCAATCCGATGATTCTCCCACAAACCATCACTCGCACGAAAAGTAGGAATACCGCTTTCAGCACTGATACCTGCACCGGTTAGTACAACTAATTTTTTCATAACTGCTCAAGGATATCGTCAGGAGTTGAATTCTCCAGGTGCCTGTAAGATTTTGATTACAGCGTGATTAAAAAAATCCACTCAGTTTGGTGAGGTGTTTCTGAACCCCAGAAAAGACAAGTTTTGAGCTGCCTACAGCCGCAATCTTCTTCTGTTAACCTGCTTTTTGGGCGAGGACCACGCCAAGGCGTGGATGAGGCCTGATTTTGTCTGCTAGCTTCGCTCGGTATTGTTTAAATTGTTAGGTTCAGCAAACGTGTCCCAAACCCGAGTGGACTTGCTACAAATATATTGTAAATTCAACATTTCAAACCCAAAATTGGCGCTTATCTGTTAATATTGAGTGTTGAATTTTAGACCTGAAATTTTGAATTAAATCCATGCGAAAAACTACTATCAATTTTAACATAGAGCTTGATAATAATAATGTACCCGAAAAAATCATGTGGGATGCCACTGATAAACCCGAAGCCGGTTTGAGTGAAACCAAATCAATCAGTGTTGCCTTGTGGGATCACAAGCAGAAAAACACACTCCGCATCGATCTTTGGAGTAAAGACATGCCTGTGAATGAGATGAAGCGCTTTTATGTTGACTGTATCGGTGGTTTGGCACAAAGTGTCTTGAGTGCTACCGGAGATGAGACCATGAGTGCCGAAATGAATGCCCTTTGTGAACGATTGGTGAAGCATTTAGAAGAAGAGGCCAAAAAAGGCTAGTCAATCCTGAAAAGGCCTAAAGTATGTATTCTTCCCTTTTTGATTAATCCAAAAATCAAAAATATCAGTGATTGGTGCTTTCATTCCCTAAACAATAACCATCACTTCCATGGTGGCATTTTTTGTCATAGTGAAGGCATAAAACCTATCATCATTTTATGATTTCAAAATCCTGAAATCGGTTGCGGTTTCTATACTAATTTCCTTACCTTAGAAACTGATAAACTAAACTGTATGAAGACTTTATACCTTCGACCATTCTTTTTACTCCTACTGCTAGTCTGCAGTGGAACGTTGTTAGCCCAAACAACAATTTCAGGTAAAGTTAAAGACGGTGGCAGCGGCATGGAACTGGCCGGTGTTAACGTTATTGTAAAAGGCCGCGTGGTGGGTACTATCACCAACGCTACTGGCGACTTTACTTTAAAAGTAAACGATGCCCCCCCTATCACCCTTTCATTTTCATTCATCGGTTTTAAAACCCAGGAAATTGAAATAAAAAATGCCAATACAACAGGGCTGGAAATTAAGCTGGAAGAACAAACTTTGCTGGGTCAGGAGGTAGTAATCTCAGCATCCCGTTTTGAAGAAAGCATATTAGAGTCTCCCGTGGCTATTGAAAAAATGGATGTATTGGCTGTGCAGAATACGCCAGCCGATAATTACTACAAAGCCCTTGGTAATCTTAAGGGGGTTGATGTAGCTACAAGCAGTATCAATTTTCAGATTATAAACACCCGTGGTTTTGGTTCTACCGGTAACACACGATTTGTTCAGTTAACAGATGGTATGGATACACAAGCACCCGCTCTTAATTTTCCAATAGGTAATTTAAATGGACCCTCTGAATTAGATGTGGAAAGTCTTGAATTAATACCAGGTGCTTCTTCAGCACTGTACGGACCAAATGCCTTCAACGGTATTCTGTTGGTTAACAGTAAAAATGCCTTTGAATACCAGGGCTTAAGCGCTTTTGCTAAGATGGGTGTTAACCATGTTGGCTCCGATGCTGATTACGCAGGTGGCCCAAGCCCTGTATGGGAAGGTGCTATTCGCTATGCAAAAGCCTATAATAACAAGTTTGCTTTTAAAGTTAACCTGGCAGCTATGCAGGCGCAAGATTGGCAAGGAACCAGTGCTGTAGATAGAGAAGTGGCCCGAACTCCAGGCTTCGGAACGGCAGGACAATGGGATGTTAACCCCGGCTCAGATCGACTACATTATATGGGCGATGAAGCTTCTATCAATTTATCGATTTTCAGATTCAGTTCTTCATGGAATACCTTTGCTTCTACCAGCAACTCAATTTACAACAACATCTTTGAGCCTGGAGTTACTGCAAAGAGTTATGCAGATGCCGGTGACTTACCCAACCAGGTTGTTTCTGTAACACCTTACAGAGAAGTAGACCTGATTGATTACAATGCTAAAAATTATAAAGGCAATATAGGTTTATACTATCGCTTAAATGATAAGGTTGAATTAAGCTACTTATGGAATGCCGGTTTTGGAACCAGTATCTACACGGGTGCACAACGTTATTCATTAAAGAATTTCAGTATTCAACAACACAGGCTTCAATTGAGAGGCGATAACTTTTATGTAAGAGCTTACGGAACCTTTGAAAATTCAGGTGATTCTTATATAACAGAATTTTTGGCCAAGCGAGTTATTGATGAATCAGTAAAAGCAGCTAATCCACTCTTCCAGGATGTGTCAGGTTTTCTGGCCACTTACGGTACTGAATATTTACGTTACCTCTACAATAACGGATTTCAGCCAGGTGCCATGAATCCCAATGATCCGGATTATATAGCGGACGATGCCTTAAGAATTGCAACCCAACAGGGAGCCCATAATTTTGCCCGTGGTGTTGTCAACTCCGAATTCATCTATGATTTGTCGACTGAAGCTGGCAGAGCTGATTTTAACCGGGCAAGAAAAACAGCAGAAAATGGCGTAGTACCTAAAGGGCCCTTTTTCAATGACAAAACAAAAATGTATCACGCAGAAGGCCAGTACGATTTCAAAAATGAAATTGACTTTATGGAATTACAGGCGGGTGCAAGCTTCAGAATGTATGACCTTAACTCCAACGGTACTATTTTCGATGACGTAGACGGTATTACTATTAAGGAATATGGTGCTTATGTACAAGCTGGTAAGTGGTTAGGCGATCGTAAATTTAAAATTAGTGGATCCGCACGTTACGATAAGAATGAAAATTTCAAGGGCCGTTTAAATCCGCGTATTTCTTTTTTAACGAAGCTCAATGAAAATAATGTTGTGCGGGTTTCATACCAGACTGGTTTCCGTATTCCAACAACGCAAGGTCAGTTCATTGATTTGAATATTATCTCTGCTAGATTAGGTGGTGGTCTTCCTGGGTATGTAAACAAGTATGATCTTGTAAGACAATCAACAGTAAACGGACAACCGCTAGCTTATACTGGTGAATCTGTTCAGGCTTACCGCGATGAAGTATTTAGGGTGGGTAACCCCAATGCCGCCTCAGCTTTAAGTCTGTTAGTTCCTTACACTGATTTCAATCCTGTAAAACCAGAAAATGTACAGAATATAGAGTTTGGATATAAAGGTGTGTTGGGTACCAACTTTATGATAGATATGACATACTACTATAATTTGTATACTGATTTTATTACACAAATTCGAGTAGTAACAGCAAATGAGTTTACCAATAATGCAATTTATTCAGATAATGGAGCAGGTGCTATCGACCGCGCAGGCGATCAATTCACCTTTAGTAATGTTGCAGCACCTGGCACGCCTAATTACGCAACATTATTAAATGGTTCGGCACATAATGTTACACCATTTGGTATTGATGGAAATACATCCCAGATTTATTCAAACTATGATGGACAGATCAGCTCGCAAGGAGCAGTATTAGGGCTTCAGTATAATCTTTTAAAAGGTTATAGCATCAGTGGTAACTACAGCTGGAATGTAATCAACGATACACCCAGTCAATTCTTTTCAGAATTCAATACACCGGAACATAAATTTAATTTATCCTTTGGTAACCGTAAGGTGACTGATAAGCTGGGTTTCAATGTTTCTTACCGCTGGCAAGATGAGTTTGAATGGCAATCATCCTTTACGGTGCCCGCCAATGGCATGGTGCCCTCCTATTCAACAGTGGATGCCCAGATTTCTTACAAACTTACCGGCCTTAAATCAATGTTAAAAGTGGGCGGATCCAATATTATGAACCAAAAGTACATTCAAAGCTTAGGTGGTCCGAACATTGGAGCACTTTATTATGTTTCATTAACATTCGATGAGTTATTCCGATAAAAACTAATTAAACAAAGCAGGAAGGCTGTATCAGAATCATTTCATTTACACAGATATACACTGTGATTCTCAATAGATAAGACTTTTGAGGATGCTTATCCGGGTAGGATTAGAATATGAAATGTCTTTGGTACAGCTTTCTTTTTTTAAAACTAAGCCCCAACATTATGAAAAAACAATTGCTCAAAGTCAGTTTGCTATTTACCCTTCTCGTTTTGGTAGTATCGTGTCAGGAGGAAGAGGTCTCAGAAAAGAAAGTATTAGTCAGCTCAAGTTTATTTTTAACACGATCAGCCAGTGAATTACAAACCTTTATTAGCGTGGCAGGGATAGATCTACCCTTAAGTGAGTTGATATATGATGTGGAAATTTATAAAGTCACCTACACTACACCCTATAAAGGAGATGATATTACTGCCTCAGGCCTGGTTATTTTACCCAAAACAAACAGCCCTGTAGGTTTACTTAGTTTTCAACATGGCACTATTGCTGCACACAATCAGGCGCCTACGGCCCTTGCCCTCAACAGCAGCGAATTAATTCTGTATGCAGCATTAGCATCTCCTGGTTTTATCGCTGTGATTCCTGATTTCATTGGCTTTGGGGCCTCCGCAGAATTGATGCATCCCTACTATGTTGAAGACCTCACGGCCTCAGCCATACTGGATAATATCCGTGCAGGGAAAGAATTGGCCTCTCAGAAAAACGTAAAGTTTAATCAAAAACTTTTTCTAGCGGGTTATTCCCAGGGTGGTTATGCAACCATGGCAACACATAAGGCAATAGAGGAAAATGGTTTCCCGGGATATGAACTTATCGCCTCTTTTCCTGCGGCTGGAGGTTACGATATTAAAGGTGTGCAGGAATATTTTTTCAGCCTTGAAACCTATGACGAACCTTTCTTCATTCCTTATGTAGCGTATGCTTATCAAACTGCATTTGACTGGACACAGCCTTTGAGCAATTTCTTCAATGAACCTTATGCTACTCAAGTACCGGGTTTATTTGATGGTTCTAAATCAGGCAGTGCTATCAATCAACAATTAACCACCTCCATTCTGGGCTTAGTCAATAACGATTTATTGGAGAATATCGACTCTGATCCTAAGTATAGCTATATCGTTGATGCTTTTAATGAAAACAGTCTTGTCGATTTTACACCAACTATCCCTGTATTTATGTACCATGGAAGTGCTGATGTTACTGTACCTTACCAAAACTCTGTTACAAGTTATGCGCAGTATATACAAAATGGCGCGAGTACAAATACTGTTCAGTTCTTTACACTCGAAGGTGTCACACACTACACGGGCTTCTTCCCTTATGCAGAAGATTTTGTGCCCAGGCTTCTGCAGTTAAGATAAATTTTTTAAAGGATTGCTCACGTGACAACTTATTTCAGGACGAGAGCACAGCAATAAAAAAGGCTTCGGATTCCGAAGCCTTTTTTTATTGCAATTAAGTAGTCAATTAGTTGCCACCTCTTGTAACTGGAGCAGGGCAATTTGGTATTAAACCAAAGATAGCGTGTGCAGTACCATTGCTGTTGGCAATGTTTGCTGATGCTACTGGAGCGCCATTTGCACAATCAACATCTTTAACAAAAATGGTTGGTGTTGTTGTGCCAGGGAAGTTTCCTGGAGTAAAACTTAATGTTACTTGACTTGCTGCCATTCTGTTACCACCCGTTGCTAAAGCAGTTGTATTAAATGAGCCAGACGTAATCACGTGATTAAGTATGGTAGCTCTTGCTTGGGCTTGTGTTCCTAAAGCGGCAATTAGCTGCGATGTGCTTGTGTAGCCTGCACCACCTTGTGCAGCCGGTGTTGTGAAGTAAGCATTAACCGGTAAAAAGGCAGTATAAGGGCCAGGGCCAGAAAGAATGGAGGCAAGCTTTGTTTCAAGTGTTAAGCCAGCTGCACAGTCAGCATAAGTAATCGCTGCTGCTAAGTAACTGAAATCACTACCCAAAAGAACCGTTCCTGAAAGTTTACCCAAAATTGGTGTTAAACTCGCACCTACTGATGGGGGAATCATTACTGATTCTACAATATGAACAACGCCATTATCAGCAACCAAATCAGGTGTGGTAATGTCAATTGCATTGTTTGTTGAACCTGTTAATAAAGTACCATCATTATTCACTTTAATAACCTGCACAGTACCCGCAGCTGATGGATTGCAATTATCAGGCTGAGTGAAAGCTGTATTGATACCAGCTCCTGTACCTGTTGGCGTTAAATCTGCTTTCATTAATGCTGTACCTGCCACAACGTGGTAAGCCAAAACACCTTTAATAACACTTGGGCTAATCTGCGTTATTTTAGCAGGGAAACCAGGTGTAGCCAATAAATTAACAAAGGCTGTGTTATTAGGCGCAAACAAAGTAATATTTGTTGTACCAGAAGCAACAGCTACTAAATCAGGATACACGGATAAATACTTGTATAAAGAGTCGAAAGACTTTAAAGGATCACCATTAACAGCTTGCTTGTACTCATCTTCGTTAAGTAATTCTGCAATAGTACCATCAAAGGTTACTGGCCCATCAGGATCATCATCATCACAAGAAGTCATAGCGATCGATGCAAAAAACACCACCGCCACCAGCAGGGTGAATTTTTTAAAGTTCAAAAACAGTTTCATGTTTCTCAATTGGTTAGTTTATTGATGACAAGTTTAACAAAATTAAACCGCTTTTGATCTGCATACCGAGTAAAAATTCTTTAAAAAAAGGCATTTCCAACGTTTTCGGTCGTTTTGGGGAACAAACGAATGATATTGTTTGCCCAAATGCATGAGTTAGGAAAGCAAGGCAGACCAAGCCTCCTCAATTTTTGAGTCTTTTAGGTATTCTTTTGCCTTCATTTGGCTCTCCCTTGAATAATCACCCAATTCGGCACCTTCAGGCAATTGTTCAATATTTGCCAGCATCGCCAGGTCATTGCCTGTTAGCACGGTGCTCTTTCTGATAGCTTCAGGGAGCTGATCTATACCGATGCCGATTTTCTCAAGTGGTTTCGGTACGGTAAATAAAGCCTTACCATTAGCCCGGCAATACCAATCGCCACCCATGCGGGCAACTGCATCTAACTTAAAAGGATCAATCCTTCCCTCAGCATCCAGTATTTCATCTTTAACATGTGCCAGTATAACTTCGCAGATGACGAGATTACCAGCACCGCCATTTAATCCGGTCGGAATTACCTGAAGTACTTTGCACTCAAAAGAAACCGGTGCCTCTCCTACCCTGGGAGGTTTAACCTTTGTTGAGGCAACGGATGTTAAGCCTGCTTTTATAAATTCATTGACACCTTTTTTATACTCAGTGCTCGCCAGCGACATCTGCTGCACCAAATCGTAATTACCAATATTAATTACCACTTCCGGCACTTCCAATACATTTTCGTAGGTATGCTTGGTTGTATTGTCTCTTCCTCTTCTGGCTGGAGAAAAAATAATGATGGGCGGATTGGCACCAAAGCAGTTAAAAAAACTAAAAGGACTCAGGTTTACATTTCCTTCTTTATCTATAGTACTGGCAAAAGCGATTGGCCGTGGAGCAATAGCACCCAGCAGGTAGCTGTGCATTTTACCTACGGTAACTTCTTTAGGATCGATTATCATAATTTCAGATTTCAAATTTCAAACTCAATATTGAATTTGGATTCTTTGAATTTTGGATTTACCGTGCTAGAAGTATCTTTCCTTTACATTCTCCGAAGCCAATGCGTACTCCGTCTTTCTCTGCAAAACCCTTGATTAATACTGTATCTCCATCTTCAATAAACTTGCGCTCACTTCCATCTGGCATCTGCAATGGTTTTTGTCCATTCCAGGTCAACTCTAACATAGAGCCATACGAACCCGGTGAGGGTCCGCTGATGGTGCCCGAAGCATATAGATCACCAACCTGAATGTTGCAACCATTAATCGTGTGGTGCGCTAGCTGTTGGCACATATTCCAATACATGTATTTAAAATTAGATCTGCTGATGGTTGTGGGTTCCGATTTATCTGTTTGCAAGTACACATCTAACTGAATATCAAAATTGCGTGCACCTTCATATGACAAATACGGTAATACCTGCGGAAGCTGATCCGGGCCTTTCACTCGAAAGGGTTCCAATGCATCCAGGGTAACAACCCATGGGGACATGGTCGAACCAAAATTCTTGGCCAGAAAAGGACCCAGTGGTACGTACTCCCATTGCTGAATATCGCGTGCAGACCAATCATTAAACAAGACTAAGCCTGCTATATGTTCTTCAGCTTGCTTAGTAGAAATTGATGAGCCTAACTTCGTTTCGGTACAAGTAATGAAGGCGACCTCTAATTCAAAGTCAACCTTTTTTGAAGGTGAAAACACAGGCAACTCAGCATCTATTGGTTTAACCTGACCCTTTGGTCTGTGCAGGTTAGTACCTGATATAACTATAGAGGATGCACGACCGTGATAGCCAACGGGTAAGTGCTTCCAGTTGGGTAATAGGGCATTCTTAGGATCGCGGAACATAGACCCTACGTTGGTGGCATGTTCTTCGCTGCTGTAAAAATCGGTATAGTTACCAATGCGTACTGGCATCAGCATCTGTACTTCACTCACAGGGATCAGCGCTATCTCACGCACTGCTGCATTTAATTCATCGTTGTCGTGTCTTAACAATTCAGAAACGCGGTTACGCACAGCGGAAATCATTTTTCTGCCTAATGCAAAAAAATCATTCAAATATTTTTGATTAAAAATGCCAGAGGGCAGGCCTAAGCCATCGAGGTAACCATTTTCATGCAGATAAACCAGGTCCAGTACATGGTTGCCTATAGCCACACCGGCTACGGCTGATAAATATTTGGTTTTAAAAATACCAAAGGGAAGATTTTGTATTGGGAAGTCAGAGCCTTTCGGTACTTCTACCCAGCTTTTAAGCGAAGGATGGTTTGCGTCAATCATGAGGGCAAGTTAATGCTTATTGTGCATTTGTGCAGATTGAATTAACCTTGAGTTTAAACACAATCAATAACCACAAAGGACGCAGAGATTCGCAAAGACATTCGCTATCTCTTTGCAAACCCTTACATTAGTTAAAGTAATAACCGCAAATGTCGCAAAGGTTCGCAGAGATATTCTTTCTTTGCGACCCTCTGCGCGCTCCGCGGTTAACTAGTTCTACAACCGCAAAGAACGTCAAGGTTCGCAGAGAGCTTTTTTCTTTTTTGCCAAGCATTACGAAATCTGAGGTTAAGGTATATTTCTAAATACTTATAATAGGCGCAATCTAAATAGTAGTTTAGCTTTGCAGCATGCAACGATTTTTGTTTCCGCATGAATTTGAAGAAAGGCTTCGCGCACAACGCGGCCATGACTGGCAGGCATTTTCAGCCGTGCATGGAGAGCCTTCCCCCGTAAGCATACGCTTGAATCCTGCGAAAACTAAAGACTATACTACTCTACTAAAGCAACAGGCTTTACAAAACATTCAAGCGGTGGCCTGGACAAAGCATGGTTTTTATTTAAGTGAGCGTCCTAGCTTCACGCTAGATCCTGCCTTTCATGCCGGTGCTTATTATGTGCAAGAGGCTAGTTCTATGTTGTTAGAACAAGCTATTCTACAGCATGTAAATTCTGCTGAAGGAATACGCGCACTGGACCTATGTGCTGCACCCGGAGGTAAGTCTACACATCTGCTCAGTTTACTTTCAACTAACAGTCTATTGGTAAGCAATGAAGTCATTCGCAGCCGCGCAACAATTTTAGCGGAGAACATTACCAAGTGGGGTCATGCTAATGTTGTTGTTACCAATAACGACCCTGAGGATTTCCAAAAACTGAAAGGTTTTTTTGATGTAATGGTTGTGGATGCACCTTGTTCTGGTGAAGGCCTCTTTCGAAAAGATGCAGAAGCCATGAAAGAGTGGTCAGTCGATAATGCCAAGCTTTGCACTATGCGCCAGCAGCGTATTGTACATGATGTGTGGCCTGCGCTAAAGGAAAATGGTATTTTAATTTATTGCACCTGCACGTATAATCCGGAAGAAAATAATAAAAACATAGCGCGTTTCGCGCAAGAATTAAATGCCGAAGTATTACCACTCAACATCGATGCAAACTGGGGCGTGCAACCATTGGATTACGGTTACCAGTGCTTTCCTGATAAGGTAAAGGGAGAGGGGTTTTATATTGCTATACTTCAAAAAAAAGAAACACAGGCCAGTGGCCGTATGCGTGGCGTAAAAACTGTTTTTACTAAAATACCTAGTACAGCAGGGCGTTACCAACAATGGCTTAATAGCAATGAAGTAAAACTCACACAGTTCAGGGAATTTTTATTGGCCATTCCAACAGAACAGGAAGAGGCCATTGCTTTTGTTTGCTCAAACCTGAAAACAGTTTCAGCAGGCACAACCATGGGAACACTTAAACACGAGAAACTTATTCCTGATCATGCGCTGGCTATGAGCATTCAACTAAACAAGGAAAATTTTCCTCATGTACCAGTCAGTTATGAAGAAGCAATTACTTTTCTACGCAAGGACGTATTTTGGCAAGAAGGACTCACCAAGGGATTTTCTTTAATTCAATATGAAGATTTTACGCTTGGCTGGGCCAATGTACTGGATAACAGACTTAACAATCTCTATCCGGCCGACTGGAGAATAAGAATGGCCGGCAACTAAAAGTTGCACGGCCACTTAACCAACCCGTAAACAGTGGATTGCATTCTATCCTTGTTTCTACCTCCCCAAGATAGGTTAACAGAGGATAGAAAAATTACCTGCATCGATTCGATACAGGCAATGACTTTGTTGTTATAAGCCTTGAATAATATCCATGATGGCTTCTACACCTTCAACTCCGGCAAAGAAAATACCAACACAAAATACTTTCTGATAATAATTGGCTTTACCAATAGCGAGCGGTAAGGAGCTAACGGAAAGCGCAGTAAATCCAATAGCGAAAATCGCAGTCATTAATAACACAGCCAAAGGTGATTGCAGGAACAAAATACCTGCAAGACTTACCAACACGAGTACAAAGCTGATCCAGAAAGAGCGTATCAGGCCGTAATTGGTTACCAGCGAACTAAAAGGCAATGACAATAATGCTGATATAATCAGGATACCAACAGAGATGATACTTCCATTATTTCCCTTCAATACATCGGCAAGTTTGGCATCCATAATGGCAGGGAAAATATTGAAGAGACATGAAGTAGCAACACCAAGGGCAATACCCATTAACAAAATGAAACCATATTGTGAACGCTGTGTGTCTAGTTTAAAAGCCGCTTGAGGTCTTGCATCTTTATTATCTGACTTTAGCAAAGAAGCAGCAGCATTTTTCTTCAAAGCGTAGCCAGAAACAAACACCACTACCCCGCCCGTTATAAAGGTTGCCGGTGCACCTAAGAAATCAATGATATCTACAATAACGGGTTCTAGAGCATACAATAAATTACCTACGATAGTTAAAATAGCCATGGCGCGGGGTAATTTTTCAACTGGCATAAACGACTCAATGGTAGATAGCGCTGGGCTTGTAAAAATGCTCATGGCCATTAACCAGAAAACAATCAACACCGGTAAAATCCATTTAAATATTTCACCAGGGTTTCCTAATAGTGTAAAAGCAACCGCCATAAAAATCATGGCAGCGAATGAAATGCCCGCACTAATAATGGGTAACCGGTTACCGCGCTCAAAACGATAGCGGTCGCCAATACGACCGGCAATCATGGGTGTGATGGTAAGGATAACACCTTGAACCACCATTAATAAGAATGTAAAATCGGTGAACTCAAATTGTACGAGTAGCTTGGGTTGATAGCGCTGATAGGCGATCCATCCGATGACTACCGAACCATAAAGGGCAGCGAGGCTCCAGAGTTGTTTCCACTGAATTTCGTCCTGTTCACCTTGTTTTGAAATAGTTGCTTCCATGTTTTTAGCTGTTTTTTGGGGTTAATGAATCAACTTACGAATCTGATCATGCTTTTGGATTTGTTGGTACTTAAAAAATCTTCTTTTCGGTCATTTTCTGTATTTTTGCCCTTTATTTATCGTTTTAGCATGTCTTTATCTACAAAATACAATCCTTCAGAAGTTGAAAATAAGTGGTACCAACTGTGGTTAGAACGTGGTTTCTTTAAAGCCAAGCCTAATCCAGCCAAAGAACCCTATACGATAGTTATCCCACCTCCCAACGTAACGGGGGTGCTGCACATGGGCCATATGCTCAACAACACCATTCAGGATGTGCTGATTCGCAAAGCGCGTATGGAGGGCAAAGAAGCACTTTGGGTAGCAGGAACGGATCATGCCTCGATCGCCACAGAAGCGAAGGTAGTAGCTATGCTGCGGGAACGTGGCATTAAAAAATCTGACCTGACCAGAGAAGAATTTCTGAAATACGCCTGGGAGTGGAAAGAGAAATATGGCGGAATTATTTTAGAGCAATTAAAGAAACTGGGAGCTTCCTGCGATTGGGATCGTACGAAGTTTACCATGGATGATGATTATTATGAAGCGGTCATTGATGTATTCATTGACCTCCATAAAAAAGGATATATCTATCGCGGGCTGCGTATGGTAAACTGGGATCCACTCGGTAAAACTGCCTTGGCGGATGATGAGGTAAATCATAAAGATGTACAGTCTAAACTTTATTACATCCAATATAAAATAGAAGGAAGCAATGAATTTGTGACCATCGCTACGGTACGTCCTGAAACTATTATGGCGGACAGTGCGATTTGTGTTAATCCAAAAGACGAACGTTACACACACTTAAAAGGTAAGCGTGCCATCATTCCTTTAATCAATAAAAGTATTCCGATTATTGAAGATGATTATGTGACCATGGATTTTGGGACAGGCTGTTTGAAAGTAACGCCTGCTCACGATATGAATGACTACATGCTTGGCCAAAAACACAAGCTTGAAGTACTTGATATCTTAAATGACGATGGAACACTTAATGAAAAGGCACAACTTTACATAGGTGAAGACCGATTCATTGCGCGTAAGAAAATTGCCAAAGAACTTGAGGAGAAGGGACACCTGGCAAAAGTTGAGGATTATAAAAGCAGCGTAGGTTTCTCTGAAAGAACCGATGCTGTTATTGAACCGCGTTTATCGCTACAGTGGTTTTTAAAAATGGATACTATCACCAAGCCTGCACTTGAGCATGTGATGAATGATGATATTCAGTTGATTCCACCTAAATTCAAGAATACCTATCATCATTGGATGGCCAACGTTCGCGACTGGTGTATTTCGCGTCAGTTGTGGTGGGGACATCGCATACCGGCATGGTATAATGAAGATGGAGAAATTGTGGTGGCAAAAACTGATGCTGAAGCGAGGGAACAATTTCAAATTTCAAATTTGAAATTTAAAATTATTCGACAGGATGAAGATGTGATGGATACCTGGTTCAGCAGCTGGCTCTGGCCGATTGCTGTATTTGATGCTTCGGTTTTTAAGGATGGCAACAAGGGTAATGCAGATCTGAATTACTTCTATCCTACCAATGATTTGGTAACTGCTCCGGAAATTTTATTCTTCTGGGTAGCACGTATGATTATTGCCGGATATGAGTATCGCAATGAAATGCCGTTCAAGAATGTATACCTGACAGGTATTGTTCGCGATAAACAAGGTCGCAAGATGTCGAAGTCTTTGGGTAACTCGCCTGACCCCTTGGACTTGATTGCCAATTTTGGTGCTGATGCCGTGCGTACGGGTATGCTCTTTTCTTCACCAGCAGGTAACGACTTATTGTATGATGAAAAATTAGTAGAACAAGGCAGAAACTTCTCTAATAAAATATGGAATGCTTTCCGTTTAGTAAAGGGATGGGAAGTAAGCGATATTGCAACACCGCAGGAAAATTCAGTGGCCATTGCCTGGTTTGAATCTAAGTTACATGCATCGCTGACAGAACTGAACGATCACTTCAGCAAGTTCCGCATGTCTGACGCCTTGATGTGCATCTACAAACTTGTGTGGGATGATTTCTGCGCCTGGTATTTAGAAATGGTGAAACCTGAATTTGGTAAACCCATTGATAAAACCAGCTATGAGAAAACAGTTCAGTACTTTGAGACGTTGCTAAAGGCACTACATCCTTTCATGCCATTTATTACAGAAGAATTATGGCAGGAACTGCGTGAGCGTAAAGGCAATGACTACATCATCGTTGCGGAGTGGCCTACAGTACAATCTTTTGATCAAGGTATTTTAGCAGAGGCTAATCTTGCTTTTGAAGTGATTGCTGAAATACGCAACCTGCGCAATGCCAAAGGCATGTCGCCAAAAGAAGCATTGGCCTTGCACATTAAAAACAATGGCTCAGAAAAACTGGACACCTTTTTACCTATCGTAAAAAAATTATCCAATTTGAAGGCGATAGAAATGACTGATGCCAGCATCAGCAATGCCAGTTCGTTTGTTATCCGCTCCATGGAATTCTTCATTCCGATGGAAGGAAAAATTGATGCCGCAAAAGAGAAAGAGACTTTGTTGAAAGACCTTGAGTATCAAAAAGGCTTTTTGAATTCAATAGAGAAAAAACTGGCTAACGAAAAATTTGTAAGTAGTGCCAAAGCTGAAATTGTCGACAACGAAAGAAAGAAGAAGGCAGATGCAGAAGCGAAGATCAAAGCAATTGAAGAGAGTTTGAGTAGAATATAGGCTGACTCACCCCTGATCATCTTCGATGATCTTTCCCCTCTCTACTTGCAGAGAGGGGTGGCTTTCGTAAAAAAATTGAGTTAGTGATTATACTCGTCCTGAAAAAAAATAAAAACATTAGAGCTAAATCTGATAATCTTCGATGATCTTTCCCCCCTCTACTTGTAGAGAGGGGTGGCTTTCGCAAGAAAGCCGGGGTGAGTAGAAATATTGTACATAGGTCAAATTCGTATGATAAAAGTTTAAATGAAATAAAGATTGTTTATATCTAAATGATCAACTAAATCTTTTTGGTAATAATTAAACTAAAGAATTTCAAAAGTGCGTTGAAAATTATACTTTCAACGCATGAGTATTACCTCTCTGGGCCGATCCCTAAGAAAAAATCAAACTAAAGCAGAAGCTAAACTTTGGTACTTTATCAGGAATAGAAAAATAAAAGGAAAAAAGTTCAATCGACAGTATCCCATTATTTATAAAGTTGAAGGAAACAAACGTTACTCATACATAGCTGACTTTCATTGTGCAGAGAAGAAACTCATTATTGAACTAGATGGTGGCATTCATGAACAACCAGAACAGTATAAGTATGATCAGGCTCGAGATGGCATACTTAGTGAATTGGGATATAAAGTAATTAGATTTAAAAACGAGGAATTAGAGGAGATGCCATTGGTGCTGGATAAGATAAGGGTGCATCTTTGAAATTATTAAAATTCCGTTTCATTCACTAATAAGCCTCATACCACTCAAATCGCTCTTTTACTATTTTAGTTTTCTCCGTTTTTAAATGCGCTAACAAGGCCTTGGCAACAGGCGAAAAGCTTTTACCCTTTATCCAAATCAAATTCCAAACAGATTTAATTGGAAATCCCTTCACCGGAATAATCTGTAAGTCTCCATTTTGCAGTTCGTTTTTTATACCAATCAAGGGCATAATGGAATAGCCGAGTCCGGCTATTACAGCTTGTTTAACCGCTTCATTACTTGTTAACTCCATTTTCTTTCTTACCGGCAGGTTGTTTCTTTGTATAAATTTCTCCATCACATAACGTGTGCCCGATCCATGCTCTCTGTAAATAAGGGGTAGTGCTTCAAAAATCTTTTTGTCATACTCTTTACTTTTAAATTTCTGATCGCTATTGCCTACCATGAAAAGTTTATTCTGTAAAAGTTCTATCCTATCAATTTGCAAGTGTTGTGGAAGTACAGATACCAGCGCGAAGTCTACTGCATTTTTTTCAAGATCATCTATAACCTTACTCTTATTGGTTACGTCAAGCAACAACTCCACAGCAGGGTTAGCATTTAAAAAATCAGTGAGAAAGTATGGCATTACATATTTACCAGTTGACACAACGGAGATCTTCAATCGCCCACTTAGCTGACCTTTAAAAGCAACTGTTTTAAAATTGATGGCATTTACTTTATCCAATATATCTTCAGCTGCCCTGGCAATTTCAGCACCAAAATCAGTGACATATAATTTTCTGCTCACTACCTCGGTTAAGGGCACATCAAACTGGTCTTGAAAGTTTTTTAACTGAATGGAAACCGCTGGTTGCGTCAGGTGCAGCTCTTCGGCTGCTTTGGTGATACTTTTCACCTGGGTGACTTTTAAGAAAACCTGAAGCTGATGAAGGGTATAATTCATAAATATTATTTATGTTAATCATTACAAATATATATAAAAATATATGTTTAAAGATGATGAGTTTTGCAGCACCAAACTAAAACAGACGTATATGAATATTGAAGCGCTTTTATCATCTATCGATCAACAACAGGATGGCGATGTCCATAAGTTCAAACTTATTCAGGGTACCTTTAAGGCAGAAGATGCAAAAAGAATTTTGCTGGAAATGCTTAATAACAAAGTAAATTTTCACAGCAGGCAAATTCACAGAATACAAGAGCATTCGGGAGGCAATACCCAACATTCTGAAAACAGGATGAATGAGCTCCTGGATACCATGGAAGTATTAAAGAAGGTGCTTATCCAGGCAGAGAAAAATAACCGAGAGGTAAAAATTTCTTGTCCTATTACTATAGAGCTTGTATAAGCTACGTATTAAATATTAAATCTGTGCAATCGGCATCATGATAGACTATAAGCTGCTCATTGATAACCTTACTAATCCTGCTTTACTTTTCTTTGTCTTAGGTATTTTGGCGGTAAGATTAAAAAGCGATCTTGAAATACCTCCAAACTCTTCCAAGTTTATCTCACTATACCTTTTGTTCTCCATTGGTTTCAGAGGAGGACAAGAGTTGGCACACAGTGATTTTTCCATCAGCATTCTTTGGTCTATTCTTTTCGGCATCGCCATTGCATGCATTATACCGCTTTACACTTTCCTTATTTTAAAGAAAAGATTGAGCACAGAGAATGCCGGTGCCATTGCTGCTGCTTATGGTTCGGTTAGTGCGGTTACTTTTGTTACTGCACTCTCCTTTCTTGAGATTCAAAATTTAAAATCCAGCGGACACATGGTAGCCGTGATGGCTTTAATGGAAGCACCGGCCATTGTTATTGGTGTTATGTTGATTCGTTTATGCAGTGAAAAGAATCAAGAGGCACCAAAAATGAGAAGCATTCTTAAACATTCACTCACCAATGGAAGTGTATTGCTTATTTTAGGCAGTTTAGTTATAGGTCTACTGGCCAGCGATCAGCAAGCACAAGGGATCAAACCTTTTACAACAGATTTATTTAAAGGATTCTTAGCCATCTTCTTACTTGACATGGGTATTGTGAGCGGAAAAAAACTGAGTGACTTCCTGAAAAGTGGACGCTTCCTTACTGTGTTTGCCATCATCATTCCTCTCTTCAACGGTGCCTTGGTGGCCGCCATCAGTAGCGTTGTAACCCATGAAGTGGCCGACAGGTTTATCCTTGCCGTATTGGCTGCCAGTGCTTCCTATATTGCCGTGCCCGCAGCCATGAAAATAGCAGCGCCAAAAGCGAACCCAGGCATTTACTTTCCAATGGCGCTGGCGATCACTTTTCCATTGAACATTACCATCGGACTACCGATTTACCTATCACTTGTTCGGACGTTTTAGCTTTTCATTGGACGTTTTAAGGCGTAGTCAATTTGCAGGAATCATTATAGAAGATTCCTGCGTAGCCAAATTGTTGTCTCTTCAGGATGAGGAATAAACCATTTGCCAAAATCCTCCTTATTTCTCAAACTTATTTAGATATATTACAGCCCTTAAACCCTGTTATTTCATGTCTTCAAATAAATCCAACAACGTAGCGCTCCTCACGCTCATTTCAGTATTCTTCTTCTGGGGCTTTGTGGCTGCCAGCAATGATATTCTGATCCCGGTTTTTAAAGAGAAACTAAACCTGGAGCAATGGCAGTCTCAAATGATCTCTTTTGCTTTTTATGTTGCTTATACTGTCGGTTCCATTATCTACTTCTTTGCTTCCAAAGCTTCTGGTGGTGATATTCTTAATCGCATCGGTTATAGAAATGGTATTGCCATCGGGCTTATCATCTCTGCGTTAGGTACCTTATTGTTTTACCCAGCGGCAGAGTCCGCTTCCTTCAATCTCATGATCACTGGACTTTTTGTAGTCGGTCTGGGATTTTCACTACAACAGACAGCTGCCAACCCACTGGCTATTGTCATGGGCGACCCTAAGAAAGGTTCACAACGACTAAGTCTTGCCGGTGGTATTAATAACATGGGTACTACTGTGGGTCCACTCATTGTAAGCTTTGCCATCTTTGGCAGCTTATCAACTACAGGTGTTGCCTCTGTGGCCAGCATTGAAAGTGTAAAAACGCCTTATCTGATATTAGGCGCGGCCTTTATTATTGTTGCTGTCATTTTTAAATTTTCAAACATTCCGAATAAAATTCATGCGGTAACCGATGATGTTAAAGGAAATATTCCTGTTGCAGCGGAAAAATCGAGTGCTTTAAAGTATCCTCAACTATGGATGGGTATGATTGCCATATTCTTGTACGTAGGTGTGGAAGTAGCCACTGCCAGTAACTTACCTGAGTTTATGCAGCAATACCTTAAAACACCAACCGACCGTATTGCTCCTTTTGTATCCTTGTATTGGGCAAGTTTAATGATCGGTCGTTTAACAGGATCGGTAGGCGCCTTTAATATTGGTGACGGTTTTAAAAAAGCGTTACGTTTTATCATGCCATACATCGCTTTCGCCTTCTTCCTGGGTGTTATTAAAATAGCTAATCACGACATCACACCTTTCTATGTTTATGCATTGGTTATCTTAGTCATGATTGTGGGTGACTACATGAGTAAGGGCAATCCTGCCCGTCAATTACTCATCTTCTCTTTAATGGGTATCGCAGCCTTATTTATTGGAATGCTTACTGATGGAATGGTAAGTGTATATGCTTTCATCAGTGTAGGTTTATTCTGCAGCACCTTGTGGCCATGTATATTTACCTTGGCTGTAGCTGGCTTGGGTAAACATACCAACGAAGGCTCAAGCTTCCTGATCATGATGATTATGGGGGGTGGTGTTATCAGCTTATTACAAGGAGTAGTTTCAGATTATTTACTAGGCATTCAATGGAGTTATCTGGTGGGTGTGGCCTGCTTTGCATACCTGGCTTATTACGCCTGGAAGGTCAGTGGTATTTTAAAATCGCAAGGAATAGACTACGATGCAACAACAAGCACTGGTAGCGGGCATTGATATTGGCGGTACCAACGTTGCCCTTGGTCTTGTAAACAGGCAAGGTGAAATCATTTGGAAAGACAGTTTCTCTACGAAACAATTTGATGATTTCACCTTGCTTGTTTCTCATGCTGCAGAAATAATACAAACTGCTGTTCTGCAGTTAAATAATGCTCACTTAATCGGTTGTGGTGTTGGCGCACCCAACGGCAATTATTATTCCGGATCCATTGAATATGCACCAAACCTGGTCTGGAAAGGTATTGTACCCGTTGCAGCTCTTTTTAAGCAAGCACTCCAGGTAAATAGCATTGTTACTAATGATGCCAATGCCGCAGCATTAGGTGAGAAGTTATATGGTGCTGCTCAACCTTTTAATGATTTTATTTTAATCACCCTCGGTACAGGCCTGGGTAGTGGTTTGGTCGTGCAAGGTCAATTAGTATATGGTCATGATGGATTTGCCGGAGAATTAGGACATGTTATTGTTGAGCCTGACGGAAGAGCTTGTGGTTGTGGACGTAAAGGTTGCCTTGAAACGTATTGCTCAGCTACTGGTATTGTTAAAACATACCAGGAGTTAAGCGGTGAACAATCATCATTAAGCGCACATAAAATTTATCAGCTGGCCAGCGAAGGTAATGCAGTGGCCCTAGAGGCTTTTGAATTAACCGCAAAGCGCCTAGGGCTTGCGTTGGCCAATGCAGTAGCATACACCAGTCCGGAAGCTATCATTCTTTTTGGTGGCTTAGTACGGTCCGGAGATTTGTTAATGAAACCTACACGTAAATATTTCGAATCAAATCTGCATAATCTTTACCGAGGAAAAGTAAAACTGCTTACTTCAACACTTCATGAAAGTGATGCTGCCATATTGGGAGCTGCTTCGCTTGTTTGGCAGAATGAAAAATAGTAGCTTCTCTTTGTGTTTTACATCAACGATATTCGTGTATGAAAAAAATTGTTTCATTAGCCTTTTTACTTTGCCTGGGAACATTCGTTTATGCCCAGCAGGGGATTAATATCATTCCGCAGCCTGCTTCTGCTATTCTTCAAGATGGGAGTCTGACTGTTAACCCCGACTTTAAAATCGTTGATCAGGATAATGTATTCTACAATGAAATCAATGTTTTTAATAAGCAATTAAATAAGGCGCTTGGCTTTACGCTCAAAACAATTATAAAATCAAAATCTAAAAAAACAATAAAGCTGGTGTTGGATAATTCAACTGCACACGCTGAAGCCTACACACTTGATATCACGGCAAAGGGAATTATCATTCGCGGAAAAACCGCTGGTGTATTTTATGCATTACAATCCTTGTATCAATTAATAGTTAATAACCATGAATTGGTTACCAATAAAATAACACTACCACTGGTTACTATTAAAGATCAGCCTTCCTTTGAGTGGCGAGGTATGCATTTAGATGTGAGTCGGCATTTTTTCAATAAAGAAGAAGTTATGAAGTATCTTGATTACCTGGCACTTCATAAGCTCAATACCTTTCATTGGCATTTAACGGATGATCAGGGCTGGAGAATTGAAATTAAAAAATATCCATTGCTTACCACAGTCGGATCAAAGCGCAGCGGAACCATTATTGGCCCCTACTCTACCACAGCACCAAGCGATAACATTCCTTATGGCGGTTTTTATACACAAGCCGATATTCGTGAGGTAGTCGCTTATGCAAAAACACTTCACATTACAGTAGTGCCGGAAATAGAAATGCCTGGTCATGCTTTGGCAGCCTTGTCTGCGTATCCTGAACTAGCCTGCACAGATGGTACTTTCCAATCTGCCATTACCTGGGGTGTCTTTGATGATGTGTTCTGTGCGGGTAAGGATGAGACCTTTGCTTTTCTGGAAAATGTATTGGCTGAAGTAGTTGACTTATTTCCTGGTAAGTACATCCATATTGGAGGCGATGAATGTCCTAAAACACGGTGGAAGGAATGCCAGCGTTGTCAGAAAAGAATTACTGCGCATAGTTTAAAAGACGAACATGATCTGCAAAGCTATTTCATAACACGCATTGAAAAATTCGTAAACAGTAAAGGAAGACAGATTATCGGTTGGGACGAAATACTTGAAGGAGGACTTGCCCCCAATGCGTCTGTGATGAGCTGGCGAGGTACAGAGGGTGGTATTGCTGCAGCCCGACTTAAACACCCTGTGGTGATGTCTCCCGGTCAACCTTGCTACTTCGATCATTATCAGGTAAAAGAAAAAGATAAAGAACCCCTGGCCTTTGGCGGTTACAATCCGCTTGAGGCTGTATACGCATATAACCCTATGCCTACTGAACTAAATCAGGAGGAACAACAATATATTCTTGGGGCACAAGCTAATTTATGGACAGAGTATGTACCTGATTTTAAACAAGTAGAGTACATGGCTTTGCCTCGCATGTGTGCGCTGGCTGAAACACTCTGGGCGAATTCAAAGCAAAAAGATTACAATGCTTTTATCCTTCGCTTGCAGAAACATGCTCAGGTATTGGATGTAGAAAAAGCCAACTATGCCAAACATTTTCTGAACCACAAGCCTTAATGAAATGAAGTACTTACTCATTCTGCTTTGTTGCCTGCAGGGGATTACTGCGTTCTGCCAGGTAGAAAAAGTAAGTATTGATCAACATTGGAAATTCAGGCAAGTCGGTAAGCAGGATTGGCTGAATGCAACTGTGCCCGGAACAGTACACACAGATTTACTGACCAATAAAAAAATTGAAGATCCTTTTTTCGAAACTAATGAAGCAGCACTTCAGTGGATTGATACACTTCGTTGGGAATATCAGACTGAATTTAATTATTCATTCAGTGAAGTGCATAGTAAGGTATTCCTCCATTTTGAGGGACTTGACACGTATGCCACCATCTACCTCAACGACTCCCCTATTGGTCTTGCAGATAATATGTTCCGTGCCTGGAAATTTGATGTCACACAACATATAAAAAAAGGTAGCAATACAGTTCGTGTTCTCTTTGAACCAGCCTCACTTCTTGGAAAGGCAGAAGCCAAAAAGCTTACTCATATTTTACCTGGTGATGAAAAAGTATTTACCCGTAAAGCAGCATACCACTATGGTTGGGACTGGGGGCCGCGTTTTGTTACCAGTGGCATCTGGAAACCAGTGAGCCTTGTTATTGAGCATGGCAATATACTTGTTGACCATCATCATTTTTTACTTGCGGAACTTAATGATCAGGAAGCAAAAGGCATCGTTAAGACTACCGTTCGCGCCAGTAAATCCTCTGCCGTTAAAATAACTGTTTTCAATAAAGAGAGTAATATGCTCTTGGGCAGCAGCATTCATTTAATAAACGATGACAGTGTACTGCATACACCCGTAAGCATATACAAACCTGAGCTATGGTGGTGCAATGGTTATGGGCAAGCCAAATTGTACACCCTGAGAATTGAGACGGAAGCATTACAGGAAAAAGCAAAACAGCAACAGGAAATAAAAATAGGTATACGAACCATTGAATTAGTTCAGGAACCAGACAGTGTTGGTAAAAGCTTCTATTTTAAACTGAATGGTCGCCCCATCTTTAGTAAGGGTGCCAATTATATTCCACCAGATAATTTCCTGCCACGTGTAAAAAAAGAAAAGTATCAGGAAATTGTTG
Source organism: Chryseotalea sp. (assembly GCF_057350905.1). Classification (NCBI taxonomy): domain Bacteria; kingdom Pseudomonadati; phylum Bacteroidota; class Cytophagia; order Cytophagales; family Chryseotaleaceae; genus Chryseotalea; species Chryseotalea sp. The sequence goes on along the minus strand of NZ_JBMRCF010000012.1, from coordinate 139,171 downwards.
AGCGGGCTAAGGCAGCCAATATGAACATGCTGCGTGTGTGGGGTGGTGGCGTTTACGCAGATGATGCTTTCTATGAGGCGTGTGACGAAGCCGGCATTTTAGTCTGGCAGGATTTTATGTTTGCCTGCGCCATGTACCCGGGTGATGATCATTTTATAAATAATGTAAGGCAGGAAGCCATTGAGCAAGTGACCCGTCTGCGGAACCACGCAAGTCTTGCATTGTGGTGTGGTAACAACGAAATCAGTGAAGGCTGGCACAACTGGGGTTGGCAAAAACAATTAGGCTACAGCAAAAGTGATTCTGCTAAAATTTGGAATGACTATTTAAATCTCTTTGAAAAAGTCCTACCAGCCGTAGTAAAACAGTATGACCAACCTACTGTCTACTGGCCATCATCTCCACAACATGGTTGGGGACGTAAGCAAAGTTTATTGGAAGGTGACATCCACTACTGGGGCGTCTGGTGGGGCATGCAACCATTCGTTGTATACAATCAAAAAATCGGGCGATTCATGAGCGAATACGGATTTCAAAGCATGCCCTCCCAACAAGTATTTGCTACTATCACAAATGACAGAAATCTTAGCTTACAGTCTGCTGCCGTAAAACATCATCAAAAACATCCCACCGGTTTTGAAACCATTGCTCATTATGTGAAGCAATCGTATATCCCACCGAAAGAGTTTACTGACTATACCTATGTATCTCAGCTGGTGCAAGCTGACGGTATGAAGGTGGCTATTGAAGCGCATAGAAGAAATCAACCCTATTGTATGGGAAGTTTGTATTGGCAATTAAACGATTGCTGGCCGGTTACATCCTGGAGCAGTGTCGATCACCTTAATATTCCCAAGGCAAGTCATTATGCAATCATGCGGGCTTTCGCACCCAACATTACCTCTATCATTAAAGAAGGAAATGAATATAAAGTTTACCTGGTTAGCGATCATGCTTCAACACTTACTGTAAAGCTGGTTTTGCAAAAATTAAATGGTGAAAAAATATGGGAAGAAACAAGCACTACTAAAACCAAAGCACTCTTTGCTCAGGTAGTGTATCAGCAAGACAGTGCTAATCTATTGCAAAATTATAAGTCGTCAGACCTGGTGCTTATTGCCAGCATATCAGATACTGGAGGCAGGCTGCTTGACAAAAATTACTTTTACTTTGTTGAACCTAAAGATTTAGCTTTAACGAAACCCCAACTCACCTGGTCAATCAACCAGAAGAAAAAAGTCATAACCATTAAAAATGGCAAGGCACTTGCCAAAAACATACAAATTTTGGCCGATCCCGCAATGGAAATCAGTAAAAACTATTTCGATTTAAATGCCGGGGAGTCAATTCGTATTAATTTTACAACACCGTCTTCCGTGCAAAAAATAAAGAAACATCTTCAACTCAAGAGCCTGTATGATACGTATGAACATTAAGCAATATCAATTATTCACGCTCATAATTTTTTTTGTATTTTCCTTGTTGAGCCATACTACCTCAGCACAAAAAAATCTAGCTCAATATGTAAATCCTTACATTGGCACTGGAGGACATGGACATACCTTCCCGGGAGCGACAATGCCTTTCGGTATGGTACAACTTTCGCCTGATACAAGAATTGATGGCAGTTGGGATGGTTGTTCGGGCTACCATTATTCGGATAGCATCATCTATGGTTTTTCACATACACATTTAAGTGGAACAGGAGTAAGTGATTATGGTGACATTATGTTAATGCCAACTTTGGGAAGAGCTAAATATTTTCCCGAGCAATATGCACAGGGTTTCAGTCATAAAAATGAAAAAGCAGAAGCTGGCTACTACAGTGTAGTACTCGACAATAAAGTAAAGGTAGAGTTAACTAGTAGCACCCGCGTTGGTATGCATCAATATACATTCCCTAAAACAGATAGTGCCAACCTTGTGTTCGATCTTATGCACCGTGACTTGTGTACAGAAACACTCTTGGTCGTACAAAGCAATTCCCGTCTGGTCGGTTATAGAAAGAGTAAGGCTTGGGCCACGGATCAATACATTGCTTTTGTCATGGAATTTTCCAGACCCTTTGAAGACTTTACAGTCGCCAATCAAAAAGGAATAACCACTACAGAAAGAAGTATTTCAGATCCTCATGCCAAGCTTAACTTTCGTTTTATTAGCGATGGTAAACCTATTGTAGTAAAAGTGGCCCTCTCCCCCGTTGGCCCTGATGGTGCGCAGAAAAATCTGGAAGCCGAATTACCTCACTGGAGTTTTAAAACAGTTCGCCAAAATGCACAGATCAGCTGGAATCTGGAGTTAAATAAAATTGTGGTGGAGAGTGAAAACAGAAATGACTTAGTTAAATTTTATTCAGCACTCTATCATGTAATGATACACCCTAACGTAGCCAGCGATGTGGATGGACGTTACCGTGGCATGGATAAGAAGATTTACAAGGCAGAGAATTACACACATTACTCCATATTTTCATTATGGGATACCTTCCGTGCTTTACACCCATTGCTCAGTCTTATCGACCGTGAACGTACTCGCAGCTTTGTGCATACATTTTTAAATATGTATGAACAAGGCGGGCGTTTACCTGTATGGGAACTGGCCAGCAATGAAACGGATTGTATGATTGGCTACCACAGTGTAAGCATTATTAATGATGCTGCGAGCAAGGGTATCACTGACTTCGATCAGAAACTAGCATTAGAGGCTATGGTAAAAAGTGCTACATGGTCTCACTTAGGTTTACCTGCCTACATGGCCAATGGTGTTATCAGCATAGATGATGAACATGAATCTGTTTCTAAGACATTAGAGTATGCATATGACGACTGGTGCATAGCGCAGTTCGCAAAACAATTAGGCAATGATGAAATCCATCAAAAATTTCTGCAACGCTCACTCAATTATAAAAATACCTTAGATCCGGAAACAGGTTTAATGCGTCCGCGTAAAAATGGCGGTTGGCTATCTCCCTTTGAGCCACGGGAAGTTAATAATCATTTTACCGAAGCCAATTCATGGCAGTACTCATTCTTTGTACCGCACGATGTCAGCGGACATATTACAATGCTGGGTGGTACCGATCGTTTCGAAGCACAACTCGATAAATTATTTACAGAAAGTAGTCAGACCACCGGACGTGATCAGGCTGACATAACAGGTTTGATTGGTCAGTATGCGCATGGAAATGAACCCAGTCATCACATGGCCTATTTATACAATTACATAGGTAAACCAGAAAAAACACAAGAGCGTATCAGACAAATCTTAACGGAACTCTATCACAACGCACCCGATGGCCTTTCCGGTAATGAAGATTGCGGACAGATGAGTGCCTGGTTTGTTTTAAGTAGTTTAGGCATCTATCAAGTGACACCTGGCCAGCCAGATTTCACCTTTGGTTATCCACTCTTCGATAAAAGCACGATCAAGTTTGAAGATGGTGCCGTGCTTGTTATTAACAGACAAAGAACAAACGAACAAGATCAATACATTCAACAAGTAAGTCTCAATAATCAGGCGTACGCGAAGAGCTACATCAGTTACAAACAATTGCTGGACGGTGGTAACCTGAGTTTTAAAATGAGTAACAAAGCTTCATCTGATTTCGGCAAGCGTAAACAAGATATGCCTGCTACCGAAGTAAAAATAAAAGATTGGGTAAGTCTGCCAGTGATTGATGCTCCCGGCAAAAGCTTTAAAGAAAGTATACAAGTAAAAATTAGTGCCGCACCTGATTGTAAAATTTACTATACCACAGACGGTTCGCAGCCCAACCTTCAGTCTATGCGTTACCAAAAAGCCGTGGAACTAACCAAGACAACTTCATTAAGGGCTATCGCTGTTAATGAATCAAATGTAATCAGTGGTATTGTTAAGGCTGACTTCTATAAAATGCCTCCGAATAGAAAAGTCGAAATCAAATCCACTTATAGTGCACAGTACTCAGCCGGTGGCGATGAGGGCATTATTGATGGTATCCGTGGTGATGTAAACTGGCGCAAAGGCGAATGGCAGGGCTATCAGAAGCAAAATTTTGAAGCCATTGTTGACTTGGGCAAATCACAAAAAATAAACGAAGTGGGTGCAGGCTTTCTGCAAGACACCCGTGCCTGGATTTTAATGCCGACCCTGGTTGAGTTCTTTATTTCTGCTGATGGAAAAAATTTCAAGAAAATAGCTGAAGTGAAAAATACCATTGCTGCTGACGACTACAAAGAGCAAACAAAGGATTTTAGTGCCATGGTATCGAAAGCAAAAGGTCGTTATGTAAAAATTATTGCACACAACTATGGTAAGCTACCAGCCTGGCATCAAGGTTATTCGTTTTCTGGTGATGCCTATATTTTTACAGATGAGGTTTGGGTTAAATGAATGAGCCCTTACGCCTCGCATCGTCTCCGAAGGGACGATGCAGTTTCATACTGGAATCTTCAATTCACCCATTACTAGATTCTCAAGAATACAGATTGTTAAGGAAACATAGTACAATATTTTAAGCTCCTCGTCCCCTTTGGGAGACAAGGAGCGGACAAGGGTTTACAGGCTAACCTGACTACGCCTTGCATCGTCTCCGAAGGAGCGATGCAGTTTCATACTGGAATCTTCAATTCACCCATTACTAGATTCTCAAGAATACAGATTGTTAAGGAAACATAGTACAATATTTTAAGCTCCTCGTCCCCTTTGGGAGACAAGGAGCGAACAAGGGTTTACAAGCTAACCCGACTACGCCTCGCATCGTCTCCGAAGGGAGGATGCAGTTTCATCCTGGAATCTTCAATTCACCCATTACTAGATTCTCAAGAATACAGATTGTTAAGTAAGCATAGTACAATATTTTAAGCTCCTCGTCCCCTTCGGGAGACAAGGAGCGGACAAGGGTTTACAAGCTAACCTGACTACGCCTCGCATCGTCTCCGAAGGGACGATGCAGTTTTGCAGTAGCCCACTTCAATTACCCCTGGTATTCTAGCACTCAATGTGGCAAGTATCTAGTTTGGGCCAATACATCGAATTAAAATTCATTCAATTCTCGCATTGCTTCCGAAGGAGCAATATTATTATGCCAGCCTAGTTAATAAACTTTTAAAGATTATTCTCAATGATGATATCGTATTGGTTCAAGAGACCCGGCAAACCTGAAAGAGAGAATTTTGCTTTTTTGATACGGTTATTGGTCGGATCAATCGAATACTGATAGGCCGATGTGAAATCAACTTTTTCCAGTATTGTGTTTTCAAATAACGTTTTAGTGAGGTCACAATTTTCAAAAATAGCCCCTGTCAAATCACTCTCAGTAAAATCACATTCCTGAATCTTGCATTCTTTAAAAATTGTCCTTTTAATTTTAAGCTTATTAAAAGAAGTGTGATTAAGCTGACAATTTTCAAAAGAAAAAGAAAGTCCAAACTCATTACAATTTTCGAAATGCAAGCCTAGTAGCTTGCATTCTTTAAAGGACACATCCTGAATAGCTGTTTTATTCAATTTAACAAGGCTCAAATTACAAGCAGTAAAGACACAATCCGTAAATCGGCAAGTAGACAAATCGGCCTTAGAAAAATCACATTGATTGAAAATACACTTTTCATACTCACCTTTCTCAAAGAGTTCAGTTTGAAAATTGATTTTATCAAAAGCCTGATCTTCTATATTATTCATCATTTTACTAGTAGCATATTTCAACATTTACAATTTTCAATGATTCTCTCCGAAATATGAAATTACTATATTTTGATCAAATTCATTCTTAGGTTCTATACCAATAAAATACTTTGTTTGCCAGCTTTGTGTGTTGGCAGCCTGCTTACTGGTAACAACAACCCAGGGAGGATAAACACGTATGCCGCGCGCGTCAGGAGTACAGCACTTTGCCACTCTATTTTTCTTAATTACTACTGACGCTGAGAAGATCAGGGCTGTGTGACTGGTCATTCATCCGCACAAGGCTTTACTGTGTCTATCCTATACAGACTGCTCTGGTTTTTGCGCAACTCAATTAAAGAAAGAGCTTGATTGATACTACTAAAAAGCCGAAATAGTTTAATTCTTTAATAGGTAGTTGTAAGAATTACTTTTGAAGGATTTAAAAGATAAGTAATGATAGCTCTAATGATTATTTTTTTAAAATAGAATCAATATAACTTCTGTCGTATAGTTTTCCATTAGCAATCACTGTAGTTACCTTAGTTGTATTTTTTATATCCTCCAGGGGATTTGCTTCTAATAGAACCAAATCTGCTAGTTTTCCTATTTGGATTGTACCAATCGAATCGGACATTTTAAGAAATTTTGCCGGAATAAGCGTTGCTGAACGTAATGCTTCAACAGGTGTCATTCCACACTCAACATATAAAGCCATTTCATCATGTAAACTGAAGCCAGGGAATGCGTAGGGATTATCTGCATCAGTACCTGCCATGATAGGAACTTTTTCTGAAATCAGGATTCTCATTATTTCTTGTTCTATCTGCCAACGCCTTCTTTTATTCTCCCAGTCAATCGCTGTATTATTGTTTATATCATATTCAGTTGTCTCTTTCCAGTAGGTCAGTGTTTCCGCAGACATGTAGTCTAATCTACTATCATTTGTGAATGATGTATCATTTGTAAAATACTCGCCCCGCAATGTTACAAGTGTTGGTACAACATATGTATTATTCTTTTTTAACGTTTTCGCGATAGTTCTCATTTTCTCATTGGAGAAATGATTTAAAACAAGAGAATGAAAAAGAAGTGAAGCGCTTTTCCGCTCTTTCTTGTTTCCTTCTTCGAAAGCCTTTACAGATCGTTGCATCAATGCCATGGCTGAATCACTCTTTGAGCAAGCCTCCATTAAAAACCCATATAAATGTTCCATGGAAGCCATGCCAGCTTTAGAGGCATCGGTTAGCCAAACGGTATGAGGTACATGTCCTGCAAATGTGATTCTCTTTTCTTCGCATCGTTTAGCGATGGCGTAAAACACGTCAGGCGTCAAAAAACTATAGACCTTAATAAAATCTGTTTTACCATTTACTAATGAATCTACAATTTGTATGGCCCTGTTTTCACTTTCCACTGCAATGGCGCCAGGCCAAAAAGGTTGTTTACCATCGAGTATATGTCCAGCGGCAACAAAACGAAAATAAGGCAAGCTGTCATTTTCAATTTGGGACCTCACAAAATTCGCTGTATTACGGTCGCCCCACATTTCCCGAAATCCTGTAATGCCATTTGCTCTTAATAGCGGCATTTGTGATGCATACCATTTATCTCTCATCATATGCGCGTGCATATCCCAGAAGCCAGGAACAAGAAATTGATTGGCACCATTAATCAAAATCTTTGATATAACATTCTCACTGCCATGATCAAAGATGTTTGTTAATTTATTGCCAGTAATTACTACATCCTGATTGGCAATAATAATACCTGCCTCTACATCTACAACATTTACATTTTCAATTAAAATGTCACCCGTAGTACTTTGTTTACAAGAAAGTAGGACCAGGAAAAGTAGTATGCCACAAAAAAGTCTGCTCATCTCGTAAAGGTTTAATACTTGCCAGTCGAGTCATCTCAAGGAGTTGTTCCCTCAGGTTCTCACAAAGCGTAAGCCGATATATCCGGAATGCATCTCTTCATACGGCTCCATCTGTTTAATCACTAAGGTAAGCAATCTGAAAACCAGTACAAACCTAAGGATGTACCAATTTCCAGAGCACGGCTAAGCCTGATGTTGGGCAACATTTTTTTCTGAAGCCCTCGGATTGCTGCACAAGTGCATAAGTCTTTCTCTCATTTTACCCACTTTGTCACTGTCGACTGTAAAAAATAAGGGGGCTTACTTATAATTTAAGTATCAGCCCCGACTTATCAACTAAAAGGCATTTGTCGTTGTTTATTTTTTCATTAGTCCGTCAATAGAGAATTTACCACTTCCATTAATTAAAGTTGTAATACAAAGTCCTATCACTAGCAAATGATACTCATAACCTTCCCCTTTTTGGTTACCAAACCAATTCATAAAAAAGCCATTGTCAATGTGTGAACTGAAGATAATACCTACCATTAAAATTATTGACAGTGCGCTCCATATTCTACTTGAAAATCCCATGATTAATGAAATAGAACCAAAAAATTCAATAATAATTACTAAAAAAGCAATCAACCAAGGCAAATGCATTGTAGAAGTAAAGAAATTCATTGTGCCTGAAAAACCATATCCGCCAAATAGCCCAAACATTTTTTGAGCACCGTGGGGAAAAAGTATGATTCCGATAGTAAGTCGATTTACAAAACCAACCCAGTCGTTATTCGTCTTAAATAAAATAGATTTCATATTAAGCTAAATTAGTTGCCGTAAAAAAATTGTTCCTTTACAATTAAACCCTCTTGCCAATGCTGAACTGACACTTGAGTGTAGTTGCGAACTCCCCACTCTCGATGCGTGTAGTCATACTTCCAAATGACAAAACTTACATTATTGCTTTCTGCAATTGCCAAGACATTAGCGCTTCTGAATTCTGTGATATTACTAAAGAAAGATTGTTCTCTTATTCGGTTAGCTTGCTTTCCAATTGTCGGGACTTGGTCATTTTCCTGCATTACCACATCTTGATGGTAAAACTGTTCAAAGGCTTGTAAAGCTTTGCCCTCTAATACCAACTGATTTAATTCTTCCAATTTTTTTTTGATTGTTTCCATGTGCTTGTTTTGATTTTACAGCACAAAGAAGCAGGATGGCGGAATGGAAAAAATTAAACTACTTTAATAAATCACTTTTGACTAAGCTTTCGCCTAATCATACTTAAAAAAACGGGCGTAATCCCCAGATAGGCAGCAAGTTGTTTTTGAGGAATTCGCTGTTCAAAGAGCGGATATTTCTTAACAAATTCAAGATAACGCTCCTCTGCTGTATACGAGAGATTTTGGTTGATTCGATTCTGTTGGGCAATAAATGCATTTTGAATAATTAGCCTGAAGAATCTTTCAAATTTCGGTACTCTTTCATACAAAATATCTAGGTTATGCTTTGTAATTTGTATGACTTCTGTTTCTTCTATTGCGTCAATGAAAAATTGTGCAGGTGTTTCAGTTAGAAAACTATAAAGGTCACCGACCCACCAGTCTTCAATACCAAACATGACGATATGTTCAAAGCCATTACCATCTATTGTGTAAGTTCTCAAGCAACCTTTGATAATAAAATTCTCTGTTTTGCAAATTTCACCTTGCTTTAGCAAATAGTCCTTTTTATTTATAGACTTTTTTTGCAGTAATGATTTAAAGAAATCAGCTTCGGTTTTATCAAGTTGAACATGCTTGGCAACATTATGAAGTATACGATCAAATTCCATAGCTTATTCTAATCAACATTCAAATTTGCTTTTACGATTAAATGACCCTTGATCAAATTGTCCGCTTATAAGTCATTGTTCACGAGCTGGTACAATTGGCCACAACGTTCGTGTATGTGCAGTTTAAGTTTTCCTTTAAAAATAATTAATAAAATTTAAACTGCACAGGCACATTGTTGTAAGGCCTGTTTCTTCTCCTCACTTAAATAAGGAGTCAAATTCTCCGTCCCTTGTTTTCCTTGTCATTTGTCTTTGTCTCCCTTCTTTGTCTTTGAATTCAACAACGACAAAACCCGATTTCCAATAACGCAGATGAAAGTCGTCCTGAGTCACATAAAGGTCAGCCATTGCATAACTTACTGGAGACGATTTCCATTTATCCAGATTCTTACCTCCCCAAAGAATCAAATCTCTAAATTTTTGATCCTCCTTTGCGATTGTCAACCTTGGTGTATAGAAACTTGATATTGAGTCAGTCCTGTCGTAAATTTTTAATTGAATCGGTCGGGATGAGACTATGTAGTCGTTAATGTTGATTTGTCCGCTGCAACTAATGATGACCAATGTAGTCAGTAGTATTATTACCCCAGTTATAGTTCTCATCTGTATTTGAAACATGTCTTACTACGTCCGACTATATTCAACTATTGAATATATTTCCAATATCTGGAGCCCCGGCTGTGGTATATAGCCTCTAATATCGGGAGCTTTTATAAAGTTCTGAAAGGAAAGTTGTTAAATATCAATCCTTATCCAATCATTTATCACATTTTTAAGCGGGCATCAGTAGAATATCAGGCCGTCAATAATCTTCGTTTACTTCGGATAGGTCTTCAACCTAAGTGCTTCGGCCATACGTAAGCTATGGCTCAGGGCTTCTGCATTCGACCAGCTATTATGGCCGGGAATGATGTATTGGGGGTTTTTACATTTTCGCTGCACGTTTTTCAGTGTAGTGGCATAGTCTTTAATACTTGCATCCGCTAAATTACCGAGGGTATTGTCCTCCATGCTTTTGATTAAGCAACCACCGTACAGGATCTTTTCTTTCTCAAACCAAAGCACAATGTTATCGGGTGTATGACCATGCCCTGGGTAAAATACCTGAAAGGAATATTGGCCGACCGTAAACACCGTATCCTTCTCAATTAAGAATTCGGCTCTTTTCATTCCTCTTTTTATACTGAGCTCGTCTGTCCGTCTGGTGGTATAGGTTTTTATCCCTTTACTTCTATAAAATTCAAGCCCTCCTGTTCTGTCTTCATGAAAGTGAGAAGCAATACACATGACCACCGTTTTATTATGCTTTACTTTTATGCTGTCCAGCAAGGGCTGAAACTGGGTGGTATCCCAGGGGGAGTCGATCATAACCACCCCCCTATCGGTTAAAAAATAAAGTCCATTAGCCGATATCCGACTTCCCTGATAATAACTGTAAGTAGTGTATACATAAAAGTTTTCCGCTAAACGGGATATTTCAAGTTTACTGGTGTTGTCTTGTCCAAAAGCGTTTACACTAAAAAAGAAGTAAAACAGGATGGCGGCCAGTGGCTTCATGGCCTTGTTTAGTATAATCTTCATCGTATTTTTTCTAGCCATGTTCGTTAACTTAATTCGTTATGAATAGCATCAGTTTTGTTACCTGTTGCAAGCTCAAGATTACAAAATAGTTAATTGATTATTGAAGTCTGGCAGCCAAATTCTTCCGTTTTTCGATTCAAGATCATGTTAAGAATTACCATTCACCAGCCTGTTATAGGCTTCAATAAAACCATGTACTTGTTGTAAGGTTTCTGTATCTGTCAAATCCCCTTGCTTATCAAATTTCCCACTGATACCCTGAATCAGTAAAGTAGTCTCATGGGTAAAATTAGCCATGGCTGTTTGCATGATCAGCTGTAATGCTTCGTGCCCTTTTTGCCCATGTGCTGATGCAGTAATCAGCCCTGTTGGTTTGTCCATAAAAACAGTAGTTGCTATACACCATTCAATGGCATTCTTCAATCCACTCGGAATACTAAAAATATATTCTGGCGTACAAATTATTATTCCATCTGCTTGCTCAATGGCTTTTCTGAAATCGATAATCGCTAAGGGTGGATTATCCGTAGAAAGTTTTGGATCAAAATGTGGCAGACTTTTCAGATCGTTAAAAATGATTAGGTCAAAATACGCATGACTTACTATCTTGATATGCTCAATAAGTTTGTGATTTGCTGAATCTGCACTGGCACTACCAACGATGGCTAATACTTTTTTCTTATTTGTCATCCTACTTGTTGTTAACCCACATCCGGTAGCAGCAAGTTACAAAACAGTGTGATTTGGTAGATATAATTAGTAGTTAAAGATCTTGTTTTTGTAATTTACTGGCAGTAAAACAGATTTGCCCAAAAAAATACACTTGCTCTTCTTGACACATCTTTTCACAATGAAATCTAAAGATTCATTCCACAACAAACCAGATCAAAATTTAAACATCCATAAGTAGTACGACCTGGTTTAGGGCTTTTCTAATTAGTTGAGTGCAAGCCGAGTTTATTGCCTTCTGTATCGATGAAGAGTGCGAAGAAACCCATCTCAGGACTGATTTCAGTTTTAGGCACTATTACCTGTCCACCACTCTTTTCAACTTTCTCCAGCATCACCTGCAAATCTTTACCTGCATTTAGGTAAAGAACAGCGCCTTCTGTGGTAGGCTTATAATCACCTCCTTTTACTAACACCACATTAACCGTTCCTACATCATTGGGTATAACACCCATCTGTGTATCACCCATTTCCACTGCTTCAATGCTGACGTTTAAAATGCTTTGATAAAATTTGGTGGCTCTTCCTAAATCCGTTACTGGAATCTCCACAATCGACACTAAATTATTCATAGGACTATCTGTTTTAGCTAGCTCTGTTACACTTGCTTTTTGTTCGTTCGATGGTGTCTGATTTGTGCAAGCCATAAAGCTCAATCCAAAAAACACGACCATGCTGATAATCAATTTTTTCATTAGCTTCTAATTTAAATTATGCAGGCAATTTACTGTAAGGTAAAATGCTTTAATTGTACAAATGCGACAAGCTTAGTCTTTTTTATAAATCAGGGAAGAAAGCAGCATATTTTTATCCTCTAAAAATGCTGTCGGGTTGGTTCCTGTAAATTCCTTAAAATCTCTGATGAAGTGCGCCTGGTCATAATACTCACTCTCGTAAGCAATACTGGAAAGTTTCGCTGACTTTTCGCCTAACAACATTTTCAGGGCCGCCTGTAACCTGATTACTTTACCCAATTGTTTGGGACTTAGCCCTATTTGTTTAGCAAACTTGCGCTCCAGCTGTCGTCTTTTGGATGAATCGCTGTTGAGTATGCTGTTGATCGATTTGTTCCCCCTTGTGGAAACAAGGGCATCAATAGTTGTTTTCACAATTTTATCAATCGTGATTTTACTATTGAGTGCACTTAATAAAAAATCCTCTACAATCGCTATTCGTTCTTTTGTATCGTGGGCTTCCACTATTTTTTGTTCCAGTGCCATAGCTATTGGCTCGCCAAATAGTTCTGCAAGTGCTGTTTCCTTATCAGACAAGGCATTGATAGGCGTATCTACGAAATTAGCAAAACCATAAGGGTAAAAGCGAATGGCAAAGGTGTTGACATAACCTGTGGGTTGAATAAAAAAAGGCTCAATGATTTGTCCGATCACCATAGCGCGTGGCTGTAGAATAAAATCAGTCTCTGATGTGTAGCGTTTGATGTCATCGCCCAGTACAAAAGCCATTTCAATGCAACCATCAGAAATTATTCTTTGCTTTGGCGCCTCAATTTCTGCTGGTACCTCTAATGTCCAATGACACTTGACTAGCGCTTGTAAGTCTGGATGAGGTTGAAATGTTTGATAGTTCATTGATTAGCTATCAATTTAAATCATAAATATAATTGAAGGAGATGTATCTTTAATGGCAAATTTTAATTGATAATCAAATTATTCACCTGCGGTCGGTGTTTTCACCGACCGCATTCACCTTTACAGTGTGTGTTTTATCAGATCATTGCAAAACTTGTTAAGTAGGCGGTCGGTGATAACACTGACCACAGGTAAATGACACAAGTGAGACACTCCCACCTGTAGGGGATTACCAACACAACACTAGTCATATAACCTCTTTACTGGTTTATCCCTTATTACTAATCGATATTACTTAAAATTGCAGAGAAGAACTCCCCCACGCCCTCCAGAATACTGTCTGTTAATTCACCAATATCCAGCCAGGAGGCATCCAGGTCAATGTCAGGTAAGTCTGTCAAATGAATTGAATCTGTTAGCGAAATACCTTCTAACATTTCAGCTTTCATTGTGGTATAATCACAAAGCTCGCCAGCCTCTTCATGGTAATTATCGAAGTCAGTATGCGATGAGTAGGTACTCATGCCCCAACAACTAAAGTCATAATGACTCCATTGACTCTTCTTGTGTGCCTTCTTTACTTCCTCTGGCTTGTAATACTTCTTTTTTCCATAATCTGTTAACAGAATTTTGCCAAGATCAGCAATATACTTTCTCTTATCTTCAGGCGCTGATGGGCAAACGAAATTTAAATTACTCATGCGTATTTGATACTTATACTCGAAAGGCGTAAACGTCTCGTTTGTGCTGCTATTTAAACAATACAATTTAATTCAACTGCATTTCCTTGGACATTTATATTGAATTATGAGCTTCCTAATGAATTATAACTATATGTGATGGCACAAGCGTAACGCTTGCGCCTGTTGGGGAAACAAATGTTATTTCCTACATTTAATCATTGGAGATGAGAATCAACGAAATAAATTGAAATCCATTAATAATTATCTGGCAATGGAGCATTAGTTTTTGAAGGAAATATTTAATAGTCGTATCCATGTTGTGGGTAAATAATCAAATAAGCACTATAGTTTTATTCTTTTTACTTACGTTTCTCCAGCTTACCTGCATGACCAAACAGGGACAAGTTCCACCTGATTTTAATTTGCAAATAAGACTTATCCCTGCAGGACCGGGAGACTTTGGCTACTCCAAAGAGCTCAGGCGAAAGGGCGATTCCTCCGAAATGATTTTGTTCGAACTGGTACAATACTCAGAAGTTGAGAACTTCACTATCGCTGTCAATCATGCAGACGTTCTCAGGCTTTACCAGGAGATTGTAGACCAAAAGATCATGAAGATGAAGGAAGAATATGCAAACGAACATATACTTGATGGAGGAACCACTAAAATTCAAATAAAAATGAATGGTGAGACAAAGCAGCTTTCGCTTCTCAACATAAAACCGCCACAGCTTAAGGGCTTTTTTGCTATCATCAATGAAATAGAAGCAAAAAAATGAGTGATACACCTAGCCTGTAAAAAATTAACCCGCCATTCTCTGGTATTACTGGTGGTGAGATCATTAAATACAATCAAGCGATCGCACAGTAAAACAATGTTATTAAGGGGCCGAAACAGTTAAATCCGTCAATAAGTAGTTTTAGAAATTATTTAAGAAACTGCTGTTGGTGGTAGCTGTCTATACTCCTACAATTAGACGATGTAAAATTCTGAATTCTCGTAGCGCTCAAACTCCATCTCTCAAATGATGGCAAACCCTATCTTGTAGTTTCACACTCGGTCGGTGTTTTCACCGAACCGCATTCACTTTTACAGTGTGTATTTTATCAGGTTATTGCAAAACTTGTCACTTAAGTAGGTGATCGGTGATAACACCGACCGCAGATAAAATCACTCCATATCTTTAGTTGGTCGATAAATTAGTCCTATCGAAAATCCATTACTGTCGTGTCCAGGGTTTCTTTCATAACTTGGATGGTCACCATTTGAGAAATGGATATGCCAAAGTCCAACTTGTCCTGCTAATTGGCTGTTGATTTTAAACTCAGTCCCTATACCATATTTAGGACTGCCATTTAGTTGTGTTCCTTCTCGGTTGTCACCAAAGAAGCCTGATGGTTTAGGATAATTGTCAGCAAATAAAATGAGACCTGCGCCACTTT
This sequence comes from Chryseotalea sp., assembly GCF_057350905.1. Taxonomy (NCBI): domain Bacteria; kingdom Pseudomonadati; phylum Bacteroidota; class Cytophagia; order Cytophagales; family Chryseotaleaceae; genus Chryseotalea; species Chryseotalea sp. The sequence continues at coordinate 123,805 of NZ_JBMRCF010000012.1, read as the reverse complement.
GAAAAAATAGTTTAAAACTGGCTCTCTGAATTGCGTAAAATCTCACAAAAGGTCGAAGTCCAACTCCCCAAGTATTGTTCTTGTCGTCTATAACATGGACTGTAGAAAATTCGGCTCCCAAAGACATATACTTCCTAATTTTAAACAAAAGGCCAATGTTATTTTGGTAGACAGTCGTCATACTTGCGTAATATCCATAAGAAACACCAATGTCGTCATAAAAAGTGATTCGATTTCTTAGTGTCGTGTCCCTCGTTGTGAAAATTATAATTGCTGTTGCAGCTATAGCAGGCAAGTAGATTCCATTACCAGTGTGCAGTGAAATTGGACTTATTCCTAATGGGTTTTGATACCATTTCGTAAATGGTGGGAGTGATCCAAGAGATTTATTGACTTGTCCGAACGAATAATTTGTCAATAAAATAGCAATTATCAGAACTAATGTTTTTATCCTCATCCTCTCTATATATCGAGGTTTGTTTTTATTATTCGCTTTCTCCTTCGTGATCCAAATCAATCTGTCCAATGTTGCCATTTATTGTAGGTTCAATGCCAAACGTTACAGGAATCTTGTTTGGTTTTCCCAACAAATTTGTCCCCTTTCGGAATTTGTTATCAGAGATAGTGACTTTGTCCTGATACCAACAGTCAAAAAAGTTAACGAAGTCATTGAAGTCATTGTTTGTTATTCTGACTTCATTTCCATCTGCATTATGCCCCCCTGCTTGAAAATCTAAATAGTTGTCGAATGTGCAGTTGTCAATAATTAGTCCTCCAGGAAAATATGTGAAGACAAATTGACATTTTTTAAAATGCGAGTTTATAAATCTTACAGGTTTTTGAAACCGTGTCCCACTACCCGAAAAATATTCTAAAATGCAGTTCTGAATTACAACTTCCTTGTCCCAAGTTTGATTAGTTTCAATTTCAACTTGCCCATCGATACAACAATCAGTTAAAGGTCGTCCCTTCGTTAACAGGTCGGTCGCTCTCTCAGTCGTGATGTTATTTCTTGGTTGCCCTGTCATAATTATTGCATACAACGTCCGTGTATATATTTCACTTATAAAAACACCACTAAAATACCCCGAAAACCTCAAAATCAGCTTGTTCTCCTTGATATATTTTTTGTTCACCCAGACGAGAAATAGTGAAACGCATATAAAAATAAAAGCACCCCGCGCGGGGTACTTTTATCCTGTTTAACAAGTTATACTTACTCTTACTCCGAGCGCAAGGTCTTAGCCGGGTTAATGTTCGCACCCCGGTATATTTGTAAGCTAACAGTGCCTATAGCCAATACACTCAGCACTACAATCGGCACCACAAACATATCCCACTGTATGCCTATGCGAAAGGCAAAGTTGTCTAACCACGTATCAATACCGTACCAGGTAAGGGGTATGGCCAGCGCACTGGCAATTAACACCAGTTTAAAAAACTGCCACGATAAAAGCGACATGATACTGCTCACCGAAGCACCTAATACTTTGCGTATGCCTATCTCTTTCAACTTTTGTGTAGTGGTAAATGAAGCCAGACCCCATAAACCCAAACAGGCGATGAGTATGGCCAGTATGGCAAACAAACTGAAGATGCTGGCAAACTGCTGGTCGTCTTTATATTGTTTGTTAAAGAAGTCGTCAAGAAAATAATAATCGAATGGATTGCCCGGGAAAGCTTCTTTGTATTTAGCTTCTACTTGACGGATGGTTTCTGGCATGTTATCGCTGCTCAAATGCAAGGAAAAACTTCTGCGTGAAATACTATCCGCCTTCAACAACCAGGGCGAGTGCTCTGTCTTCAGCGAGTTCCAATGATAATTTTTAAGTACACCCACAATGGCCACGGTATCACCACCCAAAATAATGCGTTCCTCCAATGCTTGTTCTGGTGTACCTAATCCAAAAGCCGTTAAAGCCGCTTCATTCACCAACACTGATTCCATATCGGAAACAATAGCAGGGTTGAATGACCGACCTGCTAACACCGTAATACCATAAGTCGGCACAAAATCAGGGTCTACCCACACCACACTTCCATTTTTACTTTCTTCAACAGCTGCTCCATCTTTGCGCATGCCTGTGCCCCAGTTATAACCACCCCCCGGTATAGCACCCGATGTTGCCACATTTTTTACGCCTGGAATTTCTTTCAATTCATTTTTCAAAGAAATGAGTCGTTGTCTGGCGCCTTGTCGCTCGAGTACACTCGGACCATTTACTACCAACATTTGCTCCATGGTCAGTCCCTTGTCCTGACTGCGCATAAACATTACCTGTCTGTAAATAGCAAAGGTGCCAGCGATCAAAATCAATGAAGAAGCAAACTGAAACACCACCAACACCTTGCGCAATGAAAATCCTCCACCCACTTTTTCAACTTTCCCTTTAATTACTTCTGTAATGTTGAACGAGGATAAAACAAAGGCCGGATAAGCGCCTGAGATAAAAGAGCCCACCAAAAATAATCCGGTGAGGATCATCCAGAAACGTGGATCACTAAAATTGAAATAGAAATCTTTACCTACAATTTCACCCATGGTAGGGAGCAAGCCCAAAGCGATTAGTACTGCCAGCACTACACCCAAGAAATTAACCAATACCGATTCAAAAATAAATTGCATCATCAATTGTGTGCGGTGCGCTCCAATGGATTTCTTAATACCCACTTCACGCGCTCTTTCCAATGCACGCGCTGTAGAAAGATTGATATAATTAACCCAGGCAATGGCAAGAATAAAAATGGAAATGATGATAAAGAAATAAATGGTGTTCATGCTGATGGTAGCATTGGATTCATGTCGGAGTCCGGGACTTAAGTGGATCTCGCGGATGGGTTGTAATTCAATCACATTTTTGCTGTTCGATTGAGCCAGATCTTTGCCCTGGTACTTGTCTACAAACGCAGGAAGTTTTTCTTCTGCTTTTTTCACATCTGCATTTTCATGCAACTCTACATACGTAATAAAATTGTTCCAGCCCCAGCCATCATCTTGCTGATACTGACCGCCCTCTAATAAATTATGGGTGGGTAATAGTATATCAAATGGAAAATGTGAATTCTGTGGCACGTTTTCAATTACGGCTGTCACTTCATATTCACCATCTGCCCAACCGCCAGATATCTGTACAATCTTTCCAAGGGGATCTTCCTCCCGCAGGAAATACTTTTCAACCATCTTTTTTGTAAGTACTATTGATTTGGGGTTGTCAAGGGCAGTATTTAAATCACCCTGTATGGCTCTATAAGTAAAGACATCCAGAAAAGTGGAGTCAACAAACTGCATGTTCTCTTCAAAAAAAGTGGAAGGATCGCCTGTTTCTCTTTTATAACTTACCACAGCACCTCCGTACATTGGATGTGTGCGCACATAAGACTTCACTTCTGGTATGTCCGCCAGCATGGCCGGTCCTTGTGCGTAACCGGACACTATACCTGTCCCTCTGAATTCACCCGCTTGATAATAGGAACTTGTTGTTCTGTAAATGCGATCTGCCTTGGTGTGATAACTATCATAACTCAATTCAAAATCAACATATTGAAGAATAACCAAACAGACGGCCACTCCTAAGGCAAGTCCGAAAATATTGATAAAGGAATAGAGTTTCCGCTTTAAAAGGTTGCGAATGGCGAGTGTGAGATAGTTTTTTAGCATGACGTAGGTTTTAATGATGCCTAGATGCACAAGAGAAGTATTTAGTTCTACCGTGCACCCGATTACTGCAGGAATACTTCAAAAAGTGTATAAGGTTACAGGAATAGTGATCCTATCTCACCGATTGATAATATTTAACAGAGGCAACTTAAGAGAACATAATAGATCAATGGTTCATTGTCCATCGTCCATTGACTATCGACTATCAACCATCGACTATCAACACTACCCTTACGCTTTCCTCACCACCCTCGCCATATAAAAACCATCAAAGCCTTCACTCGGCCAGATGTGTTTTTCTTCTTCTAAGGTAAAATCAGGATTGTTTGCTAAAAACTTTGCTACCTGCTTTTCATTTTCGGTTGGCATTAAACTACAAGTAGAATATACGAGCTTGCCACCGGGTTTCACCATCATACTATAGTCATGCAAAATATTTTGTTGCAGGTCAATAACTTTCTCAATAAACTCAGGTGACAATTTCCATTTTGCATCGGGGTTTCTTCGCAGCACCCCAAGTCCTGAACACGGTACATCCAACAACACACGATCGCCCATTTTTTCCATGCGCTTGATCGTTTTGGTAGACTCAATCACCCTGGTTTCTACATTACCAACACCGGCACGTCTGGCACGCAATTTCAGCTCTGTCAACTTCCACTCTTCTGTATCCATAGAAATAATACGGCCTTTGTTTTGCATCAGTGCAGCCAGATGTAAAGTCTTCCCTCCTGCTCCGGCACAGGCATCGATCACGCGCATGCCTGGTTCAACCTGCAGAAAAGGTGCGATGGCCTGCGATCCAGCATCCTGTACTTCAAACAAGCCTTCTTTAAATTGTGGCAGCTTGAATACGTTTTGTCGTTTGGCCAGAATCAGCGCTTCAGGATAACGCTCATCCAACGTTACCTCTACTTCTTCCTCTGAAAACTCTTTGTATAACTTCTTAACATTTGTTTTGAGACTATTGACACGCAACACCACGCGCGCTTCTTCGTTCAAAGCTTTAAGCTCATCATGCCAGATTCTGCCCAACTCCTTCTCACCTTGTTCGTCCATCCAATCAGGAATAGACTCAGCTATTTTTCTTACCGTTTTTACTTCTTCCCACTTGCGCAAAATAGCCTTTCGACTCAAGCCTTCAAACTCTACCCATTCCGGCAATTCCTGTTCATTCATGGCACACCAGCCGCCCAGCAATTTCCAGTAGTCATGCGGGCCGCAGGGGGTTACCTCCATCAGCAGACGATGCCAGCGCACAATATCGTAGGTTGTTTCAGCTATAAAGCGCCTGTCGCGGGCACCCCACTTGGAATTTTGCTTCAGAATCTTCTCAATTACTTTATCGGCATATTTCTTTTCGCCAAAAATCTGTGTAAGCGAGTCAATAACGGCCTGGGTGGTGTTTTTATACAATTTCACGCTGCAAGATAGAAATAGTAATTGTGCTTTATAAATGTCTGTGTTATCCCACAAAACTTTCTTTTGCCACAGATTTCACAAATGCCCACAGATAACTGGACCTTATCTGTGTAAATCTGTGGTGTCTGTGGCGGATAGTACTTAAAGTAAAGGCACAGATTGTGCTTTGTTTCATAACTTTACCATGGAATTTATATGTTTCTTACAATGAAATACCTATTCATCCTCTTATTTCCAGTTTGTGTAGTAGCACAAAGTCCGCTGCAAGGCTTAAAGAAAGCAGCGCTTGATAAAGCCAAGGGGCTCGCTAATAAGGAAAACCTGAACAAGGCCACCACGCTCGTCCTTAACGATCTCGATAAAACCAGGGCACAATTTGACTCTACAGATTTCGATTATTCCATTATTGTCACAGACAACTCAGGGCTATTCGATGTGAAGGAAAAAGGTGAAAGAAATGCAAAGCTGATTACCAGTGCTAACCTCTACAATAAGTTTATGCAGAATGAAGAGCTTACTGAGCTTGAAAAAGCGAGGGCTCATTTAGAGTTTGGCGAGATATTCTACGCGCAAAATAAGTATACGATTGCAGAGAAGCGCTTCACCTCAGCACGCGAATTGTTTGAGAGTGGCAGCGGTACTGAGGACATTGGGTATTCGAAAACCATTGCTAACCAGGGTTTGCTCTATGCCACCATGGGGCGCTTCACACAAGCTGAGGCGTATACTGCAGAAGCCTTAGATTTACGCAAAAGCAAACTTGGCGAAACCAACGCAGGTGTAGCGGCTTCTTATAATAACTATGCTGTACTACGTTATAACCTGGGCAAATACAATGAAGCAGAAAAAGATATAGAACAGGCATTATCTATTCTTACGCAAAACAATCTGAAAGAGGCCATGCAATATGCCATTGCACTTAATAACCTCGCCATGCTCAAGCAAACCATCGGTCGTTTCGATGATGCTATCAAAGACCTGAAAGAAGTACTGAGCATCTCTGAAAAATTGCAGGGCAGCAAATCTAAAAATCATTTGAAGTTTATATCTAACCTGGCGTTACTATATCAGCAAACAGGTAAATATGCGGAAGCAGAGACATTATACCTCAGTACGCAAAATAAAATCAGCAAGACCAGCCCGGACTATGCAGCCCTGTTGAACAATCTAGCATTGTTATACCGTGTAATGGGGCAAGATGAAAAAGTAGAAGAGCCCTTGATAAAGGCCTTGGCCATTTATAAAAGCAATGTGGGTGACGAGAGCCCTGTATATGCCAAAACACTTAACGACTTAGGTAATTTTTACAGAAGTAAAGAGCGCTATGCCGATGCAGAACCACTGCTGACGAAGGCGTTGAGCATACGAGAAAAAGCGTTAGGCACAACGCATCCCCTATATGCACAGTCGCAGGAAGACCTGGCCATACATTATTGGAAAAAAGGAGAAGTTGATAAAGCGTATACATTATATAAAGTTGTCATGGATCAGTCGCTTGAATTTATCAATCAGTATTTTCCTCCCATGAGCGAAGCAGAAAAAACCAAATATTGGGATGTGCTTTCACCGCGTTTTCAACGCTTCTACAATTTTGCCAATGCATCTGCAGCTACCAACAAAGAGGTGATCAAAGATTTATATGATTACCATATTGCTACCAAAGCACTTTTATTAAGTTCCACCAACAAAATCAAACAAAGTATTATTGCCAGCAAAGATGCAGCACTGATTACAGACTACTTCAACTGGCTCGATCAGAAAGAAACACTGGCACGCTACTACGCTTACACAAAGGAAGAACTGAAGGAACAAAAAATCAATCTCGACTCCACCGAACGTGCCGCCAATACATTGGAGAAAAGAATTTCTGAACGCTCCAAGGATTTCTCAGAAGGCATAAGCAACCAGAAAATTTCCTATGCACAATTAAGTGCTTTGTTAAATGATCAGGAGGCCATTGTAGAAATTGTACGTGTTCATACTTACGAGCAAAGCTTTACTGACCAGTCTGTTTATCTGGCACTTGTATTAACCAAGGGAACAAAAGAACCAGTGTTGATTAAACTCGACAACGGCAATCAACTGGAAACACGTTATGCCAAATATTATCGCAACACCATTCAACAAAAGCAACCAGACAATGTTTCTTACGAACAATACTGGAGCAAAATAGAACCCGCCTTAACGGGTAAGAAAGTATTGTATTTGTCTTTAGATGGTGCTTACAACCAATTGAATCTGAACACGCTTAAAAAAGTTGATGGCGATTACCTGGTTAAGAAATACGAAATGATCTTGCTGGGTAATTCTAAAGACCTCATCGCGATTAAAGGTCGTAAAGCAAGCACACCTAAAAAGAATGCCTTCCTCATTGGTTTCCCGGATTATGGCGGACCTGAACTAACAAGCTTGCCAGGAACCAAAACAGAATTGGATGGTATTAATAAAATGCTGAAGCTAAACGGTTATCAGGTTACACAGTTTATGCAAAAAGATGCCAGCGAGAAAAATCTGAAAAATATCAAAGCACCAGAATTACTTCATATTGCAACGCATGGCTATTTCTTACAGGATGTAGAAGGAAAAGACAATGCCTATGGCGTTAGTGCAGAGAATGCGTTGGAGAATCCACTCCTGCGCTCAGGCCTGATGTTGGCAGGCGCCAGTAAAACAGTTAGTGGCGTAAGTCAGCCTAGTCTGGAAAGCAACGACAACGGAGTGCTTACTGCCTACGAAGCCATGAATTTAAATTTAGAGGGCACGCAATTAATCATTCTCAGCGCCTGCGAAACAGGTTTGGGTGATGTTAAGAACGGTGAGGGTGTTTATGGTTTACAACGTGCTTTTTTAGTGGCCGGTGCAGATGCCCTGATTATGAGCCTGTGGAAGGTAGATGATGCCGCCACCCAATTACTCATGACTAACTTCTACACCAATTGGATAAAGCTACGCGACAAGCAAAAAGCATTTAAGCAAGCACAGCTTCAACTCATGACTAAATACAAGGAACCTTATTACTGGGGGGCTTTTATTATGATTGGTAACTAAACAGAAATGATAGTAACAATTGTGTTTAGTCATGAATAACAAAGTTCAATTTCACCGTAATCGCCTGGGCTTAACCCAGGCAGAACTTGCGCTAAAGGCCGGCTTGTCACTGAGAACTGTGCAGCGCATTGAATCCGGTATGGTGCCCAAGGGTTATTCTCTAAAAAGTATAGCGAAGGCATTGGAAGTAGAGAGTAAGACACTTTTTGAAGAACTTCAACAAGAAGACGTACCAGCTCTTGACCTTGATCGCGTAAAGCTGATCAACATAGCCTCGTTAGCCTTTATGGTAATTCCTTTCGGGAATATAATAGTACCTGCCATACTACTCCGCCAGCAACCAGAAGGCAGTACTCGGGAAATATGTCGTAACCTGCTAAGCACACAAATACTGTGGTCACTCATCACCTCGGTGCTTTTATCCGTCAGTCCGGCTGTGCAAGCCATGTTAAAAACACCTGTACCTATTATTTTTGTGAATCTCTTCCTGCTGGTTTTCATTAATCTCTTTATCATTTTACGCAATGCGGTAGAACTGAGCCGTAGCGGCAGACCTTACATGCTGCTGAAATACAGCTTGTTATAATGTTGACGTAAAATTGGCGTTTACTTGACATCCTTGTTTTGCATAGAAAATAGCTTCCCTTGTGCAGTTTTGCTGCAAAAAAACTATGCTAGTCTTGAAATGGATTCTGATGATTACGGTAAGCCTGATAGTGCTGTCACTAGGTGGTGGATACGTTTATTTTAATAAAAAATTTACTCCGAAAAAAAATGATCTGCTAGTAGAAAATACCAGTGGGCATGTTCCGATCTACTGGCAACGCAACCAAGATAGCGACATAGCCGCTATGCTCCTGCCCGTAACAATTCAGGGGGTAGCGGCTCCGTTGTACATGCAATTGGATTGTGGCTCTCCTAACACGATTTTTTATTCAAGGGCTTTGGAGTCAATTGCGCTTAACCTTCCTGATGCCATTCAATATAGCGATAGTTTACAGCAGGCATCACTCACCTACTCACTTGGCAATTTACTCATTTCATCTTCTACGTTTGATGTACTTGAGTATGGTAAATCTATTAACCTGACCGATTCGGTGAATATCATCGGAACCATAGGTGCAGATCTGCTTGAAAAGCGCATTTCCATTATGGACTTCAGAAACAACCTTTGTTCGTTTACAACTGAACTTCCCACCAGTATCAACAAAAATTTGCTACAGCCTCTTAAGTTTACTAAACGGAAAATTATTCTTCCCGGAAAAGTAGATGGCAAAGACTTCGAATTTCTTTTTGATAGTGGAACCAGTGCTTACTCACTCATTACAAATCAGGAGAAGTATCAAGAGTATGCCAGTACTGGAAGTGAAGAAGTGCTAACCAAGGCCAACTCATGGGGCAAAACATTAACTGTTCACACAAAAAAATCTGATAAGGCTATTCATTTTGGCCCTACTCAAGTTCCACTAAAAGACGTTACCTTTATAGAAGGCACCTCTTTTATTCAAAATACTTTAATGCGATTTTCTGGTATGGATGGAATGATTGGCAATAAACTTTTTGAAGGTAAGATGATAGTTTTAGATTGCGCTAACGAAAAATTTGTTATTGAATAATCAATCGTCATTTTTCAATCGAAAAAGATTATACTATAACTTCACCTCCAACGTTGTTACTAGTACCGTCTGGCCATATGAAAACAAAAATACTGATTAAAACAACCCTCACTGTTGGTTTACTCCTTCTCTTCAGTAAGTGCGATTCCTATTGCCCCCAACCAGCACTTTGTCAATTAGAACCTGATACAGGTCTTTGTCAAGCCGCCTTTATCAGATACTACTACGACCAGAAAGACAAAAAGTGCAAGTCATTTACATGGGGTGGCTGTGGTGGCACGGTGCCATTCGAAAGTATGAAAGCGTGTGAAGGCGCCTGTTCTTGTCGATAGCGTTCTGTCACGCCATGGAATTGAATCGGTAATTTGATAATTCTGGCACGAAAGATTTCAGGAAATTAAAATATTCCATAATTTTCCATTAACACGTGGTGAATCATACATTGTTACGAAGGCCAGCTTAGCTTTAGTATGTTTCACACTAATACTTTAAGATTATGAGAAAAATAAGTTCCTTTATTTTTTTGAGCCTTAATGGTTACTATAAAAGTGAAAATGAAGATATCAGCTGGCATGTACATGGTGAAGAGGGCAATCGTTTTTCTGAAGAGCAATTAGCCGCGGGTAACATACTTATGTTTGGTAGAAAAACCTTTGAAATGATGCACAGCTTCTGGCCCACAGAAACCGCTCGCAGTCTCTACCCCATTGTGGCTAAGGGTATGAATACCGCGCAGAAAATTGTAATATCAAATACCTTAAAGGCAGCAAGCTGGGAAAACACCAGTATTTTACAAGGTGATGTGATTCAGAAAATCCAGAAACTTAAATCGGGCGAAGGCAAAGACATAACAATTTTAGGTAGTGGTGAGGTTGTGAAAACATTAACGGAAGCAGGACTTATCGATGAATACGAATTCCTGATTGATCCTGTTGTGCTTGGAAAAGGGGTAAGCATTTTTAAAAACACGCAAAAAAAATTACAGCTTCAGTTTATCGGATCAAAGACTTTTGAAAAAAGTGGAGCCGTACTCGTCAGGTATAAAAAAGCTACTTAATCAGAATCACACTTTTTCAATTACACTGCAGAAAGTACTCGTACGACAGGAGGTATACTACACAATTCACTATTCGATCTCTGTTCAGCAAATCTAAAACTCATTTTTGTTTCTCAATACGAAATGAGAACCTGATTGTATCGTTATACCAGAGCTGTCAAGTTAAGCTTGTAAACCTTTGTCCGCTCCGTATCTAATCAGCGCTCTTTCGGAGACGCTGATTAAACAAAGCGGAAGCAAACAGCGGTCAGACGGATTTTAGATAAAGGCACGGACTTGTAGTTAAATCAGTGTGATTTTTTAATATTGCTAATTATTTTAAAAGTAAATTTTAAATCAATAATGGCTGCAGGCATTCCCGTTAACAGATCGATAGCATGGATAGCGTTGATTCCACAATTGTTCATTTTGTTACTGATCATTTACATCTACTTCCTATTCCAATTAATACAACCAATTCTTCTAGGAGGGCTTACTTATCTTCTCATTTCTTATGTCTTGCGCACTTATGTTGTAATAGACTTCACAAAAGGCATGCAGCTTTGTAAAGCACATCAGTTCAAAGAAGCCATACCGCATTTTGAAAAAAGTATTAGCTTCTTCAAGGAAAAAAAATGGCTAGATAAGTACAGATATGTTCTGCTTTTGAGTTCATCTAAGATGACTTACAAAGAAATGAGCTTATGCAACATCGCTTTCTGTTATAGCCAAATAGGCGAGCCTGGGCTAGCAAAAAATTATTACAAAAATATTCTGGAAGAATTTCCAGATAATGCGATTGCCACAGCCGCTTTAAGAATGATCAATAGTTTTGAAGGCCTGTCTGTTCATACTTCAAAAAATGGGTAGTCAGTAGCTATTAAAGTGAATATTTAAATTCATAGTAAATCCTTTATAATGTTTCCACTTGCCTACAGCCTCAACTGTAGTCAAGTAGAAACATCTGACATTACTTTTTTACAACGAGGATAAGAAAGAAACCCGGAGGACTTAAGGAACTATTTAATGATCACATCGCCACTCACATTATTAGTAAATGTGTTGGCATTAGCCACATTCAACACATCCGGATTTTGTTTGGTCGCTTCTACCAATACGCCATAACCCGCACCCCCACTGATGGTATTATTCTTGAATGTGTTCGCGTTTGAAGTACCTCCATAGTTGAATACAACATTTGCAAGGGACGTAGCCGGACTTATACCACCTCTGAAAAGCAATGACTCACCACCATTTTTAATCTGACAATGTTCAATTTTATAGGTCGACTCCAATATAATTCCCGGCCAGGTGCCTGGAGTACCTGCTTCGCTATCCAAGACAATGGGTAGTTCGGCTGTGCCTATTGCGTTGAACAAACCGCCTTGTATCATAACTGATTTACCTGTTTTAAATCGCAGCTTAGCACCAGGAGAAAGTGTCCAGGTATTGTTACCTTGTACAAGGCTTCCTGTAATCAGATAATAATGATCGTTGGGTAAAGCTCGCCATTCACCAAAAACCTGGTTAACACTTGGATTGGTCGACTTTACCTCTACTGCTGGCACACCATCAGGCATGGTAAATGTATTGGGAGATTGCCCAATAGCATTCTGTACATGTGTAGCCATGACACCTATGGCTGCCTGGGTTGTACCTGTAAAAATTGTTGAACTTACACGCATAAAAGTAGAGGGTTGCGAGTCTAAGTAAACTCCATAACCGCCACTGTTCGTTATCATGGATGAGGTTAAAGTACAGTTGGTATTTGATGCAAAATAAATAGACGCCTTCACTGCTGAATTAAATGAACCCGTATTAAAAACAGCGCTACCTGCATTCCTAATTTCAATGTTTGCCAAATTAACTGTACCGTTAAAACCGATGGCTATGCCTTTCCATGGCTCACCATTTAAGCCATCGATAACAGGGCCTGTAGAGGGACTGCAGGTTAAGCATCCATTGCTGGTTATACTACCAAAACTTTGATAGAAGCCAGCACCCGGTTTCATAAATATTTTTGCTGACTGATTAATCAAAACATCAGAACCTGCCGTGAAATCTCCATCAATAAAATATTTATAAGCATAAAACTGAAAACCACTGTTGCCAATAGCAGTTGCCACAGTACCAGCTCCTGAGGTTGTTAAATGCAGGTAATCATAATTAGTTGGATATGTGTTTCCATAAAAGCGCGTTACATACTTTATATCTGCCTTAATTGGCTTTAATGAACTAAAAACATTACCAGCAAAATTCTCATTTATTGTTCCTCCTGTCACTATGAGATCATAACTACCCTGTGTCTCTAAAAATTGTGTGCCATAGAGTGTCAGACTCCCCCCTGTCATAGTTAAGGCTGCTGTCTCGGATTGGCCATTAAAAGCACTCTTACCGCCTTTAACAATTTGCGTATATACCTCAGTTGTTAACGAGCCACCACTCAACAAGATTCCCTTCCAGCCATTGGTAGAGGTAAGGGAAATCTTTCCAAGATTAGCACCTCCACCTTCAATAATCAGCCCCGCATTTTCTGCAAAGCTTAAAACTATGCTTTGAGCACTCGCATTTGCTGACAGAGCACCTCCTGATTGAATAGTGACAATACCACTTATTTCATAGTCCGGTTTAGTCGGATCTATTTCAATGTCACTGAGCACAGTGTTGGATGAAATTACGGCAGGTAAGCTGAGCACACCACTGATGGTTACTTTAACCTGATCTTCGCTAAAAGATCCATTATGTTCTATCCTGAGTGTAAAATTATATTCGCCATTTTTGGGAGGTATAAAGGTAGGATTTGCTGAAAAGTTATTAGACATCTGTAGTTGATTCACATCTGCATTTGCTACAGGTCCACCCTGGTACGTCCATTCATATTGAAAGTTCTGCGGCCCTGTAGAGGCCGATCCGTCCAGTGTAATGATAGTGGCTACTGTGCCACTAAAGTCCTCGCCTGCATTGGCTACTAAGCGAATGGGTTCATCTTCTTCGCAAGAGAAAAAAGCAAAGGGCATTAGTAAAATAAAGGGCATTGAGATTCTGAAGAGGGTTTTCATGGTTGCTTGGTTTTATGATGAAAACTAATTCTCTGTAAAAAATCAAACAACCACAGCTTTGTGAACACCCTACTTTTGTTTGTTAACACACTCTATTTTTACTTGAAGCCGATTAAGCTGATTGTAAAAATAAATTTCAAAAAATTACAGAATCCAGCACAGCCGACTTATCTTTAGTAGGACCTTTACACCCCAGAACATGAAATCCACAATCGAGTTTGAAGCTTATTACCAAAGTCACATTAAAAGTGACGTGGAAAAACTGGAAGAAAAAAGAGTTACCATAGCCAACAAATACTCCTTTAGAAAGTACAGAAAAAGGTTATTACAATTACTCCTATTTTTAATTGTGTTCTTTGTTACGCTTAATTTCTTTCCACAAGTAGATATTGAAAACTTCATAGTACTGATTCCGCTATCTTTTCTCTACGCTATCATTGCCCCCATTTACATTTTCATCAAAAGAAATCTCGTGTTCGATCCACTCATTACAGAATACAAAACAACTGTTATTCCTAAACTTATTTCATTCATAGATAAGGAGTTGAAGTACGATGGGGCACAAGGTATCAGTCAGGCTGAATTTATTCGCAGTGGTCTATTTGAAAGACCCAGTATGTTTAAGTCAGAAGATCTGATAAGCGGCACTGCAGGAAAATTCAATTTCAGAATAGCCGACATCCAAGCCACGCGAAGTGCCAATAGTGGTGGTAAAAGTTCAACAGAAACCGTTTTTACTGGATTATATGGCTATACTAAATTAAACAGGAATTTTGCTACACCTATTTATCTAAAACCTACCTACACAGGTTTTGACGCAGCTGATAAACTTATCCAAAGCCTTTTAGATATCACTGCCATAAAGAGTTTCAAAGACCACATTACAGGCACACAGATTAAAACAGGCAATGCAGAATTTGATAATAGTTTTTTGCTTAGGTCGCAAGATGAAGCAGAAGCTTTAAAAATTATTAACACTACGTTCGTACAGATGCTGCTGGCCTTTAAAAAGCAACTGGAAGTACCAGTTCATCTTGCCCTGTTTGAAAACGAACTGCACTTTGGTTTTTATGGTGTAAATCTATTTGAGGTAAATGCACATCAGTCACTCACTGAAAAAAATGTGACATTGAAATATTTTACTTATTTAAATTTGGCATTGGGTTTAGCAGAAGCGGTAGAAAACCTTCGTTCTGAACATCAAATTACAAATGCCTGATGCCTTCCATGAATTCTTGCCGATAAGAATCGCCTATGGGAATCTGGTGTGTCCCTATATATACATAAGTCTGGTCGAATGAATCTATGTGCTGGATGTTGACTAAATAAGAGCGGTGAATGCGCACAAGAGAAGGGATTTCATTCTTCCGAACAAATTGACTCAGGTTCTGTGCCAGTGAAAACTCTTCGTTTATAGTAATAATATTCAAATAACTACCTGCTGCATTCAGGTACAGTATATTTTGTACAGGCACTTTCCTGTATTTACTTTCCTTCTTTATAAATAGGATATCGTTCATCACTCACGCTGCTGTGTTAAAATGCCAATCTGACGCAACCAAAAGCAAACAATATTTTACGAGTACGGCTATATTCTTTATGGATATACCAATTATTTTGTCATTAACCTCATCTTCTCTTTAACCCTGCCCATTCCACCACTGTAAAGCCCTTTCGCTTTGGTGCGATCTTTAAATCAGGCACTTCTGTTTTTTCATAATCTGCCAACGGACGATAATCCATTAATATTCTGATGATTGTTTCTGGTTCCGGACTTATATTCATTGGCGCATACTTATCTATGATTGACTGGTCGTAAAATCCGATAAAGTAATATGGCCCCTCTTTAAATTCCTTTAACCAGGCTTCCTTAAAATCTTCAATCTCTTTATCCATAAGGCCAAGTTCATTTAACTTTTCATCGAAGAAACTATCCAAGTGTGCTGTATCTAATACAAAGCCTTTTTGAAGGGGTGGAAGATAAGCAGCTATTCCCTCCCAGAAAATATAGTCATGTTTTTTAAAGCTCCTTAAATCCGTTAGCGTGCCATCATGCTCAGCACGCATATGCCAGTTTGTTTCTAAAGCAGGATCAGCGGCTATCACATTTATTTTATTACTTAACGAAACTTTTACTTCAGTCGCTGACTCCGGATAAAGGTATAGGATCGGTTCGCAGTTAGTAGGTGCAAGGTATTCTCTTCGAATAAAACGGACATACCTGCCAAAAGGATCTTTCCATAAGAACAGTGGAACTTGTCTTAAAAATTCCTCCAAGCTTTTAAACTCCTGTCCTGAATCGGCATACGCTTGTTTCAATAGTTCATACTCCTGCACTAGCACATCATCTTGCGCTGAGGCAAATCCAAAAACTGGCGCATGCGTTGTTGTCTTCCCGATTTCCTTTAGTCGGCTTGGATAAGGTGTAATAATATGTGCATAGTCAAGCGGGGAACCTAAGCAACTATGATTCGTGTAGGGTACATATTCTTCCATTGATAATTCAGTACCTTCATTTGTATTGACTACAAAATTGAAATCAAATTGATATAGCGTTGCCGTACCATCCCCATTAAAGCGCCAAAACGAACCATCATCTTTCTCCTTTACATAAATATCACCTTCTATGGCGTGTGTTATCAATTTTCTGTATGCGTTTTTATCGCCCATATGCTCCACGATACCTACTCTTCGCAAGGATGTAGGTGAGTCCGGTAATTCAATCTGAGATGAAGAAAGCAATCCTGAAATAAATACGTTAGCATAATGTTTAATACTTGTTACGCCTTTAAAAAGGTCAGATTTTCTTCGCTTCCCGTCCAGATCACAAATACGAAAATCAGTTTCCTGCTGATCAGGTATGTTAATAATGATAAGCTCTTTGTCATTTCTTACCAAATAACTATACTGTTTAATCGGATAAGCCTCATCGCCTCCCTTATCTTCGTACCAGGAGCCCTCATCGATCATCCTGTAAATTTCTTTACCGGCCAAAGCGCCATCACGAATTCTCCCAATGCGTTTTATCTCACCAGATCTTTCGCTCATGTCCGAAGCGTATCGGTAAGACAGATAGGTTTCAGACGTAGCCAGAAAATTTACAGACATATAGGCACCATTCATATTTTCTTGCGTATACGGTAAACTGAATGCTCCTTCCCAGTAAAAATTTGTACCAAAACCCAGTTCAGCGAAGTAACTTTTCTGTGTAGCCACTTTTATGGCATTTGGTTGTCCTTCCACTTGCTCTATAAAATAAATAAACTCACTGCCATTATTCTGGATGTAAACAGGAGAGCTTACACCTATAAATTCTTCCAATAGTCTTTGTGGCTGATTTTTACTGATATCAAACATAAAAAAGCCATAGGCATTGCCTTCTCCGCATTCAATAGAATAGAAAACCTTGTCTTCGATTTCGTTCCAGCTTGCCCATCTGATTTCGGGGTCATTACAGTATAATCCACTTGTGATGAGCGTTTTCCCATCGAGTAAGGCATTTTTTGTTAATACATGATTATTGCTTGGCGAACTAAAAGCATTATCTGCTGGTGGCGTAAATGGCAACGATGACGATTTGGTTTCGCCTGTATTGAGGTTAAAAACACCAGTGATAACCTTATTATAAAAATAGAGCTCATCCCCCATCAGCCGATAGTGGATATTCCAGGGTTCGTCACGCGCTCCTCCCGGGAAAGTATACACCAGATCAGCGCCATAATTATGAAGTTCTTTCAAATAAACATCATCATCCGATACGCGCTCAATAAAAAAAATACGATTCAATTGCTTATGTGTAACTACAAACAGATTTGAAATTGATGAGCCATAGCTGCCGAGTGTTTTTACTAACCATTCTCCTTTTACCGGTGTTTTTGCAATTGGAAATACCTCCATGTACTTATCATTTTTCCAATACGCCTCATATTGTCCGGCATTAGCTTCTTCTTCAGACAGTACTTTGATTTGTTTTGTTAACACCCAGTTACCATCCAAATACACCTTTACACTATAGTCTCCAGGTGTTGCTAAACATTTAGCAGTCTGGATTGTCGTCCATACATTATACCCTGTACCCTCCACATTAAACTGATAAACGCCTTCTTGCGGGCAGGCATGCTGACCTTGAGCATTGTGTACAATATATTGGTAGTGATGTAAACCTTTTTTTAAACCTTCGAAATTGACATACAAAACGATTTCAGACATCATGGAAGTCATGTAGGCCACATCATTGATGGGTTGCTGGATATGATCTAATGCTGAGGTAAACTGAGATCGTATGCTCAACCCATCGGGTATGCGCATAACTTCCTCTTTTTTTGTAGTGCACTGCATCAGTACAATACACGAAATCATCCATACAATTTTTTTCATGCACAAATAAATTATACCCTATTCAAAATCAAGGTGCCCAATATGGGTTGATGTGTTGTTCATACCATTCACGATCATACTGCTTCAGCACCTCGCGCAGGCCTAACCAAAGTTCGTTGGCTGAGCCATCAATGCCTCGTCTTAACCAAAAAGCCATATCTGCACCGTTGTAAACATAACCGGCACTATTATCAAGGTCTTCGATATAACGCTTGGCCGAAGCTTCGTGCCACTCATTAACATGTTGGTATACATCCGCATAATCATTCCGTTCCATTACCCTCTCTTCGTCCTGATTAATGTATTTACGTGCCATGGTCTCCGCATATTGCACTTGTGCATCAAGCCCCTGGTTGGGCAAAGTCAGATAATATAAATAAGTAAGTGCCAGGCTGCGTGCCGCATCTTGTACAGCATAGTACATTTTTTGGTAAACCCATCCGTTAACTTGCTTATCATCAGGATCTGGGATCATATTCGCTGAGAACCAGGCCACGAAATCAGGATTCACGAATAAAAATTCCTCTTCATAAACCGGCATTACTGCTTTAATGCGTTCGTGTACTTGGGGCGATGGATTTCTGACTGGCTTTCCCGAAAGCGATGCTGCCCATTGCTCCCAATTATCCATTTCAAAATAATTAAATTCAGCTGCCTGACAGATCGTAACGCGCTTCTTAAATTCTATGAGTGCCGTGCTCCAATACCATACTCCCCTACGCTCCTTCAAACTCTCTATTTCATCATTTGACAGTTGATAGAAATTGGCAAGGTTCACCTTACCATCTTCTATGAAACAATTCAGTTTTTTGTAAGGGGGTTCATCGGCTAGTGCTGCCAATACAGTAAAACTATGATTTACAATCTCTTCATCATTAAAGTACATTCGCAAATGCCATTCACCGGGTTTATCGTTGGGAGTAAATTCATAACGAATGGTTCGCATTGTTTTTAAAGAGTCAGGGATCATACCATCCCAGGCTGTTGGATATTCTATGTTCAGCAATATGTTGTCTGCGCCATCTGATAAAGTAGCCCTGCCATAGTCAGGTTTAAATGATTTCCAGGCGACTGACATTTCCAAACCCTGATCAGACAGGTAGAAAACAGAATCCATTTCCCCACTGCTTAGCGATCTGATTGCCACGGTATAGTCTTGCTTGTCTGCATCGAAAACAAAACCCAGGTGGCTTAGTATTTTCTTGTTGTTAAATTTAAAATCGGCAAACACCGCGCCAATCATCAGTACTACCAACAACAACACTATTCTGTTCCATAAACTGACCATTGTTGAAGGTATGAGCGGCCTACCCTGATTTTGGTGCATAGCCAAAAATTCGAGCTCATTGTTTTTTAATATTATCGCACCATGCTCTTTAATTTTTTGGATTATATCGCCAAGCACTGCCCTTGGTTGGTTCAAGACTATTCGTGGTTTTTCCTGATCTTTACTATAGATGCTGAGGCTATAGCTGACACTTGTTGTTGAGGAACCGTCTCTTGATTTACTATTCCTGATATGCTTGTTTATACTAACATCAATATCTTTAATAGGAATAAAACTTTCCTCCAGCTGCTTAAAATTAAATGCTTGTATTTTTAGTGCATCTGCCGTTAACTCCAGCAAAACAATTTCATGCGCACTTGCTTTTAGCATGTTGTAAAACATAATTCCTGTCAGCATACCCACTACCACTGCGCCAATCCAGAAACCGTAAGCCTTTTGTGTTTCGTCATGAATAGCAAAGTAGATTAGTGTAATTACACCTCCTGTCATCAGTAACAACACAGGGTTGAAAATAACTGACATGAATCTGGAGGTAAATGAGGTCTTTGGCTTTTGGTAGAGTATCATATTTATAAATAGAAATGAATTTATTAGCAGAAAATCAACTTTTGCGTTACCCTCATCATTTCATTTGCCTTTTAATGTTACTGGCAATGACTGCTGCTGCTTTCTGACCGCATTGTCCGGCTAATGCATAAAACTCTGTTTTGTCAAATTCCTTCTTTCTGTATTCAGTAAGGTTTTTATTATCACCCGTAACCATTTGTCCAAGGCTTTGCATAGATGTAATGCGCTCACGTTTATCCTTTGTCGCAGTCCAGTTAACTGCTTTTTGGTTTGTCACATTCGTTAGTGTCCCGTTAGCGCTTACTATGCCTTCTGTAATTCTGAAAACCTTACCATGATCAGGCGAGCGCTCATCTTTTACAGTATCTGCACTTAACTTTTCCTGCAAAGTGAGTTGCGTAATATTGACGCTGAATTGCGGATTAGCATTATCCACCACTATTTTTTCCAAAGCCAGCAGGCGTTTCAATTCATCAAAAAAAATCTTTTTATAGTCGTTTTCGGAATAGACATCTATATAAGAGGCTCCCAGGTCTTTGCTAATATTTATCGCAACTTGCTCGCTCAGACTTATTTTTACTTCTGACTCGAGTGGCTTGCTCATTAAACAGGCATTTACAATGGCCACACTGCCAAGCAAGAGTAAAAAGCCTATAGCCTTCAGTTTCATACAAGAGGGTTTACTCAACTGAAAGTGTAAACCTATACCTGGCTAAACAAATATGCTTTTGTAAAAGGATGTAAAATCTTTGTGGAGGTGGTTACTTACTTTATAAAAGGCTGAACTTTTTAGCTATGCAATTGATCATAGACATCTTACCTTATTCAAAAAATCAACTTTAAAGTTCTCGCTGATGGGCAGCTTATGGTCTCTGATATAAACAAAGGAATCTTCGAAAGAATCTACATGGTTCATGTTTACAATGTAGGATCGATGTATACGCGCAAGGTTAGGTAAGGGTGTTTTTTTATGAAAATGTGAAAGATTCTGTGAAAGTGTGAAACGCTCATGTTTTGTTTGAACATGAACATAGCTGCCTGAGGCTTCGATAAAGAGAATGTCTTCGCATTGTATCTTTTTATATTTACCATTCGTTCGAATGAACAAGGAGCCATTCACTTCGAAGGGTACTGCTTCATACTCTTTAGCAACTGGTCTTTCAATATGATCGGGGGTGGTTTCATTGGAAAAATGATACAGGGCCAGGTCAACAGCGGCTAATAAATTGGCTGAAGAAAAGGGTTTTACTAAAAAGGCATGGGGCCTGGTACTTTTAGCTTTTTCATAAGTGGCCTGATCAGAATTAGCTGTGATATACACAATAGGAATGGACAAACTTGCCTGCACCTCTTTTACAAGACCAATACCATTCATTGATCCCGCTAATTTGATGTCTACCAATAAAATGTCCGGCTGATTGTCCAAAATAAAGGGCAAAGCTTTTTCAGCCTTATCAAACTTGCCTGATACTTCATAACCTGACAAACGAAGATGTGTCTCCATGTCCTCAGCTATTACGAATTCATCTTCAATAATGACTACCCTGACTTTTTCCATTTGTTTTTATCGGCATTTGAATCACTGCTTTAAAACCTTCATCCACCTTATATTTCCAATTTCCACTCAGCTTTGAAGTTACTAATTGATCTACAAAACGTAAACCAAAAGATTTCATCAAGTCATCAGGAGCTGTCTTGACTTTCTTACCATTGTCTGACATTTCCAGTGTTATAAAGTCTGTATACTGTTTTAGTCTGATGCTGATAATCTTGCGCTCCTGTTCTTCTGTAAAGGCATACTTCATGGAGTTTGTAAACAGTTCGTTACAAATCAATCCACAGGTAAGAGAATGATCAACATCAATTTCCAACGGCTCACAATCTACCTCTAATTTTACTGATGTTTCTGATTCACGGAAGGACTCTAACAAATACTTTGCCAATTCAACCAGGTACAAATCAAGCCGAATGGATTGGAGATTCTCGTTCTTATACAATTTCTCATGCAACAAGCCCATAGAAAAAATTCGGCCATTAAGCTGATTGAGTATCTCCCGTATATCGTGACTTACTTGTCTCGATTTCAAATTGATAAGACTGGATATGATCTGAAGATTGTTTTTCACCCTATGATGAATCTCGGCAGTGCGCTCGGCTACACGTTGTTCCAATACCTTATTCTGCTCACGGATGATGGTGAGTTTTTCTGCTTCTGCCTTGTCTTTTTCTTGCCTCAAGATATTGAGGCGATCCGCCAACGCTAGTGAAAACATGAGTATCTCCATGCTGGTACCAAAGTAGATGGCATTGCGCGTAACGATGTTAAAGGGAAGAAAACCATCCATCGCCATAAAGAAAACCAACACACTGGCGATTTCAAAAGACCAACCCAATACATAAAAGCGGGCATTTTTATGTCCTTTGTACAATAGATAGACTCCCGAAAAAAGTAATGTTAAAAAGAAAGGAAAAAGGAAAAATTGGAAAATAAAAGGCCCCCTTGATAAATCAAATCCCAAAAAATAAATGAGTGGTATCATAAAAAAGCAACTTAACATTACCCATAGCGTCTTATTCAATAAGGGTGCATGTAAGGGTAAATTCAGATACTGAACAGCAAACAGGGTAGTAAAAAAGAAAAAGATGGGAACCCATGCTATGTAGTACTTCAATAGAAAAGGTTCATCTGAAAAAGGATAACCATTCGCAAAGGTAATGGCGATGACTACCGAAATAAGATAACACACATAGGTAAGGTATATTTTATCTTTAGTGGCAGAAGCCAAAAAGAGATTATATAAACTCATCACGATCATAAGACCGACAAAAGCAGCGGTAAGAAAATCGTACGACTCTTTATTCTTCGTTAAGGATTGAATGGTGCCTGCTTGTAAAAAATACTCCTGGGTCAACCCACTGGCTATGCGTACATAGTAAGTTCGAATGGTTGTGTCGCTTCTGTCGGCCAGTTTAAACCAATAAAAGTTAACAGGATATTCTCTAGTACTAACAGGCCGCATTCCACCTGACTTCACTTCTTCATAAGCACCTCCGGCCGCGGGTCTGTAAAAATCTATATACCAACAAACATTCCCACCTGTTGACAGCCAGGCATCTTCTCCTGTTTTATTTTGTACGTTTAACTTAAACCACACTGCTGATGGCGATGCCTTATGGGTGTAAACATCTTTTGTATATAGCTTAAATGCTTGTTGGTATTCTTTGGTCAATATTTCACTAAAGGTCAGTTTTGCCTTTTCATCTTCCAGAAAATATATTTGCGAACCTACCGACTTTAACTCGGATTTATCATGAAGTACAATAAGGCTATTGTGTTCTTGTGCAAGTAGATTTTGAGAAATAAAAAAGAACAATAGCAATTCTTTCATTGACATCTTAAACATATTGGTTGATTTTTATAAAATAATCTTAATACCTGTATTTCCATGTGTGTCTATGTTACAAAGGTGTGAGTTCGATGATCAGAAGCACCTACCCAAACAGTATCTTCAATCGGGATATCGATGTATACTGCAAAACCATTCGCTACATCAAAGCGGCACTTACCTTTCAGCTTTGTACTGACTAATTGGTCTACGAAACGCAATCCAAAAGATTTTTCAATAACTACCTTTGACGAACTCAAACCATTATCACTCATCGCAAATTCTACATACGGTGGTTTCTGTTTTAAACTAAGTCTTATAACCGCATGTTGTTGATCTTGATCAAAGGCATGCTTGATTGAGTTGGTAAAAAGTTCGTTACATATTAATCCGCAGGTTAATGCGCTTTCAATGTTAACTTCTACTTCATCGCAATCCTGTTCAAGTACTACGGAAGTATTCAGGTTCTGAAATGAATCCAGCAGGTATTTAACCAATTCGCCCAGGTATACGTCCAATCGTATGGCTTGCAGATTTTCATTCTTGTACAATTTTTCATGCAAAAGTCCCATAGAGAAAATACGACCATTTAACTGATTCAGTATTGTTATTGCTTCATCGGATACTTGCCTCGATTTTAAATTAATCAGACTGGAGATTATCTGGAGATTGTTTTTAACGCGATGATGTATTTCGGCTGTACGTTCAGCAACACGTTGTTCCAATACTTTATTCTGCTCCCGAATGATGGTGAGTTTTTCGGCTTCTGTCTTTTCTTTCTCTAGTCTTAAAATATTCAGACGATCGGCAAGCGCCAGTGAAAACATTAATATTTCCATGCTGGTGCCGAAATACACAGCATTTCTTGTGATGATATTAAAAGGAAGAATACCATCTATCGCCAGAAAAAAAATCAGTACGCTTGAAATTTCGAACGACCAGCCCAATACATAAAACCTTGCATTCTTATGCCCTTTGCACAATAAGTAGACTCCTGAAAATAGTAATGTTAAAAAGAAAGGAAAGAGTAAAAATTGCATCATGAACGACCCTTCCGAAAGATCAACCCCCAACATAAACAGCACTGGAGTCATCAGGAAGCAAGCCATCATGCACCATAGCACCTTATTGATCATGGGAGCATTTACGGGAAGGTTGAGGTATTGCACCGCGAAAAGCGTAGCGAAAAAAAAGAATATCGGAATCCAGCCAATATAGTATTTCAACAGAAAGGTATTGTCGGTAAAAGGATATCCATTGGCAAAGGTGACCACCACGACTACAGAAATCAGATAGCCTACGTAAGTGAGGTAAATTTTATCTTTGGTGGCTGAGGCCAGGAAAAAGTTGTACAAAATCATCACGAGCATAAGCCCAACAAATGCTGCGGCCAGAAAATCATACACTTCCTTGTTTTTTGAGAGCGATCGGATGGTACCCACCTGTAGAAAATATTCCTGTGTAAGTCCATTGGCTAGTCGCACATAATAAGTGCGCACCGTAGTATCACTTCGGTCGGCCAACCTGAGCCAATAAAAATTTACAGGATATTCTTTTGTTGTCGCAGCGCGCATGGCGCCTGTTTGTACAGGATTTCCGTAATCACCTTTATCATCTGGTCTGTAGAAATCTATATACCAGCAAACATTGCCTCCGGTAGAAAGCCAGGTCTCTTCTCCTGTTTTATTCTGGAGGTTAATTTTAAACCACACAACTGACTTTGATGCTTTATGTGTGTATACTTCTTTTGTGTGTTGTTTAAATCCACGCAGGTGGCCTTCCCTGATTATATCCTTAAATGAGAGGGCTGCACTTTCATCTTCATAATACATGATCTGCGTGCCAATAGATACTAGTTGGCTTTTATCGTTCAACACAATAACGGGTTCCTTCCCCTGAGCGAAAGCCTTGGTGAAATACAAAATGAAGAACCAGCACACGGTAGGGCGCATAATCACGTAAGAGGGAGTAGAATATTTTACGCTTAGCACAGCTAAAACTGTAAACAGCTGTAAACTGAACCAACCTGGTAGTCAGAAAGGGGCTAAGTATGTGCACGAAGAGAACTCAATCAACGCAAACCCAACAGAAAGGCAACACAACACTTGAGACTGTAACGAAGTTAGTATTTAATTTAATGAAGCACTAGAAGTTGGCGGGGCAAAAAACGAAAAAAGGCCTGCGATGCAGACCTCTTTTGTGCCTAAGGGGGGACTCGAACCCCCACAGCTTGCGCCACACGCCCCTGAAACGTGCGTGTCTACCAATTCCACCACTTAGGCAATAAAAAAGCCTCATCGGGCAGATGAGGCTTGGTGCCCAGGACTGGACTCGAACCAGCACACCTTACGGAACCACCCCCTCAAAGTGGCGTGTCTACCAATTTCACCACCTGGGCTTATGCTAAAACTTCTTTTTAACGGGTCGCAAATGTAAAAAGCTTTACAGAGATAAACAATTACTTAACTCAGGATAAAGTTTTCTTAATATGTCTTGACTTTTTGAAGAAGATATCCATACCTTAGTGCTCCGCATTTAGGAGCCCATCTAAATTTTCCTAATTGCTGCACAACGAGTGTAAAAGCTGTCTCAGGCGGAGGCAGCTTTTATAATTTACAGGCTTTCCCAAATACCTGCAAAACTTTTACAATTCTGAGCTAAAACCTATCTTGCCACGCATGCTTTCTAAAAAATGTAAATACGCCATTCACGCATTGATATACCTGGCCGAGCGCTATGAGCAAGGTCCTGTTCATATTCAGGAAATTTCTGAGAAACAGAAGATACCGAAGAAATTCCTCGAAGCCATTTTACTGGAGCTTCGAAACGCCAAAATTCTGCACAGCAAGAAGGGCAAAGGTGGAGGCTATTACCTCTATAAAAAGCCTGAAGAAGTAAACATGATCGACATCATCCGCCACATGGATGGTGCCATTGCCATGTTATCCTGTGTTTCGCTCAATTATTACGAACGCTGCGATGAGTGCCAGAACGAAATCACCTGCGGCATCCGTGATGCTTTTATCCAGGTGAGGGATCAAACCCTGAAAGTGCTGGAGAAAAGCACCCTCGCCCACATTATCAAAAGGCAAAAACAGCTGGGCCTCTGAGCTTAGCTCATAACGGGAAGTCACCTTCTGTCAAGCGCTGTTTTTATTATCCGATTCTAGTTCTATCTTGCGCGGCTTTAGCAAAATAGAATACATGGCATTTCTTGAAAAGAAGTTATTAGTAAAAAAGTCGACCCTGCCGGGAGCCGGTAAAGGCTTGTTTACAACAGTGGATATTCCAAAAGGTAAACGCATTGTTGAATACAAAGGTACCAGAACAACCTGGGCTGAAGTGGAGGACGATGACGGTAAAAACGGTTATATCTTTTACATCACTAAAAACAATGTGATCGATGCCCTACCTCACAAAGAGGCGCTCGGTCGTTATGCCAATGATGCCCGGGGTATGTCTAAGGTTGATGGTATTCGTAACAATGCGGAATACATCATCAGCAAGGGACGTTGCTACATCGATGCCATGAAGGACATTGAGGCGGGTTCTGAAATTTTAGTAAGCTACAGCGCTGACTATTGGAGAACCATCAAAGACAATATCAAGCTTGAAGAAAGAAAGGCTAAAAGTAAAAAAACCAAGAGCAAGAAAGCTACCAGTGGTAAGAAGCAGGCGGGTAAAAAGTCTTCCAAGAAGAAAAAGTAATCTGAATACGGGGATTAAAATCCCGTTACATACTCATTCAATCAAAAGCCATCTGGTACATACCGATGGCTTTTTGATTTTAAGAAAGAAACTCCCTTAGGCTGAATAAAATTAAGCTGACTATTTGATTTTCAAGTTAGACCGATTGATAGTATTAATTAACTCCATACTCCCACCTGTCTGGCGGCTCAAAGCCAATAGCTAGTAACCAAACCAACTTATTAAGTAAACCCTACTATTTATTTCAGCATCAAACGCTGCAGCGATGTTCTGGCACTCACTGCATAATCATCGTAACCCAGCCTGAGTGCCTCTCCAATATAGGCTTTCCATAAGCGAACGGAAGATTTATTTACCTGCACCGCTTCCGAAAGTATAGCGTAGGCTGCTCCATTGTCTTTAGAAAATTTCCTTGTGTATTCAGCTGCAGTAATCACACCTTCTTCAAAGAAAGGATTGGCATGGGCCAGTTGGGCAAAAGCTTTATCTGCCAGGGCTTTTTCTCCTCCTGCTTCATTCAGT
Organism: Chryseotalea sp.; assembly: GCF_057350905.1. NCBI lineage: Bacteria > Pseudomonadati > Bacteroidota > Cytophagia > Cytophagales > Chryseotaleaceae > Chryseotalea > Chryseotalea sp. Next base: position 96,118 of record NZ_JBMRCF010000012.1, on the reverse strand, counting down.
AAACCTTCATAATACAATTTGTCCAGCTTACGGTTTAGCGAGAAAGTAACATCGCTCAACTGAGTCGCCAGGGCATCTAATTCGCCAAGTGATGCCAGCACACGCAGTTGTGTAAACTGTCTGAATGTGCGTACGGCAGGGCTATTAACGGTAAGGCTAAGCGCTTCTTGTACATAACGCTGCGCTGTATTCAATCTGTCTGCTTCTAGTTGCCGTACCGCCATCTCCGTAAGGCTTTGTGCCTTGTAGTCTGCCTCTTCCATACTGTTTACCAACACAGTAAACATGGTAGTATCCCGGGTGCCTAGCCGGTAGCGGCTGTACTGGTATTTAATAGCATCGGTGCTTTTAACGGCTTCTTGCAAATTCATGCTCAGCACTTGTGTCATGGTATTGGCCAATCTTCTTTCACCTTCATTGGTGGCACTCAACAATCCTTTCCACAAAGCAAGGGCTTCACCAAGGTTTCCACTTTCGGTTTCGGCTATGGCCATATAGAATTGGGCATCCTCATAATTATAATTAAAAGCATAGCGGAAGGCAAGTGCTGCTGCCTCAGGGTCACCTTGCTCCAGTAGCCATAAGCCAATCACAAAATTATATTTACCCTGATTGGAAGCACTAACAAACGACAACTCACTCATCAGTTGTAAGGCTCTTGCAACGTTCCCTTGCAGATAGTGTGCGTGAGCCAAGGCAACTTTCAGGGCTTCTGCATAATCGAGGTTAACGCTATCACGTGCCACCACTTCTGCTTTGTCAAGCTCTGTACCACTAATAGTTAATGATTTGGCAAGAATAAAATTGTGAAGCAGGGTTGCCTCATGCAAAGACAAAGCACCTTCTTTCATAAAATCTATCTCCTTGTTTAAAGGAAGGCGTGTTATGGCCGATAATCCCAAAAGATTTGCATTCACACCTTTGTTATCCGTTTTAAAAAGGGATGCGAGTGAATCTGGTGAAACTGGAAGAAGCTCCATGCCCACTATTCCTGTGAAATTAGTCTCAGCGGCATGCTTTGTAGTTGCATGATTGCGTGAGGCGCCTAATAAAAAGAAGGAAGAATCCAGTTCGTGAACCTTGCCTTTAAAGAGCCCTAAATTATTGGTGAGGTAAGGATCATCAGGCAATTGCTTCAACGCATCCTTTAAACTGAAAATGGATTTGAAATTATTTTCTTCCCAGTTGTAAACATTCGCATCATTAGCCAAGGCAAAAGCAGTAGGCCTTTTTAGATTAGCACGTGTATAATATTCGTGACTTTGTTGCCATTGAAACTCGCCTGAATAATAATAGCCCTTCGCATAGTTAGCGTGATGGTTAGCATAACCATAAGTTGTGCCTTGCTCATAATAGAGTTGTGCTACATCCTCCTCTCCTATGGCTACATAGAGATCGGCCATGGAAGTCCAGAAACCGGCAAAGGAATTATTCACATAATCTTTCCAATCATTATAAATAAGTAAACTTACTACCACAATAATGCCGCCCAATCTGAATGTTTCGTAGGGCATTCTGTTAGGCTTATACAAAACTTTCCACGCAGATAAATCGCGATCGATAAGCTTTAAAAAGTTTGAAAAAACATACAATAATAGAATTAAACCAAAACCGAGGTGACTAAATACAAGTATATCGCGCAACGCCTCCAGCGGTGCATCATTGGCTGTGCCGAATAAGAAAGCGAAAGTGATCAGCGCAATGCTCGACATGGCCAGGTAGAAGTATGCCCCGAAAGGATAAAAGGGCATGAGTCCCTGGTATAATACTTCTCTGTGCTTCCAACCCCAGAAACCAATAAATACGGTGATACTAAAAATCAAATAGATGTCGAGGTAAAGAATATTCCAGGTGATGAAACCATGGTCGTGTCCGTAAATCAAGACCAGGTTTAACAAATAAATAATCGTAATGACTAGAAAATGACGTAACCCTGTTGATGCCTGCGCTTGTGTGGTGAGGTATAGAAAACCTGCCGGTACTTCATGCGCAACCATCATAATAAAAATTACGGTAAGCACCATGGCAGGTACGTATGCCGTTACACTCAAATACAGGAAGGGCAGTTTTACACCAGCCATAAAATAAATTACAGTAGAGACCAACAAAGTAATGAGTGCGAAAATCAAAAGCCGAAACTGGAAGCTTGCTGTTTTATTAAAAGCATTGAAATAAAAACTGGGGAGCAGAAACACTGCGATAGTCCCAATGGTAAACCAACTGTTGCCTAAACCCGCTACCTGCAATACATCCAACCGGAGGCTTACTAAAAAAAGAATAACTAATCCGCTGGCTATGAAGTACCAGAATTTTTCGAGTGCTGAAAAAATAGTAACCAGGTATACAAAAGCAATGGCCATCACCAATACAAATACATAAGAGATGTATAGATTAGGCTGAAGCTTACCACCCTGAAAATATTCAAAAAGCAAGTACACATTAACAGGTACTGTAATTTCAAAAGGCCCTAACTGAAATTCGTGTATGCTGGTTTCCACAATTTTCTGCTCCTGAAAATTTTCCCAGCTGATTACACTGTCGACACCTTTAAAATAATAAAAAGCAAAAAACACGAAGGAGATAAGCATGACAGCCATCAATAAATAGGTGTGCTGCTTGTACGTTGTATTCCATGTTCTCCAAAACCAAAGCTTATTCATATTTGCGGTCTCAATAAAAATAAAGCCCCTGTTGTCGGGGCGCTACCATCAATTCATTTAATACTAGACTATTCCAACATTTTGGGCACCCGAAAGAAGTCTTCATTTTTTGAGGGTGCCTGCTTTAATGCATCTTCTTTAGCAATGTCCGTTTTTACCACATCCTCCCTCATCACATTAAACTCATGACTCATACTGGTTAAGGGTTCAACACCCTCCGTATTAACTTCATTGAGTTTCCCTACCCAGTTTAAAATGTTCGACATATCTTCCATCATCTTCTCTGCGTCTTTTTCCTCCACATGCAGGCGAGAAAGGTGCGCCATTTTATCCAAGGTATCGCGATCAACTTTCATGCTTAAGTTCTTTATCGATAATGTTAAAAATATCTTCTTTCAGTTTTGTCAGGTTATCCAATGTCATGCCTTTGGTTTCTATGGGCTCATGAAAGACAACCTTCATTACACCCCACCGCAATAACAACGGAGTTTGATCTGGTAAAATTATCCAATTATTCGGAATGGTAACGGGCACTATAGGGATTTGCTTTTCAATAGCCACCCTGAAGGCACCATCTTTAAACTTGATCATATTGGGTGCGTGATGTGTTAGTATTCCGCCTTCCGGAAAAATAACCAGACTCTTTCCTTCATCGATGGCTTGCATGGAGCGCTTTAAGGTATTTACCCTGCTGGATAAACTACCACGGTCTACGGTGATGTGCAGTTTCTTATACATAAAACCGAACAAGGGCACACTTTCCATATCACTTTTACCAACAAAAACAGCGTTAACCGGATTAAAACCCATGCTGGCGATATCCAGATAGGAAAAGTGATTGGCCACGAAAATATACTGTCGCTGGCGGTCGAGTCGCTTTTTCTCCTCCAGGCGGAAAGGCATGGCGATTAACGAAAAGAAAAAATAAGCCCACACACGGTTAAGCACACCCGTTAAAGCGTGCAGCCTGGGAAAAAAAATGGGAATCAGAAAAAAAGGAAACAGTAGTATAAAAAGCACTACGAATAGTACAGCAACATAAGCAGTGTAGAGCCAGCGAAGGAAGGTCATGTCAGTTAAACACCAAAGATCCGAATTTTTTACACTTATTGTCTATTAACTGTACTTGGACTTTGTACCAGTAGCAACTCTTTTTGTCTCCCATCAATATAGCGAAAGCCCGTTTCATCAAAGTAGCCATCTTCTTCCAGCTTAATCTGTATCTCTTTATTCCACTCCGCTATTTTTATGGTGGCGTTTAATTCTATTGAGTAGGCTGTTTTATAGTGCAGCGTATAGTCACCATTGTGTGGTACACCTTGTTGCATATCCCACATACCAATGGTGGTGCCTGCTGCATGGCCATGAAAACCAATTGGGTGTGTGTAAATGCTGGGAACTATGCCTTCGCGTATGGCTTGTGCACGGGCGGCAGCCAATACTTCATTTCCACTTTTACCAGATGCAAATTGTCCTGTTAGTATATCTTGTAATCTGTTGCCTGTCGCTAATGCCTTCTCCAAATAGTCTGGTGCATCTGTTTCGCCAGGTTTTAATACATAGGCATGCTGTTGTGTATCTGTGTTTAATCTCAGGTAGGTAATGCCAAAATCAACATGCAGTAAATCTCCCTGTTGTATGACTACCGGTGTGGGTCTTTTAGAAAAAATGGCTTCAGGTTCGTTACGCGAGATAGAAACAGAAGGTTGAAACCAGGTGTCTAATTTTAATTCTTTTATTTTTTCGCGGTACCACCACACTACGTCATCGGTAGTGGTGATGCCGGGATGTATTACTTTTTCAGAAAAACCCTCTTGTATAATGTTGTGTGCTATACGACAAATTTGCGGATAGATGGCCATCTCTTTTTCTGATCTTGTTTCCAGCCAGGCCACCGACAATGGCTCAGCAGAAACCACTTTGCTTTGGAAGCTTTTCTTTAATGATTTTATCAGTTGTTCATAATCATTGGCGGTAATGCCATCGGCCAAACCAACATGAACTGATTTATTAACGGCTATCTTTTTTGGATTACGCTCTTCAATAATTTTCGCCAATTGCAACCACTGATCAGGTTGGGCATCCGGATTCCAGGCGCGTTTAAAAACCTTGCCTACATCATAACGGGCAACAGCCAGGTATTCAAGTTCAGCACCATTGCCTTTGTCGAATACCACCAGCATAGTGGTACGTCTCGCGGCAAACCAGGTAGCTGGCAACAAGGTCTCAATAACAGGATCTTCATTGTATTCACGCGAAATCACAACCCACATATCAATACCGGTATTGCGCATTAATCCAGGCAATACATTTCGCAAACGGTCTTCAAGCAATTCGTCAATAACACGTGCCTGCTCACGTTGAGAAAGTATAACAGGGTACTGAGCAAAAGAAGTTTGCACCAGCAACAATAAAATGAAGAGTAATTTATATTTCATGAGATTAAATATGTTATTAGAGCTTTTGCTATTTCTTAAAATCCGTCTGACCGCTATTTGCTTCGCAATAGAGCGGTCTGACGGATTGTCTGCTTGGTTGAAATTCTTATTGCTTCAAACTTAGTCTTATGGAGAAATCTAATATTAATTATTAATGAGGTAAGATACATGGTTTGTTCCTAACAAGCATACCGCTTATCAATAGAAATCAAATCGATTGAATGACCAGTTTACCCAGTGTTTTTATGCCTTGCTCAATTCTGTCGCTCCAGGGTTCACCATAACTCATTCTAAAACAATTACTAAAGCGTGCCTGCGAAGAAAAAATTTGCCCTGGTGCTATGCCTATGGTTTGCTTCAATGCTTTCTTGTGCAACTTGTAGGCGTCCACACGCTGATTCATTTCTATCCACAAGGCAAAGCCTCCTTGCGGCCGTGTCATGCGTGTATCTTCCGGGAAGTATTCACATACCGCCTGTATATAGCGCAAAGATTGTGTGTGCAGTGCTTTACGCAAATGTCTTAAGTGCAACTCAAATCTTCCGTTCTCTAAAAAATGTGCAATGGCTGCCTGCGTCAAGGTGTTGGTAGAAACCGTATGCATCCTTTTCAGTTGAATAATTTTCTCCTTGAATCTTCCCGGAATAGTCCAACCGATGCGATAACCCGGTGCCAGTGTTTTGGAAAAGGATGAACAATAGAGCACGAGTCCTTTCTTGTCGTAAGTCTTACAGGTTTTCGGCCTGGTTTTACCAAAATACATTTCTCCATAAATATCATCTTCTATTAAGGGGATTTCTTTTTTGGCGAGCATTTCTACAAGTTGCTTCTTCTTTTCATCGGGTATGCAACTGCCTAAAGGATTATTAAAGTTTGTTACAAAAAGACAAGCTTTTACATCAAAGCGAGGAATGGCTTTTTCCAAATAGGCGAGATCAATTCCTGTTAGGGGGTCCGTTGGTATCTCCACTACTTTTAAGCCATGACTTTCCAGCACCTGAAAAATGGCAAAGTAAGTCGGACTTTCAATGGCCACCGCATCGCCCGGTTTGGTGATGGCTTTAATACAAAGTGATAAGGCTTCAACACAACCTGCAGTAACCACGACCTCTTCTTCTGAGGGGGTACCACCCCAATTAAAAGACTGCCTTGCAATTTGCCTGCGCAAAGATGCATTGCCCTGTACATGCTCATAGTTGAGGCAACTGCTTTTGGAATCGCGTGTAACGTGTAATAAGGATTTATTAAGACGTGCCACTGGTAGTAAGGAAATAGAAGGTACACCTAATGAAAAGTGAATCAGTTTTTCGTTGTTCAAATCACTGTACACACTGTCAATCATTTCATCTACACTTACCGGCACCGCATCGTGCAGCGGAGAACTTACCTTGGGTAAGTCTAATACGTGAGCATGCGAAAACTTAACGTAATAGCCAGACTGCGGTCTTGCTTCAATAAGTCCTTTGCTTTCCAATTGGTAGTAGGCTTGAAAGGCCGTGCTCACACTAATGCCCTGCTCTTTACTCAATGCCCGAACTGATAAAAGCTTATCTCCCACTTTTAAAGCACCATTTTCAATGAGCCTTTCAATGCGGTCGGCCACTTCCACATATTTATGGTCTTCCTTAACTAATACCTCTTCCATAACGGCAACTGGTAAATTGACATCCTAAACTGATATGGTCAAAATTAATAAAACTGAAACTGTTTTTTACACGTATTATCGACAAATTTGTTCATCATTTTTACACCATGAGAAAAGATCTCCTCGCTTACCTCGCTTTGGCCGCTGTTTGCATCATTTGGGGCACTACCTACCTGGCGCTTCGCATAGCGGTTACACATTTCCCGCCTTTTCTGTTTTCAGGCATACGACAAACAACAGCGGGCATTATTCTATTGGCATTCATGCTAACCCTGGGCAAGCAAAAGCTTCCTTCAAAATCAATTCTCTGGCAACAAGCCTTTGCGGGTTTCTTAATGATGACTGTAGGTAACGGACTGGTGGCCTGGGCTGAAATGCATATCCCCAGTGGTATAGCAGCCATTCTTTGTTCATTGATGCCAATCTGGGTCATCATTATCAATATTTCGATTGACAAAGGTGAAAAACCAACACTACCCATAGTGGTTGGCACTATCATGGGTTTACTTGGCATCGTACTTATTTTTGGAAACAACCTGAGTGACCTCACCAACAGCAACTACTTAATGGGCATTGGCATGACTTTGCTTGCAACTGCTGGTTGGGCCAGTGGCAGTGTATGGATCAAAAAGCAGCACATTAATACGAATCCCTTTGTCAATGCCGGCTTGCAAATGTTTTTTGGTGGTTTGTTTATGTTGATCTTAAGTCCGTTAACTGATGATTTAAGTAATGTGCATTGGTCACCAGAAGCCTTTTATGCCATGCTTTATCTGGTTATCTTCGGTTCGTTGATCGCGTATACTTGCTATGCTTACGCAATTCGTAAGTTACCCATGACGATTGTATCCATGTATGCATACATCAATCCTTTGGTAGCGGTACTATTAGGTTGGCTGGTGTTAGACGAAGTATTAAACATGAGAATAGGCATTGCCATGCTCATCACCATTGCAGGAATTTATTTAGTCAACAGAGGATATCAATTGAAAAATCTATGGAAGGCGCAGTTCTCGAAATAATCGATTACCAATCGGAACATCAACCCTGGTTTGAACAGCTCAACAGGAGTTGGATCGAAAGATACTTCTGGATGGAGCCCATCGACTTTGAAGTACTGCAAAAACCAGAGACACATATTTTACGTAACAATGGTAAGATCTTCATGGCACGATACCAAAGCCATATCGTTGGAACGGTTGCACTAAAATTTGTAGAAACAGGTGTGTTTGAATTTACCAAAATGGCGGTAGATGAAAAATATCAAGGGCTGAAAATTGGAAGGGCTTTAGCAGAGGCCGCCATCGAAAAAGCAAAACAAGAAAAAGCGCATGCCATTATACTATACTCGAACACCGCGTTGAAAAATGCGATTGAACTTTATAGAAAACTTGGCTTCGTTGAAGTACCACTTGATGGTCCTTATAAACGAAGCGACATCAAAATGAAATTGACACTTTAAACAATGACTTTACAAAACCCACTTACACGCTTGGCATCAGGAATCAGTATTCGAAAAGCAGGTGTAGTCGATGCTTCAAAATTGGCTGCTATAGGTAGAATGACTTTTGTAGAAACTTTTGCACATGCCAACACGAAGGAAGATATGCATCAGTATGTGAGTAAGGCCTTCACCGAAAAACAATTACTAAAAGAGCTGGCAGAACCAGGCACCACATTTTTAATGGCCTTTGAACGCGATCGCCTGGCTGGTTATGCCAAACTGCGTTCTTCTAAAAATCCGATTGAACTTAAAAACAATAAAGCATTAGAGCTTCAACGTATTTACGCAAGAAAATTTTATCAAGGTAAAAAAGTAGGCAAACAATTAATGGAATATAGTCTGGAAATGGCCAAGGCGATGGGCTTTGATACACTTTGGCTAGGCGTATGGGAATACAACCCAAGGGCCATTGCCTTTTACGAAAAATGGGGCTTTGAGAAATTCAGTGAGCAGACTTTTACATTAGGCTACGATGTGCAAACGGATATTTTAATGAAGAAGAGGATTGAGTAAATTATTTCAAATTTCAAACTAAATGCTGGTAAAAACCCTACAACAAATTCTACTCCGCGACTTACGTAAGCTTCGCGAGGAAATTACACTATACAAGAAAGAAGAAAACATCTGGATAGCTGTTCCCAACATCAGCAATCCGGCAGGTAATCTTGTTCTACACCTGGTTGGTAATTTAAATACCTACATCGGTGCAACATTAGGCAATACAGGCTATGTACGGCAGCGTGATTTAGAATTCTCTTTAAAGAACATTTCACGAACAGAACTGCTGGAAAAAATTGATGGCACCAGCAACATGATCAGCACTGTTATGGATACTTTAGACGATAGCATCATGCCAACAAATTATCCGATTATTGTCATGGATAAAGAAACCACTACAGAATTTTTCCTGGTTCACCTCACTGCCCACTTTAGTTATCATTTAGGGCAAATCAATTATCACAGGAGATTACTCGACAAAGAATAAAATGCACGAGCTGTTACAAAGCGATCTCCAAAATATCGCCACACTTTTGGATGAGGTGAAAAAAATGGCCACCGACCATTTCAAAAACATTGAGGTGGCAAGACCGGGACGCTATGTAGACAACATTGAAAACAAGGAACTACATGATAAAGGAGCTGGCACAGAAAGTGTATTGCAGTATTTTAAAGAAAACGTTGTGCCAGGCTTGGCTCATTCCACAGGCCCTAACTATTTTGGATTTGTAACAGGTGGTTCAACACCTGCTTCCCTCATTGGCGATCAGTTAGTCAGCATTTTCGATCAAAATGCTTTTGGTAGTCATGACTCTATTGCACCTTTAATCGAGCACCAAACCATAGCATTCTTAAAACAACTTTTCAGTCTGGAAGCAAATTTTGATGGCAGCTTTGTAACAGGTGCTACTATGTCTAATTTTGTGAGTCTTGCCATTGCAAGGCAGTGGGCTGGTGAGCAACAAGGCATCGATATAAGTCAGGAGGGAGCTACAACCCTATCCCTACAGGTTGTAAGTGCCACCGCACATTCCAGCAGCATCAAAGCGCTTTCTATGTTGGGCATAGGCCGCAAAAACTGGAAAAGCTTGGACACGCTACCTGAACGCGAAGCCATTGATGTAGATAAGCTAGAAAGCTTTTTAAGCACTCATACACAACAGTCGACAATTGTTATTGCCAATGCAGGCACGGTTAACACAGGCGATTTTGACGACCTGATTGCCTTAGGCATGCTGAAGGAGAAATATAACTTCTGGTTACATGTCGATGCTGCCTTTGGTGGTTTCGCTGCCCTTTCTCCAAAACATCAGCACCTTATGAAGGGCATTAATTATGCCGATAGCATTACCATTGACGCCCACAAGTGGCTCAATGTTCCCTATGATGCGGCCATGCAGTTTACCAAACACAAAAAATTACAGGGAAAAGTATTTCAGAATACAGCCGCTTACCTCAGCGATGCGAGTGTCAGCCCTGACTTCTTTCATTACACGCCTGAAAATTCAAGACGCTGGCGGGCCCTGCCCACCTGGTTTACTTTAATGGCTTACGGCAGAGAAGGTCATGCTGAAATTGTTCAACGAAACTGTGAAGCCGCAGAACATTTTGGTGATTTACTTCAACAATCGTTTGAATTTAAACTGCTCGCACCTGTACGACTCAATATTGTTTGTTTCACGTTGAATGGAGCAACCGTGAGTTCACAAGAAATCAATCATTTTCTTAGTCTTGTGCGAGACCATGGCCAGGTATTTTTTACACCCACTGTCTATAAAGGTAGACCTGCCATCCGTGCCGCCATTTCTAACTGGATGACAGACAAGCATCACATGGATAAGGCTTTCAATGCCTTACAGGAAGTCTTTAAAAAAATGTAAGTACCATTGTTTTAAAAACAATAGAATAGTTTACCTTCATTAAAACAAATCCCCATGGAAACAACAGCCAACAGCATACGTGTTCAACGTACCAGCCAATCAAGATTAAAAGAAATTGATTTTAATAATCTTGCCTTTGGTCAGCACATTGCCGATCACATGATTGTGGCCGAATATGCTGATGGTAAGTGGGGAGAAGCAACAGTGCTTCCTTATGGAGAGATGGCGATGTCGCCCGCTATTCTTTCCCTTCATTATGGCCAAGCCATTTTCGAAGGCATGAAAGCCTATAAAACTTCTTCAGGAGTAATCACCATCTTCAGACTAAAGCGCCACCACGAGCGCATGAACAGATCACTGGAGCGCATGTGCATGCCGTCTATACCTTACGATTTATTTGAACAAAGTCTGACTACTTTGATTGATGTAGACCGCGACTGGATTCCAACCAGTGAAGGTGCCTCACTTTATATTCGTCCTGTTGTGTTTGCATCAGAAGCAAGATTGGGTGTGAAGGTTTCAGATCAATACAAGTTTGTGATCATGACCAGTCCAGTAGGACCATATTACAGCAAACCCTTGCGCGTGAAAGTTGAAGAGACCTATGTGCGAGCAGCTGAAGGTGGTGCCGGTTTTGCCAAATGTGCCGGTAACTATGGTGTATCTTTCTACCCAACACAAATGGCGAGAAAAGAAGGTTTCGACCAGGTACTCTGGACAGATGCTAAAGAACATAAGTACATCGATGAAGCAGGCACCATGAATGTAATGTTCGTGATTGATGGCAAACTTGTTACACCAAGGTTAACCTCTGCTATCCTGGACGGCATTACACGCGACTCCATACTAACCCTTGCCAAAGAAATGGATTTAGTGGTGGAAGAGCGTAAGGTAAGTGTGGAAGAATTAATTGAAACACATAAGAAAGGCTCACTAACCGAAGCCTTTGGTGCAGGCACTGCTGCCATTGTAGCACCCATTGCCACCATTAATATACATGGTAAGGACTACACCTTACCTCCTGCTTCAGAAGGAAGCATACAAGCACGCGTAAAAAAGAAACTGACCAACATGCGCATGGGTTTGGAGAAGGATAACCATGGATGGAATTTTACGCTGCGGTAGGTGGTGAATTAAAAGAACTAAATTAGAAAGTATACTCTTCCGAATTTGCAATTCGGTAGCAGTATCCAGAGGTCTGTGACTTCTATTTAAACACAATAGCTTTAATATTATTTTAAGTAAAACAAACGAATTAAAAATCCTTTGATAAGACTTCCTGATTGTAGATCTAGAAGAGTAGAAGTAGTGCTTTAAGCAAAGATTAACTAACATATGAAAAGAATAATATTTCTCGCTTTAACAGTTTTAACCTTAACGACTTACGGGCAAGAGACACAAGAAAGAGTTTTGTATGTGGTTGACTCCATTGCAATAATAGAAGATCCGGACGAAGAAGACGGAACGCTTACAGAAACAGATATTGAAACTTTAACTGTGGTAACGAACAAAATTGAGATTGGTAAATATGGATATAAAGATTTTGACAAAATAATTTTCATTATTACCAAGGAATTTGCAAAAAGGCCTGATGAAATAAAAAAGATATCAACAACAAGACAAATGGAACAAAAGGACGGAAAATGGTACTCCAAAGGCTCGACAGTTCCATACACTGGACCATTTATTGATTACTACTATAACGGAAAAAAACAAGGGGAAGGAATTCTGAAAGAAGGAGGCCTTGATGGAATTCGCACGGTCTACTATCAAAATGGGAGTAAGAAATATTTTAGAACTTATGTAAACGGGGTAACTCATGGGGAAACTGTTGATTATTTTATTGAAGGACAAATACACCAGAAAGGAAATTTCAAGAATGGGAAAAATGATGGCCTTTGGCAAGACTGGTACTCTGGTGGACAATTAAAAAGACAAACACAATTCAAGGACGGTGAACCGATACTGACTGCGGAGGAAAAAAAACTTCAAACACTATTTAAAAAAGCAATGAAGATGTTTGACGAGTATAACTATTCAGGTGCTGCTAAAACATTGGACAAAGCCATTGAACTAAATCCAGATTTGAGTGACGCCTATTTTCATAGAGGAACAGCATATTTAAACGACCTCAGGTTTGATGAGGCTATAAGGGATTATGATAAAGCGATTGAATTAGAGCCTCTATACAAGGAGGCAATTAGTAACAGGGCCTTTTCAAGACTGAGAAAATATGAATTTAAAAACAGTCGGACATTGAGCAAGAATAATGGTGTGACAATTATGGCCTCCAAAGACAAAGTCGATATTCCTAAGGATGAATTAGAGAAAATATGCAGTGATTTAGCAAGAGGTATTAAACTGGGTGATCATAAAGCAATGATCTTAGACGCGCAAAAAACGTATTGTCAATAAGAGTAACTACACTGCTTTTCCGAATTTGCAATTCGGAAGCTGTATCCTAAGGTCTGAGACCATAAGTTAAGCGCAATAGTTTAGGAAGTCATTTCAATTCCTTTAGGTATAAAAACGAATTAAAAAATCTTTGATAGAGCTTCCAGATTGTAAATCCGGAAGAGCTAAGGAGTTAATTCAATAGTTAGCAGCAAATATGAAGATCATACCCATAATAAGATTTAGTGTAGTTGCCTATATGGTTTACAACATGATTGCAACGGTATTAAATAAATGGGGCTCACAGGATGAGCTTGACATAACTCTTAATATTCTAATAAATTCTCTTACACTGGGTTTCATTGTATATTCAATTCACGAAGGGATTAAAGAATTAAAGAACGTAACTAACAGTAATATAAAATATCTTCGAATTTATGGGTTAGTCTTTCAAATTCTTACACTAATAGGAGGAACTTTTGCTCTAATTACCTGGGATTCTTATCTATCATGGAAAGTGATTCCGCCAACCATATTTTTGATGGGATACCTAGTACTAACAATTGTAGATTTAAGAAAATTGAAACAAACTTATTAATACAACCATGACCATCAAAAAAACCGACAAGACCGGCATCACACGCTTACCCAAGCGGGGCGTATATGATGAAGCCACTATCTATGCCATACTAGATGATGCGCTCGTCTGTACTGTTGCCTTTACACAAGACAATGCGCCCTTCCAGATTCCTACCGGCTTTTGCAGAATTGGTGATCATCTCTACATTCATGGCTCAGTGGGTAGTCATTACATGCGTTATTTGGCAGAGCACAAAGCGAAAGTTTGTATTAGTGTTATGCACCTCGATGGATTAGTGCTTGCACGCTCTGCCTTTCATCACTCCGTTAACTATCGCTCAGTCGTTATGTTTAGCGAAGCCGTTCGTGTTGAAGATAAAGAGGAAATTTATCAATCGCTGGAAGTGTTTACCAATAAAATGCAACCTGGCAGGTGGGATGATGTACGCAAGCCAACAGACAATGAATGGAAGGCGACCATGGTACTTAAGTTTAAGATTGAAGAAGCTTCAGCCAAGGTAAGAACAGGTGCCCCTAAAGACGATGAGGAAGATTATAGTCTGCCCATATGGGCGGGTGTGGTGCCCTTACAAGTTGAGAGAAAAGCGCCCATTGTTGATCCCGAAATGAAATTAAGTGTACCTTTACCAGCGTACCTGAAACATGCACGCGATTAAATTTCTAACCCTTGGTAATACCATTGCCCTTTGTGTGGGGCTGGTTGTTTTTATACTGGTTTACAGGGCAATCTTCAAAGAAAAGAGATAAACCGCCTTTTTTATCGATAAATTTCGGTTTCCTTTTACCGCTAAACTGTAATTTAACCCTATGAATCTATCGACTATGAAAACAAAATCCCTTCTTCTATTTCTTTTGTTGCCCCTACTCGGTGTGGCACAAGTAACCAAGAAAACCCTGGAGCTACCTGAGTTTAAGAGCATCGCTGTTAACTCAAACTACACTGTATATTTAAAGCAGACCAACAAACAGGAAGTAACCGTTGAAGCCCTTACAGAAATTTATGACCTTACGGATATCAAGGTCGAAAATGGTGTATTGCTTATCAACATTGAACGCAAACCAGAAGCACCCAACAAAAGTATCTGGGCAAAAATTGACGACATCAAGGTAAACCCTACAATGAAGGTTTATGTGAGTGTTAAAAACATAAGCGAACTACAGGTAAATGGTGGCGGAAAGATCGTATCTGAAAACTCTATTGCCGCCTCTAACATCTCTTTACTTGTATCAGGTAGTGGCAGCATTGAAGTGGATGTAAAAGGTGAGCAGATCAAAGCTGAAGTTAGTGGTCCTGGTAAATTGATTTTGAAGGGATATGCTACCAACATGGATGCCTTCATCAGCGGCCCCGGTAACCTCTACGCTTTTGATTGCCCCCTGGAGACAGTCAAGGCAAAACTGAGTGGTTCAGGAAGCTGCGAGCTTAATGTAACCACCACGCTGGATGCACAAGTGTTGGGTAGCGGCAGTCTGAAACACAAAGGCAATACAAAAAACACTTCTAAAAAAGTTTACGGCTCTGGCACGGTTGAAAGAGCTTATTAAATAGCACTGTCATTAAGATATTAAAAAGCCTTCGAATTAACTGGCAACAGGATTATTCGAAGGTTTTCTTTTTAGTGCTGAATCCATTGAATTTACGCTGCTTCCTTACAGCCTACTCAGACAAGGCATTATGCTACCTTCGGCCTGGCAGGGATACGTGCGCTTGCTTTCGCTGAAGCTTTAGCGCAAGCAGGGGTAGCATACAGCCTTGAATGAGTATGCGAGGCCATGCGGCCTGAGAGTAAAAACTCTGTCATTGCCCATTCACCAAATAATTTGAAATACTCTCTTTTAGTTCAGCATCTATTAGACTGTCTCATACTAAAGTTATAAACCCCTAGGAATAACCTTACATCATTAAATACCCCACCCTATTTTATTATCACAAACAAAAAATTAGCTTGCATATGTATTAGCCATAATTTTTTGACCATGTTAAATCGTCTCCTCCTCTTCATACTCCTTTCTACATGGATAGTCAGTGCCTGTTCTTCCGATAAAGAAAAAAAGGAAAATAGCACTCCTGCTCAGACACCACGCATCGCTTACAGCGTTCAGCGGAGTTTTCCACACGATACAAAATCTTTCACACAGGGTTTCACCATTCACAATGGCAAGCTATATGAAAGCACAGGGCAGAATAATTCATGGATTGGTATTGTCAACATTTCTACCGGGGAAGCTGATAAAAAAGTAACGCTCGCAAATCAATACTTCGGAGAGGGTATTGCCATCCTCAATAATAAAATCTATCAACTCACCTGGCAAAGTAAAATTGGTTTCGTCTATGATCTTACTACTTTCAAAAAATTAAAAGATTTTAACTATAGCACTGAAGGTTGGGGCATTACTCACAACAATGAGCATCTCATTATGAGCGATGGCAGCGATAAACTCTATTTCCTTGACACTGTGAATTTAAGTGTGGTGAAATCATTGCCTGTAACCTACGAAGGAAAAGTACTCAACCAACTAAACGAACTCGAGTACATCGATGGTTTTGTCTTTGCTAATGTATGGCAAAGCAATAGCATTGTTAAAATCGATCTCACCAATGGCAAAGTGGTTGGCATCATGGATCTGTCTGATCTTGTATCACAGGCGAGAATGGTTAATCCTTCTATGGATGTATTAAATGGAATAGCCTGGCATGCCGGCACCAAGTCTATGCTGGTTACCGGCAAGTACTGGCCATTTATTTATTCCCTAAAATTCAAAGAGGCCGAGAATTTATAAGACAGTCTTCTGACCTTTTAAGTCGACACGGTATAAAGTCGATTGTTCGATTAACAGAGCTTGTGCTGTAGCTTCCGGAAAATAGCTACCCCACTCCTCTTGTCTGTGCTGTACATCCACAGCCACAATTCTTCCACCATACAAAGTTTTTACTTTTGATTGTACGGTATGCCCAACAATAATTCTTTTACAAGCAATATGCTTTAGTAGTTTGTCAAGATCCTTTTCATCAAGCGATTCTTTAAAATAACCTCGGTACCAGTAATGACTTTTATGGTAACTGTACAAGAGCTCGAATTGCATTTTATCATCACCCATTCTTCTTACTGGCGTATGTGCATAGCTATTTCTTACTTTCTGATTAATAGAATCAATATTAAAATCTACAGTAACAAAGTCGGGGTGCAGGCCTGCATGTACGATTAAATTATCTCCAATTTTTACCATGGTGTTCTTTGAAGACAGCCAACGCGACAAAAAGGTTTTATCTCCGGCATACAGTTCTGCATGCTGTATCCCCAGCAGAGTAGCTGCATAGGCATATTTACCAACGGCATAACTATGATCGCCCTGCATGTTCATAATTTCATGATTGCCTAATATGTAGTGCACTTTTCCACCAGCCTGCTGGGCTTGTTGCTCTAAATGAAAAATCAGGTATAGTACCTGTGTTACAAAATAACCCCTGTCTACAAAGTCACCTGCCAGTGCTACATGACCTTTACCATACGTCCATTGATAAGTTTCATTCATAACACCATTAGCGATGAGTAGATTTCTGAAAGCCGAAAAACCGCCTTCGATATCAGAAATAACAAGCAGTTTTTCCGGCTCAGGATAAACAGCAGCCTCAGGTCTAAAATGCTTATAGATGGGGAGTTGTACTTTAAAGGAAGATTGATCAGGATAATAATTCACACGTACTTCTGCGATACTGTCCTGAACTATTTTTTCATCAAGCGCATACCCCTCTGCTTTACTACCCTTGAAATAAACCTGACGCACCTGATCATGCTGGTAAACAATATAAGGGCCTTCTCCGGCTAGTGAATCACTGTTAATGCTATGATTGCGGTTATACTTTACGCTATTACCTGAATAAAATAAAAGACCAAGACAAACAACAATAACGATGAGGATACCATAGAGTGTGTACTTCAGATAGGTTAGGATTCTTTTTTTCATGAACAAAGTTTTCCGCTTCTATTCAAATACACTGCCAATCCGATTACATATTAAAAAAGGCTTTTAGCAGCAAGCTTTGTTCAGTTGTGAACATGCGACTGTTCAATTTTTAGCGTGCGATGGTTGAAAAATTTTAGCAAGGCTGGTATAATTAAATAATACCAAGGCAATGAAGATGGTTGTATAACCAATAATCTGAATCGTACTCAGCTTCTCGCCAAAGACAGTTACAGCAATGGTGAAGTTTAACAAAGGATTGATATACATAATGATACCAATGGTAGCTGCATCTACTTTATTTAAGGCGAACAGATTTAAGAAAAGCGGTAGTACGGTAAAGCATGCTGCCACAATAAAAATGATTACATAAAAATCTGTGGTCTGCGGAACCTCGGTTAGCAAGTAGGGCAATAAGGCTGTCAGCACCAGTAAGGAAAATGCCACTTGTATGGCCAGGGTAATCATGCGATCGAAGCCCTGGTTTCTGCGTTGCGATATCAGGTAAAGCGCATACGTAATCGCGGTAAGGAAACTATACCCAAGTTCTAATGCCGAACTCAATCCAATCAACACACAGCTAAGGGCACATAAAGCAACAGCCAGCCATTTTTGTTGTGTCATGGATTCATTCAGAAGCAGACTCCCCAGTACAGCGGTAATCACCGGACAGATCAGGTAAGAGAAAGAAGCTGTTTTAATATTAATGTTGTTGACAATATAAATAAAGGTAAGCCAGTTAATGGTTAATAGCAGCCCTCCACCCAAGGTGAGCAGAATGACCAACCAGCGTTTGCGCTTTGTGAAACCGCTCAATAGTTGCAAAGCCTCCCCTACCTGTTTACGCCTGAAGCCTGCGACCACAACAATGAGAACCGCCAGTGATAATAAAATCCGGAAATACAGAATCTGTCCTGCAGAATAATCACTGAGTGCACGTAAAGGAATGGCAAAAAAGCCCCAGATAATAAAAGCAGCGATCCCTGACGCCACATGTTTTGAACTCTGCATAGAATGGGGCGAATATACAGTTTTAGTGCTTAGCTACTTAAAGCCGATAAAAACAATGTCATTAGGGGCCATATAAAAAAAAGAGACCTCCTCATTGCTTTAAATAATCATAAATAGATTGCTTCGTCAATCCACCGCATATCCCAGCCCAATTCCTCGCAATGATACTGTTTGAAGTATTTTGAGAAGACTTCTAGTAATATAAAAAGCCATCCACATGCGGGATGGCTTTCTATTATCGATATATAGAATCTTACTTATTCTTAAAAGAACGCAAAGTACCGAAGTACCAGTGTAAACCCATTTGTACACCCACCAGCAAGTTGGCTCTTGAGCCAAAAATGTCACCGGCATTGCCTGCCTTTAAAGCATCAATCACATCGCCATTGCGCATGTCTGTTAAACTGTAGTTAGCGCGTACCTGTGCAGACAAGTATAAGTGTTTGCTTAAATCCAGATCAAAACCAAAAGCCATGGCTAATTGAAATTCAGCATTGCGAAAATCATTGGCCTCCTTTGTTAAAAGATCTTTAGGTGTTTGGGTAGTAGGGATATCATAAGTGCCATCTCCATTATCTACTGCGGAAGGAAACTCTTGCTGTATAGCTGCAAAATCTACACCTTCAGGAATTGAAAAAGTACCTGCATTAGCCTGCAATGTTTCTTTGGCTTTACTTAATAAAGAAAGTTGAGGACCAAAGTTGAAATTTGTTCTTGCTTTACCATCGCCACCGCCCATAAATTTCATCATCATGGGAATATTGATGTATTGCAAATCGATTTTGCGCTCACCTGCCACCTTACCGGCAACATCTACCAGTTCATAAATCTGACCCTGGTTTGAAAGAATAGACTCCAGTTGTAAACCGAATTTTTTTCCGAAGTCAACACCAAAGTTGAAACCCACGGGCGATAACTGATAGGTATACGTTGAGTTATAGCGGGGGTCATCGCTTAAGCCTTTGTCCAATACAAAAGTTGCATTGTAAGCAGAGGTGGCACCCAAATGTATCTGGGCGCATACAGGTACCGTTGCGAGGCAAATAAAAAGCACTAAAATGTAAAGGGGTTTAGTCATAGGTTTTAATCGTTTAGCCTTGATGCGCAAGATCAGAAAGTGGTAACCATTCTAAAAGTGCATGCATGATATT
This sequence comes from Chryseotalea sp., assembly GCF_057350905.1. Classification (NCBI taxonomy): domain Bacteria; kingdom Pseudomonadati; phylum Bacteroidota; class Cytophagia; order Cytophagales; family Chryseotaleaceae; genus Chryseotalea; species Chryseotalea sp. The sequence continues at coordinate 76,374 of NZ_JBMRCF010000012.1, read as the reverse complement.
CAATCAAAAAACAGAATTTCAAAGGTGAGAAAATACCAAAAAGTTATTTTTTAACCTTCTTTTTTGCGGTTTTTGCAACCTTTTCCTTACCCTTATCTGACATAGCAAAAGAGCGTGTCATGGTTTTTATATGCTCTGCTCTGCGAAAACGCAAGGCACTCCAGTCTTCGTCAATAGCCACCATGCGCACACCTTCAAAGCCCAGTTTTCCTAAGCTTTTCCAACCGTTATCGCGGTTAAATTCGCAGGTATACTTTTTCGATGTACCCTTCGGGTAAGCAAACCAGATCACCTCATCTGCTTTCACCAACTTCCCAATCTGTTCTGCCAGTGCATCAACTTCTTTTTGTTTGGTTACAAAAGCTATGAAGAAAGGAATAACCTTTGCAGCTTTTAAACTTGTTTTAATCGCAGTCACTTTTCCCATTTCTTTTAATTCAGCGGAAAAACTTTCAGGTGCTTGTATAGCGAAAATCGCTTCATGCGCTTTAAAATTCATTTTTTTGAAAAGTGGTGTCATGGCTATATAAATTTTACTTCAGCTAATGTATAAATTTAGGTTTGAAAGCGGAATAAGAAAGGATACCTTAAGGCAATCGTTCTCCTGATAAAGGTCATAAATGCGATCAACAATCTTAATTTCCAATAAAAAATACTTCTATGAAACACTTATTAACTATCATCGTCTTATTCAGTATTGCGTCTGGGCTGTTTGCGCAATCTGTAGAAAAAGAATTTATCAATCCCTTTAGAATAAAACCCAGTGGCTATACGCATACAGTGGTGACTGGCTCAGGTAAAACCATCTATATTTCCGGACAAGTACCCGTTAACGAAGCAGGGCAAGTAGTGGGCGAAGGAGACTTAAAAGCACAAACAAAACAGGTGTACGATAACCTTTTGTATTGCTTGCGTTTTGCCGGTGCCCGGTTTGAGGATGTGGTGAAAATGACAACCTATGTGGTTAACTATAAACCAAGCGATATTGATATCGTGCGTGAAGTGAGAAAGGGATACTTGTCTAAAGAAAATCCGCCTGCCAGTACTTTGGTAGGTGTACAATCACTAGTCCATCCGGATTATTTGATTGAGATTGAAGCCATAGCGGTTATTCCGGACAAAGAGAATTAATAATTTCACACAATGGCTTTGCTAATTCTTTTTACAAACACTACTCCTCGGTCTGAGTCCCCTCAGACCGAAACAGCATAACCCAAATACGTTAAAGAATCAGTGACTGTTGTTCCGATTGAATAACAAAAGTTAATGCTGACCAATGTTGATAGAAAGTGAGGGTTAAGAAATTGAGGCAATCGCTTTGTTTATTTTTTTTACAAAGCCTGGCCCTTCATATACAAAACCAGTGTACACCTGAATAAGGTCTGCACCGGCATTTAATTTATCAATCGCATCCTGTGGGGTCATAATACCTCCCACAGCAATGATGGGATAAGTCTTGCCTAAATTTTTTCTTAAATAGGTAATTACTTCTGTCGACCGTTGGGTCAGTGGCTTACCGCTTAACCCACCAGCGCCAATTGCCAGCACTTCTGCAGTTGATGTGCTTAAGCCTTCGCGTGATATGGTAGTGTTGGTGGCAATGATACCGTCTGTATTGGTTTCTTTCAAAATCTCAATCACATCACTCAACTGGCTCTCAGTAAGATCAGGAGCAATTTTTAATAACACAGGTTTAGGTGTTGGTTTCGCTAAACTCAAGCCTTTCACGTACGACAAGAGTTTGCGCAGGGGTTCTTTCTCCTGCAATTCGCGCAAGCCAGGGGTATTTGGCGAGCTTACGTTGATTACAAAATAATCGACATGTGCATAGAGTTGTTCGAAACAATAAGCATAGTCATCCAGTGCATTTTCATTAGGTGTGATTTTATTCTTGCCAATGTTACCCCCAACAATCACTTGAGATGACCGCTTCTTTAAACGTTCAACTGCTTCAGCTACTCCCCCATTATTAAAACCCATGCGATTAATAATGGCCTGGTCTTTGGGCAAACGAAATAAGCGAGGCTTATCATTACCCGATTGTGCTTTTGGTGTAAGTGTACCTATCTCGATAAAGCCAAAACCAAAGGCAGCCAATTCATCAATTAGTTTTGCATCTTTATCAAAACCTGCTGCGAGTCCCACAGGATTTTTAAACCTAATGCCAAAAAGCGTGCGCTCAAGTGTTGCGTGCTCGTAATTAAATATGCTGGAAACAATGGCTTTAAAACCAGGCACCTTCCCTTTTAAGGTCAGTAAACGAAATGTAAAATGATGGACTTTCTCAGGATCGAAAAGGAAGAGAAGCGGGCGAATGATTGATTTATACATGGCAGCAGTCAAATAAGCGCAAAAGTAATGATTGTTGCTAGTTGTTCGTTGTTCGTTGTTCGCTTATTTCTAATAACGAAAAACCATCAACTAACAACCAACAATTAACTCCTCGGATGAAACTGCTGAACCACACTTCGTAAATAATCTCTGTCTAAATGTGTGTAAATCTCTGTAGTCGTAATCGATTCGTGCCCCAGCATTTCCTGCACGGCACGTAAATCAGCACCGCCTTCAATTAAGTGCGTAGCAAATGAATGCCGGAAGGTGTGCGGACTAATCGTTTTCTTTAAACCTATGGTGGCAACCAGGTTTTTAATAATGGTAAAGATCATCACGCGAGTGAGTTTCTTGCCACGTCTGTTCAGGAATACGTGTCCTTCAAATCCTTTTTGCACAGGAATCAGCGGCCTTATTTGTTGTAGGTAGATGTTTACATATTTCGTGGCATCCTGCCCAATCGGCACCAGTCTTTCTTTGTTGCCTTTACCGATCACGCGCACAAAGCCAACAGCTTTTTCTTCCAGGTATAAATTATTAATCTTCAGCTCCACACATTCAGAAACACGTAAGCCGCAGCTGTATAATACTTCTAAGATGGCGCGGTTGCGTTGCCCTTCAGGAGTAGATAAATCGATAGCCGCAAAAAGTTTATCAATTTCTTCTACACTCAGTGTATCGGGTAGTTTACGCCCTAGTTTAGGACCTTCTAATAAAGCAGTAGGATCATCACTGATCAGTTCTTCAGCAATCAGAAATTTATAAAATGCCTTTATGCCAGAAAGTATGCGTGCCTGACTATAAGCACTCATACCCAATTCGGAAATGTATTGGATGAAAGCCTGTAATTGCGGATAACTTAATTTCAATGCCGAAGTATTCGGATAAGTCATCTCCGTAAACTGCGCCAGTTTTTCTACATCACGACTATAAGCTTCTATGGAATTTGAAGAAAGTGAACGCTCCAGTTTCAGGTACGTTTCGAATTGCTTGATATAACTCGTCCACATATGCCACAGCAAGGTAGAACAGCCGATGAACACTTGCTAAGCCTCAACAAAAATTTAAAAGAATGATGTTATCAATCTTCGCAGTCAACGGTCATGCGTTCGTAGGTAAGCCCGGGGCCATCGCAAGCCTGCCAGGTTCCGTATAATTTGCCATTTGATAATCGTAATGTTTCTTTGTCGGCAGCCATGCAAGAACCAACAATCTCGCTGGCAGCCTCATACTGGAATTCTATCATTTGCTCCTCTCCGATGTTAACAAATTTATACCTGCCAATTGCCTGTAACTTTTTATCTCCACGCCTCTCTTTCGTAAAAGTCGAATCAGCATGCAGGATGTATGATTCCTGCCAGCTCATGGCTTCTCCTTTCTGGGGTGGCACATTGGCCATATTACCAGTCATTTCCACCAATTGCCATTTTACTGCGCAGGCACTTTTCTGCGTTTGTGGGGCATTAAAGCAGGCTGAAAGCAAAATTCCTGTTAAAAGAGGCACTGAGGTAAATCTGTTCATGCTAAGTTTTTAGGCTTTAGACAAGATTAGGCATTAAATAGTTGTAAAACCTGAGATTGGAGGTTCGAGACTAGAGGCTAGAAGCTAGAAACTCGTAGCTGGCAGCCATCAGCTTATAGGTTATTTTAAGATGCTGAAAATCAATTATTTAACCAAAATTTCATTGCATTTCATCGCTCTAAAACAATCTTCTCACAGTATTTTACCATTTCCTGCACATTTCCTATCTTTGCACCTCATTTTAAAAACACACAAAAACATGAACAATTACGAGACGGTATTCATTTTAAATCCCGTTTTGTCTGAAGATCAGATGAAGGATACTGTCGACAAGTTTGTGAAGGTGTTGAAGAAGGCCGATGCTAACGTGGTAAACGTTGAGCATTGGGGACTTAAGAAGCTGGCATACCCAATCCAGCATAAGTCAACCGGCTTCTATGCACTGATCGAATTTGCCGCAGCTCCTAGTCTAATCAACACTTTGGAAACAGAGTACAGACGAGACGAATCAGTTATGCGCTTTTTAACAACCGTGTTGGATAAGCACGCTGTTAAATACAACGAACGCAGACGCAAAGGCGAGTTTAACAAAGGAAAAGTAAAACCTGTTAGAAAAACTGAGGAGGAATTAGCACGATGAGCTTACAAAACGAACCAATCAAGCGCGCTGAGGTAAAACCTAAGTATTGCCGCTTTAAGAAAAACGGTATCAAGTATATCGATTACAAAGATCCTGATTTCTTGTTGAAGTTTATCAACGAGCAAGGTAAGATCCTTCCAAGAAGGCTAACCGGAACCAGCTGGAAATTTCAGACTCGCGTGGCCCAGGCTGTAAAGCGTGCACGTCACATGGCGATTCTACCTTTCACTGGCGATGGCTTGAAATAATTGTCCAACACGAAAACGAAAGAATCATGGAAGTAATTTTGAAAACAGACGTTGCGGGTTTGGGCTATAAAAATGATGTGGTAAAGGTAAAACCTGGTTATGCCAACAATTACCTGATCCCTTCTGGTGTAGCATCAGTAGCAACAGATTCAAATAAAAGAATGGTAGCGGAGAACATCCGCCAGATGGCGCACAAGGCTGCCAAGTTAAAGCAGGATGCTGATGCATTGGCTCAAAACATTGGTGACTTAACGCTTACTATCGGTACAAAAGCTGGTGAAACAGGCCGTATTTTCGGTGCTGTAACGGCTATTCAGGTAGCTGATGCATTAAAAGCTAAAGGCTTTGATGTAGACCGTAGAAAAGTAGTATTGAAAGAAAGCCCTAAGCAATTAGGAACCTACTCAGTATTGCTTGATCTCCACAAAGAAGTAAAGCATGAGATTAAAATCTCTGTAGTAGCTGAGTAATCAGTACTGAACAAATAATAAAAGGTCAACCATTACTGGTTGACCTTTTTGTTTTAGTCTCTTCACACCCTCGACTTACCACGCTCGTGTTCTCATTCTTATGTGTTGACCACCCTACCAATGGAAAGAGGCAGAGGTTGAGGCTAAAAATCTCTATCTTTCGTCATGTTCCGCACTGAACTCCTTACAACGCCTGCTAAGCATAAATCAGGACTTAATAATTCCTACCTCACTATAGGCTCTTGCTTCGCAGATGCCATTGGCTCACGAATGAAGGAAGCTAAGTTTAAGGTGATTGTAAATCCATTTGGCACCGCGTACAACCCGATCTCCATTCATTATTTACTGTCGCATGCACTCTCAGGCACAAGGCTGGCTGAGAATGCTTACGTAGCACAGCAGGATGTATTCCTGAACTATCATTTGCATTCTTCTTTCAGTGCCATGAGTAAAACTGAATTGCAACAGAAGATTCAAAAAGAAATGAATAGTGTGCTCGCGACTTTACAGGTTTGTGACGTTTTATTGATTACCTACGGTACTGCCTGGGTTTATAAAAGAAAAGCAGAAGGCGATATTGTAAACAATTGCCATAAGCAAGTTGCTTCCTTGTTTAATAAAGCATTACTAAGCGAAAAAGAAATTCAGGACAGTTTTGACAATTTATATCAGACGCTAAAAAAAGTACGGCCCGATTTACGCATCATCTTAACCTTAAGTCCCGTAAGGCACATGAAAGATACCCTGGAACTTAATGCTGTAAGTAAAGCAACATTACGCACCAGCTGTTATCATTTAAGTAAGCGATATGCTGACGTTGACTATTTCCCGGCATACGAAATCATGATGGATGATTTGCGTGACTATCGCTTCTATAAAAGTGATATGTTACATCCGACAGCAGAAGCTGAAGATTATATCTGGGAAAAATTTCAGCAAACCTATTTTAATGCTGATACCATCGCTTTCATTAAAAAATGGAAAGAAATACAGGCAGCATTAATGCACAAACCTTTTCACCCCTCTTCTGCTGCACACCAACAATTTTTAAAGTCACTTTACACTAAAGCAAGTGAACTAAAAAATGTGGTGAATGTTGAAGAAGAACTGTTGCTTATCAAATCGCAGCTTAATGCAATTTGATATCTAATGTCGTTTAGCCAAGCTTCCATTTTCATCCTCTCCGATCGGAGAGGATTAGAGGTGAGCCTGCCTACACGTGGCCGTTTCGGCAGAGCCATGGCTATAAAAAGGCTTGACTAAACGACATTTCCCTTGAAATCTTGAATTTAAAATCTTGAAAGATCATGAAGCCCAACCGTCTTATAAAAGCCACATCACCTTACCTTTTACAACACGCATTAAATCCTGTAGATTGGTTTGAATGGAATGAAGAGGCCCTTGCAAAAGCACAAGAGGAAAATAAACCCATCCTGGTTAGCATAGGTTACTCCTCTTGCCATTGGTGTCATGTCATGGAAAAGCAGTCATTCGAAAACGAAGACATTGCTGCGCTGATGAATGAATTCTTCGTCTGTATAAAAGTAGACAGAGAAGAAAGACCTGACATCGATCAGGTTTACATGGAAGCGGTACAAGCCATGGGCGCTAATGGAGGCTGGCCTTTAAATGTTTTTTTAACCCCTGATCAAAAGCCTTTCTTTGGTGGTACTTATTTTTCACCGAAAGCCTGGGCGCAAGTACTCATCAATATCAACAAAGCATACAACGATAAACGAGAACAGGTACTGGCTTCCGCGGAAGAACTACGAAACATACTCACCAGTAATGACATTGAACGATTCAAACAAAATAACTCCATCAACGACCTGAAACAGGAACTTGAGCAAGCATACCAATCTACAGCACCCAAGTTTGATAAAACCTGGGGCGGTATAGACAAGGCACCTAAGTTTATTATGCCATCCGTCTGGCAATGGATGCTTCGTTATTACAAACTCACCAACAATGAAGAAGCATTAAGTCACCTCAACCTTACCCTTAAGCGCATTCTATATGGGGGTATCTACGATCAGGTAGGCGGTGGCTTTGCCCGTTATTCAGTAGACAGGGAGTGGTTTGCACCACACTTTGAAAAAATGCTTTACGACAATGCACAATTGTTAAGCCTTTACGCTGAGGCCTATGCCCTGACCAAAGACACAGAATATAAAAGAGCCGTAGAAGAAACTTTCGGATGGTTAGAAAGAGAAATGAAGGATCAGGAAGGTGCTTATTACGCTGCACTGGATGCGGATAGCGAAGGTGAAGAAGGTAAGTTTTATGTCTGGACTGATGCTGAACTAAAAAGTGTTTTGAAAGAAAATTATGCAGCAGCTATAAAACACTTCGAATGTACTACCGAAGGAAACTGGGAGCATGGCAACAACATTCTGAAGCGAAAGGCCGATAGTGAAGTAGATCATGAACTACTGAATAAAATAAAAAGTGAATTGCTGACGGTACGCGATAAAAGACCGAAACCTGGTTTAGATGATAAAATACTCAGTGGTTGGAATGCGCTCACCGTTATCGGGCTTACAGATGCTTACCGCTATTTGCAGGATGATAAATATTTAAGCGCTGCAAAAGGCATTATCAATTTTATAGAGAAAAAGCTTTTAAAAGACAATGTTCTCTTTCGTTCTTATAAAGATAAAACCTCTGCTACAGAAGCATTTTTGGATGATTATGCCTCCCTGATTGCTGCCTACATCGCTATGCATCAGGTTACATTGGATGATTCCTACCTTGCAAAAGCTAAAGACTTAACTGCCTCAGTACTTGATAAATTTTTTGATGACAGCGATGGTTTCTTCTACTATTCTTCAAAACAGGATCTCATCGCACGCAAAAAAGAAGTATTCGATAATGTAATCTCTTCTTCCAATTCCATGATGGCCCGAAATTTGATCTTACTTGGACAGGTTTTTGAGCATGATCACTATTTACGACTGGCTGAAGGCATGATTAAATCGCTGGCCCATGTACTAAGAAGCGAGTTGAACTACACAGCCAACTGGGGCATGGCGGCTATGGAACTATACCACACGCGTGCCGAGGTAGTAGTTACCGGAAAAAAACTGCATGAAAAAGTGAATGAATTGCATGCTGAGTTTCTTCCTTTTACACTGATCATGCAAGCAAATGAAAAGGGCATTTTATCCCTCGCAAAAGGAAAAACGAATGAAGAAAGTGATTTAAAAGTATATGTTTGTTTTAATAAGACCTGTAAATTGCCAGTAAACACCATTAAAGAAGCCTTACAACAAATCAAATGAAAAGTATAGCCCTCTTACTACTCATCAGTTTCTCCGGTTTCGCCCAAGTAAGTCATGGCCGGTTGGAACGCATTGAAGATTTTAAATCCACGCACGTAAGCACGCGCCATGTAGAAATATGGTTGCCGGAAGGTTATGGTGCTGATCCAAAAAAGAAATACCCTGTTTTATACATGCATGATGGGCAAAATCTTTTTCAGGCTTCAACTGCTTTTAACGGGCAGGAATGGGGCGTGGATGAAACACTGCATGCTTTAATGCACAAAAAAGATGTACAAGAATGTATTGTCGTTGGCATTTGGAATTCAGGAAAACGCTTTGCTGAATATTTTCCTGCCAAAGCCTTTCCCTTTTTATCTGACGAGGCTAAAGAAAAATTTACTAAAGTCTCTGGCGCTCCCTTGTCTGATGAGTACTTGAAATTTATAGTAACAGAACTAAAACCCTTTATTGATAAAACCTTTCACACCAAACCAGACCGCGATCATACCTATATGGCTGGCTCTAGCATGGGTGGTTTAATTTCTTTATACGCTGTACTTGAATATCCCGATGTTTTTAGTAAGGTTGCTTGCTTATCAACACACTGGTTAGGTACACTTGACCTTAAACAAACCGAAGTACCCATGGTGCTTGAGAAATATGTGAAGGAACATCTTCCCAAATTTAACCATACGTACATCTATTTCGATTATGGCACTGGTGGTTTAGATGCCTATTATGAAAAGCATCAAAAAGTGGTTGACGAGATTATGCAAGAACGTGGCTATCCAAAAGAACATTGGGTAACCAAAAAATTTGAAGGAGCGGAACACCATGAAGCAGACTGGAGAGCACGCTTTGATATACCCGCAAGGTTTCTGTTAAAACATTAGACGATTCACTGTGTCACTTTTTGAATCAACCAATACACTGTTTGCAGAACTCTTACTTCCGGTACCCATTCCGAAATTATTCACGTATCGTGTTCCAAAAGATTTTAATGATTACATCAAAATAGGTCAGCGCGCCATTGTTCCTTTTGGAGAGCGCAAAGTGTTGACAGGGGTGGTTACCCAACTTCATTCAAATCCACCCAAGGATTATGAAGCGAAATACATCTTAGAATTGCTCGATGAAGAGCGAGTCGTTTCTGATATACAGTTTCGCTTTTTTCAATGGATTGCCGATTACTATTGCTGCACGCCCGGTGAAGTACTTAATGCTGCCTTACCCGCAGGACTTAAGTTATCCAGCGAAAGCATGGTGCAATTACATCCCGCTTTTGACTGGAATGAAAGTAATTTTGAGTTTACACAAAAGGAAGAAGTCCTCCTAAAACGTCTGGCGCAAGAACCACTTACCTATACAGATATTTCTAAAATACTAGGTGTTAAACAAGTTCACAGCATTCTCAAATCGCTAACAAAAAAAGAAGCCATTATTGTTTTTGAAGAAATCAAAGATAAATACAAGCCCAAAACAGAAAGGCGCATCAGATTATATGAAGCTTATGTAAATAATAAACAACTGGAAGGATTATTTGAATTGTTAGGTAATAAACCTAAACAAGAAGAAATTTTACTCCGTTATCTACAGGAAGTTCCTGTGCTGCAAGATAAAACATTAAACAAGCAGGGTATTAGTCGCTCCACACTCCTGCAGTCTGACTTGTCAGAATCATCCCTCTCAACCCTGATCAGAAATAATATACTTGAAGAATTTGAAATCCACATTTCACGATTCGACTATAGTACAACAAACGAAAAACAGGAAATTGTATTAAGTCAGGAACAAACTGAAGCTGAGCAAAGTATACTGACTGCTTTCGAGAAACAAAATACTGTCCTCTTGCATGGTATTACTGGAAGTGGCAAAACTGAAATCTATATCAACCTGGTGCAGAAAGCCCTGGCTGACGGATCGCAAGTGCTCTTATTACTACCTGAGATTGCTCTAACTACGCAGATTGTCCAACGGCTTAAAAAAGTGTTTGGTGAGGTAATGGGTATTTATCATTCTCGCTTTACTGACAATGAAAGGGTTGAAGTCTGGAAGAACATACTTAATGGTACCTTTAAATTTATTGTAGGTGTTCGCTCTTCTATTTTCCTTCCTTTCGAAAACCTCGGCCTTGTCATCATAGACGAAGAACACGATTCTTCTTATAAGCAACATGAGCCCGCCCCACGCTATCATGCACGTGATAGTGCTATTTACCTGGCACAGTTACACCACGCTAAAGTATTATTGGGCTCAGCTACACCTGGCATTGAAACTTATTTTCAAACAGAACAAAAAAAATACGCTTTAGTAAAACTTGATAAACGCTATGCTGAAGCACAATTGCCGACTATTATTATCAGCAATCTGCAAGAAGAGCAACAGCGTAAAACGAACAAAGGTGAGTTTTCCGGTTTATTGATCAGGAAAATGGAAGAAGCCTTGGCTGCCAAAGAACAAGTCATCATTTTTCAAAACAGGCGTGGTTATTCACCCAGCATCAGTTGTGAGGATTGTCATTGGATACCCAAATGTGTTAACTGTGCCGTGAGTCTCACCTACCATCAATACAGGAACGCACTCATTTGTCATTATTGTGGTTATAAAGAGTCTATGCCCGATCAATGCCCTACCTGTACCTCCAAGCGCGTTAAAACCATAGGCTATGGAACAGAAAAACTGGAAGAGGAATTGAATCTTCACTTTCCGGATGCCAATGTGCAACGCATGGACCTGGACACTACACGATCTAAAAGCAGTTACGAAAACATTATAGAGCAATTCGAAAAAGGTGAAACCAATATTTTGGTAGGCACACAAATGCTTACCAAAGGTTTGGACTTCGACAATGTAAGTCTGGTGGGTATTTTTAATGCTGATCGCATGTTACACTTTCCTGATTTCAGGTCTTATGAAAGAGCTTTTCAACTGATTACACAGGTAAGCGGACGGGCAGGCCGAAGAAAGAAAACCGGTGAAGTCATTATTCAAACGTCTCAGGCTGATCATCCCGTACTCAATTATATCCTCAACCACGATTATCAAGGATTCTACCGTGCAGAGCTAAACGAGCGACATCAGCACGTGTATCCACCCTACTCAAGATTAATCGAACTCACAGTTAAGCATATCGATAAAAAAATATGCAGACAAGCATCCAGCGAATTGGCAGAAAGCATTCGGAATACCATTGCAGATATTCAGGTGCTGGGACCTGGTGAACCGATGATTTCCAAAATAAGGAACCAATACCTGATGAGTATTCTTGTCAAGATAGCCAGAGGGAATCAACAATTAGCTCAAATTAAAAAAAGCATACAAGGTGAAATCGATCGCCTGAACAAGGAAAAAGAATTTCGCGCTGTACGCTTTATTATTGATGTTGATCCTATCTAATCTGAAATTAAAGTAGTAATCCGTTTCGTTAACTAAATCCGTCAGACCGCTGCATACTTTAGAATTCAGCGGTCGGACGGATTACCTTAGTTTATTTAGAAGCCATCTCAAAAATACTTCGAACCTAAAAAATCGCGTCATTGCGATGAACGAAGCGTTGAATGTGTGTTGGGGTAATGACGAGTCCTCTTATTTTTTAGATAAGCGCTAGTGTTATTACCTAGTGTGTAAAAAAAATCAAAGTATACTCCACGCTTCATTTAACACAGCAATAGACGCATGCGCAGTTAAATCAAACTGACAAGGCACTACAGAGATATAGTTATTGGCAATTGCCCATTCGTCATTGTCTTCACCTTTGTCGAAGTTCACAAAGTTGCCTGCCATCCAGAAGTAACGTCTGCCATTAGGGTCTCTTCGTTCATCAAATTCTTCCACCCATTTGGCATTTGCTTGTCTGCATATGCGGATGCCTTTAATCGACTCGTTACGCTTAGGGGGAAAGTTGACATTCAGGGCAACACCTTTAGGTAAGCCTTTTTCTAACACCTGCAAGGCTATCTTTTTGATATATTCTTCTGCATGACTAAAGTCTGCATCGTGTCCAAAATCACAAAGTGAAAAACCTATTGCGGGTGTTCCTTCAATAGCTCCCTCTATCGCTGCTGACATTGTGCCTGAGTATAATACACTAATAGAAGTATTGCTGCCATGGTTAACACCGCTTACAACTAAATCAGGCTCACGATGGTCACGCAACACATAATGTCTCGCCATTTTTACGCAGTCAGCTGGAGTGCCTGAGCACTGATATGCTTTCACACCTTCAAATATGGTCGACTCTTCCAGACGCAAGGTCTCTCCTACTGTAATGGCGTGCCCCATACCCGACTGTGGACCATCGGGCGCCACTACGATAACCTCACCAATCGTTTTCATCACATTCACTAAAGTGAGTATACCTTTTGAAGTAATACCATCATCATTCGAAACCAATATCAAAGGTCTTTTCATTTATTAATAATTTTAGGTTTAATCTAATGAAATGTCCAGGTTAATGATCAGCTGTGTGGTTGAGCCCTGCTCATGGACATTTCATAAATGTTTGTCGACTATTTAATTATAAGTTATTGTAGAATTTCACGATCCGTACAAGATCAAATTTATCGTCCACCTTTAAACGATTGTCTTTCATATAATCCTCCACTTTGCCCGACTTCTTTCCCATCATATTAAGTAGTTCCGCTCTCTTAATTTCCAGGGGTTCAATGCTGCCATTTTCCTTCAAAAGGAAATAAGTATTGACCAACACCAGGCGTGTATAAGAGCCTACCATATACGGGCTGCTATAGGTTTTGTATTCCAATGCTTCACGACCTAATAATGTCAAATCACCTTCAGCCAGCAATTCAAAAAATACAGGAGCTTTATAATCAGTGTTGGTGGCATAAGGGAGTGAAAAGAATTGACGGTACTTGCGTATGGTACTGTCAAAAATCTCAAAATACAACACTTTACGAGCTGTTAGCGCTTGCGCTATAGACTGGCCATGTTTGTATTGAATTAAATCTTGCTGCAAATCATATTTAACCTGACCTCTTAATGTATCGCCTGACTCAAGCACTATTTTTCCTTCATGCCAAAGCTCAAATGCCCACTCCTGCGCATTCACCTGTATGGTAAAGCTTAAACAAATAATGGATAGTGAAAGAAGATGCCTCATGTTAGTATAACGATTCATGTCACTCCTAAGTTTTCTTTTCTATGTATACGTTCAGTGCTTAAAACGACACACAATCAAAAACCAATATCTTATTTCGCTATTTTTCCTAAAATAGTGTGTCCTAATTTATCGCGTTTTGTAGTCAAGTATTTTTCGTTGTGAGGATTAGGTGAGATCTCAATTGAAACATTATCAACAATCTCTAATCCATACCCCATAAGGCCTACACGCTTTTTCGGATTATTCGTAATCAGTTTGATTTTCGTAATATTCAAATCTCTTAATATCTGCGCACCAACGCCATAATCGCGTTCATCCATATCAAAACCTAACTGAATATTAGCCTCAACAGTATCCAGGCCTTCTTCCTGCAGTTTATAGGCCCTCAGCTTATTGAGCAAACCAATCCCTCTACCTTCCTGATTCATGTAAAGCACTACACCCTTGCCTGCTTTGTTAACCAACTCCATGGCTCGGTGTAACTGTGGACCACAATCGCAGCGACACGATCCAAAAATATCACCGGTAACACAAGATGAATGCACACGTACCAGGACAGGTTCGTCTTTTTCCCAATCGCCTTTTACAAGCGCCATGTGTGTATCGCTGGTATTGAGTTGTTTATAAGCCACTAATTTAAAGTCACCATAAGCAGTAGGCATGTTCACATCTACTTGTCTTTCTATCAGTGATTCTTTTTTCAGTCTGTACTCGATCAGGTCTTTAATAGAGACGAGTTTCATGTTAAACTCTTTAGCTACATGAACCAGATCAGGAAGGCGTGCCATGCTGCCATCTTCTTTCAAGATTTCAACCAATACACCTGCAGGTTTAAACCCGGCCAGTCTGGCAAAGTCCATCGATGCTTCTGTGTGCCCTGCTCTGCGTAACACACCTCCACGTTTTGCTTTCAACGGAAAAATATGACCAGGCTTGCCCAACTCTGCCGGATCGGTAGCAGGGTCAACGAGGGCCCTGATGGTTTTAAAACGATCGTGGGCAGAAATACCCGTTGTACAACCATGACCAATCAAATCAACAGAAACGGTAAAGTTAGTTTCATAAGCAGCCGTGTTTTTGCCTACCATCATTTCCAAGCCGAGTTCTTCACAGCGGTCTTCAATTAAGGAACAGCATATTAAGCCTCTGCCATGTCTGGCCATGAAGTTCACTATCTCTGGCGTAATAGCTTCTGCCGCACAAATAAAGTCGCCCTCATTTTCACGATCTTCATCATCCACCACAATAATCACTTTACCATTCTTGATATCTTCAATGGCTTCTTCAATCGTGTTTAATTTTATCTCGCTCATATTTCTAAAAATTTACCGAAGTGCTTTCGGTTTTCTTCTCACTTACTTTTTTGTTATTCAAATCCGTCTGACCGCTGTTTACTTTCGCATTCAGCGGTCTGACGGATTGTCCTTATTGAATTTCAAATTTGAACTTTGAAATTGAACTACTTGGCTATCACGATACCTAAAGTCTCCGCAATTTCCCTTTCCGCATTCTTTAATTGCTCATGGATTGTCATAAATTTATCCAGGTCTGCATCGCTTGTGGCCAGCTTAATTTTCTGCAAGTTATCTTCCATTAATTTCTGCACGGCTCTGAACTTAAATCGCAACACATTGCTGTAGGCCACATCGCCTATTACCTCTTTTTCATGCGGGAAAAAGATGTGATACTTCTCACTCCAATGCGGACTGGTGTGATAACGTGAAGTCATCAGGTCAGCCACAATTTTTTTCACTTCTGCAGAACCATTTTCTAAAAAGTAAAATTCATCTACTGCCTTACCCTCATTGGATAAGGTTTTAAAGGTTTGAAAAATCTCTCCAAACACAGGATTCGTAAACACCACCTCATCCATTTCATGTAACAAATAATGGATGAGCTTTTGTTCCTCCACTGCACTCTCGGCATAATTCAATAACAGGCGTATGGTTTCACGCTCCTGCATTTGCACCATGCCGCTGGTATCCAGTTTAGTGCTCTCTTGAAACTCTTCACTAAAATCTGGGGCAACTTCAGGTTCATCCTTTACTTTCTCTTGCTGCTTTTTGCGTTCGCCAATCAGTATTTTGTTGAGCTCCGTCAGCAATACACTTTCCTGTATTTTTAGCAGCACACTTGTTTCTTGGATGTACACCGAGCGCTTAATCGGATCGGGTATTACTGAGATACTGGTGATGATCTCACGGATGGCCTCTGCCTTTTTAATCGGATCGCGCGAAGCATCTGCTGCATACAGATCTATCTTAAAAGAAATAAAGTCTTTAGTATTCTGCTGAAAATAAGCTTTCAGTTCTGTGCTGCTGTGTTTCTTCGAAAAACTGTCCGGGTCATCGCCATCGGGCAATAATAAAACGCGCACATTCAATCCACCCTTCAGTACTAAATCGATACCCCGCAGGGCTGCTTTAATACCTGCCGCATCACCATCAAATAAAACGGTAATGTTTTCAGTAAACCTGCGAATGAGTTTAATCTGCTCTTCCGTTAAAGCGGTACCCGATGATGCTACGGCATTTTCAATACCGGCCTGATGCATGGAGATCACATCGGTATAGCCTTCTACCAAAAAGCAAAAATCTTCTTTGCGAATGGCATTCTTCGCCTGATACATACCATAGAGCACATTGCTCTTGTGGTAGATCTCCGTTTCAGGTGAGTTGATGTACTTCGGCTGGTCTTTCTCTTTGGTTAAAATACGGGCACCAAAGGCAATAATTTTACCCGCCAGGTTGTGCACCGGAAAAATCACCCTTCCGCGAAAACGGTCATAGTGTTTTTGATCCTCTTTATAAATAACCAGCCCTGACTTCTCCAACACTTCAGCACTATAGCCTTTTGTCAGTGCTGTTTCCTCCAGGTTGTGCCACTCATTCAGGGCATAGCCCAGTTCGAATTTTTCTATGGTGCGGTCATTAAAGCCACGTTCGTGGAAATAACTCAAACCTATGCTTTTTCCCTCCTCATGCTCTTTTAAAAGGCCCTTATAGTGCTCTTTGGCAAAGTTCATGACGATATAAAGACTGTCGCGGGCGCTCAGGGCTTCCAGCTCTTCCTTGGCAGCTACCGTTTCCTTCAGTTCAATACCGTACTTTTTGGCCAGGTAACGAAGGGCTTCGGTATAGCTCATGCCCTCGTGTTCCATTATAAAAGTGATCGCATCCCCGCCCTTTCCGCTACTAAAATCCTTAAAAATGCCTTTTGCAGGCACCACATAGAACGAAGGTGTCTTTTCGTTGTTAAAAGGGCTAAGTGCCTTATAATTCTGACCAGAGCGCTTCAGGGTGATAAAATCGCTCAGGACATCGACAATGTCCATGCGGTTCTTAATATCATCTATGGTTTCGCGGCTGATCATGAATTGGGGGGCTAAGATACCTATTGGAGGCTAGAGGTTGGAGGATGGATTTTTAGATTTCTTAGATAATTTGATAGAATCTAAAATTGAAGGTTTTATCCGCCACTGATTACACGGATTTACACAGAAAAAACCTAGTTTTTTTGCAAAAATTCAAAAGATTTCTGTCAAAACAAGCTTCTTGGTTATAGGTGGGAACCAGGGTTTTACATAAGGCAGTTTGAGTGTATTTCACCCACTCAGGTAAGTTTTACAACGATTTATGTTCGGTGCATTTAAACTAAAACGCTAATATTGGGTATTAAAATGCAAAAGGGGCTGCCACTCTAATGATGTGACCTACCCCTTTTGGCCTCTTGATTTTAGAGGACTTGTTTCCCATGAGTAGTACTTACCTTGTAAGTACTATCTCTTTTGAGTGTTACCTAATTCGTTTTATAGTTACGCGTATTGGACGCACAGTAACCGTTCTGCGAATAGTAACAACCCGTGTAATACGGACTTTCATTTACTAACTTCTAATGTTAATCCGAGCAAGTTACTGGGCGCTCAGATCCCCATTTGCCCCTGATAGTTCCCGCTATCAGGGGTTATTTTTTGCATAAAAAAACCCGAGTCGTTTTTAACTCGGGTCTATTTATGAGCAATAGATATCGTTAAAAACTTATACGTTTTTTATCATGTTTAGTGGATTTAGTCGCGGGGGAATTAAAATCAATGCAATTTAAAAATTACATCACAACAACTGTCATTTGAAGAAAAGTAGTTTCTATTTACATTTGCAGCCCGTTTCAAGTATTCACTCATTAATTTCAGAGACTAATTTTTATTCAGTTTCTATTCTTCTGAAAAGGAGTTTTGTATAGCTACTTCAAACCTCTAGCCTCAAAATTCTAACCTCTTACCACCTATATCTTACGTCTTACGTCTAAATACTAACGTCTATTTTCTAACTTCTACCTTCTAATTTCCAATTTCCATTTTCCAAGCCTAATTTGCGCCATGAATTTTACAGAAGCAGATATACGCAAGGCCCTTTCTACTGTTAACGATCCTGATATTCAACGCGACCTGGTTAGCCTGGGTATGATCAAGGATATTCAGGTAAGTGCGGATAAAGTTGCCTTTACAGTTGTATTGACCACCCCGGCCTGCCCCCTAAAAGGCAAAATTGAAAAAGACTGCCGGGACGCTGTTGAAAAAGTAGTCGGGAAAGCTGTTGCCATCGACATTTTCATGACCTCTTCTGTAACTTCTTTACGCGACAATGCACCCTTGTTGCCAGGGGTTAAAAATATTATTGCCGTGGCCTCCGGTAAAGGTGGTGTGGGTAAGTCAACCGTTACCTCTAACCTGGCGGTAGCGCTCGCAAAAGCCGGTGCAAAAGTTGGCCTTATCGATGCTGATATTTACGGCCCCTCTATACCAGTCATGTTTAACTGCGAACATGAGCAGCCAACGGTAAAACAGGTGAATGGCAAAAACATTATTGTACCTATTGAACAATACGGTGTAAAACTTTTATCGATTGGTTTTTTAACACCGCCCGAAAGTGCGGTGATCTGGCGTGGGCCGATGGCCAGCTCTGCTCTTAAGCAGTTTATTACAGATGCTGAGTGGGGAGAACTTGATTATTTGTTTATTGATTTACCACCCGGCACCAGCGACATCCACTTAACACTTGTACAAACTGTGCCTGTTACCGGAGCCATCATTGTAACCACGCCTCAAAAAGTTGCCCTGGCTGATGCTCAAAAAGGTCTTGCGATGTTTAAGCAACCTCAAATTAACGTACCTGTACTGGGTGTGGTAGAAAACATGGCTTATTTTACACCCGAAGAACTGCCAAATAATAAATACTACATCTTTGGTAAGGATGGAGGCCTGAACTTATCGGAAAAATTCGATGTTCCTTTTCTTGGTCAGATACCCCTGGTGCAAAGTATTCGCGAAAGTGGAGACAGTGGCTTGCCTGCGGTGATGAAGGAGGGGATTACAGCCACAGCATTTACTAACCTGGCAGAAACATTAGCACGCCATATTGCCATAAGAAATGCTAATTTTACCCAGACAAAAAAAGTTGAAATAACGGTTTAATGAATACAGTCGAACTCACCCAAAGAATTGAAGCATCCCTGGATGGCATAAGACCTTATTTGGAGGCAGATGGTGGTAATGTAAAAATACACGAGCTCACCAGCGACAATACTTTAAAACTCGAGTTTGTGGGCGCCTGTGGCTCCTGCCCTATGAGTACCATGACTTTCAAGGCCGGGGTTGAAGAAGCGATAAAAAAAGCTGTGCCCGAAATTCTTAAAATAGAAGTAATTAACCTTACCCCCATTAACCGTTAATAAGGCAATATTCAATAAGATTTTACGTTAGAAAATGCCGGATTTAGTCCGGTATTTTTTTTGCCAATGTCGTTTAGTTAAGTCTCTTTATTGGCCTCACCTCCAGTCCTCTCCAAAGGAGAGGATGACTAAGGAGGCTTAACTAAACGACATTGTATTTTTTACCCACAAAACTACTTTTATAACAAACCCAATTGCTACTACAAACTAGTGCTTTTGATGACTCACCTTATGGTTACACTTCTTATCTTTGAATGATTCATGCTGCAAACCCAGGCTAGATGTCGTTGAACCTACGTTGTTTTTCTTTCTCCTTTTTATGCTGGCTTCTGTTAGCATTTCAACCCTCCGGTAAACTGCAGGCACAAATACGTTGCGCCACCACAGAACAGACCAAGGCACTTTTCGACAGAATAAAAAAGCAGGAAAAGCGTGATGTCTTTGAAAAAGCAATACAAGACAAAACAATCACTCGCTTACAAGCTAACGGACAACAACGTACACATACTGGTCCTTATCAAATTCCCGTTGTCGTACACATCATTCACAACGGTGAGCCTGTAGGTATTGGCACCAATATTCCCGATGAACAGGTATTTTCACAGATACGTGTGCTGAACGAAGACTTTAAAAGACTCAACAGCGATGCCAACCAGACACCTGCCATATTTCAACCCCTTGCAGGAGGCCTCGACATAGAATTTGTGTTGGCGCGTCAATCACCAGATGGACAAGCCACCAATGGCATTGTCAGAAAACAAGGATCAAAAAGCGGTTATATTTTTGAGGAAGAAGTTTTACTCAAGTCTGAAAGCATCTGGCCTACGGAAGATTATCTGAATATCTGGGTATGCCGGATGACGGACGCAAACATCGGCTATGCACAGTTTCCTATTTCTGATTTGCAAGGACTTGAAGAATACCAAAATGAAATTGCTTCCACCGATGGTGTGGCTGTTGCCCATGATGCCTTCGGTAGTATTGAGGACGGAAATTTCAATCTTCTTTCCAGGTTTAACAGAGGAAGAACCCTTACACACGAAGTTGGCCATTACTTTGGTCTGCGTCATATCTGGGGCGATGACTCCAGCTGTGGTACCACCACAGATTATGTAGCCGACACACCCAAACAAAATGATGACACCAATGGATGCCCTTCACATCCGCAAACCTCCTGCTCTAATACAAAGATGTTTCAGAACTTCATGGACTATACTAACGATGCATGCATGAATCTTTTTACAGCAGGGCAGGTAGCACGCATGGAAATTATTCTTACCGATGATAATGTGCCGCGCAGAAAGTCCCTGCTTACTTCGCTTGGATTAATTGCTCCCCCCGGGGGGCAGCAAAACGTAGCCTTACGCGAAATTATTTCTCCATGGCCTGTCAGCTGTGCTACAGAAAATGCACTCACAATTCGTTTTCAAAACCTGGGCAGCGATCCACTTACTTTCGTTCAGCTGTCTTATCAGTTAAATGGTGGTACCGCTACCAACGTACAGCAAATATTTAGCCCTGTTCCAATATTCAGCTATGGCGAAATCAGCATCCCTCTATTGGTAAGCGAGGGCGCATACGATTTAAACGTTACGCTAAACCTGCCCAATGGTGCGGAAGACAGCAATCCAAATGATAACAGTTTAACAAAATCCTTTGTGATTGATGACCTGGTTGACCAGATGCCTACGCGGGAAAGATTTGAAGGTTTGTTCAATGAAAAATGGACTGCCATCAATCCGGAAGACGGTGATAACTGGAGCAAGACAACAACATTTTATAATCAGTCCTTGGTTTTCCAATCACTCGACTTCAACCAGCAATCCACTACCTGGTTAGTGAGTCCCAACCTCGATTTCAGTAACCTCACCGAAGCTAATCTTCGTTTTGACTGGTCGCATCGCATCGGTGTGAACAATGACGTAAATGGTGAAATCGTATATAGCACTGATTGCGGCCTTAGTTACGTGTCACTAACCTCCTTTACGTTTCAGGGCACAACCAACACCACCAGCGTGATCAACGAAGATAATTGGGACAGTCAGCTGATCAACCTGAACAATCTTGCCAATGAATCCTCCATAAGGCTAGCCATTAAAGCCAGCGCCTACCTGGACGATCCCTTATACCTGGACAACATAGAACTTTATGCCGGGCAAGCCTCACCAAAAATTCCACTTAACGATTTAGTTGCCATTTACCCCGGTCAGAATGGCGGTTTGAATTTAACTTTCAATGTAGAGGATAAGCAAACCGTTGTTTTTTCAATTTATGACATTACCGGAAAGACTGTTGTGAAAAACGTAGCCGTTAATACACTGAATCAAACGTACACCCTCCCACTAAGTGATGTTAATACCGGTATTTATGTCGTGCAAATTAAAGCCGATAACCAATACTATAGCCAAAAAGTGTTCATAGAAGGTAGATGATTGCTTATCTTAGCCCTTTGATTTTATGACAGAAAAAAAGAAAGTAGTTATTCTCTATGGCGGCCGCTCTGTGGAGCATGGTGTGTCTATCAATTCCGCCAAAAATATTTATGAGTTTATCGATAAAGATAAATTTGAAGCCATAGCCGTTGGTATCAGCAAGAACGGAAAATGGTTTCTTACAAAAGGTGTAAGCAAAAACATAGAAGAAGAAAAAGCCCTGAGCATATTACTCGATGCACAGAAACCAGGTTTCGTCATTGCTGGCAATGAAGAGCGTTTTAATGTAGATATTATATTCCCAGTGCTGCATGGCACAGACGGAGAAGATGGCAGCATTCAGGGCATGATTAAAGCTTTGGATTTGCCCATGGTCGGCACAGGTGTATTGGGTTCTTCACTCTCCATGAATAAGATTGTGGCCAAGCGTGTGTTAGAGTCTGCCAAATTACCGGTAGCCAAGTACATGACTTTTCACTTCACAGAAAAAGAGAACATTAAGTTTGCCGACATCAAGAAGAAGTTAGGAACGCCCTTTATGGTAAAAGCTGCTAACCTCGGTTCGTCTGTAGGTGTTAACAAAGTAAAAAAACCTTCTGACCTTGTGAAGGCCCTGGAAGATGCATTCAAATACGATGATGAAATCATTGTGGAAGAATTTATTAAAGCCAGAGAAGTTGAATGTGCCATCCTGGGCAACAACCCACCCCAGGCCAGTATGCCGGGGGAAATTGTCATCAGTAAAAAATATGAGTTTTATACTTTCGATGCCAAGTATGTAGACCCTGATGCGGTGCGCATTGAAGTGCCTGCAAAATTAACTAAAGCTGTTGCTGAAAAAATCAGAACACTTTCTGTTAAAGCTTTCCTGGCTTTACGTTGCGAAGATTTTGCACGTGTTGATTTATTTCTGGCTGGCAATAAAGTGTATGTAAATGAAATCAATACCATTCCAGGCTTCACCAACTCCAGCATGTATCCCATGATGTGGAAAGAACGTGGCATTGGGTTCAGTGAACTTATCACGACCTTACTCATTATTGCTCAGGAACGCTACGACAAAGGCAAGAGAATCGAACGAAGCTTTTCATCAGCATTAAAATTCTAATCATAGCTATGCAAAATCCTTTTAAGAAATACAGACCCGGCACCATGGGAGGCTTAGTGTTCAGCCTGGTTATCGCAACGCTTATCTTCTTTACCATTGGTATTTCTTACTTCTATATCTACCTGCCTTCATCTACTAACCATGGCGAGAGTATTACAGTACCTGACGTACAGGGCATGCAGATCACAGAACTGGAAAAATTTCTGCTCGACAGAAATCTGCGCTATGCCATCAATGACTCCTCCTACTCAGCAGATTATGAACCCTTAACTGTTTTAAAGCAATACCCGGCTCCCGGTGTCAAGGTGAAAGAAAACAGAAACATTCTGATTACGATCAACCGCGTTACACCACCGTCAGTGCCCCTCCCCAATCTTGTTGATGGCTCGCTGATTAACGCAGAAGCTGTGATGCGTGGCAGTGAACTGAAACGCGGGCGCATTCAATTGGTGAGAGGCCCCTTTCTTAATCTGGTGAAAGAAATGCGCTTTAAAGGTCAGAAAATTGAGCCTGGTACACGCGTACCCAAAGGTTCGGTGATTGACCTGGTGGTAGAGGACGGAGGCAGCAACGAAATACCAACGCCTAATGTGGTGGGTTATACACTGGAAGATGCCAAAATTCCAATCTTCGGATCAAACCTGCACATAGGAGAAATAATTGTTGTGGGTGATACTGTCGACAATGGCCCCATCGTTATTTTGAAGCAGTCGCCTGTTCCGCAAACCAAAATGAGGGCTGGAGATGTTATTGATGTTTGGGTTGGTAAAAAAGGAACCGAAGTTCCTGAAGAAGACGAAACAGATGAAGGTGAGGATCAAATCGATCTGAATAAATTATAAACCAATCTTGATGTCGCACGCCAAGTCATGTTCTGCCCCTCAAACCTTCTGGTCTGGTTCAAGGCATAGAACAGTTCATGCTGTGCCGTACTCCTTGGTCTTTGTTCTTTTTAATTTTTTTTGCATCCACGCTTCGGCTCAATTCAATATTTATCCGCACACTCACAGGGCAGAAGAAACAACTCACCAAGGTAGCCGGACACAAGACTTAGGTGCCATGAAACTTCCCTTTTGGGACGACTTCTCTTTTGCCGGTAGCAGTCGAGATACACTGTGGGCACAGAAAGAAGATGTGAGCATCATGAATGGTTTTGCCATACGCCCACCTACACAGGGTGCTGCCATCATGGACGGCACAAGAGCAAATGGTACGCCTTTCGAAACTGACCTGACCACCAACAGTATTACTGACGTATTGTTATCGCGTAAACTCATGCTGGCTGAAGTACTTCCCGCCAAGCGGAACAGTGTATACCTCAGTTTTCAATACCAATGGAAAGCCAATGGGGAAGCACCCGATCCCAGCGATTTTCTACAAGTAGATTTTTTGAATGATCAGGGGCAATGGATTACCCAGGATTTTATTCGTGTTACTGAAAATCCTGATCCTACCATCTTTTTAGATTACATTAAGCAAATCAGCAGTGAAGCATTCTTCCATAACAATTTTCAGTTTCGCATCTCCCGGTTTGGCCGAAGCTCCGGCCCTTTTGATACCTGGGCTGTTGATTATGTCTACCTGAATCAAAATCGCTTTGCAACAGACTTCTCATTTCCTGACAGGGCAATAGGATCTGGTCATACTGCCTTGTTTGGAGCATACCACGCTGTACCGCAGCAACACCTGTATGGCAACGAAGTAATCAATACACCAACATTTTTACTGACTACACAAAAAAATGAAGGCACTCCCCTAGACCAGTTTACCTACCTCACTACCAAAAACTATTTCGGGCAATCCTTTACAGAACACAATATGGCATTAGATGCCCCTGCAGGACTTTTTATTACAGCCTTTGGCAAAATTGATGTGCCGCTGGTAAACCTTCCTGATCTTAACGACAATGTTTTCTTTGACAGGCAAGCTGACTCTACCATTGTAACCCTTAAAACAATTTTAACCTCCAGTGATAACATTTCGATTTATGTTGTACCGCCAGACGACAATGCTGATTATGATGACCTCATTTACGCACCTATCGACTTTCGTGTAAATGATACACTTCAAACAGATTATACCATCAGCGATTATTATGCCTATGATGATGGTATTGCTGAATACTCATTGGGGCTTGCACAAACAGGTAATGAAGCTGCCTATGGTTTTACTAAGCTGGGATCAGAAGCCGATACACTCACGGGTATGTACATTTATTTTCCGCAATTAACAGGGCAACTCAGCACCATTGTTGACTTACTCATTTTTGATGATAATGCCGGAAGACCAGGAACACTGATCGGTGAAGAAGTTATTTCTATAAAAAGACCGGGCCTCAATGTTTTTCACAAAATACCACTACGCAATGCTGTACTGGTACCGCAAACCTTTTATATTGGCTGGCGTCAACCTGCTAATGGCACCGTTAGTATTGGTTTAGATAAATCAGCTGACAATACAGACAAGCTATTTGTTAACTCAAATGGTGGATGGACGCCATCTTCGAATGTGAGTGGCAGCCCGATGATCAGGCCTGTATTTGGTAAAGGAGAGATAACAACTTCCTTACCTGAGCGGTTAAGTAGTCTTGAGCTGTATCCTAATCCTGCAACGAATGCTTTCTTCATCAAGGGTATAGTTGATGTGATGTCGATTTACACAATCAACGGACAGGAAATAAATTTCACAACGCAACACACCTTTGAGGACACGCAGGTAAGCTTAACGCAACATGTGCAAGGTCTGGCCTTAGTGAAGATGAAAGCTGGCAATGAAATTATTGTAAAAAAGATTCTGCTTCACTAAGACTATATCAAAAATAAGAAGACTCGTTAATGCGATCCCGATTTTATCGGGAGAAACAAGCTAGATGCTTGCTTTAAATAATCATAAATAGATTGCTTCGTCAATCTACCGCACATTTCAACCCAATGCCTCGCAATGATGCGATTTTTTAGGCTCGAAGTATTTTTGAGATGGCTTCTGGTTACAAAGGTGCCGGTGTAAAGGATAGCACAAAAATTATCAGCGCCACCCAGCCCAGTATTTTTCTATTGCGGTCTAAAGGAATTTCAATCAGACAAGGTGGATGATCTATCCCCAGAAATCTGCCAATCACAAAAGCAAAAAGCATCCAGCCCCAATAGCCATTAATACTAGGGAATATCCATGAAACCGAAATTTGGATACTTATTAAGACAAAAATATAAATGAGTGTTTGTCGATGACTCATTTTTAATCCTTTAAGAGTAGCATAAAGAAAAATGGGGTATAGCACCAAAGCTGCTATTATAGTTTTCCACGAATCAGTTGGGTTGATTATCCCCAATCCTGAATAAAATAGCAATAGGAAAAACACAATTGTCGCTATTTTCTTGTGTTGCTTATAACCCACTAATCCGTAAAGTATATGCCCACCATCAAGTTGCCCGATGGGAAGTAGATTAAGACTTGTAAATACTAAAGCAAGAAACCCAGCAAAAAGAATAGGATAATGAATAAGCTCATGTGGATTGGGGATACGTTCAGGATCAGCAACAAACTTCTTAAAAAAAAGAAAAAGTAGATTATCCCCCACGACAATATCTAGTCTATCTTCACTCTGTTTGTAAACATAATCAGCGTAGTTCTCACCATATTCAATATAATCAGGATGAATCTCATAAATATATTCCTTGGGTGGAAGATTAGTGAAGCCGTAAAATAATATACCTAAGGCTAGAATGAAACCAGCCAAAGGACCCGCCAATCCAATATCAAAGTTTTGAATATTTGAATAGACTCGTTGCCTTAAGCGGATAATAGCACCCATCGTTCCAATAGATAATGGGAAAGGTGGTATGGGAATGTAATAAGGCAATGAACTTTTTACACCATGATGGCGGGCGGTGAAGTAATGCCCAAATTCATGTACCGTAAGGATACTCAGAAATGAAATGGAGAATGGCAATCCATTTAAAAAACCTTGCCAAGTCACATCATTAATCGATAAAAGTGTTGGATCCACCCAACGCGTTCCTGCTAAGGTCGTAGTCACAAAAGTAGCCAGAAACAAAAGCGCCTGACCTGTTATGCGCACAGCCTCTCTGTTAGTATTTATCCAATTCCTTAAAAAGTTCATCTGCATTCGTTACGTGATGAATGTGCAAACCCGTTTGGGCAGCGCCTGTTAAATTAATACTTGAATCGTCTAAGAAGATAGTTTCAGCCGGATTAAGCTGTTGTTCTCTTATCACATACTCAAAAATAGTTGGATCAGGTTTTCTCAAACCCATCTCATGCGAATAATAATCCTTCTTAAAGTAACGCTCAAAATTTTCCTCTCCGCTCACCGCGCTCAAAATCTTGTTGAATGCCTTCAGGTGAATTGCATTGGTATTGCTTAACAAAAAAGTTTTGTAATTAGTTTTTAACCGCAATAAAGTTTGCAGGCGCTGTGGTGGAATGTCCAGCAACATAGCATTCCATGCCTCATCTAATAGTGCATCATCAACATCAACCGACAAACCAGTTCTCAAGAAAATTCTAAACTCCTCATCACTCAAATGCCCGGTTTCGTATAAACTAAACTCACGGCTGGTCTTGGCCATTTCTTCAATCTCTGCTAAGGATCTTCCCGACATTTCACTAAACGCCTTGTAGGTCTTTACCGGTGAAAGATTGATGATAACACCACCCAAATCGAAAATAACTGCATTGATTGTTGAAGTAATCGGCATATCTTATTTATGTAAATTTAGATTCAGGCCACAGGTAATAAAATAATAAATGTTGAACCTTGATCCAGCACTGATGTAAAGGAAATAGAACCTCCCATTTGTTCTAAGGCTTGTCTGGCTATGGCAAGTCCCAAACCAGAGCCTGTTTCTTTTGTCGTAAAATGTGGTATAAAAATCTTTTCACGTTTTTCATCCTCAATACCCTTCCCATTGTCTATAAACTGAATTCTCCAAAAGCCATTTTCAATCCCGGTTTCTATCGTCAGCTCTATTTCTCTCTCCTCTGCCTTGGCTTGTATCGCATTCAGAATAAGGTTAGAAAATACAGAAAGCAAGATAACAGGATCAGCCTTCGCCAGCATTGGCTCGCCTTGATTTTTCTGAATGATCTCAATCTCCTGTTTATAAAGCTCTGCAGATTGTAGAATCAGTTTTTGTACATCTACTACATCAACCACTGCTGCCGGCATCTTGGCAAAGGAACTGAAGGAACTGGCTATTGTATTCAGTAATTCTACTTGCTCCAGTAAAGAACTAACTGAGGCAGAAATTTTATCGGCATTTAAATCCTGTTGCGATAAATTTCTGCTCATCCGCTGCAGTGTCAACTTCATTGGGGTAAGCGGATTTTTAATTTCATGGGCTACCTGTTGTGCTATCTCCCGCCAGGCTTGTTCCCGTTGCATGCGTTCTAACTCAAGCTTGCTCTCCGACAAATTACGCAGCATGTCATTGTATGAGTTTACCATTAAACCAATTTCGTCATTCGATTTCCAGTTAATCGGTTCATTGGATCGCGCTAAACTTGTGCGTTGCAGGGTATTGGTAATAAACTCTATCGGAAAAGTAAGCCAACGAGAAATGAGAAAAGAGAAAAGAAGTAGCAGTAAAAAGACAATACCAAAGATCACCAGTATTTCAGACAAGGCCTCAATCTGCACAGATTCAACAGAAGTTGCGGACTGATAATATGGAATAGCCAAGAGCGATTGATCAGCACCCAGGCTGGCATAGGCGATGAAATAAGATAGGTGGCCGATCTTGTCCTCCAACACAAATATTTTTTCTCCATCCCGTACTTTTTGCATAGCCAAGGGATGCGCTATGGGTGCCATAAGTTGATTGTCAAAAACAGAATTCTGGCTAGTTGCTTGCAGCATGCCTTCACTGTTGTACAAGGTTAACTCCGCATTCGCCAGCCTCGCCAATTCTGTTACATACTCTTGATTGGTCAGTGAACCGCGCAAGGAATCTTTTCTGTTGGTGAAGTCGTCCAATTGCTCCGCTATAAAAGCAGCCCTGTTTAAATAGGTATTATTCAACTGATCTTGCGAAGATTCGTTGAGCATACGCAGGGTGATGATGCTTACCACCAGTAAGGGCACAAAAAAGGAGAGTGTAATAAAAAGCTGTATGCGTGCGGCATAAAAGACCTGCTTCCTTTTCAGGAGATTACTGATCCCTAACCATAAAACAAACAGCAGTATTAAAAACAATCCTAATATTAAATAGAACGACACATTGGCCAGAAAGCCTTTATAGGTCATTAATTTAGATGACACGACAATGACTATGTTATCACTGCCCTCCACCGCATAATGTTGATACCCATCACTGACTACACCTGTGGAATACAGTGCCGGTTCGCCTAAAATCTTTTTATCAAAATCACGTTCATAATTAAAATCACCTGCACTGGCCTGCACTTTATTCAAAGCAAAGCTGGCATACGCAAGATCATTGGGTTTCAATGATTCCCTGAAACGGTTGTCGACCAACAACTCTGGGTAAGCGTTTTGCGGTAGAATGCGTTTTAAGGATAGCTCAATTAAAACATATCCACTCACCAAAACACCTCTGTCAATTTTAATGATCAACACATATTGTTGTGCAATGTCTTTGTTCTTGTTGCTTAATCGATATAAACCTTCGTACTCCGTTCTACTGGCATTCTCATCTAAAGATTTTATGATATCCGAAAAAGAAGCTGAAGAATATCCAGTCAGATTATCGCCAGCTGAATTAAACAATTGTATGTTAATGTCGTATTTATTGAAGTAACTGGAGAAATATACTTGCCTGATTTTTTGCTGAATGGGTAGCTTGCTTAAAAACGGGCTCACCAGGCGGGTTTGAATAAATCCATCTTGTTTGATCTTGGGTGTTAAATCATTTAACAGAAACTCACCAAAACTATCTCTGTCCACCAGATAGCTTTCAGCAAAACGCACTTGATTTTCAATATGCTGCTCCTTATCCAGATAATAAATACGAACAGCCACATTGAGCACTAAACCAAACAATACCAAAAAGAAATAACCAAAAGTTTTGTATTGAATTCGCTCAAGACTTCCGGAAAATCTGGCGTATTGCATCATTAACACCACTGACCAGGTGATGATGATGGTACCCAGATAAGGTTGTGCCTCCCAGTAGTTGATAAATCCAAAAAGAAAAGTGCCTGCCAATAATATTCTATGCGCATGTTTTCCACTGGCGCCTGTAATAAAACTGATGAAAACATGATTCAGCAGAAACGCTGTTGTCCATGCCAGCAGAATGGCTACAAACGATAATATTCTGATGAGCGAAGTATCTAATGAAGAAGTGATGGCAAACTCAATACTGGAGTTGTGTACTATGGTTTGCAGCGTCTGCACCGGATAATGCCAAATGCTAAACAGCAGAAAAGCTGCAATAACCAACAGCACCAAGCGCAGCGGTGATAGCTCCTTGAACTTAAAGTTTGAACCTTCTTTTTGCCAATACCTGAAAACGATGATTGCCAAGAACAAAATGAGCCAAACATTTAACAATAGATCACCCAAGGAGGGGTTCAGTGTAGAGGAAGCAAAACGTTGTGCTGAAAAAATTTCTGAACTACTAAAAGCCCTGGGGAAATTGGTGAGTAATAAAACAAGACGAACAAAAATTAATGCGATCGCGCTCAGTACACTGGCCCTGGCAAAGGATTGTGTTCGGTAAAGCCAGGAGATAAACAGGAATGAAAAACCAATAAGAGCCAAAAAGATAAGTGAGACTGCCCAAAGATTACCACTCGCATTTACTGACACATCTGATTGCAGAAAACTTAACCTGAAAAGCATCGCACCTTTATAACTCACGGGGATACCCAAATTAGAGAGCGGCTCAAGTATGTTCACTTTGGCACTTGGTAGTATCTCATCGTTCCAAATGTTGCTGAGGAAATCATTTTGAATCGGGAAATCTCTCGTCAATACTATCAACGACATCAGTTGCCTGTCTGCTCCGATTGGTTCCTGGTACAACAGGAAATTGCCCCGGGCTATTTTAACAAGTTGTACCGACCGTTTATCAGATAATAAACTTAACGGGGGAATGACAGCATTATCTGTCCAGCAAACCAGTTTCTTGTTTTTATAAATAAAAAGAGGGAAGCGGCTCTTTGAATAGAAGTTACACGTTGAATCGGCATTTTGAAAAGTCGCAGCTTCATTTTCGAGTAATTCCAGTTGCTTCGCGACTTTCTTATTAATGACTTCTGTTAAATAAACACTATCAACAGGTTGACGATGGCTGTACAACAGGTAAATACCTATTGCCAGCGAGAGGAAAGAAACCAGAAGTAATACTCGGTTTTTCAATGCATCAGATTTCCCTTAAATTAAGAAAACTAATCGGTTTTTTCTCTGTAGTGAATACCTCCAAACATATATAGGTAGAGCACCCTTGAATAACGATAGTTTACAGGTATTAACAACACCATAATGGCTGCAACAATAATGACAGGCAACCACATGGATTCAATATCTAATACAAAAACCAATATAAAAACGAAGGCTGTTACAGCCACACTTAAGGCATAACCCACATACATGGCGCCTTGATAAAAACCAGGTTCTGGTTCAAGTCTTTCACTACACACCGGACAAGTCTCATGCATCTGATTAAACCTGGTAATGTTCGTCAATGAATGAACAAACATATCACCTTGACGGCACTTCGGACATTTAGCGTGCAATAGCGCGCTCACCAAGCTTACTTGCATTGTTCTTACTGGATTTGTACCAAAAATAACCTAATATCATGATGGCCAAATAGGGCATGACCAACAGGTAAAGTATACCTACGTTTATGCCCGCTGCGATGCCGGGTTCTCCATTGCTCACATTGTTTTCAAGTTGAGTTCTGCACATGGCACATTGCGCCATTATTTCCCCGGCAGATAAAACCAGTAGTAAGATAAGTGTGACTAACTTTTTCATATTACTTGGATTAAACATAATAAGGACTGATCATCAAATAAACAACAACACCTGTTATGGCTACATACAACCAAATCGGAAAAGTAATACGCGCCAGCTTTTTATGTCTGTCAAACTCCTCGTTAAAGGCTCGGGCATAAGTAAATAAAACCAGTGGCACTACCCCGATAGAAAGTACAATGTGTGTTATCAATATAAAATAGTATACATAGCGAATTACACCCTCACCGCCAAAACTCGTAGGGTCGCTCGTCATGTGATAGGCTATATACATCACCAGAAACAATAAAGACAAGCCTATACAAGTTTTCATTAAGAATTCATGGAGTGTACGTCTCCCATTCTTAATTGCCCAAAGTGCAGCTATGAGGAGTACAGCTGTGATTGCATTTATACTTGCGTAAATAGGGGGCAAAAATGTAAAATCATATCCATCGATTTTTACCCTGAACAAAATGGCAACTACAACCGGAATAACGATTGAAACAACAGTAATTAAGCGATTTACTAACTGCTTATTCATAAATCTAGTACTTCTTTAATATAATGGTTAATTCTACTGCTAATCTGTCCAATTCTTCCCGATCACTTAAATCATAATAACCACGGATGCGTTTTTGTCTATCTACTAATACGGCATTCTTACCTGGTTCTATAATGAACATACATTCTTTTAACTGATCAAGTGTGACGACATCTTTTAACAGTACTGGCAAAAAATATGGTTTTGACACCGCACTGGAGTCAGAAGTTAACACGTAGGCACGAAATTCATGCGTCACCAATTTATCTTCCATTCTTCTGCTCACCTCACCTGTCATTTCTTTTTCTGCATTAAAAATGTAGAGCGTCAGGCTGTCATTTACATTCCAGTTGACATCCGCTAAAACAGTTTGTTGAACAGTATAGGGTGTTTGATATTGCGGTCCGCATTCACTAGATACTTCAATAACACCCTGCTGATAAAAGGGTTCCACAGCGAACTCATTTTTACCCATCGTCTTCAGAAAAATAAAAATACTGATGGGAAGCACAAATGCTGCTGCGAGAATAATGAGTTGTTTGATCTTCATAAGAGAATAACACGATATCAATAAAAAAGGCTCAGGATAATCCCAAGCCTTTTCAATGTTGGTATGGAACTATTATAATTTTCCGTCTGCGATAGCAACGCCTTCATAAATGAAAGCCACCAACATCCAAACGATAAAAATAATAGGAACCAGAATTGACCAAAGTAAAAACTTGGCTTCATAACGCAAGTGCATAAACTCACCCACGATGTAGGCAGCCTTTACAATTGTCATGGTAATGAAGATCCAAACACGTAAGTCTTTGTATTCATGTGGAATAGTGAAGGCCACAATAAATTCAAGCACAGTAATTACAAGCAAGATCAACGCAGTCATCCAAAGCTTCTTGATCTTTGCTGTATCTGGTGGTAGTACTGTTATTTGAGGTTCTGCGTGGTGGTGAGCCATATCGTTCAATTTCAAATTTTAAATTTACTATTTCAAATTATACAAGGTAGAAGAAGGTAAACACAAATACCCACACCAAGTCTACAAAGTGCCAGTACAAACCTACTTTCTCAACCATTTCATAATGGCCTCTTCTGTCGTACACACCCATTACGGTATTATAGTACACCAGGAAGTTCAAGCAAACACCACTGAATACGTGGAAGCCGTGAAAACCTGTAATGAAGAAGAAGAAAGCTGCAAAGTCTGGCGGACCATATTGGTTAAGCGCGAGGTTAGCACCAAAGAAGGTAGTACCATCTCTTAATACACCACCTGCATCTGTTCCATGAATGAAGTGACTCCACTCCCATGCCTGACAGCCAAGGAAAGTAAGACCACCCAAGATTGTCCAAAGCATCCATTTCTCAACAGCTACTCTGTCCATGCGGTGACCAGCCTCAACAGCCAATACCATGGTTACAGAGCTCATGATCAAAATGAAAGTCATGATACCTACGAACACCAACGGTAACTCCATGCCATGCAGGAAAGGCACCGCTTCAAAAACTTTTTCTGGCACAGGCCAGTACGTCTGTGAGAAAGTGAATGCATTTACTGCACCCTCATAAGCAACATGCGAAGAACGCACAAGGCCATAAGTGATAAGAAGGGCGGAGAAGGTAAAAGCATCTGATAGAAGGAAAAACCACATCATCAGTTTGCCATAACTGGCATTCATCGGGGATGAACCGCCATCCCAAGAGGCTGTGGCTGTTGCAGAAGTACTTGCCATGGTTAAAGGTTTAAAGTCTATCGGTTAAATAAAAGAAATAAGAACAAATATAGCCAAAGTGCATCCAAAAAATGCCAAAAAGTGGTGCACATTTCTATCAAATTAAGGTTTTTTGAATGTACCTGAAAACGGAAAGTCGCCACCAGGGTGATCAGCAGGAAAACAACGCCCCCCACAATGTGCAAACCGTGCATGCCCGAAAGCACATAAACAAAAGATGCTGAGGGGTTTCCGCCTGTGAAATAGACGTTATTTGCTACTAGCTCATTCCAGGCCATCACTTGTGTAACCAAAAAAGCTATACCCAAAACGGTAGTCAGGCTCATCCCCACTTTTACCATTTCCAGGTTATCTTTCTTAGCAGCCATATAAGCCCAGTGCATGGTAACACTGCTTACTAAAATCAATATAGAACTTACCCAGAATAAAGGTGGTAAATCAAATACCTGCCAGTTCCCCTCCGCCTGCCTCACAATGTAAGCACTGGTAAGCGAGGCGAAAATCATACAAACACTCACAATGAATAACCACAAAGCGAACTTTTTGGGATTCATCGACAATGGCTTCTTAGCCTCCTCTACAATCTTCAACTCTGACATATTTTTCTATTTCAAATTCCACATTCAAAATTTCAAATTCAAAATTTGAAATTTGAAATTTTGAATTAATTTATTTTATCCATCAAATAAGCAATCTGCACAATAGGCAAATACAAGAATGAGCCGAACATGATGCGCAAGGCCGCATTTCTGTCGCCCTCTTTCAATAAATAAAATGTTTGTGCTAAAAACAGTACACCACAAACCGTTGCCACAATTGCAGAGTTAATACCCGTAATACCAAACTTGGCCGGTAATAAACCCAATGGAATCAGGAACAAGGTGTAAATCACAATCTGGATCGCTGTGTTAAAATCACGCTGACCGCCAGAAGGCAAAAGCTTAAAACCGGCTTTTTTATAATCATCATCCGCTACCCATGCGATAGCCCAGAAATGTGGAAACTGCCAGATAAACTGTATACCGAAAATAATCAAAGCTTCATGCGAGATGCTACCGGTGGCGGCTGTCCATCCTAGGAGTGGTGGCAGTGCACCCGGAATGGCTCCTACAAAAACTGCAATAGGGCCTACTCGCTTTAAAGGCGTATACACAAAACTGTATAACACCATGGATAGAATAGATAAAGAGGTAGTGAGCAAATTGGTGGTAAGGTATAGCACCACAACACCCACTATAAAACAAACAATTGAAAAGTAAAGCGCTTCATTTACCGATAGCCTATTCGTTGGCAAGGGTCTGTTCTGCGTTCTGGTCATTAACTTATCCAGGTCTTTTTCTATGATCTGGTTAACGGTGACAGAAGCACCCGACAGCATAAAGCCACCAAAGAATACCCACATTAAATTGATCCAGCTGAGTTGCGGAGAAGCCAGCACATAACCAAAGGCACAAGAGAATGCGACCAGTGCAGACAGCCTGAACTTAAGCAACTCAAAGTATGCTTTTGCCTTTATGCCTATCAATGATGAACTATGTACTTCTTGTGTCAACATGCTGGTTAATTAACATCTCACTCCTTCCACTGTTCAGTTGTAGTGCCAATAAAAATTGCAGACCAACTGTAATCGATGCAACGGTTAAATGAACAGGTTGTAAAAAGGCTGGAATCGCAAAATAGGCCATTCCGATACCTGATAAAATCGTGGTCAAAATTAACACAGCCAATGAGTATGGTAAAATTTTTGAGCCCTCACTTTTCAGTAATTTCCAAAGTAATACTACATGGGCCACTACAATGAGCCAGGAGAAAGTACGGTGTATCACAAAAGAGGCCCAGGAAGCCTCTATCCACGAAGACCGGGGTAGCAATGCTGCTGCTGCCACATCAATGGCTTCGCGCACCTGCGTTCCCAACACAATTTGTACCAGCAACAAAATGATGCAAAGGATCAATAAAGACAAACCATAAGGCACATTTCTTATTTGCTTATCCTTATCACTTTCAAAATAGAGGTAAACCAATAAGGCGACAATAACCAACGCCAGCAACATGTGCACCGTTACTGTCCAGGGTGTTAAATTGGTAGATACCACAAATGAACCGATCCAGCCCTGGAAACCAACCAGAAAAAAGGTTGCAAAGCCAAGCAGGGTAATTTTTTTATCCCACTTCCAGAATTTTATAGAAGCGATAAATACAGCAAAGATTAACAGCCCTATAATTACTCCAATAATGCGGTTTATATACTCGACCCAGGTTTTAGTAGCGTTGAAATCAGCTTCTAATAAAATGGATTTATCATTCAGAATCTTTTCAGCTGTTTGTGTCATGCCCAGCTTTTCTAAATAATTAGCAAAACGTACATTTTTCTTTTCACGATGGGCTGCGTAAACTTCTTTGTAGTTCGCTGGAAGTTGCTCAACAGTTGTGGGTGGTACCCATGAACCAAAACACTTGGGCCAATCGGGGCAGCCCATACCTGAGCCTGTGCTGCGTACGATCCCTCCTACCATGATCAAAAGGTAGACGGCAACCAGTGTAAGAAGGGTAAGTTTTCTAAAAAACCTCATGGCTATAAAAAATCAAGGTTCAACGTTTAACGCTGAACCTCGAATTTTGATTTCATATTAAAGACTAATGTTTATCAGGGGTAATAGAACCATCTGAAGACTCAAGTTTTATCTGATCGTTTTCACCAGGTAAATTAGACTCAGGTGTTTCAGAGAATGGTATGTGTTGTGGAATGTAATCTTCCTTCGCACCAGGCTTGCTGTAATCGTAAGGCCAACGGTACACATTAGGAATAGCACCAGGCCAGTTACCATGCCCAACGTTTACAGGTGTAGTCCATTCTAATGTATTCGATTTCCAAGGGTTAGCACTTGCCACACGACCTCTGAAAATACTGTAGAAGAAGTTAAACAAGAAGATGAATTGTGCTGCCAATGTTGCCACGGCTGCCACACTTACCAGCATGTTCAAATCTGTGAAGCCACTAAAAGTTTCAAAGTTTGTCCATGTGTAATAGCGTCTTGGGAAACCTGCAATACCAATGTAATGCATAGGGAAGAACACCAGGTATACACCTACGAAAGTGATCCAGAAATGGATATGACCTAAACGTTCATCCATCATGCGACCGAACATTTTAGGGAACCAGTGGTAAACACCGGCCATCATACCAAAGAAGGAAGCACTACCCATTACCAGGTGGAAGTGAGCCACAACGAAATAGGTATCGTGTAATTGAATATCCAAAGCAGAGTTACCAAGGAATACCCCTGTAATACCACCTGTTAAGAAGAACGAAACAAGACCTATAGAGAATAACATCGCTGGTGTAAAGCGGATATTACCTTGCCACAGCGTAGTTACATAGTTGAAGATCTTCACTGCAGAAGGCACTGCGATAATTAAAGTCAACAACATAAAGATTGATCCTAAGAAAGGATTCATACCCGTTACAAACATGTGGTGAGCCCATACGATAAAGGATAGAATACCAATGAATAACATCGAACCAATCATGGCCTTGTAACCGAAGATCGGTTTGCGGGCGTTTGTAGCAATAATTTCAGATGACAGACCCAAAGCAGGAAGCAATACAATGTATACTTCAGGGTGACCTAAGAACCAGAATAAGTGCTGGAATAAAATAGGGCTACCACCCACATTAGGCAATGCTTCACCGGCAATATAGATGTCGGATAAGAAGAAGCTTGTTCCAAAGCTGCGGTCAAAAATCAATAACAAGGCAGCAGAGAACAATACAGGGAATGATAATAAACCGATTATGGCAGTAAAGAAGAATGCCCAGATTGTTAATGGCATGCGCGTAAAGGACATACCTTTTGTACGCATGTTAATTACTGTAGTGATGTAGTTGATACCTCCTAACAGTGAACTAACAATAAACAATGCCATGGATACTAACCACAAAGTCATACCCATACCAGAACCTTTAATGGCTTGAGGCAAGGCGCTTAATGGAGGATAAATTACCCAACCACCACCGGCAGGTCCGTCTTGCAGGAAAAGCGATGTAAACATGATCACGCTGGATACAAAGAAGAACCAGTATGAAAGCATGTTCATGAAACCTGATGCCATGTCGCGGGCACCAATTTGCAATGGAATAAGGAAGTTAGAGAAGGTACCGCTTAAGCCGGCAGTTAACACGAAGAATACCATGATGGTACCGTGCATGGTTACCAGGGCTAAATAAAATTCAGGATCCAGTTTACCTTCTGGTGTAATCCAACCACCCAATACTGGTTTCAACCAGTCCAGGTTCATGTCAGGAAAGCCTAACTGAAGACGGAAGATTACTGATAGTGTACCGCCTAATAAGGCCCAGAAAATACCAGTGATCAAAAACTGCTTAGCAATTACTTTATGATCTTCGCTGAATATATACTTTGTCCAGAAATTACCTTCATGGTGTTCGTGCTCGTGGTCGTGACCATGATCATCATGTCCGTGAACAGCACTGTGTACGTGAATGTCTGTTGTTGCCATGTTCCTTATCTATCTTAATTCACACTGATTGCCTGATTAACACTTTGCGCAGAGGTACTTAATGACTCCACGGGAATACCTGCACTGATCATGGCTGCTTCACGCAAACCGGCAGGTACTTTATCTAGGTATGAAGGATTTTGCTTCAACCATGCTTCCTGAGATTTTTTCCAGGTTTCAAATTCTTCCTGAGAATGAACCACCACTGCCATCTTCATGGAGAAGTGACCGCGACCGCAAATTTCAGTACATGCCATCTCGTAGTTGAAGTTAGGATTACCTGTTTCTTCTCTCATCTGAGCAGTTGTTTTAGTAGCCGTAAACTTAAAATGAGTAGGCATACCCGGTACTGCATCCATCTTCACACGGAAGTGTGGCAAGAAAACGCTGTGCAATACATCCTTCGCTCTGATCTTTAATAAGATTTCTTTGCCTGCAGGAATGTGTAACTCTAATGATTTAAAATCATCGAAAGAGTTTTTATCATTCAGGTCTAAACCAAATTCATTTCCGAAGTTATCAATGAGTCTGTAATTAACTGTACCTAACTGGTTGTCTTTAGTACCTGGGTAGCGGGCAGTCCAGGCAAATTGCTGGCCTACTAATTCTACTACCTCCGCTTCTGCAGATGCAGGTGCTGTGATTTCGTTCCATGATTTTAAACCGGTGAAGATCAACAAGGCCAATACTATGGCAGGAATGATTGTCCAGGCTAATTCAAGGTAATGGTTATCAGGATAGAATTTTGCTTTTCTGTTCTCGTCATATTTATACTGATACGTAAATACAAACATGATAATGGTAATGATGACGAAAGCCGCCACAACTACTGCCATGGAAACCCAGAACAACATGTCTGTTTCCGCACCGTGTATAGAAGCTACCGGTAAGGTGTACTCATCAAAATGAGCCCATGAATACCAGAAAAATGCTGCTAGACCACCAATCATGAAAATCATGAATAGGTTGCCGTGCACGCCATTGTTCTTACTTACTTCATCTTGCTGTTTACCCTTCGCAATACCAACTAATCTGCTTACCCTGAAAATCAGGTAGAAGATGGTTAGCACCAGTACTACCCCAATCCCAATTATCAAACTCATCATAAACGTATACTATTAAATATGGTGATGTAAACTTTCCTGTAACATAGGGTGATTCTTTCCGATCAGCGGAAGCTTGGTTAAGCCATTCAACACAACCAGCAAGAAAGCACCTAAGAATACCATGAACAATCCTATTTCTAGGAACCCGATGGCTCCTTCATATTTCATTACACCCGGTGTAATCATATTATAAAAATCAAACCAGTGTCCAATCATGATAATGGGAGTCACCACTCTTAACATAGAGATTTGTCTCTTTGCATCTCTTGTCATTAATAACAAGAATGGCAATACAAAGTTTAAGAGAAGGTTGGTATAAAATATCCAGCTATAAGGACTGGTGCGCATACGTTCAATGAAGTAAACTGTTTCTTCAGGGATGTTGGCATAATAAATCAACATGAACTGGCTGAACCAGATGTATGTCCAGAAGATAGAGAAAGCAAAACAGAATTTACCTAAGTCGTGTAAGTGATTAGCATTAACCACTTTAAGGTAACCAGCGTTTTTCAGACTGGCTACAGTAAAGGCTAGAAATGCCAAACCTGTAACCCACCAGCTGGCAAATACATACCAACCGAACATGGTACTG
This sequence comes from Chryseotalea sp., assembly GCF_057350905.1. Taxonomy (NCBI): domain Bacteria; kingdom Pseudomonadati; phylum Bacteroidota; class Cytophagia; order Cytophagales; family Chryseotaleaceae; genus Chryseotalea; species Chryseotalea sp. Next base: position 36,074 of record NZ_JBMRCF010000012.1, on the reverse strand, counting down.
AACCAGTGTGCGTCAATACTCATTACCCAATCCCAGGCAGCTACTGATGAACTTACAGCGAAGAATACAAGGAACCATGCTGAAGTGCTTCTTGATTTGTACCAGTGTTGCGTATCTGCGTTCAAATCCTCTGCTACCATTCTCTTTTTGATGGCCAGGAAGAACATGTACCACATACCAAAGAACAATACCATTCTGACGATGTAGAAAAGCGGGAAGGCTCCTGCGTGTAAAGGCCAGAAGAAGTAAGGTGCTTTTTTAGTTAAGATCTTGTCAGCGGCCTCACCTTCGTACACATCATGGTGTGTCCAATGGAAAAGATCACCTTTTACCAAAAAGAACAAAATGAGGGTAAGAATACCAGCGATAGGGATCCAGCGCCCCATGGCCATCGCCACTCGTTGCATACCGGATGACCAGCCTGCTTGTGCAGCATACTGAATACACACAAAGAATAAACCTATGATACCCAAACCTACAAAGTAGATGTTGTTCATCCACAAAGACGTATACAAACGCTTTAACCAGGTAGGGCTACCGTGGTGTTCTTCGCCTGCGGCAGGTTCAGCCGCTGCTTCTGCACTGGCTACTAAAGAGGTTGAAATTTCGGAAGAGGCATGACCTTCACCGTGGCCTGCGTGACCACTGTTCATGGCCATGATAAGACCGAGCACAAACAAAACTAAGCCCACCCCTATCAGGATGAATAGTTTGCGCTTCGTTTCTGGTTTAAAAACGTACTGCTCGGCTTCTACTGCTATGTGATGACCCATTGTCTATTGAGTTGATCGGTTATTCAAAAATTACTTTTGCAATACTTTTACATATTTGGCAATCATCCAGCGCTCTTCGGCACTCATCTGAGAACCATGTGCCCACATCAGGCCTTTGCCATTTGTGATTACGTGGAAGATATGACCCTCTGTAATGTTCTTGTAAGCATCGCCTTTTAGGTTGGCAACACCTGCATATTTATCTGCTACTTTACCATCACCGGCACCTTTGGCACCGTGGCAATGCTGGCAATAGGTTTCGTATAATACTTTACCTTGTGCAAGCACTTGCGCGGTTGAGTCTAAAGGATTTTTCAATCTTTTAGCTGCCAGCTCAAGGCTGTCTTTAGGAATACGGTAAGGCAACCAGCCATTTTTATTTCTTGGCACTGTGTTGGCCGGAGGTGTTCTCATGTTCATGAAAACGCCCATAGCTGATACGTTAAGCGTATTGCTATTAAAGAATTCGGCATGACCGTCAGCATACTCTATAGAAGTTAACCAACGACCAGCACCAGGATCTGTGATCTGGCTGTATGGTTCGTAGGCTACTGAGTGGTACATGTTAGGTGCATATTCAACTCCCTGATTGTTACCGCCAGCGCTACACGCTGCCAATACAACTGAGGCACCTAAACACACGATTACACTTTTTACAATGTTCATATCAGTATCTAAACGGTTATTCAAAATTCTTATCGTTTGCTTCAGAAGCACCTGCTTCTTTCAAAATACGCTTAATGTCTTCTTTACTCTTACCTGCATTCAAGGCAAGGTCAATCGCCATCACGTGCTTGTCGTCAGTGCTGCGCAGATCAAACTGACGCGGCCACTTGTATGGCTTCATGTCGCTTACGATCATAAAAGTTGCTACCATACCCAAGGCGGCTAGCAGTACAGTTAATTCGAAAGTAACGGGAATGAATGGCGGCAGAGAAGCGAAATTCTTACCACCAATAATCATAGGCCAGTCGTAACCAAGCATCCAGATTTGCATTGTTAGCGCGAGCGAGGTGCCTATCATACCAAAAATGAAAGCGGCCATGGGCAGACGGCTTCTCTTATAACCGAGTACTTCATCTAAACCGTGAACAGGGAATGGAGAATATACTTCGTGAATTTTCACTCCGTTGCCTCTCACCTTCTCTACACCTTCGAGTAGGATATCCTCATCATCAAAAATGCCTACAACAAAATTCTTATTTGCGTCCATGCTATCTGATTATGCGTGTTGTTTTTCTGATACTTTTTTATCGGCACCAACATTTTCTGAGTTGTGCTTCACAATGCTTTTCACTTCAGCCATGTTGATTACCGGGAAGAACTTGGCAAACAATAAGAAGGCTGTAAAGAATAATCCGAAGGTGAAAAGGTATTCACCGATATCATACATCGTAGGATGGAACATTGTCCAGCTTGAAGGAATGTAATCTCTGTGGATTGAGGTAACAATAATTACGAAACGCTCGAACCACATACCGATGTTCACCACAATTGATAAGACAAAGGTTGCTACCAAACTTGTTCTGATTTTTCTGAACCAGAAAAGCTGCGGAGATATTACGTTACAAGTCATCATTGACCAGTAAGCCCATGCATATGGACCTTGCACACGGTTGAAGAAAGCATAGCCTTCATATTCAACACCTGAATACCAGGAGATAAATAACTCAGTGATGTAGGCCACGCCTACAATAGAACCCGTTACGATAATAACGATGTTCATCAACTCAATGTGGTAAATGGTAATGTAATCTTCTAGCTTAAATACTTTACGCGTAATTAAAAGCAGGGTCAATACCATGGCAAAACCTGAGAAGATCGCACCCGCAACGAAGTAAGGCGGGAAGATCGTAGTGTGCCATCCAGGAATGATAGAAGTCGCGAAGTCGAATGATACGATTGTGTGTACTGACAATACCAGTGGTGTTGACAAACCAGCAAGGATCAAGGCAACAGATTCGTAGCGCATCCACGTTTTAGCACCACCTTCCCAGCCGAAGCTAAGGGCGTTGTAAACCGCTGCACGTACTTTGTTACCTGCTACCTGCGCACGGTCACGAATCACTGCGAAGTCAGGAATTAAACCAATGTACCAGAATACCAATGATACAGTGAAGTATGTTGAGATCGCGAATACATCCCATAAGAGCGGTGAGTTAAAGTTAACCCAAAGTGAACCAAATGTATTTGGCAGAGGAAGTGCCCAATAGAAACCTAACCAAAGGCGGCCCATGTGAATAAGCGGGAAAGTAGCCGCGCAAATAACGGCAAAGATTGTCATCGCTTCTGCAGCGCGGTTGATGGACATTCTCCACTTTTGGCGGAACAATAAAAGAATAGCGGAGATCAATGTACCTGCGTGACCAATACCAACCCACCACACGAAGTTAGTGATGTCCCAGGCCCAACCTACAGTTTTGTTCAAACCCCACATACCGATACCGTTCCAAAGTACCATGCATACGCAGTAAAATCCATAACCAAAAACCGCAAGGGAAATGGCCATGGCCAGATACCAAGATTTAGCCGGAGGATTTTCTACATGCCTGGATATATCGTGAGAAACATCGTGTACGGTTTTACCACCGGTTACCAGCGGGTCGCGTACTCCTGAAACTACCTGCATATTTCGTTATCGTTAGTCGTTATGTGTTAATCGTTTATTAAGCTTTCGCTGAATCTTTATTTCTGATCTTGCTCAGGTAGAAGATGTTTGGCTTCACACCAATTTCTTCCAGCACTGTATAGGCACGTGGGTTATCTGCAATCTTATCAATGCCGTAAGGCTTGTCAGGATTTGCAGGACGTAACTTCAACAGTTTAGAAATTTTGCTTTCAGGGTTATTCATATCACCGAAAGTGATAGCGCCTGTAGAGCAAGATGTCTGACATGCCGTGGTTACTTCACCATCCTGCAGTTCACGTCTCTCTCTCTTCGCAGTTAATTTACCTGCCTGGATCTTCTGAACACAGAATGAACATTTCTCCATCACACCACGTGAGCGAACGGTTACATCAGGATTCAACACCATTTTACCGATGTCTGAAGTTTGAGCAACGTTTGATTTCTCAAACTGCTTGTTATCATGGTACTTAAACCAGTTGAAACGTCTTACTTTATAAGGACAGTTGTTTGCGCAGTAACGTGTACCGATACAACGGTTATATGTCATCTGGTTCAAACCTTCTGAGCTGTGTGTAGTAGCTGCAACAGGGCATACTGTTTCGCAAGGTGCGTTGTTACAATGCTGACACAACATCGGCTGGAACACCACTTCAGGATTGTCTGAAGCATCTTCCAAACCTTTCCAGTCTGTTACCTCTGCATCGCTGCTATAGTAGCGGTCGATACGTAACCAATGCATTTCTCTGCGGTTGATTACTTCTTCGCGGCCAACAAGGGCTACGTTATTTTCTACGTTACAAGCCACAACGCAGGCAGCACAACCTGTACATGTGTTCAGGTCAATGGCCATACCCCAATGGTGGTTCTTGTAATCGTGACCTTTCCACATAGAAAGTTCACCCGGCTTCACCTGATGATCTTCATCTAACCAGGTAGCTACTTTAGGTGCAAATGACTTTGTTAATATTTCAGGATTCTCCTTAACATCATTTGAAACAAACTCGCGGATAACAGTCTGACGACCCATGTAAGTATGGTGCGTTTGTGTCTGCGCGATCTGGTAATCTTCGTTTAGTAATTCAAACTTAGCCTCAGCTGCACTGAAGTTCAACGATCCGTTGGTCATGCTAACCATAGGATATACGTTCTCTCCGATACCATCAGCTACTTTACCAGCCTTGGTACGACCATAACCAATGGCTACGGCTAATACACCTTGTGCCAGACCTGGTTGAATCAACACCGGTAATTTTACAGTTTTACCATTAGCCGTTACGTTGGCATAGCGTGTTTTGCTTTCAGGATTGGTTATGCCTGCTGCCGCTGCATCTTTTTGAGAGATCAATACATAATGATCCCACACTGCTTTGGTGATAGGCTCAGGTAATTCCTGTAATAAAGGATTGTTTGCCTGAGAACCATTGCCGACTGTTCCATTTTCATAGATAGCCAATTCGAAAGCTGCACCTGATTTATAGTTGGCTGCAATCGCGCTTGCTGCTGCAGACACGTTGCCTGCAAATGATACTGAAGCTGCTTCAACCGGCATTTCAAGTACACCATCGTACAAGCACTTATCCCAGAAGCTTTGGAAATTACCGCCCTTGAAGAAACGGTTCTTCCAGTTATTTTTTACGAATTCAAAATAGTCAACATTGCTTTCGCCAGCCCACACCATGAAGCTCTCCTGAGCTGCACGTGTTTTGAAGATTGGTGTAATAGCAGGTTGTGCTAAGCTGAAGTGATTTTTCTTTGGTTCAGCATCGTTCCATGCTTCCAGGTAATGATGATCTGGGGCCAAGAAAGCTGTCATAGAAGCTGTCTCATCTTCTTTGTAAGAAGTTGATAAGCTTAAGCTAACATTCTTTAAAGCGGCACCGATCTTATCACCCATTGGATGATCGTACACCGGGTTACAGTTAAAGAAAATAACACCGGCTACTTTGCCACCTTCCACTTCGCTAACGAAGTTGGCCATGGCAGTATCATCACCCTGACGGAAATAAACAGGCAGATGAGGAAGGATGGTAACACCATAGCTTCCTAACATATCGTTGATTCCGTTTACTAAAACCTGAATAGCTTTATCATTAGAACCTGCTACTACCAAGGCTTTGCCTCTGTTAGCCCAAAGTTCCTGTGCAGCTTTTTTCAAATAATTTTTCTCAACACCACCACTTACTGTTGCGCGACCTGCAAGACTTGCAATCTCATTATATAAAGCAACTACTACAGCGCCTTCTTCAGAAGGTTTGATTTGTGAGCGGTAATCTGCGTTTGCACCCGTCACAGAAAGATTAGATTCGAACTGGTAGTGACGAGAGATGTCGTTCTTACCTTCACCGGCATCGCGGGTTAGTGCATACTGCTTGGTGTTTTCAATTGGAGATCCCCATGCATTCAGGAAATCAGCCGCTACGCTCACAATCACTTTTGCCTTGCTGAAGTCGTAAGAAGGAATCATGGCAGTGCCAAATGATTCTTCGTTCGCTTTCGCAATACCGAAATGAGAGTTTTGATCGTATTGAATATGTTGTGTTGTAGGATACTTCGCTTTGAACTTATCGATAGCCGCTTTTGTGCTTGGGCTTAACACAGTATTGCTTACAATTCTGATCTGACCACCCGCTGCGTTGATTTCAGTCAACTTAGCTACAATGGCTTTGTCAAGATCTTCCCATGTTGTGTTTTTACCAGCAGCTTTAGGTGCGCGCAAACGATCGTTATCGTATAGAGAAAGCACAGATGCCTCCACTTGAGCACTTGTTCCACCCTTGGTTACACTTGATAAAGCATTACCATCTACTTTAATAGGACGACCTTCTCGTGTTTTCACCACAATAGAACAGTAGTCGCCACCGTTAATATAAGTAGAAGCATAGTAGTTAGCCACGCTTGGATCTAAATCAACAGGTTTATTAACATAGGGGATAGCTTTGCGGATAGGTGCTTCGCAGGCAGCCAAAGCCACTGCTGACACACCAAAACCCATCATCTTCAGGAAGTCCCTGCGAGAATGATCTAAGTTTTCTTCCGGAGGCGCTTCGGCAAATTCCTTGTGCGCATTTTGTACGAAATCAGGAGAGTTTGTTAACTGCTCCAATCCTTTCCAGTATACCTTCGTATTTTCCTTCATACGTTTATTATCGCGATCGTAGTAAGTTGATTTTCAGCTATTAATAGTGACACTTAGCACATTCCAAACCACCAATGTCTTCCACCTTCATCGCGCTCTTGCTCGACTTGTTGTGAAGTTCTACCAGTTTATCGTAATAAGCGTTGCCCTTAGAGTTTACATCTGTTTTTCTGTGACAGTCGATACACCAGCCCATGGTTAATAATGAGTGCTGACGAACAACTTCCATTTCTTGTATTGGACCGTGGCAAGTCTGACATTCAATACCACCTACATTAACGTGTTGTGCGTGGTTGAAATAAGCCAGGTCAGGCAGGTTGTGAATTCTAACCCACTGTATAGGGGTATTATTATCATAAGCAGCCTGGATTTTGCTGAGTTCAGCAGTTCCGTAAAGCGCTCCTTCTTTAATCTGGTTGTGGCAGTTCATACAAACATTCACGGAAGGAATGGTTGCACTCTTTCCTTTGGTTACACCTGTATGGCAATACTGACACTGAATTTCGTATTGACCTGCGTGAATCTGGTGAGAGAAAGCAATCGGTTGTTTCGGTGCATAGCCTTGCTGAACGCCTACAGAGAACAAGCCATTAATTAAGGCTTTAAATCCAAGTGCCGCTACAAAGAATATGACAATGAAAGTGAACCCGGAGCTTTTTAAAATGCTGTTTGTTGTAATGGGTGAGTGAACCAATTCTTTGTCTTCTGCGCTCAAATCTTTCTGATCGAGGAAACGCTTTAAAGCAGAAACCAGGAAGCCAAGGATAACAACCAGTAGAACAAGAATTAACACAAGCCCCGCAACGATGGCATTAAGGTAGGAAGATGGAATACCTGAACCTGCATCTCCTCCACCAGCAGTAGTTACAGGTACATCAGGAGCGGGAGGGCCCTTTATTGTCTCAGCTTGTACGTAGGCCAAAATCTGCATGATCTGCTCATCCTTGAACCCGGAGAAGGCAGTCATCTGTGTCTTGTTGTATTCGTTATACAGTTTTACTGCGTACTCATCGCCAGAAGCGATAACGCCTGCAGAATTTTTAATAAACGATTTAATCCAATCGATAGATGGGGCACGGTTGTACACATCAGCCAAAGCAGGACCTACCAGCTTTGAGTGAACCCTATGACAGGTTTTACAGTTCGCGTTAAATAGCGATTCACCTGCACTGATCGCAGCGGGATCAGCAGGGATATCTTGCGCGAAAGAAATGGAACAAAGAACCGTTAATAGGAGCGACAGGAAGGTAAACTTAAGTGTCGCAAGTTGAGTATGCTTTGTCATGTCTGGTTTAGTGTCCGGTTTTAAAGCAGAAGCCACAAATCTACTATCAGAAGTCATTTTTTCAAATTTATTTGACGTTTTAGGAACTCTTTCCAAAAACATTCTTCACGTTTTTTTCGGCAGCGAAGGTACGCTTACATTGGTGTGTTGAAATGCCTGAATTGTAATTTAGAATCTTTATAAATTAATTCTTATGAGCCCTTTTGAGTACGTCAGTGTATTGATTTCGATCATCCTTGGTTTAGGCATCACAGTTATTCTAACAGGCCTTGCGGACATCATCAAGCGGTGGCAAATGATCAGTCACTACTGGCCGTATGGTGTTTGGATACTGATTGTCTTTGTGTTACATATTCAAGAATGGTGGATAACGTACAGCCTACGGGCAGAAATGACCTGGACTTTACCGCTCTTTTTGTTCATCATCACCTACCCTATTGTGTTGTTTGTACTTGCTCATTTACTCTTCCCGCAAAAATGGTCAAAGGCAGGGCTTGATTTAAAGCACCACTACCTTAACCACTATAGAAAATATTTTGGTGCTGCGCTTTTACTTGTGGTAATCAGCATCTTACAAAATCATTTTATTCTGGACTACGCCATTGAGGAGCAGCTCGGACAATTTTTTGTAGCCTTTGTCTTTCTTACCTTACTAGGCTTAAAACAAATTCCTGAAAAAGCGCATGGAGCCCTGGCCCTACTCATGCTGATTTTGCTGGGCCTGAGTTTTATTTTAAATCCCGATGAACTGATTCTACGATGAACAAAAGTATAACCCTCACCTTCAGCGTTTTGATGATCTGTTCTGCCTGCCAATCTCAGGACGAATCTGTAAATCCTCAAAAAAATCTTACTGCCCATAGCCTTGGGTTGACCGGATCGGCTGCAGACGTTACAACGCAAAGTTCTTCCGGTATTGTTTTAATGGGCGGCAGCACAGACGTTGAAGAAGCGATCCGATGGATGATTACCAAGAGCGGTGGTGGCGATTTTGTAATCATCCGTTCTTCTGGTTCAACGGGTTATAATGATTATATCTACAATTTAGGTGGCATAAACTCTGTGGAGACATTCCTGCTGGACAGTCGCGAGAAAGCCAACGACCCCGCTGTGGGTAAACGCCTTCGCGAAGCCGAAGCCTTGTTTATTGCTGGAGGTGACCAAAGTAATTATGTGAAATTCTGGGCTGATACCGAGGTGTCTGCAGCCATTCAATACCTGGTTGAGGAAAAGAAAATACCGATTGGTGGCACCAGTGCAGGCTGTGCCGTTTTAAGTGAGTATGTATTTGATGCTAAGGAGGGTTCCGCACTTTCCGAGGAAGTTTTGTTAAATCCTTATCATACTACCGTGAGCCTTTCCAAAAGTTTTATCGAACTCCCCTATCTCAATAATGTAATGGCCGACCAGCACTATTCACAGCGAGGCAGAGAAGGCAGACATGTGGTTTTTTTGGCAAGGCTGCTCAAAGATTTTGGGCTAAGCAACGCTAAGGGTATTGGTGTTGATGAGAAAACGGCTGTTTGCATAAATGAAGAAGGGGATGCCGTAGTTTATGGATTAGGTAATGCTTATTTCATACAAAGCCGGGGTCTGCCTCCTGAAAAATGTGAAAACGCACAGCCCCTACAATGGAATCACAATCAGGAGGCACTTTCTGTAAAAATTGTAGCGGGAAACATAGCGGGCAATCCTGCCTTTAACTTATCGGCATGGCCCAGCTCTGCGGATCAGTACTGGTCTGTGGATGGAGGTGTTTTAAAAAGAAAGAACAACTAGAAGCAATCTATCTTTGATTATTTAAAGCAGGCATCTGGATTGCTTCCTCAACACAAACCCTATCCACGAGGCTCGCAATATCGATTCCTCTTATTTTTGAGATAGTTTTTCATCACTTCAGTTTAGACCAGCCTTCTTCAATGCCTAAACCAAACAGGGCGAAGTCATATTTAACAGGATCCAGCGGATCGAGTTTACGCAGGTTGGCTGTAAGCTCTAAGGCTGTTTGCCAATCGGTTGGTTTACGCTTGATCAACTTCAACTGACGGGCTACACGCTCAACATGTAAATCGCAAGGGCAAATAAGTTGTGCCGGCTGTATCTTTTTCCAAATACCGAAGTCTACACCTTGCTCATCGTTACGCACCATCCAGCGCAAATACATACTCAGGCGTTTACAAGTGGATTTACGTTCAGGTGTTGGTACGTGCTTCTTCGTGCGGTGTGGTGCATCGGGCAAGCTGAAAAACGTATGGTGGAAATTGATAAGTCCTTTCTCTATAGTTTCTTCTTTTTTATCTACCGCAAAAAGTGTTTCAAGCGATGGATGCTTTTTATAATGATGCGAAAGGAAGGCTAAAAAATAAAGGGTATCCGTTGCATTAAAAGTTCTGTGCTTGAAAGTGGTGAAAGTCTTTAAATCCTGTTCTGTATGATTCAGCATGAAATCATGCGGTGCATTATCCATCCTGTTTAACAGATCTGTACACTTATTTAACACTGTAATGCGTTGCCCCCAGGCCAGCATAGCCGCAAAGAAGCCCGCAATCTCTATATCTTGTTTCTTTCTAAAACGATGGGGTATACTGATAGGATCATTTTCAATAAAGCCCGGTTGATTAAACTGATCAACCTTTTCATCTAAGAAAGACTTGAGGTCACTAATACGAACTGCCTTCCTTGAGTGCTTCGACTTTGCCATCGGCTAATAAAAATTTAGTAGGCACTGTTTGTTTAGCGCCATTGCCTGGCAAAAGTACTTCAAAATGTAAATGGGGAGCACTGCTCCAGCCGGTATTACCACTTAAACCGATCAGGTCTCCCTTTTTTACCTGTTGCCCTACTTTTACGCGTACACCGTTTTGTTTCAAATGAAAATAATTACCGAAAGTACCATCACTATGGTAGATCAATACAAAGTTTCCCAGATCAATAAAATCGCGTGAAGCACCTCCCCTATTAGAATCCTGTTTGGTTTTAATCACAACGCCCTCCCTGGCAGCAACTATCTGCGTGCCTTCGGGCATTTCAAAATCAAGCGCATGTGTATCCATGTGTGAAAACTTACCAAAGTAGCCTTGCATCAATTTGTGCGGACGTGAAGAAGTGTATGGCAATAAGTACGGATAGTTGTCATCGTGCTTCGTGTTCAATAAATTACCCTGGTCGAAGCGATACTGAAATTTATAACTCCAGGATTTACCTTTTTGTTTTTGTTTAACAGAAAGCAGAAACTGTTTATTGGCCAGGGGTTCTATTATAAGTCTGGCTGGTAAAGGCATGGAGCTTTCCATGTTTTCAAATACATCGAATTTTATTTCGACCGTGTAATGGCAATAGTGAAGGCTGCGTGCATAAAAATTTATGGTTGTATCTGTTTTCTCAGAAAAAACTTCAACATCTTGTGCAGTTAAGCTGATGGGCAGGAGTACAATCAAAAAAATAAGATACTTCATATAAATTTCCCTTAGCTTAGTAAGACGAAAATAATATGAAAAAGTTCATTAAGGTTACTTTACTTTCCCTGATTGGTATTTTACTACTCCTTGTGCTGGTTGTAATCTACAGCTTCACCCCTATCATGGCGGGTATGGCTGCTAAAACTGCTTGCTCCTGTGTGTATGTTTCAGGCAGAACTGTTGAAAGCGTTCGGGAAAAAGAACTCACCGTTTTTCCTACCCTGTCCAGTGCCGGACTTGAAGTAAACACAAGCGATTCTTCAGTTACAGCCACAGTACTATTGGCTAAAGCAAAAGCGATATACCGAAAAGGCTTGGGTTGTACCTTATTAGCAGAGCGCAGCGAAGAACAAGTAAGAGCGCAGCAATTTAGCCTGCCGCAAACACCAGCTTACGCACACGATACACTGGCCTGGCCCATGGGCGATCGCTTACCTGATTCAATTGATGTGCGTATTGACCAGGCGCGCATAGACAAAGCGTTACAAGTTGCGCTGACTGAAACCGATCCGGCTAAACCTAAAAATACATTGGCGGTAGTTGTCTTATATAAAGGACAACTCATTGCTGAACAATACGCAGATTACATTACGCCCCAAAGCAAATTGATGGGTTGGTCTATGACCAAAAGTATTACCAATGCTCTAATTGGTCTGCTAGTAAAAGATGGTAAGCTTCGTATCGAAGATCCAGCGCCAGTTCCGGAATGGAAGAACGATGAACGTACCGTTATCACACTTAATAATCTTTTACAAGCCAGCAGCGGTTTGCAGTGGTCGGAAACTTACTTCAATCCTTTCCAGGATTTTCATCAGATGTTTATCTACAGCGATGATAAAGGTGGCTATGCCGCCAGTCGCCCGCTTGTTCAACAGCCGAATACACACTTTCAATATTCCAGTGCGTCTACCAACATTATGTCGCGCATGATACGCCAACAGTTGACGGATTCACTTTATCATCGTTTTCCATATGAACGACTCTTCTACAAAATCGGTATGTTAAACACCGTAATAGAACCTGATGCATCGGGTACTTTCGTAGGCTCGTCTTACAGTTTTGCCACCGCACGTGACTGGGCACGCTTCGGTCTACTCTATTATAATGATGGCGTATGGAATGACGAACGTATTTTACCGGAAGGTTGGGTGAAGTATACCACAACACCCGCTACAACGCCACCCCTGGGGGAATATGGTGCGCAATGGTGGTTGAATGCCGGAGCCAAAGGCAATCCACAAAACAGAAAATACCCGGAGCTACCGGCTGATACTTATTGGGCTGACGGTTTTGAGGAGCAATATGTGATGGTGATTCCTTCAGAAGATCTGGTGATTGTACGTTTAGGTATTTCCCATCATGGCTTTGATATGGTAGGCATGGTAAATGAAATCATCGCTTCTCTGCCGAATGAGTAATGTTTCGGTTCAAACAATTCAATATTGAAGACAATCGCTGCGCGCATAAAGTGGGTACCGATGGAACTTTGTTGGGTGCCTGGGCAAAAATATCTGATGCTAAACAATTACTCGACATCGGCACAGGCTCCGGACTGATTGCCCTGATGCTTGCGCAACGAAGTGCAGCTGACGCTCACATCGATGCTTTGGAGTTTTCGCATCCGGATTATAGTCAGGCAACTCAGAATGTAAAACACAATCCGTGGCCAACTAAAATACACGTACACCATACACGCTTGCAGGATTTTGAAACGGAGCAACGTTACGATCACGTTGTGAGCAATCCCCCTTATTTTAATAATAGTTTTAAACCCCCAGTAGCCAGCCGTGTTGCGCCCAGGCATACAGAAACCTTATCTTATAGTGAACTGCTGGAGTACAGCAAACGCTTGTTAACCGATACCGGCAAGTTGAGCGTAATCTTACCCTACACAGAGGGCTTGCAGTTTATTGCCTTGGCCAGGACTTTCAGTTTGTACATCAGCAGGCAATGGGGCTTCAGAGCGAGAAAAGAAAAGCCTATAGAGCGGTGGTTGCTTGAATTTTCTCAAGAAGAAGAAAAGCCAGAAGAAGGCGAAATACTTCTTTACGAGCAGGATGATGAGTGGTCGCTGGATTACCAAAAACTAACCCGCGAGTTCTATTTAAAGCTGTGATTATAAGCTTTATCGGTTAAAATTTCGAACCTGGAGAAATAAATATCTGCTGATTATCAGTGTTTTATACAAAAATAATTATATGTTAGAACATATATGTTTAAACATACGTTATACTTGCACCAACAAAACACACAGAAATTATGAAAAAGATTTACGCAGTAGTTGCCGCTCTATTTGTAGCCGCAACCGTTTCAGCGCAAAGCACCTGGAACATCGACAAGTCACACTCAAAGATCGGTTTTAGCGCTACACACATGGTAGTAGCAGAAACTGAAGGTACCTTCAAAGATTTTGATGCCACTGTAGTTAGCAAGGCTGACGATTTCAATGGTGCCGAAGTTAGCTTCACTGCTAAAGTAGCTTCTATCAACACTGAAAACGAAAAGCGTGATGGTCACTTGAAGTCTCCTGACTTCTTTGATGCTGAAAAATTCCCTGAAGTATCTTTCAAAGGTATTTTGGTAAAAGAAGGCAACAAGTACAAGCTGAAAGGTGATTTCACTATGAAAGGTGTAACCAAAAAGGCTGAGTTTGATGTAGTTTATGGTGGTTCTATCAACACAGGTCGTGGTATGAAAGCTGGTTTCAAATTAACCGGTGTTATCAACCGTAAAGATTTTGGTGTAAGCTGGAGCAGCACTTTAGCGGGTGGCGAAATGGTAGTAGGTGATGATGTGCAGATCAGCTGCAAAATTGAATTAGATAAAAAAGCTTAATTGAGCTTTACGGCAAAGCGGAATGGCACAAGCCGATGTTCCGCTTTGCCTATTTTACTAAAGCATGAAAATTGAAGAAGAAATAAAGCAAAGCAAGTTTAAGACACCTTTACAGAAGGCGCTCTTGAATTTGATTTATACGGCTAACTGGTTGCAAAACAAGCAACAGGATTTCTTCAAACCGCACGGCATTACTGCCACACAATTTAACATCCTGAGAATTTTAAAAGGTCAGTATCCCAACAGCATTTCAGCCACTGAAATTAAATCGCGCATGCTTGACCGCAATTCAGATGTATCTCGCTTGTTAGATCGTCTGGCTCAAAAAAATCTTATTAATAAAAGTACCTGCCCTAACGACAGACGTGCAGCCGATGTAACCATCACTAAAGACGGTTTAGCGCTGCTCGAAAAAATCGGCTTCACCGTTGATGACAATGTGATCGCCCTAAACGAAAACGAAGCAACGCACCTAAGTGATTTACTGGATAAGTGCAGAGGGTAAAGAAGCTGCTAGCTGCGAGCGACTAGCTTCTAGTTTCTGACTGCTGGTTCTACACCAATGAAAATGGAGAATCTGATGTACTTTTTATAAGAAACTTGTGTCTATGTTTCTCATTCAAAAATAAGCACCGACTTAAGCTCTATTAGCGTACAACACTTAGCAGCTGGTTGCCAGTAGCCTTCAACTGGTATATTACGATGCAATTTTATCCAGTTCTACTTTTACAAAGTCCATCAATTCCTGAATGTAGGCTTTGCTGAAATCGAAACGGATGTTAGCTGCTTTGTACACTTCGGGTATTGACCTTGTATATCCTAGCTTCAAGGCATTTTGATAACCTTCCAATCCCTTCTTTTTATCGGCTTTATAATTACGCCAGACAGCAATAGCACCTAATTGTGCCATTCCATATTCAATGTAGTAGAAAGGCACTTCATATAAATGCAATTGCTTCTGCCAGAGGTAATGCTTGTTTTCTTCTAAACCATGCCAATCGGTATGTGTATCCGCAAAGGCATCTGCAATCGCTGTCCAGTGCGCCTTGCGTTGTTCAGTAGTATGATTCGGATTTTCGTAAATCCAATGCTGAAATTTATCGATGGTGGCTACCCAAGGCAAAGTCTCGATAATATCTTCCAGGTGTTCGCGCTTGGCTCGTTTTAAAGATGCTTCATCCTTAAAGAAAACATCCCAATGGTCCATGGATATTAATTCCATCGACATAGAAGCCAGCTCTGCTACTTCAGAAGGTGTTGATTTAAAATCATTCAACTCCAAATCGCGCGTCAGGAAATTATGAATGGCATGTCCACCTTCGTGCATGATGGTTACCATGTCGCGTAGGGTTGACGTTGCGTTCATAAAAATGAAAGGAACACCCACTTCAGCCAAAGGATAGTTATAACCACCAGGTGCTTTACCCTTTCTGGATTCTAAATCGAGGTGCCCCATCGCTTTCATGATAGCAAGACACTGACCTAAAAAGGGATCAAGTCTTTTAAATACTTCAATGGTCTTATCTGTCAGGTCTTTGCCGTTTTCAAAGACTTTCAAGGCATCAAGTCCTTCAGGGTCAACCGCTTTATCCCAGGGACGCAAAGCATCTACTTTTAATTTTTCTTTTCTGTCTTTGGCCAGCTCATTTAACATAGGTACAACCTGTGCCTGAATAGAGGTGTGAAAATTAAAACAATCTTGGGGTGTGTAATCAAAGCGTCCCAAGGCTTTAAACATATAATCGCGGAAATTTTTAAAACCAGCATTGCCTGCTACTTCATGACGTAGGCCGATTAGTTTAGTAAAGAGTTCGTCTAGTATTTGCTTGTCTTGTAATCTGCGTTGTGCAATTTTATGATACACTTCTTCACGTTTCTTTCTGTCGGTTGACATTAAGATAACGGCTGCCTGTTGCAGGGTCAGTTCTTTTCCATCCACCTCCACTGCCATGGCTCCAGAGATCTGCGCGTATTTTTGTGTTTCTGTATTGATTTCTGTGAACAGTGGCACATTTTCATCACGGAACAATTCAATTTCTTTCTTCAGGTTGCGCACCATGATGTCGTAACCAATTTCTCGTTCTATCTCTTTCAGATAAGGCGATGCTGCAGCTTTTTTATTCAGCTGATCTGCGATAGGTGCAATTTGTGGCTGAATATTGACAATGAAATCCTGATAGGCCTGACTGTACGCTTCATTATCGGTGTAGCAAGTCATGTTGATATAGCGCCACGCCATATCCTCGCTAATTACCGACTCCAGTTCACTTCGGTGATGAAACCAGGTGCGCAAATCCTGCACTGATTTCAATTCGCGGTTTAATAAAGTATCAAAATAGGGTTTCAGGTTTTCCCAGGTGGTTAGGGTAAAATCTTCTGGTAAGAACGTACGCGCAGGGCGTTTCAATACTTCTACAACTTCAGCCATTTTTCGTTACTTTTAACGTCTGCAATCTAAAATAAAATTGTGAAACTACTTATTGACATTATCGGTTGGGCCGGGTCTTTTATGGTTGTAGCGGCCTACGGACTGAATAGCTACCAAAAAATAAAATCAGACTCCATCATTTTTCTATTGCTCAACTTTCTGGGGGGTCTCTTTCTTATTCTTTATACCTACTATATCGAAGCCTTTGCCAGTACCTTCCTCAATGTGGTTTGGGTTATTATTGCCATTCCTGCCTTAATCAAATTCACTAAACATAAAGCTGCTTAAATGAAAACCTATCCTTTTATCCTCCTGCTTGTTTTACTGGCTTGCGAAAGCAAAAAAGATGTTGGCAGCATAGAAAAAATCGATGAAAGTTTTGACGCGATTATCGAGCCAAATACATCAGTTGAATTTTTAGCCGAAGGTTTTGAATGGAGTGAAGGCCCCGTATGGATTGAAAGTGAGAAAATGTTGCTTTTCTCCGATGTGCCTAAGAACATTATTTATCAATGGACAGAAAAAGACGGTTTGCGTGAGTATTTATCACCCTCAGGCTATACGCAGGAAGAAGAAGGTAATTTAGGCGAAGGTTCCAACGGACTTTTATTAAACGCAGAAGGGCAATTGGTACTTTGCCAGCATGGCGACAGAAGAATGGCCCTGATGGAAAGCGCTGTGAATAATCCAAGTGCTGATTTTAAAACACTTGCCAATTATTTTGAAAATAAACGTTTCAACAGTCCGAATGATGCAGCATTCAACGCAACAGGGGAATTGTTTTTCACTGATCCTCCCTACGGCCTCGCAGACCTTGACGATGATAAAGCCAAAGAAATAAAATTCAATGGTGTCTATCGTCTTAACGAGTCAGGCGAGGTAAGTCTGCTCATCGACAGCCTGACAAGACCCAACGGTATCGCTTTTGTAAACGACAGCACTTTTATAGTGGCTAATTCAGACAAAGCCAAAGCGAAATGGTATCAATACACACTGCGCGATGATAGCATAAGTGATGGAACAATTTTTTATGATGCCACCACTAATGCACAAACAGAAAAGGGTTTACCCGATGGACTAAAAGTTTCTAAAAAAGGAATCATCTTCGCCACCGGCCCGGGAGGCATTTGGATATTTGATGCCAATGCAAAACTCTTAGGTAAGATTAAAACCACCATGGCCTCTGCGAATTGTGCCTTGGATGCCGAAGAGAAATTTCTCTACATTACTTCACATAATTATTTGCTTCGCGTTCAACTTCAGTAATGCAAACTGCCCAACAAAATATTCGCATACAATGGTGGGTGGCTATACTCTCCATTACCCTCCTGCTCATTAAACTCATTGCCTACTACTTAACCCACTCCGTTTCCATCTTAACCGATGCTTTAGAAGGCATCGTGAATGTGGTGGCGGGCTTTATCGGACTTTATAGTTTATATGTTTCTGCGAGACCCAGAGATAAAGATCATCCCTACGGTCATGGCAAAGTGGAATTTATATCAGCCAGTCTGGAGGGCGCCATGATATTTCTGGCGGGCACTGCCATTTTATATCAGGCAGTTGTTTCCCTCTTCAATCCCGTACCTCTTCATCAACTGGATGTCGGTATTTTACTGGTGTCGGCAACAGGCGTTGTTAATTTTATTGTAGGTAAAATTTGTGTTAACAATGGCAAGAAAAATAATTCACTCGCACTCATCGCCAGCGGCAAACATTTACAATCGGATGCCTACTCCACACTCGCCATTGTTATTGGTTTGGCCCTACTCTATTTTACACAATGGCAGTGGGTCGACAGCGTGGTGGCTATCGGTTTCAGTTTCTTTATTCTGTATACAGGTTTCTCCATTGTAAGAAGTTCCGTGGCTGGTATTATGGATGAGGCCGATGAAGCCTTATTAAAAAAACTGGTAGTCGTGCTGGAGAAAAACAGAAAAGAGAACTGGATTGATTTACACAATGTGCGCATCATTAAATACGGCAGCACTTTGCATCTAGATTGCCACCTCACTGTGCCATGGTATCTCAATGTACACGAAGCACATCAGGAGATCGATATCCTGGCAGCACTCGTACGCCAGGAGTTTGGTGATTCACTTGAGTTATTTGTTCACTCCGATGGATGTCTCGATTTCTCTTGTCGTGTGTGTGAGAAAAAGGAATGTGCGGTACGTAAACATTCTTTCGAGAAAAGAATAGAATGGGATTTACATAATTTGGTAAGTAATGAAAAGCATAAGATTCATTAATTCAAAATTTGAAATTTAAAATTTGAAATTTTCTTTATGTCGTGGATTTATTTAATGATAGCAGGTTGTTTTGAAGTAGGCTTCACCACCTGTTTAAAGCTCTCCAATAATTTTACCAACTGGAAATGGAGCGTTGCTTTCTTTATCTGCATCTCCCTCAGTTTTCATTTTTTAAATGAGTCTATTAAAACCATTCCACTCGGCACTGCTTATGCCGTATGGACAGGCATTGGTGCAGTAGGCACGGTGCTCATTGGCATCTTTATTTTCAAAGAGCCTTCCGATTTTTGGCGTGTGTTTTT
This sequence comes from Chryseotalea sp., assembly GCF_057350905.1. Lineage (NCBI taxonomy): Bacteria > Pseudomonadati > Bacteroidota > Cytophagia > Cytophagales > Chryseotaleaceae > Chryseotalea > Chryseotalea sp. The sequence goes on along the minus strand of NZ_JBMRCF010000012.1, from coordinate 16,976 downwards.
TATCATGCTTCTGATCGGTTCTATTATTGGTTTAAAATTGGTTTCTAAATAATCATACGATGTCGTTTAGTTAAGCTTTCTTTTTGGCCCTGACTTTGCCATAACGGCTACGTGCAGGCAGGCTCACCTCCAATCCTCTCCAAAGGAGAGGATGAATTTGGAAGCTTAACTAAACAACACTAAAATAATAATCTATGACACTCGAAATTTTTCTTCGCTACATTCACTTCGTCAGCATCTTCGCCATTGTCAGCGCCCTGGTGGCAGAGCACTTGTTGCTCAAAAAAGAAATGACTCCAGCCGAGATTAAACGCCTTTCCATCATTGATGCTGTATATGGCTTGGCTGCCCTCACCTTACTCGGTGCCGGCCTCACGCTATGGTTGGGAGGGCACGGAAAGCCAACAACTTTTTATACAAACAATTGGATCTTCTTATTAAAGGTCGGCCTTTTCACCCTTGTTGGTTTGCTCTCCATCTACCCTACTGTTTTCTTCATCAACAAAAGAAAAAGCACTGCCGATAAAATTGTTATACCCAAATTAATCGTCTGGATGGTGAGAATCGAGTTACTGATACTCTTCATCATTCCATTGCTGGCTGGCTTAATGGCCAAAAGCATTGGTTATTTCGGATAAGAAAAAATCACTCTTCAGATTTTACAGGCCACGGAAAAGGTTCGTATACCAGCAAGTGATCGTGAAACTTTTCCCAGGCCACTGTTAAAGGATTAAAATATTCGGCTATGGTTTTTCCCAGAAAAAGTTTGTAATCCATTTTACTATTACCCGCTACAACATAACCAGGATAATAAAATAAAATACCAATCGACTTCAGATAATGTAGGGTGTGCAAGATCAAAAGCTTACCCGGACTGTAGTGTGCATAAGCCGGATTAAAAAAATGCAGAATAGAAGCTGCAGTTGTTTTACCTACATCGAAATACCCTGCGGCCACCAACTCATGACCAAAGCGCAATTCAAGCTGCATGGTATTAAAAATGGAATGGTCGTCCGGTAATTCCCCAAACAAACCTTCATGGATACTGGCAGCCGCTTCAAAATCAACTTCACTTAAATATTGTGTATGCAGATGCGTGAGTTCATCGCTTGGTGTTTCGTAAGGTTTAATCGTTACCGAGAAGACAGCTGATTTTTTCAACAAGCGCTGATGACTCTTCCGTTGTACAACAGCAGGAACAGGATACCGCAGCCAATGCACCCGATACACCTGGTCAAGTTGAATGTGCGAAGTGGTAAAGATATCCTGGTGCATTCTGTACCAACCCAAAGCCAGCAATTGATCCAATTGCTCACCCGGCAGTACAGCGGGCGACAAACGTTGGTAGTAGGGTTGCATCACAAGGCTTGTATCTTAACACACAAGTCTACGCAATGCAAGCAAGAATTACAATGGATGTGCAGTGCTTACTCGCCTGATTCGTTGGTGTGGCAAACCTCGCTCAATCTTACCTGATAATGCTTTTGACCTTCATAATTAACCAAAGCCAAACACGATGCACAGTTACCATTAAAATTCTCCGGGTCAAGTTCTGCGTAAAAAATTTCTTGCTGAGGTTCCTGTGAGCCTAGCTTTACAGCATCCGGCAAAGTACATTCTAACACGGCAAAAAATACGTTTGCTTCATTACCCACCGATTCACCAAAGTGATAAAAGCGACTGTCCTGAATTTGAAATACAGCAGTGCCACAAATACTGCGCAGTAATTTTACAGGCACACAGGTTTTGACGGTAGACAATTTTTCGTCATCACAAGAAGCACTCAATAAAAACAAAGAAACAATCAAGAGCAGGGCATTTTTCATGTGTTTGTAATTTTTGGTTTAAAGTCTCATGCACAAGTGCATTTCGGCTATAAAAAGCATGTGTTTTTAATGTCGTTTAGTTAAGCCTCTTTAATCATCCTCTCCTTTGGAGAGGACTAGAGGTGAGGCAAATAAGAAGCTTAACTAAACGACACCAGGTGCAAAACATGCAGAGCCATTTCATCACTATAGACAACCCATGGCGGCAAAGGGTTGGAAGGCGCTGTAATTTGAAATACAATATCGTTTAGTTAAGCTTTCCTCTTATTTAGCCCAGCATCTGCCGAAACGGTTTCGTGCAGGCAGGCTCACCCTTCCCTCTCCAAAGGAGAGGATCAATGGAGCTTAACTAAACGACATCGAATTTGAAATGTTGAATTTATAATTTACCGATTTGCCGAATCTGAGCAAAACCGCTATTATTGCAGCCCTATTGGGGCCTTTAGCTCAGACGGTTAGAGCACCTGACTCATAATCAGGTGGTCGCTGGTTCGATCCCAGCAAGGCCCACTGATAATCAAGCACTTACGAAAGTAGGTGCTTTTTTTGTTTTTAGCGACTAAAGTATTTCGGGCAGCCCTTCGTGCCTCAGGCCGGGCCACGCCTTTCGCGTGGCTTCAATCTTTTTGCATCATGTAATAGCCCCGAGGCAAAAAGGATTTCCGCTGCTATCCTTGTTGCGGCATGCGTGTAAAAAATAAAATAGGCTTGATTCGAAAGACAGAAGTTGCTGAGGTTCTTTGGAAAATCTTTAATACAAATTGAAAGTTCTGCAGCATCGGTAGTCCGGGATCGCTTCGCTAAGATGTCGAACAGTGAGGGCAACCTAAATACTACATGGTCACATCAAGGGTCGTAGCGAGACGCTACGACTAATCATTGAAAAGTAATTTTCAATATTATCACTTTTCTTTAGGTTAGTATTCAATTAAAATTGTTGATAAATAAATGCCAGATAGCCACATCAAGGGTCGTAGCGAGACGCTACGACCAGTGTGGGATCATGTAAATATTCCAATAATAAGAATTGGAATTATTGATGAAATTATAAAAATAAACATCAATATACCCTTTACTATTCTGTCATTTCTGGATTCAGAGCTCCATCTTAATTCAAATTTCTCTATCTGTTCACTATATTTTTTGTAATTGTATACTATAAGAACCAAATAAATAAAACAAAATAAATAAGTAATGCCCTTGGCGTAAGGTATAGTATCTACTCTACTAAACAACAGCCTAATTATTACAGCAACTAAAGCACCGCATAACAGTGTCTGAACAAGACTGATAACAATAACGGGTGGAATACTTCTGTAATCCTTGTTTGTGTTTATCTTATACAAACGATAATAGAAGTAATCAAAAAAGAATTTTTTGAACATTAGTCTTTACTTTAAAGAGTAATCTACAGCGGTACCTAATCTATCGGTTAGCGAAAATCCAGTTGTGGCTCCAACCGCAACGTCAGCAAGGGCGTATGCAGCGATCAATGTCCCAGTAACTGGGTTAAAAGCACCAACAACCAATAATACACCCAGTGCTGTTTTTGCACCATCTCCCCATGTAAAACCATCAGCATCGTATGCACTTTCAATAGAAGAGGCCAAAATACCAACACCGCCTAATATAGGTCCAGCAACATACCTCATAAATTTTGTTCCTGCAATTAAAGAGGATTTGGTACGTGCTGACTTTGCTAATGCTGAATGAATGTCAAGAGAAGATTCAACACTCCATGAAAAAACTCCTAACCCTCCTGTAGCTCCAGATGCTGTAAAGAAGTCTGATTGCTTACCGCTGGCCAGCCATGGGTTTTCAAAAACATCCCAAAAGCTTGATCTATTATCTTGCTCACGCTCTTCACCCAAAAAATAACCTGCATAAAATACATGAACCACATTTCCTGTCTGGTATCGGAAAACCTCATCGTCTTCATCCGTAACTTCTTCTCCGTCTACCGTTATCGTAGGGCTATCGTTTCGTTTATCCTCAGGGTTGCGATCTTTTCGGAAGACTACATCAAATACTGTAGGACCACCCGGTCTGCTTTGGGCAATCCATTCAGAAATAGTCAGACCATCAGCCCCAACAGTTTCTTCCCCCATTAAGCCCAGCGGATCAGCAAATCGTGTGGGGTTGTTAAATCCGAAATGGTATTGTGATATGCCGCTTAGCATATGTGCCATAGGGTCAACCTGCAAAAATCTACCTGTTGTAGCGTCATAAGATCTGAAAGGTGTTTGAAGCCAGTTTAATCCAAGATCAGTCTGCTCTTCAATACCATTAAAGGTGTGCTTTTGTTCCAGGCTGTTCTCCCGACTGTGCGCATTAAAAGCATGGCCAAAAGGATAATAGTCAGACATACTAATAATTGGACTTGTTCCATTGGTGACACTGAAGTCATCGAAGTATACTTCTATACCAACTTCCTCATTAGACAAGTATATGTAGACGTAACCCGGTTCAGTAATCTCAATAGCGGGTGTAAAGAGTCGTTCGTGTGCTATGCCCTCAGGTGCAAGGCTGCCGTTCTCTCTGGCCGCGGTGCTTATCCGGTCAAATCCACTTTTGGAAGCAATGGGAACAAAGTTTTTATCAAACACAATCCAGTTCAGGTAAGCTTTAGGTGCTCCTGCTTCTTCTTGCGTTTTATTTAACAAGTTACCATAAGGTATAGTAGCTGCTCCGGGGCTGCCGTAGCCACCACCGTCAATGACAGTACCTGGTGCTGCAGCGCCACCTGCTATAGCTCCTATAAAATTCTCTAAAGCAGTACTTACATCCGGTTGGCTTACGTCTACATATTTAGCAAATACCTCTGCACTGATTACATCACCCGGCATTACCGCTAGTGAGTAGGCTAACCCATAGGTTTCTTGTGGTGAGCCACTAAGGCGCATCGCATATTGGGTGCTACCGGTATTGGTATGGTCAAAGAGTGTGGAGTTCACTTTACGAATATCGTTATATTTCAGAAAATTCCCTTGTTCTGAACTGGCTTGTGATGTTTCTAAGGTCGCGGTAGTTGTTTCAACAGATTCTTTTGTTGTAAACGTTAACCGCACATTTCCTACATGATCTTTGAGGTGATACTGGTACTCATCAGTAGCGGGCAAGTACCGTCCTTCAGCATGATGAATAAATGTAATGGCATTATTCTCTAACACCAATTCTCCAATGTAGTCAGTTCTTTTTACCAGAGTTGGTCCTGCAAAGAGTTCTTGTGCCATCTTTTTCCCGGCAGCATTATACGTATAGACTATCCTTTCAGTACCTTTTACAACTTCCTTTACAAAATTCAGGTGATTGTAGCTTATGTTACCATCAAGCATAAGCCCTTTGTTTTTATCTCTTATAAGATTTCCATTGCTATCGTAGCTATAGTCGTCATTACCTGTGTTTCCATTAATAAAACCAGCGTTGGCATCATGGCTATCATGCACATAATCTAACTTGTTGCCGGTGTATCCATAAGCAAGGTTATCAAGATTACTGCCATTCACACCTTTTCGTATCAATGTTTTAATGTTACCATTCAAATCATAGGTCTGGCTTTCTGAAAAGGCTTGGTTATTGTTCTGCCATATCCCGGCTGTACGTTCATAATGGGTAGCATTTTGCAGCCTGTTCATGTTATCATACTGGAATGTATACGCTTGCTTTTTTACTCCAGCTCCATATCCCTGACTCCATTGTATCGCTGAAAGATTACCATTGTGCGTAGGGGTTGTTGATATCCCATTAATAGCATTTTCATACGCCATCTCCATTCCAAAATAGTCCCTCGTGGTATTGCCATCAGCTAAGACACTCACGTCAGCATTATTCATGCGCGTAAGCCAACCTTGTATATTATAACGGTAATCTACAACCTGGTTAAATTCCGGTTTAATCGCATCTGCGGCTTCCTGTTGTGTAAATCCGATTCGAGCGCTAAAGACTGAGCCTGCAGGTGCATGAAAACCATTTGTAAGTCTTACACTGCTTGTGGCAACCAGTGCTTTTTCAGCAGCATTATAAGTGCTCCTTTCAATCACCGCGCTATGCACAATACCTGTCTCCCCTATTTCATTATCAACAGGAGGATATTGGGCGGCATGCAGTCCTTTACTAACCAGTTGACCTAGCTCATTATAATAATTAGCTGACAATACAACTTCCTGAGCGTTATTCACCTTATGCTTTTTAACAAGCAATCTTTTCATATGATCATAGGTGAAGCTTTCTCTGATCTGGGTGTCAACATTGTTGATTGTATACTTTCTGATTGAGTGTGTTATACTTCCGTTAAAATCGTATGTATTGCTGAGTCGCAAAACTCCCTTCTGATGGTCACTTATATTTTGAATCAGTCTGTACTTTGAATCATAATAATTGACAGATCGCATCCATTCTCCTGTAGTCAAATTCTTTAATAGTTGTGCAACAATAAGACCTCTTACATTAAGAAAGTTTAAAGCAGGATGCCCCGAAAGCGACTGTTGTTGATAAGCGTATGCTGCCGGATTTTTAAAGGCATCGTAAGCGTCATAGAATGTAACACTATAATAACTGGCATTATCCGTTACCTGAGGAAAAGATGCATTGTCGTAGCCAAGTACGTTACCCGTTGACCCTGCCATGTAGGTTTCAAACCATGCCTTGCCTGCAGTTAAATTCGCGTAATAGTTGTTTACATTGCTTTGCATTGCCTCCCTGTCACTATTATTAAAATACTTGCCAGTCATTACCGGGCGGTTTAAGTGATCGTATTTTGTAAACGTCCACTCTTTTGATGCAAGCGACCTTTGGTTGCCATCTTGACTTAACACCAACCTGTTACGATTATCATAAACCATAAAAACAGGTTCTACCCCTGGAACAGATTTTACTATAAGCCTCTTTTTTGCATCATATCTGTATTGAAATGCCCATCGTTTAAGAAAAGCTTCTTTTGAAGTATTATCAGATCCACCATGAAAGTATTCACTACTTAGTCTGGTAGTAGCTTCGGGAGGTAATACACAAACCAAGCTACCGAAATCATCATAGATGTAATACGTGCTTGCAAAATTTATATCATCAATGGGGGTTGCATTTGTTCCAATCTGCATACGTTTTAAAAGCGTACGCCCTTCATTGTCTTTGTATTCGATTGAAAGCTTATTGTGTTCGTCAAATGTTCTGGATACAAATACCTTATTCGTGGGAAAATAATTTGGAGCACCCGTAGTTCCTGCTTCAATCAGCTTTGTTTGTTCATTATAGTTCCAATTGAGTATTTCATTTACCTTATTCAACTTAAATTCATGTTTCACCGATCTGTCAATCCCTACTAAATCTATTACAAAAGTTGTATTAGCCCCATAGTTGGTCATTCCGAAACCTGTTACAAATGCATCTGTTGAACCAGTCGACTCAATAAAAATGTAACCGCCTTTAATTGATGCGCGATAATTCCCCATCGCAATTAGTCCCAAATCAATGTCGTGGATATACGAATTACTCTGGATAACTTGAACATATCCCGTCTTTAATTTAGAAGATGAGAAACCTGCGCTAAAGGTAACGGTTAGCACATTATTCGTTATCTGAACGGACACACTTCCCCCACCACCTGAGGGTGTAACGAGAAAACCAGCATAACCAAAAGATTGGCTGTAATTTGAATATTGCATAGCTCCTGGCAACGGTTGCCAGTTAAGCCCTGGTGCACCTTGTTTTCTAATTCTATTTAAAGGACTGGCTTCAAAAATGGCTGCTGAATATGGTTTAGTATCATCAGCAATATCATCCGAAGGATTGTTATAAAAGTTGGTTGCAATGCCTGTGTAGTTGCCACTCTCATCAATGATTTTAGGCCTGTAAGAACCATCAGTTGCCGATGGGGAAGTAAAAGGTAAGTAGCTTCTTGATTCTCTCCCAAAGTCATCATAGAACACAGGCAACACAATGTCTTTGTAAGTTGGTGATCCTTGTTTTATGACATGTTGAGCGGGTCTTCCCAATCCATCGTAATAGCTTGTTTTAGTAATTACCTTCGTTGCGGTACTGCTTTTGGTTGCATTGGCATCAGTGAATTCCTGCAGGGGTGTAAAGGTAGAAACTCGGTTAGTCCAATCTTGATAGTCGACTAATTTAACTGAAATTGCTTGACGGGGATTTATCGGAAACCCACACCCAATCTCATTCTTAAGTGTTCCACCAACATAAAATGTCTTCACTCCATTAACTGTAGAGCTCTGATTAATTGTTGTATTGAACGTTGCACCTGTGTGCAATAGAGTGCCTCCTGAGGGGCTGTCATACCATTCGTATACGCTACTTAAAACATTACTATTTTCATAAAGACTGGCAGATGCTTTTAAAGTAGCATTACCAATGCCAGCTGATGTACACACAACTGCCCCAGAAAATTCTGAACCATTATAACTAACAGATGGCGACAGCTTAAGAGTTGGTGTAGTATTATTTGCAATAGTGGCTGTTACTTTTGATCTTGGACTTTCACATCCGTTGATTACAAGACTTACCCAATAAGTAGTTGTAACTGTTGCTTGTACCTGTGTCTGAAAAACTGCACAAGTACCTACTGAAACTATTGTACCTGAAATGTAATTACTACCTGTTTCACTGGTATACCATCTATGCGCAATTGATTGCGGACAGTTAACATTACTTGTAGCACCAATTGTTACAGGTGCACTAGGGTTTCCACATGTATTATAGGCACTATAAGTGGATGGCGCTACGCATTGTGCGAATGACCTAAAACTTACACCTACAAAAAGTAAGAATATAAAGAATAGAATATTGATTTTTTTCATTTCTTGAGTCTTATAGTTACTACTAGTTTTGACCTGATTGATGGTAATCAAAAACCTGCAAAATCTTACCTTCATTATCCTTTACCGCTGCCAGTCTTCCTCGTTGATCGTATTCATAGAAGATGATTTGTCCATTAGCATCCGTTTTTGAGGTAATACCATATTGGTTGTAGGTATAGCTGACCATTTGAGCATTTGGTAAGGAAGTGCGGATCGCATTCATTCTTGTTCTGAGCAGCACATCAGATAATAAATCATTACTTGTAAAAGTTAAGTCTATTGAATTTGCTATTGCTGCAGCCGTGACTTGATTATAATCTGCCCCTATAATTTCTGCTACCGGAAACGTATTCATGTAGCTCCATAAGTAGGAAGTGACAGTGTTCTCATTGCTGTATACTTCGAGTAAATTACCATTAGTACCGTACTTATTAAATACAATAGGTTGTGATGAATAATGTTCATCAATACTTAGTGTAAAATTCCCACTACTTCCCTGAAGGCCTGATGGATTAAATTTATCGCTATCAAGTCCTGAACCATTACTAATTACACTTCCTACTTGCAAAGCGTTGGATGACTCTATATTCCACCTCATATGAGGTAATGCAGTATTGTTAAAGACTTTATAGCCTGTAAATGATCCAGCTATAAGTAATCCATCTTTCTTTTGTATTGACTCAATTGGCACATTAATGATATAACTATTAATAAGCTTATTTAATCCCAACACCTTCCAATCGCTGCCTGTAACATTGGGATCTGTTGTAAAATCTAAGGGATACTTGTAAGTATTTTCTAAGTAGGTTCCGTCACTATTATTCACTGTTTCACTATGCAAAAAATTTTGAGTATTATAAGTGTAATCCGTTTCAGTTGAAAACATTTCTGTGCCATCATATTCTGTAGTCTCCTTTGAAATTAGATTATACCTTGTCATGTATGTTTTAAAAGCTGTTACATAACAAGTTTGTGCACCTGCGGTTGTGCTTGTGCACAAATCAAATGGGTCTTGAAGCACTCGTCTGACGTACTGAGAATTAGAGATTTGGTATTTATACCTTGTTCGTCTAACAGGATTATTAAAATCTGAACTATAAATTTCCTCGCTGAGCAGTTTACCTCTCTTAAATTGGTTGTCCGAATAAGGTGAGTACACACTTCGTGAAGGGTCACTTGAAACCCCTATTTCATCAGGGTGTGATTCAGACCAGATATCAACATCAAAATTACTGAATTTGTAAATTGTAAATCCATTCACTGCATTTCCAGTACTTCTTGAAGTCTCCACTACTTCAGAATATCCTATGTGACTTCCTGAGATATTGTAACCAAATGATCTTACCGCTCCTGAAGAAAAAATACTGTATTGAAATAACACACCTTCACTATCTCTGCCTGTATAATTTTCCCAATAGTATTTTGGATAGCCACCAAGTACTCCACTGGAAGAGAGTTGCTCAGCAACGCTTTGAGAAGTGTAATTTCTGACATAATAATAATCCTTGATGAGGGCAGGTCTGGAATCTGTAATATTATTATAATGAGATATACGCTTAACTCGAAGACCGCCAGCAATCTTGTTGGAGCCAACGTCAATAACAGGAAAAGACGGGTTTTCTCTATCCACTACTTTAGAGAAGGTGTGTGGTTCATATTCATAACTAACTGCACCTCCCGTAGGGTATTGAATTTGCTCAAGAATTTCTGCCTTCAGAAACTCTCCACTTATATCTGGTTCACGAGATTTATAAAATTGCTGAAAATCTGTTGCTGAACTACCTAGGGAAAAATTTGAAGTTGGTAGGCCATTGTAAAAATCCCAGTGATCATTGCTTTTTATTTCATCATAACCTGGTAATTTTCTGGGGTTGTATGTAAATAAGTACGGAGGATTTTCAACAGGGGCGCCAGAAGCATAAGATATTTCTTTAAGGCTAAGAAGTTTTAACCGAGAGGTTGGTTGATCATCATAAGAAAACTCAAAATGCTTCAATGAAGAACTTGCAACGACAGTCATGTCTGTTATACGAATACGATTCAGTTTGTACCATTTTCGCTGATTACCAAAACCCGTTACACCAGGCGTAGTAAGTGGCTTAAAGTATACAGGTAGCGCACCCCAAGTTCCTCCTTGACCAATTCCTGCATCTATGTCAAAATTTGTTGGCCAAGTTAACTCATTCGTTTGCTGTTTATCAAAGTAAATAGACCCTTTTGGGTATGTAATCGAAGTTAGATAAACCGGAAACATTATAACACCATCATTTATCTCAGTCGGCCCTGTAGAATTACTACATTGGATTGGAAAATTTTTTGAAAAATTTGACCATCCTGATTGCTTAGCGTCTCTTGATGAGGATGAATAAAGATACTGTTTTGACATTGATGTAATGATATCCCCTGGTTCGTAGTTTAACTGGATAACCTGACCAGTGGGAATTGTTATTTTTGTTAAAAACCATGTAATTGGCTCAGGGCCTGCATACTCTTGGGATTTATAAGGCACTAAGTATTCAGTCGCATTAACACCTCCAAATTCAAATTTGACGCCATCTGGTGTTACCAATGTAAATTTATTAAAGTATCTATCTGACCAATTATACTTTGTACTATAAGCACCATACGCATTAATACGATCTAGAATATTGGCTCGTAACCCACTCTCTCTTATAAATCCTTCACCCCATCCTGGATTAAATTCAACTTTTATTTGATCATCTGATACCACTTTCCATTGTCCATCATGTCCCATGAAGAATTTTCCGGAGTAACCCAAAAAATTAAAACTAAATTCGTCAGGCATTGCTTCCAGCCTTGGATCTAGACTGGGGTAGTAATCATTTGCATATTGTGTTAATCGAGATGCACTAAGCCAATCTGTATCACTTCCAGCTAATTTTGAATAATTTGAGTAAAATCCAGTTCCCTGATCGTTTGACTTATGAGTCCTTTCATCAATTTGACCATAGGTAGTTCTTGAAATTGCCCCTCCTGCCATAAGTGACCAGCCCAGGCCTGTCCAACCAGGATGGCTATGAACCCTAACTGCGGAAGGATGATAGCTTAAAATAATTGGCATTTTAAAATCACCTTGTACTATCTCATAAATAGGTATACTGATATCAGGGGTGCCTGTAAATTTGCTTACTGGAACATCTGTATACAAGCCAAAACTAGCGGCATTGGGAGAGGGAAAGCTTATACCTCCAGTATTAGCGGTTTGAGCAAAACTGGAACTACAGAGTAGTGAGAGAAGTAAAATACTTTTTATAGTTTTCATAAATTTGAATAGTTCATTTTTTCAATTGTTCGACCTCTTTTTTCAACTCAATCACATACAAGGTCAACTCCTCCACCTTCTTTAACAACAGCATATTCATCTCACTCAAATTAATACCATTTGCCTCCATCTCTTTGGCAGAAGGTACTTCAGGTAAATGCTTGTTGGCTTTGATGTAGGTTTCTATTTCGGTGAGGGAGGGCAATTGGTAGGTAGGCTCGAAAACGTAGTCGGGGCCGGGCACGTTGAGGTCTACTTTTACTTCTTCCGCATGAACAGTGCCCTTCACCGCGAGTTTAGCATCAGGGTTGGTGGTGCCGATGCCTACATATCCCTGGTTAATTGTTAAATAAGTTTGATCAGCATTACCCCATGACTGAATATTACCATTGGGGTCTCTTTCCCACCATGTTAACGTATTAGCACCAGGCGTTAAAAAGGAAGCGTCAACAGATATTCCATCATGTAACCGGGTATACCACCATTGACTCCCAGGTGCATCTCTAAGCAACCATTGATTATGCATAATCGTATTATGACCACGGCCACTCACCCGGAATAAAAGCTGATGATCTCCTACACTTTCACCCAATGAGGTTGGTTCATGAACTTCTAATCTGGCTTTTGGATCAATAGTGCCTATACCTACAAACCCTAGCCTACCGCCACCACTACCGTTATCCGCAGCTCTCACGTATAAGGCATCACTCCATACTGTTGAATTGCCGCGAACAGCTAATCGAAAACTTGTTAACCCATCACCGTCATTAGTACCATATAATTTTGCTCCGTAACCATTACCCCAGCTTGAGTTTAGAAACTCAAGATTGTTTTTATCTTCGCCCAATACAATACCAGCAGACGATAGCGTATTGTTAAGAGCATTTCCCACCATAAATTTATTTCCTACTTGTACATTGGTTAGAGCTTTAAATGAACCAGAAACTTGCATATCACCACTTGTATTTATCGCAGCCACAGGAGTCAATCCTGGAACACCCCATGTCCAACCCCATCCAACTATGTTAGGCATATTGATTTTGATACTATAATCTGTAACAGGCCCATACATGTATTCCGCTCCTGTACCCATGTGTATCTTAAAATTATCGCTAGACCAAAATCTTAAACCATTGCCATCTCCTGGCAACACGTCATAGAAGCTTGTTTGCGCACACAACCAAGACGTACATCCTGTGATCAAAAAAAATGTTATTAGTAGTTTTTTCATTTTATCTTTTCCTCAAGAGTTATGATTCTATTATTTTGAGCAGTAATAATTTTATTTTGCTCTATCAAATGCAACGTCAACTCCTCCACCTTCTTTAACAACAGCATATTCATCTCACTCAGATTAATGCCATTCGTTTCCATTTCTTTAGCAGAAGGCACTTCAGGTAAATGCTTATTGGCTTTGATGTAGCTTTCTATTTCGGTGAGGGTGGGCAATTGGTAAGTAGGTTCAAAAACGTAGTCGGGGCCGGTGCCCGCGTTAACATCTACTTTAACTTCGGTGGAGTAGACTGTTCCGTTAATGGTGAGTTTTTGTGTGGGGTTGGTGGTGCCTATACCTATGTATCCAGTATTTCCTCCTCCAACACCGTTAGTACCTGCATGAACAAACAATGCATCTGTCCATGTCGCTGAATTACCACGAACAGCTAATCTAAAACTAGTTAACCCATTTCCTTGATCAAGTCCATACAACTTTGCACCAAATCCAGCTCCAAAACTTGAGTTTAAGAATTCAATATTATTCTGGTCTCCTCCTAATGCTATCCCATTTGAAGAGGTTATGGTTCCTGTGTTAGTTCCTAAAGTCAGCTTGGCCACAGGAGCACTGGTACCAATTCCAATATTTCCATTGCTATTAATCCGCATTCTCTCAAGCATTTCAGCTGAATTGTTAGGTGTTGTAGCAAATAATAAATCTCCACCAACAAAGCTATTCCATGTAGAATATTCCGCGGCAATAACGGCTAAGGATTCATTTGATGATTGAGACAATCCAAATTGAATTTCAGATCTTCTTCCAAAACCTCCGCCAAACCCATTCATTATTCTAATAACAGATTTCTTATTTTCTCCTAATACCGTTTGATCTTCAACAGCGCTGATCGATAGTTTAAAGCCAGGATTACCTACTCCAATCCCAATATTACCTTGATTTATCGTCATGTAAGTTTGGTTGCCATGTCCCCAGGATTGTATGTTGTTGTATGGATCTCTCTCCCACCACGTTCTTGTGTCAACGCCTGGTGTTAAGAAACTTGCATCAACTGAAATGCCATTATGGACTCTTGCCGTAAACCAATCATCTCCATCTGCATCGCGATATAGCCACTCATTTATCATTAAGTGATTAACATTTCCGGTCATGGAAAATCGCGCTAATAATCTATGACTACCCATACTTGTACTAAGTCCACTATTTTCAAGTACACTTAATTTAGCTTGAGGCGCAGATTCACCTATACCTACATTACCAGTATTGGTATTGTAAGCATGAGTTCCACTAATATTCCATTGCCCACTAACACTTATGGTCATAAAAAAAAGGTATGCACCTAAAACAATTATTTTCATTACTTTATTTTTAATTTTAAAAATTCAATTTCTTTACTTTGCTCAGCAAGTTGTTTTTGTTGATCAATATTATTTTTTTGTACTTCAATAAGATAGAGCGTCAACTCCTCCACCTTCTTTAACAACAGCATATTCATCTCACTCAGATTAATGCCATTCGTTTCCATCTCTTTGGCAGATGGCACTTCGGGTAAATGTTTGTTGGCTTTGATGTAGTTTTCTATTTCGGTAAGTGAGGGCAATTGGTAAGTCGGTTCGAATACATAGTCGGGGCCGGTGCCCGCGTTAACATCTACTTTAACTTCGGTGGAGTAAACAGTGCCGTTGACAGTGAGTTTTTGAGTGGGGTTGGAAGTTCCTATTCCAACATTGCCATTGGAATTAACTCTTAGCCCGCTTGTTGCATTTTTGTGAGGTGCAATAACAAATGATTGATTGTTGGTTAAAATAATACCTGCATCTCCGTCTCTGGAAATTCCATTATAGCTGCCGTTTATTAAATTAGGCACTATTAAAATATTAGAAATTCTTACTGCCGCTGTTTCTATAGCCGGTTCTTCTATATCAAGTTTGGCAGTGGGAGTTATCACCCCTCCAATCCCAACGTTGCCATTTGCAGTGACTGTAAATCGTTCAACTCCTGGTGTAAATATTCTGAATCTGCCAGCAGCATTATCTATTTGGAATGGAGTATGACCCGCATCATCTAAAATGATTCTAGGGGTATTTCCCAATACTCCTATCCTTACATTATCCTCAGCTCTGGATGTTTCTCCACTAAGCGGGAGACTAACCTGAAGGCCTTCTGGTGATGATGTTCCAATGCCAACATCACCAGTAGCAGTAATGCGTAATCCACTAAGGCTTGGTGCATGTGGTGCTATCACCAATGATTTTCCAGTTTTAAAAATAAGCCCGATATCACTGGCTTGAGAAATATTATTCCATCCACCCCCACTCAAATCAGGAACAATTTGAAAATCCATGGTTTTAAAGGCTGGATCATTTACTGGTATTAAGCCTGTTTCAATTTTAGCTGTTGGTGAATTTGTACCAAATCCGAACTTACCATCATTTGTAAGGGTAAACTGGTTTTCAGCAAATAAATCGCCTCCATAATTGAGTTTGAATTTGAATCCATCTGATCTATCAATACCCATAGAATACCAGGCATCGCCAGGATCGTGAAATGTCAAAAAAGCATCATTATTGTCTCTGGTAATTTCCAATACTCTTCCATCTGGATTCAGGAGTTTTGTGTAACCATTCACATGCACCTCCCCATCAGGTGCGGTAGTCTGGACAGCAGTGCCTAATGGGATGGTTAACACTTGGCTGAATGCAGAACTGCCAGTAATGATAATCAGCAGAATGTAGTAACTAATTCTTTTCATCTATCCGCTTGGTTAAATATTCAATCTTCTTATTTGCCTCAATTAAATGCAAGGTCAACTCCTCCACCTTTTTCAGCAACAACATATTCATCTCACTCAGATTAATGCCATTCGTTTCCATCTCTTTGGCAGAGGGGACTTCTGGTAAATGTTTGTTGGCTTTAATATAGTTTTCTATTTCGGTGAGTGAGGGCAATTGATAAGTTGGTTCGAAAACATAGTCGGGGCCGGTGCCCGCGTTAACATCTACTTTAACTTCAGTGGAGTAAACAGTGCCGTTGACGGTGAGTTTTTGGGTAGGGTTGGTGGTGCCGATGCCTACATAGCCATTACTATTAACCAGCAATCTCCAATCTCCACTATGAAAAAAACCTATTGGACTTGTTCCAACTAAGTCAGTTTGTCCTACGAAGGCGTGCTGAACCCCGTCACTACCAGTAAACCAAACTCCGGCAGAAGCATAACCATCTGATCTAATTTTTAATCTTCCACCAATATCAAGTTTTTGAGAAGGTTCTAATATACCAATACCAACATTACCTCCATCAGGATTAATCAATACATTTTTCCATCCACCGCCTCCCTCATCTAGCCTGATTCTCGTGCCGGGATTATTACTATCGTCAGTATTTTGAAATAATATAATGCCTTGTTGAGCATTTCTAAAAATCCGAAAACCGTACATCCCATTCGAACGACTGATCTTAAAAGCATGATCAGCATTTGATGTTAAATGAAGTTGACTATTTGGAACATCCGTACCAATCCCCACATTCCCCCCGTTATAATAAATATTACCCGTTGTTTGATTGTTTGGATTCCATTGTGCAATAGTACTGCTTGTAATAAAGACAAATAGAATCAAGGTTAGTTTTACTCTCATTTTATTTTTGATTTCAATAGGTTAATCTCTTTTTGTTGTTCAATCAAATGCAAGGTCAGCTCCTCCACCTTCTTCAGCAACAACATATTCATCTCACTGAGATTAATACCGTTAGTCTCCATCTCTTTGGCAGATGGCACTTCAGGTAAATGCTTGTTGATTTTAATGTAGTTTTCTATTTCGGTGAGGGTGGGC
>NZ_JBMRCF010000011.1:0-192046 GCF_057350905.1 Chryseotalea sp. | reverse complement strand
GGCTAAATAATCGTATTATTAATTTAATTGTTTGCTTCTGGTAAAAAAATCACAAACTCAACAAAGACATATTTTTACTCAATGCAAGGCACACATAAGAAAGAAATTAGTTGGTCGGTGAAAACACCGACCAAAGGCAAACACCGACCAAAGGCAAATTTCTTCACTGCTATAGCCATCAGCGATCAGGTGCAAAACCTGCAGTTGTTTTTCGGTTATGACTACTTTTTTCACATACAATATTAGTTTATATAAATATTCTCTCCAGCTCAGTGTTAATTGGCAAGTGTGTAGGATGAGCGTAAGGACTCTGAGAATCATAATGATCTTAGGTAAAAATCATTTATGATGTTTTACTATTCAGGCTTAAAAGAGAGAGGCATGGATTTTACTTGGCTGTCGATACCAGCAACTCTCGAATATCTACTTTCAAAAACTTAGAGATCTCGTAAAGTGTTTCAATAGAAGGCTGAATATCGTTTGTGCACCAACGAGAAACGGTGGACTCTGTTTTATCAAGGTAGTTGGCCAATTCCTTGCTCGTTTTATTCCGTTCCAGCAGGACAATCTTGATTCTGTTTAACTGTAGTTTAGACACAGTGTAAATTTATTGCCTTTCTACAACAAATCACACCTTACTTGTAAGTTCCTCTAAATCAGCATCAATAAGAATTAAATTATAATTTAATAACATTATTATTTTATAAAATAATAATTAATTATAATTTCATGTAAATATTTAAAATATTAGAGATATGCCAATCCGAATAAAAGATTCAATAATCAGAATGCCAGATAATATTCAGATGTCAATCTACCTGATTAAAGAGGAGCTCAAATCCCGCAAGCTCTTCCACGCCCTGCATGAAGTTGGCCTTGATGATTGCCATTTCCAACCGCACCTGGATAGTTTGATTATGGAGAGCCTTGGCCTTTGTGATGGAACGGATGAGACCTTTAGAATGTATGATGAAATCATGGATAGACGGAGCAGGAAGATAGAAGCAGAAAATGATTCCATCATGAAGCAAGCTTTGAAAGTTTATCATGAACTTCTGAATGAAAAGAGGAAGCTTGGTTATTCAAAAAAGAGAGACCATGAATGAGACCAGCTTGGTGGTAATTATCTTAAAGCAAAGTGTGGATTCGCAGCAAAAGCACGCAGGTTTGGCTGCAGGCCAGGTGTTGCTGTAGGTTGTTAGTACAGTAGTTAAAAGCTAAGCAAGCCATTAATAATTTGGAGAGTTGTACAAAACCTTCCGATATTAGAGACTATTCCTGATAATGGAAATATATTCAATGAATATAGCCGGATGTTGACGGTAATATTTCTGGACAATGAAGACATCACTAATAATATTTGCAATGACATTTTCGGTTCTCGGATACGCAATGACAAGTGATTCGACTTCCGTCAATAATGTTCGGGACACGTTGGACGTAAGAATAGCAAAACCTATTGAGTTTGATTCGGGACAATCAATTAAGGTGAACTTAGACACTGAAGATGAAAAAGATTTGACGGACTATTTTTCGGCAATACTGACACCAATTGTTGCTTTACTTGCAATCTGGATTGCGTATCGACAGTATGACACTCAACAATATCAAGTGCGACTGGATTTGTTCGAAAGACGAATCAAAATCATTGAAGACGTAAGGACTGTATTAACGGACATTGACAAACACTATTCCGGAGATCCACAAAATGTAAATCTTGAATTGTTCCGAGTTGCATATCGACATTCTATGTACTTGTTCAGCTCGGACATTCAAACATACTTAGAAGGCATCGATTCAAAGATTGGTGCATTGGAAGGTATAGAACTCGACCTTAAAAAGGAGAGTTCGGACAAAGAAAATCTGAACAAGCAAAAGGATGGAATAATTAAGTGGTTAAGAGAACAAAGACCTGGACACGAAAAGAAATTCGAAAGATTCATGACCCTTAACAAGCTTTGAGTAAGAAATACTACCGCAAACACAAACGTTGTGGGCACTTCGCATGAAAAAAATACTTATTTATACAATAATACACTTGACTGTGACATCATTAAGTGCGCAGACAGAATTAAAAGTATATTATCGAGACAACTGTAAAGAATCAATCATTGAACTAGAGTTTGAACTTCTAGATTTGGACAGTATTCAATTACCTGAAATCATATCGAAAAATGGGATTGCCAGAGTTACTAAACCTGGAAGTTATATAGTGACATCAAATTGGATGTCTGGAGATTTTGCAAGCAACTTAGTCGATATTATTGAAATTAAAGAAATACCTCTTCAGGTCGACACTTTACAAATACCCAAAATAAAGCTCGTGTATGAATCGATATTGCATTCCCAATATTGGGACTACTTCGCTTGTGATAAGCTTTGTGACGGGCACGAGATTGACTACTATCCAAACGGTAAGAAAAGACTAGAAGGTGACTTTAAAAATGGAAAACCGACACATATAATAGAGTATACCGCAAATGGATTAAAGGAAATTGAGAATTGGTATAAGCTTGGGGCAAGTGACCCAAAAAGAACAAACCATTTTGACCTTGAGGGGAATCTACGGATTTATGAATTATTTAGGGACAAGAGGACAAAAAGAATAAAAAGAGTCTTTGACTCAAATGGAAAACAAATTTCAAGACACGTTATTAAAAATAACAAAATGAGGTAAGCGAACTGCTCACAACAATAGCTAAACGCCATGCCGTAGGACGGTTTGCCAATTAAACACAAACTACTAACTTCGTTACTAAAGGTTGGAAACAATCGTGCTTCGTTAAGCGGCACGCCATGTAGCCCAGCGTTGTGCACCATTCGCTGGACAAAGAGGACTCATCGGTAATTAATGAAGGACAAAAATCAAGACGCTAAATTTGCATGCCCCTGCTGTGGGTATAATACATTGAGAGAAAAACCGGGCGGGACGTATAATATTTGTGAGGTTTGTTTCTGGGAGGACGATCCAATGCAACATGACGATCCTGACTATGAAGGTGGAGCAAACAGAGTATCACTCAAACAGGGACAAAAGAATTTTCAAGACTTCGGTGCTTGCGAGAGAGACATGGTTAAAAACGTAAGACTACCAAACTCAGACGAGGGACGAGATGACAACTGGACATTTATCGAATGACGCGAACGGTGCACAACATGTATGTTTTCTCCTTCTCTGAGTCACTTGGCAAGCGTGGAGGATGAGCGTAAGGACTCTGAGAATTAGCCTGTGGTCGGTGTTTTCACCGACCACTTAGTCTGGACTAAATAGTCGTACTATTAATTTAATTGTTTGCTTCTGGTAAGAAAATCACAAACTCAACAATGACATTTTTTTACTCATTGCAAGGAGCACATAAGAAGGGAATTATTTGGTCGGTGAAAACACCGACCAACGGTAAATAATTTTTGAATAAAATTAACGTTTCATAGACATGCGTTGTAGTGAAACCACTTAAAACAATGAGACTACTTAAAATAACATTGGGATTTATCCTGATATGTTTGCTAACAGTGGTAACGCAAGTGGGAGGAATCGCTTTCCTTGTTTCCATTCTAACTTTTGGACTTATTGATAAAAGACTAAACGCATGGTGGGCACGTGTGACCGTTAAATTTATTTCCTTCGCAAGCATATATCTTATATTCGTTTTTGTGCTTGTACCCCTGGCAGCGAAACCATTGGGTCGGGTTCCTCTTCCAATTTTTGAAAACAGAAATCTAAAGCCCGGAAATATTTGGACATGCTTATTAAATCGAAATTATGTCAGGCCAGCATTGAGAGAGATTACCTATAAGGTTGCAGAGCATATGAATGAAAAGTATCCAGGTGCAACAGTTAATTTCCTGGACGCTAACTTCCCCTTCATCAACAACTTTCCGCTCTTCCCACATTTGAGTCATGATGATGGTAAAAAACTTGACTTGTCATTTCAATATAATGACAGCAAAACGGGACTGCTATCAAACAACATCCCATCGTTTATTGGTTATGGAATATGCGAAGAACCAAAAGACAGAGAAGTAGATAAACTGAAAGACTGTGAAAAAAAAGGTTACTGGCAATACAACCTCTTGCGCGACATCGTTTCGCAAACCAATAAAGCCATGTTTACTTTCGACAACAATAGAACAAGAGAACTCGTGAACAGTTTTGTTTCACATGACAGGATTGAAAAGATATTCATTGAACCACATTTAAAATCAAGACTCGGATTGACCAGCAACAAAATACGTTTTCACGGCTGCCAGGCTGTGAGACATGACGACCATATTCATGTTCAATTGAAATGAACAGGATTATTTGATATGTTAGCATAAGGCATGCCGAATCATTGTTTGTGGGATTGAATATATTCCACTAAAACCTTTTGAGTTTCTTCGGAATATATGACGTTAACTTTTCGGTCACGAGCCATATCATTCCCCCTCAATAATAAGTTGCAAACGCAGGTACTTCATCCCTTTTTTTTCGGTAACATTTAGTTGATAAGTATATCGTCCTGGTTTAAGCATCAGCTCACCCAAATAATCATCAGGTAGAAATTTAATTTTTTCATTGGCTATTTCAACCGTTGCCGCTGCAATGGCATATGCCTTAGTAAATTTCCTGTATGCAGAATTCTCATTCGATTTCAACGTATCAAAATGAACGAATCCGGTTACTGGTGAATAGATTTCAATGTTCGTAAAATCATATTGGCTACTATTGGAAACCCTGATGAATACAGGTGTTTGCGCTTGCAAAATTACGGCAGCCATAAAAAACAAGGTAAATAACTTCATTAATGTATTGCGCCTATAAAGAATAAGATGATAAAAGAATACTTAACAAGTAAACAGTTTTCATCTTAAGTATTGACTTTAGGTAAAAATGTTGCCTGAGATTTATTGTTAAAAGATCATAAGTTATTGTATGGAGTTCAGTGCGCATCTGTTCCTTGTAATACTCGCTTATCTAAACGAATATTGAATAAATTTTCTACAATATGAAAATCCCGCTTACATTAACTTTATTAATTCTGATTTTTTGCGCTTGCGATAAAGCTTCTGATATTATTACTGTAGATAGCTATAGTATTCTTATTCGCCAGCAATTTGATAAAAATGATGAGCTAGTCGATTCATTTTTTGAGAATGAAAAAATTGCCTTAAATGCAACGCAATTACAAGCAATCCGATCGCAGTATGCCGAGCGAGATTTATTTTTAAAGCATATGTTGCAGGTAACAGAGTCTGCTTACGAGGAGGTTCTTATGAGTTCGTCCATTCCTGCAGCTTTCAAAGTAGTACCGAGCTCAAACCGTGCTGCTCAAAAAATGTTAAAACACTTGTTGCCCTTTCCTTCAGGCTACACCGGACCCAATCCCGGCACCGGCACATTAGATAATTTCGCTAAAGAGATAGAAGATAGTATTAATGCAAGAATTGGTGGTAAGCATATCTTAATAGAAAGTTATTCCTTTGGGAGTTCATCCGGCTCTAAGCCAATTGAAACTTTCACACTTAACTTCGATAAGATTAAACTTAATTATCAAAAAATGTTGCAGCTTATTTCAACAACAACAAGTATAAGTGCACTCGATAATAGCATTGATGAAATGTTAGATACAGCAAGTCCGCAGGAAGCATTATTAATAGGACTGCTTTTGCCCGCAGTGCAGAAAATGCGGCAAGGCAATGCCTATAATGATTTAATGGATCTTTACTTTGACATGTCACCGACTGAACGCACAATCTGGGACAGAGATGCGAGGCTGGCTGCCTTTCTTTGCGCGTACGATTTTATCATAAGTCATGAGTATAATCCTAAAGATGAGTATACTACCTCGGTTGGAGTAAACAAAGCAATTTGCCATGGGGTATCGGTGTTGGCTTGGTCGAGATTGAATTAATCTGAATACCAGGAGAGTACTTTTAATATTGCAATGTGTAAATAGATATACTGATTTTTTTGTAATCTCTGTTCCTGTTTAGATACTACTTATATGGAAGTGATTAAAAATCAGTAACTCATGCCATATGTCAGATACATGCCAGAGCAAGCAACAATTAGTTTTGTTGCAGAAAAAAAAGCGAGTATTTTTTATTAGATGAGCCTGTCAAGCCCTTGCTTAGGAAAGAATAGCCATATAAGCACAGCGCAAATAGAAGAGCCTGCCAGTGCCCATACAAAATGACCTCGTGTATTAAAACTTGCTTTAAATGCTACGAGTAAAAGAAAAAACGCTGGCACAAGTGCGGTGACACCACAAGCATATAAATAATTGAAACCTTGCCTATCCTTATAATTGCAGAGTAATAAATAGACTATGCAGGGTATTGTAGTAAAAAAAATGTCTGCATGGGATGTAGACTTATCATCTAACTTACTTTTATAGAAAAGGTAAGCTGGCAGGTATATAATTGAATAGGAGAGTATGCCCAATAGTGCAATAAAGGCATAAACGAAGAAATCTTTCATGAATTAAATTTCGCCAGCCTTACTTTACTTTTATGCTTTGATTAGTTCAATTAGTATAAAATTTATGAACAAAAAGTGAATGATGAATAAGCAATTGTTAAGTCCTAGAGCTCATTTGTATAATAAATCTTATAATACTTCCTGCCATCTTTCTCTACACCGCGTTCAATGAGCTCACGGTCACCGTGTATGTAGATATGGAAGTTTTTGTCAAGCTTCAATACACTTTTAAAAACCCTGGCCTGTTTCTTCACTACCTCAGCAGAAATGGTGAAAGAATCTTCACGCTCCAGGTCTAGTTGGTCTCTGAAATTAGTATCAAACTTTCTGAATGACTTAATCAACTCAGGGTCTTCAAAAACCTCATTCTCGAATTCACGCTGGTTAAACTCATCGTGCTTTTTAAAGTAGTCGATGGATTTTGTCAGATAGGCAAGTTGATCGGCCCTGGATAAATCAAACTCTTCTGTTATCTGATCGGCCACATAATGTCTGGTGATATCCAGTACATTCAGCGTTGCCTGAAAATGATTGTTGACGGGCACCACACGCAGAAAAAGCTCTCGCCAATACTGGGCATCACTTGATTTGCTGCTTCTGTCAATAATAGACACGCGATAACCACTGTCTTCATCTACATTATAAATCAGACAAGCCTTATCCAGTTTTTCTAAGCTGATGCCTTCATCGAAAGAGAGTTCGAACTCGCCCTTTGGGTGTGTGGTGAGTTTTAAAATTGAGCTCTTGCTTTCTGACTTAAAGATGCCTAGCACATCAGTTTTTTCGCCATCAACAAGTACATCAACGAAATACACTACGAACAAATCGCCAGATTTAATCTGTGGATGCAAAGAGACCTCATATAAATGTTTGGCAATGCTCACCGAGCGGTTGTGAAAGTGTTTACCGGATTCAAACACGTCTTTGGCAAACTGATATAAGGGGTTGAGCCGAAAATCTCCATCGGTAGAACTGAGGTGATAATATTCTTCGGAGGTAAAGGATTTTAAAAAATAGGAAATCAATTGCTCACGACCCTCATCAGCAATTTTCAACTCGCTTCTGGAAGCAATCAGGTCTTCGCCATTGGTTTTGTTACCTATTTTATGTGCAGATAGATGCTTGATTTTAGCGGAGTCGTAAAGAACCATAGAATACAATTTGAAGCTGCGAAGATGTTAAAAATGAATGGATTAAATAAATAAAAAGGCTGCCCTGTGTTTGTAGCCTCAGGGCAGCCTTTTATGTGCTTATTTTTCTTATTGTGCAGGACTCACGATTTGCTCACCGGCCTGATCGTCTGGCAAGCCTTTCAGGTATTTGTCTAAGAACTTCAGCATCTCCTGCGAAGTTTTGATGTTGTTTTCCTTTTTAACAAATCCATGCCCCTCATCGGGGAAAATAACATATTCTACCGGCACATTATTTTTTCTGGCATTGGCCACAATCTCGTCAGACTCTACCTGTAAGACCCGTGGATCATTGCTGCCCTGAAACACAATAAAGGGTTTGGTAATGTTTTGTGTAAAGAACAGAGGCGATTTATTGTAAAGCGCAACCGAGTCTATCGTGGTTGGATCGCCCAATTCTGTATACAAGGCATTTCTAAAAGATGCCCACCATGGTGGAATACTCTTGAGCGTTCTCAGCCAGTTAGTCACACCAAATAAATTCACACCTACTTTAAATTCTTCTGGTGTAAAAGTTAGTGCTGCCATTACCATGTAGCCCCCATAACTACCTCCGACAATACCCACTTTATCCATGTCAACATAGCCTAATGATGCCAGTAACTTTTTAGATTCAACACAATCTTTTAAATCAGCATCACCGTGCTTGCGATCATCAGCAGCATAAAAGCTTTTGCCATACCCGGAACTGCCGCGATTGTTTACGGCTAGAATGGTATAGCCGTGATTAACCAGATGCTGGATGATGGGTGAATAATTTAATCTTGTTTGTCCCCCGGGGCCACCATGTATCCATAACAGGGCCGGAGATTTTTCACCTTCCGCCAATGTTTTAGGCTTGTAGAGCAGGCACGGTATTTCCATGCCATCAAAAGATTTAAAGCGCACCACTTCTCCGGCTACCAGGTGTTCAGGATTAATCTCCTTACTCATGCTGTTGGTCAGCTGCTTGATTTCCTTGGTTTCGAAATTATATACGAATAAGTTGGCTGGCGATTTGGAGCTGGTTACGTAAAAGGACATCAGCTTTTCACTGTCTGCAATATTAACCCCGGTAACATCGCCTTCGGGAAGCCCTTCGATTTTTAATTCATTGCCGCCATAACTCTCATCATAAATTTTTATTTCAGTGCGCGCATCGTTATTGATTACAGTAACACGATACTTGCCTGTTCGTGAGATGTAAGATCCCATAATATCCCAGGGTGCCTCTTCTACTTTTTCTTTTTCGCCAGTGGCAATATCATAGCTGGCCAGGTAAGCAAATTCGCTGCCTTCATCTGTTGTGTAAAATAGTTTCTTCCCATCCAGACTAAAGTATTGCGGGTTAAATGAAACTTCACCTTCATGAGGAGAAAGATGTTTAATCTTACCACTTTGTGTATCCAACAGGTACATGTCGTTATTGGTGGTGGTAATGGTTTTAGTAAGGGCGATATAGCGATCATCATTAGAAATACTTCCGATATCGTAACCCTCTTCATTTTTATAGACAAGGGTGGCTGGATAAACATTACCTTCCTGTTCATTGCCAAGCTGTATGCGATATAAATCGAAATAGCGCTTATCCCGGCCGTTGGATGCATAGTACATCAGCTTCTTATTGTAGCTCCATCCGTAAAATTGCGCTTTGGCTGTACTGTCTTTAATCAAGTCAATTGCATTACCATCATTGCCTCTTACAAACAAGTGGGTGATTTCATTGCCGCCTTTGTCGCTTGTAAAAAGTACGCGCCCGTCTTCCGGGAAATAAGATTGTGCGAAGATGGCATTGTCTGTCGAGCTGGTTAAAGGCTTCTGCTCACCAGTAGCAATATCAATTTCGTAAGCATTAAAGATGCCTGTTGTTTTGGAAGAAATAAGCAACTTAGTCTCGTCTGGTGAGAACGCACCGCCACTGATTTGCACAATATCCATAAACTGTGCAATGGTGTAGGCGGGTATAGCAGGTTTTTCATTTTTAGTGCTGCAACTGTAAAGTAAGAGCAGCACTAAAGCCAGGGGAATGATAAGATGTTTTGTTTTCATGTGGATGGAGTTTTATGGAAGATACAATGATTTCAGTTACTTACTACAGGCAGAATGATGAACGGAATGAGTTTTACATAAAAGAAAAAGCCTTTCTGTATGTGGATACAGAAAGGCTTGGTATTAATTTATTATGGTATTAATGACCTAGTAGAGGAAGCATGAGTAGGTAGCAAATGGCACCGGCAAAGTAACCTAGTAGTGCGAAGAAGCTAATCTTTTTCATATACCAGATAAAATCTATTTTTTCCATACCCATGGCTGCAACACCTGCAGCAGAACCAATAATTAATATGCTGCCTCCGGTGCCTGCGCAATAGGCCAGAAATTCCCAGATCATATGATCTTGTGGATAGACATCCATACTGTACATACCCATGCTGGCTGCCACCAGGGGTACGTTGTCTACCACAGAAGAGATAAGCCCGATAACCACAACAATAATGCGCTGATCGCCTATTGTTGAATCGAGCCAGGTGGCAAAGTGGTGCAATACCTGCATGGACTCCAGACATCCTACTGCCAAGAGTATACCAAGAAAGAATAATACACTGGGCACATCAATTCTTGCCAGCGCGCCAGCAGCTGTATAATTCTTTTTAATGACTTCATCTAAATTAGGGTTGATCAATTCAGAAACAACCCAGATAACACCAAGCCCCAGGAGCATACCAATATAGGGTGGCATGTGGGTTATTGTCTTGAAAACAGGAACAAAAATCAGTGCTCCAACACCAAATATCAACATGAGTCTGCCTGTATTTACATCGCTTTGTTTTTTGCTGCCCGAATCAGCATGAGTACCCAATTCACCCTTTAAAGTAACGTTTAAATAAAGCAGTGGAACTAGCATGCAGACTAAACTTGGAATAAAGAGTGACTTCATAATAGAACCCGTGGAGATCTGTCCGCCAATCCAAAGCATAGTTGTCGTTACATCACCAATGGGTGTCCACGCACCACCAGCATTGGCTGCAATAACAATCATACCGGCAAAAAATAATCGCATTTCTTTATTTGGTATGAGCTTTCGAATCAATGATATCATGACAATGGTTGTTGTCAGGTTATCAAGAATGGAAGAAAGAAAAAACGTAACTATACAAATGATCCACAATAATTTCTTTGGATTTTTTGTATCAATTCTATCAGTGATAAAACGAAATCCATGGTGTCCGTCTACTAGTTCAACAATAGTCATGGCGCCCAGTAGAAAGAATAAAATCTGAGCAATTGAATCTAGATGCTCACCTAATTGTTCGAGTACAAATGATCTGTAAATGTCCAACTGAGATAACAAGCCAACTTTTTCTGATCCTTCTTCTAATTTTAAATGATCAATAAAAGAAAGGTAGTGGTTGCTGTCAGTGACTGTATCAGAAGGTGCAGAAAGCATAAACAGCGTCCAGCAAATAACGCCAGTTAAAATGGCTGAAGCTGTTTTATTTATCTTAAGCGGATGCTCAAAGGCTATACATAAATAACCAATGATAAATACAATAATGATTAGGGTTTCCATACCGTTGCAAATTCAGGTATTATAAAGATGACCAAATTTTGCAAACAGTTAAATAGAATAACCTTTTAAATGTTCTTTTGCTGAATGATTTTAATCAGTTGTGGAATTATCCTACTGGAGGATGAACGGCCAGATAAGGTTGAATAATCAGGTAGATGATGGCACCTGCAAAATAACCTAATAAGGCCAGAAGCGATATCCTCTTAATGTACCAGATAAAGTCAATTTTCTCCATGCCCATAACAGCCACACCAGCAGCCGAGCCGATAATTAATATGCTACCACCAGTTCCTGCGCAATAGGCCAGATATTCCCAAATCAAATGATCCTGATAATAGATTGACATATCATACATACCCATGCTGGCTGCCACCAAGGGTACGTTGTCTACTATGGAAGAGAGTATACCAATGAGTGTAATGATAACACGCTGATCACCGATTGATTCATCCAGGAACTTTGAAAAATTACCAAGCGTACCCATAGACTGCAAGGCACCCACGGCTAGTAAAATACCCAAGAAGAAAAGAACACTGGGCACATCAATACGAGACAACGCACCCGCTGCGGTATAAGGCCTTTTCTCTTTATCATCCATATCGGGATTGATTAATTCAGAAACAACCCAGATTACACCCAGGGCAAGCAACATACCCAGGTAAGGAGGAAGGTGCGTTACTGTTTTAAAAACAGGTACTGAAATGAGCCCACCAATGCCTAAAAAAAACATTGCTTTCGAGCCCTTAACTTCTTTGCCATGATGGCCATGTCCTTCTGCATGTGCTGTATGACTGCCCGCGTGTAAACCGAGTTCTCCTTTCAGTGTAAACTGTAAGTAAATCAACGGTACAATCATACAAACAAGACTAGGTAAAAAGAGTGTCAGCATAATATTGCCGGCACTGATTTGCCCGCCTATCCAAAGCATGGTTGTGGTAACGTCACCAATGGGCGACCAGGCACCCCCTGCGTTAGCAGCAATTACGATCATACCGCCAAAGAACCAACGCATATCCTTATTGGGAACCAACTTGCGTATGAGTGAGACCATTACAATAGAAGTGGTCAGGTTATCAAGAATGGCAGAAAGAAAAAACGTGACTATACAGATGATCCAAAGTAAAACTTTCGGATTTTTTGTGTTGATGCGATCTGTGATGATTCTAAAACCCTGATAAGCATCTACCAATTCTACGATGGTCATGGCGCCCATTAAGAAAAAAAGAATGGCGGCTATTTCACTTAAATGGTGCGATAAATCCTCACCGATTACTTCTATGGAATTTTGCGATGAGAGTGCATACAATGTCC
Organism: Chryseotalea sp.; assembly: GCF_057350905.1. Classification (NCBI taxonomy): domain Bacteria; kingdom Pseudomonadati; phylum Bacteroidota; class Cytophagia; order Cytophagales; family Chryseotaleaceae; genus Chryseotalea; species Chryseotalea sp. Next base: position 179,535 of record NZ_JBMRCF010000011.1, on the reverse strand, counting down.
AGCATAAAACACCTGTTAACAGAGCAGATGCCGTTTTATTAACCTTGATGGGATGTTCGAAAGCTATGGCTAAATAACCGAGAACAAAAAGTAAGACGATGAAGAGTTCCATAGTGCAGCTGAATAGTTACCTGAAAGATGTAAAAAAAAAGCAGGCAATAAAAACTGCCTGCCCGATTTTTGATCAGTGGTCATTAAAAATCAGCCCCTGCTATGATAGATTCAACGCGGTTCTATGATGAATGTCATTCCAGGATTAACTGTTTATTAACGCAAATTGAAGAGCCCTTCGTTAAGGGCTATCAGTGCCTCTTCTTTATATTGAGTATCTACCAAAACCGATATATTATTATTGCTGCCACCGCAGGAAACCATGCGTATGGAAACACCAGCCAATGCATCAAACACTTTTTTCAATGCACCCTTTTGCGTAGCGATCTGATGCCCCACGATACAGATAATTGTTTGGTTATTGTCAATTTCAATAGAGCCAAATTTTTTAAGCTCTGTTTCAATTTTATCAAGATTTGTATTTGAATCAATCGTTAATGACACGGCCACCTCGGAAGTGGTAATCATATCAATTGGCGTTTTGTATTGCTCAAATATTTCAAACACTCGTCTTAAGAAACCATAAGCCATCAACATACGCGATGATTTTATTTTAATGGCAGTAATACCGTCTTTGGCAGCCACGGCTTTAAAAGTGCCTTCGGTGCTTTTGCTGGTTATAATAGTGCCAAAAGCTTTTTCATCCATGGTGTTCTTTAAACGCACCGGCACATTGTATTTTTGTGCAGGAACAATGGTGGCTGGATGTAGAATTTTGGCGCCAAAGTAGGCAAGCTCCGAAGCTTCATCAAAAGTGAGCTCAGAGATAGGCATGGTTTTCTTAACAATACGAGGATCGTTATTGTGCATGCCATCAATATCTGTCCAGATTTGAATTTCCTCTGCACGAATAGCCGCACCTACCAGCGATGCGGTGTAGTCACTGCCACCACGCTTTAAATTATCGATTTCATTTCTGTGATTGCGGCAGATGTAACCCTGTGTAATAATGATGTCAATATTTTTCAGTGAATCAACCAATGGCTTCAGACGCACAGCAATTTTCTCCAATTCCGGTTCTTCGTTTTCATCAATGCTCATGAAGTGAAGTGCCGGCAACAGGCGGGAAGGGATTTTGATTTCCTGTAAATGTTGGTAAAACATTTCGGTAGACATCAGCTCACCCTGAGCCAATAACTCACGGTAGCTCTTGTCATCGAATTCACCTGCTGCCAACATGCGAATGAAAACAAAAAACCTGCTTACAATTTCCTGGCCTATCGCCTTGAAAGCTTCTGTGCTATATAAATCATCAACGAAAGTTAAATAGTGCTTTTCTAATGTAGCAATCTCAGCTTCTGCTTTGGTGGCATCCTTTTTAATCAGGGCATCGCCTATAGCCACAAGAGCATTGGTCGTGCCGGAAAGGGCAGAGAGTACAACAACCTTTCGCCCGGGAGTGCCGCTGACAAGGGTTGCAATTTTTTTCATGCGCTCCGGCCTGCCAACCGAAGTGCCTCCGAATTTCATGATGATCGCCATAGATTTTATTTTTTTAAGGCGACAAAGATAGTGACGCTGCGTTAGCGTAAAAGACCTGGAGGATTTTATTATTGGAGTGGTTCTATTTGTACGCAATTGCCCTGCACTTGTGGTACACTCAGCTGGACACAGATGGCAGTGGTTTCACCCTTATCAACTTTAGTATTAGCAAGCTTGCCAAGAATGGTGTCAATAGAGCCGTCATTATTAAGTGCTGCAAAAACGATATCATAATTTCCCTGCTCTAAAAAAGCGAGGGTAAAGCGTCCGCTCACGTTTGCATTAACACGTGTGCTGGAAACGGAATTAGCAAAAGCGCGTTCATTGGCAGCTTCACTGGCATTAAAAGAGCCTGGCTTGTAAGCCAAAGCAATTACCTTTGGATAATCGGCAAAGTCTCGGAATTGCCCATCGATGGTGCCACTATTATCGGTCTCCACAGCACGCATCTGGGGGTCAAGTGCATAAGCACCATTTGTAAGTACGAGTGATTTTCTAACATCGAAATCAAGTGTTAAAAATGTTGTTTGATTCGTGACAATAGAGAACGCATCTCTGTTCTCTACGTAACTGTCGGCACCAGCCTGAACGAAAAGCACTTCTTGAATGCCGCTGGTGAATACAATATTGCTTTGTGGAAAAACAGTAAGCCCATTATCAACATTGGCAAGGTTAAGCTCCAGCCGTATACCCTGGTAATCTCCAGGCGTCAGGTATTGTTCAGTCAGATCATATGTTTCTCCTTCCGTAAATGCCAGTATATTAATTGTTCGCGGTTCTTCAAAAGATTTAATAACCTGCCAGTTTTCACTACCCTTTTTTAAAACCTCAACACCGCGTATGGCAATATTTACTTCTCTGATATTGGAAGCATCCGAGGGTGCATCCGTGAGAGCCACAGTTAATCTACCCCTAAGGGCATCGTTGTCTACACAAGCTCCAACAGTCATGTAGAGTAATAAAACAAATAAAAAGGAGCGTGTGTTGCTTACAGATCTTAAGAGCAATCTACGAGGCATGGTAGATGTGGTTTTAATATTGGGGTAAAGTTACTGCTTTTTACGCGCTAAAAAACAAAGAAGCCGATGCATGAATACGGTTGAACTTTCATACATCGGCCTCCAGCTTTATTGCAGTGGTATTACAAAGAATTTCCTTTTTCAGAGTAGCGCTAGTATGGATTGATCAATATCCAGGTTTAAGCGTGCACCAGCAGCAAGTGTTGCGTCATATGTACCGATTAAATCAATTAAATTCCCGTCCTCATCTATAGAGACAAAGACAAGTTCGTAATCACCTGCGTTCATAAAAGCCAAGGTAAACTCACCTTCTGCATTAACCTGGGTGCTGGTTAATGCATTGGGGAAACGAAGGCCGTCAGCATTGGCCTCACTTTCACTGAGGGTAAAGCTGCCGGCTTCATAGGCATATACAACTACCCTTGTACCTTCAGCAAGATCAGTCAGATCACCTTTCAGTAATGAAGCATCCTGATTTGCCACTAATCGAACTACAGGTTTTAGTAAGAAACGTTCACTGGCTCCGGCAGTCACGATAGACTTACGCACATCAAAATCAAGTGTTACTGCAACAGTTCCGCCAGGTACAAGTGAAAACGAACCCTTTACTTTATAGCCTGAGTGTGCACCACTGGGTACAAAAAGTGCTCGTGTGCTGCTATCTTTATAACGGAGATAACAACCAGGGTTTTCAACGGTAAGGTCATTTTCCACAGGTGCATCAAGTAACAATCTTGCTTCAGTATAGGTGCCGGCACTTAATTCTTCTTCAGTTAAAAAAAGTGCATTGCCCTGTTGATAATCTAGAATATTAACCGTTACAGGCTCATCGTAGGTAGCAATGGTTTGCCACCCATCATTGCCTTTCAACTCAACACCAAGAATGCTTAAGAAAACAGCATCTACATTAGCGTCATCCACCGGAGCATCCGTGATATACAATTGAACTTTTCCTTTAGCCGATTCTTCTGTGCAGGACATCAGCGACACCACCAACAATGCAAAAAAGAGTGTAGTTAAATGAATTATCTTTTTCATAAGATTTATGAAGTTGTTTCTTATTGTATACGTAAACATAGCGCCAGGTAGCACCTTGCAGCCAGCTTTGCTCGGTGAACAACCACATTTGCCCATAAACAACAAAGCCCCGCTGTTAAGCGGGGCTTTGTTTAAAACTTGAATTCAGTTAATTATTTAACCTCTTCATATTGTACATCCGATACATCCGGGTTACCACTAGCACCTGCGTTGGCACCATTGTTAGCGGCTCCCCCATCAGCAGCACCACCTGCCTGGGCACCACCCTGATACATTTCAGTAGATGCAGCCTGCCATGCATTGTTTAGTGCAGTCATTCCTGCATCAATACCGGCAAGGTCTTGCGATTTATGTGCAGTTCTTAAGGTTTCAAGTGCACTGTTAATCGCAGTCTTGTTTCCTTCAGAAAGTTTCTCTCCGTATTCCTTCAACTGTTTTTCAGTCTGGAATATCAGTGAGTCAGCCTGATTGATTTTTTCAATCTTCTCTTTCTCTTTCTTATCAGCTTCGGCATTGGCTTCAGCTTCCTGCTTCATCTTCTGGATCTCAGCATCAGTTAAACCAGAAGAAGCTTCGATGCGAATCTTCTGTTCTTTGCCTGTTCCTTTATCTTTAGCAGATACGTGTAGGATACCGTTGGCATCAATATCGAAGGTAACTTCAATTTGAGGCACACCGCGCGGAGCAGGTGGAATACCATCCAAGTGGAATCTTCCGATTGTACGGTTGTCGCGTGCCATCGGGCGTTCACCTTGTAATACGTGTATTTCTACAGAAGGCTGGCTGTCAGACGCTGTTGAGAATGTTTCAGACTTCTTAGAAGGAATCGTAGTATTGGATTCAATCAACTTCGTCATTACACCACCCATGGTTTCAATACCAAGTGATAGCGGAGTAACATCCAACAACAACACATCCTTCACTTCACCAGTCAACACACCACCTTGAATTGCAGCACCTACCGCTACAACTTCATCAGGGTTTACACCTTTAGAAGGTTTCTTGCCGAAGAATTTCTCCACTTCTTCCTGTATGCGAGGAATACGTGTAGAACCACCTACCAGGATAACTTCATCAATTTCGCTTACAGAGTAACCAGAGTCAGCAATTGCTTTCTTACAAGGTTCCAATGTTCTCTTAATCAAATCATCGGCCAGTTGCTCGAACTTAGCGCGAGAAAGTTTTTTCACTAAGTGTTCAGGCACACCATCAATGGAAGTGATGTATGGCAGGTTAATTTCTGTTTCGTTAGAGCTCGACAATTCAATCTTCGCTTTTTCAGAAGCTTCCTTCAAGCGCTGAAGCGCCATAGGATCTTTGCGTAAATCAATGTTCTTGTCAGCCTTAAACTCATCCGCTAACCAGTTCATAATGCGCATGTCAAAGTCATCACCACCCAAGTGTACGTCACCGTTAGTAGATTTTACTTCAAACACACCATCGCCTAACTCAAGAATTGAAATATCGAATGTACCACCACCTAAGTCGTACACTGCGATCTTCATGTCTTTATTCTTCTTATCCAAACCGTAAGCAAGCGCTGCCGCTGTAGGTTCGTTGATAATACGTTTTACATCTAAACCTGCAATCTGTCCTGCTTCTTTCGTAGCCTGACGTTCTGCATCGTTAAAGTAAGCAGGTACTGTAATAACAGCCTCTGTTACCGTGGTGCCGAGGTAGTCTTCAGCGGTGCTCTTCATTTTTTGAAGAATCATCGCTGAAATTTCCTGCGCAGTATATAAACGATCACCAATGCGCACACGCACCGTATCGTTGTTACCGGCCTCTACTTCATAAGACACCATTTTTTTCTCGCCACTCACTTCACCAAACTTCTTACCCATGAAGCGCTTGATGGACTGCACTGTATTTTTTGGGTTAGTAATGGCCTGACGCTTTGCCGGATCTCCCACTTTGCGCTCACCCTTACCGTTGTCCAAAAATCCAACGATAGAAGGCGTTGTTCTGCGGCCTTCGCTGTTGGCTATCACCACTGGTTCGCTGCCCTCCATTACGGCTACGCACGAGTTGGTTGTTCCTAAGTCGATACCAATTATTTTTCCCATAATCTTAAAATTTCTGTTGTTCGCTTCAAGTATTTCCTTCCCTTTGTCAATCACTGTGCCAGTAGCAATAGCACGCATATTTCTGCCAAAACAATGACAGGTTGACAGTCATGCTCCTCTTTTGTTAATTCCAGGCTGTTATTTGGTCTTGCATGCAAAAGCAACGATTGACAGGGTCAGCCTTCCCAAGCTTTTATCGAATGAAGAGCCTGCCCTCCGAAGCTTTAGCGAAGGAGGGCGCAGTCGGGCTGTTCAGGGCTGCGCCACGCCTTGGCGCGGCTCCGGTCCCGATGCAATCGGGACCAAGTCCTTACCATCCCAGCCGTGGAAAGAAGTGTTCATGAATTGCTATTACTCATAGATGAAGAGGATCGAATCAATTTCCAATAGCCAGTCGATAATCTCATCAAACTGCACTTCATCGAGCAAGTAAGGTTTACTTCTGTTTAGTCCAATTTTATCCCGGCAATTAATACAGCTTTGCAGTTCAAAAAAAAACAAATGAAACAGCTTATAAACTTTGCATTGATCACACTTATAACAATATCTATAGTTAGCTGCTCAAAGACTACAGTTGTAACAAAAAAACCAGCAGCCATACCTCCTGGCCAGATGAAAAAGTTAACAGGCAGTAAGTCAGCCGCGCCTTATGCGCCCGGTCAGCAGAAGAAAGGCGGAAAAAGTACAGCGCCTGGCCAGAAGAAAAAGCAGTAGTTCTTAGGTTGGGTTTGAGAATAGTTGTCAATTTTTACTTCCTGCTATTGAGTACTTCGAAAAGGTTTTAGACCAGAGAAGAAATCCTATTCATTCCTGGCGATAACTGATAATCCTATTATGTAAGTAGTATGATTTCCGTACTTTTGCGGCTTCTTTAATTGCAATGACACTCGATCAGGAAATAGCCAAACGCAGAACTTTCGGTATCATCAGTCACCCCGATGCTGGTAAAACCACTTTAACAGAAAAATTGTTGCTTTTTGGTGGAGCCATTCAGAAGGCAGGCGCTGTAAAATCGTCTAAAATTAAAGACCACGCTCGTTCCGACTGGATGGAAATAGAAAAACAACGTGGTATTTCTGTGGCTACCTCTGTGATGGGTTTTAATTATAAAGACATTAAAATCAATCTACTGGATACTCCTGGTCACCAGGATTTTGCCGAAGATACCTACCGCACCCTTACGGCTGTAGATAGTGTAATCATGGTTATAGATTGTGTAAAGGGTGTGGAGATTCAAACTGAGAAGTTGATGGAGGTTTGTCGCATGCGCAATACGCCTGTTATCTGCTTCATCAATAAACTCGACCGAGAAGGCCGTGATCCTTTTGAGCTGCTGGATGAAGTGGAAGAAAAACTTTCTATTAAGGTTCGTCCGCTAAGCTGGCCAATCAACATGGGTAAGAATTTTAAAGGTGTCTATAATCTTTACGAAAAAAGTCTGCACCTGTTCACTGGCAGTAAGCAAACAGTGCAAGAAGGCTTAGAGATTAAAGACATCCACGATACAGAACTGGACAGGTTAGTTGGCGACACGAATGCAAAACAGTTAAGAGCAGACGTTGAGCTGATTGAAGGCGTTTATCCTGATTTCGATGTAAATGAATATTTAGACGGTAAAGTAGCACCTGTGTTTTTCGGAAGTGCAGTCAATAACTTTGGTGTTAAAGAGTTATTAGATTCTTTCATCCGACTGGCACCGCCACCTATTCCACGCGACACGACTTTGCGTATTATTAAACCAGATGAAAATAAATTTACCGGGTTTATCTTCAAGATCCACGCCAACATGGATCCAAAACACAGAAACCGTATTGCCTTCTTGCGTGTGTGTTCCGGTAAATTTGAAAGAGGTGCTAACTATACGCACGTGCGTCAGGAAAAAGGCATACGTTTTTCTAATGCTACAGCCTTCATGGCACAAGATCGCGAAACAGTAGACGAAGCATGGCCAGGCGATATCGTTGGTCTGTTCGATACGGGTAACTTAAAAATTGGCGACACGCTCACAGAAGGAGAGAAGTTAATGTATACGGGTATCCCAAGTTTCTCGCCTGAAATTTTTAAGGAAGTGATTAACATGGACGCCATGAAAACCAAGCAGCTTGAAAAAGGTCTGCTTCAGTTAATGGAAGAAGGTGTTGCTCAGCTTTTCTCTTATGAGTTAGGTAATAGAAAAGTAGTAGGTGTAGTAGGTCAGCTTCAGTTTGAAGTAATTCAGTTTCGCTTAAAAAATGAATACGGAGCTACTGTGCAATTCCAGTCTCAAAATCTGTATAAAGCTTGCTGGATCAGTAGCAAAGACCCTAAAAAACTGCAAGAGTTTATCGACTCCAAGCAGCGCCATATGGCACGCGATAAAGATGGTAAGCTGGTATTTATGGCAGAGTCGAGAGCCTGGTTACAAATGGTACAGGACAATTTCCCTGACATTAATTTTCACTTCACAAGTGAGTTTAAAGATTAGTTGTATTGACTTAGCGTCTTGAGGTAATTAAAAAATATCCTGAAGATTAAAAGTTAGTTCTGGTAAAACTGCGGAGCGCACTTCCCCTTCACCCACCAAAAAAAGACTTGGTGTATCAAGGTCAGCGTGACTCTTACTGTAGATTTCAAGCGTTTTATTGGCAGGATCCACAATCCAAAACTCTTTCACGCCAATTTGTTGGTAGATCTTCTTCTTTTTATTTCTATCAGTAAAAATATTAGATGGCGAAATAATCTCCACTACTAAGTCAGGTACACCTTCAATACCACGATGGGTAATGATATCCTTATTTTCCTTAGATATAAAAAGCAAATCAGGCTGTAGCACATTTTGTTTATCGATGTATAAATCCATTGGTGCGAAAAAAACAATACCGCCTGTTTTTTTTCCGCTAAGTTTTAAAACATCATATAAGTTGCCTAAGATAAGTTGATGATTTGGTGTAGGACTTGGACTCATAATTAAATCTCCATCGATTAGTTGGCATGGCGTAGACGTTTCACCCAGTAAAAGATAATCCTCTACGGTCCAGACTTTAGAGTTATCAATAGTGAGTGTCTTCATCTCAAAATATTTTTAATTATGGGCAACTGCCTGCATGCCGAAATTGCTTTGTGGTTTGAAGGCATGGATTTGGCTATTTTCATATTCTCTTGGTTTAAAAGACCTACGAATGCCAGTTTAATGTTGTTAAGTTACAAAAATCAGAGAAAAGTATACTTAAAAATTTAAAACTCAATTTACCGGTATTTGCAGAAAAGAGTCTTCTACAAAACAGATGCTGTTTATTGGAGTATATCTGTAAACCTATAGCAAACAGTTGTTTTTAGAAAATCTCCAAATACGCTACTATAAAGGGCGCTGAAATAAGCAGACCATCGAAGCGATCCAGAAAACCACCATGGCCGGGCAACACCGTACCGGAGTCTTTAATTTCTATACTCCTTTTCAATAGCGATTCAATCAGATCGCCAAAAGTGCCACCGACAATTATCAACACGGCAATTACATACCAATGGTAGCTCGCTAAAGAATGAAAGTACTGTGTGAAAATAAAAGTGATAAGCAATGCCAATGCTGCCCCGCCAAAAAAACCCTCCCACGATTTTTTTGGAGAGATGCGCTCAAATAGTTTACGTTTTCCAAAATAAGTACCTGCAAAATAGGCACCGGTATCGCTCGCCCATAAAATCAATAAGGAGCCTAAGATAATTTCGAAATTGTAGGAGCCATTTTCGTAAGCAGCAATATTCATTAATGATAGCGGAGTGGCAATGTAAAAAATACCCAGAAAAGTAAAGGCAATATTGGTAAAGGGTTTCCGCTCAAACTTTTTATATAGCTTAATCATGAAAACAATGGAAGCCATCGGGAAAACCAGGAAGAAGAACTTAGGGTCGGCTGTCTCCTGTTCAATAAAAAAAGTAAGAGAGAAAATAAACAACCCAATAACGAGCCCCAATGTTTTCTGCGGAATCATACCATCTAATCCAACCAGCTTGTAAAATTCAAACATGGCCAGACCACATAAGGCAAAAAACAAGGTGAAGTAAGTCCATTCGCTAAAACATACGCCTGTAATTACGGCAGCAGATCCAAGAATGCCAGTAATGATGCGTTGTGTAAGGTTATTGTATTTTTGTAGAGCCGTCACGCAGGTGTAGTGGTTGAAACTTGTTTCTTAAAAATATATAAAAGTGTAAAGCTAATAACAGCAGCACCAGCCACAACCGACCAGGGTGCAGATTCTGTACTATTCATATCTAATTCACTCACCTTTTGCTGATAAAGATAAAGCATCACCACAGAGAATCCATTGTTAACAAAGTGGGCAAGGATGGCTATCCATAAATTGCCAGACCAATAATATAAATAACCAAACAGGGCGCCCAAGAGCACACGCGGAACAAAGCCATAAAACTGCATATGCATTGCGCTAAAAAGGATAGCAGAGATCCAGATGGCCGTATGAATATTACCCATATGCTTGTGCAGTTGTGGCTGTAATAGCCCTCTGAAAACCAATTCTTCTCCAATGGCAGGAAGCACTGCAATGACAAAGAGTGCCAGCATTAATTCACCTGTGTTAGAAAAGGTTGTTAAAAAGGTGGTTACTTTTCCGGCATACTCCTCGCGCGCTTTGGCCCACTCCTCAAAACCCTTCATAAATTCAGGGAAAACAAGATTTGCATTCCATTCAATAAAAGGGGAGTTAACCAGCATAAAAGCAATGGTGGCAAAAACTACAATCAAGTAGGTACTAAGTTGTGTACTGGGTAAACTCAATATTTTTTTTAGCGGTTGTTGCTTGGCTATAATTAACAAAGCAGGGGCGAGAATAAGACCGAATAGGGTAGAGCACCCCTGAACAATATAGAAGGGTATCTTAACGGCTTCATTACCGACTGGGTCACCAAGGGCAGACATAAAATCCATAATGCTGCCTTCATAAAACGGAAGTGCTATCAGAATACCAATGAGTGGCCCAATAACAATAAAACCTGCTAAAACTGCACCGAGCACTAATAGTATATTAAGCTGAATAATTGGCTGTGATAAGCCGGAACTTCTCTCCATCCCCAAAGGTTTTCGTAAATTTGCGCACTAATATAGGTAAATAGAGCAGACAGGGCTTGAATTCTCAGTTTTCAAGCTTGGCTATAAAAGTTTAAAATGGTAAAAATCGGAAACATAGAAATAGCAGAATTCCCGCTACTGCTGGCACCCATGGAAGATGTGAGCGATCCGCCTTTCCGTGCTGTCTGCAAGCAGAATGGCGCTGATTTAATGTACACCGAGTTTATTTCCTCAGAAGGCCTCATCCGCGATGCAGCCAAAAGCCGGCAGAAACTGGATATTTTTGAGTATGAACGCCCCATCGGCATTCAACTTTTTGGTGGCAATGTTGACAGCATGCGCGAAGCGGCTGAGATAGCAACTGCTGCACAACCCGATCTGATTGATATTAATTACGGTTGTCCTGTAAAAGCGGTTGCTTGTAAAGGCGCAGGTGCTGCCTTGCTGCAAGATATTCCAAAGATGGTGCGGATGACAGAAGAGGTTGTCAAGAGTACGCACCTTCCGGTTACGGTTAAAACACGCTTGGGTTGGGACGAGCAAACTAAAAATATTGTAGAAGTAGCCGAACGTCTTCAGGATATCGGTATTAAAGCACTCAGTATACATGGCCGCACCCGGGTGCAGATGTATAAAGGCTCAGCTGATTGGACATTAATTGCCAAGGTCAAAGAAAATACACGCATGCATATCCCCATTTTTGGTAATGGCGATATTGATTCACCTCAAAAAGCCTTAGAGTATAAAAACCGTTACGGGGTAGATGGATTGATGATCGGTCGTGCTTCCATTGGTTATCCCTGGATTTTTAATGAGATCAAGCATTTTCTGGCCACAGGCGAAATGCTGGTTGCACCTGATTTAAGTGAGCGTGTCAAAGTAGCCAAACAACACCTGGATTTTTCAATACGGTGGAAAGGACCTAAACTGGGTGTATTTGAAATGCGTAGACACTACACCAATTATTTTAAGGGGATACAAGACATTAAACCTTACAGAACACGTTTGGTTGAAGCCCCGACAGCAGAAGCAGTTCATGAGATATTGGATGAATTAGTGAATGCCGTTGAGTTTACTGCTTCCGTATCTGTTTTGTAACCGATTTATGTAATCCATGAATCTTAGCAAAATTTCGGTTTGAAATCGTAAAAGCTTTATCAATCTTTACAACTGTTCATGAACAATCTTCGTTTCGCATGAACTAAAGCCGATTATGTCAGAAACCCCTCGCTCTACTGCAATTTTCTTACTGATTCTATTAGCACTTATCTGGGGCACATCCTTTATCCTTATTAAGCAAGGGCTTAAAGTTTTTGCCCCCGATGAAGTTGGTGCCTTGCGTGTAACAGCAGCAGCTTTATTTCTACTCCCTGCTGCCTTAGTCAGATTTAAGGAACTAACCCTCGATCATTACTGGAAACTGCTGTTATCCGGTTTGATGGGTATCTTTATTCCAGCCTTCCTTTTTGCTACAGCCCAAACTAACATGGACAGCTCCGTGGCGGGCATCCTGAATACATTAACACCTATTTTCACCCTATTGATTGGCGCCTTCATCTTTAAACAAAAATTCAAGAATCTGGCGATAGTCGGTATTGTACTTGGTTTTTTAGGCGGTGTGGTATTGATGTTTGCCAGAACAGGCGGAGAAATTGGAAGTCTGAATGTGTATGCACTACTGATCGTAATAGCCTGTATTTTTTATGGTGCTAATCTCAATTTTATAAAGTATAAAATAACCGATCTCAAAGCACTTACCATCACCAGTGGTTCCCTGCTAATGATTGGTCCTTTGGCTCTTGTCTATTTGTTTGCATTTTCTGACTTCACGGTTAAGTTGCAAACGATTGATGGCGCCTGGCGGGCGGCAGGTTTCATTGTGTTACTTGGTATTATGAGCACAGCCATCGCTACTTTTTTATTCAACCGTTTAGTGAAAATAAGCACCCCGATTTTTGCAAGCTCAGTTACTTACATTATGCCTATTGTGGCAGTAGGTTGGGGATTATTTGATGGTGAAGCATTGGGCTTTGGCCATTTCATTGGCATGACGGCTATCACCATAGGTGTTTATCTGGCAAATCGTAAGTAGATCAGGATTTTAAGATTTGAGGATGCTCAGGATTTAGTTCCTGCCTCTAATCTTTACGAGTAAGTCTGGATTCAATCCTGCTAATCTCGTAATCCTGTAAATCCTGATAAGCTATGCGCACAAATCATCAGTTGATCAGGATTTTAGGATTTGAGGATGCTCAGGATTTAGTTCCTGCCTCTAATCTTTACGAGTAAGTCTGGATTCAATCCTGCTAATCTTGTAATCCTGTAAATCCTGATAAGCTATGCGCACAAATCATCAGTTGATCAGGATTTTAAGATTTTAGGATGCTCAGGATTTAGTTTCTGTCCCTAATATTTACGAGTAAGTCTGGATTAAATCTTGCTATCTTCTAATCCTGTAAATCCTGATAAGCGGAGCGCACAAATCATCAGTTGATCAGGATTTTAAGATTTTAGGATGCTCAAGATTTAGTTTCTGTCTCTAATCTTTACGAGTAAGTATGGATTAAATCCTGCTAATCTTGTAATCCTGTAAATCCTGATAAGCTATGCGCACAAATTTTAGGATACTCAGGATTTAGTTACTATCACTAATTGTTATAAGTAGAACCAGATTAAATCCTGCTAATCTTATAATTCTGTAAATCCTGGTTAGCTTTGCGTTCAAATTTCTCACCTATGAATCGCAAAATTACCCGTGCCCTCATCTCTGTATTTTATAAAGACAACCTGGAACCAATTATTCATGAATTGGCTAAAAATAGTGTTGAGTTTGTATCAACAGGAGGTACACAGGAGTTTATCGAGAAATTAGGATACAAAGTAACGGCTGTCGAGACACTGACTGGTTATCCTTCTATTTTTGGAGGACGTGTTAAAACCTTACACCCTGCCGTTTTCGGAGGCATTCTCTACCGCAGAGATCATGAGGGCGATGTCGCACAGGCTAAAGAACATAAGATAGGCCCGTTGGACCTTGTTATCGTAGACCTTTACCCTTTCGAAGAAACAGTAGCCAGTGGCGCAAATGAAGGTGAGATTATTGAAAAAATTGATATTGGCGGTATTTCACTGATTCGGGCGGGTGCCAAAAATTTCAATGACACCCTAATCGTTTCCTCACGCGAGCAATATGCCGGATTACTAAACGTGTTGCAACAAAGCAATGGTGCACCGTCTCTAGCAGACCGTAAGCGCTTCGCTGCCATGGCTTTCGATGTTACTTCTCATTACGATGCAGCAATTTTTGAGTACTTCAATCAAGAGCAACAATTACCTGGCTTTAAAAAAAGTATAAGACAGGGGCGTACCCTCCGTTACGGAGAAAACCCACATCAGCAAGGAGCTTTCTATGGCGATTTAGATGCCATGTTTGAGCAATTGAATGGTAAGGAGTTATCATATAACAATCTTGTAGATGTTGATGCTGCCGTTAATCTTGTGCAGGAGTTTGATGGAGAGAAGGCTTTTGTCATTATTAAGCATACCAATGCTTGTGGTGTAGCAACTGCACCAAAGGTTAAAGACGCCTATCTTAAAGCTTATCAGGCAGACACAACTTCTGCCTTTGGCGGTGTGTTAGCAACCAACACAATGGTAGATCTGGAGGCAGCTGAAGAGATCAATAAACTTTTTTTTGAAATCTTGATTGCGCCCGCCTATTCAGTGGAAGCACTCGAACTGTTGAAATCAAAGAAGAATCGTATGTTGCTCCTGCAGAAAACGAAGCTACAGGGAACCAAGCAGTTTAAAACCTTACTCAATGGCGTTATAGCGCAGGATCTGGATCTGAAAACCGATGCTGAGTCAGATTTAAAAGTAGTTACGGATCGAAATCCATCAAAGGAGGAAATCAAAGCCTTGTTATTTGCCAGCAAAGTGGCAAAACACACGAAGTCAAACACCATTGTACTGGCAATTGAAGGCCAGTTGCTAGCCAGTGGCGTGGGGCAAACATCTCGCGTTGATGCCCTGAAGCAAGCCCTTGACAAAGCGAAAGCCTTTAATTTCGATGTGAAGGGTTCAGTTATGGCTTCAGACGCTTTCTTTCCCTTTGCAGATTGTGTAGAGATTGCACAGCAACATGGAATCACCGCTGTCATTCAGCCAGGTGGATCAGTGCGCGATCAGGACTCTATCAATTTCTGTAATCGCCACCAAATGGCCATGGTGTTTACGGGCATCAGACACTTTAAACACTAAGCACAAAGCACCTTTGTAATACCCGGAAACTTTGTCTTTCTGTTATTTCTAATATTAACTTACGTGATAAAGAACTTTCGAAATATATTTTGGTAAATTTCGGATAGCTGTTTCTTTTGCATAATTATTACCACATCATTACTACATGGCACTTTTTGATTTCTTCACCAGTGATATAGCCATCGACTTAGGCACTGCCAATACACTGATTATCTACAAAGACAAAATCGTTGTCGATGAGCCATCGATAATAGCGATGGACAAGCGCACCCAAAAAGTGCTGGCCATTGGAAGAGAGGCCATGCAAATGCATGAGAAGACCCACGACCATATTAAAACTACTCGACCGCTGAAAGAAGGCGTAATTGCCGACTTCCAGGCTGCTGAGATGATGATTCGAGGCCTGATCAAAATGATTGATACAGGTAAACGAATTTTCCCACCCTCGTACCGGATGGTCATTTGTATTCCTTCAGGGATTACCGAGGTGGAGAAGCGTGCCGTTCGCGACTCTGCTGAGCATGCGGGGGCCAAAGAAGTATACATGATTTATGAGCCCATTGCTGCAGCCATCGGTGTGGGTATTGATATTGAACAACCCTTGGGTAATATGATTGTAGATATTGGTGGAGGTACTACCGATATTGCCGTAATCGCACTTTCCGGCATTGTTTGCGACCAGTCAATACGCGTAGCAGGGGATACTTTCAACAGAGATATTCTTGACTATATGAGGCGCCAGCACAATTTGCTGATTGGTGAGCGTTCAGCTGAGCGTGTGAAGATTGAAGTAGGATCTGCCTTGACAGAACTTGATGACGGACCGGATGATTACGAAATCCGCGGTCGTGACTTAATGACTGGTATTCCGAAAACAATTAAGGTGTCATATTCTGAAATAGCTTTTGCGCTGGATAAATCTGTATCTAAACTGGAAGAAGCCGTATTGAAAGCATTAGAAACAGCACCACCAGAATTATCAGCGGATATTTACGAGCGTGGTATCTACTTAACCGGTGGAGGTGCACTATTAAGAGGTCTTGACAAGCGCTTAGCATTGAAGACAAAATTGCCTATCCACATTGCTGACGATCCATTGCGTGCTGTTGTGAGAGGCACAGGTGCTGCACTTAAGAATTTACACCATTTCCGTACGGTATTGATGAGTTGATTCCATGTATACTGCAAAGCTATACACACACGAACCAATACTGTTTGGAAATAGTCATATGACAGGTATAACACAGTTAGCAAAGTAATATGGAAAGACTTTTCCTTTTCATTTACCAATACCGTTCCTTTTTTACCTTTTTGGTTTTTCAGATTATTTGTGTCTGGTTATTGGTGCAAAACAACCAATACCAGGGGGCTAAGTTTTTTAATTCTGCCAACGGGCTGGCTGCAAGCATTAATAATACTTCGCAAAATTTTCGAGACTTTCTATCACTCCGCGAAACCAATCAACGCTTATCGGAAGAAAATGCTTACCTTAAAAGAAAGCTGGAGCAACGTAACCAAAGTCTGTATACACTCAATGTCAGAGAAATTAATGATCCGGTTTTAATTAACCGTTTCGACTTTCTAAGTGCCAGGGTCATTAACAACTCAGTACACCAGTTCAAAAATTACATCACGCTAAATAAGGGTAAGAAAGACGGGGTAACACCAGGCATGGCCGTTATCAGTGCAGATGGGATTGTAGGTAAAGTAAAAGTGGTGTCTGATAATTTCTGCGTTGTTACTTCACTTTTAAATATAGATGTACTCACCTCTGTTCAGCTGAAACGCACCAGTCATTTTGGTACAGTACAATGGGATGGTGCCAATACTGAAAATGTAAACTTGTTATATGTTCCTCGCCACGTACAACCTATGGTTGGCGATACGGTGGTAACCTCAGGTTACAACTCCATTTATCCGGATGGCTTGATGGTTGGCACTATTGATAAGGTAGAATTAAAAGACGAAGCACTCTTTTATAACTTGCGCGTTAAACTTTCTCAGGACTTTAGAAAACTCAGCTATGTAGCCATAGTAAAGAGTAATTTAAAAGAAGAGCAGGATGAATTAGAACAGTTGATTGACGAGAAATGAGTTTTAATATTATAAAGGTCATATCTTTTTTCTTTTTGCTTTTGGTGCAGGTGCTGCTCTTTAAAAATGTGGTGCTTTTTCATACAGCATTTTGTTTCATCTATTTGTTATACCTCCTTACTTTTCCTGTTGAAACCAATCCGCTTATACTCATGATCATAGCTTTCGCCATGGGGCTGGGTATTGATATCTTCTACGACAGTGTTGGCCTTCATGCCATGTCTTCGGTATTCATGGTATACTTACGCGGCTATTGGTTAAACAGAATTACACCTCAGGGCGGATACGACAGAAACTCTCTACCGACATTGGCTATGAACGGAGTGCAGTGGTTTATTGTTTATGCTTTACCATTAGTCTTTATCCATCACCTGGTTTTATTTTTTGTAGAGGCAGGCGGAACAATGTATTTCTGGTTTACTTTATTTAAAGTTTTAATGAGTACGCTGTTTACTTTAGCAGCGCTGGTGATAGCACAATTACTTTTCTCGAGGTAGGAATGGAGATATGAACGAAGGCAGAAAAGATATTATTCAGGTTCTGGTCATACTGATCGCACTGGTATTTCTTATTAAGCTATTTGCCATTCAGGTGTTGGACAGTAAATATGAGAAGCTTGCAGACAGCAACGCCATTCTTCGGCAAGTCGATTACCCTGTTCGCGGTTTAATTTACGATCGCAACGGTAAGCTATTGGTATACAATACACCAGAGTATGATTTACAGGTTATTTACAAAGAAATAAAAAATCTTGACTCGGCAGAGTTTTGCAAGGTATTTAGACTTACAATCGAAGATCTTAGGAAATCATTCAAAGAACTAAAAAAGAAAAAAGAGTATTCGCCTGTAAAGCTTACTACTTTCTTAACGCAGTTGTCAAATGATGACTTTGCTCGTATCCAGGATCGCCTTGATGATTTTGATGGCTTCTACATCCAGGCAAGATCAACCCGCTCATATACAACCTCTGCATTTGCCAATGGCCTTGGCTATGTTAGCGAAATCAGTAAGAACCAACTTGACAAAGACAGTACAAAAGTTTACAAGCAGGGCGATTACATTGGCCAAAGTGGCATTGAAGCATACTATGAAAAATATCTTAGCGGACAGCGGGGCGTTCGCTATAAAATGCGTGACGTTGATGGAATTGATAAAGGCTCCTTCAAAGATGGTGAGTTAGATACAGTCTCGATTCCCGGTCAAAACCTCACAACAACAGTAGACCTTGATCTTCAATTGTATGGCGAATTTTTAATGCGCGGAAAATCGGGAAGTATTGTAGCCATCGAACCTTCAACAGGAGAGATACTGGCTTTCGTCTCAGGGCCATCGTATGATCCGAACATGCTTACAGGTAAATATTATAGCCAAAACTTTAAGTTCATCAGCAGCGACACAAGTAAGCCCTTGTTCAATCGTCCACTCATGGCACAATACAGGCCCGGATCGATTTTTAAAATTGCACAGGCAATGGTGGCTTTACAGGAGGGTGTTATTACGCCTGATACCAGAGTGGTATGTAACCGCACCATTATTAATTGCCATGGGGCACATTCAAATGAAGACTTACGTGGCGCCATTACACACTCTTGCAATCCTTATTTCCATAATGTACTTCGCAGAATGCTGAACAAGGGAAAAGTAAACGATCCATTTGAAGACACTCGTGTAGGTTTGGAAGAATGGAATACACACATCAGAAGTTTTGGATTTGGTTCGCCCTTAGGCATTGATCTTCCCAACGAAAAAAGCGGATTAGTGCCTAACAGTAAATTCTACGATAGAGCCTATGGTGGCCGCCCCTGGAAGTTCTCTAATATTTACTCAATCGCGATCGGTGAAGGTGAAAACCTGGTGGTTCCATTGCAGATGGCAAACTTTGCTGCAACAGTGGCCAATCGTGGTTATTTTTATACGCCACATTTGGTAAAATCAATAGGCGATAGTGGCAAGCCTCTCCCGCAATATTTAGAGAAACACTACACCACAATTGACTCCTCTTACTTTATAGTTGCGGTTGATGCTATGCAAAACGTAGTACAAGGTGGTACAGGTCAGTATAGAGCAAGCTTAAAAGATATTATTGTTTGCGGTAAAACAGGAACAGTCGAGAACAATCCACCATTGGCAGATCACTCAGTATTTATAGCCTTTGCACCAAGAGACAATCCAAAGATTGCAGTATCTGTCTATGTAGAAGATGCAGGGCAGGGTGCCAGGGCAGCGGCAGCTATAGCCAGTTTAATAGTTGAAAAATACTTGCTGGGTGCTACGCAACGCAAGCATATTGAAGATTATGTTTTACGAGGTGACTTTTTATAATTGAGCAGAAACGAACACATACCGGCACAAATGGACTGGGTAACAGTGATGTTATACGGAGTCCTTGTATTACTGGGGTGGTTAAATATCTATGCCTCGGTGTATGATGAAACCATAGGCCAATCTATTTTTGATTTCTCCTTAAGTCCCGGCAGGCAGCTTTTATTCATGGCTGCATGTATTATCATCATTATCGCCATTCTCATTATTGACATGCGATTTTATGATACGTTCGCATACATCATTTATGGCGCCATACTTTTTCTTTTAATTCTGGTGCCCATTATTGGCAAAGAGGTTGGTGGTAATAAAGCATGGATAGGTATTGGTAGCTTCGGTGGGCAACCGTCTGAGTTTGCAAAATTTGCCACAGCATTAGCAGTGGCAAAGTTTGTTGGGACTATTGGTTTTCGTATGGACAATCTGCGAAACCAATTTGTTCTTTTTGTGATGATTGTTGTTCCTATGCTCTTGATCTTACTGCAGAAAGATACGGGTACAGCTTTGGTTTTTACTTCTTTCTTAATTGTATTTTACAGAGAAGGTATGTCACCTTTTCTTATTATTGTTGGCATAGCCTGTGCCATCATTTTTGTTTTGGCACTCTTAGTGGAAAACAACATTTACCTCTATGCAGGTATTGGTGTAATCTGGGCAATGCTGATCTTCTTCTCGCGAAGAAAAAAATTCAAACGATTAGCAGTATTAACTATAGGTGCACTCCTTGTAATTGGTTTATTGCAAAGTGTAGACTATGTGGTTGACAATGTTTTAAAGCCTCATCAGCAAAATCGTGTGAAAGCGTTGATCAATCCAGACGCAGATCCGCTAGGCTACGGTTGGAATGTAACACAATCTAAAATTGCTATTGGGAGCGGTGGGTTCTTTGGTAAAGGATTCTTAAAAGGCACTCAGACAAAGTTTGATTTTGTACCAGAACAAAGTACAGACTTTATTTTTTGCACCATAGGCGAAGAGCACGGCTGGATAGGCAGCCTCGTAACCATAGGACTATGGGTTGTGTTGATGTTCCGTATAATCTTTATTGCAGAACGACAGAAAAACAGATTCACCAGGGTATTTGCTTATGCTACATTATCTATCCTGCTTTTCCACTTTGCGGTGAATATCGGTATGACAGTGGGTCTTTTTCCTGTAATTGGCATACCATTGCCCTTTTTTAGCTATGGTGGCTCCTCCTTATGGGGTTTTACCATTATGCTCTTTATTCTTCTAAAATTGGATGCCCATAGGGGACAAGTACTCCAGCGGATTTGATAGCAGAGATGGATTCACTATTTTCGACCCCTGAAATTACCTTAGTCAATATTCAAAATTTATAGCCATGAGCGATCAGAAAATCAGCATTAGCAACGGTAAACTTAATGTGCCTGACAACCCTACCATTCCTTTCATAGAAGGTGATGGTACAGGTGTGGATATTTGGCCAGCTTCTCAACTTGTGTTTGACAAGGCCGTAGAGAAAGCCTACAATGGAAAAAGAAAAATCAATTGGAAAGAAGTACTGGCAGGAGAGAAGGCATTTAATAAAACCGGCAACTGGTTGCCTGATGAAACCTTGGATATTTTCCGTGAGTATTTGGTTGGTATTAAAGGACCTTTAACCACACCGGTAGGTGGAGGTATACGCTCACTGAATGTAGCGCTTCGTCAAATCCTCGATTTGTATGTTTGCTTGCGTCCAGTGCGTTGGTATCAAGGTGTTCCTTCTCCTGTAAAAAACCCGGGTGCGGTAGACATGGTCATCTTTCGTGAAAATACGGAAGATATTTATGCAGGTATCGAATTTGCAGCGGGCACACCAGAAGCACAAAAGGTATTAGACTTTATTGCTAAAGAATTCCCTAAAGAATTCAACAAGATCCGTTTCAATACTAAAGAGAAATCAGAAGATTTCTGGAAGATGGTAGGTGCTACGGATGTGAAAACTGATGTGAACGTAGGTATTGGTATTAAGCCGGTGAGTTTGAGCGGTAGTACACGTTTAATTCACAGTGCAATTGCTTATGCCATTAAGCATAATCAAAAATCAGTTACCCTTGTACACAAAGGTAACATCATGAAGTTTACCGAAGGTGCTTTCCGCGATTGGGGATATGCTGTAGCTGAGCAATACTTTGGTGATAAGGTTTATACCTGGAATAAGTGGGAGAAAACAAAGAAGGAAAAGGGTGAAGCTGCTGCCAATGACGAACAGAAGGCAGCTGTTGCAGCAGGTAAAGTAATCATTAAAGATTCTATAGCAGATATTACACTTCAACAAGTATTAACACGCCCTGAAGATTTTGATGTAATAGCAACGCTAAACTTAAATGGTGACTACTTGAGTGATGCGTTGGCGGCACAAGTAGGTGGTATTGGCATCGCTCCGGGTGCAAACATTAACTACATTACAGGTCATGCCATTTTTGAAGCAACCCACGGAACTGCGCCTAAGTATGCAGGTCAGGATAAAGTAAATCCTGGATCTGTGATTCTTTCTGGTGTAATGATGTTTGAATACATGGGTTGGAAAGAAGCAGCAGACCTGATCAATAAAGGCTTGGAAAAAGCGATTGCTTCTAAACGTGTAACATACGACTTCCACAGACAAATGGAAGGTGCTACAATGTTGAAATGCTCAGAATTTGCAGAGGAAATCGTAAAGAATATGTAATCTCTGTATTTGTAAGAGAGGTAAAAGAGGGGCGGAAGCCCCTTTTTTTATGGCTTTAGCCATCATTCTTTATGGCACTATTTTGGTAATGATAAAATCACGTACTTAGATTGAAGACCAAACCGTTAAACCTATGAGAGCCCTCACATTATTTATGCTATTGGCAATTGGCGTTACCGCATTTGCACAAGATTGTCCAAACCCTATTGATAAAAATTCTTTTCAAGATGGTTTTAATCAAGTGGCCATTCAGGGGACTAATGCTAAAAAACTGGATGTTGCATTGATTTTTATAAAAGATAAATGCTTGCTGTCGGCACAAGTTAAAACCATGGCGCAACTCTTTTCAGAAGATCAGACACGTCTTAACTTTTGCAAAGCTGCATTCGCGCGCACATCCGACCCTGCTAATTTCTATGATGTATATGATGCATTCACAAATGTTTCCTTTGCATTTAGATTATATGATTTACTGAAAACACCCGTTAAAACAGAGCCACCGGTAACCACACCTGTCAATCCTGCACCACCGGTTGATCAGGTACTCACTTTTCCCAGATACAACTATCCGGTAAGTGCACGCTATGCTGGTGCGAAAGGCTGTAATGGCCCTGTGGCCAATGAAGAATTGTTTAGAAGAACTGTCAATAATGCATTTTATCAGCCCACGGAAGAAGCAAAAGAAGTGGTTGTAGTGAGTGCTGTTGAAATTGCATGTTTTGATTTTGCTCAAGCCATGAAATTGGTATCCATATTCAGGTCAGAAGAAACCAAACTAAAAGTACTCACTAAAATTTTTCCAAAAATTTATGATCAGGAATCGTATAAACTTGGTGTACAGCTTTTTTTAAATACCAAGCTCCAAGATGAATGGATGAAGTATGCAGCCTTCTACTTAACACCACCGCCACCAATTTGTGAAGAAAGCGAGGCTGACTTTCAAAAAATACTTAAGAATGTTCAGGCTAAATTTTTCGATCATGAACGAATTGCACTGATTGAAGACCTGGCCATTGATCATTGTTTTAAAGTAAGCCAGATCAAGAAAATGTTTACAGAGATTAGTCAGGCAGCAAGAAAGCCTGATCTGCTCAAAAAATTATATGATAAGTGTCCTGACAAAAAGAACTATTACCTGCTTGGTGATGATTTAATATTTCAGGGTGATAAAGAAGACTTGAAGAACTTTATCAGAAGTAAGGGCAATAATTAAAATGGAAAAAGATGCTGGATTAAAAATCCAGCATCTTTAATGCTGTTAGTGCAGCCTCCTCTCCTTTGTTTCCGAGTTTGCCACCGGCACGCTCGAGCGCTTGCTTTTTGTTCAGTGTGGTAAGCACACCAAAGATCACAGGTTTTTTTGTTTTGATATTAGCCTCAATAATTCCGTACGCCACCGCCTGGCAGATGTAATCGAAGTGAGGTGTGTCTCCCTGTATCACGCAACCCAAAGCAATCACAGCGTGTACATCTTTTTGCTCTGCCATCCACAACGAACCAAGTGTAAGTTCAAAAGTGCCAGGCACATTTTTGCGGATAATATTTTGCTTTTTTATGCCGTGCTCCAATAACGATTGATACGCACCTTCATAAAGTGCTCCGGTAATATCTTCATTCCATTCAGCCACCACAATGGCAACTTTAGTTTTGCTAAGATTACGCTTGGTTTTAATTTTTCCGGAGGTAAGTGTGCCTGCCATGCTTATAAATTGTTATAAGGTTAGAAACAAAAAAGGACAGCTTCCACTGTCCTTTAAAGATAAACTAATTTCTTTTTATGAATTGCTTTGCAACTTAGCCTTGTACTTTCTTGCGTTTTGGTACTCAGCCGATTCAAAAAACTCATTAATAATTCTGTCGTAAGCTTCAATAGCCTTCTCGTTGTTGTTCAGCTTTTCATAAGCCAATCCTTGCTTCATTAAATAAGTAGGCGTAAAAAACTTGTTGGGCTTATAAGTAGATGCTTTGTTGTAATACTTTGCAGCCTCTTCATACTGTTGCAATTCCATGTGTGCATCGCCTAAAAGGCTGTAGGCACGTGGTTGCACCAATAAGTCATTAGAGCTGAAATCCTCCAGGTAAAGCACTGCGGCATCAAACTTACCCTGCTTCAGGTAGCTTACACCAGCATAATAGTGTGCAAGGTTAGCAGCCTCAGTTATACCATAGTCGTTAATGATATCGATGAAGCCCAGGTTGTTGCCATCACCATTTAGAGCCAGATTTAAGCTGTCTGCTTCAAAGTAGTGTATTGCCTGAAACATTTCTTTTTGAGCAAGTTCGTTCTGGCTATCGGCATAGTAACGGAAACCGAAATAACCGCCAACAGCTAACACCAGGGCACCCAAAATGCCAAAAACAAGTTTGGAATTGCTTTCAATCCAATGTTCAAAACCTATTACTTTTTCCTCCAGAACTTCTGCGTTCTCGAGTACGCTTTTGTTTTCTTCTTTCTTTGCCATTTTGATAAAAAATAGTCCCGCCTTTATAAGCGGGACGCAAAACTACTAATTACTGCTTTTTAAACAAATTGCCTTTTTAACCAAAAATGAAAGGATAGTCCTTCTGCTCGTAAACATCGGTTAAAGCCTCTGCCGGGTCAGGGAAGTTAGATTCTTCAGCAAAACGCACCGATTCTTCTACTTGTGCTACAATCTTAGCATCAATGGCTTCCAGATCCTTTTCCGTGGCAAATTTGTTTGTTAAAATGCTTTCACGAACCTGCTCGATAGGATCTTGTCTCTTGTACTCCTCTACCTCTTCTTTTGTGCGGTACTTCTGAGGATCAGACATAGAATGCCCCTTATAGCGGTAGGTTCTGAATTCTAACAAAGTCGGTCCTTCGCCAGCCCGTGCTCTTTCTGCGGCTCTAGCCACTGCTTTGTGCACGGCCTCAACACTCATGCCATCAACAGCTTCTGAAGGCATATCGTAAGATTCGCCTAAAGTTGACAGATCGGTTACATTCGAGCTACGCTTTACAGATGTTCCCATAGCGTAACCGTTGTTTTCGATCACAAAAATCACCGGGATTTTCCATAACATGGCCTGGTTTAAAGCCTCGTGAAAGGCACCCTGGCGCACGGCACCATCGCCCATGTAGCAAATACAAAGCTTGCCGGTCTTATTATACTTTTCAGCAAAGGCAAGACCTGCACCGAGGGGCACCTGGCCTCCCACAATACCATGGCCACCATAAAAATGGTTGGCAACATCAAAAATGTGCATGGAACCGCCTTTTCCTTTCGAAACGCCTGTTTCTTTGCCATACAATTCTGCCATAACAGCATTTGGGCTGGTACCCAATGCCAGTGGATGAGCATGATCGCGATAAGCTGTAATATATTTATCTCCTTTTTCAAGGGCACTCACTGCACCAGCCGCGCAGGCCTCTTGTCCTATATATAAGTGACAAAAGCCTTTAATTTTTTGCATACCATATAGTTGGCCAGCCTTTTCTTCGAATTTGCGCATCAATTGCATGCTTTCGTACCAGAAAAGATAGGTTTCCTTAGAAAATTCAGTTTTTGATCCCTTTGCTGCAGTCGCAGCCGCCTTGGATGTAGCCATAACACTAATTTTGAACTGCGAAAATACGTCTGCAAGGTCAATTAACAATGAATAAAATAGAATTAACGGTAATTGGCTGAATCGACAGTTTTAATCGCTTCGGGCTACATATCCTCTGAATCATAACAGAGGCCCATAAATGATATTGAATAATGAAACCATAGCTTTCTGCTTCCATTAGAAACAATAGTATTTTCGCAGCGCAAATCATCAAATAACAATACCCGCCAAATGACGCTAGACCACCTCCACTTATTTAATTTCAAAAACTATGCGGAGGCCGACATTACTTTTTCTGCACATTTAAATATTCTGGTGGGCAAAAACGGGAGTGGCAAAACTAACCTCTTGGATGCCATCTATAGCCTTGCCTTTACCAAGGGAGCGATTTCATCTGCCGATCAACACTATATAAAAGAAGGCGAGAACCAGATGGTTGTGCGCGGCACTTTTACCCAAGAGGGCAAAACGCATGACCTAACGCTGGGGCTACAAGCAGGACAAAAGAAAGTATTCCGCGAAGACGGACAAGATTATACTAAACTGAGCGAGCACATTGGCAAGTACCCTGCTGTGCTGGTCTTGCCTGACGATGTCGATCTGGTGAAAGATGGAAGTGAATCCAGGCGTAAATTTTTTGATACACTCATATCTCAATTTGATAAAGTGTACTTGGATAGTTTGATGCGCTACAATCATTGTTTGAAACAACGCAATAGTCTGCTTAAAATGTTTGCTGAATCAGGCAGGCAAGATTGGGTAATGATTGAGTCGTACGATGACCTGCTTGTACCCTTGGGGCAGCAGCTTTTTCAGAAAAGACTAAGCTTCATGACAGAGTTCCTCGAGGTTTTTCAGCGTTACTATCAACTATTGGTGGCGAATGAAGCTGTAAACCTTCGGTATACATCGCAATTAATAGAGGAAGATTATAAAGATGGTTTGCTCAAAAGCAGAGCAAAAGACCTGGCTTTGCAGCGAACAAGTTTTGGAATACATCGCGATGATTTTATTTTTTTATTGGGTGAAGGCGACCTTAAGAAACTGGGATCGCAAGGTCAGCAAAAATCCTTTGTGCTTTCCATGAAGCTGGCACAACTTGAAATTCTTAAACAACACAAGGGTTTCTACCCTGTTTTACTACTAGACGATGTATTTGATAAGCTTGACAGTGAACGCATTGGTCAATTATTAAAACTATTCCCGACCTTTGGTCAGGTTTTCTTAACTGATGCCCGGCCAGACCGTACTTTGCACCTGTTGGATGTGGTAAACCTGGAGAAAAAGATTTTTACAGTAGAAAAAGGACAGATCAGTGGCTACACGCAAGAAAAGGGATGAAATTCAGTCGGTGGGGCAGGCCTTGCAGGATTTGTTACAGACCTATAGGTTGAAAGACCGTTTCGATGAAAAATCGGTATTGGCTTCCTGGGAACGACTCGTGGGCAAACCAATTGCCAAACGTACCAAGCGGATTTGGCTTAAAAACTCAGTTTTATTTGTTGAATTTGATTCGCCCACCATTAAAAGCGATTTCTCCTTTCACAAGACTAAAGTCATAGAGGTCTTCCAAAAGGAGTTCGGCAAAGAATCTGTGAAAGAGATTATCATTATGTGATCGATTCCCAAGGTCAGGCTTAAATAAGTTCCAGCATCTAGCGTTACTATAGACAACGATTTTGCTTCATGCGAATAATCAGCAAGAATTTGAGTCAGTCAAGAATAGGGCGTCTATTTATTCTTTTACCTTTCTTGCTTACAACCTTTTTATCTTTTGCTCAGCAATTGAGTGTATCTGGCGTGGTATTAGACTTCAACAACCTGTCTCCTGTAATAGATGTTCATGTTTTTACGAGAAGAACCGGAACATACACAGATTCAGAAGGAAAATTCGCCCTTTTAATCCAACCAAATGATACCCTATTTTTTTCCCGGATTGGCTACAGACTATACACTACACAAATAACAATAGACCAATCCGTGCTAAGCGTTTTATTAAAAGAAGAGAGCACAACCTTGGATACCCTTTTGGTTTATGCGCCAATGGATTTAAAAATTCCACAGTTACCCAAAAAAACTGTGATTGAAGGGCTGTATAAGTACGAGAAAGAGAGGTTATATTCAGAAAACAGGTATTTACCTCGACACAGTGGATTAGGGTTTTCTATGGCAGCCCCCTGGTATTACCTGAGTAAGGAGCAAAAGACTAAGAGAAAATTAAATCGATATAGGGAACAAAATCAATCAACAGCCATTTATAGAAAGTTCATAATATCTGATTCTCTAAAATGGGAGTTATGTGCCATGTTTAAGATTACAGAATCCGAGTTTTACAAAAAGCTGGAGGTTTTCACCAAAAAATTCCCTGAGGCAGCGTTTCTTAAATCTGAAAATGAAATAATGGAGCTCCTTATCCAATCTTTTGCTACTAAAGAAGAATAGGGCGATTAACCTCATATTTGCCTCAAATGCTGGTTTAAGGAATATTTTCGCTTCGAAAGTGACTTATTCCTGATTAAATACTCTAGGAAAGTTTTGAAAAAGTATAAAACCGTATAATTTTGCACTCCTATTTTTTAGGAGCACCCTTAAAAAGGTGCTAAACGTTCTTAAAAATATTGAGGGGGAATACCAAAGCGGCCAACTGGGACAGACTGTAAATCTGTTGTCGTATGACTTCATAGGTTCGAATCCTATTTCCCCCACTCTTTATTCTCCTTCTCCTTTGGAGAGGGTAGGGTGAGGTAATTGCGGGAGTAGCTCAGTTGGTAGAGCGATAGCCTTCCAAGCTATAGGTCGCGGGTTCGAGCCTCGTCTCCCGCTCACCTTTAATTCCAGATTCCAAATTCCAAATCTCAAATTTGGATGCGGACAAAGGAGTTACAAGTTGAGCCAGTTTGAAATTTTAAATGTTGAATTTGAAATTTTGAATTAACGCTGTTGTAGCTCAGGGGTAGAGCACTTCCTTGGTAAGGAAGAGGTCGAGAGTTCAATTCTCTTCAACAGCTCTAAGTAATTTGAAATTTCAAATTTGAAATTTCAAATTAAAACAAGACTGCCAAACGAGGTAGTTTTAACATTTTGAAATTTGAAATTTTGAAATTTCCTCATTGCCGATGCGTAGCGACCATCATGAAAGCAATTCAGGGATTTCATCGAATAACCCTTATTCGACAGGCATATCATGTTTGGGGTGTATAAGCTTCTGTAAAAGGAGGCAATAGCTAGTAACAATTAAATTAACTATACACTTTTAAACTTTAACTGGGATTTTCAAATATGGCAAAAGAAACATTTGACCGCTCGAAACCGCACGTTAACGTTGGTACCATCGGTCACGTTGACCACGGTAAAACAACGCTTACCGCTGCTATCACTCAGGTCTTGGCAAAGAAAGGTCTGGCTGCAATCCGTGACTTCTCTTCAATTGACAACGCTCCTGAAGAAAAAGAACGTGGTATTACTATCAACACCTCACACGTAGAATACGCTACAGAAAACCGTCACTATGCGCACGTTGACTGTCCAGGTCACGCTGACTATGTGAAAAACATGGTTACTGGTGCTGCCCAAATGGACGGTGCTATCCTTGTAGTGGCTGCAACTGACGGTCCTATGCCTCAAACTCGCGAGCACATCCTTTTGGCTCGTCAGGTAGGTGTACCTGCACTTGTAGTATTCATGAACAAAGTAGACTTGGTTGACGATGCAGAATTGTTAGACCTAGTTGAAATGGAAATCCGTGAATTGCTTTCATCATACAAATTCCCTGGCGATACTACACCAATCATCCGTGGTTCTGCTTTGGGTGGTTTGAATGGCGAGCCTAAGTGGGTTGAAAAAATCGAAGAATTGATGAATGCTGTAGATACATTCATTCCTCTTCCTGTTCGTTTGATCGACAAAGATTTCTTGATGCCTGTTGAAGACGTGTTCTCAATCACGGGTCGTGGTACTGTTGCTACTGGCCGTATTGAGCGTGGTATCATCAACTCAGGTGACAAAGTTCAGATCCTTGGTATGGGTGCTGAAAACTTGGAATCTACTATCACAGGTGTGGAAATGTTCCGTAAGATCCTTGACAGAGGTGAAGCTGGTGATAACGTAGGTTTATTGTTACGTGGTATTGAAAAAGAGCAAATCGCTCGTGGTATGGTTATCTGTAAGCCTAACTCAGTTACTCCTCACGCTAAATTCAAAGCAGAGGTTTACGTATTGAGCAAGGAAGAAGGTGGTCGTCACACACCATTCTTTAACAAATACCGTCCTCAGTTCTACTTCCGCACAACTGACGTAACTGGTGAAGTTATGTTACCTGCAGGTGTAGAAATGGTTATGCCTGGTGATAACGTATCTATCGAAGTTACGTTGATCAACAAAATCGCTATGGAAAAAGGTCTTCGTTTCGCGATCCGCGAAGGTGGCCGTACCGTAGGATCTGGTCAGGTTACTGAGATCTTGGATTAATTAGTCCAATCTATATTGGAAACCCGTCATTATCTTCGGATAGTGTCGGGTTTTTTTACTTTAGCGCAAACCTCAATGGTTAATCAACCAAATGCGCTATGCGAAATACTATTTGTATTCTATTGGTAGCAATTTTCGCTTGCCTTACAATTCAAAGCCAGGCTCAGGCCAATAGCTTTCCAGCTCAGCTCTTCTTTATTAAAATGAGACCTCTTCCTAATTCACACTTTATCAAAGGGCAGATGTTTGCGTCTGAAAATGAGATTCGCTTTGTTCCAGGAAAACTAAAAATGCTGGTAAAGGAAATTACCATTCATTGCAGCACTGTGCAATCAATTAAACCCGTAAATGACCTCGGCTTTATCCCCAACAAATTAAGGATTACCCTCCATGATGGTACGCGCTATACCTTCTTCGCGCGACATAGGAATAAGAGATTGGCTTGTTTATGTAAATAGAAAGATATGAATAGACTGATCATTTTAACCTGTTCCTTTTTTGTGATTACAACGTCCACCCTCGCCAGTCCAGCTAAGATGGCAGTCGGTACTGTTTCTGAGAAACCCAGAAAGGTCGACCTTTGGGTCACTTCAGGCATGTGGCGAAAATTCTATTTAAATGGTTTGCTCGTGATAAACGAGCAAACTATTTCTTTTGAGCCTTTGGAAGATTTACACATTTTTAAAGCCTTCGCAATAGACAAAAAAGATGTTGTCAAGCTAAAACGCTCAGAAAGACGTATTTTAGTAGTTACCTCAACGGACCGATTCAGGTTCAGGCTACGCCAGTAAGCTGCTTTAAGCTTTCTAACACATTAATTTTCAGCACAGTTTTTGTTTTTCAGGCGCGATTCCTATCTTTGCAGTCCTTTTGAATTTGGCTACAGGTGTAAACGTGTGTCATTCAGAGGATTAGGGAGTCTGGTTAAATTTTAAACTTGACCTGGAGTAGTGTGGTGAGGATAAAATAAACAAACGGGCGTAGTTCAAGGGTAGAATTACGGTCTCCAAAACCGCAGATGGGAGTTCGAATCTCTCCGCCCGTGCTCAGTTATCCGAAGCGTTAGCCCAGGATGGCAACATTAGTTGAGGTTTCGGCCAAGGCTAAAAACCTCTTAAACAGTTGTTTAGGAGACAATCTGCCGAAAGGCAGCAAACAAAAAGAGTTGTATGGAAAAGATAACAACCTATTTATCTGAATCCTGGGACGAAATCAAAAACAAGGTTTCGTGGACCAAGTATAGCGAGTTGCAAAGCAGTGCCATTTTGGTATTGGTAGCCTCTACCATTTTTGCTTTGGTTATTGGCGCTATTGACTGGGTTTTCAAGTCAGGGTTAGAGTGGTTTTACAGAGAATTTTAATAGGGTATGGGCGAACTTAAGTGGTACGTATTACGCGCTGTCAGTGGCCAGGAAAAGAAAGTAAAATCTTACCTGGAAACGGAGATCGAGCGTTCCAAACTTGCTGAAGCAATTCCGCAAGTGCTTATACCTTCAGAGAAAGTGTACGAAATGAGGGGCGGTAAAAAGCGTGTACGTGAGCGCAGCTTTTTCCCGGGTTACATCCTCATCAGTGCAGATATGTCCAACGAAAAAGCATTCCACATGGTAAACGAAATACCAGGTGTAATCGGCTTCTTGGGCAACAACGGCACCGGGGCTTCCAAGATTCCTGTTCCTCTTCGTCAATCAGAGGTTAACAGAATTCTCGGCAAAGTTGATGAGATTGACAGCTTCGAAGAAAAACTCGACACCCCTTACATTAAGGGCGAACAAGTGAAAGTAATGGACGGACCGTTCAGTGGCTTCACAGGTTCTGTAGAGGAAATATTTGAAGACAAAAAGAAACTTAACGTGATGGTGAAAATCTTCGGACGAAACACCCCCGTTGAGTTGAGTTATATGCAAGTTGAAAAGCTAGACTAAGTAGCAATGGCAAAGGAAATTACAGGTTATCTGAAACTTCAGGTAAAAGGTGGTGCCGCTAACCCGTCACCGCCAATTGGTCCGGCTTTGGGTAGCAAGGGTTTGAACATTATGGATTTCTGTAAGCAGTTCAACGCCCGTTCGCAAGACAAACCAGGACAAGTATTGCCCGTTCTCATTACTATTTACAATGACAAGTCGTTTGACTTCGTCATTAAAACACCGCCCGCTGCTAACCTCATCCTTGAAGCGATGAAGAAGCAGAAGGGTTCCGCTGAGCCTAACCGTGCAAAGATTGGTTCTATCTCCTGGGATCAGGTGAAGACTATCGCAGAACTCAAAATGCCTGACTTAAATGCTTTTAAAGTAGAGTCAGCCATGAAGATGATTGCCGGTACAGCGCGTAGCATGGGTGTTACAGTAAGTGGTACTCCACCGTGGGAAAATTAAGTTCAACGAAAAAGAATCATTGAACATGGCAAAGATTTCAAAAAACAGAAAGGCCGTTTTGGCAAAATTCAACCTCGAGAAAGAATTCTCTCTCGATGACGCCTCAAAAATGTTGAAGGACATCACCTTCACCAAGTTTGATTCATCTGTTGATTTAGACATCCGCTTGGGCGTTGACCCTAAGAAGTCTGATCAAATGGTGCGTGGCGTAGTTGCATTGCCTCACGGTATCGGTAAGACAGTTCGTGTATTGGTATTGTGTACGCCTGACAAGGTTCAGGCTGCGAAAGATGCCGGTGCAGAACACGTAGGACTTGACGACTATATCACCAAGATCGAAGGTGGATGGACAGATATCGATGTGATCATCTGTACACCAACCGTAATGGCCAAGGTAGGTAAGTTAGGTAAAGTATTAGGCCCTCGTGGTTTAATGCCAAACCCTAAGTCAGGTACAGTAACGCTTGACGTGGCGAAAGCAGTAACAGAAGTGAAGGCTGGTAAAATTGATTTCAAAATCGACAAAACCGGTATTATCCATGTAAGCATTGGTAAGGCTTCTTTCTCTCCTGACAAGATCCGCGACAACGCAATGGAAATGATCAACACTGTGGCAAAGTTGAAACCCGCCTCTGCGAAAGGTGAATACTTCAGAAGTATCACTATTTCGACTACAATGAGCCCGGGTATCATCCTTGACAAAGGTACAATTGCTGGCATTTAAGATTTTTAAGACATGACCAGAGACGAAAAAGAACTAATAATAGAAGAGCTGAAAGGCAAGTTTGCAGAAAACGCGCACTTCTACATTACCGATGCCAGCGGTTTAACCGTAGCACAGGTAAATGCATTTAGAAGATTGTGCTTTAAAAGCGGAGTTGAATATCGTGTTTACAAAAACACCCTTATTCAAAAAGCTTTAGAAGCGCAAAAAGGCACGGATTTCTCTCCAGTATTCAAGGTGTTGAAGGGTTTTTCAGGCGTTATGTTCTCTAAGGAGATCGGTAATGCACCTGCAAAAGTTCTGAAGGAATACCACAAGAAACTGGATGGCAGACCTGCACTCAAGGCCGCCTCAGTATCATCCGATTTATTTATCGGTGCTGAGAACCTGAACATGCTCAGCGAGCTTAAGAGCAAAAATGAGCTCATCGGTGATGTTATTGCATTACTTCAATCACCTGCCAAGAATGTTATCTCTGCTCTTCAGAGCGGAAAGCATACCGTGGCCGGCCTGGTGAAGTCTTTGGAAGAACGCGCCTCAAAACAATAATTAACTGAATTAAAAACTTTTAAATTTTACAAAAATGGCTGATGTTAAAGCACTTGGAGATCAACTAGTTGAACTCACAGTTAAAGAAGTAAACGAATTAGCTTCTTACCTAAAAGAAACATACGGAATCGAGCCTGCAGCTGCTGCTGTAGCTGTTGCTGCTGGCCCTGCTGCCGGTGGTGCTGCTGCCGCTGAAAAGACTAACTTCGATGTAGTATTGAAGAGCGCTGGTGCTAACAAACTTCAAATCGTGAAGCTTGTGAAAGAATTAACTGGTCTTGGCTTGAAAGAAGCTAAAGATGTAGTTGATGGCGCGCCTAAGACTATCAAAGAAGGTCTTCCTAAGGACGAAGCTGAAAACTTGAAGAAGCAGCTTGTAGAAGCTGGTGCTGAAGTAGAATTGAAATAATTCCCTTCGGTTGGTGAGAATCGCTGGGTAGCGCTTCACATCATCTTCACAGACCCTGTTCCGTGTCAAAATGGTACAGGGTCTTTTCCCATTTCTACCCACAAAAGTTCTTTCAAGAGTCCAGGCACCTAAATAGATTAACCTTGGCAAAGAAAAATTCTAATGGTCGTATCGATTTCTCGTCAATCGACCGCGTAATAGATTACCCCGATTTTCTGGATCTTCAACTCCAGTCATTCCAGGATTTCCTGCAGATTGAAACACCTGCAGAGAAACGTCAAAACGAAGGCTTATTTAAAGTATTCGCAGAGAATTTTCCCATCAGCGACTCGCGCGAAAACTTTGTGCTGGAGTTTGTGGACTATACCATCGATCCACCGAAATACTCAGTAGATGAGTGTATCGATAGAGGATTGACTTTCTCTGTGCCTTTAAAAGCCAAGTTGCGCCTCACTTGTAATGATGAGGACAACGAAGATTTTGAAACCATCGAACAGGAAGTGTTCCTTGGCAACATTCCATACATGACCGAACGTGGATCGTTCGTCATCAACGGTGCAGAGCGCGTTATCGTGTCTCAGTTACACCGTTCACCAGGCGTGTTCTTTGCCATGAGCAAGCACACAAACGGTACTAAATTATATTCGGCTCGTATCATTCCTTTCAAAGGTTCGTGGATAGAATTTGCCACTGACGTGAACAGCGTAATGTATGCGTACATCGACCGTAAGAAGAAATTCCCTGTAACCACCTTGCTTCGCGCAATTGGTTATGGTACTGATAAAGATATCCTTGACTTATTCGGCTTGTCTGAAGAAGTGGAGGCTAACAAAAACACCCTCAAAAAAGTAGTAGGCCGCAAGCTTGCTGCAAGGGTATTAAAAACATGGACTGAAGACTTCGTGGATGAAGATACTGGTGAAGTAGTATCTATCGACCGTAACGAAGTGTTGTTAGAGCGTGACCATGTTCTTTCAGCTGAAGATACAGATACAATCGTTGAGTCAGGTGTGAAGTCAATTATCTTGCACCGCGATGATATCAACGTAGCTGATTACACAATTATCTTCAACACTTTAGCGAAAGATAATTCTAACTCAGAAAAAGAAGCGGTTGAGTATATCTACCGTCAATTAAGAAATACTGAAGCGCCTGACGAACAAACAGCACGCGATATCATTAACAGCTTATTCTTTAGTGAGAAGCGTTATGATCTTGGTGAAGTAGGTCGTTACCGTATCAATAAAAAATTAGGTCTTGAATTGAGCTACGACCACCGCGTACTGACTAAGGATGATATCATCCTTATCGTTAAGTACCTGATTGGTCTGATCAACTCAAAGGCATTGATCGATGATATCGATCACTTGAGCAACAGACGTGTGCGTACTGTAGGTGAGCAGCTTTACACCCAATTCGGTGTAGGTCTTGCCCGTATGGCGCGTACCATTAAAGAAAGAATGAACGTTCGTGACAACGAAGACTTCAAGCCTGTTGATCTGATCAACGCGCGTACCTTGTCTTCTGTTATCAACTCATTCTTTGGTACTAACCAGCTTAGCCAGTTCATGGATCAAACCAATCCACTGGCCGAGATTACACACAAGCGCAGAATGTCGGCACTCGGTCCGGGCGGTCTCTCAAGAGAACGTGCAGGCTTCGAGGTACGTGACGTTCACTATACGCACTACGGTCGCCTTTGTACTATTGAAACTCCGGAAGGTCCGAACATCGGTTTGATTTCGTCTCTCTGCGTTCACGCAAAAGTGAACAAGATGGGCTTCATCGAAACACCTTACCGTAAGATTGAAAATGGTAAAGTAAAGTCGAAAGACTCTATCATATTCTTAACAGCTGAAGAAGAAGACACACATTACATCGCACAGGCTAACGCCAAGTTGAAAGAGAATGGTGACTTCGCTGAAGAAAAAGTAAAAGCACGTTTTGAAGGTGACTTCCCAGTGGTTGAACCTAAAGAACTTCGTTACATGGATGTGGCGCCTAACCAGATCGTATCTGTAGCGGCTTCTATGATTCCTTTCCTTGAACATGACGATGCCAACCGTGCCCTGATGGGTTCGAACATGCAACGTCAGGCAGTGCCTTTAATGCGCCCTGAAGCTCCTATCGTGGGTACTGGTCTCGAAAGCCGTATCGCCTTGGATTCACGCACATTGGTATTGGCTGAAGGTGCTGGTGTTGTTGACTATGTTGATGCAAAGAAAATTGTAGTGAAATACGAGCGCTCTGAAGAACAAGAGCTTGTACACTTCGATAACGAATACAAAACTTATAACCTGATCAAGTTCCGCAGAACTAACCAGGATACTTGTATCAATTTAACACCGCTTGTAAGAAAAGGTGATAAAGTTGTAAAAGGGCAACCATTATGTCAGGGATATGCAACACAAGGCGGTGAACTTGCCTTAGGTCGTAACCTGGTGGTGGCTTACATGCCTTGGCAGGGTTATAACTTTGAAGATGCGATTGTAATTTCTGAGCGTGTTGTACGCGATGATATTTACACATCTATCCACATTGAAGAATTTGAACTTGAGGTTCGCGATACTAAACGTGGTGAAGAAGAATTAACTTCTGAAATTCCTAACGTAAGCGAAGAGGCAGTTAAAAACCTTGACGAAAACGGTATCATCCGTGTAGGTGCTGAAGTGAAGGAAGGCGATATTCTGATTGGTAAGATCACTCCTAAAGGTGAAACGGATCCTACACCAGAAGAAAAACTACTTCGTGCCATCTTCGGTGATAAGGCTGGTGATGTGAAGGATGCTTCAATGAAGGCACCACCATCATTGAAAGGTGTGGTTATTGAAACGAAATTGTTCTCACGTCCTAAACGTGACAAGGATCTTCGTACGAAAAACAAGAAAGAACTTGATGCATTAAAGAACCGCTACAGCAAGCAATTGACTGATCTGCGCAATGAAATGATCAAGAAGTTGAGCGCTTTGCTGAATACTAAAACCAGCAACGGTGTAAAACATAAGTTCGGTGATGAGTTAGTAAGTAAAGGTGTTAAGTTCTCTGCGAAAGTAATTGAGAACAACCTCTTCCCTGACAAGAACATCTACCGTGATGAAAGCAACTATGCAGTTCCTGAAGAAGTGAATTTGATTGCTGATGTATCGTTAGAAAACTGGACAAGCGATGATCATACCAATGATCTGGTAGCTCAGTTGACTAAGAACTACATCTTAAAACGCAATACCATTTCAGGTGAATTTAAGCGCGAGCGCTTTACACTGGAAGTAGGTGATGAATTACCGACAGGTATTGTTCAGCTGGCGAAAGTATACATTGCGAAGAAACGCAAATTGAAAGTAGGTGATAAGATGGCGGGTCGCCACGGTAACAAGGGTGTTGTAGCCCGTATCGTACGCGATGAAGATATGCCATTCCTGGAAGATGGAACACCTGTTGACATCTGCTTGAACCCGCTGGGTGTACCTTCTCGTATGAACTTGGGTCAGCTGTATGAAGCAGTATTGGCGTGGGCCGGTAAGAAATTGGGTCGCAAGTATGCAACTCCGATTTTCGATGGTGCCTCTATTGAAGAAGTACAGAATGAACTGAAGGAAGCTGGTTTACCTGAATACGGAAGAACTTATCTATACGATGGTTTATCTGGTGTGAAATTCGATCAACCTGTAACCGTGGGTGTGGCATACATGCTCAAACTTGGTCACTTGGTTGATGATAAGATGCACGCACGTTCTATCGGACCGTACTCACTCATTACGCAACAGCCATTGGGTGGTAAGGCACAGTTCGGTGGTCAGCGTTTCGGAGAAATGGAAGTGTGGGCGATTGAGGCCTTCGGTGCATCTCACATTCTTCAGGAAATCCTGACGATTAAGTCTGATGACGTAATCGGTCGCGCAAAAGCATACGAATCAATTGTAAAAGGAGAGAACATGCGCAAGCCAAACATCCCTGAATCGTTCAACGTATTGGTGCACGAACTCAGAGGTCTTGCTCTTGAAATTACAATGGATTAATTAACGTTGATGGTTATTGGTTGTTCGTTATTCGAATCGAACAACCAATAACGAACAACGAACAAAAAGAATTGAACTAAAGACTAAACAACACAGAGATGTCTTTCAGAAAAAATAAAAAGATCAACAGCGATTTCTCTAAAATCACCATCAGCTTAGCTTCTCCGGAATCTATTTTGGAAAGCTCGCATGGTGAGGTTACACAACCAGAGACCATCAACTACAGAACGTACAAGCCTGAAATGGGCGGTTTGTTCTGTGAGCGCATTTTTGGTCCTGTAAAGGATTGGGAATGTCATTGCGGTAAATACAAGCGTATTCGTTATAAAGGTATCATCTGCGACCGTTGCGGAGTAGAAGTTACTGAGAAGAAAGTAAGACGCGAGCGCATGGGGCACATCGAACTGGTGGTACCTGTTGCTCACATCTGGTATTTCCGTTCTTTACCGAATAAGATTGGTTACTTACTTGGTCTTGCTACCAAGAAACTTGATCAGATCATTTACTACGAACGCTATGTGGTTATTCAACCAGGTGTTAAAGAAGAAGACAGCATTAACCGTCTTGATTTCTTAACCGAAGAAGAATACCTGGATATCGTAGATAAACTTCCACGCGAAAACCAAATGCTGGATGACAACGATCCTCGCAAGTTCATTGCGAAGATGGGTGCTGATGCATTGGAAATGTTGTTGTCTCGCCTTAACCTGGATGAGATGTCGTATGAGTTGCGCCACCAGGCTGCAACAGATACTTCACAACAACGCAAGGCAGAAGCCTTAAAGCGTTTGAAAGTTGTAGAAGCTTTCCGTGATGCAAACACACGCATTACCAACAAGCCAGAGTGGATGGTGATTAAAATGGTTCCGGTTATTCCACCAGAACTTCGTCCGCTTGTTCCTTTGGATGGTGGTCGTTTTGCAACATCAGATTTAAATGATCTTTACAGACGCGTTATTATCCGTAACAACCGTCTGAAGAGATTGATCGATATTAAAGCGCCTGAAGTAATTCTTCGTAACGAGAAGCGTATGCTTCAGGAAGCGGTTGACTCCTTGTTCGACAACTCACGTAAGGTGAATGCGGTTCGTTCTGATGGTAACCGTGCCTTGAAATCATTGAGTGACATGTTGAAAGGTAAGCAAGGACGTTTCCGTCAGAACTTACTAGGTAAGCGTGTTGACTACTCAGGCCGTTCCGTAATTGTGGTTGGTCCTGAATTGAAATTGCATGAGTGCGGTCTTCCAAAAGACATGGCGGCTGAATTATTCAAGCCATTCATTATTCGCAAGCTCATCGAAAGAGGTATTGTGAAGACTGTAAAGTCAGCTAAGAAAATTGTTGACCGCAAGGATCCTGTGATCTGGGATATTTTGGAAAACGTATTGAAAGGACACCCTGTTCTTTTAAACCGTGCCCCTACACTTCACAGATTGGGTATCCAGGCTTTCCAACCTAAGTTGATCGAAGGAAAAGCGATTCAGTTACACCCTCTTGTGTGTACTGCCTTTAACGCTGACTTTGACGGTGACCAGATGGCCGTTCACGTGCCACTTGGACAAGAAGCTATTTTGGAAGCATCTGTATTGATGCTGTCATCGCACAACATTTTGAACCCTGCTAACGGTGCACCTATTACTGTACCTTCTCAGGACATGGTGTTGGGTCTGTACTACCTTACTAAAGGCAGAAAAGGAACACCTGAAGCAGCAGTGTTAGGCGAAGGCAGAAAATTCTATTCAGCTGAAGAATTGGTGATTGCTTACAACGAAGGCAAACTTTCTAAGAATGCCATCATTAAAGTAAGAGCTAAAGTAAGAGATAAGAAAACTGGCGAGCTTACTCATAAAATAATTGAAACAGTTGCCGGTCGTGTAATCTTCAATCAATACGTGCCTGAAGAAGTTGGTTTCGTAGATGAACTTCTTTCTAAGAAGAAGCTTCAGACTATTATTGCCGATGTATTTAAACTGGCAGGTTTAGCAAAGACAGCAAAATTCCTGGATGACATTAAGGAACTTGGTTTCCAGATGGCATACAAGGGTGGTTTGTCAATGGGATTGAACGATGTGAAGATTCCGGTTGAGAAAGAAAAATTTGTGAAAGATGCTCAGAAAGAAGTTGATGCCGTTTGGAACAACTATATGATGGGTCTTATCACGGACAACGAACGTTACAACCAGGTAATTGATATTTGGACACGTGCTAACACCATGTTGACAAATACATTGATGACGCAATTAGAGAATGATGATCAGGGCTTCAACCCGATCTACATGATGATGCACTCAGGTGCTCGCGGTTCTCGCGAACAGATTCGTCAGTTAGGTGGTATGCGTGGTTTGATGGCGAAACCTCAAAAGAACCTTGCAGGTTCTGTAGGTTCCATCATTGAAAACCCAATCTTATCTAACTTCAAAGAAGGACTGGATGTATTAGAGTACTTTATCTCTACACACGGTGCACGTAAAGGTTTGGCTGATACAGCTTTGAAAACAGCGGATGCCGGTTACCTGACACGAAGATTAGTAGACGTTGCGCAGGATCTTGTAATCTCTGAAGAGGATTGCGGAACCTTGCGTGGTTTGAAAGTAACTGCCCTGAAGGATAACGAGGATATTGTTGAACCTTTGGCAGAACGTATCGTAGGTCGTGTATCCGTACATGATGTTTATGATCCATTAACACAAGAGTTGATCTTAGCAGCTAATCAGGAAATCACCGATGAGATTGCCAAGCAAATTGATGAGACCAATATAGAAGAAGTTGAAATTCGCTCTATCCTTACTTGCGAATCTAAAGTAGGTGGTTGCGCGAAATGTTATGGACGTAACCTTGCCAGCGGCCGCATGGTGCAGGCAGGTGAAGCTGTAGGTGTTATCGCTGCTCAGTCAATTGGTGAGCCAGGTACACAGCTTACACTTCGTACATTCCACGTGGGTGGTACGGCATCAAATATTGCTGTTGAAGCAAATGTGAAGGCCAAGTTCCCAGGTAAGATTGAGTTCGAAGGTTTGCGTACGATCGAAAGCACAGATAATGAAGGTAACAAAGTACAGATCGTAATGGGTCGTACAGGTGAAATCAGAATTGTTGATAAGGAGGGAAGAGTCTTGATTTCAAACAACGTTCCTTATGGTGCATTCTTGAGAGTTAAGGATGGTGTAACTGTTGAAAAAGGTCAGGAGCTTTGCTACTGGGATCCATACAACGCAGTTATCTTATCTGAATTCGATGGTGAAATTGCATACGAAGCTATCATTGAAGGTGTAACCTTCAAAGAAGAATCAGATGAGCAGACTGGTCACCGTGAAAAAGTAATTACTGACACACGTGATAAGACTAAAAACCCTGCTGTAATTGTTAAGGGTAAGAACGATACTAAAGGATACAACATCCCGGTAGGCGCTCACTTAGCAGTAGACGAAGGACAAAAAATCAAAGCGGGTCAGGTACTTGCCAAGATTCCTCGTACTATGGGTAAGTCACGCGATATTACTGGTGGTCTGCCACGCGTAACAGAATTGTTTGAAGCGAGAAATCCTTCTAACCCTGCTGTTGTGAGTGAAATCGATGGTGTAGTAACGTATGGTGGTATCAAGCGTGGTAACCGTGAAATTTTCATCGAGTCACGCGATGGTGTACAGAAGCGTTATTTAGTGCCATTGTCTAAGCACATTCTTGTGCAGGATAATGACTTCGTGAAAGCTGGTCAGCCATTGTCAGATGGTTCAATCACGCCTTCAGATATTTTGGCAATCAAAGGCCCTACTGCAGTACAGGAATACTTAGTTAATGAAATTCAGGAAGTATACCGTTTGCAAGGTGTGAAGATCAACGATAAGCACATTGAGTGTATCGTTAGCCAGATGATGCAAAAAGTGGAAATCATCGATTCAGGTGATACAAGCTTCTTGCCTGGTGAAATGGTAGACAAACTTACCTTCCGTGAAGAGAATGACTTAGTGTTGGATAAGAAAGTAGTAACCGATGCCGGTGACTCAGATAAGTTCAAGCCAGGTCAGATCGTAACGGGCCGTGAGTTCCGTGATGAAAATTCGCAATTGAAGCGCAAGGATATGAAGTTGGCTGAAGTGCGCGATGCACAGGCTGCTGTGTCAAGACCTACGCTACAAGGTATCACACAAGCTTCCTTGAAGACTGAAAGCTGGTTGTCAGCTGCATCATTCCAGGAAACAACTAAAGTATTGAGCGAAGCTGCCATCCGTGGTAAAGCAGATGGTCTGAATGGCTTGAAGGAAAATGTGATCGTAGGTCACTTGATCCCTGCCGGTACAGGTCAGCGCAAGTTCAACGACTTGATTGTTACACATAAAGACGAATACGAGGCATTGAGAAATGCACCTGAGCGTCCATCTCGTAAAGAGAAAGAACTTCAGGATTAATACTGATTCGATAATTTGAAGATTTGAAAATGTGCTGATGATTAGATTCGTCAGCACTTTTCATTTAAAGCCTCACCCCAGCCTTCTCCAAAGGAGAGGGGGCGACTGGTCTTGTTTATGACTAATTTTAAATATTGAATTTATAATTTTAAATAAAATTTATGGCTGACGAAAAAAATAAACCCGTACCCAACCAGAATCAGATTAACATAGAGCTTACTGAAGAAGTAGCAGAAGGCATCTACTCTAACCTGGCTATGATAGCCCACTCCAACAGTGAGTTCGTTATCGATTTTATCAGACTTATGCCTGGCGTACCCAAGGCAAAAGTTAAATCAAGAATTGTAATTACCCCCGAGCATGCCAAACGTTTGCTCGCTGCTCTGGAAGATAACATTGCTAAGTACGAAGCATCATTTGGTGCTATTAAGCAAACAACGGAATCCCCTAAATTCCCGATGAATTTTGGTGGTGCAATGGGGCAGGCCTAAGTGTAAGTATTCTAATTCAGTAGAATGACAAAGGCACTATTACTTTTTCTGAGTTTAAGTACAAACTTAATTGCGCAGGATATAATTAGGGATTCAGAAATAAAGGCTGGTCTCTACACCAATTTTTTCGCATTTAGGAAAAACTCACCCAATAAACCCGGTGTGCTTAAGTTTATCCAGAAAGGTAATGGAAGAACAGTCGGTATTTTATTAGAGAACGATTCTCTTACCCGCGCTGACTTATTTAAGAACTATTGGGGCTTTAGTAAAGATGGAGAGGTATATGTGAACGTAAATAAATTCTGGCCTCAACTGGGGCTTGGTAATGAACCTGAAGCGCCTTTCAATAAAATTCTTGATAAGGGTTATTATTTTATTTTACGAGTTGAAACTACAGTTTCTGCAAGTTTAGTTGGTGGAGTTGCTGGTGGATTAACCGGTGCATTAATAGGTATGATCATTGATCTGTCAGCACAATCAATTGCTGCAGACGATAGTATCGATGATCAAAAAGGGGAGTTGGTTGTGATACATCATAATACGGGGATTGCATCAGTGGTTACAAGGCAATCCATTATATTCCTTTTAGCTGAAGAGCCTGAATTGTTGAAACGGTATCAGACAGAGAAAAAAGTAACCAAGCCGATAATGTTTAGTTATTTACAAGAGTTAAATAAATTAAAAAGAACTAAGGATAATGGAATAACCTTTTCTGAAAAAGAACATTGGGCTATTATAACTATATTAAATAAACCAGCTAAGCATGTTGTTAAGTCAATAAAGGTAGAGAAGATTGGAGAGTACCAAACAAGTTTGAAAGAGTATGGGGAGTATTTAAGAGATACTATTCCACCCTTTACACCAAGTCGATTTATTTTTGGGGATAAGAAGGAGTTAACACTTACACCTAAGCAAAAGGAGAGATTTTATTATCAGATAACAATTGATAGTAAAGACAGTGTTGAATACAAAGAAATAGACTTTACCA
Source organism: Chryseotalea sp. (assembly GCF_057350905.1). Lineage (NCBI taxonomy): Bacteria > Pseudomonadati > Bacteroidota > Cytophagia > Cytophagales > Chryseotaleaceae > Chryseotalea > Chryseotalea sp. The sequence continues at coordinate 135,409 of NZ_JBMRCF010000011.1, read as the reverse complement.
GAGCGAAATATCTGATGGATGTTTTTAAAGCTAAGTCTAGATAGACCTTCAAATGTAAAAATTAAAAACGTGAGCTCCCTTAATCAAATCGTTGTGTAATAAAACATGAATAATGATTCAAAAAAGATGTTTGTTTCAGAATTGATCAGAAATTACCTACAAAGTCACATTTCACATAGATCCATTTAGAGACTTTTTGTTCCCAAAATGGAATTAGTTTTGTTGGGTGTGCCTGATGCAAACGTTATAAACTTCGTTTTTCCTAAAATGGCGAACTTTATTCCCTAACTGGGATATTGGCACAAATTGTGGTTTTTGTTTTAACAAGACTAAACCCTACTCATGTGTTTTCCCCAAGCATACTTATCACCATGGTCTCGCTGTTGCTATCCTTCAAGGATGATGCGCCTAGCCAAAGATCAAATCAAGAAGCACTTTTCATTGTTCCGCAAGGGCAATTTGCAAAACAACCTGTTGCACTTAAGGGCTTATGGGAGTTTTATCCCAATGAGCTAAACACCTTATTAAAAAAATCAAATCAATCATTTGTTGTAATACCATCGTGGTGGGCTGAAGAGGAGGGCAAAGTTTCTACACAGTATGGAACATATAGGTTAAAAGTATTGATGGCTTCTTCAGACCGACAGCATGCTTTGGCGGTAACCATGCCCGATGTTTATTGTGCGTATGAGCTATGGCTGAATGGTGAATTGGCTGGTAAGAATGGTGTAGTTGGCAGTAGCAAGGAAATGAGTAAGCCTCAATGGAAACCGAGCACTTACTTTTTTGAGCAAAAGAAGGATACCCTTGAGATAGTGATTAAACTTTCAAACTTCTACCATCATAGAACAGGAATTAACAGCCCCTTAATGCTTGGCACGGCAGAACAATTGAAACAAGATGAAAGGCGCACAGAAATTTCCAGTATTATTTTGCTAAGTGGTTTAACTTTACTTGGTTTTATAGGTGTCGTACTTTATTTATTGCGCAGAACCGTGCCTCATGTACTGTATGCTTTGTTATGTTTTTCATGGGTGGTACGGGCAGCTTTTTCAAACCACTATCAAATTGTACAATGGTTTCAGGACATTAATTGGCACTTCCTTGTTCGTACAGAGTACATCAGTTTATACTTATCCACCTTGTTTGGATCGTTATTGGTTGGCAGCCTTTTCCCCAAAGAGGTAAGCAAAGTATTTCGGATGATTTACATCATTGCTTGTATCGGTTTTACAGTATTTACCCTTGTATTCCCACCCCTGCTGTTTACTACCTATGTGCAGCTATACCTGGGGCTAAGTACAATTCTATTAATATCGATCTTAGTAATTGTTGCCAGGGCCTACAGTGAGAGTCGCGAAGGTGTAACGCTTTTGTTAGCGGCAGCATTTCTTGCTGTTACTATGTTTGGGTATGTTATTATGGCTTATCAAGGTCTGTTCTCATTGAATGAAATGTTCTTCAACATTGGCTTTTTATTAATGTTTGCATTAACACTGATGGCCGTTAATGAGCGGATTCAAAAAATGGGTTCTGACAGTGACTATGGAAAAATGACTTTCGATGGTGTGATGTAAGTTATCAGATCGTGTAAAATCATAATTCCCAAGCGGATTAGAGATCAACCTTGACACAATTAAATCTATACGCTATTTCATACTCATTTGACATACGAAAACACATTGATCAACTTGACTTTCCTCATTTTATTAGAATCCTGAATGCTGTAATGTTATAAACAGATCGATTGGTGTAAAATAAAACCATGATGAGATGATCGTAACAATATGAGTTTACACCTGGAAGCAAAGCAAGGAGACATAGCAGATACAGTGCTCATTACTGGAGATCCTTTACGCGCGCGACATTTTGCAAAGCATTTGCAACATGCTTTTTGCTATAATCAGATCAGGGGGATGGAGGGCTATACGGGCTTTTATAAAGGGAGAAAGATTTCCATCCAAGGCACAGGGATGGGCATTCCCAGCACGGCACTTTATTTACACGAGCTTATTTGTGATTATCAGATTAAGCGTGTAATCCGCGTTGGAACGGCCGGAGCCCTACAACCATCCTTGCAGCTTGGACAAATCAGGCCATTACGGATTCCGGAGTGGTGCAGCATTATCATAAAAAGTCAGGGGAGTACCCCACTGCAAACCTGGATCTTTTGCAACAGGCCAGGGCTAGCGCAAAAGCATTGGGCATAGTACTTTATGAGGGCCCAGTCTTCAGCACCGACCTCTTTTATTCCGAAGAGGTTAACCGATACCAACCTATGGTCTCTCAGGGAGTGCTGGCCGTTGAGATGGAGACAAGCATGGTATATGCCATGGCCCGGCACTTCTCCGTTAAGGCATTGTCTCTATTAACAATAAGTGATCATATTTTATCTGGAGAGGCTCTTGGTGCTGAGGATAGGGAATTAAGGACAACAGAGATGCTTACCCTTGCATTGGAAATCGCTCTAAACAATGGAAGTGCTAAAGCTGAGTTTTCTAATATGTAGGAGAAAAACCTTCGCTTTCCCTAACCTCAAAAGCGCAGGAATGATACCCGCCTGGGTCGCGCTTGGCACATTTTAAGCTTAACTTTTATAGAAATTGACCTGCTGAGGGCTGGTAACAGGAGATAAATTCTTAAAAAATTAATTTTATCGCCTGTTTTTCAATGATTTAGCTGAAATTTCTCAATCCCTTGTTTGCGTCTTAAAAGGTTCTTGGTACCTTTGCAGTCCTATTTTTGAACAGGTCTATAAAAACAAAGGATAAATGCCTACCATTCAGCAACTTGTGAGAAAAGGACGGACAAAGCTGACTTTCAAGTCAAAGTCACCCGCCCTTGATTCAAACCCTCAACGCAGAGGGGTATGTACACGTGTGTACACAACAACGCCTAAGAAGCCAAATTCTGCGATGCGTAAAGTAGCTCGTGTGCGTCTAACCAACCAAAAGGAGGTTAACGCTTACATCATGGGTGAAGGACACAACCTGCAAGAGCACTCAATTGTGCTTGTGCGTGGAGGTCGTGTAAAAGATCTACCAGGTGTTCGTTACCACATCGTTCGCGGTGCCTTGGATACTGCGGGGGTGAATGGTCGCAAGCAGAGCCGTTCTAAATATGGTGCAAAACGTCCTAAGCCAGGTGCCGCTGCTCCAGCAGCAAAAGGTGCTCCGGCAAAGAAAAAATAACTTTAGCGAGTCATGAGAAAATCAAAACCAAAGAAAAGATATCTTCTTCCTGATCCTAAATTTCAGGATACACTGGTAACAAAATTTGTTAACTACCTGATGTACGATGGTAAGAAGAGCATTTCGTACAATACTTTCTACGATGCACTTGAATTAGTAGAGAAGAAGACCAGCGAAAGTGGTCTGGAAGTTTGGAAGCGTGCTATGGCGAATCTTACTCCATCTGTAGAGGTGAAGTCCAGACGTGTTGGTGGCGCTACATTCCAGGTTCCTGTTGAAATCAGACCTGAGCGCAAGGTTAACCTTTGCATCAAATGGTTGATTGACTATTCAAGATTGCGTGGTGAGAAGACCATGACCGATAAGCTGGCTGCAGAAATTGTTGCGGCTTCTAAAGGTGAAGGTGCTGCGATCAAGAAAAAAGATGATACGCACCGTATGGCAGAAGCTAACAAGGCGTTTTCACATTTCAGATTCTAATAAGAGAGGCAGAGGTTCATGTCAAGAGATCTTAAATACACAAGAAATATTGGTATTGCCGCTCACATCGATGCGGGTAAAACAACTACCACAGAGCGTATTCTTTACTATGCTGGTGTAAACCACAAAATAGGTGAAGTACACGATGGTGCAGCTACCATGGACTGGATGGCTCAGGAGCAGGAGCGTGGTATTACAATCACTTCTGCTGCGACTACCGTATTCTGGAAATACAGAAACAACGATTATCACGTAAACATTATTGATACGCCTGGTCACGTGGATTTTACTGTTGAGGTAAACCGCTCGCTTCGTGTATTGGATGGTCTTGTATTCTTATTTAGTGCTGTTGATGGTGTTGAACCTCAATCAGAAACAAACTGGCGCCTTGCTGACAACTACAAGGTTGCCCGTATTGGCTTCGTAAATAAGATGGACCGCTCTGGTTCTGACTTCCTTGGTGTTGTAAAACAGGTTAAGGAGAAATTAGGCAGCACAGCTGTTGCTCTTCAATTACCTATCGGTTCTGAAGAAAACTTTAAAGGTGTTGTTGACTTGGTAAACAACCGTGGTATCATCTGGAACGAAGAAGATAAAGGAATGACTTTCACAGAAATTCCTGTTCCTGCTGACATGGTTGAAGAAGCCAACGAATACAGAGAAAAACTACTCGAGGCAGTTGCTGACTATGACGAGTCGTTGATGGAAAAATTCTTCAATGACCCTAGCTCTATCACTGAAGCTGAAATCCTGAAAGCACTTCGTGCGGCTACTATCGATATGAAGATTGTACCCATGGTGTGCGGTTCTTCTTTCAAAAACAAAGGCGTGCAAACTATGCTTGACTATGTGATGGAGTTACTTCCTTCACCAATGGACAAGGATACGATCGTGGGTACTAACCCTGATACAGATGCAGAAGTGCCTGTGAAGCCTGATACAAAAGGTCCTTTCGTAGCTCTTGCCTTCAAAATTGCAACAGATCCATTCGTAGGACGCTTGTGTTTCATCCGCGCTTATTCTGGCGTATTGGAATCTGGCTCTTATGTATACAATACACGTTCTGAGCAAAAGGAACGTATTTCTCGTGTATTCCAAATGCACGCGAACAAACAAAACCAAATCGAACGCTTAGAAGCTGGTGATATTGGTGCTGTTGTTGGATTTAAAGATATTAAGACAGGAGACACACTTTGTGATGAAAAGAACAAAGTGATTCTTGAGTCAATGAATTTCCCTGAACCAGTAATTGGTTACGCAATCGAGCCTAAGAAACAGGCCGATGCTGACAAATTAGGTATGGCTATTGCAAAATTGGTAGAAGAAGATCCTACACTTCGTGTGAACACAGATCACGAAACAGGACAAACCATTCTTCGTGGTATGGGTGAACTTCACCTTGAAATCATCATCGACCGTTTGAAGCGCGAATTTAAAGTAGAGATCAACCAGGGTGCTCCTCAGGTTGCTTACAAAGAAGCCCTTACAACTACAGTTGAACATAAAGAAGTTTACAAGAAGCAGACTGGTGGTCGTGGTAAATTTGCCGATATCGTATTCGAAATCGGTCCACGCGACATGCAGGAAGGCGATAAGCCAGGTCTTGAGTTCGTTAATGATATCGTGGGTGGTGTTATCCCTCGCGAATTCATTCCTGCAATTCAGAAAGGCTTTGAACAAGCAATGGTAAACGGTCCTTTGGCTGGCTACCAGATCGACAACATGAAAGTGCGTTTGTTCCACGGATCATTCCACGATGTTGACTCGGATGCCTTGTCATTCGAATTGGCAGCGCGTGGTGGTTTCAGAGAAGCAGGCCGCAAGGCGGGTCCAATTCTGTTGGAACCAATCATGGGTGTTGAAGTAGTAACACCTGACGAATACACAGGCTCTGTAACAGGTGACTTGAACAGAAGACGTGGTGTTATGAAGGGTATGGACAACCGTGGTAATGCACAGGTATTGAAGGCTGACGTTCCCTTGAAGGAATTGTTCGGTTACATCACTGACTTGCGTACAATCACCTCAGGTCGTGCTTCTGCAACATTAACGTTCTCTCATTATGCTCAAGTTCCTAAGAACTTAGCTGATAAGGTAATTGAAGAAGTAAAAGGTGCCGCAATGGCGAAATAATAAATAGGATTTAGACGATTTCCTGAACGAAAGCATTATGAACCAAAAAATTAGAATCAAACTAAAGTCTTACGATCATAACCTGGTTGACAAATCTTCTGAGAAGATTGTAAGAGCGGTAAAGGCAACAGGCGCTGTAGTAAGCGGTCCTATTCCTCTTCCTACTGAGAAAGAAAAGTTCACAGTATTGAAATCACCACACGTAAACAAGAAGGCACGTGAGCAGTTCCAATTGTGTACCTACAAGCGTTTAGTAGACATCTACTCTAACAGCGCTAAAACTGTAGATGCATTAATGAAGCTTGAATTGCCTAGCGGTGTTGATGTAGAAATCAAAGTGTAGTTTGAACACACTTATTCAAAAGCCCTTTCAGGAAACAACTGAAAGGGCTTTTTTTGTTTAACCTCAATAATTCGTGCCCGCTTTATTCAGTTAGCTTAGCGGCTCGAAGCTAGGAGCTAGCAGCTAACAGGTCTACTTATAAACGATCACATAAAAGACTAACCATAAAAGGAAGATAAGGATATAGCCACAGGCAACAATCCACCAAACAATTCGCTTCTCTTTCCTGGCAAAGTAATGCACCCCATTGGCCAACGCAAACCAATATACAATTTCGAAGAGGTTAAGGGCACGTAACGGGTAGGCCCAGCGCTTATCCATTGCTGTATAATCAAAAAACTGCATGAGCGACAGGGGGTAGAATCCCCTGATGGTATAATAATCCGGGTCGGTATCGATAAACATAAACCAGCCTATTTTAAGTAGTTCCGGAATAAGGAAAACAAATTCAGCAGCCATTACTATCCCCCAGCATTGTGCATAAGTTATGCGGTAGCCAAACATGAAACAGCCAATCCAGAGGATAAAGCCTATTACAGTAAACTTCCAAAGGTAGATTAGCGGGATAGAAAGGTATTGTAATCCACTAATTACTTGTAAAACCATGCCTTCCGGCCGATCTTGAAGGAACTCAAAGGCGGCAGTTTCGTTTTCTATAAAGGCTTTCTTGATGTAGAGCAACAGGAGGGTAAAGGCGCAAAGCAAGAGAAACAAAACGCGTTTATCAGCCGCGTAAAAAGGGTTTTCGCTTGTTGAGGTTGAATTCATATCTTTTCAGCAGAATGTAACATGAAAAATAGAGCTAGTACTAAAACATTCTTGGTCTTAATTGCTATTTGTTGCCTATGGGTCGCTACAAATACTGCTCAGGCACAAGTTCAGGCAAAAAAAGATACAACAATTATTCTTTTGTCGGATTTGACTGTGCAATTGTATTGCGCACAGGCATTGGACGACCTCTATAATTTCAAGTTTGAGCAGGCTGAAAAGCGCTTTTTGTGGCTTAAGCAAAAATATAAATGGCATCCCTTGCCCTATTTTTTAATGGGCTTGATCGAGTGGTGGAAAATAATGCCGGACTTGACCAACAAAGCTTATGATGAAACCTTCCTGGCCTACATGGACACCACCATTCTGGTATCTGAGAATTTGTTTAAAAAACATCCGGCCTATAAAGTAGAATCTATGTTTTTTTTAGCCGCGGCTTATGGATTTAAAGGGCGTTTGTACTCTGAAGAGGAAAGAAAAAACTGGACAAAAGCCGCAGCTGCCGGTAAGCAAGCGTTAAACTATCTTGAAATGAGCAAGGGTTATCACTCCCTTAGCCCTGAGTTGCTTTTCGGAGATGCACTTTATAATTATTTCTCTGTATGGGTGCCTGAAAATTATGCATCACTCAAACCGATCATGTGGTTTTTCCCAAAGGGTGATAAGGCACTTGGCCTTAAGCAGCTTCGCGAAGTTTCTTACAATGCATTCTACACGAGAACTGAGGCAATGGTGTGGTTGATGAGTATTCAAAATAGTTATGAGAATAATAAACAAGAAGCCTTGCACTTAAGTGATTACCTGAATAAAACATATCCTGACAACCCATTTTTTCACCGATATAATGCCAGGGCTTTGTACAGTGCAGGTCGCTTTACACAAGCTGAACCTGTATGTAAAAGTATTCTTGAACGTATTGACAGTGGTATGCTAGGCTATGAAGCAACTAGTGGACGTTATGCTGCATTTTTTTTAGGTCAGATTTATGAGTCAAAGCAAAAGCCATTGGAGGCAAAAAAATATTATCTGCTTTCTAAAATGTTTTCTGAAAGAGTAGGTGCAACAGAGTCTGGTTATTATCTCTATTCATTAATCAGTCTTGGTGAAATTGCTGAAAAGGAGGGAAAGAAAACAGAGGCGCGTTATTATTTTAAGGAAGTGAAAAAACGATCAGGCAGAAAAGATGAAGCATTTAAAGATGCTAAGAAACGACTCCGAAAATTAGAGAAGGAGGAGTGATATCTTTAGAATAGAAAAATATCGATATCTGGAATCTTGGTAAAGCCTTTGTCAGCAGTTAAAAGTGGGAGTTTATGAACATGGGCTGATGCTGCAATAATGGCGTCAGGGAGTTTGGCTTTTGTTTTCTTTCGAATGGCTATTGTTTGTCGCTTAATTTCGTAATCAAGTTCTAAGACAAAACAGTTACTTATAAAATCAGTCATTAATGCTTCATCCTTTTTTGAATTAAAAGGAATACTATTGAGTTCAATCTCTGTAATTACTGAGATGAATAGATTCTTATTTTCAAGTGCATTACGGACGTCAATGTTGCCCTTTAGTCCTAGTATTATAATATTGGTATCAACAAGAAAATTACTTGGGCCACTCATTTCTTATTTTTTTTTGATAAGTAAGAGCGTCTACTGGTATTTGTATTTTACCGACATACTTATCCCAATCAACTTTCTTAACTGACGGTGATGCCATTTTAAGTTTTGATTTCAATGACTTATTGGATGTTTTCTTTTTTAGTCGAATAACCATATCATAAAGATAGTATTATCCTCTTTGCCTTACAACTTCATACATAGCTACCCCGGCAGCTACGGAGACGTTAAGTGAGCCAATTTCCCCCTTTAAAGGAATGGCCGCTAAATCATCAGCATCACGCAATAAGACATCGGAAATACCATCTTCTTCAGAACCCATAATAATGGCAATGGGTCCGGTAAGTGTAAGCTGATAAAAAGTATTGGCAGCCTTTTCTGTGCAAGCAATTAGTTTAATACCGTTCTCTCTTAGAAACTTGAGCGTGTGTTTCAAGTCTTTCTCTCTGCAAATCGGCATATGATTTAAAGCCCCTGCTGATGTTTTTACAGCATCGCTGGTAATCGGGGCACTTCCTTTTTCTGCAATAACAATGGCATCAACACCCGCGCACTCTGCGGTTCTCACAATCGCTCCGAAATTCCGAACATCAGTAACGCGATCCAATAATAACAAAAAGGGATCGCGACCCTCTTCGTAAGCCTTATGAATGATATTATCAAGTGAAGCGAAGCTTACCGCTGAAAGTATGCTGATAACACCCTGATGATTTTTGGTTGATAAGCGTTTAAGTTTATCGGCATGTGTAGAGAGCACTGGCACATTATGTTGTTTGGCAAGGGCCATCAACTCTTTGATCAGGTCATTAGAGAGACCTGTCTGAATCATTATTTTTTCTACTTCACGACCAGCACGGATAGCCTCAATAACTGCCCGTGTTCCGTAGATCATATCTTTTTTGTCCATGCTGGATTCTTTTTTGAATTAATGAAGTTACTTAGTAAAATTTCGTTATTAAAAGCGGGCACTTCTTATCAAGTCAATTACCTGCAGCCAGGTATCCAGATAACTTTTCTTACGTACCAATACGTAGTTGTCAGGATCGAAAATAGAAGAAGATCGTACAAAAGTAAAACTAATTTTCGGAGCAAGTACATTTTCGTACTCCCACACTTCGCGGTCAGAGAATTTATAAACAGCGTTAGGTAGTCCAAAGGTAATGTATATCATACCTCTGTCAGTTTTCCAACCCTCTTTGTAGGAACTGAAAAAGAGATTAGCCAGCTCAACACGTTTATAGTAATTACGCATGAAGATTTTAGCACGCTCCGTATTTCCGGTAATGCCAATAATAATCTTATCAAAAGTCTTTTTATCGCCAATACTATTTTTGAGCCTGTCATACTCATTTTTTGTGGTGATATAAGTTAAAGGGCCTACAAGATTTTCAAGTTTCCGGTATTTCGGATAGTCGCTATTGGTTAGCAATGAAATGCCTTGTTTGGAGAGTGAATCGGATTGGATCAGGTATAATCCATCAGCAAAAGTTGTAAAGGTATTGGTACTTAATTCAACTATTGAATCAGGGCGCATTACGGCACTGACAGCCATTTGCTCTTCAGCAAATGCAGGTGTAGCAGCAGGAAAGTTTTCATTATAGAAATAAACGAATGATTGATTAACCCGGCCAGGTCGTCTTATGGTTACATTTTCACCGGTAGGGATTACGTTATTGGCTACAACTTTGGTTTGGCTCAGTAAATATCCATCTGCAAACTTTGTGAGGTCAAGTGGTTTAAAATAATACCAGGCAACCTTAATCTTTGTATTAATGACTTTGGCTGCCAGAATATTGCTGGATCGTGGCAGCTGAAATGTACCATTAACATGATGCTTATCTATAATATATTGGTGAGCAGGAAGGATTGCCTCCGTTTCCTTTGTGCTTATAGAGCTACGGACTTCCCAGGTGATCAGGTAATGATTAATGGTATCAGCAGGATCAAGTAAATTCAGTTGGTAAACAATGCTCACGCTGTCCTCTGTGCTGTTAAACACATTCAAGGAAAAGCTAAAAGTCATTTCGGGGTCGTACAGGTAATTGTAATTGATGTTTTGTAGGGGTTGTGCCTGCAGGTAGTAGCCACACAACAGCATAAATAGCAGTACTCGCTTCATATAGCAAATTAAGGTCAAATCAGTTAAATATGATCAGTGCTTCGATTAATTTTGCGAACTTCTAATTAATAAACAGGGCAATGGCTAAGATTTTTACCACCGAAATTACCTCCGATAATCTCTTATCCGATAACCCTATACACCAACGCTTATTTAAGGCTTATGTTGCCGCTCAACCCTTTGTAAAGGGTGATGTGCTGGAGGTGGGCTGTGGTGAAGGGCGCGGCATAGATCTGGTACTGCCTAAATCAAGCTCATTTACTGCTGTAGATAAGATTGAAAGTGCTTTAGCTAAACTTCGGTTAAAGTATCCGACTGGCAGGTTTTTGTCCATGAATATCCCACCGCTGGGCGAGTTGAAAGATAATGCCTATGATGTTCTCATCACCTTTCAGGTCATTGAACATATTGAAGATGATGCGCTCTTTTTAAAGGAATTACACCGTGTTTTAAAACCAGGGGGCGTGGCATTGATCACCACCCCTAACAGGAAAATGTCCTTAACCAGAAATCCGTGGCATGTGCGCGAGTATTTGGCAAATGAACTAAAACAGCTTGCCGAAAAGTATTTCAATGCAGTTGAGATGAAGGGTATTACCGGCAATGAAAAAGTAATGACCTATTATGCGGAGAACAAAAAATCGGTTGCGCGTATTACCCGCTTTGATATTTTGAATTTGCAATACCGCTTGCCGGCTTCATTGTTAAGAATTCCATATGAATTAATGAACCGATGGAACAGGAATAAACTTCAGCATCAGGACCAGGGCTTAGTGAAGGAAATACACCACAGCGATTACCTGGAGACAGACAAGGCTGACGAAGCACTTGATCTGTTTATGATTTGCCGTAAATAAAAATTCCGGATTCAATCATATTTGAATCCGGAATTTGCCCTTCTCGCTATAATAGCGGATTAGAAATCAGATCTGTCGGTGTCTCGGATGTTGAGCGTGTTATTGAGACGCTCAAGGGATTCCTCAACTTTTTTACCAAGTTCAGCTTCGTTGTACTTATAAAGAACACGTTGTAATTCATTGAGTACAGCATAGCTGATTTGAAACTCTCTTGAGAAATCTTGTTTGGCCGCAAGGTGCATGGTCATCTCTTCGGCTTTAGGCCACATGATGTTCACTACCTCCAGGGCTTTCTCTTTTTCACCCACTTCAAAAAGCACGTCAACCAAACGGGCATTCACATGATCATATTGAATTGTTTTGTCTGGCATTTTTTCGAAACAGAACATAACGGCCTCACGTGCTTGTGCTGTTTTACCTTCCAGTAATAAACCATCAATAAGCGATGCGAAAGAGCTTCTGTGGTTAAGTACAAAGTTTCTGTAATCCTGATTGTAATAAGCACGGGTGTCATCCAGGCCGCGATAGCGGAAATTCTTGAGCATGTTTTCCATGCTGACTTCCGTGTTTACTAACTCAATGCGGGGGTTGGGATTGAAGATAGGCAGAATTCTATATGCATTACCTTCCTGAATAACATAACGACTTAAGTCAACATTGAATTGATCAAGCGAAGTCATGTTTACGTAGATAGGACGCTCCCAATTGCTGGTCGCTAAAAAGTCCAGCATAGCAAGGTCTTTCTTTTCGAGTCCGCCACCCTTGAGTTTAAATCTCATCTCAGGCACAATCAAGCTATCAAATCCTTGCGGAACGATACCCAGCGATCGTACATGCGCAACATCTACCTTCAGCACTATTTCCCGGGTAGGCACTACGTTGGCTGTCGGATATAAGCGTAATCCCTTGTAATCTTTTTTCAACAGACCTAAAAACTGATGCAGGTCCATTTCTTTTATACCCAGATCCTCATAAGGAAGGTAGTCGTTAGGGCCACCTTGTCGATAGTTATCCAGTGTAAGCGTGTAGGGTAGTGGTTGTGACTCATATGTCTGACGCATGGATTGCCCAACATACCAATCCGTATTGTAGTAGCTCAATACAATTACGCGCATGTCTGTTCTGACGCCTTCAACCTCCTGATTATACCAGAGCGGGAAAGTGTCATTATCGCCACCAGTATAGAGTACAGCGTTTGGTGCACAAGATTGCAAATAATTATAGGCAGAGTCTACCGAGAAGTAGCGATGATTTCTGTTGTGATCATCCCAGTTCTGCGCCAGCATCATCGTAGGTGCACTTAATCCTAAGAGTGTGGCTAGTATGGTAGCCGGAGTAAGGCTCTTAAATATTTTTTCAAAAGTTTTAGCGATAGCAATCACTGCGAAACCAATCCAGAAACAGAAGGCATAGTAAGAACCTGCATAGATGTAATCGCGTTCGCGGGGTTCGCTTGGTGGTCCGTTCAGGTAAATAACCAAGGCAACCCCCAGCAGGATAAATAACAAACCGACTACAGCCAGATTTTTTTGATCGTTAACAAATTGATAGAACATACCGATCAACCCTAAAATAAAAGGAATCAGGAATAAATTATTACGACCCTTATTCTCCATTAATGCTTGCGGCAATTCTTCAAACCAATCGGTTGGTCTTAACCAGTCTGCACCTTGAATGTCGCTTTCACGTCCGGCAAAATTCCACATGAAATAACGCATATACATCCAGCTGATCTGGTGGTTGAACATAAAGCGAAGGTTGTCGCCAAATGTTGGTTTTTGATTTTCTTTCAGACCTAAAATCTGTTCGTATTCTTTCTTGGCATCACTAACCCAGATACGGGGTAGTATGGTAGTGCGATTCGGATCATACTTGTAGGAAATTTTACGATCCACAAGTTCATAACGGTCTTTCCCTTTTTTATAAACAGGCTCTCCTTCTACCACTTCGATGGGTTTCGCATCATAGTACTGACCTTTTAACAGTGGTCTGCTGCCATATTGCTCGCGCTTCAAGTAGCTAACGAAACCAATCGGGTCAGAAGGATCATTTTGATTAATAGGCGGGTTGTAGTTTGAGCGAATCACAACCATGGTATAGCAGCTATAACCAATCAAGATAAAGGCAAAAGAAAGCAAGAAAGTGTTAAGCAGAGGCATTGCTTTCTTTTGTGAATAATAAATGCCGTAGATCAAGCCACTCAATAAGGCAACAATGAAAAAGATAATGCCTGAGTTGAAAGGCAAGCGTAAAGAGTTTACAAAGAAGATCTCCAAACTACCCGCAAATGAAGGAAGACCAGGGATAACAATTGAGTTAATGAAGAAAATGATCACCAGACTGATTAACAAGGTGCTTACTATTCCCCACAGGCTGGGCTTATACTTTTTAAAGTAATAAATCAATGAAAGTGCAGGAATGGTCACCAGGTTCAATAAGTGAACACCGATTGAAAGTCCCATCATATAGAAAATCAGAATGAGCCAGCGGTTTGCTTTTGATTCATCTTCGATGACATCCCATTTAAGCATAGCCCACACAACAAAGGCCGTGAAGAATGAAGACATGGCATATACCTCCGCCTCAACAGCAGAGAACCAGAAAGTATCGGAAAAAGTATAAGCCAAAGAACCGACCAGACCAGCACCCATCAATAACCAGGTATTTGAGTCGGTGAGCTCATCATGGCTGCCAAGTTTTAAAAGTTTTTTACCAAAAAGAACAATAGACCAGAACAAGAACATGATGGTAAAGGCACTGGCCAGCACGCTTGAGAAATTTATCCAATAAGCAACTTTGGTAACATCGCCCATGGCAAGAAAGGAGAACAATCGGCCGATCAGTAGAAATAGCGGTGCCCCGGGTGGATGTGGAACTTCCAATTTGTACGATACGGCTATGAATTCGCCACAATCCCAATAACTGGCCGTGCGCTCCATGGTAAGCCAATATGTAGCGAGTGCTATAGCAAATACGAGCCAACCGGTAATGTTGTTGATTTTCTGAAACTTCATGATGGATTTTAACAAAATAAACGTGCTAAAATAGGTAAAATTCTTTGTTGAGCTGACTAATGTTATGTGAATAATAACCTTGGGCTAATCTTTTCGTTTGCTGTCTGAAAGTATAGATAAATATGAAAATAGCGCTGACTTTTTCTTTGGTAATCACATCAATCTTACTCCAAGCCCAATCGAAGCAAGACTCACTTGACATTACTCGAATTACCCTTGATTATCTGGAGTCGCAACATAAGCCTAACCCAAAACAAATGGATCAGGCACTGCATCCGCGCATGGTGAAGCGAACATTCTGGAAAGATAAGGCAACGCAAAAAGAGTATTTATCGGAATATTTTGCAGAGAACATGGTGATCCTTGCGGAAAGATATAATACGAAGGGAGATAAATTTCCACCTGTGCCCAAGAAGGAAGTGAAGCTCTTGGATGTATCTGATAGAACTGCCTCCGTTAAGTTAATCGCTGATGAATGGATTGATTACATGCATCTGACAAAACTTAATGGTGAGTGGAAAATTGTGAATGTGCTCTGGCAGTACCATGACTCATCACGACATCAGTAAGAAGCTTATTCTAACTTTTTATGAAAGAATAATGTACCGCCAGTCAGCAACTGAGGGTGTCCAATCATTACAAGATCCTGCAAGATTATATCAGGTCTTAAATAGCCGAGCTCCAGAAATTCGCTGCCGCCCGTGGCTCCGATGCGTGCATTATACGTGTAGACATTTTTGCGTTGATAAGCATTGAATTTTGCATAACGCTTATCGCTTGTTTCTATTTCTTTCAGGGTTTTAAAAGAACCAACGCCAATCCAGTAATCTGCCTGGTTGGCTTTATCATAGACAAGCTCGAAAGGTAATTGCAGATAGCCAGTGGTGGAATCATCGCTCCACAAATAACGGAAGCCAGCATCACGCAAAAGTTTAGCAGCATAATTTTGACCAGCAGGCATAAACCACGCATCGCCATATACAATGCCACTCATAACTGTTGGTTTTGACTGGGCAAGTTCATCCACTTTTTGTTTAGTCTGCAAATAGTTTTCTTCAATAGCGGAAAAGATGGAGTCAGCCATTGCTTTTTTATTGAAGAAAAGAGCCATGTACTTGATCCATTCTGCTCTGCCCAGCGGATGTTCTTCCAGGTATTCGGCATTCATAACCACTGGTGTTCCTAAGTCCTCTATGCTTTTAAATTGCCCATAATCACCAGTCATGGTATAAGCCATTACCATATCAGGTGACAGTGAGGCGAGCTTTTCAATGTTAAGTCCTTTATCAACCCCCAGATCGGTAACATAGCCGCTGTCAATCCTGATGCGCATTTTTTCAGAGCTGATATAATCCGTTGTAGGGAAACCAACCAATGCTGCACTTTCATTGAGATAATCTAATAATGGAATGTGCGTGGTGGAGGTACAGACAATACTTTTAGTGGGAGTTTTAATGATTTTGATATGACTTTCATGTGCAGGAATTTCTGCAGAAGCATCAATTAACCAATACGTTAAAATCTCTGCTGATCCCTGATAAGGTTTCATAACCTCAACCTGAGTAATGTTTTCTTTATGGGAGATACGAAAACCCTTAGCATACTTTGTGTAAGTAGAGTCAATAACAAAAGTATTGTTCTGGTTTTTCTTGTTGCCGCATGAAGCGACCATTAGAGTTATAATAAGCAGGCTACAAAAACGCATGTGCAATATTAAAACTTGTTACACATAGAATACTATAAAGTATTTGACTTCTTTTTTGTTTTGAATAACAGCTTTCTATATTTGCAGCCGATTCGCGGTTCTTCAACCTGTTACAGGCTCTGAAGATTAAAAGGGAATTTCGTGTAATACGAAAGCTGTCCCCGCAACTGTGAGCCAATACCGGACTATCTGTAGTCTGGTAAATGCTACTGACAATCATAGCCACTGTGTGGATGGTAACATCAACTTGGGAAGGCGTTAGTAGTAGGCGAGCCAGGAGACCTGCCGTAATCATTAATAAATTTTTTGACTTTCGGGTGAAAGGTCAGGGGTGTTCGAAGGCTTTGCTTTCAGACTTTTCTGGTTTACCACCTGTCGCAACTAAACGATGATGGTTTTGCGATTGGGTATGCTTTGTACGCTTGTACTTTGTGCTGCGCATTTGCGTGCACAGAGCGACACAACTGTGCTCGCGCCTGTAGAAATTTACGGAATCCGCATAACACCTTATGCTACAGGTGCTAAAGTGAATGTATTGTCCCTTGATAATACAGTGCAGACTTTGGCAAGCACTCTGGCGAATGAGGCTTCAATGTATTTTAAAAATTATGGCAACGAACAACTGAGCACGATCAGCTTCAGGGGCACAACGGCTTCACAAACAGCAGTGCTTTGGAATGGCATCAATGTTAACTCACCCACGCTCGGGCAAACTGATTTTTCTATTGTGCCCATGTTTTTGTTTGATGAAGTACTCATACAATATGGAGCCGGTAGTGCCTTGGTTGGCACTGATGCCATAGGAGGGAGTGTATCACTAAAAAGTAAAACTGTCATTTTTTCCAAAGGATTTAACACCATGTTCTACCAGCAACTGGGTAGTTTTGGACGTGTGGCCAGCGGAATTAAATTTAATGGAGGCAATCCTAAATGGAATTTTGCTACCAGCCTCTATGGTTTTAAAATTGAAAATGATTTCCCCTACAACTCGCCCGCTGTTGGCTATGCACGGAAACAGGAAAACGCAGCGGTATCAAATGAAGGTGTACGACAACAAATAGCTTATAAGATAAATGAAACACAGCAGGTTTCAATTGAAGGAATCTATGCACACAACTTTCGTCATAATCAACCAACTGTAACTAATACTGGTGCTAACGAAACACTGGATAATAAGCAACTGAGATTTGCCTTGCACTATGATCTTGCTTCGGCATTGGGTGTTATGCGTGCCACAGTAGCGCACATTCGTGATGAGCAGGAATATACCGATGATGAAAGCAATCTGATCAGCACCAATCAATGGGCAGCTTTGATTAATGTAGATAAGCAGTTAAGCGAAAAAATGAGTTTGCGCTGGGGCGGAAGTGCAACACAATATGAAGCAACAGGAGCTAATTATCCGGAAGATTTAAAAGAAAGTCGCTTTGATGCATTTACCTCCCTCCGATATAGCCTCAATCCACTGTGGTTACTAAGTATCAATTTGCGTCAAACCTTTTACGATGCACGCTATGCACCTTTCGCTCCTTCTCTCGGAACAGAAGTAAAATTATATGAAACAAAAGTAAGCAAAGTGAATTTGCGTGGACAAACTGCAAGGGCCTTTCGAATTCCGACACTTAATGACCGATACTGGTTGCCGGTGGGTAATCAAAACCTTAACGCAGAGGATGCCTGGCAAATTGAAGCAGGCATCAATTGGGCAAGACAGATTGCGCACACGAAGTTGGATGCTGAAATCAGTTATTACAAAACACATACAACAAACATGATTGTGTGGCTACCCAATGAAAACAGTAACTGGGCTCCGATTAATCTTCAGGAAGTAAATATTAATGGTCTGGAAAGTAATCTGGCAATAAACACACAACTGGGTAAAAGCCAATTGAACGCAAAACTCTCGTACAGTTTTACAAAATCGATCAATGAAAAAGGCATAGATGGATCAAGCATTGGTAAGCAGCTTCCCTATGTGCCTATTCATTCAGGTAGATTAATGCTAAGTGCGAGCCATCCCGGATGGACAATTATGCTGCGTAATAACTATACCAGTATGCGCTTTATTTCCCTCGAGAATAGTAAAAGACAAGCTTTGAATGCCTACTTCCTCATGGATGCTGAACTTTTTAAAGAATGGCATTGGAATAAAATTTTACTGACATCACGTGTGCAGGTGAATAACCTTTTCAACCTCTACTATGAAAATTTTGCAAAGCATGCGATGCCGGGTCGCAATTTTTCAATGAGTATCTCTATACACTTAAACAATCAATTAAAATGAAAAAAACGTACTTGAATTTTTTTGTAGTACTACTAGCGAGCTTATTTTTATTTGTAAGCTGCGATGAAAGCGACAATGGCCCCAAGGGCGATTTTGATAATGGTGTGCTTGTTATTAATGAAGGGAATTTTATGGCGGGTGACGGATCCGTTTCCTTCTTTGATCCAAACACGAAAGCAACCACTGAAGATATCTTTGGTCTTGTCAATGATGGTCTTGCTCTGGGCGATGTTGTTCAATCCATGACTGTGGTGGGTGACGAAGCCTACATTGTGGTGAACAACGACAATAAAGTTGAGATTGTAAACGTCAACACTTTTGAGGCACTCCATACCATAAACAATGTTAAACTGCCAAGGTATTTTGCTGCAGCCAGTGGCAAGGGTTATTTAACAGAATGGGTAAGTTTCTCAGAATCGGGCCGTGTTTCCGTAGTAGATTTGGCAACACATAGTGTAACCAAAACCATTACAACAGACTTTGGTGCTGAACATGTTATCGCTGTAGGTAATAAAATTTTTGTATCGAATAATTTTACCAATACCATTTCGGTAATCAGTACCACAACCGATGCCGTTGTGAAGACAATAGAGGTAGGTTCATCGCCAGGAGAATTTGTACTGGATGCGCAAAACAAACTTTGGGTAGTTTGCGGAGGTGATTACCAGGAGAATAATGGTGCCCTGGTGCAGATAGATCCATCTACTGAGGCAGTAGTGAAGACAATTGAACTCAATCGTAATGTTCCTGCAAAATTGGTTACTGACAAAACAAAAAATGTGCTCTACTATTATTCAGGAAAATCAGTGTATAAGTTGGCAACGTCTGCCACTGTTGCACCTGCTGAACCATTATTTACAAGAGCCAGTGCGACAGGTTTTTACGGACTAGACATAGATCAAAACACCAATATCATTTATATAGGTGATGCTAAAGGTTTTGCCAGCGATGGAGAAGTATACCGCTATAATCTTGATGGTAGCTTTATTGACAGCTTCGCAGCGGGCAGAGGGCCTAATGGATTTGTATTTAATTAGTAAATAAACAGGTATGCCGGTTCAGTTCCCCTGCGTGCTGATTCTTGTTGTGAATCGGAAGCTGCTGAATTTGGCATACCTTTGTTTTTGATTGTGAGCAAAAAAGATAAAAATAACAAACCGAATGACACTAACATGCCCATGTTCTATTGGGAGAATGGATTAATGGTGTTTACAGAAGCCTATCATCTGAAAAGAGGCTATTGCTGTAAGAATGGTTGCAGGCATTGTCCCTTTAAAGGAGCTAAGCCTACATCTTCTTAAAATTTTCTAACATGATTTTAGCGGCCTGGTAGGCCGACATCGCACCGGACTCAACTTTTTGCTCCAGATCATTAATGTGTTTACCAAGTGTTTGTGACCTTTTCACTTCTTGTTGCAATAAATGGTTGAAGCATTCATAGAGCCAGGTCTTATTTTGTTCTTCTCTGTTCTGCAAAAAGTAACCATTTAATTTTGTATGTGTTTCATATTGCAGAATGGCATCCCAAACTGCTGCGATGCCTTCATTTTCCTGAGCCGAACAAGTCATTACCCTGGCTGTCCAACCACTGGCTGGTGCCTGAAATAAATGTAAGGCATGCGTATAGTCGGCCACAGCCATGGCGGCTTTCTTTTTATTCTCACCATCTGCTTTGGTAATTACAAGAGCATCTGCCATTTCCATTATACCTTTCTTAATGCCTTGCAGTTCGTCACCAGCTCCCGCTAACATCAGCAAGAGGAAAAAATCCACCATGTTTTTTACTGCGGTTTCTGACTGACCAGTACCTACTGTTTCTATAATGATAACATCAAAACCCGCGGCCTCACAGAGCAAGGCAGCCTCGCGGGTTTTATGAGCCACACCACCCAAAGTACTACCCGAAGCGCTGGGGCGGATGTAGGCATTTGGATTTTTAGAAAGCGTCTCCATTCTGGTTTTGTCTCCTAATATGCTACCATGAGTAAGCTGGCTGCTGGGGTCTATGGTTAAAACAGCGAGCTTCTTATCAATTGAAGTTAAATAGTTGCCGAAGGTTTCTATAAAAGTACTCTTACCAACACCGGGTACTCCGGTAATGCCGATTCGCAATGCTTTGCCTGTATGTGGCAATAATGTTTCCATGAGATCGGCTGCCATGGTTTCATCTTCAGGCAAGGCGCTTTCAACCAAGGTAATAGCCTTACTGAGTGTAACCCTGTTGCCAGCTAAAATGCCACTGGTTAATTCCGGAAGAGTTAAACGCTTTTTCAAATTTAGTATGCTGGTTTGATGCAAATCTCTAAATTTACTAAAACCCTCTCTCTATGACAGAAGAAAAAAAGGTAAGAAACTTTTGGCTGGAAGTCATTCTCTGCTCAACATTTGTTTTTACCGTGCTCTATGGTATTGCCAATATATTGCAACTTGGTGTATTAGATGTGTTTGACCCCATTGGTCAGGCTTTGGGCGATACAGAATTAACAGACATTACTTTTTCCAAACTGAGAGAAGATCCTGAAATTGATACCAACATCTTAATTATTAACACGGGCTTGCTTTCCAGTGAAGAAGTAGGGGAGCAGATCAGAAACATCAGCAGGTTTAAACCTAAGGTAATAGCGATAGATGTTTTCTATAATTGTCCCGAAGGCTTTACTGATTCTATTAATTGCCCGATCGCTTACGATACTTTACGCGAGCGTCCTTTGGGTGAGGCCATTGCCAATGCAGGCAACGTGGTGATGGTGACCAAACTATTACAATCAGATTCGCTGTACAACAGATATGGTGGTGACATCGATATTTTTGACTCCCTTGAACATACCATGGAAATTCTCAGGCCAGGTGCGTATGAGGGTTATGCCAATTTGGAAACAGATGCTGAGCATCAGGAAGATTTAAAATCCTGCAGACGTTTTAATCCGCGCATGACAGTAAACGGCAAAGAAGAGTTGGCCTTTTCCGTGCGTACAGCCATGATTTTTGACCCCATAAAAACACAGCGTTTTCTCGAAAGAAATAATTCTGTTGAAGTAATTAACTATAGAGGAAACATTATTGATATGCATGGTGCCTCAGAATATGCTGGTCGTTATTTCACATTAGATTGGTATCAGGCACTAGACACCAATCAATTCGTATCCGGGCTCATCAAAGATAAAATTGTACTGATGGGTTTTCTGGGTGAAAATTTTGACGACACTTCCTGGGATGATAAATTTTTCACCCCGCTCAACAAAAAATTTGCAGGCAAGTCCAGGCCAGACATGTACGGGCTGGTAGTGCACGCCAACATTATTTCTATGATCCTTAATGAAGATTACATCACTGAAACGCAAGACTGGATTGAGTATGCCATTGCCTTTGTAGTATGTATGCTTAATGTGGCCCTGTTCTTTTATATCACCCGAAAGATACCCCTATGGTTTGATGGACTCAGTATCATTATGCAGTTGTTTCAGATTATTATTTTGTCATTGCTAATGGTGTATTTTTTCCATTGGTTCCACGTAAAGTTGAATTTAACGGCAACTTTGGGCGCTTTGGCGGTGGTTGGCACAGGATTTGAGCTGTATAATTCGCTTGTAAAACAGATTTGGACACTATATTTGGGGAAATATTTAGGCCGTTATTTTAACATGTTGGGTTCCCTTAGCAGGGAAATCAGTATTAAACGACACAAAGACTAACAATAAAAACAACACCATGAAAAACAAACAATGGACTCTCTTACTTGTCATGACAGTCTTCAGCCATTTTGCAATGGCGCAGGATTATGCCTTTCAGGTAATGATTAATAAGGGTAACAACGAGGTAAAGACAGGTGATACCTGGCAACCAGTTAAGACCGGTGCAACACTGAAGGCTACAGATGAGATTAAACTGGAGCCAAATGCTTACTTGGGTTTACGTCACACAACAGGAAAAATGCTTGAGTTGAAAAGCCAGGGTACCCATAAAGTGGCAGACTTAGCAAAAAATGTTGGCACTGGTTCCAGTGTAATGAATAAGTATACAGACTTCATCCTAAGCAGCAATTCTGCCGAAGCTAAAAAGAACAGGCTAAGCGCTACAGGAGCGGTGCACCGTACGCGTGGTACTGGCGATGGCGCTATTGATCTGCTTTTACCTGAGAATCAATTCTCACGCGTTTATGGCGATCAGGTGATTATTAACTGGGAATCTGAAAAAGTACAAGGTCCATACGTAATCGAACTTCAAAATATGTTTGAAGATGTGTTGGCTAAATACGAAACAGACGCTAAGTCGTACACAATCAACCTTACTGAACCCAATCTTTCAGATAAAGACCTGAATGCCATTATGGTTCGCGTAAGTTCAAAGAACGATCCTAAGCAGACTTCTTCAGTTAAAATGATACAGAAGCTTTCAACGGATGACTATAATAAAGTTAAGTCAGATTTAACTGAGCTTGGTCCTGTGTTGGATGAAACGGCTATCAATAAGTACTTTTTAGCTAATTTCTTCGAAAAGAACAATTTACTGGTAGATGCCATAACGGCCTACAAGCAGGCAATAGCATTAGAGCCTTCTTTTGAAGCAGAATTTGAAGAGTTCATGTACAGAAAGAATCTCAAACAACCGAAACAAAATTAATTCCAATAAAAAGGCTCCGAAAGGAGCCTTTTTGATTTTCATCCTTCTTGCTCTGCCCACAGAATCTCCTATTTTTGTGGACACTTAAAATCAGCACTATGAGCGTTTTGGTTAATAAAAATTCACGTGTAATTGTTCAGGGTTTTACCGGCTCTGAGGGTACTTTCCATGCCGGTCAAATGATAGAATATGGTACAAATGTAGTTGGCGGTGTAACCCCAGGTAAAGGTGGTTCCGAGCACTTAGGCAGGCCTGTATTTGACACCGTGAAAGATGCTGTTACCAAAACTGGCGCTGATGTAACTATCATATTTGTTCCCCCGGCTTTTGCTGCAGATGCCATTATGGAAGCTGCCGATGCAGGCATCAAAGTAATTATTGCCATCACCGAAGGTATCCCTGTAAAGGATATGATGTTGGCTAAAAAATATATCAAGAGTAAAAATGTAACATTGATAGGCCCTAACTGCCCGGGTGTTATTACGCCAGGGGAGGCAAAAGTGGGTATTATGCCTGGGTTTGTTTTCAAAAAAGGAACCATCGGCATTGTTTCCAAATCAGGCACACTTACCTATGAAGCCGCTGACCAAATCGTGAAAGCAGGTCTGGGTATTACTACAGCCATTGGTATTGGTGGCGATCCGATTATCGGAACACCCACAAAAGATGCAGTCGAAATGTTGATGAATGATCCTGAAACCGAAGCGATCGTGATGATCGGTGAGATTGGAGGAAACTACGAACCAGTAGCCGCACGTTGGATCAAAGAGAATGGCAATAAGAAACCAGTTGTTGGTTTTATTGCAGGCCAAACAGCGCCTCCGGGCAGACGCATGGGTCACGCAGGTGCGATTATTGGTGGTGCTGAAGATACAGCAGCAGCAAAAATGGCTATCATGCGCGAATGTGGTATTTACGTAGTAGAGTCACCAGCCGAAATTGGCGACACCATGCTGAAAGCATTGAAGAAAAAGTAATTATTTGAAAGTAGAGGATTTAAACTCCCTCTCAATATGACTTTCTAATTGTTGAAGACCCGGGAGCCAAACCAAGCTCTCGGGTTTTTTATTCTCATCATCGTCCTCAAACAAAATCTCTGCTATTTGTTTTCCCAGCATGTAAAGATGGAATTGCCTGTCTTTGTTGCTACGCATACCCAGGTAGACAGCCTTATTTTTTATGTACTGAACCTGGTACTTTAATGGTAATCTTTCAAGAATGAATTTCATTAACATACGCCTCTTACTTTATCTACACGAGTAAAGCAAAGTGCAGACCAGGGCTAAATTTGGTTAAAAACGAATATTTTTGATCGGATTGTCTCACTTTGAGAGTGAAGTCTCCCTGGTCTATGTCCTCACAGACCAGCGTTGTTATACTATTTTGACTCAACAAGTTTGGTGGAAATATTTCGGTCTGTGAGGACACAGACCGAGGGCAGCGAAAATCTTACAGCAATTCGTTAGCTAAATTAGCCAACTCTGAGCGTTCACCTTTTTCAAGGGTTACGTGCGCATATAACTCATGATCTTTTAAACGATCGATGAGCGTAGACAATCCGTTGCTTTGCGAATCCAGGTAAGGTGTATCAATCTGATAAATATCTCCTGTAAAAATAATTTTAGTGCCTTCACCAGCGCGTGTAATAATGGTTTTCACTTCATGAGGTGTAAGGTTCTGAGCTTCGTCCACAATAAAGAAAATATTAGATAAGCTTCGGCCGCGTATATAAGCGAGGGGCTGGATCAATAATTTTTCCTGGTTAACAAGCTCTGTAATCTTCGTGTATTCTTTATCAGTTTCGTTATACTGATTCTGGATAAACTTCAAATTATCCCATAGTGGTTCCATGTATGGGTTAAGCTTAGATTTAATGTCCCCGGGTAAATAACCAATGTCTTTGTTGCTCAAAGGCACAATGGGTCTTGCGAGGAATATTTGTTTGTAGTCACGTTTCTGTTCTAAGGCAGCGGCCAGGGCAATCAATGTTTTACCTGTACCCGCTATGCCCTGAATGGATACGAGCCTGATCTCCGGTTTCATCAAGGCATGGATGGCAAAAGCCTGCTCTGCATTTCTGGGTTTAATGCCGAAAATGGTTCGCTTCTCTACATGCTCCAACATGCCGTTAAAAGGATTGAAGTAAGCTAAAGCTGACTTCTTGCCGCTTCTCAATATGTAATAGTTATTTTTTAACGTGGAGGTGTCGCCAAGCAGTTCCTTTGGTTCTACATAACCTTTCTCGTAAAGGAGATTGATCATGTCGGAGTCTACATTTTCAATAACTGACTTACCGGCATGGAGTGATGAAATGTTCTGAACCTTACCTGTTGTATAATCTTCTGCGGTAAGTCCCAGCGATTTGGCCTTCAGCCTTAAATTGATGTCTTTGGAAACAAGTATTACCTTCTTGCCCTTCTCTTCTTGCTGGAGTTGTAGGGCAGAATTCAGGATATGATGATCTGCTTTATGCTCATTGAAAACCTTATTGGCATCAACAGAACTTTTAGTATCCATTAATACTTTAAAGTTCCCTTTGCCTTTACCATTGATGGGGTTCCACTGACCCAGACTTTGATCTTTAGCCAGCTTATCAATCAAGCGAATGAACTCGCGTGCTTCAAAATTTTTAGTGTCGTTTCCCTTCTTGAAATTGTCAAGTTCCTCTAAAACGGTTATCGGTATGCCGATGTCGTGTTCATCAAAATTGAGGATGGAGTTGTGTTCGTATAAAATGACTGATGTATCGAGTACAAAAATTTTCTTCTCCTTTTTAGCTTTCGCCATACCGTGCGCAGACTTGGTTTACTAAATGTATAAAAACCCAAGTTCGAATGCTGCTTTTTAGAGAATATTTTTTTGTTAAAGAATTTATATCTTCAAGCGAAGCCCAACCTGACTTCCTGACCAAAAGAGTTCTGGATAAAAATTTCTTCTGGCGCTTTTCTTTTGGTTGTAGCTGTCAAGTGCATCCTGGGCATTGCGTTGAAAAGCTCTGTTAAAAGGAATGCTGACACCAATTAAAGCCGCACCACCGAGTGCCAAACCCCATTCGGGATCACCACCACCGATAAGTGCCGTGCCAACAGGTATACCAATGAGCACACCACCTGCAAAGCCGAGTAAAGCAGCAACTGAAGAATTAACCCTGGCCTTCCTGAATTTTTCAGAGGCGAGTGCATCTTCCCAAAGAATAGATTGCACCTGGCGTGGGCTTATCACCAGGGAATCGCGCTCAAAGCGCACACCACCAAAAGTCTTGTACATCACAATTTCTTGTGCCTGAGCCGTTGCAACAATAACGGTAGCCAGGAATAATAAGAGGGCAGGGCGCATATTTATATAATCTAGTTAAAGCGTTTTTCAATCAGCTCCATAAACTCATGAAACTCCTCACTCTCCTGATCCCACTTGGCAAGATATTCTTCCAGGTATTGCATAGCCGCTTCGAAAGAGCTTTGTTTATCTAAGTGATTAATTGTTTCACTGAATTGCTCAAAGTCCCCACCGAACAAGGCTTTGGTAAACATAAATTTCTGGTTAATGGTGAGACTTTCGCGTATCACATTAATCTTCTGGAAATCATCAGCGAGGGTCTTGAATTCTTTTGTTGTTTGACTTACCTCTTTATGCACTTCAGCTGTTTTGACTTGGGGCTGAGGCTTGGTTTTTTTCTCATAGAAGTCCTCCATGGTTACTGGCTCTACTTTGCTGAGTAGTTGCAACAGCGGCTCAATATCCTCGGGTGTAAAATTTAAGTCTTCTAAGATCTTATCCAGAATGCCAAAAGCTTCATTACCTGAAATGGTTTCTATTTTCTGTTCCTGCAAAATTTGAGATAAGCGAAGCAGGGGCGCTTTATTAAGTTTCAGGTATTTTAATTCTTCTTTAAAAGTCTCCAGGTATAGTTCGTTATTATTGCTGGTAATCAATTTGGAGAAAAAATCGTAGGGATTGAGTACATCATTTAATGTTTTGATAACCGATTGTAAAACCAGCGGCTCCAGATGCTCACGTTTTACATGAATATGGCGCGACAGTACATTCATCAGATTTTGTTGCGCCTCTAAGACCGCTTCCGCTTCATAGTCAAAAAAAACGCTTCTCGACTTCTGCATTTCACTTTTCCAGGTCTTAAAAAGTGATTGAACAACAAAAAGGTTAATTTGCTCCACTTCAGAAAGTGTCAGAATCTCCTGACCTCCAATAAACTGCTTTTGGGCGTAGAAACGGTCTAGTATCTTGCGTGTATATACCTGACTGTAACTACTGATGGCTTGCTGACTGATTTTGTCTTCCATGGTGTAAGAATAATCAAAGTTAACTGCTTTCAGTAAAATATGTATTTTATGGCTAAAGTCATCATTAAAAATTTAAACGAAAAAGTGGTGGATTTATCGTCTTGCAGCCGATCTCTTTTACACTGTTTGTTGGAGCACGGGCTCGACTGGATGCACGCCTGTGGGGGGAGGGGCCGTTGCACTACATGCAAAGTTCAGATAATTGAAGGAATGGATCAACTGAGTCCCTTGTCGCATGCGGAGCGCAAATACAGGGAGCTACACCAGCTGAATAACGATGAACGCCTGAGCTGTCAGCTGATTGTGAAAGGAGATATTATGCTGGCTGTGCCTAAAGAGAGCCAATTGCCGCACATTACTTACTCGAAATAAGGCTTTTGATATAATTCTCCCGAGCCGGAATCTTGAAATTTTTACCTTTACCACATGTTTATTGAACCTCATTTAGGAAGAAAGAAGCAGCATGCCGGCTGGATCGAAGTAGTCTGTGGTTGCATGTTTTCGGGTAAAACCGAAGAGCTTATCCGCAGGCTTAACCGCGCACTGATTGCTAAACAACATGTTGAGATTTTTAAACCCGTAACCGATAATCGCTACCACAATACAGATGTGGTTTCGCACAACCAAAATTCCATCAGATCAACAACAGTAAATTTTGCCAATGATATTTTGCTACTGGCAGGCGATTGTGACGTGGTGGGCATTGATGAAGCACAATTTTTTGATGAAGCCATCGTAGAGGTTTGTAACAAACTGGCTAATAGTGGTAAGCGAGTAATCGTAGCAGGCCTTGACATGGATTTTGAAGGTAAGCCTTTCGGCCCTATGCCTTTCTTGATGGCGGTGGCAGAGTTTGTCACGAAAGTACATGCTATCTGTGCCCAAACCGGTGAATTGGCTTCGTATAGTTATCGTTTAAATGATGATGAACGACAAGTAGTGGTGGGTGAGAAGAACATTTATGAAGCAAGAAGTCGAACAGCTTTTGTTGAAGGCATGAAGAACAGAAAATAACATATACTAGAAAATTGAAATTAGAAAGAAGACATTTAGCCGATGATGAGATTTTGTGTTCTGATTATTTTATTTTTTGTTATTGCGAACAATCCGTTACGCGCACAAAAGGATATACCCCTTGGCACCTGGCGGGAGCATCTCTCTTTTAATTCCGTTGCATTTTTAGCGGGTGTAGACTCGAAAGTATTTGCAGCATCAGCAAATGCCATACTTCAATTAGATCTGACAGATCAGAATTTTTCAGTCTATTCCAATTTAAATGCACTTTCAAGCAATGGTATAAGCACAATGGCTTACGATGATCAGCACCATCAGCTTATTGTGGGTTATGAAAACGGAGCACTTGATTTTATTACGGATACACAAACGCTCAGCTACAGTCGACTGATCAATCCTTCAGATGTTACTGTAGCTTCTGCCATCCGGCATATTTTGGTAGCAGGCGCCAACGCATACCTTAGCACAGCCTATGGAGTGGTAGTTTTTGATTTGAATAGAAATGAAGTGCGCGAAACATGGCGCAACCTGGGGCCTGGTGGGCAGGCATTGGCGATTAATCAGTCTGTCTTATTGAACGACAGTATTTACCTCGCCACCACTAAAGGCGTTTTGAAAGGAAAGCTGAATAATAATTTGCTCGACTTTAATCAATGGCAACGCTATGAGACTGGCGATTTTAATAGTGATGTGAAGAAAATTGAAGTGATCGCCAATAAGGTAGTGGTGGGTATAGATGCAAAGGGAATTTATAAGTTCAATGGCACTGCCTGGCAAAGCCTGACTGCACTTCCTGTCTTGAGCAACTACACCCTGTTCAATGTGAGTGCCCATACTTTATTTTACGGTAATCAAAATCGTTTATTGTCCACACAAGATCTTGTAAATGTTGAAGAAAAAATAAACGACCAGTTTGTTTCCTTGTCAGATGCCCTATTGATCAGCAACGAAATATGGCTCGCAGACTTACGCAGTGGTCTTTTGAGACAACAAGGCAATGATTGGCAATTAACTGTTCCGAACGGGCCTGCTTCACCCTTTACTTTCAGAACGAAGGGAATCAACAATGAAATGCTGGCTCTGCATGGAGGCTATACGAAGCAATTCTTGCCAGGCAACTCGATTAAAGAGATCAGTATTTTTAAAGATGGATTGTGGGGTACACGCAATACTACTGTTGATTTTATAACGGATGCAGAAGTTGGCAATAGTGGTGAACTATATGTGGCATCATTTTCTGAGGGATTAGAAAAAATCAGTGCTGAGGGTGGGTCGACACTTTTCAGTGTCAATGATTATCCTTTGCCAAGGATCACTGCAATACAAAACGCAACGGAAGGATTATGGGTAAGTACCTACAATACTGTTTCATCCTTACATCTTTTGAAATCGGATAATACCATTTCATCCTTCGCCTCACCAACTTTAGCCGGACGCTACCCGATAGGTATGGAGCTTGACGGCTCAGGTAATGTTTGGATGTTATTAGGACAAGCAGGCGGAGGAGGCGTGCGCATTGTAAAAAATGACGGCACTGATTTACGAATCCTGTCTGACCAACCTGGTGGAGGCTTATTGCCTAGTAGAGAAGTGTTATCTATTGCAGTAGATAAAAATGATTATGTGTGGATTGGTACAGCAAGGGGTGTGGCCTATTATACTTTTTATAGTGAAGATGGTATTAAGCCGATTGTGGAAGGGCGATTCTTGTTAAGTGAAGAAAAAATCACGGCCATAGAGGTTGATGCGGGCAATAGAAAATGGATAGGAACCGAACGAGGCCTTTGGCTATTCAGTGATGCAGGAGAGGAAGCGATTTATAATTTCACTACAGAAAATTCACCTCTGCCATCCAACATTATTAATGATCTGGAACTGAATGAGCAAAGTGGTGAGTTATTTGTTACCACGGATAAGGGATTGGTATCCTTCCGATCAGACGCAACGGAACCTCTATTTGATTTTGAAAGGGTAAAGATTTTCCCCAATCCTGTAACACCATCTTTCAACGGCTTGATTGGTATCAGTAACTTAATGGAAAATGCAGTCATAAAAATTGTTGATGTGAGCGGAAAACTCATAAATCAGGTGCAGGGCAACGGTGGAGCTGCGTCCTGGAATCTTGCAGACCATACTGGCAAACGTGTAACTACTGGTGTGTATGTATTGATTTGTGTATTGCCTGATGGCAGCGAAAGTTTTGCTGGTAAATTAGTGGTGCTTGATTGACAAATAACGCATGCTACAGAAAACCAGAGGTTTGGTATTGAGATTTACACGTTTTAAAGAAACCTCTATTATCGTTACCATTTTCACAGAGAGTTTCGGTACGCATGCCTACATTGTTAATAATGTACGATCGCAAAAGTCTGCGAGGATGGCCTTATACCAACCACTTACTTTGCTTGATTTGGTGGTGTATCATAAACCTAATCAGCAGATCGCAAGAATTAAAGAGTTAAAATGCATTTACGCCTATCAAAGTTTTTCAACGGATATCCGTAAGTCGAGCATTGCCATGTTTCTGAGTGAAGTGCTTAACAAGTGCCTGAAAGATGAAAGCCATCCACAAGAGGTATTTGAGTTCATTCAAAATTCCTTCATCACCTTAGATCACCTGACCACTAACATTGAAAACTTTCACCTTATTTTTTTACTAAAACTAAGTCGATACCTGGGTTTTGGTGCTAACAGATCTGATGAAGTATTGATTGATAGTCTTGTGCACACCACGCAAGATGATACCTTGAGTGCCTTGCTTACGGCTGAGTATACAACACAACTCACCTTACATTATCAACAACGCAGGCTGGCATTAGAATCCATCATCAGGTTTTACGCTTCGCATGTCGATTCTTTTGGTGATCTCAGGTCACTGGAGATTGTGCGTGAGTTGCTTAGCTGAGGATGGCTTAAATCGAGGTATAAGTTCGATTAGTGCAACGGTAATTACTACTATATACTCTAAGGCTGTTACCCAGTAGTTTTCAAGAAATGAATTTTCTGTATAGCCTGCATAGGTGAGGAAAATGAAAAATGACCAGACTATCGGAAATTTTAACTGCGTGAAAACCGAAAAGGCAAGGAGTGGTACAATATACCAGGGATGAACAGTGGTAGTGAAAAGTAAGTAAATCAAAAGAACAATTGACCAGTCTGTAAAAATCAAATTGATGGAGGTGTTTTTTTGCCGAACCATTAATCGATAGAATGTAAGACAACAAATGAGTATGGCACTAATAAGTCCTAACTTCCAACCAACTGTCTGAATAATGTTATATCCGTATTGCCAATAACCGAATTCTCTGACGAGGTAATAAATGCTGGCGTTAAATTCAAATTTCTTAAAGTAGTAAGCCAGGCTTGTTGATAAGCCTGTTATGATTTCATGATTTAACAAGGGAATAAAAAGTAATACACAAGCAAGGCCAACAATAAGGTAATATCGGATTGATTTTTTCCATCCGATATAGAAAAGCAAGGAGGGAAGAAATAACAATGGTAAAAGCTTGGTACAGATAGCCAGTGAGAAATATAGTGCAGATAGCGTGAGATTATTTTTTTGCAGATAATAAAATGAGGCTAATAAAAAGACAACAACAAATGCTTCAAAATGCACGTTGCCTGTTAATTCAAGAATGACTAAGGGATTAAGGCAATACAATAAAACATACTTACCGGGTAATTTTACTTGCTGTAAAATTTTTTGAATCAAAATAATAGAAACGATTTGCGATACTAAGATCAACACCTTCATCACCAACAAACTACCATAAACAGATTCACTTAAAAAAGTGGCCGTCCAGAAAATGCCCTGAGCAACAGGAGGATAGATAGTAAAGTATTCTTTAGAGTTTAAAGCATTATACAAATCAGAGGTCAACCCTTCAACTTGAAAATTATGTTGTGCGTAATAGGACGGAGTCGCTGCAAAAGGATGAATGCCAGCATGCATGAGTCGCCCGTCCCAAAGAAAGCGGTAGAAGTCGTCAGAAAGTGATGGCACAGCGAACAATATGATTAGGTTAATGAATATGCTTAGCCAAATGTAGTACGGTGTGTCTTCTTCTTTTGCTTTTAAGTTGATGTACAGGTAGGCGGAGAATACGATTGCATAAAGTGAAAGCAATTGAATGCTTTCGTGTCGCTTGGTAAAATAAGTGAGTAGGATGTAGCAAGTGCTTACAAGAAGGGTGAGAGTAATGAGTGACCATTTTCTTTCCTTCATCCAACATTAATTTTACGAGTGAATAATGGCTTGATTGAATATATAAATATTGAACCAAAGCCGAGTGCCAGCATAATATGAAAGAAGAGTAAGCCCGAATCTTTAAGTTGGATGCCTACATAACATCCATAGATAAAATAGAGACACAAGATCCCTTCCAATATGGTCACGTAATTCAAGGAAGTAAGTAAATAAACATTTCCAACCCAGCCGTCCTCCCTTTTAGTAATGTTAAACTTGGGTGTTCTAATAAAAGGTGTTTTACGACCTATCAAGCCTTCAATCACTGCTAGTCCATTGTGTAATGATAAGCCCATGGAGATAATTAAAAATGGAGGGAATAGTTTGAAGAAAGAGGATTTATAGTTTTTAGAAAACTGTTGGGTTGACACCCAGTAAAAAGCAGCTATTGAAAAGAAACCTAGAATAAATACAATACCAGTGTGGAATAGCCAGCTTAATTCAGGATGTTGATTTTTTATAAAAAGCATGGGCACGCTTAAAACGGCAGCAATTAATAAGGTACTGAAAACTGAACTATTGAATAAGTGAAAGAAGGCATGGAGCTTGGTAACAAATGATTGCTTTGACAGAAGTACCTTCATAAAATTTTTTCTGGCTGTTTCTGCTCCCCCCTTATTCCAGCGGTACTGCTGCGATTTGATGGCAGGCATTATAACAGGTAGTTCACCAGGTGTACTCACATCTTCAACATATAAAAATTGCCAACCTTTCAATTGTGCCCTGTAGCTTAGGTCAAGATCTTCTGTTAATGTATCTTCATGCCAACCACCGGCATCGAGTATAGTTTGTTTTCGCCAAACACCACAAGTGCCATTAAAATTAATAAAACTCCCTACCCGGTTACGTGCACTTTGTTCAATAGAAAAATGAGCATCAAGGCCGAAGGCTTGTAATTGGGTAAGTAAAGAATAATTTTTATTCAGATGTCCCCAACGGGTTTGCACTACACCAATTTTATTATTGGTGAAGTAGGGGATAGTTTTGTGTAGAAAATCTTGCTGCGGAATAAAGTCCGCATCAAAAATGGCAATAAACTCGCCTTTCGCTTTGGTAGTGGCATATGCTAAAGCGCCAGCTTTAAATCCCTTTCTGTTTTCACGATGGATAAGGGTGATATCCAGTCCTTGCTTCTGAAGTGGTTCGATTTTCTCTTTAATGATTGATGTTGTTTCATCAGTAGAATCATCGAGTACCTGAACCTCAAGTTTTTCCTTGGGGTAATCTAATTCACTTACTGCTTGTAGTAAACGGTCCACGACATACTTTTCATTGTATACAGGAAGCTGAACCGTTACGTGCGGAATAAAATTTTCCGACCAAGTAACTGAGACTATCTTCTTTTTATGTTTCAGGTAAATCCAGGTAAGATGCAACTGACTGATACTAAACAGAAATATGTAGAGTAGTGATAAAGCGTATAGGATTATAATTACTATATACATAAATCAGAATCAGCAACAGATCGCCTCCGGCACAAAGGTCGTAATTTTAGATGTATTTAAAGATAGTAGTAATAATCTTGTAACCTGCCAAAACAGTACCCTTTACTGTACCCGATACTTTAGAGTAACCAATTCTTTTCCTGTAGCGAACGGGAAGTTCAGCGCAACGCATTTTTTGTTTAGCCGCTTTCACCTGCATTTCTACGGTCCAGCCGTAAGTTTTGTCTTGCATCTTAAGTGCCAATAATTTATCATAGCGAATTGCACGAAAAGGACCTAGATCTGTAAAGGTTACATTATAGAACAATTTTAGTAAACGCGTAGCCAGCCAGTTGCCAAAAATCTGTTGTGGCGTCATAGAGCCTCGCTCTTTGTTACCCAGGGCGCGCGATCCGATAACAAGGTCTGCTTTGTTGTCAAGAATAGGTTGAATGAGCATGATCATTTCTTCAGGATAGTCGGAGTGATCAGCATCCAGAAAAACAACAATATCTGTTCTACCTTGAATCTTTGTGAGGTAGTCCATTCCCTTCAGACAAGCTCTGCCGTATCCTGCTTTGGGTTCATCCAGTACAGTGGCACCTGCGGCTTGCGCTACTTCACTGGTCTTATCATTGGAGTTGTTGTTGACAACAATAATTTCAGCGACAAGCTGTTTGGGGATTTCATTTACAACCTGACCAACACCATTCTCCTCGTTAAAGGCAGGTATAATTACGCGAACTATCTTATTCATTTTATAGTGGCAAACGTAATAAAAATTTTGTGCCTTTCTCAGTCCTGGGCACAAATGAGATATTTCCCTGCAAGCGTTCTACACAGGTTTTGGCAATATAAAGTCCTAAACCAGTACCTGTTGATTTTTCGTGACCTCTGTTAAATAAACTAAATAGATTAGCTTGCTTTTCGGTATCAATGCCATCACCATTATCCTCAATCTCTAGCTGTAGCCATTGGTTATTTTTTGATATATGGTACTGCAAGAGGCATTTCTCTTTTTTGTTATGATATTGAACAGAATTGCGGGTTAATTCTTTTATAGTTGTTTTGAGTAAGTCAAGATCAGTGTTAATAAAAGCATCATTATCTCCGGAGATATTCACCTCCACCTCGTCATCGCTTTTAAAAAGAGTCTTTATATTCGTTTCAAAAAACGTTTTAACATTTACTTTTTCAATAATTAATTCCCTTGATTTAATTTCATAAACAAGCTGAATAGTTTTGGTCATATCTTCAAGATAACTTACTGTTTCTTGTATCATCTCGAAGTATTGATTACTTCTTTCATCTTTCTGATCAAGCCTGGCTAGTCTAAGAATTCCTTTTAAAGTAGCAACAGGAGCTTGTACATCATGAGAAGAATGATATAAAAAATTACTGAGTTGCTGATGACTTTTAGCGAGGGCAGCTGTTCTCTCTTTTATTTTTTCGTTTAGTTCATAATTATATCGGTCAATCTGTTCACTTTGGGATCTGATTTCTTCATTCTGCGATTTAATTTCTTCATTCTGATTTTCTAATTGTACTTGGATGTCTTTTATTCTATTTAAGGAGTTTGCAACATATCCAAATAGAACAATGGAGAACGGAAGCGTTATAAGCAATGAGAATAAAATGTTTTGTATCAATTCTTCCCTGGCTTTTCCAAGAAAAACTTCGAAATGTTCGTCTGCTTCAAGTAGCGCAACAACCTGACCTTTGCTATTTCTTATAGGAGCAAATGCAGAAAGCCATATGCCATTCTCATCTTCGTAGATATCAAGTGTTCCCCCCTTACTATAATTTGTGATCAAATCTTTGGGATAGTTTTTATAGGTATGCCTGAAGTAAGGACTTTCGGCTGATGTGCCAATAAAGTGGAAGGTACTATCGGGCTCATAATAAACAATGGTATATACATCAGAGCTAAGTTGATTGGATGTTTTAATAGCCAATAAGGATTTATGGAGTCTGTAATAAAGTGGGTCTTGTGAATTATCTGTAATACTATCTTTAGCCATATAGTTATTGGACAATTGAGCGTGCAATTCGCCATTGATCATTAAGGCTCCAGTACTCGTAACTGCTTTTAATTTAGCCAGCACCTCCTCTTTATATTGGCCAAGCATCTGATAGTATGCATTGGTTAGAAAGTAGATAATCAGAATTATGAAGGCCCCAAAGAGAATGAAGATCAGACGATGGTTGGAGGACTTTTTAAAATTCTTTTTGCGTATTTTATTGAGCATACCTAAAAACAATAATCTAAGCTTAGATTCTTTCTTTTAGGTAAGAAGAATGGATAAATGTCGCCTACATGACTAAAATATCTTACTCTTGTAACGTAATACCTTTATTACCAATAAGAATAGGTTTCCCAAATCTGCCTTCTTCTTCTTTTACTTCAAGGTTCAATACACCTCTTGGACAAACCGATGAGCAAACACCACAACCTACACAAGAGCTTCTTACAATATTTTGCCCACGTTGTGCATACCAGCGAACATCAATGCCCATTTCGCAATAGGTTGAGCAATTGCCACAGGAAATACATTGACCACCGTTGGTAGTAATCCGAAAACGCGACTTAAAGCGTTGAACAAAACCAAGGTAGGCAGCCAAGGGACAGCCGAAACGACACCACACACGGTTGCCCATTAATGGATAAAAGCCTGTGCCTACAACACCAGAAAAAATGGCGCCTACAAAAAAACCATAAGGCTTTCTCAAATAAGTATAGGTATCGATACCAAAAATACTATTTGTGCCGGTGATAAAATTGTAGAGTACCGCTCCGGTCATTACCACTGCAAAGATGAGTACAGCGTGAATAAGCCAGCGTTCTACTTTCCATGCTTTTAGTGATTTGTCTGAGAGTTGCCTGAAAGAATCGCCTGCTGTTTCTGCCAAGCCACCACAACCACATACCCAACTACAATACCAGCGCTTACCGAATAAATACACAAAGACAGGCACGCCAACAACAAATAATGTTATACCCCATACGAACATAAATAAACCTACACTTCCGCCTGATTGTGTAAGCATGTTAACGTGCCAGGCGTCAAAGAAATCATAATCCAGGGGCCACATATTTTTGAAATCGAAATAAGGTTGGTTAAGTCTTACTAAAATTTCGGGAAGCAGAAAGGCAATGGCCAATTGAAAAAACATGACAGATGCTGTTCGTACCATCTGATAGTTTGAGTGACGGTATTTAATGAGCATGCGAATGCCCATAACAATCACAGCAAAGGTGTATAAGAAACCATATAAAAACCATTGGCTTGAATCACCATTGGGATTGATTAGTTTTTTTAGCGGCTCTACTAAAATGATCCAGTTGGTAACGTAAGCATCATAGAAGTACAGTAAAATATAGAATGTAATCAGCAATGTGCCCAGGAGTATGCCTATCCATCCACGGTTATTCAGGGCATGATGGAAGATATTGTTGTTCTTGATGCCCGGTACTTCAATGCTTATTTTGGGTAGTATAAAAAGTAAAGCACCTAAGGCCCCTCCTCCAAAAATCAATATGAACAAAAGTAAAGTATGCTCAACTATAATTCCCTGTGTTGATGCCTTGGTCAGTGTACCCGCATAGTCATCATAAATAACCTGATCCCACTGTTGTTGATTCCTGGCTTCTGTATTAAGGTCTTCAATAGTTTTTTTAATGTCATTCGCAAAGACAAAGGTATTTGGATAAGACTTATCGAATTTTTTGTCAAAGGCAGGCAGTAATCGTTGCTGATGTTCCTGCTTAACCTTTGATTCAAAAATTTCTTTTGTTAAGGTATAATCTGAAAAAAACAGTAAACTGAGGAAAAGGAACAGTGCTGCTAAAAAGAGATTCAGACCAAGTATTCTAGCCAATTGCATAGCTGCTTATTTTAAAGATAAAGAAATTAAGTGAGGGAACTGTTTCTCAAAAGCCTGAGTAATTTCAGATTCATGTCTGCGGAAAAATTCAGGATCGAAATTAGCTTCTGCCAAATGTTCAAGCACGTAAGAAATACTTTGCTTTTCGCGAAGCCATTGGTCAAACTTTTCATGCCTGAGTCGTATGCCAAATGAATTGATGCCAATAAATGCTTTACTGGAGGTGTCCCAGATAAAGTGCATGGCTTTCTTTTTACTGCTATGTTCCCAATAAAATTCTGACTCGTTAGCTTTTAGTTGAGGGCCTACATTCCCATAGGTCTGATATTCTATGTCGAAGAACTTCGCTGAGTTAAACCATGGCCCAGGTTCATATTTTGTTGGTGATCCACAAATGGTTTGAGCCACTACTTCGCCCATCATCCGACCTGTGTACCAGACCTGTTCTATGTTTCTTCTCCCGCTCAATTCATAGGTGCGTTCAACACAATCGCCAATTGCATATACATTGTCAATATTGGTTTGCAGAAATTCATTCACGAGTATACCTCGGTTGGTTTTAATACCTGACTCTTTTAGGAAGCCAATAGACGGTGAAACACCCACGGTTAAACCGACTAGTTGGCAGTCTATATTTTCATTTTTCGAAGTAATAATGCTTTTTACTTTACCTTCACCATTATCCTGAATACTGAGAAGTTCAGTTTCAAGTCTTAAATCTACATGGTGGCTGCGCACATGATCTGATATCAGCTTTGCTTCTTGTACAGGGAGTACATTGCTCCAGAATTCCTTCTCCCGTACCAGAAAAGTCACCTCAATATTTCTGGAAAGCAACATCTCAGCCATTTCAATGCCAATCAAACCACCACCCACAATAACTGCTTTTTTAATTCCCTTGCTGTTCTGTTCCATCAATTGCAAATCCTGATAGCTGTACAGCCCCTGCACACCTTGCAAATCCTGCCCAGGCCAACCAAACTTATTGGGTTGTGAGCCTGTAGCTAGTATCAATGTGTCATAAGTGATTCTCTTGCCTGAACGACAAAGTAAGGTGCTATTTTGTGTATCGACTGCATTAACATGATCATAGACGAGGTCTATTTTATTTTTTTTCCAAAACCAATCTTCGTAAGGTTTAGTGTTCTGAAATTTCATGTGCCCCATGTAAATGTACATGAGCGCAGTGCGTGAAAAAAAATGTTCGGTTTCAGAAGAAATGATGGTAATGTTATTGCTACTACGCTTTCTGATATGACGTGCGGCCGTAACACCTGCTATTCCATTTCCGATAATGACAATGTTACTCATACTGGATTTCTTTGCTTCAATTCAAACTACTGGAGTTGATGAAATTAAAGTCGTTGTTTAAGGCACATGAATATACGTATTGTTGTTTTATGGTTCACTAAATGATTGTGCTTCTTTTAGCAAGGTCAGTTCAAAATTATATGACTCGCAATTTATTCCTATAGATATTAACCGCCTGTCAGCAGTATGACAGTTTTTTAGTTTATTTCTTTTAAAATTTGGTTAAACAAAGATCCCTCGCTTTTTGGGGAGATATAAAGTTTTGTCTTGGCAGCGACAAATACCCATTGAATCCGGACTGTACTGAATCTTAGCAGGTATTTTTAAGTTATTGACAGCATACAGCATAAACCCAGGCATTATGAAGCGCATTAGTTACATGTTAGTACTTTTATTAGTGACTACGTTAAGTAGTTTTGCCAATTCAAGCAAAGCGTTTACCAACAAGGCAGATGCCTTCTTTAAAAAATATGTAAAAAACGGTTCTGTTGCCTACAAGGCGATCGCTGCTGATAAATCTGAAATCACTTCGCTCTACAAAGAAATTGGTCAGATGAACCTGAGTGCTTTTAGTGAAGATGAGAAAAAGGCCTTTTACGTAAATGCCTACAACCTCATCGTTATCTATTGGGTAGCTGAATATTACCCTTTAAAATCACCTTTGGACAAAAGTGGGTTCTTCGATAAGGTGAAACACGAGGTA
This sequence comes from Chryseotalea sp., assembly GCF_057350905.1. Classification (NCBI taxonomy): domain Bacteria; kingdom Pseudomonadati; phylum Bacteroidota; class Cytophagia; order Cytophagales; family Chryseotaleaceae; genus Chryseotalea; species Chryseotalea sp. Next base: position 95,398 of record NZ_JBMRCF010000011.1, on the reverse strand, counting down.
GCAGGGGAGGAGTTATCATTAAACGCGTTGGAAATTAAAAAGCTTATACTTCCTTATAAGGACGGCCGTTTCCATTTTGTATTGGCCTGTGCCGCCAAAAGTTGCCCACCTTTGGCAAGTTTCGCTATTCAGCCTGATAAATTAGAGCAACAATTAAACGAAAGGACCACCTTGGCCTTAAACAATAATGAGTGGCTTCGTGTGGAAAATGCAGGTAAGAAAGTGGCCTTGTCTAAAATTTTTGATTGGTATAAAGGTGACTTTACGCAAATGGGCTCTGCTATCGACTGGATTAACCAATATAGAAAAGTAAAAATTCCAGGGGATTTTAAGATTGAGTATTACGAATACAACTGGGCATTGAACGAAGGTTGATTTTACTTGCGCATATACAAATCACCCTTGTCGGTAGGGATTATTTGCAAGACATCGCCCAGTGTAAGTAGTACGAGTTTACGTGAGGCTTTCCAATTATTAATTTTTAGAAGCTTGGCACACTCTTTCAAGGTGATTTTGTGATGTACTTCCAGGTATTGCATCAGTAGCTTCTCCTGATCGCCATAGGTAAATTTAATGCCAGTAGCCTTTTGTCCGCGCTTTAATACTTCGCACATCTGACTACTGGCCTTCATGCACTTATCAATTACCCTTACATAAGCAATTGATTCCTCATTGCACTTCAGGTAGTGAGGTTTTTGTTTGCTTTCAGAAATATCAAATCGAATAACAATACGGCTGTCGGATAGATTGATAAAAGTCTGGTTGATCTCTAAAACAGGTTTGCAAAACTTAAGCGCCTCTGCTATGGCGTGCACGTCACCTTCCGCGTGCTTCACACCATAGATTACACCATCATCCTCAACACCAAGCAGTAAAGAGCCACCTTGTGTATTGGCAAAAGCAATAAATTCTTTTACAATTTCAAGGGGATGATTGGCCTTGCGTTTAAACTCAAGTTGCAAACCCTCCCCGCGTGAAACTAACTTCTTGAGACTTTTTATCTCCTGCGGATCGTACGTTTGTGCTTCTTGCAGTTTAAACATGACCAGATCAGCTTGAAGTATTTTTAGTTTATTCTTACAGTATTGTCCGACTAAAAAATAGACTGACTCGTAGACACTTGATTTTCTTGATGCTTCTCTGATTGGCCTCACTCCCACCTCTCTCCAAAGGAGAGAGATAGTAGAATCAAGAAAATCAAGTTTTACATAGGGTTCATCAATTTTAGTCGGACAGTAATGTGTTATTCTTATTTAACGCTTGTCATCTTCATCATCAAAATTCTCTTCATCCTCAGCCCCGGGTTTAGGCATGGTAAACATACCTCCTAAAATATCCTTGAATTGATGACCCTGTGTTAAAAAGCCCTTGCTTAGTAAACTGAATTCAGCCATGCCATGCAGGGCAAACTCCATCATAAATAACTTAGTGCCTGCATCTTGTCCTTTATGAAATTCATCAACCAATTCTTTAAGGCCGGGAATATTTTTCAGAAAACTTTCAAACTCAGCTTGCGGCATGTCATTGAGTAAATCAGCGGTGTTGCCATCACCAAACCAATCGGTTATTTTTTTGTATGGATTTTTATCTTTTTGTTTTCTGAATTTGTCAGGATCTGGAAAGTAATTGACAAACTGCGAGCGTATAGCTTTTCCAATCAGACTCTGGGCCACAATCATCGGGCCTTCTTGTTCACCCTCGTAAACCAGTTCTACCTTACCGGTAATGGAAGGAATCACACCAATGAAATCGCCAACCCGTATGTGTACTTGTTTTTCGTTGTTGATGAGCGAGCGTCTTTCAGCAGCCGCTACGAGATTTTCATAAGCCGAAATGGTTAAGCGAGCCGAAACACCGCTCTTGGCATCTACATACTCGCTTTTGCGTGCTTCGAAGGCAATCTGTTCAACTAAGTCTTTGGCAAGTTCGAGTACACCAACATGCTTTTGCTCTGGTTTAATTCTTGCTTCTTGTTGTGTAATACGTTTACCAATATCTAGTGACTTAGGATAGTGTGTTATAATCTGGCTGTCGATACGATCCTTCAATGGCGTAACAATGCTACCACGGTTTGTATAATCTTCCGGATTGGCAGTAAAGATAAATTGTATATCCAGCGGCAGACGTAGTTTAAAACCTCTTATTTGAATATCGCCTTCCTGCAAAATATTAAATAGCGATACCTGAATACGCGGCTGTAAATCGGGCAATTCATTGATAACAAACAAGCAACGATGCGAACGCGGTATTAAGCCGAAGTGAAGCACACGCTCATCGGAATAAGGTAATTTTAAAGTTGCTGCTTTAATGGGATCTACATCGCCAATTAAATCGGCAATGGATACATCTGGAGTAGCCAGTTTTTCAGTATAACGGTCGTTGCGGTGCAACCAGCGAATGGGTGTGTTGTCTCCCATTTCTTTTAAAAGGTCATGACCGAAGCGTGAAAGCGGATTGAGCGGGTCATCATTTAGTTCAGAACCTTCAATAACGGGCACATATTCATCTAAGAGATTAACCATGAGACGCGCTAATCTAGTTTTCGCCTGACCCCTTAATCCTAATAAGTTGATATCATGACCCGAGAGGATGGCTCTTTCCAAGTCAGGTATTACTGTCTCTTCATAACCCCAGATGCCTTCAAATACATTTTCTTTTTTGCGGAGCTTTTCTATTAAGTTGTCCCTTAACTCCTGTTTAATGCTTTTACTTTTATAACCTGATGATTTTAATTGTGCGAGCGTAGTGATTTGCAGGTTCTTCATTGAGGTGCAGTATTAATACTTGTTAGTTTTTATAATTTTTTTCTTCTGTTCTTCTTAAAGTCTTCAAATACCAGGTTACCCAAACCTTGCAGGCCGCTGTAGTATGCGTTGCCACCATTGGCTTCAGTAAATTGTCTGACAAATTGTTTCAGGTAGGGGTCCGTTGCAATCATGAAGGTAGTGACAGGAACTTTTAGCTTCTTGAGTTGTGCAGCCAGGGTTAAGGTCTTGTTCAAAATTTTGTGATCGAGTCCGAAAGCATTTTTATAATACTTAATACCTTCTTTAATACAGGTAGGTTTTCCATCGGTAATCATGAAAACCTGCTTATTCGGATTTTTCCTCCTTCTTAAAATATCCATGGCCAGTTCCAGCCCGGCAACTGTATTGGTATGGTAAGGACCCACCTGTAAATAGGGCAGGTCTTTAATTTCAATTTGCCATGCATCATCGCCAAACACAAGAATGTCCAGCGTGTCTTTAGGGTATTTTTTAGTGATCAGTTCTGCCAATGCCATGGCCACTTGTTTGGCTGGGGTAATGCGATCTTCACCATAAAGAATCATAGAGTGGGAGATATCAATCATCAGCACGGTAGAAGTCTGGGTCTTGAATTCGCTTTCCATCACTTCCAGGTCGCTCTCGGTCATTCTAAAATCCTCAAAGCCGTGATTGATCTGTGCGTTGCGAATAGAATCCGTCATGGCAATTTGCTCGGGACTGTCGCCAAATTCGTAGTTGCGTCTTTCGGTAGTTTGTTCATCCCCTCGGCCGCTATGTACTGTATTGTGTTCGCCTCCCTTACTTTTCTTCAGTTTACCAAAAATCTCTTCTAAGGCATTTTGTCTTAATCGCTGCTCGCTTTTAGCGTTGAGTTTAAATTCACCTTTAGGCCCTTCATCGGTAATGTAGCCATCGCGTTTCAGCTGGTCAATAAAATCCCCAATACCATATTTGCCATCCGTAAGCTTGTATTGTTTATCAAGCTCTGTAAGCCACTGCAAGGCCTCGCCTACATTACCAGCCGTTATCAACACCAGCTGCATAAAAATCTTCAACAACTTTTCGAAATCGTTACCTTTTTTGGAAGCCGGGGGCTGATAATTACTGAAACGATATCCAAGCATAGTTTTTAGCGTGTTTTGCGTTGACTTATAACCAAAAAAAATGCCTTTGTGTTTCCATTTACAGCAAGTATCTGATAACCAGTATGTCTATTTTTCAAAGATAGCTGGAATATTAAAGAACTGCCGTTGAAATGACAGTCAAAGCGATGGACTGGTTTCAATTGGTCATACAGCTCAATAGAGCAAAGTTTGAATCTGTTGGGTGTATGATTTTCGTTGTTAAAGGAATTTTTCTTTCAAATGCACGTTATACTTTTGTCATAGATTCAGAAAATATGAAAAAGATCGTATCACTTATGTTATTAATGGTTGTATTGTTGGCTTCATGCTCAGAATACTCTTGCCCAACTTATTCTAAAAAGCCAGCAACTGAGAAAAAATCAGTTCGCATTTAATTTTTTCAGCAGCTCACCCATTTTTGAAGTGTCTCTGCCTATTAAGCCATAGGCGGGATCAATATTTTTTGAAGGGAAGAAGTAGATGCCCTTTTTCTTCCCTTTAATTTTTAACCTGTACATATTTAAGAAAGGTACAAGGTTCAATGAACGCACCTCATCCCAATCTATCTTTTGTTTCTTACTACCGTTGATTACAACAATCTTCTTTTTACCGACCGCAACCCTTCTTATTTTTTCTTTGATAATAAGATACACAACCATCAATAGGGCACCAAGCGTAAAAAAGACAAGCGCGGCATATTCATTTTTCAAAGTAGCCGGGTAGGTAAAGAAAATGACAGCAGCAATCAACCATTGCATCAGACACAGCGCCAAAAAGAAATAGCGTGCTACAAAATACTTTACGGGGTTTGCTTCAATCATACTTAAAAAGTGGTTACTACTACAATGAAGTTACAACAAAAAAATAGTTTTCTGCAAGTGCTTGTTATTTGGCAGTGCTAAGGTCGTTCACTTCCTCCTCTTCATCCACCTCTTCCCAGTTGACAGGTTCCTGATTGTGGAGGTACTGCAGGATCTTATGCTCCACCTGTTTTAGCTTTAACGCACGTAAGTATTTTCCGTTGCGCGCCAAAATCAATCGGCCGGTTTCTTCAGAGATAGCCAGCACAAGGGTATCTGTATTCTCACTCATGCCCACGGCAGCCCTGTGTCTTAAACCAAAATGGGGTGGCAGGTGGTCATTCTCGCTAACTGGTAACACACAACGCGCTGCCTTAATTCTGCCTTTGTAAATGATAACGGCTCCGTCATGTAGGGGAGTGGTTTTATTGAAAATAGTTAATAGCAGTCGCTTGCTCACTTCTGCATCCAGCGGGTCACCGGTTTCGGCATAGAATTTCAGTTCTGTATCGCGGGAAAAAACAATGAGTGCTCCGGTTTTGGAAGCCTTCAGGGTTTTGCAGGCATCGATGATCTGCTGAATATCAAAATCATCATTGTATTCACTTTTCCAGTTGCCAATGGTTTTTAAAAAATTCTCACGAAACTCCGTTCCCCTGCCAATCACCAGTAAAAATTTCCTGATCTCCGGCTGAAACAAAACGATCATGGCAATAACCCCCACCCCCATAAACTGACCGAGGATGGTAGCGAGCAATTCCATCTGTGCTGCACGTACAATCAGGTACATCAGGTACAATGCCAAAATACCAAGGAAGATATTGACGGCAATACTGCCCCTGATTAATTTGTAAACCTGGAATAGTAAAATACTGACTAATCCAATATCAACCAGGTCTACCCAGCTAACCTCCAAAAAACCTATTTTGAATAGAAAAATCATGTATGCAAAGATATATAAATGCCGGGTTAACTCACGAAAAAGCTCAACGCGCTTGCTGCATTTGTTTGTGTAGAATAATTGCCTCTTTGGCTTCTTTCACATCGTGTACACGGAGTATGGCAGCGCCCTTGCTTAATGCGACTGTGTTAAGAACTGTACTACCGTTCAGTGCATTTTCAATTGTTGTATTCAGTGTTTTCCAGATCATGGATTTTCTGGACACACCTACCAGCAAGGGTTTGCCAATAATGTGCAATTGCTCAAGGTGATTGAGCAGGTGGAAGTTTTGTTCAACATTTTTAGCAAAGCCGAAACCTGGATCGATGATGATATCCTTTGCGCCAAGGGCGGTCAGTTTTGCTATTTTTTCCTGAAAGTAGCTGATCAGCTCCTTCACTAAATTGTTATAGTTTGTTAACGTACTCATGTTTTGAGGCGTGCCCTTCATGTGCATCAGTATGTAGGGTACCTGCAATTGTGCCACAGTCTCGAACATGTTTGTATCGAGGGAGCCACCTGAAATGTCGTTGATAAGTGCGGCACCTTCCTGAACTGCTACATTGGCCACCTTACTTCTAAAGGTGTCTACTGATAAAACAGCTTTTGGAAATGCTTGTATCAGGCTGCTAATACTTTGCCTAATACGCTCAAGCTCAATTTCTTCGCTTACATCATTCGCTCCTGGCCTGGACGAGTATGCGCCAACATCTAACATGTCAGCGCCCTCACTTAACATTTTCTCCGCCTTTTTCAGCCAATCTTTTTCTGTCGCTACACGGCTGCCTTCATAAAAGCTGTCGCTTGTCACATTCAATATGCCCATCACTGCAGGCTCCGCCAGGTTCAGCACCTGTCCGCGCACATTCAGTGTTTTGTTTGTTATAATTCCTTTACTTTGCATACAAGAATTTTTACATGCTGTTTCAGCTTTTTTAAGCGAAACAATCCCTTTTTATGATAGAGAAAACTGCCATCGAATATAAACAGGTAATCAGCACTTGCCAAGACTTGTTCGCCAAGAAGACAAAAGATTATGGTACAGCCTGGCGTGTACTGCGCCTACCTTCTATTACCGACCAAATTTATATTAAAGCACAACGCATCAGAAGCATACAAGAAAAAGGCACACAGAAAGTTGATGATCCGATTCGTGATGAGTTTATTGGCATAATCAATTATTGCATCATTGCCTTGATTCAGCTTCAACTGGAAGATGACGCTAAGTTGGAAATGACTTACGATGAACTCAAACCTTATTATGATAGGGCAGTGCAGGAAACTTTCGACCTGCTTCAAAATAAAAACCACGATTATGGCGAAGCGTGGCGTGAAATGCGCGTTACTTCCATTACCGATATTATTTTGATGAAATTACTCAGGGTAAAACAAATTGAAGATAATCAGGGTAAAACGCTGGTAAGCGAAGGGATTAAAGCAAACTATCAGGACATGATTAATTATGCTGTGTTTTGTATGATTAAGTTGTCTACGGCAGAATAAATAGAATACTATGTTTCAAAAAATCACAGATCAGCTTTCTCGTTTTTTTGTTGGAGGTCTTTTCATTTTTTCGGGTCTCATCAAACTTAACGATCCGGTAGGCACTAAAATTAAATTGGAAGAATACTTTGAAGTATTCGCCAGTGATTTCGGCTCATTTTTCCACTGGTTTGTACCTTATGCCTTGGAAATTGCCGTGTTCCTGATTGTACTGGAGTTGGTGCTGGGTGTTGCCGTTCTAATTTATTATAAAATGAATCTGACTACCATTGTTCTGCTTTTGCTGATGGTGTTCTTTACATTCCTCACTTTTTACTCGGCTTACTTTAATAAGGTTACGGATTGCGGTTGCTTTGGGGATGCCATAAAACTTACACCCTGGGAATCATTTACTAAAGACATCATATTGATGTTTCCTGTCTTGCATTTATTCTGGTATAGAAAAAAGTATCAGTCTGTTTTCTATTCAAAAGAAGGGCACATCATCATTGCCTCTTTTACAGCCGTATTTTTATTTTTAGGTGTTTACGCTATTCGTCATTTACCTTTTATTGATTTCCGCGCTTATCGCATTGGCAACAACATTCCTGAGCAGATGCAGCCACAAGAGCAACCCATTATTGAATATATTTTCGAGAAAGATGGTGCCGAAGTAGCTTCGCAGAAGTTTTTACCTGCAACGGAAGGCTATACGTATAAAAGTTCGCGAGTGCTGAATGAAGACAAGACCCTGGCCAAAATTACAGATTATGCTGTGGCCGATGTTGATGGCAATGACGTAACACAGCAGACCTTTGAAGGCGTAAAGTTGTTATTCATTATAGGTGATGTTACCAAAGCAAGCATAGAGAATATGGAGCCTATCCGCAAATTGACTGAAGATCTGGATGGTAAAGCGGACATGATGGTACTCACTTCCTCCACTTCCGATCAGTTTGAAGCATTCAGACACGAGCATCAATTAGCAGTTCCTTATTTTTTCACAGATGCTACCGTATTAAAAACGATTGTTCGTTCCAATCCGGGAATCACCGTTTGGAAGAATGGTACTGTGCTGGGCATGTGGCATCATAATGATACTCCTGAGGCCAATACGATACTTAAATTAATCCGATGAAGATTTTCCTGATCGGTATGCCGGGTTCGGGTAAAAGTACGCTGGGGAAAACCCTGGCGGAAAAACTGATGATGGATTTTTTCGATCTGGATAAGGAAATCGAAAAGCGTGAGGGGATGACTGTACAGGAAATTTTTCACGATAAGGGGGAAGCCTATTTCAGAGCAAAGGAGCAGGAAACCTTACGTGAAATTACAGCGCAGCATCACTCCTACATGATGGCTACGGGTGGTGGTGCGCCTTGTTTCCATCAATCCATAGATTTTATGCTGGCAGCAGGAAAGGTTTTGTTTCTCGACCTTAGCTTATCAACCATTTTTGAGCGTGTTCAGAATTCTACTGACCGACCTTTGTTGGCTTTACAAAGCAATGAAGCATTGATGGAAAGACTTGGCAGGTTACGCGAAGAACGCTTACCCATATACAAACAAGCGCATTATACCATTGAAGAAAAAGATCTCAACCTGCCTTATGTAATGGATTTACTGCTTAGAAAGGAAAACCCACGGTAGCCATAATGTTTGTGTTGCTGATCTTTAGTGCAGCCCGCGGAGAAGGCATGCCAGGCACCGTATATGGAACCCTTCTCCCTTCTGTTTGTGCCTGTGCAAAGGATAAATCGATAAAAAACTTTTCCTGACGTATACCAAGCCCACCGCTAATGGTTTGTATGGTGCGGTCCACATTATCTTCAAAGCGATAAGGATCAGGTTGAAGATTGTAACCAAGTCTTAATCTGAAAATGTCTTTTCTGAATTCGGCACCCACTCTTACGTTTACAACGTCACGATACTGGTTGCTGATGATATTGTTGTCGTAGTCATACGATTCGCCCTGTACATTGGAACTGTATTTAGCCTTGGCATAGTTCACATATTCTACATCGGCAGTGATAAAGCCAAACTCTTGCATAAAAGCAGCACCGGCTGTGAGTTTACCAGGTGTGCTAAGTGTGTATTCTGAAACGAAGGGAACATCAAATTCGGCAAAAGTATTATTTAAAATGAGGCTGTTATCCCCAAAATAATCGAAGTTGTTCCAACGAGCGTCCATACGTGCAGTGTACGAGTCAGAAATATCATATGCAGTAGGTGTTACATACGACAGCCCTACTTGTACAAAATCAACAGGTCTATAGATTGCGCCCAAAGTAAAATTCACACCAGAACCCTGTATGTCAAAATTCTCATCTAACTGAAAGCTTCTTAAGGGATTGTATGATGGGTCATCACTAAACCTGAAATCGGATTCGGTATAGAGCTGATCTTGTGTAAAGCGAATGCGGGAAATCCCCAAGGTAGCGCCAAAGAAGAAAACATCATCGTAATTACCGCCATAAGAAAACGATAACTGGCTTTGTGAACCCTTTCGGGTTACATCCTCACGTTGACGGATAGTTCTTGTTTCGCCAGGTAAAGGAGAGAGCACAGAGCCATAAGAAAGCACACCGTTGTTGTCGTAGTCTTGTAGCAAATAGCTACCATAACCCAAACCAGTCAAGGTATAATAGTAGTCGCCATCAAGATCTTGTGGTGTAAGCGCGTTGCTGTTTGCGTAATCAATAAAGTTGTCGATCAAAGAACTCTGAGTATAATCACCCTCATAAGCGAATTTAGTGTTCAGGTTATTGGTCCTGGAATAGGTAAAAGCGAAGGCTCCGCCCAAAAATTTGTCTTTAGAATAAGATTGTCTTTGAATGTAGCTAAAGCCCGGCATAGAAAATTTACTACGACTATCACTAGATTGATTTCCGCCATAGCTGATGTCCGTTGCATTACTGGCATTGCCTAAAGAAAAAGTAAGTTCAGATCGGTTGTACATACCAAGACCAGCCGGGTTTGACAAGGCTGAACTGTAATCTCCGCCTAAGGCGACCTGAGCGCCACCAAGCGCCTGAATGCGGGCACTTCCTGGTGTTGGCGTTCTGCTGAAAAGCAAAGCATTGTCAACAAAGCTTTGCGCTGTGGCAAGCTTAAGTATAGACAATAAGATACCTGTGAAGAATATTTTCTTCATATAAAGAGAATTGATGGTTAAATTTTAGTTACCGCCTCTTGATGATCTGGAAGGGCTTGAACTACTTCCACTACTTCCTGAAGATGAACTTCTGGTAGGAGCGCTGTAAGAAGGACTACTGGAACGTTGAGCCGGAGCTGAGTAGGTTGAACGCTGTGTAGCATTGCTATTGTTATAGCTGCTGTTGCCACTGTTGCTATTTACTCGGTTCTGTGGAGTGCTATACGTAGCAGTACCAGTGCCGGCAGGTTGTTGCGTAACACGTCTCCATTGTGGAGTATAGTATTCTGTTTGTGCTGCCCGGGTTGACTGCTTAACATTTGCACCATCAGTACTTACAATTCTGGTAGCATTGTTGTTATTGGAGTAGGAGGTAAGACGCGTGCTTCTTGTCGCATTGTTGGCGGAAGGGTCAACAGCATTGTTCGCTCTTGAGCTACGCTTGCCATATACAGCGCCATGATTACCGTTGTCAATAATGATAACAGGACTGTTGTAAAAACCATTTCCGTAGCCATAGCAGTAAGGGTTACCACCCCATGCCCACGGATTACCCCACATAAAGTTGTTATAAGGATTGCCCCATCCATAATTCCAGTTATTGCCCCATCCATAGCTAAAGGATACAGACCAGCCAGATTGGAAAGAGGGATTAAGCCATGGGTTGGTGTTATAGCCCATTAAATAAGGATCGTTGAAAGGCGAATAGTATGGGCTATTCCATCCGTAAATCTGAGGAGCAAAAAAGCCTGTGTTATACAACTGACTTGCATTCCAGGCAGAGAGATTATTGTTAAAGTTATTAAAACTATTGGCAGGTGTGTATTGATAATTCTCTACGAAATAGTCTTGCTCTTCAGTAGCTACCATTTCTGATTGCGACCTGGCTATGAACTCAGGGTTAGTATTGTTTGATTGACTAGGAACCGCCTGGTTTGTATTGATAGGATAATCAAATCGTAATTGCTTTTCGCCACGGGCTATCGCCTGCGCGTTTTGTTCTTGCGAAACCTTTTCCTTTTGCTCGTTAAGCTTAGCACGATCTTTCTTCTTAAAGTACATATCGTCATGTTCAACCTGTGCGAACAAACCAGTAGAACAAATCATTAAGCCAGCAAAAATTACAGTAGTTTTCATAAGTTGCGCGGTTTATACTCTAAATAACGAATATAGAATCCAAAAGTGTACGAAATTTAGGCAATTTTAATCGAATTTTAATAACTAATTGCTTAACTCCAGTTCATCTCACTCATCTTCAAAAACAAAAATTCCACCAAAGAAATTCAACATTCGGTAAGATTTCTGGCGGCAGAACATTGAATTGGTAGTTATGGTCAAAGTTCAACCTGCCAACCAAGAAGCAGCCTAGTTACTGCCTCTTGATGACCTTGAGGGACTACCTCCGCTTGAAGAACTTCTTGAAGTATTACTGCTGGCAGGACTACTCGAACTTTGCGATGGTGCAGCCGTTGAACGTTGGTTTAAGGAATTTGAGCTCGAACGATTGGTTGAAAAACTACGATTTTCAGGGCTACTCATCTTACTACTTGGATAGTTATCTGTATTCACGGTGTTTTCCAAGGATTGTTGTGTCACCCTCTTCCATTGCGGAGTGTAGTATTCCAGTGCAGTCGTGCGTGTCTTTCTGGCGTTTGTTGTTTTACTGCTGGCCATTGCATCAGTACGGTGAGTATTAAACACGCGTGAATTACGGTTAGACGCTGTTTGAGCTAATTCTACGTTCTGACTGCGAGAACTACGTTTCCTTTGTATAGAAGATCCCACATGATCGTCATTGAAAGCTGTCGAAGGATACACGTAACTATTCGGATATTGATTATGATACATACCGAATGGATTTGACATGGACTGATTCCATGACCATGCCCCTGAACTTACATAGCAAGACATAAGGGATACATTATACCATCCATTTGAATAAAAAGGATTCATCCAACGGTTTCTATATGGATTGAAGAATTGATCATACATAAAAACGTTTTGATAAGGATTTCTCCAGGGATTCATGTAAGGAGAAAAGTACATATCATAATACCATGAGCTTCCATAAAGAGAAGCTATATTCAAATTAATGAAGTTGGTGTCGAAGTTCGAGTTATATCTATAGTTGGAAAAGTAATATTCAGTATTCTCACCACCATCAGTACCTGTTCGAGAAAGGTATTCTGGATTGATAGAATGTGCGAGCTGCTCATCAACTTTATTGTTATAGTTACTAGATTGATCAAAACGAAGATTCTGTTTATCCTGTTCTATCGCCTCTAATTTTTCCTGAGCAGCTTGTTCCCTCAGATTATTAAAAATTATACGATCATTCTTTTTAAAGTACATATCGTCATGCTCAACTTGAGCGAACAAAACTATTGTTGAACAGAACATTAAGCCGGCTAGAATTAGAGTAGTCTTCATAAGTTGCTTGATTTATGCTACAATAACGGTTAATGAAAACAAAGATATTCAGGGCCTAAAGAATTTTAATGGCATTTTAATATCTTAATTGTTTAACCGGGGTTCAGAAAAGTAGACTTTCAGAACTTATATTTGCACCTCTTTTTCAACTATAAAAAATATGGCAAAAGGCATTCCGACCCGTAACGAAGATTATTCACAATGGTACATAGAATTGGTTAAACAGGCAGATTTGGCTGAAAATTCTGATGTGCGCGGTTGCATGGTTATTAAGCCGTACGGGTATAGCATTTGGGAAAAAATGCAACAGGCACTTGATAAGATGTTTAAAGACACAGGTCACGTGAATGCCTATTTCCCTCTTTTTGTGCCCAAGAGCATGTTTGAGGCTGAAGAGAAAAACGCAGAAGGCTTTGCCAAGGAATGTGCCATTGTGACGCATTATCGTTTAAAGGCAGATCCTAATAATAAGGGAAAGCTCATTGTTGATCCAAATGCCAAACTGGAAGAAGAATTAGTTGTTCGTCCGACCAGTGAGGCTATCATCTGGAGCACCTATAAAAAATGGATTCAGTCGTACCGCGACTTGCCTATTTTAATAAACCAATGGGCTAACGTTGTGCGCTGGGAAATGCGCACCCGCTTGTTCTTACGCACCGCAGAATTTTTATGGCAGGAAGGCCACACAGCACATGCCACCAAGGAAGAAGCCATCAAAGAAACAGAGCAGATGCTGGATGTCTATGCCACCTTTGCAGAAGAGTTTATGGCCATGCCCGTAGTGAAAGGCAGAAAATCGGAGAATGAACGTTTTCCTGGTGCCTTAGATACTTACTGTATTGAAGCCATGATGCAGGATGGAAAAGCCTTGCAGGCTGGAACCTCACATTTTTTGGGTCAGAATTTTGCGAAAGCATTTGATGTAAAATTTTCTAATAAAGAAGGTAAGCTGGAAGAAGTATGGGGCACTAGTTGGGGGGTAAGTACGCGCTTAATGGGTGCACTCATCATGGCGCACTCCGATGACGATGGTTTAATCATTCCACCTAAGTTGGCACCTATTCACGTAGTGATTGTACCGATTTTTAAAAGCGATGAAGAATTTGCGCGCATCAGCGAGAAAGCGGAGGGCATTGCTAAAGAACTGCGTAAGCAGGGCTTCTCAGTTAAGTACGACAACCGCGATACACAAAAGCCAGGCTTCAAGTTTGCCGAATGGGAATTGAAAGGGGTGCCTGTGCGCATCGCCATTGGTCCACGCGACCTGGACAATGGAACCGTTGAAGTAGCCAGACGTGATACGAAGGAGAAGCAGGTAATGCAGATGGAGGATATCACTACATCCATCCCTACCTTGTTGGATAATATTCAGCAGAATATCTATCAGCGTGCGTTGAAATTCAAGACAGACATGACAACACGTGTTGAAACTTTTGATGAGTTTAAAAAGGTGCTGGAAGAGAAAGGCGGTTTTATTGCTGCACACTGGGATGGTACTGCCGAAACTGAACAGAAAATTAAAGAAGCAACCAAAGCAACCATTCGCTGCATACCATTGGATGCAGTAGCAGAAGAAGGTAAATGTATTTATTCAGGCAAGCCTTCAAGCAGAAGGGTGTTGTTTGCTATGGCGTATTAAGCGATGAGACTACTGTCAACACAAATAAAAGAGAATGCGGTTCACTTTGCCTTGTTGTTATTAAGACTATCAGCAGGTATCTTGATGATGCTACATGGTTATGGTAAGCTTATGCACTATGCAGAACGCAAAGATAAGTTCATGAATTTTATGGGGCTTGGCAGTGCATTTTCATTGGCACTGGTCATCTTCGCTGAATTTTTTTGCTCGGCTCTGCTAGCCGCTGGCTTGCTTACACGCCTGGTTTTAGTGCCCCTGATTATTACGGCACTGGTTATTGTTTTTAAGGCACATAATGGCGAAATTTTTGGCGATGCCGAAACAGGGTTTCTTTACCTGATAAGTTATGTGGTGATTTTTACAACAGGACCCGGTAAATACAGTGCGGATAAACTATTATTAAAAAAGTAAAAGCATTTATAAGCAAGAGAAAAAACAGGCTACTGTCAGGTGGCCTGTTTTGTTTTATTAATTTGGAAAGCTGAGTAAAATCTAGCGATATTGATAAAGTACAGCATTGATGTAACTTGCGGGAAAAAGTAGTAAGAAGTATATAGATAGGCTCGTTGCCAGTAATTATTTAACCGTAATAATAAAGATGGATAATATGAGAAAATTATTTTTGGCACTTTTAGTTATTCCTTTTTTGGCGAATGGACAAAATGGGGACAAGAATTTTATAGACCAGAATTATGTTGAAGTAACGGGTAAATCCGAAATGGAGATAACTCCTGATTTAATTTACATTAAAATTCTGATCAATGAGAAAGACAATAAAAACAAAAGCCCGCTTGCTGACAGAGAAAATGCAATGATTTCAAAATTGAAAGAAATTGGAATCGATATAAACAAGGACTTATTGATAAAGGACATATCGAGTAATTTTAAATACTACTGGTTGACAAAAAGTGAAATCTTGCTAGCAAAAGAATATCAGTTACTGGTTAGAGATGGCAAGACAGCAAGCAAAGTTTTTATTGAACTTGAAAACATAGGTATCTCAAATGTTTCTATTGACAAACTTGATAACAGTAATATCCAGAAATACAGAAAAGAAATAAAAATTGATGCCATAAAGGCGGCAAAAGAAAAGGCAGAATCGTTAGCAAATGCGATTGGACAAAATATAGGTAGAGCAATTTATATTCAAGAATTAGAAGGTGGGGTACCAACTGTTTCAAACCGAATTATGATTAGGGGGGCAAGCTCGATTTATGGAGCGAGAGCACCTGAACCTGAGATTGACTTTGAAAAAATAAGTCTTGCATATTCAATAATTTGCAGGTTTGAATTGAAATAGAGAAAAAGAAGATCTCGGCAGCAAGTATATTGAGCGACAGATACGAAATATTAAGTGTTTTCTGCCCTTGTTAGTGATAAGCATTGTATGATGTGTGAATGCAGAGAAGCGATGGTCTCTTTGAATAATCTTTGTGGGCATATCGAGTATTCAAAACTGCACTCAACAGCACAATTACAACGAGATAAATTAATGATTCTTTAAATATTTATATGAAACTATTTACCTTTTACTTATTACTCATCACATCAAGTGGCGTTGGTCAAAATATTTTCAAGGCAATAGAAAGCAAGGACTATGCAGGTCTGGAAAAAATGCTAAAAGAAGGAACATCTACAGCACAATTCAACGACAAAGGACTTACGCCATTATGGATGGGGGTATCTAAAAATGACACGACTGTTGTTAAATTACTGCTTACCTATAAAGCTGATATCAACCTTACTGAGAAAAACGGAATGCATCCAATTATGATTGGGTGTCTTGCTGATTCTTATGAAAGTGTTCGGATATTAATTGCAAGAGGAGTAGATGTAAATTGGAGATCGCCAGCCTCAAGAAATCAACAACCAATAAGATTTGCCTCTCAGGGTGGCTCCTTAAGACTGGTTAAACTGCTGCTAGCCCATGGAGCAGATATGGAATCCACTCCAGACGACAAAGCCACACCACTGCTTGCGGCACTTCACGCAAAAAAGTTCGATATTGCAGAGTACTATTTTAAGAATAACGCAAATGTTTATGTAATCGGAAGAGATGGTGAGACGGTAATTCACGAAGCCATTAAAACCGGAAACCCTGAAATGGTTAGACTTGCAATTAAGTATAAAGCTCCATTAAATATTAAAGACCCAGAAGGGAAAACAACTATGCAGCTAGCAAAAAAGGGTGGGAATGCTGAAATAAAAGAATTGATAAAGAATGCTCTAGACACAAAATGAAATGAATTTGTACTAGGTTAATAATATGTAGAACAGGAGGTAGGCAATTTTTTTTGGAATCCTACTATTTTTTTTGGCCTAGCCTCAATAAGAATTTGTAAAGCACGGATGAAAGAATTTCTTAGAAAAATTAAAATAATCGACAGTTTCAAAACTGAAATTGAAATTCAGAAAAGTGAGTTTGTAGCAAAATTCAGAAAAAATGTTGATGAAGGAAGTATCGGAATTATTTCAGATACTTTTGATGTGTTTTCATCAAGCGAAAATCAATTTAAAGGACATGTGGGCTTTGATAATTTCAAGATTAAGCGAAAGAAAAGATTCTTCGATATGAATGTGAATTTAGCGGTAGCGGAAGGAAGTTATAGACAAAGAGAAAATACTTTGGTAATTGAAGCGGAGATTAACGGTTTTAGTGGTATGATGATTCCGTTTTACATCTTCGCAATTGTATTCTATACAATTTTTATTATTACGCTTTTTTTTGCTGATACCATGGGAGATCCTGAAGCGTTTTTCATATTGCCATTTATATTATTTCATGCTGCTTTCATGTTCGGAATTCCCTACTTTTTAATGAGAAGGAGTACCAGTAAATTGAAATACGACCTTGAAAGGGAATTCTTTTATCTAACCAAAGATAGAGGATCGAACGATGTGGGGTATAGGTCTTGATATAAGCAACACTCGAGTTGTAATCTACAATAGTATGTAGGACACCTACAATTCTCATTAACATAAAGTTTTAGAACACACGAAAATTGAAGTGCAGCAGAAGGTTTGACGCTATTTTTCAACCACTTTGATCAACGTGCCCTTAGTCAGTTGTTCATTTAACTGCATTCCGTTTAATACCGCCAATTCTTCAAATCGACTTGCTGACATCTTGAAATGCTGAAAGGCAGCTTGTGCCGTCATCTGTTGAGGCACTGCTTTTATCCGGATTACTTCAGGCTTCCTATTTAGTTTTTCTGAATTAGTGAGTGATTTAAAATTCTGTACGGTGGAAAGAAAGACAGTTTGGTAACTATTGAATTTGGATAGTTCAGTAATTCCCATCAAACTGTAAATATTCCCATCATATTGAATGAGTGACGAGAGCAAGCGGATTGTACCACCTTCTTGCTTTTGATCAGCAATCATCAATATAGCGTTTAGCCCATTGATGTTTTCTTTTTTTGACTCGATCAGGGTAAGTTTATATTGTTCCAATAACTGACTGGCAGTTTCTTCCAGCGAGCCTTTACCTGCAATCATCATCATCAGTAAGGCTTCTCCGTTATCGGGAGCCATTTGTACTTGCTGTGGTGTATTTTGTAGTTTCCATCCGTTGGGAATTGAAAATTGAAATTTGAGATCAGGATGATAAAATATATTATTCTCAACAAATCCTTGTCTAGGGTCTTCACCCAGAATTAATCCGTCAATAAGCCTTAAATAGTTTTCTCTGTTAACTTTCGGATTGGTTAATTTTAGTTTGGTTTTCCATTGTCCTGCCAGTTTGTCCACGGTGATGTTACGCTCCTCCGGTGAAGGATGTGTAGAGAGGAACTCAGGAATTTTCTCTCCACCGCCTGCCTTTTCTTGTCGCTCCAGTGTCTTAAAAAAGCCTGCCATTTCGGAAGCATCATACCCAATACGGGAAGAATATTCCACACCCAGTTTATCCGACTGCCTCTCCGCGTCTCTTCCAAAGCTCATGAGGGCAAGTTGCATTCCGGCAGAAAGGGGTTCTACAAATTGAGAAAGCTCAGGCACCAGTATCACTCCGGCAATAATTCCGAGTTGACCCAACATGGCATTTCTCTGTTGTATTACGGAGTGGCGTGCCGTGATGTGCCCTATTTCGTGACCTAATACACCAGCAAACTCAGCTTCGTTATTGAAGTGCGCCATAATGCCGCGAGTAAAATACACATAGCCACCAGGGGTAGCGAAGGCATTTATAACAGGAGAATCTACAATTTTGAATTGATAGACCAGTTTTGAGCGGTGCGAAACCTTTACCATCTCCTGACCTTTTTCGTTGATAAATTTTTGTAGTGCAGGATTATCATACGATCCAAAGAAGGCCATCACCTGTGGATCTGATTCTTTGCCCATAGCGATTTCTTGTCCTTCCGACATCATTACAAATTGTTTCTTTCCTGTTACCGGATTTATAGCGCAACTTGACATGAGAATCAGGAGGAAAGTAATGGCAACTTGCCGAATAGTGAATAACCCCTTCATATTTTTATGTTTCTGAGTAATCAGAATAGGCAAAGGTCAGGCCATGACTTGATAGAATGATTTAGCAATTTTAAATTTTGAGACTAGCAGCAAGATTAGCAAGGAAGTAATTAGATAATGCCAGGTCCGAAAATAGTTTTTTTGTGCCCAAAGAATTTTTATGTGATAATCGATTAAGTAACTTCTTAATGATTGTGATTTATGTCATTCTGTTGGATTAAAAACCAATTAGCAGATTAAAGCAAAACAGGCTGCCATTGGCAGCCTGTTTTTGTTATCATATTGAATATTTGATTACTTCTTATCAACCGTTAATCGATTATCGCGATTGGCAATTTCCCAGGCAGTGTAGAAAACCAATTCAGCACGCTGCTTCAATAAATCAAATTCAATTTTATCTACTTCATCACTTGGTTTGTGGTAGTCTTCGTGGATACCATCAAAATAGAAAATGATTGGAATATTGTTTTTAGCAAAGTTCCAATGGTCACTGCGGTAGTAAATTCTATCCGGATGGTCTTCTGCATTGTATGTGTAATCGAAAGCTAACTTCGTGTAGGTGTTGTTAGTACTTTCGCTCAAATTATGTAACTCAGTAGAAAGACGATCGGAACCAATCATATACACATAAGGTGTTTTGTCTTTGTGTTGCGGATCAGTACGGCCGATCATATCAATGTTTAAGTTTACAACAGTGTTGGCCAAAGGATAAATTGGATTCTTGGTGTAATAATCAGAACCCAATAAACCTTTTTCTTCCCCCGTTACAGTCATAAATAGAATGCTTCTGCGAGGGCCTTTGCCATCTTTCTTGGCTTGTGTAAAAGCTTTTGCTAATTGCATAACGGCAACAGTACCAGATCCATCATCATCTGCACCGTTGTTGATGCGATCGCCATCACCGGAAGGTAACATACCAATGTGATCGTAATGAGAGGTGATGACAACAATTTCATCTTTTTTATCGGTTCCTTCTAAAAAACCTAAAACGTTTGAGGTCTTTAAAGGAGTAAATGTTTGGGCAATAGAGAAGGAGAGGGTAGAGGGTTTTACTTTGGCCACCTTCTTATCAGCAATCGCCTTCTTCAATTTGTCAGCAGAAGTTTTCAACAACTTTTCTGCAGAAGCTGGCGATGCCACAAACATGCCCAGATTTGCAGATGCTTTGTTAGATACACTTAAACGTCCGCTGGAGAAGCGTTTTAGCATACCCGACAATTGATTGAATTCGTCCTGATTATCTGAAAAGGCAACAATCAAAGACGCGCCTTTTTCGCGAAGACTGGTAATGGTTGTATTGCTACGCAAAGAAGCATTAGCATCTAATAAAATAGCTACTGCTTTGCCTTTAATATCTATACCCTTTAAATCCTCATCAGTACCCTTGCCAACAAAAACGAGGTCAAGTGTTTCAGTACCTTTAGATTCGCCAGAGCCGTAATAAGTATACTCTTCAAATTCCTTGAGTTCGCCAGCCTGACTTTTTACAGAAATTTTAGGTGCTCCGGTTGTGTATAACTCTACCGCTTGCTGGTAGCCACCATTTACAGGTGCCACAAGTCCGAGTTCTTCAAAGTGCGCACTGATGAAGGCTGCTGCCATTTTTTGGCCTCTTTTGCCTGTTTCGCGACCTTCCATGGCATCTGAAGCCAGAATGCTGAGGTTTTCCTTAAGGTCAGAGGCGGTAATTAGCGCACCATATTTTTGCGCAACGGGGTCTTGGGCCTTTAAGCCAAGGCTTAAAATCAGGCCAAGTCCCAACAGATAGGTTCTTTTCATGTTTACTAATCGGTTAAAGTTCAAAGATGCTCAGGTTTTACATTTTTTTGGGTGGATCAATCGTTTTTTATACGACTGGCAAAATCTTTTAAAATTATGACTTAAATCGTATGAACTCTCCTAACAGATTAAGGTTTTAGAAATTACCTTTGCGGCACTTTTACTAACCCCTAGAGGGTGGTGAAAGTGGATAACTTAAGAACTACCTAACAAAATGAAAATAGATTCAACGTATTCCGAAAAATTTGAAGGGCGCCACATTGGCCCGGATGCCAGACAAACAGCTGAAATGCTGAAAGTTGTGAAGGCAGCTTCTGTAGACGAACTGATTGCTCAAACCGTGCCTGCTAACATCAGGCTGAAGAAGCCTTTAGCTTTACCAGCGGCACAATCGGAATTTGAATTCTTGAAAAGCTTTAAAAAACTTGCTTCTAAAAACAAGGTCTTCAAATCATACATCGGAACGGGGTATTATAATACGATTACACCTGGAGTTATTCTTCGCAATATTTTGGAGAATCCGGGATGGTATACGGCCTACACACCATATCAGGCAGAAATTGCTCAGGGTCGTTTAGAAGCCTTGATTAATTACCAGACTATGGTTATTGATCTGACAGGCATGCAAATCGCCAACGCTTCGTTATTAGATGAAGCAACTGCTGCAGCTGAAGCCATGCACTTGATGTATGCTTCGCGCAAAGCCTCAAAGAAAAATGCCCATAAATTTTTTGTTGATCAAAACGGTTTTCCGCAAACTATTGATTTATTAAAAACACGTTCAGCACCTATTGGTGTTGAGCTTGTGGTAGGTGATATCAAAAAACTTGATATTACGGATGCCAATTTGTTTGCTGTGTTTGTGCAAAACCCTGACAGCGATGGCGCCATTCACGACTATACGGCATTTAATGCTGCTGCACATGAGAAAGATGTATTTGTGGTAATGGCTGCTGACATCCTGAGTTTAGTGTTGATGAAATCACCGGGCGAAATGGGTGCAGATGTAGTAGTAGGTTCAACACAGCGTTTTGGTGTACCGATGGGCTTTGGTGGTCCGCATGCTGCCTACTTTGCTACTAAAGATGATTTCAAGCGTCAGATGCCAGGCCGTATTATCGGTGCATCAATTGATGCATCGGGTAATCCGGGTTATCGTATGGCCTTGCAAACACGCGAACAACATATTCGCAGAGAGAAGGCCACATCAAATATTTGTACAGCACAAGTATTGTTGTCAGTAATGGCAGGCATGTATGGTGTTTACCACGGACCAGAAGGCTTAAAGAAAATAGCAGGCCGTGTTCATGGTTTGGCTAAAAATCTTGCCGTAGGTGTTGAAGCATTAGGTTACAAGCAAGTGAACGAAAATTATTTCGATACTTTAAAAATTGCAGTTACAGATAAGAAAGCAATCGAAAAAGAAGCAGTGAAGCATGAGGTTAACCTACGTTACCATGCTGATAATTTTGTAGGTATTTCTATTGATGAAACAACATCGCAAAGCGATGTGGAAACCCTGCTTCAGATTTTTGCAACAATTCCTGGTAAAACAGTAAGCACAAAAAATACAACAGGAACACTGGCCTGGCCTGCATCGTTAGTGCGAACCTCTTCATTCATGACGCACCCAGTGTTCTCCTCACATCATTCAGAGCATGAGATGTTGCGTTATATCAAGCGCCTGGAGAACAAAGATTTGTCGATGGTGCATTCTATGATTTCATTGGGCTCTTGTACCATGAAGCTGAACGCCACGGCAGAAATGATACCTGTTACCTGGCCTGAGTTCGGAAACATCCATCCTTTTGCTCCGGCAGATCAAACCTTAGGTTATAAAGAATTGACCAGCAATCTTGAAGAATGGTTGAAAGAAATCACTGGTTTTACGGGAGTATCTCTTCAGCCCAACAGTGGTGCACAAGGTGAGTATGCTGGCTTAATGGTTATTCGTGCCTATCACCAAAACCGTGGTGATCACCATAGAAATATTGCCTTGATACCTTCATCAGCACACGGTACCAACCCTGCCAGTGCAGTAATGGCTGGTATGGAAGTAGTGGTAACAAAATCAGATGAAGAAGGTAAAGTAGATGTAGCTGATTTAAAAGCAAAGGCAGAACAATACAAAGATCGTCTGTCATGTTTGATGGTAACCTATCCATCAACACACGGGGTATTCGAAGAAGCGATTACAGAAATATGCGAGATCATTCATCAGTATGGTGGTCTTGTTTATATGGATGGTGCCAACATGAATGCGCAGGTAGGCTTAACGTCACCTGCCAACATCGGTGCTGATGTTTGTCACCTGAATCTTCATAAGACATTCTGTATTCCTCATGGTGGAGGTGGACCTGGCATGGGGCCGATCTGCTGTAACGATAAACTAAAAGATTTCTTACCAGGTCATGCAGTGGTGAAGACAGGTGGTTCACAAGCCATCAGTGCAGTGTCTGCAGCACCATGGGGTAGTGCCAGCATTCTCACGATATCATATGCCTACATTGCCATGATGGGTGGAGATGGTCTAACCAATGCAACGAAGTATGCAATATTAAATGCTAACTATATTAAGGAGCGTTTGAATGGGCACTATAAAATTTTGTACACCGGTACGAACGGTCGTGCAGCACACGAAATGATTGTGGACTGCCGCGACTTCAAAAAAGCTGGTGTAGAAGTAGAAGATATTGCCAAGCGTTTGATGGATTATGGATTCCATGCGCCAACGGTATCTTTCCCGGTAGCGGGTACTTTAATGATAGAGCCAACAGAGAGCGAGCCTAAAGAAGAGCTGGATCGCTTCGTTGATGCCTTGATCGAAATCAGAAATGAAATTCGTGAAATCGAAGAGGGCAAATATGATAAAGACGAAAACGTATTGAAGCATGCACCTCATACAGCAGCAGTGATTACAGCCGATGAGTGGACAAGACCTTATAGCAGACAAAAGGCAGCCTACCCGCTTGCGTTTGTAAAAGACATGAAGTTCTGGCCAAGTGTGAGCCGCGTAGACAATGCTTACGGAGACAGAAACCTGGTGTGCAGCTGTTTGCCTATTGAAGAGTATGCCAACGCAGAAGCATAACATGATCAATATAATTACAAATACAGCAGAGCCATTTCCTTTCAGGAGATGGCTCTTGTTCTTTTTTCTGAGTGTATTAATTTCAACGGTAGGCTATGCGCAGCCAAGGAAGCAGGCCATTTATCAGGGTTTTCCTTCTTTAGTGTGGCCTAAACTCTACAATATTCAGTTTATACCCAATGCCGAAGATTTTGAAGGTTTGGATAAGCCGGTTTTTAATGATGCGGTAAAAGCATTAAATGGTAAAGAAGTTACCTTGCCCGGCTACCTGGTGCCCTTTGAAGGAGGTCTGTTAAAATCAAATCATTTTATGTTATCGTCACTGCCCATCAATGTTTGTTTTTTTTGTGGCGGTGGAGGGCCTGAAACGGTAGTCGAAATTTTCTCAGTGAATCAGGTGAATTACACAGAGAAGCCTGTAGAGTTTAAAGGCAAGCTTTTTTTGAATGATAAAAATCCCGGTCAGATGATTTACGTACTGACCAGCGCTGAATTTTTGGGCGAAATTGAGTAATACCTTACTCAGGAAAAGTTGCTACTGCAAATCAGGTATTGCATCCGTATTTTTTATTGCCGAACTTAGATGATTAACGAATCTGATGAGGATTCTCAACGCTTTAATCACTATGAGGTATCTCTACATGCTTTATGTTTTCTGTTTTTTGACTTGCGCAAACACGGTTTTAGCGCAGGACTGGCAGTCAATGTACAATTCAGCTCTTCAGGCCTATAATAATGAGGATTATCAAAGCTCCCTCAACACATCCGTTAGCGCATATTCCCTGATAAAAGGGAAGGATGCTAAAAGCACTGCCTATACACTTCAATTAATCACCGCAAATTATTCAGCATTAAATAATACCAATGACGCATTAAATTATGCTGAAGAAGAGGTTGTTGCTTTTTTGCAATTAGAGGGTGCACAAAGTAAAAATTATGCAGGCGCCTTGCAGAAACAACTCTCGTTTCTTTTTACTGCTAGTAAAACAGATGAGGCTTATGCCAAAAGTGATCTTGTACTAAAAACAGTAGGGACTGTGTACGGTGCAGCAAGTTATGAATTTGCAGTGCTGCTTTCGTTGGTAGGACAAATCAATGCGTCTAAAAAAGATTTTGTGAAAGCACAAACCTATTTTAATCAAGCTACGGCCCTATTGGAAAAAATGCCGGAAGGTGGTGATGATTTAATCACAGTACTGATTTCTTCGGCCGACCTTGACAGAGCAAGTGGTGCAACACAAGCAGCTGAACAGAAATATAAGAAGGTTTTATCCACACTGGAACAAAATGATCTAAAAGATGATCCTCGCTATCAGCAGGCAAAAACAAACCTTAATCAGTTAATGGTGGCTGGCAACAACACCAATGCAATGGCAACGGTAGTATCGGATGGTTCTCAGGATGCCAGGGTATTAGCGCAAGCGCATTTGAAACTAGCCATTGACTTTCAACAAAAGGGTGATGCAACCAAAGCATTTGAAAATTACACCTTGGCAAAGAAAGCGGTGACGGATGGCAGTCTGGAGGATAAACTCACTTTCTCCATTTATTTAAATGCGGCAAGGTATGCGCTTGAAAAAAATAAATTTGAGGAGGCTAAGCTGGATCTCGAAAAGCTGAAAACATTAAACCTGAAATTATTTAGTGCAAAAGATGCAGAGTATAGTATCGCGATGCTCGCAGCAGCAGATTACTTGCTCCAAACACAACAAACGGCAGAGGCGAACAAATCCTATGCAAGCGTAATTAATAGTTTAAAGCAAGTTACAAGTTTGCCACCACCGGGTCTCTTACTCAATTCAGCAAAACAATTACTGAATGCACATCAACCTTCCCTGGCGCAAGGGTTAATTCTCCCACTAACAACTGCCAAAAATCTGCAAGAGAGAGACCTGATCTCAACCAACATTTTGTACAGTGAAGCCCTTCAGCAAAATGGTCGTGCGCAAGATGCCATGCTTTATTTAAAAAGTCTGATACAGACACCTGCCAACAATGTAACAGCTGCATGCCAGATTCAGTTAGCTGAAATTCAAAGAAGAGCGGGTTTGTGGAATGATGCCTTGAACACATTAAAGGCCATTCAAATTCCGAAAGAGTCAATTAGGTTTTCTGGCGAAGTTGAATTTCAAAAGGCACGACTCTATCAATTACTTGGACAGTACCGAGAAGCAGAGCAAGCGTACCGATTGGCAGTGCAGCACAGCAAGACAGCAAGTGATATTGATTTATTGCACCAGATTAACAACTCGCTGGCCACCTACTTCACTACAATTGGCAATTATGAAGCGGCAGAAAAATTATGTGAAGAGTTGCTGGCAGATAAATCGCTTGACGAAGAATTTCGTGTGACCGTTTTTCAAAACCTGGCCACCATCTACCAACAAACTTTGCGATTTGATCAGGCGCAGACTTTGTTAGAGCAGGTTGTAAGAGAAGATGGCAGTCGTTTGGGAGAAAATGATCCAGACTATGCACTCTCACTACAAAACCTGGCTACGGTTTATCAACGAACTGGCGCCAGCCAGAAAGCAGCAGATTTATATGTCAAGGCTTTAGCCATAGATGCCAAATCACTGGGTAAAGAATCGTTGTCGTATGCGACAAAGGCAGCAAACCTCGGTGTGGTACAGATGGAGCTTGGTCTTATGGACAGGGCATTGCAAAATCTTCAAACAGCCCTGTCTATTCGCGAACGTATTTTGGGCAAGGAGCACCCTGATTATGTTTTTAATGAATACAACATCGCTGTTTTGTATCAACGGCAGCAAAAGAATGAGCTCGCATTGCCCCTATATAATCATGTGTCTAAGTTTTACATTAATCAGATAAAAGAATTATTCCCAGCGTTAAGTGAGAAAGAGAAGACTGCCTATTATAATAAAATCAGTGAAGTGATTCATGCTTATCTGGATTTTGTATTGGATCAGCAACAACCAAGCGCAGCACTACTTTCCGATCTGCTCAATTTCCGATTGGCTACTAAAGCTTTGTTACTTAATTCATCAACCAAAATAAGGCAACAAATATTGACTGGAGATGATCAGGTACTGAAACAACAATTTACTGAGTGGCTACAAACAAAAGAAGCGCTCGGCAAATGGTATACGCAAAATTTAGAGGCAAGAAATCTTAATAAGCCATTGATCGAAAATCTACAACTACGGGCAAATGAATTGGAGAAACAAATGGGTAGCAGGTCTTCTTTATTTTCAAATGCGTCAGTCAATGAGATAAATACCTGGCAACAAATAAACACTAAACTTAAACCAAATGAGGCTGCTATTGAAATGATACGTTTGCGCCTCAATTATAAAAACGATTCGGTAATATATGCAGCATTGGTTATCAGACCGGGATGGCAGGAACCTAAACTCGTATTGTTTGCCAATGGACTCCAAATGGAGGATAAAGAATTTAAGTATTACAGAAATGCTACTCGTTTTAATTTATTGAATGCACGTTCATATAAAATGTTCTGGCAGCCTATAGAAAAGACATTAACAGGAGTAACCAATGTTTATTTCTCAGCTGACGGAGTTTATAACAAGGTGAACATGGCTTCACTTTATAATGCTGATACAAAGCAGTATTTAATTGATCAGTATTCCTTTGCATTACTTAGTAATTTGAAGGAACTGGGTGGCAGAGGAGAAGTGAAAGCTGTAACAAAGCAGGCTACCTTACTGGGCGCCCCTGATTTTGGCAATGCAAAGAATGACTCAGGCGGTGAGTCTAAGTTTCGCACCATGGTGGGAATGGATTTTCAGGCGTTGCCGGGTACAAAAACAGAGGTGGAAAGAATTTCAACATTGCTCAAATCACAACAATGGAATGTAAAACAATTACTGGCGCAAGAGGCTACAGAAGAAAAGCTTAAAAATACTAAGCATGAAGGTGTTCTGCATATTGCCACACACGGCTTCTTTGTAGCTGACGGAGAACAGGGCGAAGAGGTAATGTTTACGGGCGATCCCGCAAATGCCTCAAGTAATCCTTTATTGCGCTCAGGCTTAATACTGACAGGCGCAGGTAAGTCTTCCACTACAACTATTGCTGCAGAAGATGGTATACTCACAGCATATGAAGCCATGACCTTACCGCTGGATAAGACCGACATCGTAATTTTGTCGGCTTGCGAAACCGGGCAGGGAGAAATCCGCAATGGAGAAGGAGTATACGGATTACAAAGAGCCATTATGCTGGCGGGTGCAAATCATTTACTTATGAGCTTGTGGAAAGTAGATGATAACGCAACGCAGGAGCTAATGGAAGAATTCTATAAACAATGGATGCAAAGCAATGACATGATTCAGTCTTTTCGCAATGCACAATTGTTAATTAAAAAGAAATACGAAATGCCCCAATATTGGGCAGGGTTTGTAATGGTTGGTATTTAATCTTTGATGTATGAAAACTAAGCTATTGCTTGTTGCACTTTTATTTTTTGCTCAGAACACATTTTCTCAAACCATACAGGAGCGGAAAGTAATTCCTGTTGTCAGTTCAGACAAATACATGGAGTTTGCTCCAACCATCAGTGCAGATGGGCGCACTTTAATATTTGAATCTGATCAAAACGCAAAAAAGGGATGGGAATTAATGGAGAGCATATTAGATAGTGCAGGCAACTGGAGTGCTCCTGCTCCCATTAAATCCATTAATGAAAAATGCGCATTCCTCGCTGGGCCTAGCATCAGCTATGATGGTAATACCTTGTATTACACTGCTTTTATTGAAGGCGTTTCACAAAGCGAGGATATCTACTACTCAAAAAGAATTAATGAAAAAGAGTGGGGTGAGCCTATTCGGCTCGAAGGCCCCGTTAACACAGATGAAGAGTATGAAGGTTTTCCTTCCATTGCTGCAGATGGAAACACACTTTATTTTATACGACTGAACAACGACAATCCTTACGATAAAAAATCGAAAGAGAATTGTTTTACTATTTACGCATCCACTAAAAACATAGATGATACCTGGGGCGAACCTCAGGCCCTGCCTGCAGCCATTAACAGTGGTTGTGAAAGAGATCCAAGAATAATGGCAGACAACCGTACGCTCATTTTCTCTTCGGTGCGTCCGGGTGGAAAGGGTAAGTATGATTTATTCCAATCGCGTAAGCAGGCAGATGGCAGCTGGTCTGAAGCGGTTCCATTAGATTTTATTAACTCAACAGACAATGACCAGTCTCCTTGCATTGCAGCTTCAGGAGATGTTATGTATTTCTATAGTCAAAAGGATATTTATTCTATTGGTATTCCGATTGAGTACAGGCAGTCCATTAACGTTACAGTGCATGGTATAATAAAAGATGCATCAACAGGGCAGCCAGTAGTCGCGGAGGTAATTGTAAAAAATAAGAATACAGGTGAACAGTTT
Organism: Chryseotalea sp.; assembly: GCF_057350905.1. Classification (NCBI taxonomy): domain Bacteria; kingdom Pseudomonadati; phylum Bacteroidota; class Cytophagia; order Cytophagales; family Chryseotaleaceae; genus Chryseotalea; species Chryseotalea sp. The sequence goes on along the minus strand of NZ_JBMRCF010000011.1, from coordinate 66,336 downwards.
TCATCTTTCAGTAACGCACAGAATGGTGAATACAATTTGGTGTTGAATGGTGGTCAGGCTTACACAGTTGAATTTTATAATGAAAACTACCTTGCCCAGGTAATTGATTTTGATTTAACGAAACAGGAAAAGTTTGCAACCTTCAAACGAAACATTGATTTACAAAACACGTATCAACTAAGTCTTTCAGTTTATGATAGCGATATAAAAGCGGGTGTAGATGCGTATGTAAGCGTGTTGAGCAGTAAAGGTGAGTCAGTTTTTGCAGATACACTTCGAAAAGCGCTGGGTAAGGTACTACTCACCTTAAAAGCACCTTTTGATTATGTGATTACGGCAACTGGTAAAAAATACCCTGAATCCTCTAAAGTAACCTGGAAGTTTAATTCGAGAACAACGAAGCCACTCATGGAACAAGTGATGAACCTGAGTTATGAAAAAGTTAAGATGACAACCGATGTAAGTAGTATTACTACCAAGCAGAAAGTAAAGAAAACGATTTACTATAATAACGCCAATGTCGATGAGGTAATTATTGCAGAAGCAGGCGAGACGGTTTTACTCAGAAAGGGTGATCGCTATCAGGTAGTGACCAGCAGTGATAAAGGATTTTTCTTTTCTTCTGTGTCTATCGTAGCAGGCGAGGGTGAATCAGACGGCATGGGCGGTTATAAATTGGCCATGCAGGTAATTCCTGTAGAAGTGGGAGCACAACTAACATTGAAAAATATCACTTTTGCTTCCAATTCAGCCGAACTTGATAATTCGTCTTATGTAGAACTTGATCGGGTGGTAGATTTTTTAAAAGTGAATCCGAATATCAGCATTGAGATAGCTGCGCATACCGATGACGTTGGTGCTGATGAATATAACCTCAGACTTTCTGAACGAAGAGCCTATACTGTACTTCGTTACTTGTCCTCCAAAGGAGCAAAAGCCGGTAGCTTACAACCTATAGGCTTAGGTGAAAGTGTTCCCAAACTCGCCAACACGAGTGAAGAGAACCGGATGGAGAACAGAAGAGTTGAGCTAAAGATTTTAAAAATTTCCTAAGTGTTTTTTAATATGTATGAGTCCTGTGAGAGCAATTCTGATTCTGTTACTTTTCCCTATTTCAATTTCCATTTATGCACAAAATGAATCAGCACTTAAGGAATTGGTGCAGGCAGAGTGGGGTTTTATAAATCTTGCTAAGGAAACAAATACGCGCGATGCTTTTTTGGCTCAGTTAACAGACGAAACGATTGTTTTTGGCGAAGGACCTGTTATTGCAAAACGTGTATACGAAAACCAGCAACCTAATAATGGTTGGCTTAAGTGGGAGCCTGTATTTTCCGATCTGGCACGATCTGGTGATTTTGGTTACAACACAGGACCATGGGAATATAGAATTAACAAAACGGATGAGAAGGCTGTTGCCTTTGGCGAATTTGTCTCCTTCTGGAAGAAGCAGGCAGATGGAAAGTGGAAATTATTGATTGATATTGGCATAGAGCATCCGCAAACTTTTCAGGCAGCCACTTGGAAATCTTCAGAAATAGATTTTGAAAAAGTTGCAGGTGAATTGAAAGATATAAAGCAACTTGAAAAAGTTGAACAAAATTTTATCGAAGCACTTGCCTTTGCCAAGTCACCGGTGTATCAAAAAATGTTGTCGCGTGAAGCAAGACTTTACAGACCAGGCAAAGAACCAATAACGGATAACGAAGCGATTCTCAAATACATTAATGCAGAGTTGTCCATTACATTTACCAAAGCAGGGCAACACTTGGCGCCCAGTGGAGACTTAGGCTATGTATATGGTACTGCGGTAGTGCAACTTACTAGTAACCAAACAAAGGCAGCTAACTACCTGCACGTATGGAAACAGGAAGAAGACCAAGGCTGGAGATTGGTCCTTGACCTTGTAACCTATAAGTAAGTCGTTATTCGTTGATGGTGGTTGGTTGTTAGATATTTGTATTATCACCAACAACGAACAACCAACAACTACCAACGATACTAAAGTCCTTTAGCATCAATTAAGAAAGTCAGCGCTGCCATAGCTGCTGCTCCCAATTCCAATTCACGCTTGCTTACTTTATCAAAGGTATCTTCTTGTGTGTGATGGTAATCGAAGTAACGTTGCGAGTCAGGCAGATAACCAAACAAGGGAACGCCTAGTGGTGCCAAAGGCCCGATATCAGCGCCACCACCTTTGCCACTGAAATCGGTTAACCCATAAGGCTCTAATAAGGGCTTCCAGCTCTTTACTTTATTTTCAACCTCTTCGGTAGCACTCATAGTAAAACCTCTTGGGGTAAAACCACCCCGGTCACTCTCCATCGCAGCCACATGCTTTTCATTGGTATTCTTTTTTAGTTCAACCTGTCGGGCATATTCAATCCCACCACGCAATCCATTCTCTTCATTCATATACATTACCGCACGTATGGTTTTCTTCGGCTTGTATCCCATGGCTTTAAAAATGCGCAATACTTCAATGGCTTGTACACAGCCACTGCCATCATCATGGGCGCCTTCCCCTACATCCCATGAGTCAAGGTGTCCGCTCACAACGATTATTTCATTAGGGCTTTCTGTTCCGCGCAATTCACCAATCACATTAAAGGAAGGCGCATCTGGCAAAATTTCGCAAGTGGTTTCAATATAAACTTGTAGATCTTTTTCTTCTTTTAACAATTGACTTAATACATCTGCGTGGTTTGTGCTGATGGCCACTCCTGGAATCTTGCCAACATTAGGTGCATAACGCAAGCCGCCTGTGTGTGCATAATCTTCAGGGTTCGACCCCATGGAGCGGACAATAGCCGCCACTGCCCCATACTTCGCGGCCTCACTCGGGCCTGCACCGCGTTGATTCACTGCGCCACCATAAGCAGCAAAAGTCTGAATAAGCGTTGGATCCATCGGTCTGTTAAAAAATACAATCTTTCCCTTCACACCTTTTTCACCAAGTGTCTTTAACTCTTCAAAATCTTTTACCTCCACAATTGAGGCGGTAATTCCTTGTAAGCCTGTCCCAACAGAACCACCCAGTGACAGGATGTTTACATCAACAGCACCTCTTTTTTTAGTAAGTATTTTTGCAATTTCTTTCTTGCCTCTTACCCAATGTGGAACCGTTACTGGTTGCAGCCACACTGAATCAAAACCAAGCGCTTTCATCGTATGTCTGCTCCACTCTACGGCAGCGGCAGCATTTGGTGAGCCGCTTAAACGTGCAGGTGCTTTTGTGGTTAACTCGCGAAGCATTTCATAGGATTGTCCTCTGGCAAGCGCTTCATCATAAATTTTTTTGATGGTGGCTTCGTCAGTATTTTGTGCTTGCGCTGCAAAGGTGTAAGTGAAAACGAGTACCAGAATGTAGATTTTTTTCATGTCTAATTATTGATGAGTTTGGCGTTTTTTAAAATATAAATATGATGATCGGGATCCGTTTCATTTAAAACAATAATTCCCTCCATTACAATTTGTTTTGTGCTGAACTTCACCTTCTCGGTGGTTTCAACTTCTACTACGGTTTCTGGTCCGGCAGCGCCACAGAAATAACAGAGATTAAAAGGTAAAGACGACAGCATGAATTTTCCTGATCCGCCCACTTCATCTAAAGGAATAACATAACCTTTAATGCTTACCTTCTTACCATTAAAGCTTTTAAGATATTTACTAAAGATGGGGAGTTCCACATCATAACCATGCTGATCCTTGGAGTTCTTAAAACTCACTTGCGCCAGGGTATGCCAGAAGTTTTCCGTTTGGGCATAAACTGATTCGCCAGCAAAAAAGACTAAAAAGAACAGAAACACGCGCATGGTCGAAAAGTAGGCAGAAATTTCTGATTGACTTTATTTTTTTGATAAAAGGAGAAATGAACTAATAAAGTGCTTTCAAACGTTTGAAATGAGTAAGCGATCGTTGAACTTTGAACTATAAATCAGCTAAAGCCATGTCATTCTTATTTGAATCATTTGCAGACTGGAAAAAGTACGCGGAAGAAAAAAAACTTTCCTTACATGAAGTAGTGCTGGAATATGAACGCGACCAGAAGGGAAGAAATAAAGAACAGATTATGGAAGGGCTTGCCCGAGCCTGGGCGGTAATGAAGGATGCAGTGCACACTGGTCTTACTGAGGAAATGACTTCACGCTCGGGTATGATTAACAACGGAGCAAAAAAAGTGTACAATTATCCAACCCCTGTGCTTTCAAAAGAATTCCAAAATTTGATTTCGCGGGCACTCGCTGCCAAGGAGGTTAATTCTTGTATGGGTAGGGTTGTGGCTGCGCCTACAGCCGGAGCCAGTGGTATTATGCCCGGTGTGCTGGTAACGCTGCAGGAAATTCACCATGTAGATGATCAGAAAATTTTAGAGGCCATGTTGTTGGCAGCAGGTATTGCTTTAATCATGGAACAAAAAGCATCCATAGCTGGTGCCGTGGGTGGTTGTCAGGCAGAAACAGGTACTGCAGCAGCCATGGGTTCGGGAGCAATAGTTTATTGTCTCGGGGGCAATACAGACCAGATCTTTAACGCGGTGGCCATTACAGTGCAATGCATGTTAGGCCTTGTATGCGACCCTGTGGCGGGCCTGGTAGAAATACCTTGTGTAGTGCGCAATGCGAGTGCTGCAGCCATTGCCAACAGTTCTGCGCAAATTGGTTTGGCGAATGTGAGCAGTGTTATTCCAGTGGATGAAGTAATAGAAGCCATGGGTGAAATTGGCGCCAGCATGGAAACGCGTTATAAAGAAACAGCACTGGGTGGTTTAGCGGCTACAAAAACAGGACAAGCTATTGCCAAACGCGTACTAATTCGTGACATAGAAATTTTACCTGACGAAGGTAGTTAGCACTGTAGTCCACCAACGATTAAAGATCAACTAACAACCAATCTTTTACATCAACCAGTCCTTTATCAGATCAAAAAAGTAATAAACGCCTACAGTAAAAACGGTCGACCAAAAACAAGCACTGATAAACATGTACAAAAGCAGTTTATCTTTTGGGCTACCAAAACTGATGGCAAGAATGGAGCCTCCAATAGGGGTAAGAATTAAGGGTGTTAAGAATGCAGTGCCTGCAATACCATACTTCCTCCAAATGGTAACAAAACGCTTGTTACGATCTGAAAATCTTTTTCGATTCGGAGATATGCGATTGATAATGTTAATGCGGATCCAGTCACCGGCAAAAGCAAAGGCGGTTACAACGGTCATCATGCCGGCAACTGTGGCAATAATTGTGGTGAATAAATTCAGTTTCAAAGCATAACCACTCACCGGCCCGAAAAAAAATTTCAACATACTGGGCAGGTATACGCCCGTAAAAGCCTTCAGAATTTCTTCCCACATAATCTTATAATTTTTCCCCGAAGCAAAGATCTCCGGCATCACCGAGGCCAGGCACAATGTATGATTGTTGGTTAAGTGTCTCGTCTTGGGCAAAAGTCCAAATCGAATAATTTACTTTTAAATGATCTGCTACAAATTGTATGCCCTGGGGAGAGGCTACTAAAGAAGCAATATGTATGTGCGAAGGTTTTCCATGTTTAAGCAAGGCATCCACACTTCTTACAAACGATTTGCCAGTTGCCAGCATAGGATCAATCAGAATAACAATACGACCTTCAAGACCGGGCGTGGCAAGGTAATCAAGTTGTACAGTAATCTCATCTTCTTCTTTGCGGTAAGCTCCGATAAAACCGCAATCGCTATCTTCAAAATAATTCTGGAAGCCGTTAAAATAGGGTAGCCCTGCCCTTAAAACAGTAATCAATACTGGTTTTTCTTTCAAAAAGTGAGAAGAAGTCTTGCCTAAAGGGGTTTGTACCAATCCTGGTTCGTAATGAAGCGCCTTTGAAATCTCGTAAGCCATGATCTCCCCCAGTCTCTCTACATTTTTCCGAAACCTGGCCCTGTCCTTTTGTAAGGTAGGGTCACGCAAAGCGCGGAGGAAGTGATTAGCAATAGAATTAGCAGAACCTAAGTTAAAAAGCATGAAGAATTTTTTTCTCTCCAAAATTTAGGATAAAGTTGCCGAATGACAGCGAAGAACCCAAAAAATAAAAAGAAGACCAATCAAGACTTCTCTTTACTGAAACAATTGTGTCAAATACAGGCGCCCTCGGGTGAAGAAGCAGCGATGACCAACTTTTTACTGAATTATATTAAAAGGGAAAAGAAAAATTGGAAAGTAAAGCCTCAGATTTTTCATGGAGATGATTTTCAGGATTGTATCATATTAAAATTTGGCAAGCCACGCACCGCTATTTTTGCACACATGGACAGCATTGGCTTTACAGTGCGCTACTTTAACCAACTCCTCCCTATTGGCAGTCCCGATGCAGAGGCAGGAACCAAACTGGTGGGTGAAGACAGCCTAGGCAAGATTGAATGCGAGCTGATGTTTGATCACGAACAGCATGCCTTGTACAATTTTGGCAGAGCGATCGACCGTGGTACTTCGCTTACTTATAAAATTGATTTTAAAGAAACAGCCACCACCATTCAAACACCTTACCTTGATAACCGTTTGGGTGTTTACAACGCACTGAAAGTAGCGGAAACACTAAAAGATGGTGTGATCGTCTTCAGCTGCTGGGAAGAGCATGGAGGTGGATCGGTACCCTATCTTGCTAAATTCATCTATGAAAAATGGAAAGTAAAACAGGCCTTGGTTTCAGATATTACCTGGGCAACCGATGGTGTAGCCTTAGGAAAAGGAGTAGCCATTTCTATGCGCGATAGAAATATTCCAAGGAAGAGTTTTATCAACAAGATTATCACCCTGGCGCTAAAAAATAAAGTCGCGCATCAGTTAGAAGTGGAAGGTGTGGGCTCCAGTGATGGCCGGGAGTTGCAGGTATCACCTTACCCTTTCGATTGGTGTTTTGTGGGTGCACCTGAACAACATCCCCACACACCACATGAAAGAGTACATAAAGATGATATTGCCAGTATGATTGCCTTGTATTCAGTTTTAATGCAACAACTTTAGTCTCGAGCTTCTGGCTTCGAGCCTCGAGTATCTATTTTCTGCTATATTTGCGCCCTCATTTCTGAAATTGCGATGAAGGTAAAAGACTTAGAATTCAGAGAATTTATATCAGCACAAACTGTTGAGCAGAAGGTTAAAGCCCTGGCAGCCAAAGTAAACGAAGATTATCAGGACAAAGCACCTCTGATATTACCTATACTGAATGGCTCCTTTATTTTTGCCTCCGACCTGGTAAAAGAGCTTAGTATTCCTTGCAGAGTTTCCTTTGTAAAGGTAAGTTCCTATAGTGGTACTCAGAGCACTGGTCAACTAAAAACGCTCCTGGGTTTGGAGGAAAGTTTATTCAATCAGCATATTTTGATTGTTGAAGACATTGTTGATACAGGGCTAACACTGCAAAAAATTGTGGAAGAATTACGTGGACTCGGCACCAAATCAGTAGAGGTGGTGGCCTTGTTAAGAAAGAAGCCTGCACGAGAAAAAAACATCGATGTAAAGTACGTAGGCTTTGATATTGATGAAGAATTTGTATTGGGATATGGCCTTGATTACGATGGTTTTGGTCGTAATACCAAGCAGATCTATCAATCAACCAACTAAGATCAGCTTTTTTACATTGGCTATTTTTCAAATTGATCCTTACATTGCATCCCTTTAACATATTCCAGGCATGATCAACATGGTAATCTTCGGCCCTCCCGGGGCAGGTAAAGGAACACAGAGCGAGAAGCTAATCCAGCAATATGGCTTTGTGCACATCTCTACAGGCGATTTGTTTCGCTGGCATACAAAAAATGATACGGCCTTAGGGAAGCGTGTTAAAGAAATTATGAACAGTGGTGCCTTGGTTCCAGATGAAATCACCATCTCCATGCTGAAAGAAGAGCTTGATAAAAATCCAAATGCAAAAGGATTTTTGTTTGATGGTTTTCCGAGAACCGTTGCACAAGCGGAAGCCCTGGATCGTTTCATGAAAGAAAACAATACTGCTATCCATCACGTGGTGGCACTTGATGTAACAGAACAAGAAGTACGCACACGTATTGCTAAGCGCAAATTGGTAGACAACCGTGCGGACGATGAAGAAGAAAAACTCAATAAACGTATTGATGAGTACTTCAATAAAACAGTACACGTACTTCCTTATTATAAAAACCAAAACCGTTTAGTTACTGTAAATGGTATTGGCGATATTGATGAAATCTTCAACAGTATTTGTAAGGTCATTAACAAGTAATTTCAAAATCAATATTTCAAATTCAAAATTTTGAATTTGAAATTTAGACTTGACTTAACAATTATCAATTTTCATAACTTTGTAAAGTTAACAGATGAGTCAGACGGGAGTATGTTTGAGGAATCTTCAGTACAACGCAGTAGCTAGTGTTTAGATTCTGTTCAACTTCAAATCTTAAATCTTAAATTTCAAATTTTAAATCACTAGATGGCCGCACCCAACTTTATCGACTACGTAAAATTCTGCTCACGCTCAGGGGCAGGTGGTGCTGGTTATTTGCATTTTAACCGCGAAAAACATTTACAAAACGGTGGCCCCGATGGTGGCGATGGCGGAAGAGGCGGGCATGTCATTTTAAAAGGTTCTTCAAACGTTTGGACCTTACTTCACCTGAAATACCGTAAGCATATTATAGCCGAGTCAGGTGAACGGGGAGGTATGCAGGATTGTACAGGTGCTTCTGGTAAAGACGAAATTTTAGAAGTACCATTGGGTACAGTGGCCAGAAAAGCAGACACAGGTGAAATTGTTTGCGAAATCACAGAAGATGGACAGGAAGTTATATTAACCCCCGGAGGAAGAGGTGGTAAAGGGAATGCCTTTTTTGCAACTTCAACCAACCGCGCTCCGGAATATGCGCAACCAGGTGAACCAAGTATTGAGGAGTGGATTATACTGGAATTAAAACTACTGGCAGATGTGGGTTTAGTCGGCTTTCCGAATGCAGGTAAATCAACACTATTGTCTGTGGTTTCTGCAGCCAAACCTAAAATTGCCGACTATGCCTTTACCACACTAACACCTAATCTTGGTGTTGTCGCTTACCGCGATGATAAGTCCTTTGTCATGGCTGATATTCCCGGAATCATTGAAGGGGCAGCGGAAGGCAAAGGCCTGGGTATTCGTTTCTTAAGACATATCGAACGCAATTCAGTTTTACTATTCATGATTCCTGCTGATGCCAAAGACATCAAAAAAGAATATGAAATTCTGCTCAATGAGTTGAAAAAATATAATCCGGAACTACTGGATAAAAAAAGGCTCCTGGCCATTTCAAAATCAGACATGCTCGATGAAGAGCTGCTAAGTGAAATGAAGCGCGAAGTTCCAACAGACATCCCCTCAGTATTTATTTCAGCGGCTACCCAGCAGGGCATCACTGAATTAAAAGACATGATCTGGAGAAATCTCCATTAATTCGACATTCAATTTCAAATCTCAAATTTTAAATTTCAAATTGATGGACAGACTATGTCAATGTGTCATTTATAGGTATTTGGCAGAATTGTTGACATTTGCGCTTTGATTGATCTATGGACATGGAAAATACGAACGATATCGAGAAGGAAGTTGAGAAAAATGAGGCAACAACAGCTGAAAGCCCGGTTGCCGAAGCGAGCCAGGTGGATGAATTGAAAAAACTGCAGGACGAACTGGCAGAAGCTAAAGACAAATATTTGCGCTTATATTCTGAATTCGAAAATTTCCGCAGACGCACGGCCAAAGAAAAAATAGACATGATTCAGTCGGCCAACGAAGGGCTACTGAAAAATCTGCTTCCGGTGATGGATGATTTCGAGAGAGCTGAGAAAGCTTTCAGGGATTTGAACACAAAAGAAGCAGAAGGCTTTCTGTTGATTTTTAATAAGTATAAAAAAATACTGGAGCAATCTGGTGCCAAGGTGTTGGATTTAAAAGCAGGAGATGATTTCAATGCCGATACACAGGAAGCCATCACACAAATTCCGGCACCATCAGAAGAATTAAAAGGTAAAGTGGTTGATGTTGTTGAGAAAGGTTATACGTTGAACGAAAAAGTAATTCGTTTCGCGAAAGTAGTTGTGGGAAGCTAGTTGAGCCACGATGCTCGTGGCTCAACTAATTCTCGTGGCTTCACCAATTATATAATAGTATCTGCCAGATCAATGTTGAAGAACAAAAGATAAATGAGAGATGTTTGGCGTTCGGTTTTTTTGAGATCGAATCGTGAACATTGAACACCAAAAAGAATGAGCAAAAGAGATTATTACGAAATATTAGGCGTTGCCAAGAATGCTACCGCTGATGAGATAAAGAAAGCTTATCGTAAAGTGGCTATTCAGTTTCACCCAGATAAAAATCCGGGCAATAAAGAAGCTGAGGAAAAATTCAAAGAAGCAGCCGAAGCTTACGAGATACTGAGCAATCAGGAAAAGCGTGCGCAATACGATCGCTTTGGTCATGCGCGGCCAGGAGGTAACGGAGGCTATGGTGGTGGTAACATGAACATGGATGACATCTTCAGCCAGTTCGGAGATATTTTTGGTGGGGGGGGCGGAAGTCCCTTCGACAGTTTCTTCGGTGGTGGTGGCGGTGGACGCCAGCGTCAGCGTAAAGGTTCAAACCTGCGTATTAAGCTGAAGCTAAACCTCGAAGAAATTGCCAATGGTGTTGAGAAAAAAATAAAAGTAAATCGCCTGGTACGTGCCGAAGGCGTTACGTTTAAAACATGTCCTACATGTCAGGGTACTGGCCAGATGCGCAAAGTGGTAAACACCATGTTGGGGCAAATGGTATCAACCTCTGCTTGTAATACATGTGGTGGTGCAGGTCAATCAATAGACAAGCGTCCTGCTGGTGTAGACAGCTCCGGACTTACTACTAAAGAAGAAATTATATCAGTAAAAATTCCTGCTGGTGTAGCGGATGGTATGCAGTTGTCCATGTCAGGCAAAGGAAACGATGCACCAGGAGGTGGTGTGCCAGGAGATTTATTGATTCTGATTGAAGAAACAGAAGATAAGAACCTAAAGCGCGATGGCAATAATCTGATTTACGATTTGCACGTTAGCTTTATCGATGCGGCATTGGGTACGCATGTCGAAGTACCTTCTGTTGGCGGTAAAGTGCGTATCAAAATTGAGCCAGGTACACAGAGTGGTAAAATCCTACGTCTGAAAGGCAAGGGTTTACGCGATGTAAATGGCTACGAAACGGGCGACCAACTCATTTATGTTAATGTATGGACACCCAAAAAGCTTTCAGCCGATGAAAAGGCCAAACTGGAGAGCCTCAAAGATTCCGTTAATTTTCAGCCACACCCGGATGCCAGTGAAAAAGGCTTTTTCGAGCGTATGAAAGAATATTTCAACTAAAAAGATAAAAAATCAACCGTGCCGGCCCCCCAAACCGGCACGCCTTTAGGGCTCGTAGCTCTCAGCTCGTAGCTGACACTGGATATTCAAGGCACTCAGAATCATCTTTACCCACCTTCATTTTTGCTCTATTTTGGCTAAAAACTTACACAACGTAACCTTAGCTTCATATACGCGTAACTATGCTTTATGCACAAAAACTATTTCTTAACCCTTATCGGGGTATTGCTGGCGGGAGTGGCTGTGGGACAGGTGAGGAAGCAATTCGCAGTAGAAAATACCGATGCATGCGAGTCAATCAAACTTCATATCAAGGCCAATAGCGGTAATTGCTATATAAAGCCAAGTCAGAATACCGATATTTTGAATGTTTTCAGCAACCAAAGCGAAGAATCCTTTTCGCACAATTTCATCAAAACCGTCAATGGTAAAGTTTGTGAAGTGAAGCTTTCGTTAGAGGAGTTGAACCAGGAGGGCTTTGGCCAAAGCATTTCCTCCCGGGTTTTCAGTGCTTCTGAAACGAACGTGAGGGTTAATACGAGCAGCAGCCATAAGTTCTGGAAAATGTATCTCAGCGATGGCAAACCTTACGCTTTGGAATTGAACTACGGCTTTGGGAATGCCAATGTGGATCTTTCTGGCCTGTCTATTAAAAAAATTAAAATCAACTCCGGGAGTGCCGATGTAAATGTGGGTTATTTATCTGGCATTGAGAATCAGGTAGAAATGGACACTTTTTATGTAAAAGTGGATTTAGGCTCAGTCGATGTGAAAAATTTAAGCTTGGCCAAAACAAGGTATTTATTAGCGGATGTTGGCTTCGGCAATATGTCGCTTGATTTTAGTGAAAGCCCTAGTGTTTCAAATACCATTAAAGGAAGCGTGGGAGCAGGTAACTTGATCATTACATTACCTAAAAATGAGACACCTGTTTTGGTGAAGATCCACGACAGCTGGTTATGCAGCGTAAAAATACCTGCTGGCTTTAAGAAAGTTGCTGAAAATACCTTTGCATCAGCTAATTATACACAAGACTCAAAAGTTTCTCTCACCTTCGACCTTGATGTGTCTATGGGGAGTATCACCTTTAGATAGGTAATCCCGCCCCTTATTTCTATCCTATTATTTCAGAAGACCCTGTAATTCTACAAAGGTTTTGAGCACTAATGCTGTGTAAAAAAACTTAAATCTGTGGAAGCACTTGTAGCAAAAGGTGTCACGAAGCGCTATGCCAGTCATACAGCCCTCGATGACGTAAGCCTAACCATCCCCTCAAAGAGTATTTATGGTCTGTTAGGCCCTAACGGAGCCGGTAAGACAACTTTCATTCGCATTGTTAACCAGATTATTAATTCTGATGCAGGCGATATCAGCATTTTCGGAGAAAAACTGAGTGAGCGACACATTGGTATGATTGGTTACCTGCCTGAAGAGCGCGGTCTTTACAAAAAACTAAAGGTTGGCGAACAGCTTCTGTACCTGGCACAATTAAAGGGTCTGAGTAAAAAAGAAGCCCTTGATCGCAGCAAGAAATGGATTAACAAATTTGAGATTAAGGATTGGTGGGATAAAAAAGTTGAAGACCTGAGTAAGGGTATGGCGCAAAAAGTGCAGTTCATCAGCACAGTGATGCACGAGCCGAAACTGATTATTCTGGATGAACCCTTCTCTGGTTTCGATCCGGTAAATGCCCAATTAATCACGGAGAATATTTTCGAGTTACGCGATAATGGTTCTACCATTATCTTCTCTACCCACCGTATGGAAACGGTAGAAGACTTGTGTGATCATGTAGCTTTGATTAACAAGTCCAAGAAAGTGGTAGAAGGTACCAAGAAACAAATCAAAGACACTTATAAGTCGAATACCTTTGTTGTAGACCATAAAGGAACCTTCTCTATTAATGGCAGCGCCAGTATTGTATCGCAGAAACCGTTAGAAGATAATTTCTATCAAACTGTATTGCAGGTTGGTACTGAGCATAGTCCCAATAAGCTAATTGCAGAGTTAATCAACCTTACGGAAGTACATTCCTTTATAGAGAAAGTACCCACCATGAGTGAGATATTTATTAACCTGGTAAAAGGTAAATCTGACGAATAATTCCTAATTGATAACGACAATATCGTATGAATAAAATATGGTTAATTGTACAGCGTGAATTTTTGAATCGCGTACAGAAAAAATCTTTCCTCATTGCTACTATTTTAGTACCACTCATTTTTCCGACAATTATCGCGGGCTTATTCTGGTTTATGATCAGAGAGGTTGAAACAGCCAAGCCTGAGGTTGTACACGTATTGGATGAAAGCGGTAAGTTCACTTTTACCAACACCAAGCGATTTATATTTATTGAAGAGAAGGGTGTTATAGACAGCGCTAAAAAAACTTACAGTGCCACTAAAGATTTTGCACTCTTGTATATCCCAAGCTTTGACATCGCAAAGCCAGATGGATTCACCATCTACATGAAAGAGAACCAGAGTGATGAGAAGATATCAGGACTTGAACGAATTATAGAAGACCGCATCCGGGATCTTAAACTGGAGCAATACCAGATTGATAAGGAAACGTTGGCTGGATTAAAAACAAGCATTGATTTTAAGCAAGTTAATATTTCAGAAACCGGTGAAGAGAAAAGCAGCAACTCATTGATTCTTAAAATTCTTGGCTTCTTGCTCGGCATTGTACTGTTTGTATTCGTTTTGACTTACGGTATGCAAATCATGCAGGGTGTTATTGATGAGAAAACTTCAAAAATCGTAGAGGTGATTGTTTCGTCAGTAAAACCTATTCAACTTATGCTTGGAAAAATTATAGGCATAGCCTCTGTAGGTTTAGTTCAATTCACCATTTGGATAGTATTGATCACAGTACTCTCCAGCACCGTAATGAGTTACTTTGGTTTGAAAATGCCTCAGGAGCAGATGCAGGAGCAGGTAATGAGTCAGGTTGATCCTGAGCAAAAAGCAGAAATTCAAAAAGTGCAAAGCGACAAGGTGAATGAAGTATTAAAGAGTATCGATCAGATCCCTTTTACTAAAATTGCGCTTGTATTCTTGTTCTATTTCCTAGGTGGTTACCTTATGTATGGCGCTTTGTTCGCAGCAGTGGGTTCTGCGGTAGACAGCATTCAGGAATCACAACAATTTCAAATGCCATTAATGTTGCCTTTGATGATTAGTTACATGAGCGTATTTACAGTTGTTCCAATTAATCCACATGGCTCGTTAAGTTTCTGGTTGTCCATTATACCACTAACATCTCCTGTGGTGATGGTGGCACGTATTGCATATGATGTGCCTACCTGGGAATTAATACTTTCTATGGTGCTATTAGTGGCTGGTTTCATCTTTACCACCTGGGTAGCAGGTAGAATTTACCGTGTAGGTATTTTAATGACTGGCAGCAAAGTAAACTACAAAGTATTGGCTAAGTGGTTTATGATTAAGAATTAAGGCCCACCTGTAGGCCATATAATTTTGAATCCTCCAATAAAGGGAAATGTAAAGACCCCGATGTTTTGAAAAGCATCGGGGTCTTCTTATTTTCAACACGCCAACCAGGTCAAGATTTTCTGGATACGAAAGCTTTCAGTCGCACGTTACCCTTGAAGAGTTGACATACGAGCGCAAAAGCATGACCAGATTAATACCAACCATGAATTTATATAGCAGCAATGCACGCTGGAAGTGGTTTGTACTGGCAGCCTCTGTTTTTATCAGCATCGGGTCTATTTACTATACCAATGTGTTGGTTAATCAATTAAAAGAGCAGGAGAAGCAACAAATTCAATTATATGCTAAAACGCTGGAGTTTACCGTGAACCAAAACGATGCCTCAAGCGAGAATATCAACTTTATAACGCAAGAAATTTTATTTCAGAATAACTCCATTCCCATCATTATAACCGATGAAACTGAAAAAGTAATTGATTACAGAAACCTGAAACTAAAAGATCAATGGCCCCAAGAGCAAAAGGAGCGTTACCTTGTTAACGAAATTAAGGTGATGAAAGACACCTACGACCCCATTCGTATTTCACTTAAAGACAATGGTGAGGAGTTTGCAGTTCAGTATGTGTATTATAAAAACTCATTCCTGCTGGCACAACTCATAGCCTACCCATATATCCAACTTTCTGTCATTGCTATTTTTGCATTTATTTCTTATCTGGCTTTTAATTATTCCAAAGAAGCAGAGCAAAACAGATTGTGGGTTGGTTTGGCTAAAGAAACTGCTCATCAACTGGGCACTCCGCTTTCATCTTTAATGGCCTGGGTGGAGGTAATGCGTGATGATCCTGACTTAAAGAACCGAAACATTGCAGAAGAATTGGAGAAAGACATTCGCAAGCTCACCATCGTAACCGAACGTTTCTCCAGCATCGGTTCAGTGCCGGTGCTCAAACAAGAAAATGTGGTAAGCCTGATTAACAATGTAGTTAACTACTTGCGACCACGCCTGTCATCGAAAGTTCGCATTGATGTATACACCCTATCCGATAACATTAGCGCGTATGTACATGCACCTTTGTTTGAATGGGTGTTAGAGAATTTGTGCAAAAACGCGGTTGATGCCATGAGTTCGTCAGGCAACATCGCCATTAAAATATTAAGAGGTAGCGAAGGCAAAGTTTTAATAGATATTTCTGATACAGGCAAGGGTATTCCACGCTCGAAAATTGCCATGGTATTCAATCCGGGATTTACAACCAAAAAAAGGGGTTGGGGTTTAGGGTTAACATTGGCCAAACGGATTATTGAAGTGTATCATAAGGGAAGAATTTTCGTGAAATCTTCAGAGGAAAATCAGGGCACCACGTTCAGAATTATTTTGAACGCCACACAGGGCTTCGCACAACCAGATAATAAAGCTTCATGAAAAAAGTCCTTATCATCGGAGCCTCTTCAGGAATAGGCAAATCACTTGCACTGCTCTATGCTGCGCAAGGTTATCAGGTTTGCATTACAGGCAGACGACTTCCACTCCTCGAATATATTCAACGCCAATTCCCTGAGCAGATAAAAGTCAGCGCCTTTGATGTAAATGCCTTGCAAAATGATAACCAGCTCAATCAAGTAGTGAAAGAACTAGGCGGCCTGGATATACTTGTTTACAGTTCAGGTGTTGGTGAGTTCAATAAATACCTCGACTTCGGTATTGAAAAGAAGATGATTGATACCAACGTGACAGCTTTTACACAGATAGCCGATTGGGCATTCAATTACTTCCAACAGCAAGGCAAAGGCAGCTTTGCGTCTATTACTTCCGTTGCAGGTATGATGGGCAGCCGACATGCGCCTGCTTACAATGCCTCTAAAGCCTATCAGATCAATTACCTGATCGGGTTAAGACAAAAAGCGAAACGATTAAAATTACCCCTCAGTTTTACCGATTTGCGCACAGGTTTTGTCGACACGCCTATGGCCAAGGCAGCAGGTAAATTTTGGGTGGCCTCGCCAGAAAAGGCGGCTAAACAAATAGCTGCAGCCATCAACCGAAAGGCAGCAGTAGCTTACATTACCAAACGATGGCGTCTGGCGGGATTTTTTCTTAAAATTTTTAGCTGAAAATCAAGTCTTTAAGCAAGCTCAACATTATTTATCAATGTCATTTAGTTAAGCTTCCATGTTCCTCCTCTTCCCAGGAGAGGATTGGAGGTGAGCCCGCCAGCACGTAGCCGTTTCGGCAAAGGCAGGGCCATAAAAAGGCTTAAATAAATGACATTGCTTTGTAGATAACTATTACTGAATAAGTATTTGCCAAAGCAGCAAAGAAAGCCTACTTTTGCGCACGATTTATAGGTCATTTGGCTTAAAATCACTGAAAATCAATTACTTAACTAGTACTAAACTCAATAAACTCCGATGGCAAACTTTGGTAGGATTACGCAGGTTATCGGTCCGGTGGTGGACGTAGCCTTTGACGAACCAGGTTCCAAACTTCCTAACATTCTAGATTCACTCGAAGTAACCAAAGCTGATGGTACACGTGTGGTATTAGAAACACAGCAACACTTGGGCGAAGATCGTGTACGTGCCATCTCTATGGAAGGTACTGAAGGTCTTGTTCGTGGTATGAAAGTGAAAGACAACGGCATGCCCATTCAAATGCCGATCGGAGAAGATATTAAAGGACGCTTGTTTAACGTAGTGGGTGAAGCCATTGACGGTATCAGGCAACCTAAAGGTGACAAGACCTTACCTATCCACCGTCATGCACCTGCTTACGAAGACCTGTCAACATCGACAGAAGTTTTGTATACAGGTATTAAGGTTATCGACTTGATCGAACCTTATGCAAAAGGTGGTAAAATCGGATTATTTGGTGGTGCCGGTGTAGGTAAAACCGTATTGATTCAGGAATTGATCAACAACATTGCGAAAGCATATTCCGGTCTTTCTGTATTTGCCGGTGTAGGTGAAAGAACCCGTGAGGGTAACGACTTGCTTCGTGAAATGATTGAAGCGGGTATCGTAAACTACGGTGAAGAATTTATGAAGTCGCTCCACGCAGGTGGTTGGGATTTATCAAAAGTAGATGTTAAAGGTCTTGAAGAATCGAAGGCAACCTTCGTATTCGGACAGATGAATGAACCTCCTGGAGCCCGCGCACGCGTGGCCTTGTCAGGTCTTACCGTTGCTGAATATTTCCGCGATGGTGATGGAACAGGTAAAGGACGTGATATCCTTTTCTTCGTTGACAACATTTTCCGTTTCACGCAGGCAGGTTCTGAGGTATCGGCTCTTTTAGGTCGTATGCCATCAGCGGTAGGTTACCAGCCTACATTGGCTTCTGAAATGGGTCTGATGCAAGAGCGTATTACTTCAACTAAGAACGGTTCAATCACTTCGGTTCAGGCCGTTTACGTACCTGCCGATGACTTGACTGACCCTGCGCCAGCTACAACTTTTGCTCACTTGGATGCAACTACTGTATTGAGCCGTAAGATTTCGGAATTGGGTATTTACCCTGCAGTAGATCCATTGGATTCAACATCACGTATCCTTCGTCAGGATATAGTGGGTGCTGAACACTATGATTGCGCACAGCGTGTAAAGAGCATTTTACAGCGTTACAAAGAATTACAGGATATCATCGCCATCCTTGGTATGGATGAATTGAGCGATGAAGACAAGCAGATCGTACACCGTGCAAGACGTGTACAACGTTTCTTGTCACAACCTTTCCACGTAGCGGAAGCGTTTACAGGCTTGAAGGGTGTATTGGTAGATATTAAAGATACCATCAAAGGTTTCAATGCTATTATGGATGGTGAATACGATCACCTGCCTGAAATGGCCTTCAACCTTGTAGGTACCATTGAAGATGCCGCAGCAAAAGGCGAGAAGATGATCGCGGAAGCAAAAGGGTAATAATTCAAAATTTAAAATTCAAGATTCAAAATTTGGAGTCTTGAATTTTGAATTTCTAACCTTGAATTTTGAATTACAATGTATTTAGAAATAGTAACACCCGAGAAGAAAGTATTTGAAGGCGATGCGGACTCAGCCACGTTTCCTGGTGCTGATGGGTCTTTTCAGATATTGAACAGCCACGCACCGCTTATTTCATTATTGAAAGAAGGTGTGGTTGAATATAAGGTAAAAGGAGCTGTTCAGCATGTTACCATTACTGGTGGTGTGGTGGAGGTTGTAAACAATAAGGTTATTTTATTAGCCGATGGTGTAAGCGCCTGATTGGAATAAGAATTGCATGAAAGGGGAGACATTGTTTGTCTCCCTTTTTTATTTCAAATAACCTCACTTTCTTTGAATGATGATTACCAGAGTTTTTACCCTCGTTTTACTAATTCTGCTATTAACAGGATTTTCAAAGCAGTACATTTTCCAAAAGGTTTCTATGGAGATGGAGACGCGAGCTGTTACCGCTGGAAAGACCACACGTGTGAAAGCAAACATGTACTACACTTCAGAAGGACGTCTGGTGACTTATTTTTCTGAACCACAGGAGATGGTGATTATCAACAATAAGAAGGGCGAGATTCAAATCTATAATCCCCTGCAGAATACAGTATTCCAACAGCAAAACTATATGCTGGGTACAGAAACAAATCAACTTTATTTCTTCTTAGATAATAAAAGAAATGACCTAGGTCTGGCCGCCATGGATTACACGATTAAGAATACCCGCATAGAGGATGGTTTAAAGATTACAGAATGGCAGGCACCTATTGTGCTGATGAAGGAAATATCAAAAGTGGAACTCGTGCATGAAAAAGGCAATCCTATTTTTATGGCCTATTATAGCGCGAGTAATCAGGTGATAAAAAAAATGTTCTTTTATAATTATACTAAGGTCAGCGACTACATTTCACTACCTGCTGCCATCACTCAGATTGATTTCAAAACCCCCAAAGATTCGATAGTAACTAAAACTACCTATACCCAATTTCGATTGAACCAGCAGGTTAGTGATGATAAATTGAATTTTGTAATTCCTGAAAATGCTAAAGTACTTAGCAAATGAGAAACTTTTGTTTAACTCTTTTTATACTTGTCAGTCTCACATCCATGGCCCAAGACTTTACCAAGGATATGACGATGCTTTTAGTTCAAAATAATAATGACAATTCCCTAATCGATTCAAATAAGAAAAAAAGGAATTTGAATCCATTATCTCTTTTATATAGAGGAACGCTGGGTTTTTATCAAAAACAGATATCACCGCAATGGGGAGCAAACTGTGCTTTTGAACTAACATGCTCACGCTTTAGTGGCGCAATGGTAAAGGAGTATGGACTAACCAAAGGCTTCTTTCTTACGCTTGACAGGATGGGGCGCTGTAACAAACTATCTATGTACGAAACCTTGCCCTTACGTATAACCCCCCAGGGAAAGATTATTGACGAAGTTGCCTTTTATCATTTACGGGAATGATGAGGCTACTTTTTGTAATAATAATATTTGTGCATGCTACCTATTCGCACGCACAGTTTGCCAAATATCCTCAACGTTTTGTAGAACATTTAATAACACATAAATTATATGATGAAGCCATACTTGTGCTGCATCAAAAAAAACATGAAGCAGTCGATTTGCGAGCGCGTGACTCAGCTGATTATTGGATAGGTAAAACGTATTATTACCTGCAGCAATTAGACTCCTCCATATATTACCTTGATCTTGTAACTAATACAAATTCTTCTTTACAGGAGGAAGCATTGTTATTTTCTGCGTTTAATGAGTCCTATTTGAGTCGGCATCAAAAAAGCTTACTGAAGCTAGGCAGTGTTAATTCATTACGACCTGAAATAATCAAACTGGTGCAATTTGAACAAGCTGCAAACCACTTGCTTCTTAATCAATTTAATTCATACGATTCCGTTGTTCAATTGGCTGATAAGGAATGGAGAATTACGCAGCAACAGTGGACTAATATGAATGTCTATAGGAATGATTTGATGCAAGTGAAAAAGAAATATCCATGGGTTGGAGGAGTGCTCTCGGCCGTTGTGCCGGGTGCAGGAAAAGTATATGCTGGTAGAAAGGGGAATGGTATCTATACTTTTTTGATAAGTGCATTAATGGCAGCGCAAAGTATAGAAGCCTATAAGAAAGATGGTCCCCAGAGTGCGAGGTTCATTATTTATAGTTCGCTCTTTACCTCCTTCTATATTGGTAACATCTGGGGAAGTACCCTTGCAGTTAAAGTAGTTAAAAACGAAAAACGAGATGCAATACGTCAGCAGATTTTGTTTGATATGCATATCCCTTTGCGCACCTTTTACCAGTAAGGCTCAAGAAGCTTTAGGCGATAGTTTGAATGCACGCGGGGACTTTCAATTGGCAACAATTGCGTATGAGTATGCCTTATCTGAAGGTCTGAGACCAGAGCATGTTACTTTAGTGACATTGAAAGCGAACACTGCTTATAAAATGCTTGGTGTTTATGATAAGGCTTTAGCCCTTTTTGACAGAGTCGATTTCTACGCAGGAACAGACTCATTAAGAGCTTTTTTGTACTATGAATACGTTGTTTCAGCGATGCTGGCCAAGCGATATGACATGGCTTGGAGTAAGCTGGTGGAATTAAGATACGAACTGCCTGGCAAAATTTCTGAGGAGATATTACTTACTTTAGAAATACTATGTTTAAATGAATTGGGAAGATGGCAAGATGCGCAATTACGCTTTAAAGAATGGGCAATTCTTAAAAATATAACCCTGGATCCCTATCATGAAATATTGAAGCACAAAATGAAGAATCCTGATAAAGCTTTTGCTTTGTCGTATTGGTTGCCAGGCGTTGGACAGATGTATGCAGGCTATCCTGGTAAAGGAGTTGTATCTTCGTTATTGAATGCAAGCCTTGTTGCCTTCTCCCTTTATAGCTTTATCGGTGGATATTACTTATCAGGTGTTTTTACCGGAGTAGCCTTATTTTATCTATCCTACAATGGGGGTGCCCGTTATGCACAAGTACTTGCCGAGCAAAAGAATGCAGAAAAAAAGGAAACTTTTAATACTCAGATAAAACAGATAATAGCAACGGGTATAAAAAAATAAAGGGGCCGAAGCCCCTTTAAATTAAGCGGTAATTTGATTACCACATAAAGAATTTGTTGTTACCAATATACTTGCTGATGTCATCAAAGTTGATGGCAAGCACGATTAAGTCGATCAAAGGTACGATACCAAAGATACCGCCACAGGTGATGAAGTAACCCAATACAAGGATTGGTTTACCACCTAGGTATACGCGGTGAATAGCGATACCACCTAAGAAGAAGTCAAGAAGGATTGCAACAAGTGCATTTTTTTCTGCCAGAACAGCATCAGTTCCGAAAGCATTAAAAGATACTGCAGATGTCAGTGTTGTTGTAACATCAGTTGCAGTAGCAAACAAAGCCTCTACTGATTCATCGCTAATGCGATACTTTTCTGATCCAGATGCCATTGAGCTGAAAGACACCAGCATAGCACCAACGAGGGTAAGCATAAAGATTTTTTTCATACTATTTATTTTGGTTGATTGCCTAAAGATGCACAAGGATTAGCAAATTGCCAATACTTTTAAGTGGACATGTTAGTAAAAATCAAAAAAAGAATATTTTTCTGTCTGTTTTATTCAGCTATTGGATTGGTGGTGTTACCCGCTATTGCGCAACCTCCAACAACTGAGTCGCCTGCCAGAAAGCAACAAATTGAATGTCTCCGTTTAATATACAATACCCGGTTTGATAGTGCTAAACTACTGATAGCCAGTTTTTCCAAGGAAGATGAAGCCTATAAATCACTGTTTGAATTGTTTAGCCTTCGATGGGAGTATATACCCATCGCCACCAGTAAAGAAAAAGATAATTACCTTAAAAAACTCTTAAGCTTTTCTGAAGGTCTTTCCGTCCAATCAGACGCGGTACGGCAATTATATTTTCATACAACAACCGAGCTTTTGCTGGCCGAATTTTTTTACAACAATGGAGAAACACTTAAAGCAATATTGCATGGTAAACGCGCCTATCCTTTAATGATGCAAGCCCTTGATGCCATAGGTAATGATCCTGAGCTATTATTTGTAAAAGGCATGTACCTATATTATATGGACTTTTTCAGAAACAGAGGATTTGTTTATCGTACAGCACTTTTTCCTTTCAGAGATGGAGATCAAAAGAAGGGCTTGGCATTGCTTGAAAAATCTGCCATGGAATCGTCATTGGCTTTTACAGAGGCGAATATATACCTGGCGCATATTTATCTGCATTTAGAAAACCAACCAGTAAAGGCATTAACTTATTCACAAAAACTGGTAAACCTCTATCCGGAAAATGCAAAATTTAACGAGTTGCTGATTGATAATTTGATCAGTTGTGGAAAATATGATGAAGCCATTACCCGCTTAGATGCGCAAATGAAACTGACTTATGCTTACTTTAAAATACCGGCACTTTATTTTTCAGCTCGTGTAGAAGCTGAACGCAAGAGAAATTCAGCCAAAGCAAAGTTGCTACTTAAAGAATGTATTGACCTTTCATCGAAAACAAAATTGTGTGCAGACGTAGCAGCCAAGGCTGAGGATTACCTGTCAAAAATCAAATAACTTAAGTTAACTAAATTAACCCGATTTAACTATTCGTCAGTGTAACATTCAAGTTGTTATTGTCGTTGTTTACTAACTCATTTATCATCTATTTTGCACTTCAATAAAGCTAATTATGAAAAAGATAGTATTATTTAGTTTCCTGTTATTTGCTGGTATTTCTGGTTATGCGCAAGGTTCTCTTGCCGAAGGTGGAAAACAGCTTAATGCAGGCATAGGATTTTCAAATTACGGAGCTCCCGTCTATGTAGGCTTAGATTTTGGTGTTCACGAAAGCATTACCATTGGCCCAAGGGTTTCTTTCAGAAGGTATAATTTTAATTACGGATCAAACAGGTATAATCAATCACTGATTGGTCTTTCATTCAATGGTAATTTCCATTTTAATAAAGTGTTAGAGCTGCCTAAGGAATTAGATATTTATGCGGGTCTTACGGTTGGTTATTATGTATGGACCAATGTTGATATTGCCGGTTATAGCGCTAACAGCTCAGGCGTGGGTGTTGATGGACAGGTAGGTGTACGCTACTTCTTTACAGACAGATTTGGCTTGAACGTGGAGTTTGGCGGAGGTTATGCTTCCGGAGGTGGATTTGGTATTACCTACAAACTGTAATCATTCAGCAATTTGTATTAAAAGGCTTCCGCTTTCGGAAGCCTTTTTTGTTTCCTATAATCCTGTTATTAATTCTTTTTTCCCCAGGGTGAGTATCAGATATTGATTTCCCTCATGTATGGTGATGGCGTCATGCATGGTTGGAATTACATCAACACCATTTAAATCTAACACACCAAACTTGCCTTGACGTTGCACCACAATGTTATTACGGAGAAATTCCTGAGTTGTGTACTTCGGGTCATAAATAATTCTTGCTGCCTTATCGGCCAGGCCAACGAATCCATTATTAACCAACTCAAAGTAACCGGACTCGAGTTGGCGAATTGCATCGTAACGGCAGGGCAGCGTTAACTCATTATTTTTATTGATCAAACCATATTTTTTCTTAAGCATTACTACGCTAAAGCCATTCACGAAGGGCTTAGCCTCTTCATACGTGGGATGAATAATAATCTGATCTTCTTTATTTAAAAATCCCCATTTAGCACGCAGTGAAAAAGGAGCCAGTCCTTCCGAAAAGTGCTGTACTTTATCGTAACGGTTGGGTATTCGCAACCTCCCCTGGGCATCTACAAAACCCCACTTACCATCTTTACGAATGGCACGATATCCCTCGTACTCTTCCGCCACCTCACTTACCTGATTGGTGCCTACCTGTTGAAGCTTGGTAACAACACCAGTAAAAGTTACCTGCCACAATTCACCGATAGATGTTTTTTCGAGCAATCCATTGTTTGTAATGCTTACAGGATTGTTGGTAAAATAATATACTTGTTGATTAAAATCTTTTAAGGTGAGCAAGGCACCGTCCTTCACCATGTACCTGTCTTGATTAATCAGGACCAAGGGAAAACTTTGCGGACTGACAAGCCACTGCTCCTGCCAATTGATAATCCCATAACCGCCCTTAAACTTAATGGATAAGTGTGTTGCATTACTTTCCAGGATAGAATCATAGACACAGGCAATCGCTTCTTTTCCGTTTTCTTTCAACGCACCCCAAAACGATTTTCTTTTAACATATACCGAACTATTAGTGGCATAGATCTGCTGATAACTTCGCTCACTTAATAATTTACCATCGTGTGCATAGACTTGCCATTGATTGAGCTTACGGGCAAAGACAAAACGTTTGTCAACAACGACAGAATCAAAAGCCAGGGGCAATACAATACTCCCATTTTCTTTGATTAATCCTGTCTTGGTGTTTCGCACAATAAAAAAGCCAGGTAAAATGCTTTCATACAAAGTGTTATAATAATCTGACTGCTGTTTTAAATCCTGACTAAACAGTGCTGTTCCTTTTCTATTATTAATTAATAATGATTGATGGTTGAGTAGTGTTACTTTACTTGCAAGCAAAGTCTGTTTAATTTGTCCGGTTGTGGCGTCTATCCATTTCCACTCGTTGGGTAGTTGTCCTATAATTTCACCTCGCTCATTTACTTCAATATTGCTGTAGCGGGCATTAGCAATGATGTCACCATTTCTATTTAGAATTCCCATTAAGCCCTGTTGCTCAAATATGCTTACGCCCTTATCGAAATCAGCAATCTTATCAATATCAAAGTTTGTGAGGGCTTTTCCATTTTCAGTAAACAAGGCAAACTTTCCTGAAGTATTCTCTGCAGCAAAGCGGAGGGTGCCTAACGAGCGTATACTCTTATAAGCAATGGGAATAATTATTTCATTTTTTAGTGTGATAACACCGTAAACAAAGCCTCCAGCACTTTTCTGGCAGGCAATTAAACGCATGCCTTCCATGCGCAGATCGGTATAGTCCATTGGAATAACAAACTCACCAGCAGCATCAATGCAGCCTGCCGCATAGCGTGCCGTTGTGGCATCATACTTTTTAACAATGGAATAGGGGATGCCGGGAATAATCTGGTCGTAAATAGCTTTAGTAACCGGCTTTTTTTCAGGGCTTAAAAGCCCCCATTTTTGGTTTTCCTGGTAAAGTCTTGCTTCTTGCGCAACCGATTGAAGGAAGCTGAGCAGGCAAAAAGATAAAAAAATGGGGCGAATCATGGTCGGCAAAATACTAAGCTTCTGTGATTTAAGGAATTTTTAAGAACTTTGACTGGTTAAAGCGTATAACCTTAAAACTCTAACAATGTACATAGAACAATTGTATACAACCTGCCTGGCCGAGGCTGCTTATTATATCGAATCTGAGGGAGAAGCGGTTATTATCGACCCCCTGCGCGAAACAGATCCCTATATAAAATTAGCCCAGCAGCGCAATGCTACAATCAAGTACGTTTTTGAAACACATTTTCATGCTGATTTCGTTTCCGGACACATTGATTTGGCAAAGAAGGTTGGTGCAGCCATTGTATACGGCCCCCAGGCAAATACAGCTTATGAGGTAATCAACGCAACAGACGGGCAGGAGTTT
This sequence comes from Chryseotalea sp., assembly GCF_057350905.1. Classification (NCBI taxonomy): domain Bacteria; kingdom Pseudomonadati; phylum Bacteroidota; class Cytophagia; order Cytophagales; family Chryseotaleaceae; genus Chryseotalea; species Chryseotalea sp. The sequence goes on along the minus strand of NZ_JBMRCF010000011.1, from coordinate 39,884 downwards.
AAGCTGGGCAAAATTACTTTTAGGGTATTGCATACCCCAGGGCACACACCGGAATCATCGTGCTATTTGTTGTTAGACGAGCAAGGGAAAGAACATGCCGTATTTACAGGCGATACTTTATTTGTTGGGGATGTTGGCAGACCTGATTTATTAGATGGAATTATGACACGCGAAGAGTTAGCAGGCATGCTTTATGATTCGCTCAATAAAAAAATTAAGACCTTACCTAATTCAGTTATTGTTTATCCGGCACATGGCGCAGGTTCAGCCTGCGGAAAAAATATTGGTAAGGAAACCTTCTCTACTATTGGAGAGCAAAAGAAACTGAATTATGCTTTACAAGAGCAAACACGCGAAGAATTTATAGAAAAAGTTACTGATGGTATTTTACCACCACCTACCTATTTCTTTGAAGATGCACGGATTAACAGAATGGGCTACACTTCCATTGATGAAGTGATTAAGCAAAACAGCAAACCGCTTACGCTCACTGAATTTAAAGAAGCCATTGTAAAAGGTGCCCTCTTACTGGACACACGAAAGCCAGATGATTTTGAAAAGGGATACATACCCTCGTCTCTTAACATTGGTCTTAACGGGCAGTATGCTGTTTGGGTGGGTACCCTTATTGATATAAAGCAGCCTCTGGTTTTAATTGCTGAAGAAGGAAAAGAAGAAGAAGCAGTATTAAGATTGGCACGTGTGGGCTACGAAAATGTGCTGGGTTATTTAGCGGGCGGTGTTAAAACCTGGGACGGTAAGTTAGATAAGGTACGGTCAATTGCTGCCGAAGATATGGCCATTGAAATGAAGGAGGGGAAAGCCGTACTTGACGTACGCAGACCTGGAGAATGGGAGGCAAGTCATCTCAAGGGGGCACACTTTACGCCACTCGGCAATTTTCCGGATGTGTTGAATACATTAGAAAAGCAGAGCCCGTATCTCGTGCATTGCGCAGGAGGCTATCGCTCTATGATCGCTATTTCACTCATGCGTAGAGCAGGTTTTACAGGAGAGCTTGTAAATATTTACGGTGGCTACGGAGCCATTCAACAAACAGATTTAGAGAAGGTGGATGCAGTGACCGCTTGTGCTTCTTAGATTTTATAACTGGCAATAGCTGCATCAAAGTCTTTTTTTCGATACCGCGAAAGAGGTACTTCTATGTCTTTCGCAAGCATGATAACATCACCCTCTTTGCTGGAGAGCTTCCGCACCTTGTTTAAATTAATAAGGAACGAGCGATGGGCTCTGAAAAAATTAACGTTGTTTTTTAATAGTGTTTCAAATTCACCAAGGGGTTTACTGGACACAATATTATCTCCTGTTGATAACATCAAGATTGTGTAGGCGCCAGAAGCTTCGAGCACAATGATGTTTTCTAACTGAATAAAATCAATGCCCTGTAAAGAGCTTACTGCTATTTGCGTAGGTGGCTTTGCATCGCTGTACGATTCTTTGATGAGATTGATGCGTTCTTGTAGATGTTGTTGTGTGTGCGAGCCAGAGTAACGCACCAGTGTTTGTTTTAAGTCTTGAGTATTGACAGGCTTCAGCAGGTAATCGAAGGCGGATATTTTAAATGCCTGAATGGCGTATTCATTATAGGCAGTAACAAAGATAATGTCAAATGTAACTTGCTGAGGATTAAAAAACTCAAGTAACTGAAGCCCTGAATAGCCAGGCATTTCAATATCTAAAAATATAAGATCGGGATTGTGTTGATGAATTTCGCGTACAGCTTCTGGTACGCTACCAGCCTCACCAACCACCACTATTGAGGGAAAATTTGTGGTGAGTAGTTCGCGTAGTGCTCCGCGCACGGGCTTTTCGTCATCAACCAACAATACTTTAATACTATTTTGTTTATCCATTTACTTCAAAATCTAAGGGTACTTGTATAATTACAGCAGTACCTGTGGCTATGTGATGTTCATTGTAATGATCAATTATTTCCAGACGGATATGATGTTGTTTGGATGCATTCAGTAAATCAATGCGTTTTTGATTCGCTTCTACCGCAAAAGACTGATGCTCTTTTCTCCGTGCCTTATTGAATTCTCCCGAAGCCTTTCTTCCGATACCATTATCTTTAATATGAATGGTTAAGATATCCTCGTTTAAAGAGAAATCTATTTTTAAAATCTTTTCACCTGTTTTATGCATCAAGCCATGTCGTAATGCATTTTCTACAAAGGGCTGTGTTAGTAGAGAAGGTATGCGGATCATTTCCTGCTTGGCGGCCTCATTTACAGTGATGCTGTAATCTAATGCTCCATCAAATCGACTTTTTTCAATTAATAAATATTTCTGGAGCACTTCAATTTCATCGTTGAGTAATATCGTTTCCTTGCCTGAAAAATCAAGCACTTTGCGCAAGAGTGATGAAAAATACTGAATTTGGTCATTGGCTTCTTCCTTTAATCCATTGAGTACCTTGCCTTGTATGAGCGACATCGTATTAAAAATAAAATGAGGATTCATCTGCGCGCGTATAGAAGTAAGTTGTGCAATACGAAGTGCTTGTTCCTGATTTTGTTGTTGAAGTTTCTCGCGATTCCTTCTATTGATGTTCTTCATTCTCAAATACACAAATAAAATGATAAGCGAGGTAAGTGCAATAAAAGAAGCAAACACAAACCAGGCTTGTTTCCAAAAAGGTGTAAGTACTTCAATGGCAATTAATACCGGTTTTTCAGACTTCACACCATCCTCATTCATCGCATAAGCTTCGAAGGTAAATTGGCCAGATGGTAATGAAAGATAATTGGCAATCGGAAAACGCAAGCTTGTTTCATTCCAACGATCGTCTTCTAATTCTTTGATTCTGTATAAAATGCGTGTTGCGCCATGACTTCGTAAGTTATTGGCCACATCGAAATGAAAGGTTAATTGTTGCGAGCCTGGCTTTAAAGTAATGCCACTCATGGGTTTTGCTTGAAGCTGGTTATCGGAAGTAACCGATTGAACAACCAATACTGGTTTCTGTGAATTTAGATCGATGTTAATAGGCAACACTTGTAAGCCAAGTGGATGCGTAATGTAAAGAAGATTCTTGCAGACCAATAGATCATAGACTTCTTTAGAGGCAAGTCCTTTAGAAGCATCGATTGTTAGAAGTTGGTAATCAGTCAGATCAAGTAACGCAATACCTTTGTCAGTGCCAATCCAGAGTTTGTCTCCAGCCAGATCGAGTGCCGTCACATGCGAAGAGGGTAGTCCTGCTTCAATAGAAATTTGTTTGTGCTCGTTGAGAGAATCAATCAGAATAACACCATTGTTGTAAGTGCCCAGTATAACCTGCTCACGATAGAGCAGTATGTCTGAAGCGCCCGGAGAATAGTCAGTTCCAGACATGGTCCATGAATTTTCCTTACGGGTTAAAACATCATAAGTCGATATTCCCTTTTGCGATCCTATCCAGATTTTTCCTTTTTTGTGATCATATGCGATGGCACTGGTTCTGAGATTTGTGAGATAACCTTCTGGCAAGAATGTTTCAGCATTAATTGAAGTAAGTCCCCCGGATGTTGCCAAAAGGTATTGCTTATTAAAGCGCACTATTTTTTTTGTGGCTGTCATGCTGATTGTTTTCAGCAGCTTGAAAGTTGGTAGTTGATAAATGTATAACCTATCAGAAAAGACAAGTAGGCGTTGTGCCAGTGTATCTACGAAAAGACTCTGAACGGTACCTTTATTCCCTGGTAACTGGGTTTGAATCACGGTTCCGGATTGATTCAGTTTCATGATACGCCCACCATGATTACCTGCAAAAATATTTTTGCTAACAGGATCAAAAGTAAGTTTATTAAAATCCTTATAGTGCTCTTTCTTATAGATGGCAGATGAAAGGGCAGGTAAATAGAATAGACCCTCCGTTAAGGTTCCCAGCCATAGTCCACCCTCTTTATCGAAAACGGCACCACTTACCTGTTTACCCGGTAGCAAGTGTCTTCTATAGCCTAGTGCACCAATTAGTTTTATGCCATCGTTACCCATAAACGCAAGAAGTGTGTCGCCAAGGCTGCTTACCTGCGTTGTATTATGTAAAAGTGTTTGATAAGGCTTGGTGATATCTTCCGCTTCGCCACTTTTTATGTCGAACAATTTGCCAAAAGCATAATCGAAGAGGAGTACCTTGTTTCCATACTCGATGAGACGAATTACATTTAAGCTTAAGGCGTAATTTTTTTTATGAATTTTGGTTACTTCTAAGGTTGTTAGGTTCTTTATATACGTTGTTTCTCCTAAAGTATAGCAAACCACCACTTCACCCTTATGCGTAACAATGTGGTGATTATAGTGTACGGAATCATGGCCATTTGAAGAATTGCCATTCAGGATTTTCCAGGATGCAGCATCAGGTGAATACTGATAAAAATGTGAGGGTACTGTAATAAGCAACTGATTTTTGTATGACGATATGGTTGGAAAACCACTCGTGTAGTGCGTTTCCCATGAAGTGAGTTTTTTAAGAGAATCATTTTCAACATAAAGCACTTCTCCAAAAAAATTATGAAGCCATAATCTTTGTTTTTCGTCTTCTAAAATTCCACTTACAGCACTGGATCTAACAGTGGCATTATGATACCGGTAAAATTGAAATCCATTATACCTGGCTAAACCATTCTCGGTGGCAATCCAGAGAAAACCTTTGCTGTCTTGAAACAGATTGTAGATTGTATTTGAGGGTAACCCTTCCTGTTCAGTAATATTGAATGAAGGAACCTCCTGACCAACGCACAAGAGGGGATAAAGACTAATCAACAAGTACAATAACTTACGCATTACTTATCATGATATGATTTGCTAAAGGTATAAAAAAGGCTGCCCATTACAGGCAGCCTAACTCAACGCATAATCCCCAAGTTACGTCCGTTTAGTTTCTTTATTATTTGCATACTGCACAACCATAGGAAATGTTCGCCTTGTAGACAGCTGGCAATCCTGCGCGGGTAAAGTAAAACACTTCGTTGGTTTGCACCATTATGCCCGTGGCCGGGTAATCTCCCAAATTTTCTATGAGGGTAGATTTTTCTCCAGTGCTTACATTGATCAGTCGTATCTTACTATTGCCTGTATCAGCAATAATAATGTTCCCATTGGGCAAAACACCGATAGCGCGCGGGTTATCAAAGCCGGAGGCTATAGTGGATACAGTGTTTGTTGTTTCGTTTATTTTGCGAACAGCGTTTTGATCGGCAACGTATATGAAGCCATCAGCAGTCGCTTGAACATCACGTATGCGAGTAAATCTGGCTTCAGATAACGTCCCATCAATACTTGCCGTACTACTCGCATCGCCATAGGTAGCCAGCAAAGTACCGATACCAAACGTGCCTACGCTAAGTTTCTTAATCGTTCGTGTTTCGGTTACCCAAATTTTTCCAGCTCCATCGCGGGCTATACCTTCCGGATTTGATAAAATGGAGTTGAAATTATTGGTAAGGCTTCCGCCATTCCCGTCAACATTCACGATGGTATGACTCAACACATTACCCTGGCCGTTGCTAGGGGAACGATACACCATCAATAAATAACTGCCATCTGCGGAGTAAACCATGTCAGTGTATTCCCAAGTCTGGGGAGCTGAATTTGTAAATACCGTTGTAGAAGTTTGAGAGCCATCAGCACTCACGTCAATTCTCTTTACACCACATGCTAGATCAGACACGTACAAAGACCAAGGGTAGCCATCAGGCACATAGGTATAGCCAAAGTAGGGCTTTGTGAATCGGATGTTGCCACCACTTCCATTGGTACAGTCGGCTGATGTTTCAGTACCGGAAAACACACTATAAGTTGTTGGTATAACGTTTTCGGTGATCTCTACTACATCCGTTAATGAAATAGTAAAATTCGCACTCTTTGTTTCAGATTGACTTATAACACTGTAAGTGCCAGTAATCGTAGGATTGGTTTCGAAATCGAAAGCGCCAATATTGGACACCGTAAATTGACCGTTGCCAGCATTGATAGCCACTGCACCTTCAGGATTTTGTGAGGTAATGACAAAAGATGGTGAGCCTCCTATCCAGCAACACGCAACACTTCCAATACTTAAATTCTCCTCGTCCGGATTTTCAGCTTTTGAAAATGCCAGGTTATTAATGGACACTTCTTCTACGTTGGTGATAGTAATGGTTATGTTTGTGGTGGCGGTCTCTTCTCCGTTTGCCACTGTAACCGTACCTGTTATATTGGGGTTCACTTCAAAATCAAAAGCGGCAGCGTTGGCTACAAAGAGCTGACCGGTACTGGCGTTAAGCGTCATGGCACCTGTTGGTGTTTGTGAACTGAGAGTATAGGTAAGGGTGCCTCGGTTGGTTGTGGCAGAGATGGTGCCTAATGAAATGGGGCCTTCAATGCCTACAGGGTTTTCCTGCATTGTTTTGGTAAAGGCAGAAACGCTTACTGTAATGGGAGCCAATACTGTAAAGCTTGGCCCATTGGCCTCTAATGATTTCACTTTCACTTTCACTATACCTGATGTTGCTCCTATTGGCACCATGGTAGTAATGCTTGTTGTTGAGACTGCACCAACTGAAGCTTCGGTATTATTGAAGGTAACCTCTATGTCTGCAGCGATAGTACCGAAGTTGGTTCCGGTGATAATAACATTTGTACCTACTTCGCCTTCGCTAATGCTAAGGGAAGTAATAGTAGGCTGTGGCTGTGCAGCTTCTTTTTCATCATCGCAAGCAGACCATGCGAAGCAAGCGATGCAAATAATTAAAATTGTTTTAAGAAAATTCATAGTTATTATTTTATGTTTAGTTGATTATCTGGGGCCGTCAGCTTTTACACGCGGACATGGAATGGGAGAATACCATTCTCCGATGTAGACGGAGCATATGGTTAATACTGTAAATTCACTTCCCTCTGTTTCTAAATCTTTTACCCTTACACTCACATTGCCTACATAGGCATCAGTCGGAACAGTAACTGGAATGGAGGTGTTAGTCACTGCTGTTACTATTGCTTCAGCATCGTCATAGAAAAAAACTTCAACATCATTGATAGATGTTCCAAAATTTTCTCCGGTGATAACAACAGACTCATTTGCGAAGGCCATGTCGGGTGCATAAGCCGATATGATTGGCGGAAGCTGTGCGGCTGGATCTTTGTCTTCTGAACATGAAGAGAAGAAAGAAATAATAATGGTTGTCATCAAAAAACTAACCCGTAGCTTTTTGATCGGGGGGCTTAGGTAAGGCATATTTATTTTTTGCTCAAAACTGCCTTTTTGGTAGTTACCAATTTGACCTAGTGAGTGGAAAGCCCTTTGACTCAATGAATGGTCATTCTGACTTAATGAGTAGCGATAAGGCTGATTTTCATTGGAACTTTTGGGGATTGATGAATTGCAGGTACGCAGATGGCATGGCTAAAACACTACTTGATTTAGGCGGGTATACAGGAAAGTGACAATATCCCGGGTAACCATTATTCGAGCAGTTGATTGCACCTGAAATGATCTTAATAATTTAATTTTATTTCTGTAAAATTCTTACACAGAAGCATTTCTGGTGGCTCTTTTTGCTAATTTTCGAAATCTATTATGTCCCCTATGAAAGTTAAATACTCGTTGTTTATTGTATTACTGTTATTCGTTATTTCTAGCGTAAATGCACAGAAAATACCCTTGATAAATTCAGGCCAGGTTATCATTGAATCGAAAGTTTACTATGACTCAGCAAATTATGATAAGGCTGCCAGTCCCTTGTTGAGTATCCCGGAACGTGATACGAATTATGTGTACATGTTATCGGAATTGGCCTTGGTTTACCTGACTGGCGAAAAATATAAAGAATCAATTGAAACTTGTAAGAAAGCACTTGCACAAGCATCAAGTTATAGAGCAGAGTTTCTAAGAATTCAGGCAACAGCCACAGAAAGGAGTGGTGATTTTGAAGGCAGTTTGGTGCTTTTCAATAAGGCCTTAGCAGAATACCCCTTCGATATTGCCATACGCTATAATTTGGCACTCGCATACTATAACAATAAAAAGTATGAGCAGGCTACACAGGAATTTTTTAAAATACTAGCCATTAATCCCTACCATGGTGGAAGCCATTTCAACCTGGGCAGAATGGCAACAGGTCAAGGTCATAAAACACATGCCTTGTTTTCATTTGCGATGTACCTGAGTGTTAACAATAAAGACAATAGCAGACTTGTGTTTCTTGATAAACTACTATCCAACCAGGTAACAGACGAAGGCTCGGTGGCAGTACATAGTAAAAACGCTTGTGAGAAACTGGATCAGATACTAAAATCGAAAATTGCACTGGATAAGAATTATAAAACAAAAGTGCCCATGGATGCCCCGGTTGTAAAGCAAACAGAACTGTTTTTTGAGCAGTTGGGCACTATCAAAGATGATGGTAGTGACCCATGGGTAACATTCTATCTCCCCATTTTTACTTCATTTAAAGAGCAAAATCTGGTTGAACCATTTATGTATAACATGTTGACTTCTGCAAATAGCGAAGTGATTAGTAAATGGCGTAAAAAAAATGAAAAAGTGCTGGATGCTTTTTATGCAGCTGCGAATACAACCATTAGTCAGAAAAGAAAAACAATTCAGGTTCCTGCTTCCACGGGATTTAATGGCAGTGCCAGAGCCTGGTATTATAGGAATAATAAGCTAGAAGCATTAGGCGAAAAGGAAAACGACAAACCAACAGGTCCTTGGCGCTATTATTATGAAAACAGCCAATTTTCAGCACAGGGAAATTATAACACTACAGGAGAAAAGGTTGGTGTATGGAATTACTATTATGATAATGGTGCGTTAAAAAGTCTAGAAAATTATGATACAGGTGAAGTAACCATTTACTATCCGGAGGGAGGAAAACGCCAGCACTTCTTCTTAAAAGGTGATGAGATTGAAGGCAGTGCTGAAGTGTTTGACCGATGTGGAAACTTAATTGATAAGTTAAATTATAGTAAAGGATTAAGAGAAGGTAGTGGCACCAGCTATTATTCTTCTGGCAAAAAGGAGCTAACATATGCCTATCAGGCAGGTAAACGTCATGGAGAGTTTATTGAGTATTACGAAAATGGTGTAGTTCATGAGACATATCAATACAAAGAGGGCGAATTGGAAGGCCCTTTTCGTGAGTATTATGCAGACGGAAGATTGAAAATTGCAGGAAATTATATTAAAGGAGATGTAGATGGTGAATGGAGATACTATCATTCAAATGGCATTCTGGAAAAAACAGGATTTTATAAAGCAGGATTAGCGATAGGTGAATGGTTATACTACACTCCGCAAAAGGTTATTAGTGAAAAGCGGAATTTTAACGCCCAGGGTAACTGGCATGGAGAATCAACAGTCTACCATTTGGGTGTACCCCATTATGTAAGAACCTTTAAAAATGATTTACTCACTAAACTTGCCTACTTCGATAAGAATGGGAAAACACTGAGTAAAGCGGAAAACAACAATGGTAATTTTACTACCAAGATATACTATGCAAACGGACAAGTGAATGGCGAAGGCACATACAAAAACGGTAAGCTTCATGGCTTGTGGAAGTACTACTACCCGGAGGGTACTGTGCTGAGCGAGTATAACTATGTAAATGGTTTAGTGCAGGGTAAAGCATTTGAGAATTATAGAAATGGAAAGAAGAAATTCGATTTCAATTTTAAGGATGATGCCTACAACGATTACTTTGTTGAATATTACCTGGATGGCAAAGTAAAAATGGAAGGCTGGTACCAGGATGGACTTAAACAACAACAATGGTTAAGTTATTCAAGTAATGGTGAGATAAGTTCGGATTACTACTATTGGGACGATGCTTTAGTTAAAGATGCAATTGAATATAACACAGACAAAAGAAAATTCTCGATATCAACATACGAGCATGACAGAATTACAGACATCCGCATATTCACAAAGGATGGAAAAGATGCGGTAAAAAAACGTGAAAAGGATAAGTCTGCATTTTATGAGACATTTTACTCAACGGGTAAGTTGCGTAGCGTTACGGAAACGGTATGTGGAGTTTATTCAGGTAACGTTGCGCGTTATTACCCGGATGGAGGTATAAATTTTAAGTATACCAGTATGAATGGTTATAGACATGGCTTGTACGAGTACAAAGAGTTGAATGCAAAAACAATTACCAAGGGTAACTACATCAATGGAAACGAAGAAGGTGAGTGGATCTGGTATTTTGTGTCTGGGAAAATTGACAGCGAAGGTAATTTCAGATCAGGTGCCAGAGACAGCGTATGGACTACTTATTACCAGCATGGCGCAAAATACTCCAGTGCTGCATACGTTAATGGTAAGCGTGAGGGTGTTGCGCAGTACTTTTCAACAGAAGGAATTTTGATGTTGGAGAAACTTTTTGATAACGATCTGATAGTTGCTTACCGGGTGGTGGATATGGCCACTGGTAAGTCAGGCGACTGGATTACCTTTACAGGAAATGTAGAGATTGTATGCAAATTTCCGGATGGAAAAATTGCCTATAAGGAAGTATATAAAAATGGTTTTATAGAAGGCGATAAAAATATTTACTTCCCTAATGGCAAGCTATACAGCCACATGACTTTCACCATGGGAGATTATAACGGTGTTTATGAAATTTACTATCCAAACGGAAAAGTGTTTGAATCAGGCACTTATGTAATGGACGATTTGAATGGTGAACACAAAATTTACAACGAAGATGGAACGCTCATGATACTGATGAATCATGAGTTAGGGTCCAGACAAGGTAAGAGTATTATTTACAAGAAGGGTGTAAAGGAGAAAGAGTACACTTTCTGGGGTGAATTAATTGAACAGTAATAATATATGAAAATAAAAGTAATCAGCCTGTTGCTGTTAATTAGTTGGGCAGGTTTCGGTCAATCAAATGATGTCTGGACATTGATGAATAGTAAATTCTCTGATGAACCAGCCGTATTCATAGACCGATCTGAAATCCTGAACTTGGAAGTGGTTGGTGATTCATTAAAAGCCTATGCTGAAGTACTGGAAGATATTCTATACATGAAAGATCAGGCCGACATGTTTTCATCTAAGCGTGTATACGGTTCTTATTTCAATCAGATTAGCAATTTGAAAGCTAAAACATTGATCTGGAATAAGGATAAGTACAAAGAATTACCTGTATCCGATTATAAAAAGAACAGTGAAAGAACATCAGGTATATTTTATGATGATTCATATTATTACTCATTCAACCTTCCTTCACTGGCTGCCAGAAACCGCTCAAAACTCCAATACCGGGAAGATTTGAGAGATCCACGATTTATCAGCGGATATGTTTTCAGCTCATACATTCCTCAGGCCACTGTAACATACACCATTAAGGCGCCCAAAGGTGTTGAGATATTTTATGAAGTGTTGAATGACGATCAGCAGTTAATAAAATTTAAAAAAACAGAAAAGGGTAACACTGTTACTTATGAGTGGTCAGCCATAGATCTTCCCACTTTTAAAACAGAAGCTAACGGGCCAAGTATCCGATATTATACGCCACACCTTATTTGTTATGTCAAATCATTTCAAGGTAAGTCCGGAAAAAAGCAGGTGTTAAACTCGGTGGATGATTTGCATGCCTGGTACAGAACATTTATCAGTAATCTCAATCAACAACCATCCGAAGCACTGACTGCCGTTGTAGCAGAAATTAAAAGTAAAAGCACTTCCGAAGAAGACCTCGTTAAGAAAGTCTATTATTGGGTGCAGGAGAATATTCAGTACATAGCATTTGAAGATGGTATGCGAGGATTTATTCCTCACAGTGGATCATACACATGCGAAAAGCGTTATGGCGATTGTAAAGATATGGCTAACCTGATCGTAAACATGCTGGATATAGCAGGCGTTAAATCATATCATACCTGGGTAGGCACAAGGGATTTGCCCTATCGCTACTCTAAAGTGCCAACACCACTGGTAGATAACCACATGATTGCCACCTACATTTCTAAAACTGGAGATTATTATTTTCTGGATGGCACAAGCGATTACACAACCTTTGGGTTCCCATCATCTATGATACAGGGAAAAGAAGTGTTGATTTCCCTGGATGAAAAACGATACGAGATTAAAGAGATTCCGGTTATAACCAAAGCCAGGAATATCATGTATGATTCTGTTTCACTCACCATCAACGATAAAAATATGCTCAAAGGGAAGGGTGCTATCCAGCTCAATGGGTTTGCCAAGGTATTTGGTGGCTACGAACTGAATAGATCGGAGATGGAAGATCAGAAGCGTTATGTTACAAAGCTGACATCAAAGGGCAGTAATAAATTTTTTCTTGATGAATACAAGGTGAGTAATGTTAATAACCAGGATGCGCCAACCCGCATTGTGTATGATTTCCGTATCGCTGATTATTTCCAGACAATATCAGATGAACTATACATCAATTTACAGCTTAACAAACACCACTACAATAACTTTATTAATGTAAACACCAGAAAGGTTCCGCTGGAGAACGAGTACTTATACGAACAGCATGAGTTTGTTGAATTTGAAATGCCTGCCGGCTATACTGTAGAATACCTGCCATCCAATGCTGCACATAGTGGCGACTGGCTTGGTTTTGATTTTGCTTATTCAGTATCAGGCAATAAGATTATACTCAAGAAAAGTGTGTATTGTAATTATCTCATTTTAGAGCCACGCCATTTTGCCGACTGGAATGCCAGTGTTAAATTAATCAGCGAGGCTTACAAAGAATCAATTATTTTAAAAAAGAAAGCGTAGTGTTATGAATAAAACCATTGTATCATTTTTATTACTAGTATTAACAACTTCGGTTTGTATAGGCTCCGATGCCTTTCAATACGATTGGGAAAAAGACAGAAAGCGCTATACACTGAATGAAGAAGAAAAGGCCATGACAGAGTTGGTGTTAAAACACCATACCCAATACCATTATGCTCTGGAAGATAATCAGTTTCTCATGTATACAACCACACACAAAGTAGTTTTGGTAAATAATGACGAGGCCGTACAAAAGTGGAACCGTATTTCTATACCCATGTATAGCACCATTGATCTGGTGGATGTAAAAGCAAGGGTTATTGGCAAGGATGGTAAAATCATAAATTTTGATAAAAACAATCTGAAAGAACTTAAGGATGATGAAAGAGGAAGTGCGTACCGTGTATTTGCCATGGAGGGCGTAACCCTGGGTAGCGAGATTGAGTTTTTCTTTATCCGCAAAATGAGAGGTAGTGTATTTGATAACGTAATGATGCAATCAGATGTGCTTACTAAAAACAGTTCTTTCAAACTAACTAGTCCCCCGCATCTTAAGTTTGATTTTAAGAGTTACTTTGGCTATGCAACAGTAAAGTCTGAGGAGAAAAAAGAGGGTGATACTGTTGTAGAAAATATATACACGGCTTCTATGCCTTCGGTGCCAGCCTTGAAGGAGGAAACCTACTCATACTTCGATGCTATACGGATGCGCATCGAGTTTAAGTTGGCATATAACACTGCCCGTTCACAGGCACGCTTATACACATGGGACGAAGCCGCAAAGACTTTTTATGGTATGTTGTACAACAACTATTCAAAAGATGATGTAAAAGCACTCGAAAAATTTGTAAAGAGCTTAGATGATAAGTCAGAACAGTCTTTAGACACCCGCATACGTTTAATCGAACAAAAAATTAAAACAGGTATCCAGGTTGATGAGAATGCAAGAGGTGAAAACACCAATCTGCTGTCTTCTGTGATAAAATACAAAGTGGCATCCAAAGAAGGCATCACCCGTTTGTACGTTGCTGTCTTCGAGAAGCTCGCCATTAATTGTCACCCGGTTATCACTTGTAGTCGCGAGCGAGGGAAATTTGATGGTGATTTTGATACCTGGTCCTACCTGGACGAATACGTGCTTTACTTTCCGGACACAAAGGGTTTTTTGGCACCTTTTAGTTTCGAAACACGTTATCCTCTGATACCTCCAGACTTCACGGCACAAAATGGTTTGTTTATGGAGCCCATAAAAATTGGAGAGCTTAAATCAGCGCTGGGTTCTGTTAACCTGATTCCTGCAGCCTCTTATGAAGTAAGCTGTGATGATCTGAATATTGAAGCTACTTTTAATGATGATATGAGTGTAAACACCATTCATCAGGTAAGAGAATTTGGTGGCTATAATGCTGTATTCTTCGCACCATACTATGGCTTGATGACAGAAGAACAACGCTTAAAAATGGTGGAGGAACTAACAAAGCAAACGGCCCCGGATGCTGTAATTAAAAAATGGGAGGGCAAAGCCTTGCCAGAAAAAAAAGCAGGCAATTTTGTTTTCGATGTCACTTTTGAAACCAATCACTTTATCGAAAAGGCAGGTCCGCGCATTCTCTTCAAGGTGGGCGAATTGATTGGTCCGCAGGTAGAAATGTATAGAGATGATAAACGAACGGCCGATATTGAGAATGAATACAATCGCGGTTACGAGCGAGTTATGAAAATCAACATACCCAAAGGCTACACCGTCAAGAATGCGCAAGACCTGACAATGAATATCATTTTTAAGAATGGAGATGAAACACCCTTTTTATTTGAATCGAGCCATGAACTTAAAGACGGCTTGTTAACTGTTAAAATTAAAGAGTACTATAAAGAAATATTCGTGCCCGTTTCGAAGTATGAAGATTTCCGGAAAGTAATTAACGCAGCAGCCGATTTTAATAAAGTGACACTGATCCTGGAAAAAGCAAAATAATCAGAAGCCCGCCTTGTAAGCGGGCTTTTTTATTGCATCAGTAGTCGTCCCGCTAATTTGATCGCAGGGATAAAATGAAAAGCTAATAACCTGTTTCAAAGGGCTGAAATTGTTCTCTGCAGCTCAATGTTTGAACGAAGTCACCTTGGTAATAATTTTGTTACCACTGGCGTTTTTTAAAATTTAACTTTTGTCTGAATTTTCAAATAAGTTTTCTGATCTTTCCAAATAATCCTCAACCAACTCGTATGAATCCCATTTTTAAGAAGATCGGCCTGGCTGTTATCCTGCTGGCGATTGTCATAGCTGCTTTTCTATACTTTAAAGCTGACAAAAGTAGCGGCTCAGCGCGAACACAGATCGATCCAGCCTTTGGTGAATACATATCCTCTTATACCTCAGGAGTTATTTCTGCTAATGCGCGTATCCTTGTTATACTGGCAAACCCGGTAGGCGATTCATCTGACATTGGTCAAGAGGTATCAGCCAAAATTTTTGATTTTAGCCCAGCCGTAAAAGGTAAAGCTACCTGGCTGGACACAAGAACCATTGAGTTTGTACCTGCCGATAAAATGATGTCCGGACAAGTCTACAGAGCCGACTTTTTCTTGTCGAAGCTTACTTCAGTACCTCCGGCATTAAGCACGTTCAGTTTTGATTTTCAGGTGATAGGCCAAAATTTTGAGTTAAGTATCGACAACCTTAAGCCCTATGTAAAAACAGAGCTGAAGAGACAAAAAATAGAAGGAACTGTTTACACGGCCGATGTGGCTGAAGCGGCTGAGGTAGAAAAACTTTTAGAAGCTACCCAAGAAAGCAAAAAATTATCCCTCACCTGGTCGCATGCAGCAGATGGTAAGTTGCATAGCTTTATCATTGAGGATGTTGCACGGGGTGAGCAATCCAGCAAAGTAATAGTATCAGCCAATGGTACAGTATTGAAAGTTTCCAAGATTGATGAAAAAGAAGTAGAGGTGCCCTCGTTGAGCGACTTTAAACT
Source organism: Chryseotalea sp. (assembly GCF_057350905.1). Lineage (NCBI taxonomy): Bacteria > Pseudomonadati > Bacteroidota > Cytophagia > Cytophagales > Chryseotaleaceae > Chryseotalea > Chryseotalea sp. The sequence continues at coordinate 24,158 of NZ_JBMRCF010000011.1, read as the reverse complement.
GATGAATGCTAAAGTCGTACAGGCTCCGAATCAACATATTATTCTTCAATTCTCAGATCCGATAAAGGAAAAGCAAAATTTAGAAGGCCTGATCCGAATCAGTGATCTTGCTGATTTAGATTTTGATATACATGATAATGAAGTGTGGGTGTATCCTCCTGCACGTCAGGCGGGCACAAAAACAATTTTTATTGAAGCTGGTATTAGAAACATTTTAGACTATCGTATGAAAGCAGCGGCAAGTGCTGAGGTAGTGTTTGAGCAACTGGTGCCCTCCATTCGATTCACAGGCAAGGGTTCTATTCTTCCGAGCACTAATGGACTTGTGCTTCCTTTTGAAGCGGTTAACCTGCGCGCAGTTGAAGTGGAGATTTCAAGAATATTTGAGAATAATATTTTACAGTTTTTACAATCAAATAACATCAGTGGCAATTATGAATTGAACAGAGTTGGTTCGCGCATACTAAAGAAAACCATTCAATTGGATAATATGGGCGTTACTGATTTTGGTAAATGGAATCGTTTTACACTTAACCTGGCAGAACTTATAAAAACAGAACCGGGCGCTATCTATCAGGTGCGTCTGGATTTTAACAAGAGTCATTCAGTTTATAATTGCGAAGGTCAGCAGGGTGTAACAGAAACAACCGATCAGTTTACAACCGAAAACGAATATGAAGGTGGTGGTTATTATGAGGATGGTGAATACTATGAAGATGAGTATTATGATTACTATGATGAAGAATACGATTGGGAACAGCGAGATAACCCTTGCCATTCTACCTTCTACAGATCAGACCGTTCCATCCGTAAAAATCTTCTGGCTTCCGATCTGGGCTTAACAGCCAAACAAGGAGCCGATGGTGAAACAACAATTTTTGTAACAGACCTGATTACAGCTAAGCCACTATCAGGTATTGAAATAGAATGGTACACCTACCAGCAGCAGGTTATTGGTAAGGGAACTACCGATACCGATGGCAAAATTTCATTTAAAGCAAACCCTTTTGTAGTAGTAGCCAAAAATGGTTCCCAGCGCGGATACTTACGCATTGCTAATGGGGAGTCTTTGTCTTTGAGCAGCTTTGATGTATCGGGTGAAGTCGTGCAGAATGGTCTCAAGGGATTCTTGTATGGAGAGCGTGGTGTGTGGCGCCCGGGTGATTCTCTTTATCTGACATTTTTGTTAGAAGACAAGAATAAACTATTACCCGCGGCTCACCCTGTAGTATTGGAATTAAGCAATCCTCAAGGTCAGGTAGTCAATCGCTTAGTTCGCTCAACAGCTGAAAATGGTTTCTATAAATTTGCTACCGCTACTGCGGCAGATGCACCCACCGGTAATTGGCAGGCTAAAGTAAAAGTAGGTGGCTCAGAATTTTCGCAGACAGTAAAAATTGAAACTGTAAAACCCAATCGACTTAAAATTAATTTGAATTTAGGTGTGGAACGCATCACCTCACCGGATGTAACTGCCGACTTGGAAGTGAAATGGTTACACGGTGCGCCAGGTAGAAATTTAAAATCTGTTTTTGAAGTTTTACTGGTAAAGGCGCCAACCACTTTTGCCAAGTACAAGGATTTTATTTTTGAAGATCCATCTAGGGAATTTAATAGCGAAACGCAAACCTTATTCGAAGGTTCTACAGATGGAGAAGGGAAAGCAAGTTTTAACGGAACCTTGACCACCTCAGATCAGGTGCCTGGTTTTCTTAATGCCATCTTCAGAGGCAAAGTTTTTGAAGAAAGTGGTAACTTCAGCATAGACCGCTTTAGCATTCCTTTCTCTCCGTACGAATCGTATGTGGGTATGAAGGTGCCCGCAGGCGAGAAATACACTGGCATTTTATACATGGATCAAAAGCATCCGATTGAAGTGGTAACAGTGAATGCTGATGGCGCTCCTGTTTCCCGCAATGGTGTTGAGCTGACTGTCTACAAGTTAGATTGGCGCTGGTGGTGGGATAACTCCGCTGAATACCTCGCAAATTATGTTGAAGGATCTTATTCAAAACTGGTAAAACGAGAAACACTCAATACTGTAAATGGTAAAGGCACCTGGAACTTTGAAATCAAATCACCGGAATGGGGACGCTTCTATGTGCGTGCCTGCGATCCGATTTCTGGACACTGTACTGGTCAAATAGTATATGTAGATGAACCGGGATGGGGAAGTCGTGTACGCAATACCGGAGGAAATGGTGGAGCTACGATACTCTCTTTTACATCAGATAAGGGAAGTTATAATACCGGAGAAAAAGCAACACTCACAATTCCGGGCAGTGCTAACGGAAGAGCGTTGGTAAGTATAGAAAATGGTAGTAAAATTCTTCAGACGCATTGGGTAGAAACGCAGGCAGGTGAAACCAAGTTCAGCTTTGACATAAAACCGGAAATGGCACCCAATATATACGTACATGTTTCTCTCCTGCAACCACATGCACAAACAGAGAATGATTTGCCAATACGTTTATATGGTGTTGTACCGGTAAGGGTGGAAGATCCACAAACACATTTAACACCAATACTTGAAATGCCGGAAGTGCTGGAGCCTGGAGAAAAAGTAACCATTAAAATTTCTGAGAAGGAAAAACGAAAGATGTCCTATACCATTGCTATGGTCGATGAGGGCTTGCTGGATATTACCCGATTTAAAACGCCCGATCCATGGAATCGTTTTTATGCAAGAGAAGCATTAGGAGTGCGTACCTGGGATTTATATGATTATGTCATCGGATCATTTGGTACTCATTTGGAAAGACTTATTTCTATTGGTGGTGATGAAGAGAGTGGCGCAAAAGATGATGACGCCCGCGCCAATAGATTTAAACCAGTGGTGAAGTACCTCGGTCCCTTTACATTAGATGCTGGCGATAAGGCTGAGCACACTTTTGTCATGCCACAATACATAGGCTCAGTAAAAACGATGGTAGTAGCGGCCTATGAGGGTGCTTATGGCAATACAGAGAAGGCAGTGCCGGTGCGTAAACCATTAATGGTATTAGCAACAATGCCACGTGTGTTGGGGCCTCAGGAAAAATTGAAACTGCCCGTCACCTTATTCACACAAGAGAAATCAGTGAAGAACGTGAAGGTGGAAGTAAAAACTACCGGGCCACTCACAATAGCAGGAGGTGCAACCCAAAACGTAGTGATGAACGCAACAGGCGATATGACACTTGAGTTTGATTTGGAAGTGAAGGCTGCAGTAGGTATGGCAACGGTAGAGGTGATTGCGTCAAGCGGAAATTTCAAATCGACTGATAAAATTGAGATTGATGTTCGTAATTCCAATACAAGCATAACACGCACAACGGATGCTATACTGGATGCAGGAAAAAGCTGGTCGGCAGAAGTAACACCCTTTGGCTTAAGTGGTACCAATACAGCCATGCTGGAAGTGTCCAATCTGCCTCCGATTAACCTGGGCTCTCGTTTGCGCTATTTAATTCAGTACCCACATGGTTGTATAGAACAGACTACCTCATCGGTATTTCCTCAACTATTTCTGAATAAGGTAAAAACCTTAACAGAAACAGAAAAGAATACCATACAGCGCAATGTTACAGCGGGTATAAACAGACTAAAATCATTTGTACAACCGGATGGTGGCTTTGGCTACTGGCCTGGGTCAGCGGAGAATTCGGATCCTTGGGGTACTACCTATGCGGGCCATTTTCTGATTGAAGCAGAAGCTAATGGCTATTTTGTGACAGCAGATATGATGAAACGCTGGAAAAATTTTCAAAAGAGCAAAGCACAGGAGTGGAGAAGAAATACCAGCTACTATAATTCAGAGTTAATGCAAGCCTATCGTTTGTATACATTAGCACTGGCCGGATCGCCTGAGCTGGGTGCCATGAACCGCTTGCGCGAATATGGAGACCTACAACAAACTGCTTCATGGATGTTGGCAGCGGCCTATGCCAAAGCGGGACAACCGGAAGCAGCTAAAAAGATTGCGGAAAATCTTTCTTATGCAGTTACGCCTTACCGCGAACTAAGTTATAGCTATGGTTCGGATGTGCGAGACAAGGCATTGATCATGGAAACCATGGTGGCCTTAGTAGATAAACCAAAAGCTTTTGAGATGTTGAAAGAACTTTCTAACGTATTAGGCAATGAAGGTTACTGGTTGAGCACACAGGAGGTAGCTTTTGCCCTGAAGGCAATTGGTTCTTTTGTAGGTATGGAGAAACGAGGAACACTTAAGTTTACTTATAAGCTGAATGGAAAAGAAGTAACAGCCAGTTCGGAGCTGCCAATGGAGCAGGTGTTGATTCCAATCAGTGGTACAAGTAAACAAAGCGTACAAGTTGAAAATGAAAGTGGTGCCATGTTGTTTGCACGGATTATCACCACGGGAGCTCCAGCACGTGGCAATGAAATAGATGAACAGCAAAATCTTTCGTTGAGTGTGCGCTACACCACACCCGAAGGTGCTGATGTTGATCCTAAAACATTGGAGCAGGGCACTGAATTTATTGCAGAAGTTAGTGTGTACCATAATGGTATTAAAAACAGTTACGAAAACCTGGCTTTGGCACAAGTATTCCCTTCTGGCTGGGAGATTAACAATTTAAGGTTACAGGAAGCAGAACAAACAGTAAAATCAAGTGCATTCACCTATCAGGATATCCGTGACGACAGAGTTTACACTTACTTTAATTTATACAGAGGTGAGCGTAAAACCTTCAGGGTATTGCTGACGGCTTCTTATACAGGATCGTACTATTTACCGGCTGTAAATTGTGAGGCCATGTATGACAATGGTATCTATGCAAGAAAGAAAGGCATGGAAGTACAAGTTGTGAAGGTGGCAGGAGTACAGTAATTTGAAAACCGGCTGATGAGTTGATTGATTTTAAAATTGGAGAGCCTTTTAGCGCCACCAGATTCAAAACAATTGACTCATCAGTCTTTTTGGATATTTATTCCACCAATGCTGGAGCTGAAATATCAATCGTAGTGCCAGATGCTTTAGATAATTTAATTTCTTCTGATCTCAAACTCCACACGCCTGTTCAATTTGCGTGCTTCATCATCCAATTCTTCTACTATAGGTTTGGCGCTACCATAACCATGGGCATCAATACGGTTTGTGTCAATTTTAAAAGTGTAGGTGAGGTAAGCCTTAATGGCATCAGCCCTGGCCTGCGACAAACGTAAATTCGACTCTTCCTTGCCTTGCGAATCAGTATGACCTGAAATAAATAATTTAAACGTTGGATGGTCAATCAAAAAGTTGGCTAAACGATCTAAGTCGTGATGCATGGACGGCAGAATATCTGCCTTACCGTTTTCAAACTCCAACTGATCAAAGGCAATTTTACTTTCAATCGGCTCTGCTTCTTTGTTAATTTCCATATCACCATCCAGATAAAAGAATTCTTCTATGCGAAAGAAATCATCACCCTGAATGATCAACAGGTAGTTGCGTTTATTAATCAAGCTGAAATCGAAACTCCCATCTTCCCTGATAAATTGAGGTGCTACTTCAACACCTTTATCTAAATCAATAATAGAGACAATGCCTTTCAATGGCTTGCCGGTAGTTTTGCTTTTTAAATTTCCTTTCAGGATGACAATAGCCTCGGGTTGTGCCTCCATCGGCACAGGAAAAGAATGAAGATCAAGATTTTGTAAATCAAAAGTATCAGCGCGTGCATAATACAAATGATTTGACTCTGTATCAATTGTAAAATAGTACTCGCTACCTTCACCGTTAACCAAGGGGCCTGTGTTTTTGGGCTCAGTCCAGAACTTTCCTTTTTTATAAGATTTATAGATGTCAAACTCACCAAAATTTAAAGGGTGGCCATCCGAACTGAAGTATAAAACATTAAAACGATGATGAAGAAATGGGCTAACCTCATTACCTCTTGTGTTGATAATTGGTCCCAAGTTCTTGGCTGCCGTCCAGTTTCCTGCTTCATCTTTGCTGGTATAGTAGATATCAGAAAGGCCGAATCCACCCAGACGATCCGATGCAAAGAACAGCGTGTCGCCCGTGTGTGAGAGTGAAGGATGTGAATCCCAAAAAACAGAATTGATCGTTGGACCCAGATTTCTAATGTTGCCCCAGGTACTGTCGGCCTGCATGTCCGCAATGAGTATATCGCAATTGCCAAGCACACCAGGGGCATTGCAGCGTGAGAAGAATAGATGCTTGCCATCTTTACTTAAACAGGCAGAACCCTCGTTATAACCCGTGTTAACATTCTTAAATTCTTCAGGCCATTGCCATTCACCATTTTGTTTAAGCGAGTAGAAAATGTCTTCATTTACAATTTTCTCCATACCTGTTCTCATCGAATTGCGTTTTGAAGTGAATAGCAAAACATCATCACGATTGCCAATGGTAGGGCCATAGTCTGCTGTACTGGGTGAATTAATCAAGGGCCCCATATTTACTAACACACCATGGGGTGGCTGTAAAGTGTCAATCTCTCTTCTGTAGTTTACCAGCTCATAGTAGTAGTTGAGCGGCACATAATTTTCGCGCTGATTTTTACTGATAGAATCATATTCAGCTTGTATCTTCTTTATGTTAGCTTCTTTTGGATGATGCTTTAAAATGATTTTATATAACAAGATGGCCTCACCCTTGGGCCCAAATTGTTGAGATAGCTTGGCAAGCTCCCACAACATAGAGGTATTGCGATAGAAATTCTCTACCCCAAAGTTTTTAACATAGGCTTTGGTAAGTTGATAAAGCCCGGCATCTGTACGCGGATAATCATCAAGCGCTCGTAGTTTTTTAGCATCAAAATAGTACTTGATCTTGTTCAGATTGGGAAAATCAAAGATGTCAGATTGGCTGTAAACTGTCAGGCTATCGCTAACCTGAATAATGCCGCCTTTTTTAAAGGATGTTTTCTTCTTCTGCGCCTCGGCAATATGAGGTGACAAAAGGTAAAACACTGCAAGTGAGACTAAAAAGTGGGCTTTCACACCTCGTTGAGTTGGTAAAAAAATGGCCTGCCCTATAAAGTTGATATAATTTCCCTTCTTTTACAAACCCATTGGCATTACTATTGTCCTACAAGCCCGACTTTACGTTTTAATACATTAACAGACTAATATTGCCATTTTGGCATCCTATATACATGTTCAGAAATAAGCCAATACAATTAGTTCAAGAAGAGAATGATGACCTGATCCAGATGATCAATCCTGAACAGGAGACTGATCTGAAGGCAGAAGACTTGCCTGAGGAGCTCGCCATTCTTCCTATAAAAAACACAGTCCTTTTTCCTGGTGTGGTGATCCCCATTACGGTGGGTCGCCAGAAATCCATTAAGTTGGTGAAGAAGGCTTATCAGGGTAATCGCATTATTGGTGTGTTGCCTCAGAAAAATGCACAGCAGGAAGAGCCCACCATTGATGACATCTATCGGATAGGTACAGTTGCTCGCATTATTAAAATGCTGGTATTGCCTGATGGAAACACAACCATCATTATTCAAGGTAAGAATCGTTTTTCTATCAAGGAATTTGTTCAGGAAGAACCATACCTGACTGCGCGTATTGAATTGTTAGCTGAATCAAAAGCGAATTTGAACAGTCGTGAAGCAAAAGCGATTGTGCAATCGTTAAAAGAAGCGGCTTTAAAAATTCTGAAACTGAATCCTGAGATTCCACAAGAAGCGCAGGTGGCTCTGGATAATATTCAGAGCATGTCCTTTCTTATTAACTTTTTAGCTTCCAATCTAAATGTAGATGTTTCTGATAAGCAAAAGATTTTAGAAACGCCTAACATCATCGATCGTGGCACTTTGCTTTTGCAATACATGTCGCGTGAAATTCAGATGCTGGAAATTAAAAGTGAAATTCAGAAGAAAGTTCATACAGACATCGATCAGCAACAGCGTGATTATTATTTAAGGCAACAAATCCGTGTGTTGCAAGATGAGTTGGGTTTTGATGGCCCGGATAAGGAAATAGAAGCACTGCGGAAAAAAGGCGAAACCAAGAAATGGTCAGCAGATGCACAAAAACAATTTAATAAAGAACTGGATAAACTTGGGCGTGTAAATCCGCAGGCAGCAGAATTTCCTGTCGGTATGAATTACGTTGAATTTATGCTCGACTTGCCTTGGCAGGAGTATACGGTGGATGATTTTGATCTGAAGAAAGCCAAGAAAATTCTGGATCAGGATCATGCTGGTTTGGAAAAAGTGAAAACAAGAATCCTGGAATATCTCGCAGTATTAAAATTAAAGCGCGATATGAAAGGCCCTATCTTATGTTTGTACGGTCCTCCTGGTGTAGGTAAAACTTCACTGGGTAAATCCATCGCCAAAGCACTGAACAGAAAATATGTGCGCATGTCGTTGGGTGGTGTACACGATGAAGCTGAAATTCGTGGACATCGCAAGACTTATGTGGGTGCAATGCCGGGTAAGGTTTTGCAGAATATTAAAAAATCACAGTCTTCTAATCCCGTTTTTATTTTAGATGAGATTGATAAGCTGCGTGCTGATTTCAGAGGAGATCCATCTTCAGCCATGTTGGAGGTGTTAGACCCTGAACAGAACAATGCTTTTGTAGACAACTACCTGGAGGTTGACTATGACTTGTCGAAGGTGCTTTTTATTGCCACTGCAAACTCCTTAGATACTATACAGCCTGCTTTGCGTGATCGTATGGAGATCATTGAAATTACAGGATACACAAGAGAGGAAAAGGTTGATATTGCCGTAAAGCACCTAGTGCCTAAGCAATTAAAAGAACATGGCCTTACACCTAAAGATGTAAAGTTTTCTAAAGAAGCTGTTGAAAAAATTATTGAGAGTTATACACGTGAATCTGGTGTGCGCACCTTAGAGAGAAAAATTGGTACCATGGTGCGTAACGTTGCCAAGGCTGTGGCTATGGAAGAGGAGTACGACAAGGAAATTACTCCCGATACAGTCCGTAAAGTACTTGGTGCCGAAATGTTTGATGATGAATTATATCAAGGCAATGAGGTGGCCGGTGTGGTTACTGGTTTAGCCTGGACACAAGTAGGAGGTGAGATCTTGTTTGTAGAGTCAAGTCTGAACAGAGGAAAGGGCGCATTGACGATTTCAGGTCAGCTAGGTGATGTGATGAAAGAATCTGCCATGGCAGCCTTATCGTATCTCAAGTCGAATGCAGATGATTTAAATATTGATCACCGGCTTTTCCAGCAATATGATTTGCACATTCACGTACCGGCTGGTGCAGTGCCCAAAGATGGTCCCTCGGCAGGTATTACAATGCTGACCTCATTGGCTTCAATTTTTACGCAGCGTAAGGTTAAGCAGAACCTGGCCATGACGGGTGAGATTACTTTGCGGGGTAAAGTATTGCCGGTGGGTGGCATTAAAGAGAAGATTTTGGCAGCCAAGCGCAGTGGTATTAAAGAGATTATCTTAAGTGAAAAGAATAAACGCGATATCGATGAAATTGAAAAGCACTATATCAAAGGCTTGAAGTTTCACTTTGTAGCAAATGTGTCGGAGGTTTTAAAAATAGCTTTATTGAAAGATAAAGTTGAGAAACCTATGCAATTCGTATTCGCGGAAAAGCAACCTGCTTAAAAGGCATCCATTATTGTTGTGTATCATTCATTAAAACGGCATTTTTACCACAACAATAGGATGAAAAGTAGTTTTGCACGGATAAAACAGATAAATAAGAAACAGGCAATATGCATTGCCTGTTTCTTCATTTTTACTGGTTTGGTACAAGGTCAAAGTGCCTATACATTTTTGAATGTACCTCCATCAGCAAGGCTGGCAGCCTTAGGGGGTGTCAACGTTTCTTTGGCCGACAGAGATGTGAACCTTTTCAGTGCAAACCCCTCTTTGGCGGGTGATACGCTCAATGGTTTTATCTCCGCTAACTATCAATTTTATCTGGCAGATATAGGCCAGGCTAATTTTGTCTATCAACATCAGTTCAAAAAAATAGGAAGCCTGAGTTTTGGAGTACAACATTTTTCATATGGTACGCTGGACAGTTATGATCCAGCAGGCTTGCCTTTAGGCACTTTTAATGCAGGTGAAACTGCTTTAATGCTGGGCAAATATTTTTCAGCCAATACTTTTCGATTCGGGGCAACGGTTAAAACGATTTTCTCTAACCTGGCCGGCTTTCGTTCTACCGCTCTGGCACTCGATTTGGGTGGACTCTTTATACATCCTCAACAAAAATTAACCATTGGCCTGGCCATTAAGAATATTGGGTTCAGTCTTACAGATTATACAGAAAGCAGTAGTTCACAGTTACCTTTTGATGTGCAGGTGGGCACAACCTTTAAACCGGAACACATGCCTTTTCGCTTTTCGATCACAGCTTTTGACCTGACCGATTATGATGCTTTCGAAGATGAAGAGGACAGACCAGGCACTATTGATAAGATTGTTCGGCATTTGAATGCAGGAACAGAATTATTGTTGAGTAAAAACGTTAATATTCTGTTGGCCTACAACTTTCGTAGAAAGCAAGAGTTAAAGGTTGAAGACATTGGTGGTGGGGCTGGGTTATCCCTGGGTTTATCTATTCAGATTAAAACCCTTGAGTTGGTGTTGAGCCGTGTGGGCTATGGACCCAGACAAGCAAGCTATGGCTTTACACTGAATAGTGATTTGAAAAAGATTATTCGTAAACGCGAAAAGATATGATAGAAAGTAACTACTTAACACCTCAGCAGATTGTAGCTGAACTAGATAAGTACATTGTTGGTCAACACGAGGCCAAACGCAACGTTGCCATTGCCTTGCGAAATCGCTGGAGACGCATGCATGTAAAAGGTGATATGCGCAGTGAGATCATTCCGAATAACATTTTAATGATTGGTGCCACAGGCGTGGGTAAAACTGAGATAGCCCGCAGACTGGCAAAAATTGCAGATGCACCTTTTGTAAAAGTGGAAGCTTCCAAGTTCACAGAAGTAGGTTATGTGGGGCGTGATGTGGAAAGCATGGTACGCGATTTGGTAGAACAGTCCGTGAACATGGTAAAGGCCAGAAAAAAGGATGAGGTAAAAGAAAAGGCAAATCAGGCTGTAGAAGAAATAATTCTCGATGCCTTAATTCCACCCTTAAAATCACAAGCAGTCCGTCCAACAGGCTTTACTAATGGTGACGATACACCACCGACCAGCGATGCAGAATTAAATGAACGCACCCGCAATCTTTTCCGCGACAAAATCAGGAATGGAGAAATGGAAGAGCGTAAGATTGAAATTAACATGAAAGGCAGCAGTGGCTCTAATGTTGGCATGATTGGCGCGGGCATGATGGATGAGGCTTCCATGATGAACCTCCAGGAAATGCTGAGCGGTATGATGCCTAAGAAAAGTAAAAAACGCAAAGTGACTGTAGCTGAGGCGAGAAGAATTTTGCTGGAGGAAGAAGTATCAAAGCTCATTGATATGGATGAGGTTAAAGAAGAGGCTATCCGAAGAGCAGAAGATGCAGGTATTATTTTTATTGATGAGATTGATAAAATTGCTTCTTCGCACGGCAAGGGCGGAGGCCCGGATGTGAGCCGGGAAGGTGTGCAACGCGATTTATTACCCATTGTGGAGGGGACAACAGTAAATACAAAACATGGCGTTATTAAAACGGACCACGTACTTTTTGTTGCTGCTGGTGCTTTTCATGTGTCGAAGCCTTCAGATTTAATTCCTGAATTACAGGGTCGTTTTCCGATTCGTGTAGAATTAACTAACCTGACAAAAGAAGATTTCATTCATATTCTGAAAGATCCACGCAACGCCCTCACTAAGCAATACCAGGCTCTTTTCGAAGCAGAAGGCGTGCGAATTGATTTTGGTGATGATGCGGTTGAAGAGATTGCCAGTACAGCATTTGCGATTAATGCAGAAGTGGAAAATATTGGCGCCAGACGCCTGCATACAGTAATGAGTCGTTTACTGAACGAGTTTTTGTTTGATGTGCCTGATAAAATTGGTGCCAATGCCCATATCGTTGTCAATGCGCAAATGGTGAAAGATAGATTAAATTCTTTGGTTAAAAACCGCGATCTTAGCGAATATATACTGTAATGAAATTGCTCTTGCCCCTTTTTTTATTCAGTAGTTTGCTGCTTCAGGCGCAAACGGATGTGGATATTACTGTGGCGCTTGATGAGGACAGCGTGGGGCGAAAAAGAAAGCAACTTCACGATTCCATCCGCAGTAAGTTTATTCGGGCTTACCCAGATCACTTTTTTATTTGGCCTGTCATTAAACAACGCTCATTGCAAGTGGAGGCAAGAAGTTTGGTTGATGACAACAGGTTAGTCACTTTCAAGCCGAATAACTCTGTAAGTATGGGGGTTGGCTTTTACTTATTTGAAGTAGCTTTCGAATTGACAAAAGCAGTACCGATCAACGAACAGAGCATTGCTCGATATGGAAAAACAGATGCATCCGATTTTCAGTTAAATGCGCTGGGAAAGTATTGGGGTTTCGATATCTACAGACAGAAGTACGAGGGCTTTTATTTAGATGATTCCTTTACGCAGATAGCACGCGATCAACCCTTTCCGCAAAGAGCCGATATTGCTACTCGTAATTTTGGAATGGCAGGTATTTATACCTTTAACCGCGATAAATTTTCATTTCGCTCAGCGTATAATTATGCTGAGCACCAGTTGTACAGCCGTGGTTCATGGTTTGTTACGGGCACGATTAATTCCTTTCGCATGGATGGAGATTCAGTGTTGCTTTCAATTAATAACCGGGAAAGTTTTAGTGTAAATGCAGATTTTGTTTCATTGCGCTACACTACGCTGGGTGTGGCGCCAGGTTACTCTCATAATTTTGTTTACAAAAATCTCTTTTTGAACCTTACCCTCGGTATTGGCCCTGCACATAACTGGACATACTTAAAAAGAGAAGACGGAAGTGAGCGGTACAATGTATCCATTAATAGCATATCAGTGGTGCGCATAGGCTTGGGTTATAACAACGACAGGTTTTTTGCAGGCATGGGCTTTGTGAATCAATCCAGAAACCTGAAGATTGAAGATATGCGCATCTCTAATTCAACAGGTTTCTTTAAGCTCGTAGCAGGTTGGCGCTTTAAAGAATTCGGCATCCTGAAAAAACGCGCAGTTGATTTTATCCCGTTTAAGATATGATTAGCTGATATGCTGATTCGTTGATGTGTTAATTCGTTGATTGATTTGACGATTTGAGAACGATCTAATCTCAATACAAAAGTGGTGGAGATTTCTTCTTATTGCTAGCAACACCCTACTTTTCACCCGCGGCCAGCAGTTAAAAAAAGATTATCAACTGCTCTACTTATTCTTTGGGTAATCATAAAACAACAAACGCTCCTCCTTCATTGCCAATTCCTTCCATGAACTGATGTTCAATTGAAAAGCAGCCACGCCACAAGTGGGCACATTATCGATAGCTAATGCTGTTAACTCATCAATAAACTCGGTCAATCCCGGGTTGTGCCCTACCAGCATAACTATATTGAAGTTATCTTTTACCTGTTTCAGGGTATGAAGTATTTTCTCAGGTGAAGCATGATACAGATCGGGCAGCGTCTTAATTTTATGTTCATCATAATTAAGCACTTTAGCCATTTCTTTAGCTGTTGATAAGGCGCGTGCGGCAGGGCTGGTCAATAGTAAATCCAATACCACTCGCTTTTCCTTCAGACGTTTGGCCATATTGGGCGCATCACGTTTACCACGCACATTCAAAGGCCTTGAAAAATCATTGAGCAGGGGATTATCCCAGCTGGATTTAGCATGACGAACCAGGTAGAGCGTTTTCATGCCTCAAATTACAAAAAAGCCAGGCTGTGGTTGAGCAAAAACAAGCTTGTATATTTGCAGCAATGTCCGGTATCAAGAAATTTATTCGCCCCATTCGTTACGCCCTGGTCTATTGGCTGGTGCGTTTTCTAATTGCCATCTCTAATGCTTTGCCACGCAAAACCTGGTTGAAGGCATGTGGTGCTTTGGGATGGCTGGCTTACCATGTTGCAGGCCAAACAAGAAAACGCATGCACACCCACATCCGTATTGCTTTTCCGGAATTAAAGGATGATGAGGTAAAAAAGCTGGCTAAAAGAAATTTTATTATGCTCGGTAAAAATACTGGTGAAATATTACGAGCCACCAGTGTGCGTACCCTGGAAGACATGGAGAAGTTTTTGGTAATTCATGATTACGAAAATTTCGAAGCAGCTAAGGCGCAAGATAAAGGAGTAATTTTTCTGACGTGTCATATCGGAGCATTCGATTTGCAGGTAACCTACATGTCTTTAAAGGGGCTGCGGCCTTTAATTATCGGTACACCACTAAAGGATCCGCGTTTAAATGATTTACTGTGGAAACAGCGAAATGCCCATGGTGCTATTGCTGTGGAACGTGGCAAGGAAATGTTTCGCTTGCTAAAAGAATTAAAATCTGGCGGATCATTGGCCATACTTATCGATCAGGATACAAAAGTGAAGAGCAGATTTGTTAATTTCTTTGGCCGACCTGCAGCCACTCCGGTAGGAGCCGCCACATTTGCAATAAAAACAGGTGCTGTTATAGTACCTACTTTTATTCATTTAGGTGAAGACGGTATGCAACACATGCGTTTTATGCCGGCCATTGAAACAACCATTACAGGTGATGAAGAAACAGACCTTGTAGAAAACACACAACGTTATACTGATTTCATTGAGGCACAGGTGCGCAAACATCCGGAGCAGTGGGTATGGATGCATGAGCGTTGGAAGACCCAGCCTGGCCAAGAAATCAGATAATGCAACGAACGAATTAATCAGTTTTAAATCTATTGCTGTGGAGGTAACAGATGGTTTTTGATCTCTAACAAGCATCCGTTAATGGTAAACTTGTAAAGACGAGTTTAGATTTTTCATACAATTACAAATTAGACCACCCGTCAAATCATTTTGCATATCATTTTAATAAGCCTTAGCTTTAGTCATTAGTTGATCTTTAAAACCGTTTGTTTGAGATGAAGCTTCTTTTGCCCCGCTTATTAATCTCGGCTATAACCCTCTCTGCTTTACATGCTTTCTTTTATCATCCTTTAGCAGCACAAGCACTAAAGTTTAAACACCTGTCACTTCATGAAGGAATTTCCCAGCTGACGGTGAATTGCATATTTCAGGATAAGCAAGGCCTCATGTGGTTTGGCACACAGGACGGACTGAATTATTACGATGGTTATACTTTCAGATCCTATCGGCACGACCCGCAAGATTCTACCAGTTTGTCTAACAATGTTGTCCTTTCAATCCATGAAGACCGTAAGGGGCGTTTTTGGATAGGTACACGTTATGGCGGACTGAATCTTTTCGATCCTAAAACAGAAACTTTCAAAGCATATAAACATGACGCAAATAATCCAGCATCACTTTCCGACAACATGATTAATGCCCTGTGGGAAGATGGCAACGGTATGCTACTGGTGGGCGCTGACTATGGCGGGCTTAATATTTTTAATCCTGAAACAGAAACTTTTGAACATCACACCTTTGACAAGGAAAACCCCAATTCAATTTCCAATGAAAGAGTTTTGTCTATCTATGAGGATAGTAAGAAAAGAATTTGGGTGGGCACTTACGGTGGTCTTAATATTTTTGATCCAATCAAGAAAACGTTTAAACATTTTTTACACGATGCAGGGAATATAAATTCTTTATCTAATGACTGGATTTATCACGTGCGTGAAGATGCGGATATGCAAATATGGGTAGCTACCTATCATGGTTTAAATTTATTTGACGATGCCACTCAGACCTTTAAGCGCTTTGCGAGTGAAGGATTAAGTGGCAACAATTGGTTTAATTGTATCTACATAAATAAAGATGGTAAACTGTGGTTAGGTTCGAACTCCACTGGCCTAAGAATTTTTGACCAGAAAGCCAATAAGTTTAAAACCTTACTGAACGATCCTAACAACCTGAATACCCTATCAAGTAACTGGATACAGGCTATCTATGAAGACAGAAGCGGTCGTGTATGGATAGCTACTCAAAATGGTGTTGATATTTATGATTCGCAAGAAAGACAATTTACAGTTTTTAGAAACGATCCTTCAGATGTAAGCTCATTGTCAAACAACGATGTGCTAGCTGTTTATCAGGATGCAGCTGACAGAATTTGGGTGGGTACCTGGAATGGCTTAAACCTGTTTGATAAAGATAAAGGTAAATTTAAACGCTATACAATTAATCCGACTAGCGCACAGGCAGTTGAAAGCAATTGTATTTTTGCTATTTATCAGGATTCTCAATCTCAGCTATGGATCGGCACAAACGAAGGAGGGCTTTACAATTTTAACCCATCCACGAGTTCATTTGTACATTATATAAACGATCCTGCCAATCCTTCCTCCCTGGCAGTAAACCTTGTTGCATCTTTTTATGAAGATAATCGGAATGAATTATGGGTGGGTACTTACGGTGGAGGTATTAGTATTTTCGATCAAGAAACCAAAAGATTTCATCACTATAAACATGATCCCAAAAACGAGTCCTCATTATCGCATAATATTGTGCGCGTAATTTACGCAGATCGTAGCGGAAGAATTTGGGTTGGTACACAAGGTGGGGGTCTTAACCTTTACAATGCCGAAACAAAATCTTTTAAGCATTTCAAGCATGATCCACAGGACACCACCTCCTTGTCAAGCAATACGATTCGTAGCATTCACGAAGACAGTCAGGGAAGATTATGGATTGGCACGGCCAACGGCTTAAATCTTTTTAATACGAAGACCCAGACATTTAAAGTTGTGACTGAAAAAAATGGTTTGCCTAATAATGCAATCGTTTCGATTCAGGAAGATAAAACAGGACGACTTTGGTTATTTACGCGGAGAGGGCTTTCTCGATTTACACCGGCAAGCGATGAACAGATACAAATGGGAAATTGGGGCGCCTTTAGAAATTATGACCAGACGGATGGCTTGCCAGGCACAGCCATGGATGTGAGTTTTAAAGGAAAAGACGGGACGATTTATTTTGGAGGTAAAAATGGCTTTGCTTTTTTTCGCCCTGATGAAATGCAGGATAATAGCTATGTGCCTCCCATAATATTAAGTGGTTTTGAGGTATTTAATAAACGTGTGCTGCCAAATAAAGCAGTGAATGGTTTCATGCTACCCTTATCCATTTCACAAGCAGAAGAACTTACCTTGTCGCATAATGAATCGGTATTCACAATTGAGTTTGCCGCATTATCTTATTTTCAGGCAGAGAAAAATGAGTATGCTTATAAACTGGAAGGTTTTGATAAGGATTGGAATTATACAGATGCCAAACGAAGGTTTGCCACCTACACTAACCTTGATCCGGGCACTTACGTTTTTCGTGTCATAGCATCTAATAATGACGGAGTTTGGAATAATGAGGGCCGAACCCTCACCATTATAATAACACCCCCATGGTGGGAAACATGGTGGTTTAGATTGCTTATCATTATTGGTTTTTTTGGTTTAGCTGCATTTGCATATTTTATGCGAACAGAAAATATCAGGAGAACCAATAAGGCACTTGCCATAATTGTGGAACAAAAAACAAAAGAATTGAAGAAGGCAAACCTAGCCTTGGCTGAACAAGGCAAAGAGTTGGCAGTACAAAATGAAAAACTAAAACAAAGTAAGGAAGAAATCGCAGCGCAACGCGACTTAGTTTCACAACAAAACATTATACTTTCAACACAACGTGAAGAGTTAGCATCTCAAAATCAAGAGTTAAATAATCTGAACTTAGAAAAGAACAACCTCATTGGCATAGTGGCGCATGATTTGAAGACGCCACTTAATCAGATTAAAGGCTTGGTGGGTTTAATAAAGGAAACGCCCAATCTGGCAGATGAAGAAAATGCCGAATACATCAGAATGATCAATGACAGTGCTAAGCGCTTGACCTCCATGATTGATAAAATACTGAACGTAGAAGCCATCGAAGCAAAGCAGCATAACCTGAGCATGGAGGTAATAAATTATGCAGACCTTGTTCGTACAGTGATCAACCGCACTACCTTAGAGGCAAGGATGAAACAAATTCAATTTAAAGCGTCCATACCAGACCAAGTACTTATTTATATTGATAAAGACTATGCCGATCAGATAATTGAAAACTTACTATCGAACGCAATTAAATTTTCTCCGAGTAATAGAAATATCTACGTAACGATGAGAGTCGTAGAGGAAGTAGCGATCTGTGAAATAAGGGATGAGGGGCCAGGGCTTCATGAGAACGATAAACAGAAACTGTTTAAAAAATACCAGCGACTAAGCGCAACGCCTACTGGCAATGAGTCATCTACTGGTTTGGGTTTATCTATTGTGAAAAAGTTTGTTGACGTAATGGATGGTAAAATATGGTGTGAAAGTGAGATAGATAAGGGTGCAAGTTTCTTCGTGCAATTTAATATTATCAGAAACCATGAAGTTTGATTTAAACAAATCACTAGAGATTCTGGAGAGGACACCATCTGTTTTGGAAACGATGCTCCAATCGCTTTCAGATGAGTGGATTTACAAAAACGAAGGTGATCAGACCTGGAGCCCTTATGACGTGGTCGGTCATCTGATTCACGGAGAGAAAACAGACTGGATTCCCCGAATGGAAATGATACTGGCACAACAAACGGGTAGCGAGTTTGAACCGTTCGACCGCTTTGCTCAATTTAAAAACAGTGAGGGTAAAACCTTAGGAAACTTGCTTGACGAATTTAAAGACCTGCGCAAAAGTAATATTGAGACCTTACGAACCAAGCGTATAACAGAAAAACACCTTCAGCTTAAAGGAAAGCACCCTGCCTTGGGAGAGGTAACTTTAGCACAACTCCTAGCTACCTGGGTTGTACATGATTTGAATCACATAGCACAAGTGGCCAGAGTAATGGCCAAACAATACAAGAACGAAGTGGGGCCATGGTTTGAGTACCTGGGCATATTAAAATAGATTAAAAATCTGCTGACATAGGGCTGACAAACCTTCGCTTTTCTTTGCATAAAAATAATTGTATGGAAAAAGAAACAATGGAGGGTTTTACATTGGTAGGCCTCGCGATAAGAACAAGCAATGAGGATGGTCAGTCAGCTAAAGACATACCGGCACTCTGGAATAAATTCATGGCTGAGAATATCGTTGCACAAATTCCTGAAAAATTGGATCAACAGATATATTGCATGTATACCGACTACGAAGATGATTTCACAAAACCCTATACAACCATTTTAGGCTGTAAGGTGGCCAATGGTCTTACAAAAGCGCCAGAGGGCCTGGTGTTGAAATTTATTCCTACAGCTAAATACGCAAAGGTGGTTGTTACAGGTAATTTGCAAGAAGGTGCTGTTTATAATGCCTGGGTAAACATCTGGAATTCTGATTTTGACCGAGCCTATCAGGCCGATTTTGAAGTCTATGGTTCAGGAGCACAAGATCCAAGCAATGCATCAGTCGATATTTATCTTTCCATTAACTAATGAAAGATCAGCTCAGTAATTATTATTTAAATAAAGACGAGCCCGTTAGAAGTTGTTTGATGGCTTTGCGCGAAATTATCCTCGCGCAGGATACCAACATTGAGAATGTTCTGAAATATGGAATGCCATTTTTCACCTATAAAGGGAAGATGTTTTGTTACTTATGGATTCATAAGCAACACAACCTTCCCTATATTGGTTTTGTGGAGGGCAGTAGATTGAAACACCCCGATTTGCTTAAGGAAAAGCGCGCGCGAATGAAGATACTATTGATGAATCCCGAGAAAGACCTGCCTGTTAAAACTATCAAAGGGCTTCTAAAGGAGTCACTCGAACTCTATAAATCCGGAAAAATTAAGATCAATACCAGATAAGGCCTCATTGACAAACCGCAATACCCAGACGCGCGTTTGAATTACTGTTCACGGCTGTACCGATGTTTGATCCTGCTAAAATTACATCACGACCGGGGCCTGCTGCTGCTAAGTGAATTTTAATAGAAGCAGATAATTGTACCAGGTCACTATAGGTAAGAGCCGACTCATCGGCTAATTGTTTCAGTATGGTCTCACTCTTACCAGTCCTTGCTTCAACAGGGTTTAGCAGTGCTGCTATGGCTGCATCAGCTTGTCCCAAATCGCCAAGATGTAAGTGAACTGGATGCTGCACATTGCCCTCAGTACCTTCTAGCACAATACTAACCAACGTACTGCCATCTGTTTTTTCCTTTAAGGTTAATAAACCTGAAATGGCGTATGCAGACCCTGCCTGCAAGTTATAAACCACCTCATTTCCGGTAAATACCGCCTCCTGATTTAGTCTTTCTTCGCAGCCTAGTAATACTAAAAGGGCAATTCCCCAGCGTCTCATAATCAACTATTTTTGTTAAAGTTAAGGTTTTTGATGCTCCAGTTTTACCTTTATTAACGTAATTGGCATGAGAAATGGTATAACCCCTTAAAAATCAGTTTTTGTGAAATATCTATACACCCTGTTGATTGTTTTTTTGTGTTTTGCATGTGGTTCCAGTAAAAAGGCGAGTCAGGCACCACCCAAACCGTCATGGTTAAGCACAAAACCTTATCAGGATGGCTACTATACAGGCATAGGGCACAGTAATAAAGATGGTTCCAATAATTACATCCAGTCAGCTAAAAAGAGCGCCCTCGATGACTTAGTTTCTGAAATTAAAGTGCAGGTTTCCAGCACTTCTGTATTAAGTCAGTTAGATGTCAATAAGGAATTTTCAGAACGTTACGAACAGATTATTCAAACCACGGCAGCCGATGAAATTGAGGAATTTGAAACGGTAGATGCGTGGGAAGATGAAACGAATTATTGGATTTATTATCGGTTATCGATTGCCCGGTACCGCCAAATAAAAGAAGAGCAAAAACGCAACGCTACACTACTGGCAACAGATTATTATAAGAAAGGTCTGGAGTCAGAAAAAAACAATGAACGGCTGCAAGCCATTGGTTTTTATTTTCAGTCATTAAGGACAGTTGAGAAATACCTGGCAGAGCCGATTCGTGCTAACGTAGAAGGGCGCGAACTACTGTTGGTTAATGAAGTCTATGCTAAAATCCAGACGCTGCTGGATAAGTTTGAAGTAAAAGTAAATCCCGCTTCTTTAAGCATTAACCGAAGAGTGGCACAGGATGCACAATCGGTAATTGCAAGTGTTATCAATAAAGATTCTAATTCTCCAGCGAAAGATGTTCCGCTCAGTGCAACTTTTCAAAAAGGAGCAGGCATTGTTTTTCCTGACTATAAGGCAGATGCCGCAGGTCAGGCAAAAATTTTGATTAATAAAATAGATTCGCGTGATCTTGAGCAAACGGTAAATGTGCAGATTAACATTGATGCTTTAAGTGGTAGTGCTAACTCTAAAGTTTATTCACTTATTGCCAAAACTTTTAAAGTGCCCTCAGCACAGGTTGTCCTGAAAGTGCAGCGCCCACTGGTTTACCTGATTACAGAAGAAAGAAGTTTGGGTGTGAATAAGAATAACTATCAGATTACCAACAAACTTAAAAATATGCTGGGCAATGCCGGCTTTGAATTTATAGAAGATCGCCCCAAGGCAGACCTGCTTTTGGAGATTTCATCCGATTCTGAAAAAGGCTCAGTGAATGGTAGTATTCACATTACCTATTTAACCAGCGTTATTAAGGTATATTCAGCAAAAGAGAATAAAGTTATCTATACGACTACCCTCGATCGCATTAAAGGATATGGCCTTGACTTTGAGCGATCTAGCCAGGATGCCTACAACCGGGGTCTTGAAACCCTTGAAAAAGAAAAATTTAATGAGCTATTAAGCACCATTTTACAGTAAAATATAAAGAAAATGGGTCTTGCCGGTAAAAGGCAGCAAATAGTCAGCTAAATTGGTATTAGAATTGCAAAGACCATATTAACCAAAACAAACGATGAATATGAAAAAGTTAACTTACTCCCTTCTTGTCCTGGCAGCTGCCGTTTTTGCGGTAGGATGTAAAGGTAAAAAAGAAGCCGCGCAACCTAAAGGTGAAGTAGAGGTGGTAGTGCCATGCTCAGGATCTGAATACTTCACAACCAATAAAGTTTTTCGTGCTAACTCAATCGGTGAAAGCTCTGATCAGGTAGCTTCTAAAAAGAAAGCCTTATCTAATGCGCGTGCTGAATTGGCAGCGAGCATTTCAACTACGGTAAAAGCTGTAACTGACAACTACTTAAACTCACGCGAAATGAACAACCGCGAGGAAGTAGAAGAGCGTTATGAGCAGTTAAACAGAGAAGTTGTTGAGCAGCAGTTAACAGGCGTTCGCACAATTTGCGAAAAATTAATGCGCACCGAACAAGGTACTTATAAAACTTACATGGCATTGGAGCTTTCCGCTGCTGATTTGGTGTCTGCATACAACGAAAAGCTTTCAAAAGATGAGCGTCTTAAAATCGATTACGATTACGAGAAATTCAAAGAAACTTTCGATAAAGAAATGGATAAAATGGGTAAGGGTAATTAATTACTAACACCATTACACAACAAAAAGCCCCTGCTTGCAGGGGCTTTTTGCATTTTCAGCATCGATTGTTTTGAAAGTGGAAACATTAAATATTTTTCCAGATTTTTAAGAGATTTCGAAGTCGTTGGTGTGGGTATAGATATGGTGTAGTTTATTCGGTTATAAATAAATTTTATTTCTACCGGGTAGCATTGTTTTATTAGGTCAATTCATGTCGTTTTTTGTTGATTAATTCTTTTTTAACCTGCATTTCGGCCAGGGATAGCAGCGGAAATCCTTTTTGCTGCAGGGCAGTAGCGCAGGGCAAAAAGATTGCAGCGTATAGCCCGACCGCAGGGACCGCCTGCCTTAATTGTGCTTTTACTTTTCTACTTTTGCACCGACTATGAAATTTACGCTTGCTGCCAATGATGTACAGTCTGCCGCCCGTGCGGGTGTTTTGCATACTGCGCATGGTGATATTGAGACCCCAATTTTTATGCCTGTGGGTACGGCTGGTTCGGTAAAGGCTGTGCACCAACGCGAATTGGAAAACGATATTCACGCACAGATTATTCTGGGGAATACGTATCATTTGTATTTGCGACCAGGTACGGAGTTGCTGGAGCGTGCCGGTGGTTTGCATAAATTTAATGGCTGGCAGAAACCAATCTTAACTGACAGCGGTGGTTATCAGGTTTATTCGCTTGGGCATAACAGGAAAATTACAGAAGAGGGTGTGATTTTTAAATCGCACATCGATGGCTCTAAGCATACGTTTACACCTGAGCGTGTAATGGACATTGAGCGCAGCATTGGCGCTGACATTATTATGGCTTTCGATGAGTGCACGCCTTATCCATGCGATTATAGTTATGCGAAGGAATCGATGCACATGACGCATCGTTGGCTGAAAAGATGTGTGGACCGGGTGAATACAACGGAGCCTCTATACGGTTACGAGCAGGCGCTTTTCCCTATAGTGCAGGGTAGTGTATACAAAGATTTGCGTGAGCAGTCGGCTGAATTTATTGCTTCTCAAAATCAATGGGGTAATGCAATCGGTGGCTTGTCGGTAGGAGAGCCACACGAAGATATGTATGCGATGACGAGTTTGGTTTGTGGCATTTTGCCAAAAGACAAACCACGCTACCTGATGGGCGTTGGCACGCCTGAAAATATTTTAGAATGCATTGCATTAGGCATTGATATGTTTGATTGTGTGATGCCTACACGCAATGCCAGAAACGGTATGCTTTTTACAACACAGGGCATTATTAATATCCGCAATGAAAAATGGAAGGATGACTTGTCGGCTATTGATGAAGAACTGGGGGGATATGTGAGCACTTTTCACTCAAAAGCTTATTTGAGACACTTAATTATTAATAAAGAAATTTTAGGCGCACAAATTGCTTCTATTCACAACCTTACTTTCTACCTTTGGTTGGTTAAGCAAGCCCGGAAGCAGATTTTGGCGGGTACTTTTGCTGCTTGGAAAGATGTGATGGTGAAGAAGGTGAGTAGTAGACTTTAGACATAAGACATAAGATTTAAGACATAAGACATAAGACATAAGACATAAGATTTAAGATTTAAGATTTAAGATTTAAGATTTAAGATTTAAGATTTAAGATTTAAGATTTAAGATTTAAGATTTAAGATTTAAGATTTAAGATTTAAGATTTAATTATAACAATTGTAACACT
>NZ_JBMRCF010000003.1:0-173911 GCF_057350905.1 Chryseotalea sp. | reverse complement strand
CCACTGATTGACAGTGCAGGTGATAAAGTACTGACCAAATTGATCATAAATACGGTAAGCATAGGCCATTGATAAAATTAATAGTCACCTCCGCTTTTACTAATGCTTTAAAGACTTATTAATATCTTGATTTGTTCAAAAGGGATTGCAAATCCCGCTTTATTAAGCGTTCGACATGCGCTACGCTAACATGTCGAACAGCTCAAAACATGACGAACAGCATTAACTGATATCAACTTAATTCAGTCTTATCAAATATAAATTACTCACGAAGTATCTTAACGATCTCTCTTTTATCACCGGTGAAAAGCTTAAATAAATAAACACCTGGCTGCTTATTAGTCAGATCAACTGTAACTGATCGACCTGGTTCTGCCCTTTCTGAAAGGATAAGATTTGAATTCAGATCCGTTACAACAAAAACACTTGATTGCAGTTGATCCTGTATCTCTGGTTTAGAAAAAGTAACTACAAAGGTGCTCTTAATTTCACCAGAGTGAATGTCCATTCCCTTTGGTCCGGGATCACCTTCGGGTAGTGGTGCAAACTCTGGAGGATTGAGCGCATAAGGTGAACAATACAGTCGTGGCAATTGATCCGGTTCGTGATTCGAAGCCCATATCGGATACACAATACCATCATAAGAGGAAATTCCCAGATAGTCCCCAAAAAATGTAGGAAAGTCAGTAAATCCTTGTGGCGTGAAACAATAATCACCAATCATAAAGTCATCCCACGTTGCACCGCCATCATAAGAGTTCGCCACCCATGCTGCAAACTGCTCAGGGTTACAGTTCCTGTTGTCGTAAAACACAGCACTTAGTGCACCCGTTACAGGGTCGCTGGTAACCCATGGAAAAAAACGCTTATTGCTACCAAATGCATCCGAGTTTACACGAATGGGGTCTGACCATGAATTTCCATCATCATCCGAATAAACGCAATACACTGAAAGTTCATCGCCCGTGTTCGTACCAGGTTCTCCTCGGTTGGTCCAAACCATCACTAGTCTTCCGGCATACAAACCAGCCTTGACAACAGTTAGTACAGGGTGACTATTGACACGAACAGGAAGGAGGCCATTCCATGCGGGATTAAGAGGATCGCTTCGTGTTCCCCTAACAAATCCATCTGCAAATATCCTAACCGGAGCTGTGAATGTGTTTCCACCGTCAAGTGATTTTGAAAAACCAAAATTATCTTCACCATCGTTAACAGGGCCATCGTAAACAGCCCAAACAGCAAAGATTTGTCCTTGAACACCTGTTTGAATGTTAACCCCTTGGTTCATGTCTCCCAAGTCCTGACTAATATTTAAACACTCGGTTTGAACAAGGTCTGAGCCTGAATGTGAAAGCCTTATAAAAAAAACGTCTTGAAACCCAGCATTAAACCCTGCTTCAACAAAATGAAAGAATGTAAATGCAGTGTAAATATTATCCTTGTATGGGCTCGATAAACTTTGATCGATTATAGCATGAGGTTTGTCCCATGACTTTCCATCCGTGCCTACATCGATCTCCACGCAGTTGTCCAGAGTTTTTGAAATCCATGTTGTGCCATTATCGTCTGAGTAGGAGATTCCTAGTATTACATTCTTATAAGGGCTTATTATACCGGATTCTTTCATGTAAAGCACATATAGCTTACCAAATCGATTAATCATCGCTACTGGGTCGCCCATGTTTTTCCCACCATCCAGTCCTACAAAATCATTGAGCCAAGATTGCCCCTCAGTAAAAGACTCTGCATGATTAGCACCTCGAGAATCGAGCACACCGCCATTTAGATAATAGGTTAAGCCTGAGTTAAGAACAACATCGGCACTTGCAAAAATAGACGGCTCTAGTTGAGCTACAATCTTTTTATCGGTAAGCGGAAAATCATGAGACCAGGGGAAAATCACATTGTGATCTCCAATAATCTGACTTCCCTTAAATTCAGTAGGACGAATGGGTACCATGGTGGGGTTTTGAATAACTCCTTTTGCTATTAAATCTTTCCAGTATTCAGGATTATCTATAGCCCATATTACTTTGCTTGAATCACCAATTCCAGGCGTTGTAGGCTCAATCGTCTGCGCAAATGAGACTATAGCATAGAAATGGAATAATAAGTGAATCGTATGATGTCTTGCTTTCATAGGTTGTCGGATTTTACGTATGCGCTAAAAGTAATGAGCAGAAAATAATCTTCGCATCTACCAAGGCTCTAACAGTATTCTATAAAGTTCTAGGTTAGTTATTTGAGTATTCAGATTCGGTCGAATCTTATTCAAATGCAAACTCGCTGTTTAACATGTTAGCGCAGCTAGGTCGAAGTTTAAATAAAGCGGATTTCTAATCCGTCTCTTCACACTTGCTGGTCAAATGTCCATCCATTTTCCGCATGATATAAATCAGCCTCATCCTATTCAGATGTCATTACTTCCCGTTTTTTCTCATCTTATTTTGGTATGTAAAATAAAAGGGAGTATGACTGTATTAGCCATTATACTCTTCGTTATCCTATTGATCGTTGGCTGGATTCTATTCATGCCGCTGGTGGTGGATATTGACACCACAGCCCCACGATACCGCGTATACCAGACCGGTACTTTTCAGATTTATCTTGAAAAGGATTTTCAGCCTCACCTGCACGTGTTGGGCATGGAGGTATCGTTGAAACAACAAGCAAAACAAAAAGCTGAAGTTAAAATCCATAAAAAAAACAAAACCAAAAAAATAGTGCCATCACGATTATGGGTACTGATCCGCGAGGTCTTTCAATGTATTTACCTCAAGCGATTAAGACTTACGGTAGACACGGGCGATGTTGTGTACAATGCACAACTCATACCCGCCTTTGTTTTACTCAGCGGTGGTCCTGTTCAATTGTCTGCGAACTTCGAGGGCAGGGTTGATGCTTACCTCCTGGCTGAAGTGCGTTTGTATCGTCTGGTCTGGGTTCTTCTAAAATTCTTCACTAAAAAATAAATATTATGGACATCAATTTTGAAAGCATGCTTCAACGGTTAACAGAGTTTATCCAGAAGGAAGCAAAAACAGAAACCGTGATTGGCGAGCCCTTTCAACTGGGGGGCTTTACTTGTGTTCCCGTTATCAGACTGGGTGTAGGCTTTGGCAGCGGTGGTGGCTCGGGCGACTCTGCGAAGATGGGAAAAGGTGAAGGCGGTGGTGGTGGCGCAGGCCTGGGCATTGATCCTGTGGGTTTTCTTGTTACCAGGGATGATGAGATTTCCTTCATCAGCACACACCAGAACAAAGGTTTATCTGCCATTTTTGAAAAGGTACCTGACCTGCTTGAAAAATTAATGAAGAAGAAGGAGGCAGTATAAACCTAAACCATTGTTGGTGTTGCACGCGGGAAGATGACGAGTAACACCAGCAATTTCTTCATGTCACTACCATTCATGTTAGCAAGTTTGTTGGTGAGCCTGCGCACGAGTGCTAATACACAACATGAACAAAGGCAAGGCTTACTTAGCTCTTAAATAACATCCTGTAATCATTATGGAGTTGTCGCGTAGTTTTAATTAGCCAGATTCTCCTCACAAATTCTACTTTCAAATTGAAAAATAGCATTCTTAAACCAGTTTTCAATTTCAACTCGCTCAACCACACTATACGAACCAAGCCCAATGTTTGTCTCGTTGGCCAGCCATTGTCGATTAAGCCATAATTGAGTACCATACGACCCCAGATTATCCAAGTTGTAGGTATCGTCACATCCGTAGGGTACTCCACAGCAAGATGAGTGATCTGGTCCTTGTAAATGACGTACTTCGTGAACCAGTAAATCAATGGTAGAAGAAATTCCTATCCATTGCTTTTTTATTGAAAGAAACGGATCCTTATCCAGGTTTTTAACAACAACAAATGTTTTGTTATTCTTTATTTCACAACACATACCCCCGGCATTAAGTCCTTCAATAATATTAATTCCATCAATAGAAGTCTTTATCCAATCATACAAGGTCATTTCCGTCCATGGCAATTCACCAGCATCCATTCTTTTGATAACACGAAGCGATTGCAGGATAAAAAAGGAAGTATTATAAGATGATAGATTCATCTTATCTGTAGGCGAGGTACAAGGAAATTTAGTGATTGGTACTCCGTCTACAAGAATTTCAAAATCATGCAGAACTTCATCAATCAATGGATCATTTTCAGGACAAGTGTTTAGGAAGGTTTTTATATCTGTTACATTAATTTCATCTCCAAATTTAGCAGGCACTCCATCGTCTGCAGCGCAACCAAAAGAAATAAAAATAGTGAACAGAAAACGCGGCAACTTTTCTTTAAGGTAAAACCATAGTGCTTTCATTTCCATCATTATTTACCTGATAGTAAAACCAGATTCAAATATATAAAAGTGTTTGCATTTGCTTTAAACAGCCTGATCAGGCAATCTGTAGGAAGATATAAGAGATAGTTTAAAAAATGTTCTATTAAGCTAATACTAGAACACTGCTCAAGTACATACGAAATGCTTGTGTCTGATTAGTAGTTCTGCCTAAACCATTGTTGGTGTTGCATACGGGTAGAAAGCGAGTAACACCAACATTTTCATCATATCAACACTACCATGAATGTTAGCAAGTTTGTTGGTGAGCCTGCGCACGAGTGTTAACACATAATGCTAACAAAGGCAAAGCTTACGCTTTTTCCAGTATGTCAGTAACTGTTTGATTGTGCAGTTGTTCAGCTAATCCGATAAGAAGTCCTTCTGTGCCGCGTATGTAACAAAGCCGATACACATTCTCGTAATTAACTACCTCTCCAACCAGTTCAGCTCCTTGTTTGGTAAGTCTTGATAGCAATTCATCAAGATTGTCTACCCTGAACATGATGCGGAGGTAGCCGAGTGAGTTGACAGGTGCAGTTCTATGATCTGCAATGGTGTGTGATGCAATGAATTGGGATAGTTCAAGTCGGCTGTGTCCATCAGGTGTAATCATCATGGCAATCTCCACTGACTGCTGGCCAAGTCCTGTTACGCGTCCTGCCCACTCCCCTTCAACCATCATTCTCCCTTCCAGTGTCAGTCCAATCTCTGTGAAAAAAGCAATAGCATTGTCGAGCGATGCTACAACGATGCCGACATTGTTCATTTCCATTAATCTGCTTTTTGCCATATCAAACTTGTTTCAGGGTTCTACTTGTTGGACAATTTAGTACGGCTATGTCGAACCTGCAATTAATTATCTTCTTATCTATCTCTTTGCTTTTCTAAGTCATTGTTGATGTTGCGTGCAGGAATGTTAGGAGTGCCACCAGCAATTTCTTTATGTCAATACTTTTACTATTGCCAAACTTGTTGGTGAGCTTACGCACTGATGCGGATGCGTAACACAACCAAGGGCGAGTGCGGCCACACAAACAACGGAAGTACTACTGGACGAGGTCTACACTTATCATTCTTCAGTGCTTCAGCTCAATATCTAATTGCTACGTCCTGGCTTAAGTTGATGTATCAGTATCGTCCCAGTTTTCCGTATCGCTAAATCGACTTACCCAATTAAGAACTGTGTGGCGTTCATATGAAACATGTCTGTCAATATCAGTTGTGTCCTTTTTGCCATTGAATATCAAATCACGAAAGTATGTTGTGGCTAGTTCGTTCAAAACGTTTTCTTCATAAATTTCCCCCTTGTCACGTAAGCTTAAGCTATTTAAAAATGAACCTACCTCAGCGCCAAACTCTGGCATCTTGTCCTGAAATTCCACCATTTGCTCTTCGCTTATCTCTGATATGGGTGGCTGCAGTTCATCAACTAAATTCAATACCCATGCAAGCGTATAGGCTGATTCGATTCTCCAAGAAAAACTACCTAATTCTCTGTCACCCGTAACCTTTCTCATAAATAGCGCTTGCTCCTTCGGACTTACATATGTCCAAAGTTTCTCCTTCCTTAGCCAGTCTGCTATTTTCTCCGTCTCATCCAAATTATATGCGACAAAAGCGCTTGAGTATAATATAATCATTCTAATACCTACATCGTATGCTGTGGCAAATGTTGACTCGTCAAAGTCAACGTATGAAGGTTGCCTTATTTCGTATCCTGAAATTCCCCTATCACTCAATTGCTTATCTATCCGAGCTTTTCTGTCAATAAGCACTTTATCTTTTGTCATATCAATGTACTAGCATCATTTATACATAGACTAGCGCAAGTCTTTGGTGTAGCGTGTAAGCATGTGTGAGACTTGTGCTTTGCCAAAAACAAAATTATAAAGCTTTTAGGGTTTTACTAATTATGGCACAAGTCTCGCACTAGCCAGAACTCAAACGGAAGACTTGCTCCACCTGGGATAACACCCATCGCTCTTTAATGCTTTAGCTCAATATTTAATTGCCTTCCTTCTTTCAGTGCCTTATTATCCATGGCAGTACCAATAGCAACACCTATCCCCATACCTATGGGTAAACCTATACCTATCAAGCCTAGGTTACCAATACTCATGCCGAACACAACACCCAAGGGTATACCAAATGAACTCATGCCCAGCACAAGCCAGAGTTTGCGATAATAATTTTTAGGTACAATTTTAAGTTGCTTCTCAACCTGTCTAATGATTTTTGACTCGGCTGTTTTTATCGCCTTTGTAAAACCTTTGGCCTCATCTGCTATGGCATTTAACAGCTGAGCTTCCTGACGAATAAAGTCCGTAATATTCTCCGGTAAATTTCTTTCTTCCAAGTCGCCTAACAGCGCGGTAAGTTGCTTGTATAATAAAGCTGCTTTTGAATTTGCAGCCAGGTTGGGCCTTTCAATTAATTTTATCATAGCAAGTGTAAACCTAAAAATAGTTTAAACTTTTTAATTTTTTAGTATAAAATAAACTGGAATTGTTAAGTATCAACTACTATTGCCGTAGCGCAATATGGCAGCACAGCGTATAGAGAACAAATCAAACGCATGGATTCACATACACACTTTACCTAACACAATGTATTAAGCAAAGCTTTACTCCGTTTTAATTGCCACCGCCATCACCTTTATTTTACCGCCAAAGGGTAAGGCTGCTGCCTGGTAAATTGTTCTGGCCGGTTTTTTCTCTTTCTCAAAAAGTGAATCGTAATAAGGTGTTATCGCCTCCAAATCTTTTAAGTCCAAAAAAGCCAAGTCAATAAAAACGATTTCCTCCTTTTTAAATCCGCTTTGTTTCAAGACAGCGAATAAATTTCCAAAAGCTCTTTTTGTTTGTTCCAAAATAGGACCATCAACAAAGACTCCCTGTAAATCAACAGAAAGTTGCCCGCTTATATGACAATAATTGCCTGCCACCACGGCCTGACTAATGGGTGAGGTAGTGTTGGGAATGTTCTCACCTGTTACTATAAAATTTCTGGAAGCCATATTTACAAAATCTTAATCAAATTTACTCAGTTACATCACTCGTTGTTCTACATCTCGCTGTTCGACATGTTAGCGCAGCGCATGTCGAACCCCAAATTAAACGGATTTTCAATCCGTCTCTAAAACTCCGCTAATTCCAATAATTCATTCTAATTCACCACTCGCTGTTCGACATGTTAGCGTAGCGCATGTCGAACCTTAAATAAAACGGATTTTCAATCCGTCTCTAAAACTCCACTAGTTCCAACAATCCTTTGCCATTGTTGGTGTTGTGCTTGGGAATGCGGGAAGCAGCACCAACAAAGGCAAGAGCAGCGTATCATGTTGGCAGATCTGCGTGTTGATAATCATTGCATCAATTTCTGTATCGCATCATTATTTTATGAGTATCCTGGTACTTTTTATGGTAATACAGTATTCTTTTATCGGCTGTTAATGTAGGAGCTTCAATCAGGTTTGAAAGCGTATTTGCAAACAAAACCTGAGGTGTTGAAAATTCGGAGGTTGCATTATTCCTGATCGCAACACATATTTCAAAAGTTGTGGTTGGCGTAAATACACCTTTCGGATACCGAGTGAAATATAATTCCAAGTTATCGCCAGTTATAAATGGTGCATAAAAGATATAATTAGAATTACTAATATTCTGTAGTATAGATACTTCGTTGGCAAGTCTAGAAAAAGTACCATCGCTGTTCTTTTTAGCAATCCCTAATTGAGTTTCGCAAGGTCCCACACAATTTACATTATCAAATCTTGCATTATTATAATACAAAAATTGCCCATCCTGACTAATACCATGATCCATTACGAGCCAACCAATTATATTCTTATTAAAGTCACCACGTACTCTGGCAATGTCTATAACATCTCCATTATTAAAAGTTCCAGTAAACAGATTATCTAAGTCTGTCGGGTAATCTCTGGTGGATGTCCAGTAAAAAAGACCATTAGCATCCATGTCCGCTACAGCATCTAAATGCGGAGGATTTGTTTGATTGGTACCCGAAAGTTCACCGACAAAATTAAAAGTTGAGTCATTTACTTTGCTAGCATAATACAGTCTTGTATTTATTCCATCATTCAAATTATTAAAGAAAAGATAGTCACCATCAGGCGACAGAAAGGGTTCCATGGCATCAAACAACAAACCGTTAATGGTTACTGATTTTTCAGCACCAAATGAAGGGTATTTAAGTTGATCATCATCACCTGATGAGCAAGCTAGAAGCAGTGAGGATATTGCGAGTATGGCAGGGATTTTTCTTCTCATTTACACTATTTTAAGTCTTTTTTATTAATAAAAAAAATGCATTGCCATGGTTGGGGTTTGTCCCAGGATGCGGGGAGTAGCATCAACAATTTCTTTCGCTCGCTGTTCGACATGTTAGCCACTCGCTGTTCGACATGTTAGCGCAGCCATGTCGAACCCCAAATAAAACGGATTTTCAAATCCGTCTCTAAAACCCCGTTAATTACAACTATTCTTTTCTAAATCACTACAAGCGCAAGCGTCTCACTTGTGCTTTCTTAAATTATATTTATGCTGCTGGTTTATTTGCTGTAATCCTTGCTTCAAACAAAACACTTCATAATTGCACCAGCTGGAAGCCTACCTGATCAATACTTCTCATATCAAAAATTATTTTTCCTCCTGCTTTAACAAATATAAACAATGGGGAACCTGAAGGGCTATTACAAAATATCTGTTTTGTATGGAAGACCTATTGAAATATTTATCCGAAAGACCATCATCTTCCATGTTGTCCCAATCATCCTTAAAAATATGCTCGTATTCATGCAGGATTTCCAGTAAGTATTGATTTTTGATCGAATCGTTACTTGCTTTGTATTGCTTATAGATATCTCTTGGCAAGGCAAATGGCCAACGATTCTCCTCAACAGTCCAATCCTCTGTATTTAATTGTCGGATGGTTGTCTTCTTAACCAGCATTAATTCCAAAACAACACTATCAATCGGGATCGGCACTTTACTTTTAAATCTTTCTTTTAATGCCATTGCTATCGTAGCAACCTTTCTACTTTTATTATGCCTGACATAGTCAACTGCCAAATCCGAAAAAAGTATTCCTTTTAACTTAGCCTTCTCAATTTCATCATCAACAATCTTATTATAAGGTGCCATATACCTATCCTGAGCGCTATTCAACACCTTTTGATTAATTGGTGAATTAAAAGCCAGTATTGTTGTCAACAAAATAAATAGGGCTAGTGATTTCAGAAACCAATTTCCCGACCTGTAAGAAAGCCGGATCGGCATCCAAATATTTAAGTAAAAGACCAGTGGCAATAAAAATAGCATTAATGGAAATTCTCTTGCCAGGTTTAAATCATCCTCATAGCCGGGTAAAGAAAATGGTATCCATGTTAAAAAAGATCCGGTTTTGGATACTAGATACAACAATGCCATGCTCCAAAACATAGCATATCCGCTGATGTAATTTATCCTTAAGCGCGTTCTACGACTTGAAAAGAGTCCGTGAAACCAAAACCAAATAACCAGCCCAAAACCAATGGTTGCAGAAGTAGCGGCAAAGAAAAAATTATAGATTAAAAACTCACTTTCTGTTGGAATGATCAACCCTGAGCTAAATGTAAATGCCCTTAGAATTTCTCGAAAATAAGCGAAGTAAACATATAACAAGACTGTTAGTATTACGCCAATTGCCAGCCCCAGAAAGAACCTGGTTTTGCCAATAAGTTCGATGGATAATCTCTCCTTTATCAAATGATGCGTTTCTGTAATGCGTTTTAAAAATTATGTTATGCCTGCACTGACATTAAACCAGGAATACAACTCGTGTTAACACCCACCAAGAGGCATCCATTTATTTTAACAGCAGGTATAAATCCACTAAACAAAGTGGTAAAGCTCTCAATAGAATAGGCAGTACCGTTTTTAGGTGCTTTACACCCATTACAAAAAGTATGGCCAGAACCAGCATTGCTGCAATACCAGTGAGTGCGCCAACCATTAACATTTTGATATACCCCTCTTTATTCAATTCTAATAAATAAAAGCTTATACCCACTACAGAAACAGAAGAACCTATCCACAGGACTTTAGGCACAATCATCAGCCCAAGTAGTTCAGAAAAGCCAAAGCGTTCGGCTTCAGGTTTTGGTAAATCTATAGGGCGATACGCCATTAAAAAGAAAACACAGCCGAGACACAGAAGTGACACCACGGTTACCGTTGTATCCATTTTCAGCATGGTTAAAAGTATACCAACACCCAAAGCCGTCCAACAAATTTTTTCTACGAAGGGAAGATACTTGGTAAGTTGTATAAGTAATGGAGTGCGTACTTGTTCTGAAGTCATAAGCAGTTTAACTAATCTATTTTGTAAATTTAGTTTATAATTGTAAGATGGCATAAGTCCTACACCTAGTATTTTAAACGCTCGGCACGTCTCATCCTATCGCTGTTCGACATGTTAGCGGAGCTATGTCGAACCTCAAATAAAACGGATTTGCAATCCGTCTCTAAAATTCCAATAATTCATTCTAATTCACCACAAGCGCTAGCCGCTCGCTAGTGCTTTATTCTTGATACTAAAATACTGCTTTTGCTTCAATATGTGTGACACAAGTCTTGCGCTAGCCAAGGCTCATGCGGAACACTTGCGGTAGATAGGAGATAATAGTGGCATTAAGCGTTGGACATGCATTGCACTAACATGTCGAAGAGCAAGAATTTGTTTTTTTAAAATCTTAAATACTTTGTTATCAAGAAGAGCGCTGTCAAGACAATTAGCAATGAGATTGTTAGTGCGATTATAGAATTCTTTTGTTCTCTTTTTCGGTTCTCAATTATACGATTGCGAATGAATAACAGATCTTCTTTGGATGCTTTCTGAATGTCTATATTTTGGTCCTTGAGCGTCTTTGTATAAGCCTTTTTAGCTTTGAAATAATTTAATTTTCTAAGATTCTCATTATTCTTGAGCGTCTTAATCATGTCAAACGCTTGTATTCCTCCCGACATAATTTATTAAAGTGAATTTTATTTTTTTTGTTAAGATTCGTGATCCCAAAATAACGAAATTCTTTGGCATTGTGTGCAGGCAGATGTCGAGTTGTACTTAATCCTTAACACAAAACCTATCTTGTCCTACTAACTATGGCACAAGTCTCGCGCTAGCCAAGGCTCATGCTGAAGACTTGCGCCAGATGGGTAAGACTTGCGCCAGATCTGGGAAGCAGCACCAACAAAGGCAAGATGCCATATCATCTAGTCTGTTTTCGGAATCCTCTTGCTTTTACAATCCAATTATTAAAAAGTTCCCGTGCTGCAATTCCAAACTTTGATTTGTCATTAGCTGCAATCTTGATGTAATATGAAACATAATCTGGTGGTCCAATCACAAACTTTTCATTCCAATATGCTATGGAAAAGTAAACAGATCCATTACCTAACTTAAATCCATGTACTCCAGGAATATGTGCATAAGGGAACAGGTTTATTTTTACATTCTTCTCGCGCAAAAAATTTGAATTTTCCTGAATAAACGTATTTATATCATTCAAAAACAATTTGAGACTGTTTTCCCAGTTATTATCGATATCAGGACTTGATCTTATAAACTCCACATCAAGATGATGAAGATTTAATGTCATATTTTTTAATTTATCCCTCTTCTTCCAATCAGTCAGCTTTGGAGCCACAGAAAATAATGTGTATCCTAAAATATCAATATTATTAGTTTGTCCAAATTGCCATTTTTGTTCCATCTCATCTTCAACGTCTTCGTAAATTCCAATAGTCCCCTTTGTGAAAAGATTGTTATCTAGATTCTCTTTTAGATCATCAATGTTGGAGTTTAACTTTTCAGCCCTCCTCCCGGTTTTATAAATTAACCAAAATAATACGGCTATAATCAAAGATAAGTACTGTATTAAAATTGCATGTTCACTAGTATTGGGGGGGAAGATATTTTCATGTATAATTTTTTTTACAGGATCATAATTATAAAAGAATCCCAAAAAACAACTACATATTATCAAAGCCCAATACAGAAATTGTTCTAGTTTTTCAAAGAATTTAAAAGGAGTAATTTTTTTTCTCATACACTATAGTTGTCTAGAGGGTAAAGAATCCATGATTCATATTAATCATTATACTTGTAAAATAATTTATTAATAAATAACTAAAATATTGAATTCAATTTTGCGGTCAGTAACTCGCAAGCAATGACTTTTCCACTTAAGCTATGCCGGATTATGGACTCACTCAAGTACAAAAGTTTCGTTTGTGCTTGCTTTAATCATGCTTATTATAAAGTTCATTCTACGCTTTTTCTAATCATAATGTTAGCTTCAAACAAAACACTAAATCATTATATGCTAACAATTTCACAAGCTGGAATTACTACTCAACCTGGCGCAAATCTTTGGCATTGTGTGCAAGCAGATGCGGGACTTGTGCTTAATTTAATTGATCCTAAAACCTTCCATTTGTTTCATTAAGTATGGCACAAGTCCCGCGCTAGCCAACTCTCATCCGAAAGACTTGCGCCAGATGGGTCAGTATCAGATTGAAGCATTTTTCTCTTTCGCCGCTCGAAGCATTTTTTTTGATTCCTCTACTCCTTTCTCCATCCATAATAAGGTTTCCTCAGATGGTTCTACAACTTCAGTAAGAACATTTAATAATTTTAAAAATCCCGAGTTATCCGCTGAATGTTGAATGACTAGTATTCCCTCTGGGTACCAAGATATTTCATTAATATAATTCTTGATATCTCGTTTAGATACTTTTTTTCCTAGACTTATCAAATTCTCCTTCTTTAATTGAATGCCTCGAAGAAATGAATTATACTTATTTAACGAAAATTCTTTAAGCTCTTCACTAATAGTAGGCTCTAATAAGAGTATAGACTCTTTATGAGCTATCGAATCTAAAGAAGAAGATTGCTTAATGTCATTGATCGTCACATTTTTCTTCAATCTGTATAAATTTGCAGTTGTTACTATTATAGGTATATGATGGTATATTAATTGCTCATGTGAGCTTAATTGTTCCTTCATTCCAAAAATAACCTTATCAACAATTCCATAGCTTAATTGTGCAATTGCTTGTGTAATGGACTTGGGATTTGGCCCAGATGAACATACTTCAATCCCTTTAGAGCAAAACGGGAAATTAGTGTTAAGATTAAATAATTTAAAGTAATCAGGATATGCTTCCTTAAAAAAAAAGTCATTTGTATTCAGAAATGATGTAGATCCTGTACCTCTATCACTTTCATTCAATTCCTCAGGAAGAAAAATCCAGTTAGTTGAGTTATCTCTATATTTACACTCAATCATTAATTGAAATGAATGATTTTCAATTCTTTTGCTTGCTTCAATATCGTATGAAAATTCGTTTATAATTTTATTTTCATCTGGCCTTAAATAGGATGTGTCTGGAAAAGTATAAAATCCAAAGGATTTCAGTGCTTGTTTCACTTCGTATTCAAGAGGCACTCCTGATTTTAAAAGAAATTCTTTCCAAGTCTTATCTTTAGACATATTTGTTAAATTAAATTCTTTTTCACATAATCCAAAACATGCTATACAAAATATAAGCAAATCAACTTATACCAAACCAATATAAGTATTTAGAGGAGTATGCATGTCAAAGTGTATAATTATTCCAGCCACCATTTTCTGCAGGGGATAGTAAGCGAGCAAAAGAACAAGGCAGACTCCATAAGATCAGAGTCCTAGCAGAGAAGGTGATTGGACAAAAGCACTCGACATAGGTGCGCTAACATGTCAAACAGCAGAAATCGTCAATTTCTTGTAGGTGCAGTTATGGGGTATTTTTCTAATTAATTCCAAGGATTAGTTGTTGAGATGTCAGCAGTTTTGGTTGAATAATTTCTGGATGTTGGTCTCTAAATTCTTTGGTTGTTTTTTCAGAAGCTGTAACATGTGTCCGTCCGAAATAGATAAACTCTGAATCATCTGCAAAGGCTGATTCTATAAGGTTTTTAGAATAAGCACCACCTTTAGGTGTGTCATGCGAATATTCGCCTTCAGCACAGGAATACATTTTTATTTGCTGTTGTAGAGATTCTGAAATTCTTTTCTCAAAACGTTCTCGTGTTCCAATAATACCATCAGCTTTAAACATCCTGACTTCATTTACACTTTCTGAAATAGTCTGCGATTTTGCTCTACAACAGTCTAAAATTGTTACTTGTCTTTTCGAAATATTTTCAAATCTTGATTCCGCAAATTTTTCGCCTTCGGGATTTAGTTCTACCACTGTTTCTCGTTTCATTCCACCATGTCCACTAAATACCACTACTATGTAGTCAAGATTCTGTACTTTAAGTGAATCTATTAAGGAAATCAAGTCATCCCTTTTGGGATTAAGCCGTTCAATAATTTCGTCATCATTCCATTGTCCTCCAGTAAAACTTTTAAAGTACTTTTTGTAATTTGCGAGATCAATTTTTACTCCAGGGAGACCGTCATTATTACCTACTAATAATATTTTCTTTTTCATTTTAGCTTAAGTATTCCGTTATTAATTGTTTAAACTTTTTGTCATATGAATCTACATTCTCGAAAGTGTCTAATGGATTAAGCCAATAGTCTTTATGCAGTCTTATCCAATCTTTTGCTGCTACATAATCATCAATTTTTTTCTTGTCGTAATTGAAATGTGCAGATAGTCTCGAAA
The DNA here is from genome assembly GCF_057350905.1 of Chryseotalea sp. NCBI lineage: Bacteria > Pseudomonadati > Bacteroidota > Cytophagia > Cytophagales > Chryseotaleaceae > Chryseotalea > Chryseotalea sp. Next base: position 158,846 of record NZ_JBMRCF010000003.1, on the reverse strand, counting down.
AAAAGTTGAAAAGAAGTGTGCAATAGATGTCATACCGTAAATACTCGTCTTTGTCTGAGTTTTTGTTTTCGTTCCAAGTCTTAATAAAGTTTGGATTTTCTAAATGTGGGTATTGTAATGCGGTTTTCAGCAAAGTGTCAAGCTGATCGTCTAAGTACTTCATCTTATTACTCCGGTTTATATACAGTGTAATTGTTGCGGAAGTTGCGGCCGAAATGATTGTCGCAATTGCTGCAGCTGTTAATGTTAGTTCCATATTGTCGTGTCGTTTTTTAAGCTTGGCAATAAAGGTTGGCTATGCAGTTTAATTTAACCACTCGTCATTTTGTTCAACCATGTCAGGTAGCCACTTAGTCCAAGTTCTGGTGTTTCCCTATTGATTCCTTGAGTCATGGTGTCCAAATTGCTACAAATCCATACGGTGAATTTTTGAATTAGTATCAGTTCTGTTGGTGTCTGCTCGCCCAATGCAGTATTCCAAATAGTCATTAAATCTTTTATTTCCTTGTAGTCTGAATCCACAATTTTATAAGCCAATTTGTGTGAGAATTTATTCCGTAAAGTATTAAGTGATTTGATTGCTGGATAGACCAACCCAAAAACCGTTTTATTATTATTTATCAACTCCAGTTTTTGATTAAATGTCAGGCGTAACTTATTAGGTTCGGTAATTGTAGGATACGAAGTAATGATGTACTCGTCAATATAGTGTTCAATAATCAGATGACATTTTAGAATGAGTCCTAATTCATCTACCTGTTTGTTCAATAGGTCAATAATTTTGTTATTGAATTCAACTCTCTCTTTGTCCAAAGTGTCAGCCTTGTCAAAGAGATATTTGAAGTATTCTGTTTTTGTAAATTCTGAACTCATTATCCAAATTTAAATTGCCTACAACGCTTGCCTATACACAATTAATATCAAAAAAAACTATACATTTCATGAGTATATATTTAATCATCTTTGATATTCTTTGCACACAAGTTTCAGAGCCCATTCTGTATTGTTATAACTAATGTAAGTAAATTCTCTTCAATTTTCCAACCACAGAGAACAAAAATTGAGCTGATTCATGCTACCCAAAAAGCGCTAGAAGCTCTGGAAAATAAAAAAGCCGCATCGGAAAGAAGATGCAGCCCTTGGGAAAGTTAATTTGTAATTCTGTCTATTCTTTACTCGGTCTTTTTAGCATACGCCTAGCCTACCCTTGCTTATTCAATGCCTTCAGTTTTACATACACGGCCTTGGCCTGTGCTGTTACGGATGACTTGCTTTTATCAATCTTCGCTGCATGTGCGTTCATCACATCATAATAAAAATCAAAGGTTTCGTTGCTATCATCATGCAGGTCGAGACAAGTTAAAATAACATCGTCCAGGTGGGGTTGGTACCAGGAATCATCCAGGCCTAAATCCTGCAGAGTGTTAAAAAATTTACGGATTTTAAGTTCTGCAGAGATTAGTGCAATAATCAAGCGCTCGCTTGCTAAGGCAGTTTTATGTTCCTTTCCCATACTGTAAACTTACTACCTGCAAATAGGCAAAGGGTTGCCGTGGATGGCAACCCAAGTGTAATTTTCTATTACAAAAAATAGCGGATGTTCTCGGAGTAGATATCACCGATTTCTTTAAATCCAAATAGTCTCACAAAGTGAGATTAAAAATCACGCAGCGTCAAGCATTCAACATCGCTGCGCTAACATGTCGAACAGCGGGACATACACTCTGCTATCGACTGTTACTTAGTTCTTTTCTACAGAAATTGTAAGTGCATTTTTGAGTTCATTCATTAGCTTCATATAGTCTTTGCTGGCCAGCACAAGACTGTCAGGCTTTTTTCTTTTAAGTTCTTGTATTCTTTCGCTAGTAAAGTCCATTGTCATGGAGTAAACGGCTTTTGTAGTCATTATTCCTGTACTATCCGTGTTAAAGTAGCATATCGTTTCCCGTAGTTTGTACTTGCTTGAGTCCAGGGGTGATTTATTAATCACCCAGTCTACGATTGAGTCTCTTTGGTAGATTAATCTGCCATTTACAATAAGGTATTCATTTCGGCCATTCCCATAGTCTCCCGCATCATAGTCCACCAGCACTTTTGTCACCGTGCTGTCGGCATTGGTAAAAATGGATGTTGTTCCCCATACATCCCCGCCTCCAAATTTTATCTCTTTGCTTTTCTTAAGGTCTCTAAATTGATCCTCAGTTTTATTCAGGGATAAATTCGTCTGTTCAACTTTCCCTTTGCATGAAAGTAACCCTGTTAAAATAAAAAACACTAGTATCTGTCTCATGCTGTTTGTCAGTAATATATAGTACCCTGTAAGCGAATTTGCACGCCCTATACTTTGTTTGCTGCTGTACCTTTTATTGTCAGTTAATAAATTTAGTGTAATTTTTTGTCCAATAGTCAGCAAGGAATCCCCATTTGTGGTCTTCATAATTCTCTAAAACATCAATTGTGAACTTGTCTACAATTTTCTTTTCTTCATTAACTACCTTCGAAATAACAATCCCCTTTTCGCCCTCACATTCATTCCCGGCAATATTACCCAGTAAATGTGTATTGTATTTGTCTATGTAGAACAAGTCGCTGTCCCAAAAATTATCAGCGCACCCACTTCTATGATAGGAATAGTAATAATCTGTCCCATTAAGTGGTTTCGGGGCAGGGAAGTTTTCGAATCCATTTACCCTAATGAAGGCCCTCTTTTCCTTGTCAAACAAAAGTAAGTTTTGAATAGCCGGAACATTGGTCAATGGATGTACCAGGATGTCATCCAGGGAGTCACCATTAAAATCGTGAAATTCAAAGTCAAAGTAAAGATCGGCTTGATTTAATACCGTATCTCCTTTTGAGTTTAGCACAAATAGTTTGTATTGGTTCGTTCCAAAGCCTCTGTACTCCTCCCCCAGGATTGTCGTTGTATTAAAAGTGACTATCGTGCTGTCAATATCCAAATGGCTCACCGCAATCTTGTCAGTGGTATGTTTAGCATGGCATGCAAAAAGTCCAAAAAGTAATATGATGATTGATTTACTCATTGCTATTCTTTTGCTGTTTGACATCACAGCGCTAAGTTATCGAACAGTAGGCTAATTCTATGCATCAAGAGCACAGCTCATCAAGATCAGCGTCCCTGCGGAGACGCTGATTGGACAGTGAAATCCAAATAGTTTTCAAAGCGGGATTACAAATCCCCTTTCATCAACTTCGACATAGCTGCGCTAACATGTCGAACAGCAGGACGTTCACCATCGCTACGCTAACATGTCGAACAGCGGCTGAGTCTTCGTGCCAAGGGCACGCCTCATCAAGATCAGCGTCCTTGCGGAGACGCTGATTGGACAGTGAAATCCAAATAGTTTTTCAAAGCGGGATTACAAATCCCGTTTCATCAAGGTTCGACATGCGCTACGCTAACATGTCGAACAGGAGCTTCAACACAACTTCAATACAATTAAAAATGCTACTATTTCTTTTGGTTACACTGTCCCCCTCCTTGGAGGGGGGAGGGGGAGGAATTTTATACAAACCAACTACAAAACGTTAATGGCTACAACGCAACACCACAAAGGCGGAGAAGTCAAAGCAAACCTCCACCCCCTACCCCTGCCTCGCTGGAGGGGACAGTACTTCGAGTAATACACAGAGTTGATTCCAGACAAGATGCTTACTCCGAGCGCAATGATTCTGTTGGCTGCGCTAAGGCCGTTTGTAAGGATTGAAGTACCACCGCCACCATGGCTACGAATAGCGTAAGCAAACCTGCGCCCACAAAAATGATCCACGACAGTTCAATGTGGTAAGCGAAATTATTAATCCATTCGCGCAAGGCATAGTAGGCCATGGGTATAGAAAAAATAGCGGCAACACCTACAAGCTTAACAAAATCACCCGACAGCAGGGCAACCACCTGAGCACTCGAGGCGCCCAATACTTTGCGAATACCAATTTCCTTCGTTCGTTGATTGGCAGAAAAGGAAACCAGACCCAACAAACCAAGGCAGGCAATAATAACTGTAAGGCCTGTAGCAGAAGTCATGAGGGTGCCGAGCATAATCTCCGACTCATATTGTTGTTTAATACGGTCATCCAGAAAGTAATAATTGAATGGAGCCTCCGGATTCACTTTCGCCCATACTTTTTGAATGGAAGCAATCACTGCGGGACTTACCTGCATACGCACCAGCGTCAGATTCATGTCGTAGCATGGATACAAGACAAGGGGCGCTACTTTCTTATAAAGTGCTTCGTGATGAAAGTCCTGCACAACACCGGTGATGTAACCCGCTCTCCATACTTCTGCACCGCCATTGAGCGGTGGAACAAACATTGAAAAAGATTTTCCTATGGCTTCGCTGGGCTTCCATCCTAATTCGCGCACAGCCGCTTCGTTGAGTATGAAGGCTTCCTGTTCATCTTTTTTAGAATTTTCTGCAATGCTTCTTCCGGCAATTAACTTGATGCCCATGGTTTCAATAAAGCCTGGTGTTACTCCGTAATGTGTCATCTGACTTGTTGAGTCTGTAGTAAGTCCTGCTACACGGTATGGACTCATGGGCAGAAGACCAGGTAGCAGTTGCGGTACACCCGATACTTTTTCTACACCAGCCACACCCTGAAGTTCTTTCTGTACTTGCGGAAACCCATCGCCATCTAAAACAATAATCTGTTCTCTGTCGAAGCCCAGGTCTTTACTTTGTAAATAGTTAAGTTGAAGCAGCACCACTAACATGCCCGTCAGAAAAAAAGTAGAAACCATAAACTGAAATACAATCAGGCCCTTGCGCACAAACGAATTTGAATTCGGGAGACTGCCTGACCCTTTTAAGGAACTGATGGGTTTTAAGCGTGCCAGGAAGAGTGCAGGGTAAGCACCTGCACAAAAGCCAATGACGAGTATCAGTATGGCAGTACCACCAATAAATTGTGGTGTGAGTGCATCCTGCAGTTGAATAGCCTTGCCTGTAAACTGATTGAATGCCGGCATCACTAAGGTTATCATGGTGATGGCGATCACCAGGGCAGCAACAGCGGTAATCAGTGCTTCACCAAAAAACTGTTGCACCAATTGACGCTTTACTGCACCCACTACTTTTCGCATGCCTACTTCTCTGGCACGGGTAGTAGCGCGGGCAGTATTGAGATTTGTAAAATTGATACTCGCCAAAATCAAAATAAATAAGGCGGCTGTGCCCAGTACATACAAATAGGAAATATTACCGCCTGGTTTGAACTCGGCCTTCAGGCTGGAATGTAAATGAATGCTTGGCAGTGATTGAAGTGCCAGCACCACGGAAGGATCTGAAAAATTAGTTTTGAAGAGCGCCTGGACAGCACTTTGTAGTTGTTCAAGCTCAACGCCTGCTGCCGGAAGCACATAGGTGTAAAATGCAGGCATGCCCCAATTTTGATTCAGGTTATCGCCCATCACTAAATGAAGTGTAGAAAATGATATCAGACAATCGAACTTGAGGTGTGAGTTATCTGGCACATCGCTCATTACTCCAGTAACGGTTAAATCGTTCCCCCAAAATTTCATTTGAGCGCCTATGGGATCTTTCGTTCCAAAATATTTACTGGCCATGGCTTGGGTAAGCACAATGGAATTTTTATCGGTCAACGCTTTTGCAGGATTACCAGATACAAGTGGCCATGTAAAAACTGAGAACACACCTGGATCGGCAAATACAATTCCTGTTTCTACAAACACTACTTCGTTGTATCGCATTTTTGCAGGCGAAAATTGAGGCCAGAGTCGAACGGCTTGCTCAACTAAATGCGGATAGCTTGCTTTAAGTTCTGGTGCCAATGCAGGTGGCATCTTGGCCCAATCTTCTGCCACTACACGCTGAATGCGATTTGCGTTGTCGTGATAACGATCATAACTAAGTTCATGGTGGATATAAAGACCAATGAGAAAACAACTGGCAATACCTATCGCCAATCCACCAATATTAATGAATGAATGTGTTTTGCTCTTTAAGAGGTTTCGCCATCCAATTTTTAAATAACTTAGATACATACGGCTGGTGTTTTATGATTCAATGTCGTTTAGTTAAGCCTCCATATTCATCCTCTCCTTTGGAGAGGACTGGAGGTGAGGTCAATAAAAAAGACTTAACTAAACGACAATGGTTTAGTTATTCTGAATTAGCGTTAGGTTTAAATATACCTGATCTTTCCAAGAAATGTGCCACGCACAATAGGTTCAAATTGCGCTTAATTAACCGATATTATACGGATTCATGTTCGCATACGGATTAGTATGTTCGGATACGGGCAATTCCTGTATCATCACTAAAAGCCCTTGCTTACGAAATCTCACAGCCAGGATGGTGCAATAAAATTTACAATGAGGAACATGTAGACTGATCAAGATCAGCACTCATGCATAAACGCTGATTGGATAGTGAGGGCATTAAAAGCTACATACTGCATTTCTTTTTCGGCTGAAGCTGACTGCTGTAGCCTTAAGGGCAAATTACATTAGCATGCCGCGCTACTAATTTCCAGGCCCCATCCTGTTTCATCCATACATTGGTGTAGCGTCTTTTCACGATTGCTTGCGCATCATTAGTATTGTCGGAAGGCACCACAGTTTCGTTTCCCATAGAAAACACTGTATTGCCTTTGATGATGATTTGTTCTACATCGCGTGTAAAGCTTGTTCTGGATCTTCTCAGTACGGGTCTGTCTACAGTGGTTTTCCCTGCAAAGTTGATTTTATTGTCAGGTGCATTTACTACGTAGTCTTTGTCCCACAGTGTTAACAAAGTAAGTGTATCTTTTTTAAGCACAGCCGCTACTTCCATTTGTTCCAGCTTGCGAATTTCTGCGGCTATATCCGGCTGCTGGGCAAACACATTACTTGCACATAAGATGCACGACAGTGTAACAATTATCTTTTTCATTTTTACTTTGGTTTAATTTGTTTCATGTGTATGGACTAATCATTTTTTTTATCATGCTGCAACGGTATAGCTATGCGAAGGTGTTTTTCAAACTCAGCGCACCTGCGCGCGTGGCTGAGTTTCTCTGCCTCAGCCCTGCTCGGTATTCATTGAAAAGAGGAAGTTGAAGAGTAGCTTGTTTAAATATACAATAGTCTCGACATGCTAAACTATCGGGTGTCCATTAATGGGCGTTTAATTTTTGCACTTGTTGTTCATATACGCTTACTGACACTGCAATAGGCTTTAAAAGTGTCACAGACCCTATCGACCCACACGGCATTATTGCCACGCGCGCAGTCGCGGAAAATCTTTTTTTTCCTTTCGGGAGCTTAAGGGTGTTGTTTTATACTGATTGCGATAAGCGGCCGTAAAATGTTCCAGGCTATTGAAGCCGCTTTGAAAAGCAATTTCTGTAACCGACCGCTGGGTACTCTGCAATAATAATTTTGCATTGTTCAGGCGCAAGTCAGTCAGGTATTGATGTGGGGAGGTGTTCATCATACTTTTAAAAATCCGGCCGAAATGAAATACACTCACACAACAATGCTCCGCCAGTTGCTGCAGGCTTATGTTCTGCGAAAAGTTTTGAAACAGAAAATCGCGCGCCTTTTCTATAGTGCCGAGGTGATGTCGCTTTAAACTCGCTGACACGTGCTCTACTGTTTTCTTGTTGCCGAGGGTGAGCATTACTTTCTCTACCAACTGCACTACCAGATCATCCATTTGAAGGGACGAGGCTTGTTTGGCTTGCAACAGTATGCATTGATGTATAAATTCTATGTCGGCATGTGCGGTGAGCAACAAGGACTGCACATCTGTATTGGAGAAGAACCACTTCGCTTCTTCCCGAAAATGGTCTTTCACTTTTTCATAAAAGGCATCTGAGAAATTAAAGGAGGTACACAAGTCGGGGTGATTGTCGATATGGCGGATCACATACTCAATGCCCGGTTTGGAAATAAGCAGACGACCGATGTGCATCTCCTGCGCTTTTCTAAACACTTGTTGTTCGTAAAATCCACTGCGTGCAAAGCAAATAGAAAATTGTTCGCACTGCTCTACTTTAGACAGGGAACATTCCATACAGGTACATTGATAATCCCTGATCTGATAAAAATCGGACTGATGCAGTAAGTGTACTTCTGCTTGCATAATACAAATGTAAGGGATTGACTGAATTTATGGGGGCCTCTTATGAGATTAGCAAGATTTCTAAGTCGTGGGGCAAAGCACACTTTTACTTTTACAACAAACAAATAAAACAATATGAAAACACAAGAAATTGCCAATCGCCTCACAGAAATTTACCAGGGTGAACCTTGGTTTGGAGAATCCTTACAAACAAAACTTGAAACTGTATCGGCAGACATGGCTTACCGCCAGCCTGCGCCTGACAAACATTCCATTGCTGAAATTCTTAGCCACATGGCTTATTGGAGAAAATCATTTATTCATGAATTAAAGGGCGATGCAAGTGTTTCGTTTTCTGGTGACAGTGCTGACAACTGGCGCACGGTATCGGAATTAAAAAAACAAGGGTGGGAAAATCAGCTGAAGGATTTTGATGAAACACAAAAGCAGTTGATTCATCTTTTACAAAACCTGTCTGACAAAGTGGTAGACGAAGCGCTCATGAACAATCTGACAGGGCTGGTCAATCACGATATTTATCACATCGGGCAAATTGGATTTGTGAAAAGTCTGGTGAAAGATTTATCGGTTAAAACAACAAGTGCTGTCGCATGAAGAAATCACGATCTGCCATTATGCTCTTAGCCCTGAGCCTGATGTCTTCCACTACCTACACACCGAACATGCAGGATGACCTGGCGCAGCTTAAAATAATCAACGCGCGCTTCATCCATAATTTTGTAAGCAATGATGCTTTTGCCCATGCACAGATCCTACACGATAGTTTTGTACAGATTGACACCAAAGGCCTCTGGCTCAATCGTAAGGATTATCTCGAAGAATGGAAAAGCGGATTTGATCCAGAGAAATATTTGTATTGGGATTATCGCAACGAAAAGATCAGCATCATCGGCACTACTGCCCTGGTGCGTTCTGTTACCAAGTACATTATTCTGAATAATGGAAAGGAAAGCAGCGGTATGACGCTCTATACTGACACTTATGTAAAGGTAAATGGTGTTTGGAAATGCATTCAGGCGCAGCTTACTGCTGTGGCGCCAGAAAACTATCCGGGCGATGATACGATTGTGAAAAAGTATGTGAAGGGTAAAATGGTGAATTAGGAAAAAGCCCTCACTGTCCTCGCCTCGCTGGCGAGGACAGATTCCTCCCCCTACCCCCTCCCTGGAGGGGGAAAGCGATATCTATTAACGTCAGTATTTATGCAGCGACTTGAGTACGTATTCAAAAATCTTCCGACTCCTTCTATGTCCATACCCTTGTCCATATGCACTGGAGTGGAGGCTTACAACCAGATTTTCACTTGGCACAACAAACAATAGATTGCCACCATTTCCAGAAGCATACAGGCAGTCATACTTTTTGCCGTCCACTTCCCTTGTTGTGATGTACCAGAAATATCCATAAGCGTTCGCATACGGATCATCTTTTGAAATGTCGAATCGCTTCAGGCCTATTTCAAGAAGCCATGTCGGATTGATAATCTGTTTTCCCTGCCATTGACCTTTATTGATGATCAGTTGCCCCAATTTAGCAAAGTCTAATGTTGAGAGATATAAATTACCCATGGGCGCAGTACTACCGCTTGGGGCTGTGTACCAATAGTACTCTCGTATGCCAAGTGGTGTGAAAAGAGTTTCATTTGCAAAGTCAGCAAGCTTTTTACCGGATGCTTTTTCTATGATGGCACCAATCAACATGGGGCAAACATCGTTGTACACGTATCGCTCCCCTGGCGTAAAAAGCATGGGTAGAGAGATTGCAAAGTTCACCCAGTTATCTGTTGTCAGCCAGTTACCGGTAGCACCCGGAGAATGATCTGCATTGTCATCTGCGCTCAATCCCGAAGACATGGAGAGCAGGTGCTTAATTTTAATATCCTGATGTCCGTCATTCGCAGGCCGTACAAACGCAGGGCTCGGAAAGAAATCATAAATACTTTGCTCCGTACTCTTAACTAAACCTTTGTCGATGGCTATGCCTAACAGTAAAGCGGTAACACTCTTGCCTGCTGATCGGATATCGTGAATCGTTTCTCTCCAAAAAGTGTTATAGTATTCTTCAAGTACCAGGTGATTGTCCTTTAGTACAACGATCCCCCTGAAATCTTTTGCAGCGTAGGTGCTGATAAACTGATTTAACTTTTCAAGGGTATCCTTATTCATTTTAACTGAGGCCAGGTCTGCCTTGGGTAAAGCAGGCACGCGCGGTCGCATAAGATCATCCCCTGCTGCACTTTGTCCGAAGCAATTTAAGTTTAGCAGAAGTGCGGTGATCAAAAAATAAAAAATTCTATTCATCTGTCGTTAGCTTAATTTATTTGTTCGTGGCTTGTATCAACAATAAAAATACTTGTGACATGATGCTGCTTACAAACATGTTTTAATGGTCATAACTGATTACGCGGCTTATCTTCCAGGTATCATTTACATTTTTCCAAAGATGAATAAATTTAAATGTTCCATCCAGTTTTTCTTCCTTTCCCTTCTCTGTATAATAAAAACGATGGCTTCCCGTTTGTATAGCTCCAAAATCCTTGATCGGAAAAACTTCCATGCTGCCTGCCACTAATTCTCTTCGTACTTTGGTTTCGCTGCCGCAGCGTTGTATAATAGAATTTACATTCTGTGCATAATTGGTAAGCCCACCCTTGTCATGGTAAAATTCGAGGTCTTCCGTAAATAAGGATTTAGATGTGTTGACATCACATGCATTAAAAGCAGAAAACAGTATACTATCCATGGAAGTAATTTTTGCTGTCAACTGCTCGTGTGAGAGCTTGTTTTGTGCCTTTACCTGAGATGGAGACCAGAAGAGGATTGGGGCTAATAATAACATGGCTAAGGAGATGGTTCCTGGTTTCATGGGCGTAGTGGATTCAGTCTGCGCCCGTCTGACAATTATAGTGCCTTTATTAGAACGCTATTTCATAGCTTTATTCAGGCATTTTATAAATGCCCTTGTTCAAATATGAACATGCGGTGTTCGTCCGTACAGTTTTTTCTAATCATCATTTCTGAAAGGACGATGATTCATCTTTTTATTGTTAGTAGGGTTTACATCACAAGGTGTCGCGGGATTACAACGAGATTAACGTTCGACATGCGTTGCACTAATATGTCGAACAGCAGTGAAAGTAAAACCACCACCCCCTACCCCCGCCTCGCTGGCGGGGGACAGTACTTCAAATGATACGCTGGGTTAATTTTTTAGAATCACCGTCCTGTTGTAAGTAGGAAGTCCGGAAATGCAGGAGCGTCACCAGCATGCAAGGCCGGTGGGCATCACAATGTTATGTGGGGATTGTAACGCTTCATCAAGGTTCGACATGCGTTGCGCTAAAATGTCGAACAGTTAGGAGCAAGGGGTGCAAGGAGCATTACCAACAATTGTATCATATCAAGGCGCTTTAACTTGCAGAATCCTCTATTCTGATTTATCTAATGCTTTCAACGCAGCTTTTAACTCCTCCTTGCTTAGTTTATTTGTCTCCAAAACAATCTTATTATCCGATTGAATTTTCAAAGCTTCTTTTTTCCACATCATATCGCCCTCTATCTTGTCAATGATAATCAAGTCAATATTATAGCCTTTTGGTAGATTGCGGAGAATCGCCTCACCATTTTTGTCAAAATATACAGCCATCACTGAGTTTATATTACTAAAAACTAAGTAACCGAAAGGTTCGTTAAATTTCTCAAGCTTAATTTCCAGAACAACTTTTTCCTCTACTTCAAAAAATCTGTCACAATTGATCCAACCAAGGTTATTTATCTGAAATTCATAATTTTGCTGAGGCATAGCGATGGTAGAATCTATACCTATACTAAAAGTGTAATCACCTTCTATTGCAAAAGTTGTATCGGACACAAATTCCCTTAAACCATTTACGTATTTGTAAGTCGTACTTTTAATAGAATCTCTTTCGTTTGCTTTTGAGATTATTGTCTCCACTACTTCGGTTGTGTCTTGTGTTATTCCTGCATACCGCCAGTTCAATACACCATCTGTTTTTTCTCCATAGAAAAGTTCACCGTTATAAGCCCCCTTTTTATTAGGTATCGAAACCATTATTGACCTATTATCCTTTACCCTTAATTGTTTACCATCTGCTAATGCGTTAATGAAAATCATGCCCAAAGATTCAAGAAGTATTCCATCAGAGGTTGTCGTTAAATCATTCAGGATCATCGCTGATTTTTCATACACCTCTTTCATCTCAAGCTGAATGTTTTTATCGGGTGATTTTCCATCACTAAACTCAAATGTGTTTGGCTCGATGGTTATTCTGGCACCGTTTCTGGCTTCGAGTACAGCCGTTTTGTCATTGGTAATAGTGAAGTGTTGAGAGGGTTCACCAAGACTTTCAATCTCCTGGATTGCGGTTAGTTCGTTTTTTCCTGAACAGCTTATTAAAATAAAAGCAAGGCTTAGTCCGAAAAGTATGTGTCTCATCATCTGGTTTTGACCTAATAATACAATAGTGCTTCAAAAGTCACTCATCAATTGAAATTAAATTGCACTTTGGTGTATTTTGCTAAATCATAAAGTTCTTATTATGTCTTTTTAGAATCATCTGACTGTTAGTAGCGTGTGCGTGAAATGCAGGAGCGTCATCAGCATGCGGTGTATGCATAACAAGGTTGTGCGGGCTTATACTGCTTTATCATTGTTCGACATAGCTGCGCGAACATGTCGAACAGCGGTGTGAGCCTTACAGCGCTGCCGCATTACTTTACATATACATTTTTGTTATGAAGCTCCATCCACTTTGTTGGGTCTGCAATTTCGGTCCAACCAAATTGACGATACAGCGCATGTGCATCACCTGTCAGTAAAATCCATCTGCGAAGCCCTTGCAAGTTCGGATGATTCATGATAGTGGACATTAACCATTTGGAAAGTCCTTTGCCCCTGTATACTTCTGAAATATAGACATCCCCTAAATAAGCGATTGTTGAAAAATCGGAAATGACCCTTGCAAAACCTATTTGCTCTTGGTTGTGATATACACCGAAACAAAGTGAATGTTGTATGGCTGCCTCTACCCTGTCTTTAGGAATATTCAGACACCAATAGGCTTTCGTTGATAAAAATTCATGAATTGAATCTACATCCAGTTTTGCTTTATCTGTTGAAATACAAAACTCATCTTTATATATGGTTATGATGTCCAAAGGTGTGTTGTTTACTTGTTAACAATTTTAACACTTTTACTAAATTCTGGCCTTATATGTTACATGCCGGGAATGCGAAAAGTGTCACCAATAATGTTATTATACCTCAACGCACTTCATGTCGCCAAACTTGTTGGTGTGCCTAGGTGCTGGCGCATAAATAACAACAAGGTCAGTTGAATTAATGGATATTCATTCCTCTCTTAGTTTAGTGCCTAATTTATGCTTCATTGTTATGGTAAATTCTTTGATCCTATTGTCATTTACTATCTCCCTTAAGGAAAACTTGTACGACTTATCATAGCCATAATAAATCTGCAAAATCGTACCGGACTTGAGTGATGAGAAAACAAAATATCCACCGACAAGCGGAATCAAAAACGATATTGGCATTACTGCATGGCTTAAATTCAAATCATCGGCAAGAAAAGCTTTGATTAAGTTAAGCGCAAGCGAAATCCCGGGAATGATCAGCATTATCCCCATGATGAAAATGAATATCCAGTTATTTAGTTCTTTTCCTTTCCTAATTTCAGCGCTGTCTATTTCCTTGAAATGAATTGTCTTGTATGAAAATCCACTTCTTAGAAAGTGGATTCCATCCTCTGTAATTCGAAATTCTTTAGTCTCAAAAGAGTCTTTGTTCATCAAGCTGTTTGTCATTAAAACATAAGTGAAAACGCTGAGATGTTTAATTGTTGGCAACAGCAGGGGTCTCGTCTTTATATCTGAATGCTAACTTACCCTATTCACTCAATACTATTAAGTTATTTGAGTTCCGCCAATATTAATTTTTTTTGTTTAAGTGTATTTTTCATTGCCTTTTCTCTGACTTTAGGATCTTCGCTGTTGATTAGCTGAAAATACTCAACCGGAACAACCTGCCACGATAAACCATATTTGTCCTTACACCAACCGCAGTTACTCTCTTCTCCTCCATTTGCGGTCAACGCATTCCAATAGTAATCTACTTCTGCCTGGTCCTTGCAGTTAATAACAAACGATACGGATTCATTGAACTTGAAGAATGGTCCTGCAGCCAGAATACTAAATTCCACCCCGGCAATTTCCATAATGGCTGTTTCAAAGTAATCCTGACCCCCTTGTTCTTTTGCCTCAGCAGGATTTTCATAACGGTGATATTCTTTTAGTTTACCATCTTTGAAAATAGAGAGGTAGTAATCTGCTGCTGCTTTTGCATCTTTGTCAATCCAAAGAGAGGGTGTTATTTTTTGTGTAATCATATTGTTTTCCGTTGATAGTGCAAGTTTGGTAGTTGAATCCGTTTTACTGCTTTCGTGAGAATTTTGTTGAGGATTTTCACAACCCATAAGATGCACTATTACTAGTACTGTCAATAAACTAAGGTTATACTTTTTCATGGTGTTATTTTTTTAAGGTTAACAATAATTCTTCTAATTGATTTAATCCCATTGTGAAGCCTTCTTTGAAGCCCATTTCAATAGTTTGTTCAAGATCTTCCAGTTTATCAAAAGTAGAGACAATAGACACAAGTACAGAATGCTTTGTCTCGCTAAAGCTTACTTCCCATAAATTTTGCGCAAATGACGGATTGATAACACCGTGTTCATCGCAAAATCCATCCTTAGCTGTATATAATTGTTTTTCCAATATAGAAATATAGCTCAGTTTACTCCAGATTTCTTCGTCATTGAACTTTACCCTTGCTCCATTTTCATCAAGCATGGTATACAGCCAATATCCACCCTCCCGAAAATCCATATATTTTGTATAATTTCTCAAAGGTGCAGGAGCCCACCAGCGATCGAGCAGCTCGGCTGTTGTCCACGCTTGCCAGACTAAGTCAAGCTTTGCTTCAAATTCACGTTTGACGTGAATGGTCTTGTTTTCTTTGTTGACAGTGAAGTCAAATAATAAATTGCTGTTCATTTTATCTTTTATTAATTGGTTGTCTGTTTTACACCGTCTGAAATGGCTGCCTCCAATATGTCCATGTTAATAGCTGACAGTTTTTTGAACTTGATACAATATCCGGTAACACTTGCTTGTCCTATTGTTTTACCATAGGTATCGGGCAGATACTTTCTATTATCAATACCCATAACGTAGACCGAGATGCCACTAGCGTTGGAGCTGATTCCAATTTGATAAAACTCCCGGGTTGATCCTCCCTTATATTTTATGGTATATTGTCCGTATCCGATACTGGGATTTGAGACAACTTTACCCTTTTCATCTTTGCCGTCTAGAAACCACAGTTTAGATGTAGGCAAGAGCTGAAGTATGCGTTGGTGCAGAAAATCCATTTCGGTACGCTTGGGTTCGGGTAGCGAAGCGATGTAGTCTTCTATTTGTGTTGGTATATTCATTTATTTTTTTTCTTAAGGCTTACCAGTGCTTCGTCCAGTTGATTGAAACGCTTTTCCCAAATCTTGCGGAATTGGTTGAGCCATTTGTCTATTTCCTTCATTTTGTTTACTTCAAGTTGGTAATAGACTTCACGGTCTTGTTGTTTTTGCGTTACTAATTCACATGCTGTTAAAATTTGCAAGTGCTTTGAAACCGACTGTCGTGTTGTGTCAAAATGTTCGGCAATGGCGGTTGGTGTCATGGCCTGTAATGCGATAAGTGTAATAATTGCCCTTCTTGTTGGGTCCGCTATAGCCTGAAAAATATCTCGTCTTGTTTCCATTATGCAACTACATGATTGCAAATATATGTGCAATTATTTGGTTGCGCAAATTGATTTAAAAAATTCAGCCAAGAGCCCAATTTGGGGCTTTGTGATGTGTTGTTATGCTCTCAGAATAGTACTTTTTGTTAACCTGAGTCCTTAGCTTACTTGTGGGGAATCATTATTAGTCAGGCGCCAATCTTTTGTTTTGGAAAACATTCCACCTCCTCAGAGTCACCCGCAGGGGACGCTGAGGTTTCATAGCTCCATAATTATCGCCCCTGATTCAAATCTTTATAGTGAAGCACATCAAACAATCTCTGCTCTCCTGTTTCATAAAACAAAGCACTCGAGTGCTTATAATTAATAAAGTCATCTGCCAACATCCATTTTCCTGATACTGGATTACGATGTATATAATCAAGCTTTTGCTCTATCATCTTCTCATTAAAGCAAAGACGTGCATCAAAAGATACTTTAAATACCTGATGTCGCTTTCCCCTTACTCGCTCTTGCTCTTGTACACCTGATTCTAGCAGTCTCAACAAACCTGATTTACCTTTTTCTTTGAGTGAGTTAACGATAGCGTAGGCCATAAATCTTTTTCCCTCCCCAACTAATTTGTTGAGCAATGTAAGCTCGTTTGTATGATATAGTAAAACATGTAAATGATTTGGCATTATTACATAGCCTAAAACATAACACATATCCTTTCGCAGATGGGTAAACCAAGTATAAACAGCTTCATAGGCCTGTGCTTCTTCAAACAACGGAAACCAATTGTAGCAGGTAAGGGTACAAAAGTACACCTCGTGTGGTTTACTGTGTTTAGTATGTGTTGACAAAGATTAGTCGTATTGAATTAATTTTTTAAAGATATGCTTGATCCGGATGTTATAATAAATTATGTGTATTGAAGAAGGGTGAATATTCATAAGAATAAGATCAAAAAAAGTTGAAGTAGAATGAATTAACCCAATGCTCAGGTAGTTGCTATGGCTCAGAGTTCAGGCAGCAATGATAAGAGTCCCCTGCAGGTGACGCTGAGTGGGAAAATAACTCAGAGTCCCCTGCGGGTGACTCTGAGTAGGGAGAAGGTGAATATTCATAAGAATAAGATCAAAAAAAAGAGTTGAAGTAGAATGAATTAACCCAATGCTCAGGTAGTTGCTATGGCTCAGAGTTCAGGCAGCAATGATAAGAGTCCCCTGCAGGTGACGCTGAGTGGGGAAACCCTGAACGGGCAAAAAAAATCCCTTCCGGTTTTCATCGAAAGGGATTTCAAGAGTCACCCTGCGGGTGACTCTTGATCATAAAAAATTATTCTACCAATCCTGGCATGCTCACATTCTCATCGGTGTCTGCTGCATAATCAACACCAGCAACGGCAAAACCAAACAGGTTTAAGAAGTCTGCTTTGTAACCTGCCAAGTCGCCAATGGCTGGTAAGGTTTCTGTTGTTGCCTGCTCCCACAATTTGGCCACTTCACTTTGCACATCTTCTCGCATCTCCCAATCGTCTACACGTATTCTGCCCTTATCGTCTGTTGGTGCAGCACCTCCATGGTAGAGTCTGTCGGCAAACAAACGTTGCATCTGTTCTATACAACCTTCATGTATGCCTTTGGCTTTCATAATTTTGTAAAGCAAAGAAATATACAGTGGAATCACTGGTATCGCAGAACTCGCTTGTGTAACCAAAGCCTTGTTAACCGATACCAACGCCTTACCTTTAATCGCTTTCAATTTATCATTGATGGTAAAGGCTGTTGCTTCTAAATGATCTTTCGCACGACCGATGGTTCCTTTGCGGTAAACGGCTTCAGTTAAGCCTGGTCCGATATAAGAGTAAGCAATGGTCATAGCGCCTTCGCTCAACACACCTGCTGCCATCATTTGCTCCATCCACATCTGCCAGTCTTCACCACCCATAACGGTTACGGTATTGGCAATATCTTCTTCATTGGCTGGCTCGATGGAAATGTTGGTTACAACACCCGTATGGAAATCAACGGTCTTGTTACTAAAAGTCTGACCAATCGGCTTTAATACTGAACGGTGCATCACACCTGTTGTCGGATGTGTGCGCACTGGTGAAGCCAAACTGTAAATCACTAAATCAACCTGACCAAGGTCTGCCTTAATCAGGTCTATTGTTTTCTTTTTAATGTCGTTAGAGAAAGCATCGCCATTGATGCTTTTGGCATACAAGCCTGCTTTTTGTGCCTGTTGCTGAAAGGCTACACTATTGTACCATCCTGGAGAAGCGGTTTTACCAGGTGAAGGTGCTTTTTCAAAAAACACGCCAATGGTGGCTGCATCACTTCCGAAAGCAGCAGAAATGCGAGAAGCTAGTCCAAAACCGGTAGAGGCGCCAATCACCAATACTTTTTTCACACCCTTAATAGCTCCCTTGCCCTTTACATAGTTAATCTGATTAATAACATTTTGTTCGCAGCCTTTGGGGTGGGCAGTTAAGCATATAAAGCCGCGCATTCTGGGTTCAATAATCATAGCAATCTTTCGTTTATTAGTTAAACAGGGCATATAGCTGCCCCTTGAAAGCGTAAATATATCTAATTAATAACAATTCAATTACAGTAGCGTAATGGCTTTAGCTAAGTAACTCAATGCCGTTGAGTGAAGCTTTCTCGTTCATCCGCTTCGCTGGAGCGGGTGGGCGTTGAGTCTGTACCTAATTGTTCTAGGAAGGGCAGAGCCATAAAAAGCTTGACGCCAGAACCTTGGTTAGTAAATCAGTATACACAAAAGCATTTACCCAACATTTATATTAACAATCTCATAATACAAGCGAAAAATTAAAGGCATATGCTTTCCATAATTTCGCGCCATGAGCAAGCACTTTTTTAAGCTGAATACAATTTCAAAAAGGCTCTTTCTTTCCTTAGGAATTCTTATCGCAAGCATTACCGTTGTTAGCACCCTGGCCCTGGTTTTTCAGTCCAAACTCAGATCGATTCATGCCATCGAACAATCCATCAGCAACGAGCGCATCCTCATTGTCAGGTTAATTAAAACAGACCTGGATTTTCTGCGCATTGAAATACACAATAACGATTTTTTTAAAACAAGAGAAAGTCAGCTGCTAAATGAACGCAACACCATTGCCCGGCAGATAAAAGAACAGATGCGTACTCTGCGTACGTCCATGATTGCCAATGATTTCAGGATTGACCACGAATTTAAAATCATCGACAGTTTGCTTACCGAATACAACCAGACTTTTCAACAACTTACCAACCGCATACTGGTGCGTGGCTTTAAAGATTTTGGGTTAGAAGGCGAGATGCGTTTTCAGGCGCATGCCTTAGAAAAGCAACATCACATTATTTCGCTGGAAAATTTACTGATGCTGAGAAGGCATGAAAAAGATTTTATGCTGCGAAAAGAAGAGGTTTACTTGTCGCAGTTTAATAAATTAGCCAACGCACTCATCATCCAGCTTACCGAGGAAAACAAAAATACTGCCCTGCTTGAACATTATCAGGAGGCTTTCAATAGCCTGGCTTCCATCGACAAAGAAATTGGTTTTGATTCATCTATGGGCTTGCTTGGCTTACTCAATTCGCAGACCAATAGCATTTCAGCAAGGCTAGATCAGCTCATCAAACTTTCCAACCTCAGAACACAAGAGCTTGTCAACAATAGCGGCATACTTTTTTTAAGTATAGGGGTATCCACCATCCTTATTTCTTTATCCATTGTTTATTACACCGCATCACGGCTGGCGGTGCCGCTGAAAAAACTTTCTGGTTCCATGAATAAATTCATACTTCATGAAGGATTGAACGAGAAAGAGTTTAACCTCGATAATGAAACAGATGAAATCAGCCGTTTGGCACAATCTTTCATAACCATGAGCAGAAAATTAAGAACGCAGTTCAGTGACATTGAACACAAAACACAGTTGCTGGAAAAACAAAACGAAGAGCTTAAGAAACTGAATGAGGAATTAGACCGGTTTATCTATAGCGCAGCACATGATTTAAAATCTCCGCTGGCCTCCTTATCCGGTCTTGTGCACCTGGCTAAAATTGAAATCAATGCCAAATCGCACAACCATTACTTCGATATGATGTCTTCTTCTATCATTAAACTGGATAGCTTCATTAAAGACATTACTGATTATGCAAAAAACAAAAGGCAACATTTAAATATTCAGGAAGTAGATTTTGCCAAAGTGGTGGAAGACATCTTGCAAGGTCTTGAGCATCTTCCACAAGCCAATCGTATCCAATCATTTATCAGGGTAAGTGGTTCAACATTCAATACCGATAAAATGCGACTGGAGATTATCCTGAAAAACCTGATCTCGAATGCTTACCGCTACTATGCACCCAACAAGGCCAATAACTATTTGTTTATTGAAGCCAATATTCATGAAGATCAGGTGTGTATTGAAATCATGGACAACGGTATCGGTATTGGCAGATCGCACCTTCCGAAAATATTCGATATGTTCTACCGGGCGGTAGACAATGCCCACGGCTCTGGCATTGGTTTGTTTCTGGTAAAGGAAACCGTGAAAATGTTGCATGGTAAAGTAACCGTGAAATCAAGTCTTAAAAACTGGACCCGCTTTACCATTACTTTACCTAACAAGTTTGAAATAAAAAGTGCTGACCCCGAAACCAGCCAGGTGGTAATCAGAGAGGATCATACTTTACTGGAAAATACCCTGCTCAATAACTGAGTTGCAGTGTTGTTCCGTTTACGCCTTTCTCAATTACATTCACGATGAGCACGTTTTCATAATAGCTCTCATCGTAATCACCAAATTCTTTTTTACCCAACAAGGTGTTGGCGATCCACGGTATGTTGTTGGAGTGCCCCACAATCAACACTGTTTTGCCTTTGTGCTCATTTACCATCTTCACAATTTCTTCATCTTTAAAAGGCTCGTATTGTAATATAGTTTGTCCCAACTGATCTGCCAGTGGCTTTACGGTATTCAGGGTACGTTTGTAATTGGTTGAGTAGATGGCGGCAATGGGCTGTTTCTTCAACATATTGGCCAAGCGCAAAGCGCGTGCCTTCCCTACTTCACTTAGCTCTGGGTCTTTACTGCCATCGGCTGCTTTTTCTGCATGGCGAACCAGAATAAATGTTGTTACCTGTTTATCCTGTGCAAGTGCCGAATAGCTTAACACAAAAAGCAGGGCTAAAGTCAATAATAGTGGAAGTGGTGTGGTCCGTTTCATTTTTTTTATATTTAATTACTTTGAATGTTTCGCTTTAATTTCTTCCGGAATGTTGCATCCGTCTTTTCTTCGGGTGTCTGCCAGATGAAAAATCTTCCAGCCATTTTTTGTTTTGTGAAATTGAAAAGCATCTACACCGCAATGGCTGAACGTGTGATCCACATAAAAGGCATAATCACACCAGGCCTGCGCAAAGTCACCATCTACCTGAATGGTTACGTTCCAGAATTCTTCTGTCAGTTTTTCTTTGCGTGGTGTGCCAATAGATTGTAGCATGCCTTTCATAGAAGACTCTCTTCTCAACACGGGCTCGCCTACCTTATTGCGTGTTACCGTAGCCATGGTGGCCGTCTCATCAAATACACTGTGCACTTTACTACTATCGCCTTCGTACATTCCGTCAAAAAGTGTTTTAATAACAGCATTAATCGCTTGTTTATCGTCTGTTTGCGACCATGCTGCAGAGCTCACCAGCAAAAGACTCGTGGCTAATAAAAGGGTTTTTCTCATACGTTTTAATTTTTAGGCAATCTCACGGTAAATACTGGCTTTTGTTCAGGTTTTTATGCCAATGGCCTTTATCGATTTGGCTAGCTAAATATGGATAATATCTGCTATTTTTAACAATTATTACACTTAATACTATGCGTAAATCCCTCGTTATCAGCCTTTTTACCCTAAGCTGTGGTATTTTATCAGCACAAAGTCCTGTAGATAGCTTAAAGGATGTGCTGACAAGTGCCGAAGGCGAACAAAAGGTAAAGACTTTGAATGAGCTTTTCAGGGCCTATCAGGAAGCTGATCCGGTTTCTGCCTTAGGTTATACCCGCGAGGCACTTAACCTGGCCACCGAAATTGGCGATAAAAAAGGCATGGCTGCATCCTATAATAACCTGGGTGTATCATACAGGCAGCAAGGTGCTATCGACAAAGCACTGGAGTATTATATTAACTCTTTAAAAATGTATGAAGAGCTTGATAACAAAGAGGGTATTGCCACACTAAAAAACAACATTGCCAATATCTACTCCATTAAAAAAGATTTTGGACTCGCGGTAAGCTACCTGGAGCAATCGTATGCCTTGTTTACACAGCTGCAAGACAAGAAAAAAATTGTAGGCTCTATGAATAATCTGGGCAACCTGAACAGCGACTTGCAATTGTATGAGAAAGCCATGCGCTATTATTCTGAAGCCTATCAGTTAAGCCAGCAGGAAGGAATGAAGTTTGCAGACCCGCTTACCAACCTGGGCAATATCTCTTTCAAGCAGGGTAATTATCAACGCGCCATAGAATTTTATAATAAGGCACTTGATATTGAAAAAGAAAACAACAACAAACTGGGTATGCTGAGCATACTGACTAACATTGGTGCTACCTACACCAAAGCACAAAGACCTGCACCGGCTCTTGAATACCTGAAGGAAGCAGAAAAGCTTGCGGAAGAATTACAGGCTTTCAGTTATTTACCTAATATTTTAAGAAGCCATGCCGACATTCTTTACCAGCAAGGCAAATCAAAAGAAGCCTACGAAACCATTCTGAAGTACGATTCATTAAGAGAGAAAATCTACGGTGAAGAGAGTACTAAAAAAATTGCGCAAATGGAATTGGTGTTAACTTTTGCTGAAAAAGAAAGAGAACTGCAGCTACTTCAAAAAGAGGGGAAAATTCAGACCCTGGAGTTACGCAACACACGTTTGTTTATTGTCATGGTAATCCTGGCCAGCCTGATACTCATCGGAGGCTTTAACCTCTACTACATGAGCAATAAAAAGAAGCTTTTGTAAACTTTTTTTCTTCCATTTCAGTTTCGATTCAATAAATCAGCCCCGGTCATGTATCGTATAGCTCTATTTCTTGTAATTATCGCTTTTACCCTCTCTTGCAGTTCTAATGTAAAAGATCCTAGCGGCACCTGGCGCGGTGTCGTAACCATGCAGGAACAGGAGTTACCTTTTACCTTCACTTTAACAAAAGAAAAGGATCAGTATAAAGCTGTTATTCGCAATGCCGAAGAAAAACTAGTCCTTGACGATGTTCGTCTGGAGAACGACACCCTCGTTATGGTGATGCACATTTTCGATGCGCAAATACGTGCCAAAGTGCTTGACGATAAACTCAGTGGTGTCTTTATCAAAAATTATGACTTGAGCGCTACTGTTCCCTTTCAGGCTACCAAAGGAGATAATTATCGCTTTGCAAAAAAAGAAAAAGCTGCTGTTGATTTTAGTGGTAAATACAGCGTGACGTTCACCAATGAAAAAGATACCACGCTGGCTGTTGGTGTGTTTACACAAAATGAAAATGAAGTAAAGGGCACCTTCCTTACACCTACAGGCGATTACCGCTACCTGCAGGGCAATATCATTGGCGAAACAATGAAGCTGAGTGCTTTTGATGGTAACCACACCTATGTTTTTACGGCTACATTAAAGGGCGATAGTATTTTCGGTGATTATTATTCAGGCAAAACCTATCATCAGGTGTGGAAAGGTGTTAAAAATGAAAGTGCCTCACTCCCTGATCCTGAATCACTCACTTATTTAAAAGAAGGTTTCGATAAAATTGAATTCAGCTTTCCGGATGTAGAAGGCAAGCAAGTAACACCACAAGACGACAAGTATAAAAACAAGGTGGTTATCCTCCAGCTCTTCGGAACCTGGTGCCCTAATTGTATGGACGAAACAAGGTTTCTGGCAGACTGGTATACACAAAACAATAAGCGCGGTGTAGAGATTATTGGTTTAGCTTATGAAAGAAAAGATGATTTTGCATATGCCAGCGACCGCGTAATCAAGATGAAAGAAAAACTGAATGTTACTTACGACTTTGTAATAGCCGGTGTAAATGATAAAATAAAAGCCGGAGAAACCTTACCCATGCTGAATAAAGTAGCGGCCTTCCCTACTACCATTTTTATTGGTAAAGATGGAAAAGTAAAATACATCCACACAGGTTTTTCAGGGCCGGGTACAGGC
Source organism: Chryseotalea sp. (assembly GCF_057350905.1). NCBI lineage: Bacteria > Pseudomonadati > Bacteroidota > Cytophagia > Cytophagales > Chryseotaleaceae > Chryseotalea > Chryseotalea sp. Next base: position 134,702 of record NZ_JBMRCF010000003.1, on the reverse strand, counting down.
ATTTATTATGAGCAATTCAAAGAAAGTTTTAATCAGAAAATTAATGAACTTTTAAATGGCGGCTAGAAGCTCGAAGCTGGAGGTTAGAAGATAGAATTTAGAAGACAGAAGCTAGAAGTTTAGAAAGGGAGTTTGGAGCAAAAGCAAGTAGCTCGAGGCTCAAAGCTCGCAGCTTGTAGCTTATAGCTGTAAGCCCAAACCAAAGAAAAAAGAATATGTCATTACCAGGAGCAGGAAAACGTGTAGTTGTCGGATTATCCGGAGGGGTTGATTCCAGCGTTACGGCCTATCTGTTACAACAAGAGGGCTACGAGGTTATTGGTATGTTCATGAAGAACTGGCATGATGATTCTGTTACCATCAGCAATGAGTGCCCATGGCTGGACGACAGCAATGATGCCATGATCATTGCGCAGCAACTTAACATTCCTTTTCAAGCCATCGACTTAAGTGCAGCATACAAAGCCAGGATTGTGGACTACATGTTTGCCGAATATGAACGCGGTCGTACACCCAATCCTGATGTACTGTGCAACCGCGAAATTAAATTCGATATCTTTTTAAATGCCGCACTGAAACTCGGTGCCGATTATGTAGCAACGGGTCACTATGCGCGAAAAAGTGCTACCGTTGTAAATGGTAAAACGGTGTATCAGCTATTGGCTGGTAAGGATAATAATAAAGACCAAAGCTATTTTCTTTGTCAGCTTAAGCAGTCACAATTGGAAAAGGCGCTTTTCCCTATTGGTGAATTAACTAAGCCCGAAGTCAGGGCCATTGCTAAAGAAATTGGTTTGGCTACTGCCGAGAAAAAAGATTCGCAAGGACTTTGTTTCATTGGCAAAGTACACTTGCCTGATTTTCTACAACAACAACTCAAACCCAAACAAGGTAAGGTTATTGAAGTCCCTGCAAACGCGGAAGTCTTCAATCAGACTTTCGATGCAAATGATTTGGTTAACAGCACAAAAGCTTATTCCTTAAGCACTGATGCTGGCCGTGTGGTGGGTGAACACAAAGGCGCGCATTACTATACCATTGGTCAGCGTAAGGGCTTGAATATGGGTGGGCATGAAAAACCGCTTTTTGTCATTGGCACTAACACCCAAGACAATGTTATCTACATGGGCATGGGCGAAGATCATCCTGGTCTTTACAGAAAAGGATTGTTTATTCCCAACGCAGATGAGCATTGGATCAGGGAAGACATGGCATTATCACCAGGCGAGTCTGCGAATTACCTGGCTAGAATTCGTTACAGACAAAAACTGGAACCATGTACTTTGTTTAAAAGAGACGAAGGCCTTTACATTGTTTTTGATCAGGCACAAAGGGGCATTACACCCGGGCAATTTGCAGCCTGGTATCGTGACGAAGAATTAATCGGATCTGGTGTTATTAACTAATCTGTTAAGAATTGTATTGCCTCCTCTTCTGTATTGCAAGCCCTGAAGTTTACTTTCATAAAGTAGGTGACGCCTTTGAGCAAGCCGATTTTAGCTCCGGTAATTCCTAAAAAAGCACCCTTCGGTATAAATGGTTTAGTAGCTTGTGTAAAGGCGTAGGCAGCTTTCATGTATTCAGGAGAGCCGAAAGTTTGCACGTAGTTAGCTATAAAATAAGATTCCTTCGCTTCTGCCAATACCCATTCTGTATGTTGTTGGGTAAGTTCAATCATTTCCGCTTGTTTCAGTCCGCTGTAATCAGCCAGAATAATATCTTTCCCCTTCACGGTAATTTTTCTGAGTCGCTCGGTAGATGGAAAAAGATTCAAAGGTTCAGTTAGCTGTTGTGAAAGATAACAAATCGCCATACACCACTACAGTGCCTTCTTGATTGCTTACAAAGGCCCTGTAGTAATAGGTAGTCTGTGGCTGCAATGATGATAAGGTTGATTGGTACATTAATGGCGCTGAAGCTGTGCCAGTAACCACTACGTTGCCCTGTAAAACTGAATTGAACGGTGCGAGGGCCCACACAAAGCCATATTGTGCAGTTGTTAATTCATTTAAGTCAATCAGTTCACCATTCAGTTTTGCTGTACTGCTGGTAACCTCCGCAGCGGTAAGGGTGCGTACATAGTCGGCCGGTAAGCTGGTGGTGAATGTTGTTTCATCACCGTAATAAATATTGGTGAATCCATTGGTGGCTGCGAACGCCCTTACAAAATAGGCTGTTCCCGGACTCAGGTTAGTCATTTCATAACTGTAAGGCAACTCACCCTCAGAAGCTTCACCTACTACTATTTTACCTAGTGCTGAAATGGCATTTACACCGTTGCTTGTCGACCACAGAAATCCATATTGCGCGGGTTTAATCGGCCCCACCTCTAACAACGTTGCCTGCAATACGGCTTTGTTCAAACCAATAGCACCAACTCCACCTGTTTCTACTTTAGGTTTATCTGCTTCGTCCTGCTGGCAAGCGAATACAGCTAAGAGCACAAATAGAGAAAAGAATTTTCGCATTGTTAAATATAGTAATTTGAGTCTGGACATTCTCATGGAGCTGCTGGCATCTAGCCTCGAGTAACTAGCATCTGGCTTAGAGTTTCGAGCATCGAGCAGCATCTATTGTTGTTCTGTAAATCCTGACACGCCACCCGATACGATGTATTTCATGGCTACCGGGCCTGAAATATTGAGTGGCTTAATATTTTCTTTAGGCACAATATAATGCATACCTGAAAACGCGTAAGAATGTGGCAGATACACCGATACCATGTCGGCTAAACCAAGAGAGGATAAATCGCCTTGTGTTATAAAGCCGATCTGATACAATTGATTCTCGCTGTTGATTTTTACTAACACCGGCTTGTTGAATTTCTTTTTATCGCCCACAAAAGCATTGAGCAGATCTTTGAGTGAGGAGTAAATCAATTTCACTAAAGGGATTCTATTCATACCATGATCAAACCAGGTAGATAAAGTTTGAAAGGCCAGATTAGAGGTGAGATAACCAAAGCCAGTAATGGCCACCAGTATAATTACAAAACCCAAACCCGGATAAGGCAGGTTGAGCAAACTATCCAGCCAGCTAAACGACACATAAATAAAATAAGCCGTTGCTGTAAGTGGTACTATAAATAAGGTGCCACTAAAAAAGTAGCGAATAAATTTTCGAAAGGTGCTTTCCATAGTTATAAAAATTAGCAATCCGTTTCATCACCTTAAATCCGTCTGACCGCTGTTTATTTCAGTATTCAGCGGTCTGACGGATCGCCTTTGTTTGTTGATTCTTAGAAACAAATGGCTAAACTGATTAGCAGATTATAAAAAAAGGCTTCTGTCAACAAACAGAAGCCTCTTCATCATGTCAAAGTTTAAAAATTTATACTGTGAAACCCAGGAAGCTCAGGAATCCTAAAGACATAAGTCCTACCAATATAAATGTAATACCCAAGCCTCTAAGAGGTCCTGGCACATCTGAGTAACGCATTTTTTCGCGCACACCTGCTAAGGCAACAATGGCCAACATCCAGCCAATGCCTGAACCCACACCATACACAGTGGCTTCGGCCAAATTATAAGGACGGCTCACCATAAAAAGGGCAGCACCAAGAATTGCACAGTTTACAGCAATCAGCGGAAGGAAGATACCCAATGCACCATACAATGAAGGAGAGAAACGCTCAACCACCATTTCTGTTAACTGTACCATGGCCGCAATTACTGCAATGAAGATAATAAACTGTAGGAAGCCAAGATCGATAGTAGCGAAATCTTCGCCTAACCAGGATAATGCGCCTGCTGTCAATACATAGTTTTGAATTAACCAGTTGATGGGTACTGTAATACCCAAAACGAATACAACGGCTATACCAAGACCAAATGCTGTTTTCACTTTTTTAGATACGGCCAAAAATGAACACATACCTAAAAAGTAAGCAAAAATCATGTTGTCGATAAAAATCGAACGAACGCCAATGCTTATTAAATTTTCCATATTAATGCTCTCTGTAACCGTTAATACTTCTTTGAATCCAGATAATAACACCAATCAGAATACACGCTCCTGCTGGCAGTAACAATAAACCATTGCCTTGATAGTGCAAGCCCATCGATTCGAATACTTTCCACTCAAAAGCGAAGCCTTTAAATAAAGTACCTGAACCAAATAACTCACGCACAACGGCCATGCTGATCAGGATAAGTCCGTAACCAAAACCATTGCCCAAACCATCTAAGAAAGAAGGCCAAGGCTTATTGGCCATGGCGTATGCTTCCAGGCGGCCCATTACAATACAGTTTGTGATGATCAGACCTACGTACACAGACATGAGCTTGGACATGTCATATACATATGCTTTTAGCAACTGGTCAACCATAATTACCCAAACCGATACAATCGCCAATTGTACGATAATACGGATTCGTGAAGGAATCGTATTGCGTAACATGGAAATGAATAAGTTTGAGAAGGCTGTTACAAATGTTAAACCCAGTGACATTACGATCGCTGGCTTAATCTGAGATGTAATCGCTAACGCTGAGCAGATACCCAATACTTGTACAGTAATCGGGTTATCGATGTCTAAGGGGTTAGTTAATAATTTCTTGTTCTTCTTAGAAAAAAGTGGTTCGCTCTTAGCTACTTTCACTTCTGCAGTTTCTGTACTCATCGCTCCGTTACTTTTTATTCTTCTTCAAATAATTCTGATAGCAGACGAAATAGTCCTGCAACATATTATTAACACCTTTCGCTGTTAATGTTGCGCCTGACATGCCATCTACTTTATGTTTGTTATCTGAGTAGTCCATACCCTCACCCTTCATCATGACTACAGAGGCAACCTGATCGCCTTCAAAAATAGCTTTGCTTTTGTAACGATCCTGAATCTCATCTGAATCGATGCGGGCTCCTAAGCCAGGAGTCTCACCGGCATGAGAAAACTTCACGCCTTTAATGGTATTGAAATCCGATTCGAGGGAAACGAAGCCCCAGATATTATTCCAAAGACCATAACCATACACAGGCATAACCACCGATTCTACCTGGCCACTCTCATTAGAGAATTCGTAGACTGGCAATAATCTTTCTTCGGGAGCTTTTTTGTATTCTGATCCAACAGCAACATCCTCAGCCTTCATTCCTTCTTTCAGGTTTCCGTTATAGTCGATAACAAAAGCCTTTACGCGTTTGCCGTAAATAGTGGCTGCATCGTCACCTTCTTTCAGCTGCATTACCGTTGCCAGAATGTTTTTCTTTTGCTCTAATGCAACGTTTTCTTGTTGCTTTTCTTTCAGACCTTCTGCTGCAAAGGCGAGCAGACCACCACACACTACCGTGAGGATGGCTGCATACATTACGATATAAAGATTAGACTGTCGCACGTTTTAATCGTCTGTTTTTGTTAGCACTTACTACGAAATAATCAATGAGTGGAGCGAATACGTTCATCAACAATATCGCCAACATAATACCTTCAGGATAAGCGGGGTTAAACACGCGGATCAATACTGTGAATAAACCAATCATGAATCCATATACCCACTTACCTGTTTCAGTCTGCGCAGCCGTTACCGGATCTGTCGCCATAAACACTGCACCAAAGGCCAAACCACCGATTACCAGGTGATAATGCGCTGGCATTTCCATGTAGGGATTTACCGCCAATCCATTCAGCAATAAACCAGTAGCCCAGGCACCAGCGAATACACTTACCATAATTTTCCAGCTACCTGTTCCGGAGGCCCATAAAATAAAGGCACCAATCAGGCACATCAATGTTGAGGTCTCTCCAATACTGCCTGGCATGGCGCCAAAGAATAAGTTGCCGAAAGAGAAAATACCATCAGCCCATCCTGCACCAAAGGAATTTAAACTGGTTACCACATTAGCTCCAGATGTTACACTCTCTGCAGCGATGGCAAGTGGTGTTGCGCCCGAATAACCTGCTACTGTTTGTGCACCCTCGGGAATGTAAGCCCAAACTTCACCAGAGATTTGTGTTGGATATGCAAAGTATAAAAAGGCACGTGCAGTTAAGGCAATGTTTACCACATTCATACCGGTACCACCAAAAGCTTCTTTACCAATAATAACGGCAAAGATGGTAGCCACAGCAACTTGCCAAAGTGGAATATCCGGAGGCATTACCAAAGGAATTAACATTCCCGTTACTAAGTAACCTTCGTTCACCGGATGTCTGCGAATCATGGAGAAAATAAATTCTACACCAAGACCTACGCCATACGATACAATAACGATTGGCAGCACTTGTAAAGCACCTACCCAGAACTTGTCCATCATACTCGCTGCCTGACCAGTAGCCAAGAAATGCTGATGACCTACGTTAAAAATACCGAAGATGAGACAGGGTACCATGGCTATGATCACTGTCATCATTAAACGCTTCAAATCCACACCATCGCGAATTTGTACGCCTTTAGTACTTGCGGTAGTGTTGGGCGCAAATGCGAAAGTCTCTAACGCTTCAAAAGCATAATAGAACTTTTCGTACTTACCGCCTTTTTCGAAGTCGTGTTTTACTTTATCTAATGTGTTACGTAAAAACTTCATATTATGCGTTCGCTAATAAATCTATACCTTCTCTAACAATGCTCTGCACGTTGTGTTTGGAAACATCCACAAACTCGCATAATGCAAGGTCTTCTTCAATTACTTCGTAGATACCCAAGGCCTCCATATCATCATAGTCTTCGGCAATAATTGCTTTCAGAAGATGTGTTGGTAAAATATCCATCGGCACTACTTTCTCGAAAACGCCTGTTTGTACAAAAGCACGTGGCTCACCATGTGTATTGCTGTCTACAACCGCTTCTTTAGCACGGTTCAGGAATGAGAACAATCCCCAGGCGCGGTGGAAGCTTACTTTATTTGCAGATGGTGTGATCCAACCTAAGAATTCATGGTGATCACCTTCTGGAATAACTGTAATCATTTGATCGAAGAAGCCCATGTGACCTTCTTTACCAATGCTGGTTCCGGTTAAAACATTTCCAGACACAACACGCACATGGTCGTTCTTCAAATTATTGTTCAGGAACTTCTTCACAGAAGCACCCGTGTAAGTCTTATAATACTGAGGTTCGCTCACTTCAGATCCTGCCACGGCTACAATCTTGGCACTGTCTACAATACCATTTAAGAATAGCTTACCAATCTGGATTACACCTGCAGGATTGATTGTCCAGACAACATCACCTTTGTTGATAGGGTCGATGTGGTGAATCTGAACGCCCACGCAACCTGATGGATGCGGGCCTGAAAATTTGTTCAACTCTGCATTCTTCACCAGTGAGAAAACAGGTGATATTTCACGCTCGGAGTGAACATTTACATGAACAGCGCCTGTAGTCAGTTTCTTCAATACATCCACACCTGCCTGGAAGAATTGCTCCTGCCCTTTATAGATGAAGTTGTAGTCTGGTGCCAACGGATGTGAATCGAAGCCAGAAATAAAAATAGACTTAGGTGTTTCTGTTGGATTGGCTACCACGCCATAAGGACGTTGCACCAGGTTTACCCAAACACCACTGCTGAGCAGTTGCTCCTGTACCTTTTCTTTACCCAGACTAGCCAGGTCAGAAACAGAGTACTTATTAAATGACAAAGACTCTACCGTCTTATCAGCTAAGATCTTGATTTCAATAAGTTTACGCTTTTCGCCACGCTTAACCTCTACCACCTCACCACTTACCGGTGCTGTGAAAACAATCTTTTCATTCTTTTTGTCATGAAAAAGAGGACTTCCAGCTTTAACTGTATCGCCTTCTTTAACCATTACCTTAGGCATGTAAATGCCATGGAAATCGTCTGGTTTAATGACGAAAGTTTCTGCTTGTTCGATGTTAGAGAGCTTCAGGGCAGCTTTGCCGGCCAGATTGATATCAAAACCCTTTTTTAACCGTATGAATTTTCCCATGATGGGCAGTATTTTGGTTAGGAAAGTGGCAAAATTAGTAATTATAACGACAAACAAAAGGTATTGCTACAGAATAGCTGAACCACTTATCAACTTAAAATTTTAGCCTTAGATGTGGAGTTGGGGAGCCAGTATCCGGCTAATGGCTAAGTGCACCACAGCCTCAACTTGTTCGTCAATGGTAATGTGGGTAGTGTTAATTTCAATGGCATTATCCGCCTTTCTTAACGGGCTCTCTGCCCGTGTTGTGTCGATCTGGTCGCGCATGTGTATGTTCTCCATAACTTCCAGCAGATCAACCATTTTGTCACTTTTCAGTAACTCTTGTTGTCTTCTAAAAGCCCGTACCTGCATATCGGCAGTCATAAAAACCTTTAATTCGGCATCCGGGAAAACCACAGTGCCAATATCGCGGCCATCCATAACCACACCTTTTTCGCGACCTAATTTGCGCTGCTGGTTTACCATGGCAACCCTGACTGGCTTTAGGGCGCTTACCTGGCTCACGTTATCAGAAATACGCATTTTCCTGATCTCCTTTTCTATTTTAAGACCGTTCAGGAAAGTCTCGGTTTCCATGTCATCATTTACATGGAAGCTTATTTTTATTTTGTCCAACGCAGCCTCTATCTCCTTTGGGTTGCTCAGCGATACATAATGCTCAAGAAAGTAGTAGGTAACGGCCCTGTACATGGCGCCACTGTCTATGTACTTATAGCCCAGTATTTTAGCTACTTCTTTTGCGGTAGTGCTCTTACCACAGGCAGAATAACCATCGATAGCGATTACAATTTTTCGTAAATTCATCAGCAATCTTTTTGTGGACAAGGAATAGACTTACCTGGCTTCAGTTTTTTATTTCGTTGCGTTGAAGCACAGGCTGCTGTGCATATAATTAAGAGTATGAAGAGTATAATCCGGCTGATGCTCATCTTATAACAAATATACTAAAGCTTACTGACCTTGCTGGCGTTCGTGACTCATTTTAAAGCCTATTTTTTGCCCTCCACCTAATTCAGGCGTATGCTCAAGCTTTTGGTAGAGTGTAATGAATTTCACATCCTGGTAGGGAGGCGCCATCAAATCATTTTCTATGGCAATGGTAAGTGCAAGTTTTACAAGTAGTTGCAAATAAGCACCTGAAACAGGTGCTTCAGAAATACCATTAAACAAATTGGCAATAGGCCCCTCGCCTTCAACAAAAAATCTATTCTCGTGATTAATCATCAGCCGTGCAATAAGATAGCCCGGATCATTAACACGGTTAAACTTCAATGAGTCAGACATGAAGTTATAGATGTTAAGTTGACCAAAATATCGGTTAACTTCTTTCTCCTGGATATAAGGATCTTGCATGATGGGATGATCCGGTGCAAAGGTTACCACATTGGTGTGCAGTACAAATATCAGCAAGTCGCCAGCAAGTTTAACATGAAATTCATGTTTGCTCACCTCCTGAAATTCAATGGTTACTTCATGGTCAAGCGGATTACTTCTTTTAATCAATTCATCGACCACACATTTGGCCTCTTCCCGGAGCATCTGAAAAGTGGATAGCAGGTGCTTGTAAGTGCGCTGCTTGGCGTCCGACTTACTTTCAAGCATATTTTTAATGAAATCAAGCGGGTCTTGCTGTTCCGTTACATTCATGGTAATTTCAGGTTAGAAAAACGAAGTTAAAATTAATAATCATGGGAACCACAGAAGAACAGGAAGGATCGGCAGAAAAGTTTTTTAAAAACTTTGGTAAGCGTATGGATGAATTCTCCAAAGAGGTGCAGGAATCTGGCGGACGTGTACAAAAAGAATTAGAAAAGCGTCTGGAGGAATTGAAAGAATCGGCTGAACGTTTTAAAAAAGAAGCCGAGAATAAAGAAAAATGGAAAGAAGTTGAAGCGAGCTTGAAAAGAGCGGGGGAAGAATTAAACAAAGCAGTGAAGGCCGCTTTTAGTAAAAAGGAAAATAAGAGTAATTAATTTTATCAATTATTAGCTCACCTGCTTGCTATTAGGATCATCATCGAATAGCACCAATAACTGTGCCTCAACCACTATGTCTCTCGTCTAAAGCAATTCATTATTATTTAATAAGAAAATTTATAAAAAAAATCAGCGTCCTTTCAGAGACGCTGATTTTACAAAAAGAATTTTGAACTAACGCACTTTAACCTCACACAACTTGGCAAGTGGCTAGAAGCTCGCAGCAAGTAGCTTTTCCTATATCTTCACCAACTTCCACTTACCGCGTTTAAAAATGATAATAGCAACAATGGCGATACAGGATTCTGCAATAGAGATGGCAGCGTAAACACCCGGAGGTCCGAAATCAAAAATAATCGCTAAGGCATAGGCCAGTGGTATTTGAAAGGTCCAGAAGCCAAAGAAGTTAAGAACAGTTGGTGTGGCCGTATCACCCGCTCCGTTAAAGGCCTGACTAATCACCATGCCATAGGCATAGAAGATATAACCCAGTGAAACGATCTGTAAACACAGAATACCATTTTCTAATACTCCTTCATCACTTGTAAACAATCTTAAAATAGGATCGGCCATAGAGAAAAATAGGATTGTAACAAGGCCAAGAAAAATCATGTTAAAAAAAGCAGTGCGCCAAACAGATTTCTCTGCTCTTTCAGGTTGCCCTGCTCCGAGATTTTGTCCTACTAAAGTTGCTGCTGCATTGGCCATACCCCAAGCCGGTAAAATAGCAAATACAATCACTCTGATGGCGATGGTATAACCTGCTAATGCACTGCTACCGAAATTTGAAACGATACGCACTAAAAAAATCCAGCTGGCAGACGCAATAACAAATTGGGCAGTACCCCCCGCTGATACCTTCAACAGATTCCAAACGATATTCCATTTGATGATAAGGTTCTGCGCGTGAAGTTTAATCAGCCCTTTACCTTTTAGTAAATGATACAATTGATAAGTGACACCAATACCTCTGCCAATGTTGGTAGCAATGGCTGCACCCTCTACACCATAACCTGGAATAAAACCCCAGCCGAAAATAAAAATCGGATCAAGTAATATATTAAGACCGTTGGCTAAAATAAGTGCACGCATCGCAATAGAGGCATCACCTGCTCCTCTGAAAATAGCATTGATTAAAAAGAGCATCATGATAGTAACATTACCGCTGAACATCCAGCGCGTATAGCCAGCACCGGCAGCGATAACGCCTTCATCAGCGCCCATGAGTTTCAATAGATCGTCTGCGAAAATACCACCCACAATGCTGATGATGATGGATAAACTAAGCCCGACAAAAAGCGCCTGCACTGCGGCTACTTCGGCTGCTTTAATATCCTTCTCGCCTACCCTTCTGGCCACCATGGCTGTGGCACCCATGCTTAATCCTATTGCAATAGAATAGATGATGGTAAGCATGGATTCTGTAAGACCAATCACGGCAATGGCATTGGTATCATTTAATCTGCTTACATAAAAGACATCTACAATAGCAAAGAGTGCTTCCATACCCATCTCCACAATCATGGGTACAGAGAGTAAAAATATAGCACGGTCAATGCTGCCGGTAGTAAAGCTTTGCTCAGAACCCAAGAGGGCTTCTTTAAATAATGATAAGGCTGATTTGATTTTTGTAAAGAATGACATACATGAAGTTAATATGGTACGAATTAAATGAAGGAGAGTGACTGTTAGTGTCACTCAGTGTTTGGGCGTACCAAACAGGAAATTATAACTTCATGGGCTTTATAGCATTAAAATAATACACTCCTTACGAGTAAATTTAAAAAAGGGTTTCAGAAATTCTATCCTTTTTTTAAAAAAAGAAGCCTTAGTGTGAAAAAAAAGAACCTGGCTACTTTCGTAGCCAGGTTCAGTTTATTTAAGTAACTAATTCGAATTAGTTATTCTCTTGCTTATTACCAGTTCCGTAATAAATATCATTGATATAAGTAAGACCTGGTTTTACATCAAATTCAGAAGCACCATCGCCATTTAGGCCTTTGATTGCGCTGAAATCAACACCACCTCCTGAAGGAGAGTTTCCTTCAAGATAGCCAGTACCACCGGCAGTAACCGTGATGCCAGTGATTGCTCCGGCCGCATTTACTGTAGCCGTTGCAGTAGCACCGCCACCAACTGAAGAGCCGATTACAACGCGAGGTGCACCTGTAAAGCCAAAGCCACCATCTGTCACCGTAATGGCTGTGATCACACCGTTAGTTACCGTAGCGAAACCTTGCGCATTTTCACCAGAGTTCAATTCAATAGTAGGAGCTGAAGTATAACCTACACCACCGTTTGTGATGTTAATACCAACAACTCTGCCGTTTACAAGTACTGCTGTACCAGCAGCTCCTGTTCCACCACCACCGGTGAATACAACAGTAGGAGCATAAGCATAGCCTGATCCTTGAGAACCAATATCTGCTGACAATACAGAACCACCTGTCAGGAATACCTCTGTTGTTGCAGGCACTGTTACAGCACTTAAAGTAACTGTAGGTGTAGCGGTGTAACCCATACCAGGGTTAGTAATGTTAATACCTGTTACCTGTCTTGTAATCGGGTTAATCAAGGCTGTACCCGTTGCTCTTACACCTGTAACAATGTTTGGTGCAGAGAAAGTTACAGCAGGTGCATAAGAATAACCAGCACCAGGGTTTGTTACCTGCACATCAGAAACAGACTGACCTGAGTAGAATGCATTGGCTGTTGCGTTGACACCACCGGCTGGAGGTGCTGAGAAAGTAATTGTAGGGTTAGCAATGTAAGCTGCACCTGGGTTAGTGATAGTAACACCTGTTACACGACCGTTTACGATGGTCGCTGTACCTGTTGCAGTAACAGGCGCAGTTAAACCTGTACCTGTGGGTGCAGTGATGGTAACTGTAGGGGCGGTAACATAACCAGAACCACTGTTTGTGATAACTACTGAAGTCACTGTTCCGTCCTGAGAAAGGTTAGTTGTTGAAGCAGCTGCACCAGCACCTGATAATAGCGTAACGGTGGGTGTTCCTGTATAACCTGTTCCAGGGTTTGTTAGCGTGATGTTAGTCACACGACCATCTACCACTGTTGCTGTAGCGGCAGCACCTGTTCCACCACCACCGGTGATTTCAATCAAAGGTGTTCCGGAGTAGCCCGAACCAGCAGCAGTAACATTAATTCTGTCAAGTGTTCCAGAGGTTGTAGAAACTACTGCGTTGGCAGATGCAGGAGAAGAGAATGACTCAAAATCAATGTTTACAGTTGAGCCTGAAGGTATATCATCCGCAGCAATAGATGGACCGAACAAAGTACGCACACTTACTGTACGATCACCAGGGGTATCATCAGAGTAATCAGGGTCACCATCTTCTACAAACAATGTTTGATCAGTGGCCACATCAGAATAATTTAAGATGAGAGGTAAACCGTCAATGGCAGCAGGTACTGTAATGCTGTAGTTACCACCTGCTACTGTACCACGTGCTTCTGTCTGATAGCTGGCTTGCAGTATATTACCTACATAGATAAACTCGCAACCGCAACCGCTGGTATATTTATAGTCATCAATATCAGTAGTCAGGAATTTATCTGAAAAATCAGAACCATTGCTTGCATCAATGTTAGCAGTTACTACTGTTCCATCAGGTGCCAACTCTCTTGATTTATTTCTTAAATCTGTTTGAATAGTGGCTCTGCCGCTAATGGTAGCTGTACCTGTACCTGTAGTAGCAAATACAGGAATAATGTTACCAACGAAACTGATCGTTCCTGTTCTGGTTGAATCCTGAATGTTAACTGCAGCAATGTAGCTTACTTTAGTGAAGCCAGGAGCTTCTACCGTAATGTTTACAGCACTTCTGAAGAAACCATTAAACACCGCGATACCAGAAGCATCGGTAGTGTCCTTCATTACTTTACCGTACTGGCTGATGGTTACAATAGCACCATCAATAGCTGCTTGTGTTGCATCAGTTCTACCGTTAGCAAAAATAGAAGAAGTAGAACCATTAACGATGGTTACACCGTAGTTTACTATACCTGCATTATTGGTAAGTCGTAGTGAGTCACTGACTCTCAGTGAATCTTCAATAAATTTAAGTCTGTCTTCGCGCAGTGATTGAAGTGACGGCCCGTCATCGTCATTACAGGACCACGTGGCGATAAAGATTGACGCCAATGCTAAAGCAAATAGCAGGCGAGATACTCTATTGGTTTTCATAATTAATTGGTTGTTTAGTAAGAGTCTTTAATTGGTTTATAGATCGATCAGCTTTACACCTATATTAAAGCTGAGTGTTGACAAGTACATTTTATCGCCCCAACGTTCGTGGGTAGCTGATAAATTATAGCGGTTTGCATTATCACCTTCACTGAAAGGATTCAAATTATATTGATAACGGAACTCCATGGTTACCGGAAAACCAAAAGCTTGTAACTCTGCCACCACTGCTGCCTGCAAACCATATTGTGCTCTGTTAAAAATTGAGGTAACATTTGAGGTGCCCTGGTATTTCATTCTATCATACCCGGTTACGGTTACATTATTATTAAAGTGTTCTCTTGCATACAGTGTATAGCTAAAGAAGCCACCAATCAAAAGTTTTGGTTGCAATGGTTCTTCTGCCAAAGAAGGTAAACCTAATTCAGCCAGTATGGGTACCTGAAGGTTGTGAAAGGTAACCCTTGACTTGCTGCGAAATAATTCACCAGGCAACACAAAATAATCTTCAAGATTGGCTGCTTGCTGAAAATACAATAATTCAGCTCTTGCGTGTAGGAAGTCCGTTATTTTATACTTGGCGAATCCCCCCACATTATAAGAGGGTACAACATCGTACTCTTTTACCCCTCGTATTGAGCTAAAGTTATAACCAAGCTTGGCACCAGCCTGAATCTGCGACCATACCGGAATACAGGTAGTTAAAAAAAGAATAGCAATGATTGGGTAGGATTTAGGTTTCATAGAAGCCAACTTATTTAAGAATACAACGTAGATACGCAAAGCAAAGAATTTGGTTTTAGAATATTGTACATAATTTAATGTACACACCAACTTCACAACTACCCTACTATGCTACAATATTATGGAGATTTTTTTTATCAACGATCAACGTAAGTATTAAATATTTTATTCAGCATGTCTTGATTCTCTAATTTATTATTCGTATTATCTGAACCCATTAATGCTCTGCATGCATCGCATTATCTAAAGTCGAAACCATTTACTAATTTTATTATCAAATAAACAACCATGAAAAAAATACTAACCCTCGCCCTCTTAATACTCGCTATCGCTTCACAGGCTCAACAACAGGCTGGTGACTTATCAATTCAATTTTCCGGTAACTATAGCTCTGTCAGAACAACCACTTTTGGAGTTGATGATAAGATATATTCTGGAAACATATACCTGAAAATAGGTAAGTTCTTTACACAAAATATTGAGATGGGATTGAAACCAGCAATAAGCTTTTTTGGAGAACCCGTGCGAATTAGCGCAAATGACCCTAGTAAGACTGAGAATAAGCTCAGGGCAAATGTTGGTCTGGGGCTCTATGGTACCTACTCCTTCTTAACTGCAGATGCTAAATTTATGCCTTATGGTGGAGCGGAGATTAACTATATTCCTCTAGGAGATTACTCCAGTATGAATCTTGGTCCGTACGCAGGTTTAAAATATTTCATTACAGAAAAAATCAACCTTGATGCCAACGTCAACTACCTAATAAATCTTGCAAATAGTTATCCGACTGAAGACGAGTATTCAATAAGTCCACTATTTCAGTTGAACATTGGTATTGGTGTGATTATTGGTAAGACCGAGTAATGCTTATCAACCTGATGTTATAAAAATTAGGTGTTTTTACTCAATCATTTTATCAAGTATTCTTTTTCTATTATGGATAAGTTCAGGCTATCACTTGCTTTATTATTGCTTTCAACCATAGGTATCACCGAAACACAGGCGCAGGATATTTTTCTTACACCCTTAAGTAAGTATGCTGCATCCCCAAAGACAGGTATTGATAAACTCGCCATCTCAAATGATGGCAAACTCATCGCTTGCAGCGATACAAAAGGAAATATTATTATTTATGATACCGATAGCAATACCGTTGTACATACCCAGAAAGGGGTAGGTAAATGCCTGCTCTTGAATTTTCTTACCAACAACAATTCTCTTATTGCTGTAAAGACAGATGGTGAATTAATTGAATACGCATTAAAAGATTTTTCGAAAACAACCAGAACACAGCGCTTTAGTGAACCCATGCTGGTTACCCTTGATCCCAATCAGTTATTTGTAACCAGTCTGAGTAAAAAAGGGCTCATTGAAGTGTATGACCTGCGTGCCAACATGACGCAGGCACGCATTGCAACAGTTGGCGATGTTAAGAATCCCTTATTTATGGGCTTCGATCGTTTTGGTCAGCAACTGGCAGTAATTAATAACATCGGCAATACTTTTAGCTGGGAAGTTATCAATCAACGCTTTCTGCGCGAATTGAAATTACAAAGTGGTGAGTATGCCAACTCACGTTCTGTTATTCAGTCTGCCGCCAGTAGTCGTGGCGCAGATTTTTTTGTAGTCGGCATGCAGGAAGTTTTTATACCGAAAGGTGGGCTCAAAGCAGGACAACAGCCGGAACGCAGAAATGTACTGATCAGTTATGACTGGACTACTGGACAGGAGAACAAGAGAATTTCATTGCAATACCGCATTGATGGTATGACCATGGGACCAACTTCTTCCAGCGTTACCTATTTCTGCGAAGACACGCGCAACATTTTTCTTGTCAACCTGGATAAAGGCGAGATACGTCAGGGTACATCCATTGATGAAAAACCGAGTAGCATCTCACTTTCTGAAAATGGAAGTATTCTCGCTGTAGGTTCTGCTACAGGCAATGTGTATCTATATGATGTTATCCGCAACAATCCTGCAGAAATTAAAATTATCAACCCGCCTGTTAATAGAAACTACGGGGAGGAAACCGTGAGAAGCACCTCATTAACAGTAGAGGGTAAGATAGAGGGCCTTGATCGTATCAACTCACTATTTATTAACGATCAGAAAATTTCCCTAAACACGGATGGTACTTTCCTGGCACCAGTAGAGCTTAGCCCTGGTAAAAACAGAATCAGGGTAGCTGCACAAAGTTCATCATCGCAAGTAATTGAAAAGGATATTTATATCAACTGTGAGCCATCTGCCACAACAAAACCAACACATACAAGTTCTAGCGCCAACTACAAAAAAAGAGTTGCCCTTGTTATTGGCAATGCTGATTATAGTGCAGCAGGCAAACTGGTTAATACGGTAAATGACGCCAAGAGTATGTCGGCTACATTAAAAGAGTTAGGCTTTGAAGTAATCTTGCTTGAGAATGCCACGTATGAAAAAATGAAAAATGCCGTCTATGCTTTTGGTGATAAAATTCAGGATGTGGATGTTTCCATCTTCTTTTATGCAGGGCATGGCATGGAAGTGGATGGCGTAAACTATTTAGTGCCTGTAGATGCCGACATACAATCACACTTAGATATTAAACAAAAGTGTGTACCCCTGACTGGCGTATTAAATACCATGGAGTTTGCCAATGATGAAGGGTTAAATATGGTAATACTGGATGCTTGCCGTAACAACCCCTTCCCTGCCGGGAAAAGAGGTGGTGCCGGTCTTGCGCGTGTCAATGCACCGAGCGGTACCCTGATTGCTTACTCAACCGATCCGGGCTCTGTGGCTTCGGATGGCACAGGTACCAACGGGCTCTATACAGGTGAATTACTAAAGCAACTCAAGACTTCACAACGTATAGAGGACATATTTATGAATACCCGTAATAGTGTTGAAAGACTTTCTGAGGGGAAACAAAGACCTTGGGAGGAAGCGAGATTGAAAGGGGTATTCTATTTAAAATAAAAGATTCTTTAACCAATGATATTAAGTCCTGCTTGGAGATAATCGAAGCAGGATTTTTTTGCTATATAACGTACTTCTTCTGTGATCACAATTGTTGGTTCGTGTGGACACGAACCAAGGCCGAATCAAGATTAAGTCTAAACTCCTTTTAATAAACTCAATGCTCTTTGCTTAAAAGCTCTGCCCAGTGGTAGTTCTTTATCTCCAATGCGCACACTTTCTAAGGAGATTGTTTGTATGTTTTTTGAATTAACAATGAAAGACCTATGTATGCGCACAAAATCTGGTGGTGCTAATCTTTCTTCTAAACTGGTAATTGTTTCGCGTGTAATAATCGTTTTGTCTTTCAAAACGATTTTAACATAGTTGTCCAGGCTTTCTACATACAAAATAGTTGATCTGGTTACTTTATGTTGTACCCTGTCGGCACGAATAAAAATGGTGTCCACTCTTTCATTCGCAGTACTTAACCTATTATTTGGAAAACGCTCATAATACTTATCGACTGCTTTCAGAAATCTTTCTTGCGAAATAGGTTTTACTAAATAATCGATTGCATCTACCTCAAAAGCTTCTGGTGCATAATCGCGATAGGCCGTTGTAAAAATAACCGCTGGTTTTATTTGCAAGGCCTGAAGCAATTGCAAACCATTTAATTGGGGCATCTGAATATCTAAGAAAACTAAATCGATCTTCTCCTCGCGGAGCTTTATTCTCGCCTCCATGGCTGTTGCGCATTCTGCTGCCAGCACCAGATCCTTGCAGGTTGCAACATAACTGATCAGCAGTTTTCTTGCCAGTGGTTCATCATCAACAATAAGACAACGAATACTCATGCTCCTTTATTAAGTTGGAGGTTCACATCAAAACGATTAGATAATTCATTTTGTACAACAAGCGTAAATTTATCGCCATAAAGCAATTGCCATTGGTTTCTCAAATTCTGTAAGCCAATACCTCTTCCCGGCTGTCCCTCTCCTATTCTACTATTCGAGATAAACAGGTTAAGGTTTGCGGGTGTACTGACTATCTTTACATTTATCCACGATTGGTCAACCATGGGCATTACACCATGTTTAAAAGCGTTCTCCAGCAAAGTAAGTAGTGTCATGGGCGGTAACGACCAGTGGCTCATGTCACCTTCATCAGTAATGGATACACGTACCCTGTCTTCATAACGCAATAACTCTAAATGAATGTAGTTATTCATTTGCTCAACTTCCTTTTGTAAAGGCACTAGGCTGGTCTTACCTGAGTGTAATACATAATCTAATATTTCGCTTAAGGCCAAGATCGCTTTCGGTGTTTTGTCAGATTTTTGAGTTGATAAATAATAAAGATTGTTCAGGGTATTGAAAAGGAAATGAGGATTAAGCTGACTCTTTAAAAAACGCAATTCTGTTTCTACTTTTTCTTTCATTAAAGTATGATAATTGTCGCGCGATTTTCGCCAATAGCCAAGCAATCGTATCGCTCCAGCTAAAAAAACCACCATTAATAATGCAGATAGCAAAAAGAAAATATCGGTAGAGGCGGGATTCATATTTCTTATATGCGAATCGGCCAAAACGATAAATAGAAGAATAATAATGAACATCTCAACAAAGAGCGAGGCTAAGATTGTGTAAAGAAAATAGGCAATAAATTTTACAAACCTTTCCTTCATTAAGTAATCCGGAATAAGTCGGTAATTCAAAAAGTAAGTGGTTGCCATGGTTACCGGAATCAGCAACAGTACAAGAATGAACGTTTGAAAATAATTCTCGCTTTGTTTACCAAGAAATAGCACATAAACAACAACAATGGAGAGCCAAAAAATGGTGTGCAGCACCCAACGCTGCGATAAAATCCTGTCAATTAAAGCTTCGACCTTGTTCATCTATGGCATAGATAAAGATTTTTCTGCAAAGATGTTAGCAGTCTGGCTTTTCAACAGATTTGACAGGCCTTTCGACAGTAAGTCTACCCCATCAGTAGTATAGTGCACTTAATCCGTTACTCATCACAAAACTGTTTTTAAGCGCGATGATTCGATTAAACTTGTTCAATCAAAATCATTTACTAAACTTTATACTTATGAGCTTATCAGATTTCTACGTTTCCGGGGGTGTTGAGTACATGCATGTAATGACCTTCATACTCTTGCTCAACATGGCACTGATCATTTATGTTGCCTTTTTTAATGCACAGAAAAAAGTCATTCACGACAAGTGGATTGAAACCATTAAGCAATTGGGTGGATTCGCATTGGCATGGGGTGCTTTTAGTACCTTAGTCGGGTTTTTCGAAATTTTTCGTGACTTATCTTCTATTGTAGAAGTATTACCCTTTCAAGTAATTATGGGGGGCCTGCAAGTAGCTCTAATCACTGTGCTCTATGGATTTTGTGTCTTTCACTTTTCCATTTTTGCTGTTATCATATTGCGACTTACCCGAAAAGAGTAAAACAAAAAAGGGAGTCAAGCGACTCCCTTTTTTATTTGTTGTGGCGTTGATGGATTAACCAATCATGACACGCTTAAATTCAACTACTGTTAAGCCTTTAGTTACGCTATCTAAATATTGTGCAACAGTCTTAGAGCTGTCTTTCACAAAAGTCTGTGGTAACAAAGTGCTGTCTTTGAAAAACTTGTTCAGTTTACCAGCTGCAATTTTTTCTACCATGTTTTCAGGCTTGCCTTCAGCAAGAATTTGCGCTTTAGCAATCTCCAATTCCTTTTCAATAAGGGATTTGTCAACTTGTGTTTCATCCACCGCTACAGGGTTCATGGCTGCAATTTGCATACCTACATCCTTACCAGCTTCTGTTACATCTTTACCGTTAACACCTTTCAATGAAACCAATACACCTAACTTAGAACCCATGTGGATGTAAGGCACAACTGCCTCACCTGTCATGCGCACATATTCGCTGATCTCGATCTTCTCACCAATTTTACCAACTAGTTCAATGATTTTATCGTTGATGGTTAAACCTCCACCAGCAGCTTGTGTTAACAAAGCTTCTTTTGTGGCAGGTTTGTTAGTAAATGCAGTTTCTGCAATCAGCTTACCCAAGTTTTGAAACTCTTCGTTTTTACCTACGAAATCTGTTTCGCAATTAAGGGCGATCAATACGGCTTCTTTTTTGTCATCGCTGCTCTTCACAAAAACAGAACCTTCTTTTGCATCGCGATCAGAACGGGAAGCAGATACTTTCTGTCCTTTTTTTCTCAATATTTCAATGGCCTTTTCGAAATCACCTTCGGCTTCGGTAAGGGCTTTTTTACAATCCATCATACCCGCACCAGTCATTGCGCGGAGTTTGTTTACGTCTTGTGCTGATATCATCTTGATTTACAATTTTAGAATTACGAATTACTATTTTTCTTTCCCTCTTCTCAGAGGCCTGTCTTAAAACAAAGACATCGGCTATTAACCGATGTCCTTATTATTTACCGACAATTAAACATCGGCTAATTGAGTCATTGGCTAATTAAGCAACGGTCTCGTCAACTTTACGCTTTTCTTCCTCGTCTTTCTTAGAAGCTACATCTTCCTTGTCCTTCTTGCGCTCAGCTAAACCTTCTTCAATTACTTTACCAATGTGTTTTACAATGATAGAGATTGATTTGAAAGCATCGTCATTAGCAGGGATAGGGAAATCTACTGTTGTAGGATCTGAGTTAGTATCCACCATAGCAAATACAGGGATGTTTAACTTCAACGCCTCTGTTACTGCGATGTGCTCACGCTTAACGTCAATGATGAAAAGGGCAGCTGGCAAACGGTTAAGATCGGTGATACCGCCTAACAATTTCTCCAATTTTGCTTTTTCACGGGTGATCATCAAACGCTCACGCTTCGCCAGGTTGTTAAACGCTTCGTCTTTCATCAACTTCTCGATCTGAGAAAGTTTCTTCAATGACTTACGGAT
The DNA here is from genome assembly GCF_057350905.1 of Chryseotalea sp. Classification (NCBI taxonomy): domain Bacteria; kingdom Pseudomonadati; phylum Bacteroidota; class Cytophagia; order Cytophagales; family Chryseotaleaceae; genus Chryseotalea; species Chryseotalea sp. The sequence goes on along the minus strand of NZ_JBMRCF010000003.1, from coordinate 113,007 downwards.
AGTAGCAAAGTTTGTTAACATACCACCTAACCAACGCTCGGTTACGAAAGGCATGTTTAAGCGCGTTGCCTCATCTGTGATGATGTCTTTCGCTTGCTTCTTCGTTGCTACGAACATGATCTTACGACCAGAACGTACAATGTTTTTCAAAGCAAAGCTCGCCTCATCCAGGCAAGACAAAGTCTTGTTTAAATCGATAATGTGGATACCATTGTTCTCCATGAAGATGTACTCGGCCATCTTTGGGTTCCACTTGCGGGTAAGGTGACCAAAATGTACACCTGCCTCCAATAATTCCTGATAGGTAATTTTTTGTGCCATTGTCGTAATCGATTAACGTTTGCTGAACTGGAATCTTCTTCTCGCTTTTCTACGACCGAACTTCTTACGTTCAACCATACGAGAGTCGCGGGTAAGCAGGTTATCCACTTTAAGGGCTGCTCTGTTTTCTTCGCTTACGCGAACCAGTGCACGGGCAATACCTAAACGGATTGCTTCGGCCTGTCCTTTAATTCCACCGCCTTCTACATTAATTGTTACATCGTATTGGCCTTCCAGTTTAGCAGCGGCTAAAGGCTGCTTCACAGTAGTTTGATGTATTTCTGATAAGAAATATGTTTTCAGTTCGCGGTTATTGATAAGAATAGCGCCATTACCGGGTGTTATGTAAACACGGGCTATGGAAGTCTTTCTTCTACCGACTGCGTTTTTAGTCTCCATGTGTTAGAATTTAATCTGTTTAGGTTGTTGTGCCTCGTGAGGGTGCTGATCGCCCACGTATACATGCAAGCTTCTGTACAACTCGTTGCCAAGTTTGTTCTTAGGAAGCATACCGCGTACTGCGTGCTCAATCAAGCGCTCAGGGTGTTTGCTCAGGATCTGCGTAGGTGTGTGCTCGCGTTGTCCACCTGGATAACCAGAGTGTGTGAACAATACGCGTTGCGTTAACTTACGGCCTGTCATCTTTACCTTTTCAGCGTTGATAACTACCACATGATCTCCACAATCCACATTAGGTGTGAAGTTGACCTTTCTTTTTCCACGGATAATGCTTGCCACCTGGCTGGCTACTCGACCAAGAACTTGATCTTTTGCATCAACCAATACCCAATTCTTCTCAGCAGTTGCTTTGTTGGCGTGAGTGGTTTTGTAACTTAAATGATCCACTTTATTAAGTTTTAATTGTTTAAATACCCTTCTATTCTAAAAAGGGACACAAAAGTAGGTGTTTGGTTGAGATTATCCAAAGTGCCGTGTTAATAATAACGTAATAGCCTGAAATTAATTGACAATCAGGTAGTTGACAGTTTAAAAAGCTTGGTTAATTGATTTTTGTCAATTGTCAACTTCAGGAAGAAAGCTCCAACTGTCTCACCAAAGCGGCCATGTCCTTTGGATAAGGAGCCTCAAATCGCTGTTTTTCGCCATTTAAAAGGCTGAATTCAAGCGAAAAAGCATGAAGTGCCATCCTTTTCATCAGGGGCTGTTCCTCTGTATACTTCTTTAAATTAAACCCCCTTTTCAGTTGCGAAAGCATAACTGGCTTACCTCCATATTGCTCATCTCCGGCAATGGAAGCACCCAGACTGGCCAAATGGATGCGGATCTGGTGCATACGACCGGTGATGGGCCTGCACTCTATTAAAGTATGTTGACGATACGATTTAATGGAAGTAAAATAGGTTTGCGCCTCTTTCCCCTGGCGGGAGAGTTTAACAATACCATCATCCTGTTTAAGAATGGCCGCATCTACCAATTGGTTTTGAAAACGATGGATTCCATCGGCTACGGCATGGTAGATTTTGTTAACCTCCCGATGCTCAAACTGCATGCTGAGGTGGCGATAAGCTTCCGGATTTTTGGCAAAGGCCAGTACACCCGAAGTGTCTTTATCCAGACGATGGCAAGCCTGGGCATCGTCCGAGTACTCCTTGGCCAAGGCCAATAGGTTTACTTTTTCTACCCTATCGTTAAGAGTAGACATATAGGGCGGCTTATTGACCAGGAAGAAGTCTTCGTTTTCAAAAAGAAGTATGTCGGCTATGGATATTCTAGAGGGCTTCAATCGAATCTATGGGTTGAAAGTGCAAAGTTACAGTTTTTCAAGAGTGAATTTGTTTATCTATCCTGAAACTTTATTTGAAAGGAGTCGTTTATTAATTTGATATCATTTTAATATCAAATTAAATTAATTCCTACTTTTGATCACCCATTGCACTCAGCCTTTGGTTTTATTCGTCCTTAACCCTAAAATTATAGTCAGATGAAAAATGAAAAAGACTTTTCGCCCATGTCAGGTTATGTCATGTTGGTGATTATTTTTCTAACCTTTTGCTTTAGCCTGTTTGGCCTGATTGTCATGCGCCATCCAATCTTTATTTTTCCTTTAGTGCTCTCGCTGGTATTAACACCGGGCTTCTTTTTCATTAACCCGAACAGTTCTGTTGTACTTGTACTCTTCGGAGATTACAAGGGCACGGCAAAATCCAACGGCTTTTTCTGGGTCAATCCTTTCTTCGCCAAGAAAGCCATCTCGTTGCGTGCCCGAAATTTTGAAAGTGACAAAATAAAGGTGAACGATAAGATCGGTAACCCTATTCAAATAGGTGTTATTTTAGTGTGGCAGGTAAAAGACACCTTTAAAGCTGCTTTCGAAGTAGATAACTACGAAAACTTTGTGCGTATACAAAGCGATTCTGCTGTTCGCACCTTGGCTAGTGAATTTGCCTATGATAACTTTGATCACGTGGAGGAACTTACGCTACGTTCTGGGCACGCTCAGGTGAACCACGCGCTGGAAGAAAATCTACGCAACCGTTTAGACATTGCGGGTATTCATGTTATTGAAGCACGTATAGGAAACCTTTCTTACGCTCCTGAAATTGCAGGTGCCATGTTACGCAGACAACAAGCTACTGCAGTGGTTGCGGCTCGTCATAAAATTGTTGAGGGTGCTGTCAGCATGGTACACATGGCCTTGGAGCAATTGTCTGCGCAAAAAGTTGTAGACCTGGATGATGAAAGAAAAGCGGCCATGGTGAGTAACTTAATGGTTGTACTTTGTGCAGATAAAGATGTTAGTCCGGTGGTTAATACGGGCACCTTACATAATTAAACAGATAACTGATCACTATGGCTCAGAAAAAACCATTTGTACTTCGGATAGAACCAGAGCTATTAAAGGCGCTCGAAAAATGGGCTGCCGATGAGTTTCGGAGTACAAATGGTCAGATTGAGTTTTTACTTTCTAAAGCTTTGAAAGAAGAGGGCAGAGTTAAATCTAAAACAAAGTAGATTGAGATTGTGGTAAACGGCTAAAAATCGAAGCCCGCTTGGATGCAGGCTTCGATTTTTTTAATAAAAGAGTTGGGAATTTTTAATGCTTAACTATTCGTACTGTCTTCATCCGCTTCTCACCAACATCGATTGTAAGCAGATAAATACCATCCGCCAGATTTGTAACATTCAAATCATGGGAATGAAATCCTTTGTTAAATTGCTTCACTTCCTGTTGTGCAATTCCCCCTACACTATTATTAATTGTGAATTTGACAGAACTTGCTTCAGTAACAATAAAGTTCACACTAAGCTTATGTTGCACCGGATTTGGATAAACTCCCAACTCATTAGGTGATTGCTCTAACGCAACATTCTTGAGTGAAAGATCATAGGATGAAAGCACTTTGTCGTAGGCCTTAGCATTGGTCATATCAGAATTCATTTCAATAGTACCATTTAACGCTAAGGGCAAAAATTTCATTTTAAAAAGTGAAGCACCTTCTTCAAAGGAAATGGATTGACTGGCATCATTACTATACCATAGCAAGGAGAGGTAACCTTCATTTATCCTATCTTCATTCAGTATTAAAGTTAAACCAGTTGCCTCTATGTTTTGATATTGCCAAATTTCAGGATCCCATTGCAGGGTAAACTGTATACCAGCCAAATCATTTATTGAAGGTGATTGAAATAAAACCTCCAACTCCTCTCCCAAGGTTGTAGCCTGATTGTACACTGCTGTGAGTTCGACTGATGAAGTGTTTGTTCTTCCACCCTCATCATCGACCCATGAAGCGTCAACATCACCAAGCTTAACACCTGTAAATTTTATAGCGCCTGGTGTCAATAGCTCATTAATATTAAGTGTCTGATAATCTAGTGCGAAATGATCGAGGTAAGTAAAGGGACTTACTGCAATATTGTACTTTTGACTTGCGTCATAAAACTGATAATCGTTAACGAATATCCAGTTTTTACCATTAAAGCTGTTTTGTTTTGCGAGAATATAGGCTCGAATATGCGCAATATCTATTGTGGATATAACTCCATTTCCATCGACATCTGCAGCGAACATTTTGTATGGCGAGTCAAACGATGTGTTTCCTAATAAATGATCTCTGGTTATTAGAATATCTGCAACATCTACTCCCGTTTTACTTAAATCTGTCTTTGATGGCCTTAATAACTGAACAACACCAATCTCGGTAGGCCATGCTTGAATGGCGAGTTCTCCCAATTCATCTGTTGTTCCATATAAATCAGCGTCCAGATAAAAATCTACTGCCGGAATACCATGCGCAGTCTGGCCGATCTGATTACCCTCTAAATAATGCGCTTTAAGATTTAACTGATACGAGTCAATCTCTATATAACCATGAACTGTGTTGACAGGAGCTTCTTGAAAATCTGTTTCATAATATGCTTCAATTGTCAGCGGTTGATCTGTAATGAGAACCTCTGTTCCTTCTCCAGGCGAACCCACCAATTGAAACTTTATTGTAAAAAGTACCACATTCTGATCAAGTGCCTGACCTTCTGCAGTAGGATCATCCCATGAAAAAGATAAACTACCTAAAGTAGTGTTTGTGAGCCCAAAAGAATTTTGAGTAAGTCCTGCTAAACCAAAATCAGCAACCTCTATAAACGACACGATGTCGGGATTCCATTGAAAAGATGTTTGCAATGTTAGTATGTCTTCGAAGTCCCGAACCCTCACGGGTATAGAAACTATTTCACCCTTTGCACCTATATAGGAATCAACTGATATTGTAAGCCCCCCTTTGAATTTACCATTGTTTGATAATGATGTCAGCTTTGCATTAGCATTGGTATTACCCGATGCAAATTCACTCCAGGCAATATGTGCTCCGCCATTGCCATCGCTTGCAAGTTCAAAATGAACCTGTTGATTGATCAAATTAGTTATTTGCGCGGGGTTTTGCCATTGCGGTTCGCCATTCTGATTTAACTTCTGTACCAGAATAATGGATGTGTAATGAAAATAAGTACTGCCTTGTTGAGGGCCTTCGATTGTTAGCCCGTTCTTACTCCAACCAATTAAAGGTTCTTGTCCATTTTCAATTATTTGTGGAAAACCATTAAACTGAGTTGCGTCCGTACTAAGAACTGTGCCTTGTCCCCATTGAAAAGTTCCTGAAGTATTGAATTTCTGCGCCAACAATTGATTCTCTTCACCTGGATACACGAGTAAGTAGGTATTGCCTGGAAGTTCCTTGAGATCATAATATACAGGGTATTCATGCTGATATAATGCGGAATAATAAAGATCCTCAAGTAAAACCGATGACAACATTTTTCCCTCAGCGGGCCAGCTGCCATAACGTGTGCCGGTTATCTTGTTGAGACGCGTACCATAAATTGATTTTTGCCCCGCATAACCCCACCATTCTGACTCCTCTCGATAGTCCACCCAAGTAATTACAACACCATTTTGGTCAAATGCGAGTTTAGGGTTTAACAATCGATCATAGTTAAGACTATTGTCTATCACATTATTAACCATCACACCATTTTCATCCCATTGTTGATTTCCTGTTGAGCCGCTAATCGCTTGTATGTATAGGTCATAATTTTCTATTGCTCCTGAGTATGTAATACCTGCCAGAAAGTACCAATGAGTATTTGCCCTTGAATCCTGCCATACTACAAAAAACCTATCTGTTTCGATATCGTATTTTGCATCAAAATTAAATTCCTGAGATATACCTGTTGAGGAGTATACTAGCTTTGACTCGTTCCATAGCGCAACACCATCTTGATCAAATTTTTGTGCCATGATTCGGTTTGTTGTGTTTGGACAAGGGCATCCTCCATCGTTGCAGGGAGGACATATACCGATCTCCTCCCAAACCAAGTAAAAGTCTTCGCCATTGCCCTTCAGTACTTTTGCCTGCTCGAGTCCTGTATGATTAGGATCCGTAAGCCCGCCTATCAATAATAATCCATCTTGTGGCCATTGCTTCACGCCTTCAAAAGAAATTCTTTGACCGTAAAATTCTTTTGTGCAACCACCCGTGCAATTCGTATTGATTCTTTGATCTGACCAAACAACAATAATTCCATTTGTTTCATCAAGTACCACGCCTGCCAACCATTCACTATCACTAGGGTCAGGTGAACTATAAACAGTAGTGCTGAATACAAAAGTGCCATCACTATTGTAGTGTGCTGCATAAAGATCATAACCACCTCCAGGTGTTATTGTTCTCTGCCAAATCACATAAACGCCCCCTAAACCATCGCTTAAAGTTTGCTGAACAAGTTCACTCTGGGAGCTTGATGCTACATTAATAGGGAAGTTTCTATTTGATGGCCATTGAGCCCGTAAGTTTGCACAAACAAATGCAAACAAGAAAAATGTTAGTATACTTATTTTCATACAAATGGATTATGTAATCCTTACCGGGGATTTAGATATTGATCTCAGAAAGCTAAGGCTTGTGACCTTGCCGACTATATCAATTTTAGTCCAATTGTTGTATGAAAAAGATTAATCTCTGATGTGATGTTGCTAAAGGACTAGAAAGTATAAAAAGATTGCGTTATACTCGAAGACAAAATTTAAGATTTCAAATCTTAAATCTTAAATTAAATATCAATCCTCCTCTGGCTTTGCACGCGGAAGCCTGAAACTGAATACGGAGCCTTTGCCGATTACGCTTTCTACTTCGGGTTTGCTTTTGTGATTCTCTAAGATGTGCTTGACAATGGCCAGACCTAAACCGGTTCCGCCTTTCTCGCGACTGCGACTTTTATCTACTCGGTAAAAACGTTCGAAGATGCGTACCAGATGTTCCTGGGCTATGCCTTCTCCATGATCGCGCACGCTGGTGATTACATTTTTCTTTGTCACCTCAAAACTAATCAGTACTTCAGCCTCCTCATTAGAGTGCTTAATGGCATTAGAGATCAGGTTTGTCATTACCTGACTGATGCGCTGCCAGTCGGCATAAGCGATTACTTTATGCGGATGTCCGTCAATGCGCAATTTTATTTTTCGTTCTTCTGCTTTTTCCTCAAACTGCTCTATCACTTCTTCCGTCAGCTTTACCATATCAATGGTTTCGAAGTGCATTTTAATCTGACCCGTTTCAATGTGCGAAAGGGTAAGCAAGTCTTGCACGAGCGCATCCAATCCATCGAGACTTTTGGCTGCTTTCTTTAAAAATTTAGTGCGTACATTTTTATCGTTGACTGCCCCATCTAATAAAGTATGTACAAAACCCTGTGCTGCAAAAATGGGCGTCTTTAATTCATGCGATACATCTGCAATAAATTCTTTTCTGAAGGCTTCCAGTTTTCTCAGTTCATCAATTTCTTTTTGCTTTAGCTCTGCAAAGGAAAAAATCTCTTCGTTAATGCTTTGCAGTGGATTTAATGTTCCCGATTTCTGTTTTCCCAAACCACCCAATTCTTTCTTTTTGAGTTTACCTACCAGTTTATAAATTTTATTGACTTCGCGAAAAATCAAAAACTCTAACACCACAAAAGTAAGTAAGTAAGAAACTGATAAACTGATGAAAGCTGAAACCAAGAGTGCACTTGTTTCAATGCCCTTAAAAAGAGACAGGAATAAGGTTGTAATCAGCGAAATACAAAAGGCGAGCAAAAGGGCTAGTACACGCGAACTATAAACCATGTTGATGTGCTAATATATTGATTTGCTAATGTGGCGATTTATGGGCGAGTTTCTAAAATCCGAAATCATTATATAAATTATTCGATTTTTATAGTGAGATTATTTACTCAGTTTAATCAACACATCAGCACATAATCTAATCGACACATTAGTTCAGGCTAAACTTATAGCCCACGCCTTTAACGGTAGTGATAAAGTCTTCCCCAATTTTTTCTCTCACTTTTCTGATGTGTACATCCACCGTTCTGGCCAATACGTAAACATCCGAACCCCAGATGTTTTGTAGTAAGTCTTCACGACTAAATACTTTATTGGGGTTTTGTGCCAGGAAATAGAGTAATTCAAATTCCTTTTTAGGCAGGTTAATTTCTTTATTGCGGATTTTAATGGTGTAGCTGGTTCGGTCTATGGTTAGCTCGCCAATTGAAATCTGACTGGATGGCGCTTCTTTTTTAGTATCTCTTCTAAACAGCGCGCTGATGCGGCTCATGAGTGCGCGCGGCTTAATAGGCTTGGTGATATAGTCATCTGCCCCTACATCAAAAGCAGCTACCTCTGAATATTCCTCTGATCTGGCTGTGAGAAATACCACAAAGGTTTTTTCCAATTCTGGTATGCCCTTTATCTGTCTGCAGGTTTCAACACCATCCATCTTAGGCATCATAATGTCTAACAAAACGAGATCTGGAAGAAAACGCTTGGCAATTTCAACGGCTTTCATGCCATCGCTGGCCGTTTTTACATCATAGCCCCCTTTTTCTAAGTTATACTTGAGCAACTCCAGGATTGGTTCCTCATCATCTACAACCAAGACTTTATGTGTGGGCTTTGTGGGCATGGTATTTCAGTTAAAGTTCAAAAGTAGGGAGTAGTACGCTATTTAAAAATACGAAGTCTTTTCTTAACAATTCCTTAATTATGGACAAAAGCCCTAAACATCAATCAGATGCATATTTCCCTTTCAGGTATTCAAGGTATTTCTTCAAATCGTTGTTAAACCTGGCTTCACATTCTCTTTCAAAATAATTCTGTTTAGCTTCATATTGCACAAAAGACATGAAGTAAGCATTATTAGGCAAACGATTAACAAAACGTGCTGAAGGCTTTTCAACAAGTTTAAGGGAGAGCGTGTCTAATCTCATCACAACCTTCAGAATGGCTTCTTCTTTCAATCGTTTCTTTTCGTCCATGCTTTGCTTTGCTTCAAAAGTAGCATACAAACTATCCAATAATTTGGTTCCACGCAGCATGTGTTCGGCAAACAAGGTGTAGTCATCGTCTTCATATAAATATTCAAAATACTGTTTACTTTCTTTGCCAAACTTATACCGTACAAACTCCAATGCGCCTGCATCACCAATAAAATTGGCCAGGTTCTCATTAAAGTCGATACTGTCTTTAATAAACATAGTGGTGTGTACCATCTCATGAATGATCAGGCTGGCAAGATCACCCTCACTTCGTTTAAGCATATTGCTCAATATAGGATCATTGAACCACCCCAACGTAGACCAGCCACCAGGATTACGAACCATCACATCTTTACCTGCTGCTTTCAATTCATCGCGTAGTGCCAGCGCCAGCTCTTGTTTAAAGAAACCTTTGTACGGCACCGCACCGATAAGTGGGAAAGTCCATTTTACAGATTGCAAGGCAAAGGGCTCACAAGCTTGCACCACCCACATGATGGGTTTGCCTTGCTGGTCGTACATTTTTTTATAAACATCCGTATCGTTAAGTCCCAGTGAGTCGATAGCAAAGCGTCTGATCTCTCCTATCAATAAAAGTTTTTGTTTTAATGAGTCCGGATAATAGGGATCAGCGATAAAATCCTCCACCGGTTTGGCATACCAAAGTATTTTTGCCTGGCCTATTCCCTGGCGTACACCATATACCACCAACTCATGATAGATAGCGAAGAGCACCAACAAAATACCAGCACTAAATAAAAATATCTTTCTGCCTATTCTATTTTTCTTTTGCATGGCCTAGAAAAAAGCGATCGGTGAAATTGAAATAAAAACCGTATCCGTATTGAATGTTACTGGTATAGGTATCGTAAAATGGTTCTACACGTGCCGTAAGACTAAGACCTCTGGTGAGTTTCTTCTCATACATAATACGCAGCATGTAGAGTATACGTGCCGGCTGCACTAAATACGGATAGCGTTCCGTTGTAACGGGATAAATCTGGCCACCATCATTGCTTAAAAATTCATTGCCATACCAATAACTGCCCATTACACTTAACCCAATAGTTGTTTGTACATAGGGGTTGATGTAGATCCCATTACCATCTTTATAAGGAACTATGCGACTGGTTAAACTTTTATAGGTAAGAAAGTAAGATTTTAAACCAAAGGCTCTTACAAAACCATTAGTGTTTTTATTAACGGTAAAGCCGCTGGCTGAAGCTAATACAGAGGTAAGTGGTTGCGGATTACTATCGATCTGACCACCGGCATGACGCACGGTTGCCTGAACGGGAATGGAAAGCGACCAATCATTTTTGCTTAGCAATTCTTTATTTAACGATAATCCCGCAACAAATCTTTCCTGATCGGGGTCGTTAAAGTAGATCATCTTCTCCCAGTTTACCCAGGCATCTACAAAAAGTCCTTCTTGCTCAATTAAAAATTGTAATCCATTTTCAATGCGCTTATTCAACACATTTTCGAAGTCGTAGAGCGGCTCTACCAGTTGATGATGCAAACTACCCTCAAGGGTGCCAATGGTTGCGGAGAAACTTCTGTGCTTAAATTTAAGTGAAAGCGTGGGCACAAAAGTGGAGAGACGATCGTTGCCAAAATCCTGCTGCAGGTAAGCTCCGACATCCAGCCTGACTTTACTGCCTACCTGATAATAGGCAAAGGGGTTTAATTGATATCCAAACAGAGTATAGCCACTGTAGGTGGTTTCGAAGTATTCGTTGTTTTTACCGAAGGCCAAAAGGCGGATACCCGCGTAAACGCGATTAGAATCCTGGGGATCGAGTACTAACTTTTGATCAAAAGTCGTGTTATCCAATTGAGCTTTAACTGAAAAGCCTGAAAGGAATACTAAACAAAAAAGCAGGTATCTCATGGATTGCGAATATAGTGAAAGGACGCATTTGAGACACAGCCCTCGATAAGATGCCCGGTAGCAAAGGAAAAAACCAACTCATATTTTGTTTGGGTCGCTGTTTACCGTCTAAGCCTCAAAACTGACGGACATCCTACAAATAAAACGACAATTGATGTCGCAAGCGCTTTTGGGGCTTTTTAATTAGCCGCCCAGTCGCGTACTTTGACCTAACTAAATTGTAATGAATAAATAATAGATATATGAGTGACGCAAAAGAAAAATTAAAGGCCCTTCAACTGACGATCGATAAACTGGAGAAGACTTATGGTAAGGGTACCATTATGAAACTTAGCGATGAGCGCGTAGTAGATATTCCTGCGATTTCAACAGGGTCTTTAGGTTTGGATATAGCCTTGGGGATTGGTGGTATTCCAAGAGGCAGGGTAATCGAAATATATGGCCCGGAATCGTCTGGTAAGACAACGCTTACCATGCACATGATTGCTGAAGCACAAAAGAAGGGTGGTTTGGCTGCGTTTATTGACGCTGAACATGCCTTTGATAAGTCCTATGCCGAGAAACTGGGCATCGACACAGAGAACCTCTTGATTTCTCAGCCTGACAATGGTGAGCAGGCTTTAGAAATTGCCGATCACTTGATTCGTTCTGGTGCAATCGACATCATCGTTATCGACTCGGTTGCAGCCCTTGTACCTAAAGGCGAATTGGAAGGTGAAATGGGTGAAAGCAAAATGGGCTTACAGGCACGTTTAATGTCGCAAGCCTTGCGTAAACTGACAGGTACCATTGCTAAAACGGGATGCTCTTGTATTTTCATCAACCAGTTACGCGAGAAAATCGGTGTGATGTTCGGTAACCCTGAGACAACGACAGGGGGTAATGCTTTAAAGTTTTACGCTTCAGTACGTCTTGACATCCGTAGAATAGGACAGATTAAAGATGGTGATGATATTAATGGAAACCGTACAAAGGTGAAAGTGGTGAAAAACAAAGTAGCGCCTCCTTTCAAAGTGGTTGAGTTCGATATCATGTATGGAAAAGGTATTTCCAAAGTAGGTGAGATTGTTGACCTGGGTGTTGAGTTAAATGTAATTCAAAAATCAGGTTCATGGTTCTCTTACAATGGCAACAAACTGGGTCAGGGTCGTGATTCTGTTAAGCAATTGATTGAAGATAATCCGGAACTTTCTGAGGAACTGGAGAAAAAGATTAAAGATCTGGTGATGGTTGCCAAAGATAGTGGCAAGCCGGTATTGGCTGAGGAGAAAGAATAGTTCCTTCGAGACTTAAGACAAAAGACGTAAGTAGTAAGACTAAAGAATCATAAGATTCTATCTTATTACTTACGTATTTCTACTTATGTCTATAATCTAGTTAGAACGTATTGCCGCCACAGGATCTAACCGTGCTGCCATGGCTGCAGGTACTATACCTGACACCAAACCGATTACAGTAGACACACCCAAACCAAGTACGATATTCTTAATGGTGAGTACTACCTCTAAACTACCCATAGGAATAAAGGTGATTAGCCATACCAGAAACAAACCAGCAAGTCCACCTATTAAACTCAGAAACACAGCCTCGAATAAAAACTGAAAGAGTATAAAATAATTTTTGGCGCCTAATGATTTTTGCAAGCCAATAATACTGGTGCGTTCTTTCACAGAAACAAACATGATGTTGGCAATACCAAAACCACCTACTAAAATAGAGAAGCCACCAATTACCCAACCGGCCAATCCAACAACATCAAACAAACTACCGATTACATTGGCAATGGCCTCCGGGCGATTAAGTGCGAAGTTGTCTTTCTCTGTTGGCTTCAACCCTCTGCGCCCGCGCAAGTAGCCACGCATTTCATTTTCTAATTCAACTAAACCTATATCCGTTTCTTTTCCTTTAATACCAATGCTCGATCCAGTTTCATTCCAGCGACCTGTACCTGTTTGGTATAAACCTCTGAACGCTTTATAGGGGATTACACATGCATAATCATTACTGGGTGTGCCTATAAAACTCTCGCCTTCTTTTTTTACTACACCTATTACAATGTATTTCAGGTTCTTTATTTTCACTTCTTGTCCAATAGGGTTTTCGTTATTTGGAAAAAGTGCCTTGGCAACTTCATGCCCCATCACCACTACATTTCTTCCACCCTCCAGTTCGTCTAAAGTAAAGTATCGTCCATTGTCAATATTTACTTCAAATATTTTATCGTAACCTTCACTTCCGCCTACCAGCATGATCTGACCAATGCTGCTGCTTTTTCTTCTGATAACCATGTTACCTTTTCTGGCAAGGATGGCAATCGCATCTGCATTTTTTAAATTAGCCTGAAGAAATTTGTATTCGTTGTAGCTGGGGTTTGGCCTACGCCAGAAATCCCACCACTTGTATTCTCCGTTGTTATCTGCAGTGTATGGCCACTTATCTACATACACAACGCCCGTGCCCAAAAAGTCAAAGCTGTCTTTAATATTTTTCTCCAGCGAGTCAACAATGGTTAACACAGCTATGATTGCAAAAATTCCTACAGTAACTCCCAGCAGCGAGAGTATGGTTCTGAGTAAGTTCGATTTCAGGGCGTTAACTGCGAATCGAAAACTTTCAAAAATCTGACGGACTAAGAACATAGGTTTTGTAAAATTTCAAACTCAAATTAAGCAATAAACATATTTGTTGTTGGTGGGTCGTTATTGGTTGTTCGTATTAATTTCAAATAACTACTAAAGGTCATCCAACAACGATCAACCAGCAACAAATAACGATCAACAATCAACCATTAAGTTGAACGAATCGCTGCTACCGGATCTAAACGCGAAGCCATGGCTGCAGGTACAATGCCCGACACTAAACCGATTACTGTAGACACACCCAAACCCAGCACTATGTTTTTCACCGTTAATACAACCTCTAAGCTACCCATCGGTATAAAAGTAATTAGCCACACGAGAAATAACCCGCCCAAGCCTCCGATCAGGCTGAGAAACACCGCTTCGAATAAGAATTGAAAAAGTATAAAATAATTTTTCGCACCCAAGGATTTTTGCAAGCCTATAATACTGGTTCGTTCTTTCACAGACACGAACATAATGTTGGCAATACCAAAACCGCCAACCAAAATAGAGAAGCCACCAATTACCCAGCCAGCCAAACCTACTACATCAAATAAACTCCCGATGGCATTGGCAAGTGCTTCAGGTCTGTTCATTACAAAAGTATCTTTATCTCTTGGTTTCAAACCGCGTTTAGATCTTAACAAACCCCTGGTTTCATTTTCTAATTCAACCAAGCCAATGTCGCTTTCAAAACCTTTAATGCCTATTCTCGATCCGATTTCGTTATAGCTTCCCGTGCCTGTCAGGTACAACCTTCTGAAGTTGTTGTAAGGAATAATTGTGGTGTAATCGTTACTGGTGAAACCCATAAAGCTTTCGCCCTCTTTTTTAGTAACACCTATTACAACGTATTGTAAATTTTTAATCTTAACCGATTGGCCAATGGGGTCTTCTCCGTTGGGAAATAATCCGTTGGCTACTTCATAACCAATTACCACTACATTTCTACCTGCCACTAATTCTTCTGGTATGAAATAACGCCCCCTCTCAATATTTACTTCAAAAATGCCATCATATCCTTCACTACCACCCACCAACCTGATACCACCAATGGTATTGCTCTTGCGCCTCACCAACTGACCTCCACGACCGGCAAATATGGCAATGGAACTTTGATGCTTCAATGTTGATTGAAGAAAACGATATTCGTTGTAAGAGGCATTGGGTCTTCTCAGATACTCCCACCAGGCAAAGTCAGGATCGGTATTAAAAGGCCATTTTTCAACATAGATCACACTGCTTCCAAGGAAGTTAAGGCTGTCCTTGATATTTTTCTCGAGGGAATCAACCATGGTTAGCACGGCTATAATGGCGAAAATACCCACTGTAACTCCCAGGAGCGACAGAATGGTACGTAAAAGATTAGATTTGAGAGCAGTAATGGCAAACCTGAAGCTTTCAAGAATTTGGCGTACTAAAAACATAAGCAGTATGTCGGAGGCTAAGCACTAAAATTACGGCTATGACTGCCTTTTGACCTTTTTTGTTACAAAAATTTGCCTTTGCGAGCACCAATCGCTTAAAGTGACCTTATTTTTGCGCCCTTAAAACTATTGTAAACCGCTAAAATCCGCCCTTATATGGCGGAACCTTCCTAACAAGGTTTTGCAGGATGAGGCCTGCAAAAAAGCATTAAATGTTAGCCCGTAAGCTATGAAGTTATCCGAATTCAAATTCGAACTGCCCCAAAACCTGATTGCCATGGAACCTGCCGATAACCGCGATGAGTCGCGTTTAATGGTAGTACATCGCGACAGCGGTAAAATTGAACATAAGGTTTTCAAAGACATTGTTAATTATTTCGATGATGGTGACATGATGATTGCCAACGACACCATGGTTTTTCCTGCGCGACTGTATGGCCGTAAAGAAAAAACAGGTGCTAAAATTGAAGTTTTTCTGTTGCGCGAACTGAATGCCGATATGCACCTCTGGGATGTGTTGGTGGACCCTGCACGTAAAATACGCGTAGGCAATAAGTTGTATTTTGGCAATGGCGATTTAGTGGCCGAAGTCATCGACAACACAACATCACGCGGAAGAACCATTCGCTTTTTATTTGATGGCACTTCTGCCGATTTCGATAAGGTAATTGAAACTTTAGGCGAAACACCTCTTCCTAAGTACATCAAACGTAAAATCAAACCTGAAGACAAGGAACGCTTTCAGACAATTTTCGCAAAGCACAAAGGCGCTGTATCTGCCCCTACTGCTGGCATGCACTTTACACGCCAGTTGGTAAAGCGTTTGCAATTGAAAGGTGTAGACATGTCGTACATTACCCTGCACATTGGCTTGGGTACTTTCCGTCAGGTAGACGTAGAGGACCTGACTAAACACAAGATGGATTCTGAGAATTTTATTGTAGGTGAAGAAACAGTGAATGCTGTTAACAAAGCCCTTGACAATAAAAATCGCGTTTGTGCTATTGGCACTACCACCATGCGGGCATTAGAATCATCTGTATCGGCTACAAATCGTTTGAAACCACGCGATGGATGGACTGATCGTTTCATCTTCCCGCCTTACGATTTCAAAATCTGTAATGCCATGGTAACGAACTTTCACCAGCCCGAATCAACTTTATTGATGATGACCGCAGCCTTCGGTGGTTTTGAATTAACCATGGAGGCCTATAACGTAGCCAAGAAGGAAAAATATAAATTCCTTACATATGGCGATGCGATGCTGATCATTTAAACTCCAGAATTCAGAATGAGAAAATAGAATTCAGGATTTAGAATAGTGAAGTAAAGAAGTAGAGAAGCCATTTCAATGAAATGGCTTCTCTCATTTTAAACATTTACATAATCTTTTCTTCTCTGATCAGATAAATGAAGAATGAAACGGCTACCGGGTAAACTAAGAGGTAAACCATTGAAAAGGGAATGATTCTGAAAATGATGGCTAAGGGCACGATCAATAGTACACCTCCGGCAAACCAGATTACGCGCTTTTTGGCAGCGGGCATGTCCCTTTTGTATAATTGAATCATGTTGTAAACCAGCAAGGTTATAACCACAACATTAAAAAGAAGCACTAAAAAACGAAGTATAACCATAGCAATTGATATTTTAGTAAAAATATGAATTTAAAAGAATACGCACTTATTGTGGCCGGTGGCAAAGGCACACGCATGAAAACCAAATTGCCTAAGCAGTTTTTAGCACTGAATGGTTTACCCGTACTCATGCATACCATCAACGCCTTTTATCGATATAATGAGAATACTGAAGTTATTCTTGTATTGCCAGAGGATGACTTTCAGCTATGGGAAGAACTGTGCCTTAAACATAATTTTAAAAAAAACATCAAACTTCAAAAAGGTGGCGATTCACGTTTTCAATCTGTAAAAAATGGTTTGAGTCTGATTGAAGGTGAAGGCCTGGTGGCAATTCATGATGGTGTAAGACCTTTGGTAAGTGAAGACATCATTGGCGCCTCCTACCGGCTGGCTGCGGTGCATGATTCTGCCGTAGCCGCTGTGCGTTTAAAAGAGTCCATTCGTATGACCGATCAGGACAATACCAAAGCCATGGATCGTTCACGCTTCCGTTTAATACAGACACCGCAAACCTTCAAAACCAATTTGATCAAGCAAGCCTACGAGGGTAAAGAAGATGCCAGCCTGACTGACGATGCCAGTGTAGCAGAACGCGCTGGTCATGTTATTTCACTATTTGAAGGCAGCTACGAGAACATTAAGATAACCACTCCAGAAGACCTGGTGGTGGCGAAGGCGTTGATGGATGCTCGAGACTAGACGTAAGATGTTAGACATAAGACTTTAAGCAAGCTAGAGGCTCGAAGCTAGTGGCTGAAAAAGAAAAAGCCTCCCATCAGGAGGCCATCTTCAAAATATGATTTAAATAATGAACGAATCAACGCATTAGCTTATCACCGAATCAATATTCATCTTCATTAAAGAAGAAATCCTCTTTGGTCGGGTAATCCGGCCAGATCTCCTCAATACTTTCAAAAGGTTGACCATCGTCTTCCAACTCTTGCAAGTTCTCAACTACCTCCAGGGGAGCTCCCGTACGGATGGCATAGTCAATCAACTCTTCTTTAGTAGCCGGCCAAGGCGCATCTTCCAGGTAGGAGGCAAGTTCGAGAGTCCAGTACATAGTATAAGCCTTTAATTTTCCGCAAAAATAGAATTAATCTGATAGAAACAAACTACTTGCCAGGCCTGTCATCTATTAACTATCGACCGCTTGACAAAAAGTTGATTTCAATGCTTTAAAACCGCTTTTTGTAACCTAAAGTTTCAGATTAATCGCACTTAATTATTGGGCTTCGGTCTACAAACTGTCGACTGTCACCTACTTTTTCCCATATTTGCCTTCTTATTTGAAAACTGATCATGGCTGACGAAAAAATAATCTTCTCGATGACCGGGGTGAATAAAATTTACCCTCCACAAAAACAGGTCTTAAAAAATATCTACCTCTCCTTCTTTTACGGTGCCAAAATTGGCGTACTCGGTTTAAACGGGTCTGGTAAATCATCATTATTGCGCATTATTGCCGGTATCGATAAAGAATTTCAGGGCGAGGTTGTTTCAGACTTAAGTTTTAGTGTGGGTTTGCTAGAGCAGGAGCCACAACTCGACAAAAGCAAAACAGTTAAGCAAATCGTTGAGGAAGGTGTTCAGCCCATCATGGATCTCTTGAAGGAGTTCGAAACCATCAATGAAAAATTTGCTGATCCGGACATCATGGAAAACCCTGATGCCATGGATAAACTGATTACCCGCCAGGGAGAGGTACAGGAAAAGCTGGACGCCATTGGCGCCTGGGAATTAGACAATAAACTGGAGCGTGCCATGGACGCCTTGCGTTGTCCGCCACCAGATGCTTCCATAGAACACTTATCGGGTGGAGAGAAAAGACGTGTGGCTTTATGCCGCCTGTTGTTGCAAGAACCTGATGTGCTTTTGCTGGATGAACCTACCAACCACTTGGATGCTGAATCTGTTTATTGGTTAGAACAACATTTAAAACAATATAAGGGCACTGTCATCGCAGTTACCCACGATCGTTACTTCCTGGATAATGTAGCAGGATGGATTCTTGAATTGGATCGCGGAGAGGGTATTCCATGGAAAGGAAATTATTCTTCATGGTTAGATCAGAAGCAGAAGCGATTGGCACAAGAAGAGAAATCTGAAAGCAAGCGTCAGAAAGCATTGGAGAGAGAATTGGAGTGGGTGCGCATGAATCCGAAAGGACGTCAGGCAAAAGGTAAAGCGCGTTTGAATAACTACGAGAAGTTACTTGGACAAGAGGGCCGCGAGAAAGAAGAAAAACTGGAGCTTTACATACCACCAGGTCCGCGCTTGGGTAATGTCGTGATTGAAGCACATGGTGTTGCCAAAGCGTACGGAGACAAGCTCTTGTATGAGAATCTGAATTTCACGCTACCCCCTGCAGGTATTGTAGGCATCATTGGCCCTAACGGTGCTGGTAAAACCACCTTATTCAAAATGATTACCGGTAAAGAAAAACCAGATGCCGGAACCTTTAAAGTCGGTGAGACTGTACAGATTGCTTATGTAGATCAGGAGCACGATGATTTAAAGCCTGAAGAAACAGTATTCCAGGCCATTACAGGTGGCAACGACCTGATCATGATTGGTGGCAAAGAAATGAATGCGCGCGCTTATGTTGGTAAATTCAATTTCGGAGGTAACGATCAGCAGAAAAAAGTAAAAGAACTTTCTGGCGGTATGCGTAACCGTGTACACTTAGCTATTGCCTTGAAACAAGGTGGCAACTTATTGTTACTAGATGAGCCTACCAACGATTTGGATGTAAACACACTGCGTGCATTGGAAGAAGGTTTGGAAAACTTCGGTGGTTGTGCTGTTATCATTTCTCACGACCGCTGGTTCCTTGATCGTGTATGTACACACATCCTCGCTTTCGAAGGCGACTCACAAGTATTCTGGTATGAAGGCACCTTTAGCGAATATGAAGAAAATAGACGCAAGCGTTTGGGTGACGAACAACCGCATAGGATTAAGTATAAGAAATTGGTGAAATAGACGTAGTGAGACGTTAGACGTTAGTAATAAGACATAGGACTTAAGTAGGGAGGTAGAAGATAGTTGCTTCCTAGCACATTGTGTTGGACTTCACATATTCCTCCTGAATTTTTATACCAATTACACCAAATTACTAACGTCTCACTTCTTACGTCTTACGTCTTATGTCTTATGTCTAGCTACTTTTGTCTTAACACTTAAGTCTCCAATGAAAGCCCTCTACACCATCATCCTCCTCACGCTCTCCAATGCCTTTATGACCCTCGCCTGGTACGGTCATTTAAAATTTAAAGACATGAAGTGGAGCGAGAGCCTTGGACTGATCAGCATCATTCTCATCAGTTGGGGCATTGCTTTGTTTGAGTACATACTTCAGGTACCGGCAAACCGGTTGGGCTTTAAAGAGAATGGTGGGCCCTTTTCGTTGGTCCAGCTAAAAGTTATTCAGGAAGTAATTACGCTCAGCGTTTTCGTTATCTTCTCCCTTGTTTTTTTCAAAACAGAAACATTCCGTTTCAACCATTTAATCGCCTTTGTACTGCTGATTCTGGCCGTTTATTTCATGTTTAAGAAGTGAACCTCACAAGCTTTTGTCTCCGGTAAAAATTCATTATCTTATAGTATTAAATCCGGAGCCATGAGAAAATTCGTCTGCCTTTTTATGTTATTAGCTGCATGTTCCACCCAGGGCAAAAAAGAAAAGCGAGAACCTATTACTGCGCAAAAAGTAATGGGCGCTTACACAGGCGTAACACCCTGTGCCGATTGCGAAGGCATCTATACAAAAATTGAATTCATCGATTCCATTACTTTTATTAAATCATCGAAATACTTAGGCAAAAGCAGTCGTGCTTTTTTTGACATGGGCCAATGGAATATTCAGAACGATTCTGTGCTGGTTACCACTGCGCATGGCAAACAACAACATTACTTGCACGAAAACAATGGATTAATTATGCTAAACCAGGATGGAAAGCGCATAAAGGGTGCGTTGGCAAATTACTATCGCTTAGATAAAGGGGAACCCGAAGGAAAGAAAGACAGAAGCAATGAAGTAAAAGCCGGTATCGATTTTATTGCACGCGGCAATGAACCCTACTGGAATTTAGAAATTGATTTTAATGGAATACTTCGCTTTACCACGTTGGAGAGCGATAGCATTGTTAGCAAAACGTCTTCACCTGTACTGGACGGCAACATTACACAACTACAGATCAGTGAAGGAGAAAAACAATTGTTTGTTAAATTTTCTCCTGTAGGCTGTATCAATAATATGACAGGTTCATATAGTGACTATGCTGTTGAAATCAATTTTAACAATGGCAAGCTTGAATCAGGATGCGGGGAGTTCATTAATCCTGCCTATCAACTTTCTGGTACCTGGCAATTGCTAAGTCTTAACGGAGAGGTTGCCAACGCAGAAGACTATGCCAGGGAATTACCCGAACTTAATTTCGAAGCCTTTGCACAAAAGGTAAGTGGTTATAGCGGTTGCAACAGACTGACCGGAACTTATAAAGCAGATGAAACAGGTTTGCTTAATTTTTTACCGCTTGCCACAACCCGTATGATGTGCATGGGTAAAAATAAAGAGGCTGCTTTTTTAAGTACACTCAGTGGTGTGAGCGCTTACAAGTTCGACTCAGATCATTTGCTTTTATTAAAGGGCGATGAAGTAGTCGCAGAGTTTGTCAGCAAATAAAACTATACCTGCGTTGGACCATCACTACCAAAGACTTATAATAAAGTAGTAGGTCATTATACCACAGACAACAAGTTTCAATAAAGTGCCTGTTAAAAAGCCTAAGAAAGAACCGATGGCTGCGCGTAGTGCTTTGTCAGTGTTTTGTACTGCTATCCATTCGCCTATAAAAGCACCCACAAATGGTCCGATAATAATACCCAAAGGCCCTAACCAGAAGCCTGCCAATAAACCCAGCGTGCAACCCCAGACACCTGAGTTGCTCCCACCAAATTTCTTAGTTCCGTAGATGGGTATAACATAATCCAGGATAGTCACGATCACCACTACTCCAGCCCAGATGAGCAGAAACTTTGTAGAAAAGGGCGATATCTCTCTTAATTGTAAAACTAAAAGTCCAGCATAAGTGAGCGGTGGCCCCGGTAACAAGGGCAAAAGACAGCCCACCAAGCCTGCCAGTACGAGTATAATTCCAAGTATAAGCCAGAAAACGTCCATTTTACTTCAGGTTTGATAAGCTTTCAGTAAATTAAAAAAATATTTTCACAGACATGTCCATATTCCTCCATACTGATCGTCATAGTGCCATAAAACAATAAACACTTAACGCAAAAAATTATGAAAGATTTCATGCTCGTTTTCCGCAACTCTCCTCAAAGTCAGGAGCAATTTGTAAACCAATCTCCAGAACAGATGCAGGCTGAAATGGCGCTGTGGAATGTTTGGATGAATAAATTAGCCTCACAAAACAAGTTGGTCGGAGGAGAACCACTCTTCCCGGAAGGAAAGGTTATTCATGGCACAAAAAAGAAAGTTACTGACGGTCCATTTGTAGAAGGTAAAGACGTAGTGGGTGGCTATGTAATCATTAAAGCAGAAAATTATGATGAAGCGGTCGCCCTGTCTAAAGATTGTCCGCAGTTGAATGCAGATGATGGTACTGTCGAAATTCGAGAGATCATGAAAATGGATCAGTAAAAACCAACATGAGAACAATATTACTATTGATGGTGTGGGCTATAACAGCCTGCACCTCCTCTACCCAAAGTCAGGAAGAAAAAAATATTGCCCATGTGCGCAGTATGTTTAACGCTTTTAACCGACACGACTGGAAAGCCATGAGTGAGCATTACGCTGACAGTGCTTTGTTTTTAGATCCGGCATTGGGTGCAGAATATGTACACCAGTTACGCTCCGAAACTGCTGGCAAGTATGCAGACATGGAAGCTATGTTTCCTGATATAAAAGATGAAGTAGTCACTATTTTCGCAAAAGAAGATAAAGTCGCTGTAGAGTTTATCTCTACCGGCTCATCCGGGGATAGCATTACATTCAAACTACCTATTAGCTGCATACTGACACTTAAAGACAATTTAATTGTTCGTGATGCCACGTATTATAATAATTGTGAATAATATTCAGTGGAGAAATGTAGGATCAAGTCTTGGAAAAAATTGTTCATAGTAATCTTAATCATTTATTCAGGCGTGAATACGGTAAGCTTATTGCTTCACTGACCAAAACATTTGGTACACATAATTTAACACTGGTAGAAGATGTAGTACAAGACACTTTATTAAAAGCACTGGAGACCTGGAAGCTCAAGGGTGTTCCGCATAATCCATCTGCCTGGTTATTCACCGTAGCGCGTAACAAAGCCCTTGACCTCATCCGCAGACAAAAACACCAGAAGGCGTTTGCAGCGCAGCTTACACCCTTACTTACATCTGAGTACACAGCGGCAGCAACCCTTCAGGAGGTTGTTAAAGAAAATAATATTGAGGACGAACAACTTCGCATGATGTTTGTCTGTTGCCATCCCTCGCTTGCTGAAGAAACACAAGTTGCGCTAATTCTTAAAACATTGTGTGGCTTTAGTATTGCCGAAATTGCTTCAGCTTTTTTAACCAATGAAGAAACTATTAGCAAAAGACTTTTCAGAGGACGCGAAAAATTCAGAGAAGAGAAAATTACTTTCGATCTACCTGCCGAAAAAGAACTTCCCGATCGTTTAGAGAATGTACTCACTGCCATCTATCTTCTTTTTAACGAAGGGTATCATGCCACACATGTTGCTGGCATTATCAGAGATGATTTAGTAGAGGAGGCATTACGACTCGGAAATTTATTGCGCTCTAATGCAAGCACCGATACACCATCCACCAAAGCACTTCTGGCACTTATGTGTTTTCATGCAGCACGCTTATATCAGCGTATCGATGAAAACGGGGCACTCTTGGCATTAAAAGATCAGGATAGAACCAAATGGAATAAAGATTTGATTTTGCAAGGTCAATATTTTCTAAAACAAGCTGCTTCCGGAGCGTCCATATCCTCTTATCATATTGAAGCAGCTATTGCATATGAATACTCAATTGCTCCTAGCTACGAACTAACCAATTGGAAGCAAATTGATGAGCTATACAAATCACTATTGACATTAAAGCCCCTCCCCCTACTCGAGTTTCAGCATGCTATTGTGAAGGCCGAATGTTATGGATACGAAGAAAGCTTAGATGATTTACAAAGACTTGAAACAAGCGGTATGTTTAGCAAAAATCATTTCTTCTACACTACAAAAGGTGAGTGGCTTTCAAAGCTCCAACGAAAAAAAGAAGCAGAAGAGAGTTTCGTAAAGGCCTGTGTACTGGCGAATACAAAAGCGGAGAAGGATTTTATTCTTAAAAAGATAGCATCACTAGGAAACCAATAAACCGATGCCAAATAACAGTACAAACAATAAAGTGCTGATGGCCATTTTCTTTAAATAAGGATCAAGCTGATCTGAAGGTTTATTCAATACTGCAACATTAATGGAATATAAAAATGGTGATGTAAGTAAAAATAGTAATTGCCAAACTGCTACATAATTGAGTACAACAAAAACTACTGCACTCAATAAGCCAACCATACTAATGGCCACATGGTAAATCGCGGCATTCTGTTTACCGATGCGTACCGGTATAGAATATTTACCTGCTTTTTGATCTGATTCAATATCTCTGATATTATTGATGTTCAATACTCCTATTGAAAACAATCCACAGCTCAAAGCAGGCAGCAACACCATCAGGTTAATCGTTTGTGTGAATAAGTAGTAAGAACCGCCTACACCCACGATGCCAAAGAATATCAATACAGAGATATCCCCCAGTCCTACATAACCATAAGGACGTTTACCAACTGTGTAGGCAATGGCAGCCACAATACTGAGTAAACCCAGACCAAAGAAGAATAGAAGTGCTGACCAATTTAAACCGAAGGATACCAGCAACAAGGTAATACCACTTGCTAATGAAAGTAATACAAACAACACCATTGCTTTACGCATTTGTGCTTTACTGATAGCTCCACTTTGTACAGCGCGCTTAGGCCCCTTGCGTTCTTCACTGTCAATGCCGCTTACGGCATCCCCATAGTCATTGGCGAGGTTCGATAAAATCTGCAAAAAGATAGTTGTGAGTACTGACAAAAGAAAAATATCGAAACGAAAGAAGCCTTCTGCTGCCGCTAAAAAACTGCCCATACCTATACAGGATATTGCTAAAGGGAGTGTTCTTAATCGGAAGGCGTGTAACCAGGCTTTCATTTTTTTACTATTAATTCTATTGCAAGATATGTCTTTTACTATTTTCTCATGCTATTTCTCGGATACTCAGTTGCTGTTTATTAAACATAAAAGTATCGCCTTGTTTTAATTTAAATAGGGTGAGCGCAATGGGCGCCTGTGCCGAAACCGTTAAAAAGGATTGGTCTCCGATCTCTACTTTACCTGCGCTGACCGCAACATAGAAATGAACTGAATCTGTTAACACTAAACTACCAAGTCCGATTCGTGTGTTATTAACTTGCGCAATAATACTTTCAGCAACACGCTTTAATTTCAATCCCTCTTCTAATTGTTCAGCCGCCTTATCACGCTCTATCTGCATCATCGCACGGGTAGTTTCATACTTATCGCCTGCACTACTCTTCTCTTCTGCATTCGCTGCGGCTTGTGCCGTTTCCATTGCCACACGTGCTGTTGCTATTCTTGCATCTGCGTAAGCGACACAATGCGCTTGTAGTTGTTGCTTGATTTGATGCAGTGCGTTACTCAAAAAATTGATTAATCTAATTTAGAAACAATGCTGGCGTCCAAAGGGCTGACTTTAGATGGATAGAAAATCACCTCACCATTTTTCTTCACCAGGTACTTACAAAAATTCCACGATGGTTCCTTGCCCGTCATCCCTGTAAGCCATTGAAAAATGGGGTGCTTCGCTTTCCCCTTTACGGATACCTTTTGTGCCATTGGGAAGCTAACTCCATAGTTTATCTGGCAGAATTCTGCTATGTCGTTATTGGTACCTGGTTCCTGCCAAAGAAAATTATTCGCGGGAAAGCCCAAGACCTTTACTTTGTTTCCATATTGTTCGTGCAGGCGCTGCAACTCTTCATACTGGTAGGTGAAACCACATTTGGAAGCCGTGTTCACTATTAGCAGGTTATCATCTTTAAAGTCCGACAACTTAACTTCCTTACCCGAAAGTGTGGTAAACGAATATTCAAAAATTGAATTTTTTGGTTTACCGATGCTTTTAACCCGCGATAATTTTTCTGATAAAAATGAAACAATCCCCATCTTACAAATCCTCAATAATTTCAATTGGATTAACACCAGATGCATAAAACTTGACAGTGCCATCGGCTTTGACTAAGTATTTGCAGAAATTCCAAGTGGGCTGTTTTCCCGTTTTCTCTTCCAGAAATTTGTATAAAGGGTGTTGATCATTTCCCTTCACTGATATTTTCTCGAACATTTGAAAGGTGACACCATAATTCGCTTTGCAAAAATCGGCTATCTGCAAATTTGTTCCGGGTTCCTGTCCACCAAAGTTATTCGCTGGGAATCCGAGGATGGTAATCTTATCACCATACTTTTCATGAAGCTCCTGAAGGTCTTCGTACTGCGGAGTGTAACCACATTTAGAGGCCACATTTACTATTAAAAGATTTTTGCCCTTATAGGCAGCAAAATCAATTTCTTTACCATCAATAGAGGGAAGTTTAAAATCATAAACGCTGCCAGTCGAAAGGGAAAATGCCATCATAAACAAAAGGAAGGATTTCATAGTCGTTTTTCTTTTAAACAGTTACCCTCTCTCAATTGTTCATTCAACAGGCACTAAACTTTTTCTAAGGTCCTGGGCAAGCACCAATGCCTCCTGGTAACGCTCAATACCATCTTCCAAATGAGATGTGGCCAGCAATAAATTATTTTTAGTCTGCACTGATGATAACACGGAGCGATTGACTACACTGCGTAGTGTATAGTTGATCGAAGGACTAAAGTAGTTATTCATGTCCAGCAAAGAATTACTGTATGTATCCTCAAATCGCTCGATAGTTTTGTAAAAGTGATAGTACTCTGCCAGTTTTATCCTAACCTCCGGATTGGTGATGACCGGAAGTTTCGTAGTGCTGATCATGGATAAATAGGTGTGGTTATCACCTTCGAAAGTATCAATAGATAAAATTGCCACTACTACAGATGCTAATGAGTCGCCCACAACAGATTCCCTTCCAAATTTTTCAACGTAAGGAATTAACACCTCATAATCTTCTTTAAGTCCTGCAAGGCTTGCTGTGAGTCGTGCAATGTCCTTGTCAACATCAATCGCCAGGTTATTAATGTAAAAATTTTCTTCTGCCAGTTCATCCTTGGCAGTCATCCAATTGTTAATAGCGAAGGCAATGGTTATGCCTATTATCAACACTAAAAGATCGAAGCCTTTGTTGGTTAACAGGCTCTTCCAAAAATTACGGGGCGGTTTGTTATGCCTGAAACGTTTATTGCCATTACCACCTTGCTTTTGGTTGGCTGGTCTGGCTTCATTGCCGCTCTTTTTCTGGTTCTGATTTGGGTTCTGGTCTCTCATAGATAAGTTGAAGATACAAAGAATCTCTTACATTCTTTCAGGCACCTCAATGCCAAGAATTTTCATGCTGCGCTTAATCAGGTTTGCGACTGTTTTAGAAAGTGCAATCCGGAACTGCAATTTTGAAGGATCGTTCTCGGTAAAAATGGGTATAGCCTGGTAAAATTGATTATACGTTTTAGCCAATTCATAAACATAATTGGCAATAACAGCAGGTGAATAATCTTTGGCTGCCTCTTTCAGTTTGCTTTCGAAGGCTGAAACCAACTGCACCAATGCTTTCTCACTGGTTTCTAAAGATGTTATGCTTTTCAATGATGCAACCTCCGTTTTTACAGCAAGGCTATCGGCTTTGCGTAAAATGGCCTTGATACGTGCGTGTGTATATTGAATGAAGGGGCCGGTAAAGCCTTGTAATTGTATCGACTCATTGGGATCGAAGAGCATTTTCTTCTTCGGATCCACCTTTAACAAAAAGAACTTTAAGGCACCCAGACCAATCATATTAAAAAGCGCTCCCGCTTCATCATCGCTCATGCCTTCCGTCTTGCCTAACTCAAGGGTTTGCTTCTTCGCTTCAGCCACCATCTCGTCAATCAAATCATCGGCATCCACCACTGTGCCTTCTCTGGATTTCATTTTGCCTGTTGGCAAATCGACCATGCCATACGACAAATGGTAGCAACGCTTGGCCCAATCGTAACCTAACTTTTGCAGGATCAGGAACAATACCTTGAAGTGATACTCTTGTTCATTCCCTACTGTGTAAACCTGACCGTTAATATTCGGGTAATCATGAAAACGAAGTATGGCGGTACCAATATCCTGCGTCATGTACACAGAGGTGCCATCAGAACGCAAAAGTACTTTCTGATCAAGCCCATCACCGGTAAGATCCACCCATACAGAACCATCTTCTTTTTTAAAGAAAACGCCACGCTCTAGTCCGGTAAGCACTTGTTCTTTACCCAGTAAAAAAGTGTTTGACTCATAGTATAATTTATCAAAGTCAACACCCATTTTTTTATACGTTGCATCAAAGCCTTCGTACACCCAACTGTTCATCATCTTCCAAAGCTGCAATGTTTCATCATCACGGTACTCCCATTTGCGTAGCATATCAATGGCTACTTTCATAATGGGGGCTTGCTTCTCTGCCTCTTCCTTCGCGATGCCTTTGGCTTCTAACTCTTTTACTTGTTCAGTAAGTACTTTGTTAAACTCAACGTAGTATTTTCCAACCAGGTGATCACCCTTAATACCTGAGCTCTTGGGTGTTTCACCATTGCCATAAAGTTTCCAGGCGGCCATGGATTTACAAATGTGTATACCCCGGTCGTTGATGATTTGCACCTTGTGAACTTTATATCCGCAGGCCTTATAAATCTCGGCTACACTCCAACCCAAAAAGTTATTGCGCAGATGACCCAAATGTAAGGGTTTGTTTGTGTTAGGAGAGGAGTACTCAATCATGATCTCCTGACCATTTTTAGGCAGTTGACCGAGATTAGCCTGCGAGAATAGAGAAGTAAATACCTCCACCCACACACTGTCTTTTAAACTGAGGTTCAGGAAACCCTTCACAACAT
The DNA here is from genome assembly GCF_057350905.1 of Chryseotalea sp. Classification (NCBI taxonomy): domain Bacteria; kingdom Pseudomonadati; phylum Bacteroidota; class Cytophagia; order Cytophagales; family Chryseotaleaceae; genus Chryseotalea; species Chryseotalea sp. The sequence goes on along the minus strand of NZ_JBMRCF010000003.1, from coordinate 84,099 downwards.
TGTAAGTAGCAACTAACTGGCTATTGGCAACTAAGTATTCGCCAAGAGCTTTAGCCGTTTCTTCAGGATTTTTCTTCGATATTTTGGTTAAAGCAAAACACACCAGTGTATGCGAACCTTCAAACTCGGCATTAGTAGGTTGTACCTGAAACTGGTCTGTGTCTACACCAAAAACAGCCTGAATGGCTTGTTGGATTTCGGTGCGTAGTGTAATGTCTAAGTTCATTTAATTTAACCGCAGAGAACGATGAAACTCGCGGAGTTAGTTTCTGTTTCTTATTTATTTAAACCGCAAAGAACGCTAAGGTTCGCAGAGTTAGAGTGTTTACTTTTCTTTTAAGATCTAACCGCAGAGAACGCTAAGGTTCGCAGAGTTACAATCTGTTTACTATTCTTTTTATTCCATCTTTTAAAAGAACTTCATTAAAATTCATTAAAAGACCTAGTTTACAATTTGATAGTTTAAGATATGTTAGAACTTGTGCAAGGTGTATATCATCTAATTCCTTAACTGATTTCACTTCAACAATTACCTTGTTCTCTACAATTAAATCCACTCTATAACCACAATCTAATTTTACTTCCTTATAGTGCAAAGGGAGGCCTTTCTGCTTTTCTACCACCAACCCGCTCTGAATCAGCTCATAATAGAGGCATTCTTCATATGAAGATTCCAACAATCCAGGCCCTAGCTCTTTATGCACCAGAATTCCGCAACCAATTACCTTCTCAGAAATTTGATTTTCAGTCATAGCACTTTGCGAACCTCTGCGCTCTTTGCGGTTAGCTATTACATGTCAAGTATATAAGCAAACATCAACGGAGCTACAATGGTTGCGTCACTCTCTACGATATACTTTGGTGTTTCTATGCTGAGTTTACCCCAGGTTATTTTTTCGTTAGGCACAGCACCTGAATAAGAACCGTAACTTGTTGTACTATCGCTGATCTGGCAGAAATAGCTCCAAAAAGGAACACCATCACGCTCCAGATCCTGATGTAACATAGGCACTACACAAATCGGGAAGTCACCAGCAATACCACCGCCAATCTGGAAAAATCCAATACCATCTGTACCGGCATTGTTGGTATACCAGTCAGCTAACCACACCATGTATTCAATTCCAGACTTCATAGTAGAAGCCTTTAACTCACCAGTGAGCACATAAGAAGCAAAGATGTTACCCATGGTTGAGTCTTCCCAGCCGGGTACAACCATTGGCATATTTTTTTCTGCTGCGGCAATCATCCATGAATTCTTAGGATCGATTTCGTAATACTGTTTTAAATCTCCACTATTGATCATGCGGAACATGAATTCGTGTGGAAACAAACGTTCACCTTTATCTTCTGCATCTTTCCAAACCTTAAACAAATGCGCCTGCAATCTTCTGAACGCTTCCTCTTCAGGAATGCAGGTATCTGTAACACGGTTCAGGTGGTTGCCCAATAGTTCCCACTCCTGTTCTGGCGTAAGGTCGCGGTAATTAGGAATGCGTTTGTAGTGGCTGTGTGCCACCAGATTCATGATATCTTCTTCCAGGTTGGCACCGGTACATGAAATGATATGCACTTTATCCTGGCGAATCATTTCGGCAAAACTGATACCCAACTCAGCGGTACTCATGGCACCCGCTAAAGTCACCATCATTTTTTTGCCTTCGGCAATGTGTTTTTTATATCCTTTGGCAGCATCAACCAAAGCTGCTGCATTAAAATGCAGGTAGTTTTTTTCAATGAATGCAGAAATCGGTCTGTTCTGGCTCATGGCGCGTGTTTTTTCTTAATTAAGGTGCGAAAATACGCAATTGAGCGGGATTTTCTTATCGATCTTTTAATCGGAAAACAAACTTAAGCCCTGACCAGACTTCACTCACCGCACAGACTTTTACATCTACCAGTCCGTTTTGAAGGCCAAAGTCCCTGATTACATTCTCATCTAAGTCTGTTGGCACCTTACTGGCTTTTTTAGGCCACGAAATCCACAGCATTGCATCAGGTTTTAAATGTGTTTTTGCTTTAAGAAATGCAGTTTTAAAATCCTTTTGATCAGTAACAAAGAGGTGAATAAAATCCAGTTGCCCTGACAATGTAGTTTTAGCAGAGATTTCATCCGGTAAAGGTATAAGCCATTCAAAATAGTTGTCAGGTGCTTTGCTGATATAAATTGAATGCCCCGCTTTCAAGCCCAATTTTTTTACCAAAGGAGTTGATGAATAACCTGCCATTTTGATATAATGCCTTCTTATTGTGTAATCTTAAATTTACGATTTTAAGTGAGTTAGCATTATAGATATGGTCTTGCCCTTGAAAAAATAGGTAAGACAGATAGCCCCAGATCCCTGCACATAAGGTTTCTGTTTAGAAAAAAATTATTTAAATATATCAACCGCAAATAAAATTCGTTGCGGTAAAGCCGACCAAAATAATAAACTTGAGCGCACAATAACGACTTCTATGAGAGCCTTTGCCAGCGATAATTATTCAGGTATACATACGGAAATTTTAAAAGCAATTGAAACAGCTAATCAAGACCATGTAGGCTCTTATGGCAATGACCCTTTTACACAAGAAGCGACAGCAAAATTTAAACAGCATTTTGGTGAAAACATCGAAGTGTTTTTTGTTTACAATGGCACAGGGGCTAACGTATTAGGCTTAAGCGCCATGACTAAAAGCTTTAATTCCATTATTGCACCAGAACTGGCACACATTAATGTTGATGAATCAACGGCTCCTGAAAAATTTCTGGGCTGTAAAATTATTGGTGTGCCTGCTCCCCATGGCAAGCTTACACCGACTGCTGTTGAAGAAAGGATTATTCGTGTTCAGGATCAGCACCATCCTCAAGCCAAGGTAATTTCCATCTCGCAGTCTACAGAATATGGAACTGTTTATACCATTGAAGAGATTAAGGAATTGTCAGCACTTGCAAAAAAACACAAGATGTATTTGCATATGGATGGCTCAAGAATTGCCAATGCAGCGGTGAGTTTAGGTACAGACTTTAAAAGTTTTACTCGCGATGCAGGCATAGATGTACTTTCTTTTGGTGGTACTAAAAATGGTATGATGATCGGGGAAGCGGTTGTTTTCTTTAACACTTCGCTTGCAGCAGATTTTTCATATCAGCGTAAACAGGGTATGCAGCTGCACTCTAAAATGCGTTTTATCAGTGCACAGTTCAATGCCTTATTAAGCAATGATCTCTGGAAAAGAAATGCGACTCATGCAAACAATATGGCTAAACTATTAGCTTCGAAGTTGAGTACAATACCTTCTGTTAAAATCACACAGTCCGTAGATGCCAATGGCGTGTTCGCTATTTTACCACCTGCCATAATTGAAAAAGTACAGGAAGCTATTTTCTTTTATGTGTGGAATGAGAAAACAAATGAATGCAGGTTTATGTGTTCATTTAACACAACTGAAGAAGATGTGAATACTTTAGTGGATGCTGTAAAAAAATACAGTGCTTAGCGTTTCAGGAATTTGTAAGTGCCTTTGAAGTTTGAGGCCTCATCGTATAAAGCCAGAAGGTAATACCCGGTATTGTAATCTTTTACACGAAGTCTGAATTCATCGTCACCAACAAAATCAATCTCGGTTTGTATCTCATTACCGATAATGTTACGAACAGCGATTTGGAGATTACCCACTTTAACGCCTTCTAACTTAACATGTAGAAATTCCTGAGCAGGGTTGGGGAAAAGCTGAATTTTAGCTTGGGGATCTTGTTGGCCAAAGGTAGCCTCAAAGCCTGACTGTGCTTTTGCGGCAATCGCAAAAGAAAAAATGAGCAGTAGTATAAGATTCAGGCGTTTCATACGTTAACTATACGCAAAAATGTATCCAAAAGTTTTTAATCCAAAGACGAATTATCGTCTATTAGATGTAGTTGAACGCCATAAAGTTTAATCTGACCCCAAAATTACCTTAAATCGTGGTAGGCCTGGGGTATAAAATCTATAATATCCGAAGCGATCAGGGATGTTTCGCCTACTTTTCGGGCAGCCAGATCGCCTGCCAAACCGTGCAAAAAGACTCCAAAAATGGCCGCATCCAGCGGTTTATAGCCTTGCGCCAATAAACTTGTTATCATTCCTGTCAGTACATCACCACTGCCAGCGCTAGCCATACCTGGATTTCCGGTGGAGTTAAAATAAACTTTGCCATCGGGAGCGGAGATACTGGTGTGCCCACCTTTTAGCACAACGATACCCCCTATCTGTTTTGAAAAATTCCTTTGCTTTTCCAATCTGTCAAAGTCGTTTGCCCAATCACCCACCAGGCGCCTGAACTCACCTGGATGCGGAGTAAGGATAGATTGAGGAGGCAGCAAAAGTAAAAGTGAAGGATGGCTTGCCAGTAAAGTGATGGCATCAGCATCTATAACCAGAGGCTTTTTGGATTGCTGCAACAGTTTTTCGAAAGCGCGTTTGGTTTCGTTATGAAGACCTATACCAGGCCCAACACCAACAGCATCCATATCTTCACACGATGGCGTTGTGGCAAAGTGATGTTCATGCTCATCAACACTTGCCATACTTTCAGGTGCGCTGGTTTGTATAATAGTCAGTCCGGCAGCAGGCACATGGGCGGTTAGCAAGCCTAAGCCTGCCCGCATGGCGGCACGTGCTGCCAATACAGCGGCACCCATCTTACCATAACTTCCGGCAATCAATAAAGCCTTACCATTATTTCCTTTATGGTCGAACTTATTCCTCGGTCTTAGCAGTGCTTTACAATCTTTTCTCTCCAGCAATAAATAATTTGTATCTGAGGCTTCAATAAATTTTTTATCGAGTCCAATACGCACAGCTTGCCAGTTGCCTACGTAGTGAAAATTTTCAGGTAAGAGAAAAGCCAGTTTGGGTAATTGAAAAGTGAGTGTAAAATCTGCTTTAAAAATTGTACCGATGGATGGTTTATCGATTTGTAAACCAGAGGGAACATCAACCGCTATTTTATAAGCCGATGCTTCATTCATTTTTTTGATGACCGCTTCTTGTAAACCCTCAACTTTTCTTGATAAACCAGTGCCGAACAAAGCATCAATTAAAACATGGCAATCTTCAAAAGCGGACGATGCCAATTCTTCTGCATTGCTGATTTCATGTACCAGATGATTTACAGTAATACGTTTAAAGTTTGCTGCAAAATCAGTGCTCTCTTTTGTTTGCCCTCTTACAATCCAGATTTTTACTTTATAGTTATACGCTAAGAGTAGCCGCGCAATGACTAAACCATCACCACCATTATTGCCGGTGCCGCAAACTATTCCGACTGTTTCAGTTACATCAACCTGTCTGCAAAACCAGGAAACAAAAGCTTGTGCTGCACGCTCCATTAAATCAATAGAGGCAATAGGCTCATGCTGGATGGTATGTGCATCTAAAGCCCTGATTTGTTCAGCTGTGAGAATTTTAAGCATATTTTTATAGCCGCTAGCTTCGAGCTACTTGCTACTAGCTCATAATGAAACCCTAACTAATTTATTTACCAATATAAGTTTAGCGATCTACTTCTCCCATGACTACATCCAGAGAGCCTACTATCGCAATTAAATCTGCAATGAGCACACCGCGTGTTATCTCCGGCAATACAGACAGATTTACAAAACTTGCGCCCCTGGCTTTACAGCGGAAAGGCACGTCACTTCTTCCATCTGCTCTGAAGAAAAATCCTAACTCCCCTTTCGGGTTTTCTGCGCGCACATATAAGTCTTGCGCCTGCGGCCGTATTTTCTTCGGAACTAAAGCCTGCGGATCAAAGTCTTTCGTGCGCTTGTGCTCTTTGGTGAGTTTCTCCAAGCATTGCTCGATAATCTTTACCGATTCATACACTTCCTGCATCCTCACCCAGGTACGATCCCAACAATCACCCAAGGTTCCCATTTTGCCTTCTCCTATCGGGATATCAAAATCAATTTCAGGATAAACAGAGTAGGCATCTACCCTGCGCAAATCAAAACGCAAACCAGAGCCACGCAACATGGGGCCGGTTATGCCATAGTTAATAGCCAAGTCGCGAGGCAACACACCAATGTTGGCGGTGCGTTGAATAAAAATTTTATTATCAATCAGGATACTATCAAGCTCTTTTAGCTTTGGTTTCAGATAGGTAACAAACTCTTTGCAACGATCTTCAAAACCTACGGGTAAATCGTAGAAGAGACCACCTACCCACATGTAGTTATACAGTAAACGCGAACCACTGGCCCATTCAAGTAAGCGCAGAATATGTTCGCGATCGCGCATCACCCAAAAGAAAGGCGTGAAAGCACCAATGTCCATACCATAAGTACCAATGGCAATAAAGTGCGAGGCAATGCGGTTGAGTTCTGCCATCAGCACCCTGATGTATTCAATGCGTTTGGGGATTTGTTCAGTAATGCCCAGCATGCGCTCTACGCCCATTACATAAGCATGTTCAGAATTCATGGAGGCCACATAATCCATGCGGTCTACAAAAGGAATAATCTGGTTGTAAGGAAGATTCTCTGCATGCTTTTCAAAGCAGCGATGTAAGTAGCCAATATGCGGAACAACTTCTTTAATCACCTCACCATCCGACAATACTTCCAAACGCAACACACCGTGTGTTGATGGGTGTTGTGGACCAAGGTTGATGATCATCTCCTCAGAACGCAGTTCTCCTTCATTGAACTTTCCCGGCTCAGAGGTGAGAAGATTTTGGGCAGTATCTGTTTTTTTAAGATTCAAAATTCAAGATTCGAAATTCAAAATTAACAATGGACAATTATAGTTTGGATTTTGTTGTTTTAATGGATGCCGTGACAATACGAATTAATTGATTAAAATTTTGAAACACTATGTATTTTAACAATTCCTATTTTATAATTCGTCATCTTAAATCGCAAATTTATTATTCATTGTTATTATTCCTTTCCTCATATTTAACAGTCACCCCTTTATATTCTTCCTGTGTCTGATAGTCTTTGCGTAGCGGATAGCCCTCCCAGTCGGCAGGCATGAGTATCCTTCTTAAATCGGGGTGACCTTTAAAAACTATGCCGTACATATCAAAGGCTTCACGCTCTTGCCAATCGGCTGTGCGCCAAACTGAAATGACAGAATCTATTTCAGGTTTTTCTCTTGGTAAGATTACCTTCAACATTAAATGATGGTTAAAAGGAATGGAATAGAGATTGTAAATCACTTCCATGGTGTTAGCTTCTTTACCGTTATCCAGACCAGTTATGCAGGAGAGCATATCGAAATAGCATGAAGGATGTTTGTGCAGTGTTTCACAAACAACTAAAACCTTATCACTACTGATTTCTATAGAAAAAGGTGTATTCGTTTTATTGATAAGCGGAGTTTGCCCTACCAAAGGTGTGAGCACATCAACTAATGTATCATCCATGCTGTTTATTGTTTAGCTGATCTGCAATCAAACTCTCCTTACTTATCTTCTCTCGCAGTTGCATAATACCGCCAATCAGGGCTTCTGGCCTAGGGGGACATCCAGGTACATACACATCGACCGGTATAATTTTGTCAACACCCTTCACTACATGGTAGCCGTGTTGCCAATAAGGGCCTCCACAATTTGAACAAGAGCCCATGGAAATGACGTAGCGTGGTTCCGCCATCTGTTCGTATAAGCGCTTGATGCGATCTGCCATTTTAAAAACAACTGTACCAGCAATGATCATCACATCGGCTTGCCTGGGTGAGGAACGTGGAGCCATACCAAAGCGATCCATGTCGTAAGGGGTGGTGCCGGTACTCATAAATTCTATGGCACAACAAGCCAAACCGAAAGTCATGGGGAACATGGATGACAGTCGCGACCAGTTCAGCAAGTCATCAAGCTTGGTAATGATCACGCCTGCATTGCCAATCGATTCTTTGTAAATCGGAACCTCATCGCCAACTGCTTTCGCGAATTGATCAAAGTTATTTGGTTTTATATCGCTCATTGAATTGCTCGTATAATTGTGGTGGCACGGGCGACTTTACATCGCTTACCTGTGCCTTATCGCCTGTCCAGTTAAAATAACCCTTTGCCCAGGCATAAGCCAGGCCAACTACTAATACCAACACAAAGGTTACTACCTCAAACAAAGTAAACCAGGCCCATGTTCCGTTGCTTACTTCCATTAATGTTTTGTCAGTAAAAACACTTGCCCAGGGGAAAAGAAAAATCAACTCTACTTCAAAGAGCAGAAACAAAATAGCTACTACATAAAAGCGAATATTGAACTGTGGCCAGGCGGATGAAACGGCTTGTTCGCCACTTTCGTAACTGGAGAGTTTCTCTGCATTCGGGCGATGCGGACGCAACAGTTTGGAAACCAGAAAGGTCACTGATAAAAAAGCTATACCGCCAATAATAAATAGCAGCACAGCGGAAAATTCTGACAGATAAGAATTACTTGTATTCACGTCTTCAAATATAGGGAAGGTAAGCCTGCCCTGCTAATCTTTAACCTATTGAAGTACCTCCACAAATACGGGAGCCTGCTCGTACTGCCAGCTGTCAGTGAGCTGCGTAATTTCTTTGGTTTTCCAATTCATCAGGTAAACATCTACAAGACCTTGTGAGTAGTCGGCCATACCAAAAGTCAGCCATTTACCATCAGTACTCCAGCTATGCCAGTCTTCTTCAAGGCCAGTCGTATTTTCTATCAGCTTCCAGGTTTCGCCTCCTTCGGGTTTGATGGCAAACAAACAGTACTTACCATCTCTGAAAGATTGATACGAGATGAAATTTTCTGTTGGATGCCATTTGGGTGGCCCTGCATGGTAAACAAACCACTCAGCGCTTGTGTCTGATTCAGGAAAGAATGTAAGCTGTCTTTTGCCGGTGCCATCAGCAGACATTAACCATAATTCAGATTTTTCATTTTTGAAGTTGCGTTTTTGCTGACGATGGCGAAATACAATTTGTTTACCATCTGGCGAAAAGGCGGGGTCACTAAAAGAAGATGCTGTGTCTTGTATAAATGGCGCGTAGATACCTGTTTCGGTATCGATCAGAAACAACTGCTGCCTTATCTCTTTACCAACACGCCCGGAAACAATCATTTCTCTACCATCATTCCGGGTGTTATGCCAGGAGTCCTCCAGTCGTAAATCCGATATTTTTTTGACATTGTTTCCATCCATATCCATGCTGTACAAAAAATACATGCGATGTGTAGTGTCGCGATCTGAAACAAAGTAGATTTTATCTTTATAGGTATAGTACACCCAATCAACTCCGGGAGAATTAGAAATATTTTTCTTGTCAGTACCATCCATGTTCATGACAAACACTTCATAGTCGTCATTCAGGGTGTCGTAATAGACATTGTAGGCAATTTTATATTGGATTTCCTTTTTGCCTGAACAGGCAAAAAATAGACAAGCTGCCAATAGCAGTAATAAGTATCCCAAAAAAGTTGATTGAATCTGATACTTCATAAGGAAAGGGATTGTCTAGCTAAGATAATGATTTTGTCACCATCTTTAAACTGAATCCCTGACCCCAATGCCTACTCAGCCATTACCGGCCTTGCCATAATTGCTTTGGCAGTTGCCTCCATAATTTCGAAAGCACCCTCGGCCATACGGTTTTCTGTGTCGAGTGTGGGATTTACTTCCACAATCTCCCAGGCACAAACTTTAGGGCTCTTAGCCAATTCCTCATTCAAGACTTTGGCTTCGTCTACGGTAAGTCCGTTAGGCACAGGCGTTCCGGTTCCTGTAGAGATACGGCTATCCATACTATCCACATCAAAGGAAATATAGATATAATCACAATGGTCGAGCATTTGTAAGGCTCTTTCTGCAATCTTAACCGGACCGAGTTTCTTTACATCTTCGGTCTCAATAAAACTCATGTTGTGCTTATTGATCAGGTAGTTTTCAGGCTTTTCAAAATCGCGCACAGAGATAAACACGATGTCTTCTGCGTAAATCTTTGGCCCGGCAACCCCTACATTTTTCAACTGTTCCCAATACTCGATAGTTTCTCCTTTAGGATCATTCACCTTGCACTCCAAATTATCGAAACCACAAGCCATGGCCAATGGCATACCGTGCATGTTGCCGGATGGTGTGGTGTAAGGTGAGTGTAAATCTGCGTGGGCATCAATCCAGATAACCCCGATACGCTTTTTAGGATACGTTTTCTTAATACCTGCAATGGTTCCGTAAGCAGTAGAGTGGTCACCAGCCATAATGATGGGGAAAAACTCATCAAACAACTGCTCATACACTTCCAGGCAAACACGCTCTTCCATGATCATCACACCATCAATAAATTTGGCATGTGCGTGCTCGGCACCATCGTAAAGCATTTCGTTTACGTTTTCTACCTCAATAGAATCGTACTGCTTAAAAAAATCAGATTTTAAATCAAGGCTGGCAATTTTCATAGCTTCCACACCAAGACTGGCGCCACGTGTACCCGCACCAATCTCTGATTTCACCTCTATGATCTTTATCTCTTTCACAAAAAATAGAATTAATAGTAATTGAATAGTTAATAAACCGCTGGATAGAAAAAATTACAAAACAGACCCCGCGACCTTAATAGTCGGGCAGTGCATATAGCCCCGTATAGGGTGGCACTGAAAATTGGCTGCTGTAAGGGTTTACCATAATTAGTTAGACCTTGCAAAGATGGCAATTTTATGTGATTTTTGCACTCTTTCCCAATTCGAAGGATGGTTTATAGGCTAATGTGCTGATTCTCATCAACGAAATGGCCCTTTTTCACCATAACTATCGATCCATACCATAAATGAAGAGCTACCGCGACCTGATTGAGCAGACTTTTGAGTTTCCACAAAAGGAGTTTAAAGTCCGTGATCATGAATTGCTGTTTAACGATGTGCCTTTAATGGACATCGTAAAACAATACGGCACCCCGCTAAAGCTTACCTACCTGCCGAGAATCAGCGAAAACATCCGCTATGTGCAGGCTACTTTTCAAAACGCCATAGAAAAAACGAAATACAACGGGTCCTATACCTACTGTTATTGCACTAAATCGTCACACTTTTCTTTTGTGATGGAGGAGGCGTTGAAGAATAAGAATGTGCACATGGAGACGTCTTCTTCCTTCGACATTCCGATTGTTCGCTCTTTGTATAACAAAGGAAAGGTAACAAAAGACACTTATGTGCTTTGCAATGGCTTTAAGCGCCCTTTGTACATGCAGTACATTACCGAATTGTTAAATGACGGCTTCCATAACTGCATTCCTATTCTTGATAATTTGTACGAGATGGATCACTATGAAGCTGGTGTTAACGTTCCGTATAAAGTAGGCATCAGGGTGGCTGCTGATGAAGAACCCAATTTCGAATTCTATACCTCACGTTTAGGTATTCGTTACAGTGATATTAACAGCTATTATAAAGAGAAAATTGAAAAGAGTGATAAAGCGCAATTGAAGCTTCTTCACTTCTTCATTAATACAGGTATTAAAGACACTGCCTACTATTGGAGTGAGTTAAGCCGTTTTGTATTTAAGTATTGTGAATTAAAAAAGATTTGTCCTACGCTTGATTCAATTGACATTGGTGGCGGATTTCCTATCAAGACATCACTCACTTTCCAGTACGATTACAAATACATGATCGAACAGATCGTGGAGAACATCAAATGGATTTGTGATAAGAATAATGTGCCTGTTCCGCACATCTATACAGAATTCGGTAGCTATACCGTTGGCGAAAGTGGCGCAGTTTTGTACCAGATCATCAATGAAAAGCTGCAGAACGACAAAGAGCTTTGGTACATGATTGATGGTTCTTTCATTACACATTTACCAGATGCCTGGGGATTGAGCCAGAAGTACATTTTACTGGCATTAAATAAGTGGGATGATCCATATCATAAAGTAAACTTGGGCGGTTTGACTTGTGACAGTCAGGATTATTACAATTCAGAGGCACACACAGGCGAGGTATTCTTACCCATGCGTAATGATGAAGAGCAGTTATATGTAGGCTTCTTCCACACTGGTGCTTATCAGGAGTCGCTGGGTGGATATGGTGGCATACAGCATTGCCTTATACCTGCACCTAAACATGTGCTGATTGACCGCAATGAAGATGGAGAGATCACAACAACCTTGTTTGCTGATGAACAAAGCAGCGAGAGTATGATGAAGTTATTGGGGTACGCTTGATTAGCTGCTAGCTATGAGCTACTAGCGGTGTGAGAACAATTAGTCGTTCCATTTTGACATTGACTCTCGAAATAAGATCCAGTAAGATTTTGTCTTACTGGATTTTTTATGATCAAAGTGGCTGAGTGTTTAATTGAAACCTTTCACTTATTGTACTTAACTTTTTCAGTCTTCTAATTTTTCGAAACAACTTCAGAAAACAATTAGCATTTTTTCGTAACATGGTGGTATGAAACCGTGGCTATTTTTCTTCAGTCTTTTGCTAACACTGAGCTCTTGCGCAGAACAGCAAGTATATGATGTTATTATCAGGCACGGACAAGTGTATGATGGCAGCGGTATTGCTGCACAGCAAACCGATATTGGTATTATTAAAGATACCATTGCTTTTATGGGGGATCTCTCTTCTGCCAAAGGCAAAAAAGAAATTGACGCAAAAAATTTAGCTGTCAGTCCTGGATTTATCAATATGCTGAGTTGGGGTGATAGAAGTCTTTTGATGGATGGGCGTTCGCTATCTGATCTTAAACAAGGCGTTACCTTAGAAATTTTTGGCGAGGGGTGGTCGCCCGGCCCAGTAAAACGAAATTTGAAAGAACCGGTCGACAGTCTTTGGACAACGCTGGATGGCTACCTCCAATGGCTCACCAAAAAAGGTGTGACGCCAAATGTAGCCTCATTTATTGGCCACACCACCGTGCGTAATTATGTCATGCAATATGAAAATCGCCCAGCAACAAAGGAGGAGCTGGAAAAGATGAAAGCCTTGGTGCGTGAAGCGATGGAAGAGGGTGCACTTGGTCTGGGCACTTCACTCATTTATGCCCCAGCCAACTATGCCCCTACCGAAGAATTAATTGAACTGGCTAAAGTTGCCTCAGCCTATAAAGGCATTTACATCACTCACATGCGAAGTGAAAGTGACTTTATTTTAGATGCACTCAACGAAACGTTGCGCATTGCACGTGAAGCCAATATACCGGCTGAGATCTACCATTTAAAAATTAACCACGAGCGCAATTGGAATAAGATTGATACTGTGCTCGCCAAAATTGACAGCGCACAAAAAGCAGGATTAAAAATTACTTCCAATATGTATCCATACGCAGCCAGTAATACTTCATTACTGGCACGACTCCCTACCTGGGTTCAAGAAGGTGGGGCAAAAGAAATGCGTAAGAAACTTCGCAATCCTGTCATCCGGGCAAAAGTACTCGCTGAGATGCGTAAAGGTATTCCTTCAAAAAATGCGGATGCCAAAGATGTAATGGTACTTGGGTTCAGATTGGATTCTTTAAATGATTTATACAGAGGTAAACGACTGGATGAAGTAGCCCGCATCCATGGCAAGGATGCCGATGAAGCTTTACTCGACCTATTGTTGATTGATAAATCACCGGCAGCAGGTGTGTATTTTTTAATTTCTGAAAACAACATGAAGCGCATGTTACAATTGCCTTATGTCACTTTTGGTTCTGATGGTGCTTCTTTGAATCAGGTGACAGGTTTTAAGGATTTTGGCATGGTGCACCCGCGCACTTATGGAACCTTTGCACGTGTGCTCGGTAAATACACCAGACAAGAAAAATTATTTACCTTGGAAGAAGCCATCCACCGCATGACAGGATTACCTGCCACCCGTTTAAATTTATACAAAAGAGGTTTTCTGAAAGTGGGTCATTATGCTGACATCACCATTTTTAATTCTGATACAATAGAGGATAAAGCGACTTATGAAGATCCTCACAGATATGCCGTTGGTGTAGAATATGTTTTTATAAACGGCCAGCAAGTACTTGATCGTGGAGAACATACTGGCATTTACCCTGGCCGCATAGTATATGGTGTCGGAAAGAAAAAATAATTGTTAATTCGCTTCATGAGTATCCTTCAAGCAATAGAAAAACACATAACGCTTTCAAAAGAAGAAGGGAATTATTTCTTATCGCTGCTTCAATCGCATGTACTCAAGCAGGGTGAGTTCATTGAAAAAGCAGGAAAAGTTACCGAAGATTTTATTTATGTAAAGAGTGGTTGTTTGATGACTTACTACACCAATGATCAGGCACAAGAGCATGTGATACAATTTGCCATGCCCAATTGGTGGACAGGAGATTTAAACAGCTTTACCAGACAGGTCATTTCTGCGTACTCAACCCGTGCATTGGCTGATAGTGAAGTATTGCTTATTAAAAAGAAAGACCTGGATGATTTACTGGAGCGCTTTCCTGCTTTTGAAAAATATTTTCGCATCATCTTTCAAAACTCACTTATTACACATCAAAACAGGATAGTGCAAAATATTGCCGCTACGGCAGAAGAGCGCTATCTCGATTTTCAGAAAAAATACCCAAGCCTGGAACAATATGTTCCGCTGAAGTACATAGCCTCTTATTTAGGCATTACCCCTGAATTTTTAAGTAAAATCAGGCGGAGACTGATGGAACGCTAGTTTCTTAATCTAGTTCAAGATATCTCTGGTGCATCTTAATCCAGTTCAAGTGCCGGAGGGAATGCTGTACGCGATCTTTGTGTTGTAATTGAAACAAATAAAAAAGATCGATATGGCTACTACAAAATGGGGCATTGACCCAACACACACAGAAGTACAGTTTAAAGTGAAACATCTTGTTATTGCAACAGTAACAGGTTTCTTTAAAAAATTCAGCGGAAGCATTGAAAGTGCTACTGATGATTTTGATGGTGCTACAGCAAGCTTTAGCCTTGATGTAAACAGCATCGATACTAATCAGGCGGACCGCGATGCACACTTGAAGTCTCCTGATTTCTTTGCTGCTGACCAGTACCCTACCGTTGATTTCAAAGGCACTATCAAGAAAGTATCAGGCAGTGATTACAAATTAACAGGTGACTTGACCATGCGTGGCACAACTAAAGCAGTTGAATTGTCTGCTGAGTTTGGTGGCATTATGGTTGATCCTTGGGGAAATACAAAAGCAGGTTTTGAGATTAACGGTAAAGTAAACCGTAAAGATTTTGGGTTGAATTGGAGCGCGGTAACAGAAGCAGGTGGCGTAGTGGTAAGTGATGAGGTGAAGCTTCATTTGAATGTTGAGTTAGCTAAAGGTTAATTCATTATTCCTTAGTTTACCTAAAGCCCTTCGCAATGCGGAGGGCTTTTTTGTTGCCCTGCCTTTGCCGCAACGGCTACGTGCAGGCAGGCTCACCTCAATCCTCTCCAAAGGAGAGGATGACCAAATTGACCTCACTAAACGACCCTACATCCTAAAACACAAGAATCCAATTTAAATACCTATCTTTGTACCGTCAGCAAGCATAATCGTACAATAAAATTCAAACTCATTTTTTTGGCTGACTTCTAAAGAGGCATCATTAAAATTTATACAGCGCCTCGTGTAACAAAATAATACATGTCATTTTCATCATTACAGTTAATAGAACCCATCGCGAAAGCGTTACAAGCAGAAGGTTATACTAAACCAACCCCCATTCAGGAGAAAGCCATTCCCGTTCTTTTAGAAAGAAAAGATCTATTGGGTTGCGCCCAAACAGGAACGGGTAAAACAGCAGCTTTTGCTATTCCTATTCTTCAGTTATTACATCAGGACGAACTTTATAAAAAAGGACCTGCAGGCATTAAGGCCCTGATTTTAACACCCACAAGAGAGCTGGCCATCCAGATTGGCGATAGTTTTTCTGCCTATGGTAAATTCCTTCGCATCAAACACACGGTTATTTTCGGTGGCGTATCTCAAAAAGCACAAACCGATGCCCTGCGCGGAGGTGTTGATATTTTGATTGCGACACCCGGCCGTTTATTGGATTTGATTAACCAACGTTTTGTTAAGTTAGATCAACTCAAAATGTTTGTATTGGATGAAGCGGACCGCATGCTTGACATGGGTTTTATTCATGATGTTAAAAAAGTAATTGCTAAGATTCCTGCCAAGCGTCAAACACTTTTCTTTTCAGCCACCATGCCTAAAGAAATTGCTGAGTTGGCCAACACGATTTTAACCAATCCGGTAAGGGTTGAAGTGGCTCCGGTGTCTTCTACAGCCAATACCATTACACAATCACTTTACCTGGTTGATAAAAAAGATAAACGCAAATTATTGCAACACGTATTGACTGAGCTTTCTATTAAGCGTGCCCTTGTCTTTACGCGTACCAAACACGGAGCTGATAAGGTTGTAAAAGAACTAAATCAGGCCGGTGTGAGTGCTGAAGCTATTCACGGTAACAAATCACAAAATGCAAGACAAAGAGCGCTTACTAATTTTAAAGCCTCTACCATTCGTGTTTTAGTAGCTACCGATATAGCAGCGCGTGGTATTGATGTCGATGATTTAACACACGTAATCAACTACGAAATACCCAATATTCCTGAAACGTATGTACATAGAATTGGCAGAACAGGAAGAGCAGGTGCCAGCGGTATCTCTATTTCTTTTTGTGATGCTGAGGAGCAAGAATTTATTACTGACATTCAAAAACTGATTGGCAAGCCTATTCCCATGGCTGCGTCAAACCCTTACGCTATGGTTCGGGATGGATTTACTTCGCGTGCACCAAAGCCACAACGACAAAGCCCTAAGAAAACAAGTCGCAACGGAGAGCAAAGATCGAATCGTCCTAAAACCGGAGAAGCCAAAAAAAAGAAATGGTTCGGAGCGAAGAAAACAAATAGTAATTTTAAAAAGAGCACTTAGTGCTCTTTTTTTATTTCCTGTAGCATAATGATTTATAATCGCAATACTTACAGTTATCCAGGTTCTTCGTCTGCTCAAAAGAGATAGTCGGATCAAAAAGCTCGTTCAACATCCCCTTCAAGTGGCTCTTAAAGTCAGGCATCAGGGGTTGCGCATTTTGCACAAGTTCTTTTTGCATGTGTAAGCCAAATTGAAATGACCTATCAAATAGGTTCTTACGATTGATTAATCCGGGCACCACTTTTACTGAATTTCCTTCCGGTAAAGATTCAGTATATAAGAGTGCGTATAGTAAAGTTTGAAAAGCAGCTTTATTGCGTTTGCCTTCTCTGTCAAATAAACTTTCAATGGTATTAAAAGTCAGTTCATCACGGCCTGTTTTATAATCAACAATCCTAACCACATCTTCCTTTCTATCAATCCTGTCGATAATACCCGTAATGCTGATCGTATGTGGCGCATGATCAATCTGAGCAGTATACACAAGACCTTCGCGCTCCAAT
Source organism: Chryseotalea sp. (assembly GCF_057350905.1). NCBI lineage: Bacteria > Pseudomonadati > Bacteroidota > Cytophagia > Cytophagales > Chryseotaleaceae > Chryseotalea > Chryseotalea sp. The sequence goes on along the minus strand of NZ_JBMRCF010000003.1, from coordinate 66,749 downwards.
GCTTCTATGTGAAAAGGTGCATAGGCTTTATCCAGCTCCAAAATCCTTTCGGCAAAACGTTTTACAATTTCGCGTACCACCAGACGCTGACCTTTATACACAACTTCTTTTTTATGGCTTAAGCTATAGGCCTCCCTGAACACATCATCAATAATGGTTAAGAGTTCAGCTTCATACTTTTCAAAGTCTTTAGCCTCTACTGTGTTTGATTTCTTCTTTTGCTGCAAGCGCACATAAAAGCGCTCCACCACTTTATGCAGAAAATCTCCTAACACCCTGTTGTCTAAATCTTCCTCAATCTCATCGGCCACTTTAATACCGGCTACGTATCGAAAGTAAAACCTCAATTGACATTCGATGTAAGCATTTAAAGCAGAAGGCGACAACCCTATGCGTTTACCCTGAGGCATGGTAAGTCTGATCAGTTGCTGCATGATTTCTTCATTCTTATGAATGAGAATTTCCTGCCAGGGTTTGGGTTGAATGGTGTTGTGTAAAACCTGCTCTTGTATGGTAAGTCCCGATTCAAAGATGAGTTGCTGTAAGTAACGACTCATTTCTCCCTGACCCAATACATCTGTTTCCGTATTATAAAAAAGATTAACGGACTCCGCCCTTTGTATGGCCCTGTAAAAAAGATAAGCATACATAGCGTCCTGGTGTGCTGCAGTCGGTAATCCGTAGGCCTTTCTGACGTTATGCGGAATGTAAGAACCTTTACTGTTTCCCGAAGGCAGAGAACCTTCGTTAAGCGATAAGATCATGACATGCTTATAATCAAGGTTACGCGTTTCCAATACACCCATAATCTGTAAGCCTTCCAAAGGCTCTCCGGCAAAAGGAATGCGTTCGGCTCTTACCAGTTGGGCAAATAAGCGCTGGAAAGATTTTAATGCTTTCTTTCTGTTTTCATGCATCAATAAATCATTACCTATGATCAGTTGCAGACGATTGATAAAAGAGTAGTAATGAAAAGCATATTCTTTATCTAGATCACTGATGGTTGCACTAGACCCAACAGCTTCTATAATCTGCTGAAAGTAGGGCAGGATATTTTTTGCATCAACCTCTACAAAAATTTGTTTACAGATTGGCGGCAGTTCATTGAGTCGTTCAACAGGAATGGCAACCAGATTATCTTTTATTAAAGTTTTTCTGAACGTATTGGTTTGGTCATTCGTAATCGCCACTAAGTAAGGATGCTGTAAAAGTGCCATCACGGGGCGAAAGTGAAAGGCTTCAGTTTCCAGACTAAGTTGTAAGTCAAAAAGCAGTTCAACAAAATTATACATGGGAGAACTCGATAAAGGAAAGCCCATGGTAATATTCAACTTGCCAGCTTCTTCCGGTATGCTATTCAATACTGGCAAAAGCATTTTTTCATCCGGCAATACAATGAGAGTTTCTTCCGCTCTCCAGCCCTTTTGTAAATTTTCTTTGAGCAACTGCGCCATCACTTTTACCTGACCAATAGGTTGCGCGGCACCGATAACCTGTATTGTTGTTTTATTGGTAATCTTCTCCTGAATACCTGCATGAAACTGATCCGGAAATGTTTTACCAAGTACAGTGTGCTTTTTGTATTCTCTGAAAAATGTGCCAGCCTCTTGGGCATTATTGTTCACATAGTAAGCATCTGCATCCCAGAAAACTTTTGCATTGCAGTGTTCTACAAAATGTGTGAGCACTTTTTCTTCCGCGAGTGTGAGTGCATTAAAGCCTGCAAAAATCAGATCCCGCGCTTTCATTTTCTCCTGCATGTCAGAAACCTCATTGCGCATAAAGGCTTCAGCCACCTTTCGGTGTACCAAACCCTGGTACGCGAAGCCCTGGCTTAAGAGTTGTTCTGAAAAATTAGTGTAGACTGATTCTAACGATCTCCATATACGCAAAAATTGCTCTTTATTGGCAGAAGGATGCTCATCGAAATTTCCCCAGAACTCTTTTAAAAAGTTAACCTGCTCTTCACTTAAAAATTCAAAAATGGTTTCAATCTCCTTTTGGTTACTCAAATCCACAAAAAGCTGAGAAGCTTCCACCATGTATTTGTCTACCTCCTCAAAATCGCGAAGCAGCATTTCACCCCAGAAATAGAAGTCACTAAAGGATTGAAGCTTGTCCTGCCCAACTCCTCCCTCCTCGCGCATCACGTTTGTATAAACCAGATGGAGGTCTTTGATCAGTTTCAACTTATCAGGAATTTGATAAGGAGAGAAGCGCGCTATAAATTCTTCGATGGTCAACATCTCAGGGGCAAAGCCTGGTTGTTGCAATAAATCCGTCAGGTGTTTTCGGAAATAGAGAATCGCTCTTCGGTTCGGGAAGACCAGCGTCACCCTATCAAGCACTTTATGGTGAGCTTGTACATGTTCCGCTAAGTCTTGTAAAAAAGCCTTCATTTTCTTATATACCTAAACCCAACTGATTTTGTCCCTTCTTTGATGTTTCTGCTTTTACTGGTATTACTTCACCTGTATTCAAATAGAGTACGAAACCTTCTACTTTCATAAAATTCATGCTGAATAAAATGCGCATATAGGTATGCACTTGTTCCTGATCTTCTTCTCTGGGCTCACCTGTTTTGTAATCAATGACAATGGCCTGATCATTCTTTATCATGATGCGATCAATGCGCACATCGCGACTATTCGGAATTAAAATAGGTGCTTCGGTTTTTACCTCCCAACCTTCATCAAACCATGTCGCTATCTGTGGATTGCTCAATAGTTGATAAAATTGATTTGAGATGGATGTCTGCTCTTCCTGATTAATTAGACCCCGCTGTAAAGCTTGATTAAAAACGTGTTCAGCTTCAGACTTGTATTTAATTTGTGCGAAAAGTGTATGCATGAGCACCCCCTTTTTTCTACTCCCTTCGTCTATGAGCGTATCTGTCTTAAAGGGTGAGTCAGCCGAAAGGCGTAAAGAAAGGCGTTGCCGCCAGGCACTCACCTCATAACTTTCCAGTGAAAGAATATGATCATCCTTAGGAGCAGTACTTGTTTTAGCTTTCTCCAGACTGCCTTCTATCCATAGCAAAGATCCTTCATTCCAATGCATGGATAAAATCTCATCAGCAGATAGGGCTTTGAATAAAAGTGCAGCGACTGTTTTTTCTTTTGCACCCTTAGGTTCCGGAGCAAAAATGATCAGCGCCTTTTCTGCCCTCGTAAAAGCTACGTACAAAAGATTTAAATTGTCCAGATAAGATCTCGTCCGTTCTTCTTTGTAGGCTTCTGCAAAAACAGTATCCTCAAGTTTAGAAGCATATTTTACAGGAACAACAATGCTTTTATCATCAATTTCATAATGTGCCCATAAAGTTGGCGCCATCATGGCTTTATGATCGATATCCCAGGAGCAAAAAGGCATGAACACATATTTAAACTGCAAGCCTTTCGATTTATGGATGGTATAAATCTGCATGGCGTCTACATCACCGGACACCTGAATGGATTTTTTCTCTTTATTATCTTCCCACCAATCTAAAAAGGACCGTATATCGTTACGCTCTTGTGTATAAAATTCCAGCACCAGATTTTGAAAGGTATGCAAGTAAACCAACTCACCTTTGAATCTTCCCAAATCAAAAATCTTGATGAGCATTTCAGTGATCTCGAACAAAGGCATTTTCTTCAGTCGCGCCATCTCTTTTGTAAAGGCAACAGGAAGTTTTTTCAGGAATACAGATCTGTCGCCAATAGAGAATACGTTGTGCAAGTCAATATGCTCGTGTTGCAATCTGGCATAATCGTAACTCAATTGTGCCCTGGCAATACTATCCTCTGAATTAATCAGAAACTGTAAAGCACTTACCAATACCGATACCGTTGGCACCGCATCCAATCGCAGTGATTCGCTGGATATTACATCGTAGCGATATGTATTTTTACCCGAAGTGTTTTTATAATTCAGCAGAAACTCAGCTACCTCTACCCCTTCTCTGTTATTTCTAACCAGCAAAGCCATGTCGCGAAGCGGCACGCCAAGGTCTTGCAAATCTTCTATCTGTTTCACCAGTGCCATCAAGGCCTCTTGTTTCCAGGTAGTATCATCTTCGGGCTTTCTGATAAACTGCGCCTTTACATAGCCAACATCTTTCTTGGATGTCAGCTGCGCTACATCCCGATAGGTATCCAACAATAGCGCTTCACCCGTTTCTGCTTTGGCATATTCGGCTATGGCCTTAAAAAAGTTATTATTGAAATTGACAACAATCGGTGCGCTTCTGTAATTACTGGATAACTCTTTTACCTCTACTCGCTCAGACCCGATGTGTTGTTCAACATCTTGTTGTAATAATTGTAAGTCGCCTCCACGCCAACGGTAGATGGATTGTTTAACATCGCCAACTACCATGGCTGGATAACCCTGGTCGAGGCTATTGATGAGAAGAGGTTTGAAGTTACTCCACTGCATGCGTGAAGTATCCTGAAACTCATCGATCAAATAGTTTTTATAGAAGGAACCTACTTTCTCATAGATAAAAGGCGTGTCGCTGTCCTGAATAATGCCCTGTAAAAATTTTGGCGCATCTGCCAGCAACATCATGTTGTTCTCTTCCTTGTATTCACGCAGCTTACGAGACAAATCAGCCAGTAGACCGAAAGCATAAAAATTCGCTAACACAACTTCTGCCGACAAAGCGTCCTGATAATGCTTATCGCGGAAATCAAGCAATGAATTTAAAATGGGTATAAGTGTACTTTCAGCTTTGTCAACAATAGCTTTTGCGAATGCTGAATCTTTTGAGGGCCAGTTTTTCGCCTCTTGATAATCTTTTCTGGGTCTTGTGCCAATTTCCTTTTCTTCAAAATCACTAACGCCATTAAACTTTTCAACTTTTAACAACCAACCATATACACCACCACCTGCATATTTGAAGTCTGGCCTATCCCAGTCATTTTCTTGAATAATTGAAATAGCCTGATTGCAAAACTTATTAGCCGTTGCAGTAAAGCTATGCGTTTTCTTTCTTAGCGAGGTCTGCAGATTTTTAAAAAAATCAGGCGCTGCCGTTGTGCGAAGTAACTCATCCTCAATTGCCCTGAACTCTTCCTTAAAAATTTCTCTGGCGAAATCCAACAGGTTGCTGCGTACATCCCAAGGCCGATCATTTTCTAAATTATCTTTAGCAAACTCAATCAACCACTTGGTCAATTGTTCGTTGCTGCCCAGTTCATCAATGAGTTTATTGATAACTTCTTCCGTTACCTGGTCTTGATCAATCTCCAAGCGATAGTCACCCGACAATCCTGCTTCGCGTGTAAAGGCACGGATTACCTTTTGAAAGAAGGCATCGATGGTATTAATCGCAAATTGGGAGTAATTATGAAGAATATCGGCACGCAATTCATTTGTTCGTTCTTTAAAAGTGAGCGGATCAAGTTTTAACTCCTGCATCAATTCCAAAGCCAATGCATCATTTTTGCCCATCGCATACGCATTCAGGTATTGCAAAATGCGTGTTTTCATTTCCTGTGTAGCCTTATTGGTAAAGGTTACCGCAAGAATATGCTTATAATAATCAGCACGAAAACGCAGCGCCAGACTTAAATAAGCCTTGGCCAGGGTGCGGGTCTTGCCCGAACCAGCTGATGACCGGTAAATCGTAAAGAGTCTATCGCGCATGCAAAGGCAAGAAAAGTATTTTCACGGACAAATACTGACACAATTTACTATTCTAGAGCTTTGGATTCTGTTTAAAATCCATAAATTGATATTGTCTATGAGTTTTATTAATCGTACCCTCTCTGCTTTCTTTTATTCTTTTCCCATACAGTTGTTACTCAACAACTTAAAGCGAAATCATTTTTTACTTCTTTTCTGGGTCGTCCTGGTTGCGATGATTACCGGAAACATCGGCCGGTACATGGGTATACCTTATTTGTTTTTAGATCCTGAATATTTAAACAAAGTCAACTTTACCAGCTTTTTTATTGTGGGCATTACCACTGCTGGCCTCACTACGGCATTTCATATTACTTGCTATATAACCGATGGCCATCGCTTTTCTTTTATCGGAGCCTTACCCAAACCCTTCACTAAGTTTTCACTGAATAACAGTTTGTTGCCAGTCATCTTTCTGGTGCTTTATTTATACGAGATGATTCGGTTTCAGCTGAATAACCAGTACTCCACGCCACAGCAGGTTTTTATTAACATCAGTGGTTTTGTTATAGGTTTTATTTTCATGACTTTAATCTTTGCTGCCTATTTCTGGTTTACTAACAAAGACATTTTTAAATATGTAGTCTGTCGCATTGATGAGAAGATAAAATCCAATGTGCAGGTGACCAGGGCCAGTGCATTGAAAAAATTAGACATTGCCAGAAAAAAGCAAGTGCGTGTTGATAATTATCTGGACTATGATGGCCGATTTAAAAAGACAGATGATACTGCATTCTATGACAAAGCAACTGTACTTCAGGTTTTTGATCAAAATCATTTTAACCTCATTATCATTCAGGCATTCATTTTTGTGTTTGTCCTCATCTTAGGCATTTTTAAAGACTTTGCTGCTTTTCAATTACCGGTAGGTGCCAGCTTCATGATTCTGCTTACCATACTCATGATGATCACCGGAGCCTTCTCTTATTGGTTTGGTGGCTGGTCACTCTCGGCAGGATTAGTCATTTTCCTTTTTATTAATGGATTAACTGGTGCTGGTTTCTTTAATAAAAAGTACCAAGCCTTTGGTCTGGATTACAAAAAAGAGCCTGCACCATATACCATTGATAACCTGCGAATATTAAATGACAGCACCCATATAAAAGCCGACCAACAGTTAACCTTACAAGCCTTACAAAACTGGCGTAATAAATTTCCAGCAGGTCAAAAACCAAAAATGGTTTTTGTTTGTGTGAGCGGTGGTGGTAAGCGGGCCGCATTATGGTCTTTAAACGCACTGCAAACTGCCGATAGCTTAAGCCATGGCGCCTTGTTTAATCATACCATGCTGATAACCGGTGCGTCAGGCGGTTTGATTGGTGCCAGCTATTTCAGGGAATTAAAGTTAAGAGAGAAGCTTCAGGAAAAAATCAATCCTTACCATGCCAGTCACCGTCAGAAAATATCTACAGATAATCTAAACCCACTCATTTTTAGTTTACTGGCGAACGATCTATTTGTTGGCTTTAATAAATTTCAATATGCAGGCATTGAATATACGAGGGATCGCGCTTACACTTTTGAAGACCAGCTAAATCAGATTACCGAGGGACTGATGGATAAACCTGTAAGGGCATATGTTCCCTATGAACTAAACGCCACCATCCCTATGCTTATTCTTACGCCCACAGTTGTAAATGATGGTAGAAAAATTTACATCAGTGCACTTCCTGTTGCTTACATGAACAGCGATTTACTGAATTACGACAATTATAACAATACAAAAATCAGTGGTGTTGATTTCATGACTTTATTTAAAGAGCAGCAGGGGGATAGTTTGCGGTTTTTATCAGCGCTTCGCATGAGTGCCACTTTTCCTTACATCACACCTACAACAACACTTCCCACGGAGCCACCTGTAGAAATGATGGATGCAGGTATCTCTGATAATTTTGGATTGAGTGATGCTATGCGTTTTCTTTATTCCTTTCATGAGTGGATTGAAGAAAATACTTCTGGTGTTGTCATTGTATCTATCAGAGATTCACCCAAGCTCAGCAGTGTAAAAGAAAAAATTGGCCAGACTATTCTCGATAGTTTTTCACAACCCATCAGCAGTGTGTATAACAACTTTGAAAATTTTCAGGATATCACCAGCGACAATCTTTTTGGATACACCAAAACATGGTTTAAGCAACCCATCGATCGCATTGATATTCAGTATCAAGCCGAAACCTATGTGGATATTTTAAATGAAATGGACAGCATACGTCAGACCAATGCACGCGCTTCCCTTAGCTGGCGATTAACGGCACGTGAAAAAGCCGGGGTTGTTGAAAATATTAATACACAAAAGAATAAAGAGGAGATTTTGAAGCTGAGGGAGTTGTTGAAGTAATTTAGATTTTAGATTTTAGATTTTAGAAAATACTTTTCAATTCTAAAAGCAACTTTTATTCTAGTCATCAACATCTATTTTCCAACTATTGAAACTCGAGTCCTTCAACATCCAGCTTTGAACATCGAACCTCGAGTTTCTAGCCTCTACTCCGCTTCACTCCTCTCACCGCTTCCGCTGTCCATGGATCTTCCGGCCAATGGTGTCGGGGATAGCGCATCCTTAATTCTTTTCTAACTTCGTGATAGGTGTTCTGCCAAAAACTTTTTAAGTCCTGCGTTACCTGCACAGGTTTATAGCCAGGAGAAAGTAGGTGCAACATTATCTTATTTCTTCCTTCATTCACAGCAGGTGTTTCTAACAGACCAAACATCTCCTGTAAACGAACTTCCATTACAGGTGGTCTGCCATCAGCGAAGTACTGAAGTTTAATATCAGAACCACTAGGAACACTTAGTCTGGGAGGTGCTAATTCATTTAATTTATTTGATAGTTCCCAAGGCAGTATGCTTTGAAGCATCATTAATAAATCAAGTTTTAACAAATCTGATTTTTTGTAAATGTTGTTTAAGTAAGGCGTGAGCCATTCTGGTAATTTTTCTAATAAAGTTTTTTCCGATACATCCGGCCATGCCTCTAGCTCTCTCCATTGTTTTAAACATAACACACGCGCTTGCCATTGCTCGTGCGTTTCGTCAAAACCCAAGTACTTCAAGCCTTTTGCCTGAATAGTTTCTATCAGAATTTGTTGAGTTTGCTCTGCGGCTGGTTTTGCAGCCGGCTTTTTATCGATGACAACATTACCAATTCTCCATGTTGTAAAGGCTGCCACCATTTCTCGTTCATCATCCCAAATAGCCACTTCTTGTTCCTTTGCCAAAGGCTTCAGCGATTTTTCATCCACCGCTGCGGCCAAAAATATTTTGCCTTCTTTCTGTCCTGCATCTACCTGAGCGATGCACAACCAGGTTTCGCGCATCAAAGGATCATTGGCAGGTAATTTTACCACTCGACCATTGGCCATCTTATATCGCTCGCCATGTTTTTCTAACTGTTGGGCTAAGCGCTCCGGATAAGCCGACAACAACAACTCTCCTAAATGATGATTCAGATTATCTTCATTATACGCTTCTGCTTTTAAAGCCTTACGCCATTGTGCTGATAATTTTTCTATGCGTGTAATAATATTTCTATCAGCAAAATAGCGGTCTCCTTTTCTGAATTTCTGCAGTGCTTCTACACGTAAAGCCACGTCTACACCAGATTCCTTTTGCAAAGGATCTCGTTCCTCCAATACAGCTGCCAGATCACACACCAAGGAAAGCATGGCCTTATGCTTGGGTGTAGTTGTCAACATATGGGCTATGCGCGGATGTGTTGGCAAAGACAACATTTGTCTACCCTGCTGTGTAATTACATTTTTGTCAATAGCACCGAGTTGTTGCAACAATTCTTTCGCCTGACTCCAGGCCCCGATAGGCGGAGAAGTGATCCAGGTTAACTCGTCAATCTCTTTAATGCCCCATTGCATCAACTCCAATACAAGCGATGATAAATCTGCCTCCAGTATTTCTGGTTTACGCTGCTGCACCAGCGCCAGGTTTTCAGCCCACAACCTGTAACACACCCCCGGCCCTAAACGCCCTGCCCTTCCTCTTCGCTGGTCTGCTGAATCTTTTGTAATGCGGATTGTCTCTAATCGCGTTAAGCCACTTCGGATATCAAAACGTGGTACACGTGCATACCCACAATCAATCACCACCTTCACACCTTCAATGGTTAAAGATGTTTCTGCTATAGACGTTGACAATACAATTTTTCTGATGCCCTCGCGATTGGGTAAAAGCGCTTCTTCTTGTTGCTTGTAAGGTAAATCTGCGTATAAGGTATGCAGACGAATATTTAAGTTTAATTGTTCTAAGTCATCAGCTACTCGCTGAATTTCTCCGGCACCGGGAAGAAAAACCAATACATCGCCCTCCTCTTCATTAATTGCTTTTCGAATGGCAGAAACTACACGCTTATTCAACCACTCCTCTTCTTTTTGTGCCAGGTATTGTGTTCTGATAGGAAACTGTTTTCCTTCACTGGTCAGCACAGGCACTTCATTACCCAATACTTTTTTTAATCCTTCTGCATCCAAGGTTGCAGACATGATTAAAATACGCAAATCAGGACGCAAAACATTTTGAACTTGCAAGCATAAAGCAAGTGCCAGGTCGGCTTGCAAACTGCGTTCATGAAATTCATCAAAGATCACTAAGCCAACACCTTCCAAAGCATTATCACTTTGAATCATGCGGGTTAATATCCCTTCTGTTACTACTTCCAGTTTTGTTTGCTGACCTACTTTAGTATCGAAGCGCACGCGATAACCAACCTTCTCCCCTACTTCCTGCTGCTGCATAGAAGCCATGCGTTGTGCCACAGATTTTGCGGCCAGTCTTCGTGGCTCAAGCATGATTATTTTTTGCGCTGCAAGCCAGCCCTCAGCCAATAACTCGAGCGGTACAATGGTTGATTTACCCGCACCGGGAGGCGCTTGTAAAATTACAATCTTGTCAGATTGCAATTTTTCGCGTAAGGCAGGAATAATATCAGCAACCGGATAATTCATGATTGCTGCGAAGAAACAACTACTTTAATTAAAAGAAAAAGAAGCCACCCAAAATTCATTACAGTTTAGCACTGTCATCCCCTTTGTTTAAGTGGATAAGCTAGTCAAGTCCGGAAAGCGTTTACCCTCGTATCAACCCTAAGCCTTCGTGGTACTTTAACTTAGCCCAATGAATCTGAGTGAGCTTCTTTTAACCCCAAGTCTTACTTCAGAAAATTCCAGCCAATTGAAATCAAAAACACCCTGCTTTTGGCTTCGTCACCATTGGTGGCATTATTAATATCCTTTACTCCAATGTTGTAGCGTGCATCCAGGCTTAAGCCAAAAGAGAAATCATAACCGGCACCTGCAGAGACTGCGAAGTCGCTGGACTCATATTGATCTTTAATATCTTGTTTAACTGTGCCGAATACAGTGTTAGCCGTGCGTTCCCCATCCAACAAGAAACCAAATTGGGGTCCTACCTGAAGATTGAGTCCCATCACCGGATAAAACTTTACCATCAGGGGTATGGTTAGATAGGTGAAGTCTTCATTTCCGGTATAACCAGGGCCTGAGAAATCACCACGCTGCGTATACAAAAGTAATTCAGGCTGTATGGCTACTTTATCAAATTTACCTCTTACAAAAATACCAGCATGGTAACCTGTCTTTGAATTATAGCTTGCTTCAGGATCATCAATTTTTATTTCACTTAAATTTAAGCCACCCTTTACACCAAAGGCAGTTTCTTGTGCCATAGCAGAAGTCCCCAAAAACAACAAGCCTACAATCACTATCAAATTCAATTTTCTCATGTTAAGTATGTTTGGTTTCTTATACATACGATCATTTTTGCGGCATAGTCTTGATCCAGGTGGGAATCATCGGTAAATCGCAATATTGGCCTGTAAAATACCCAAATAAGCCCCCTAACCATTGTTAGCTTAATCCTGACCTAATCCGTATTTTTGAGCTTTAAAATTGATATTTCATGAGCACTGCAACCATTAATCCTCCAAAGGCTGACAAAAAAGCAAGCATGGCAGGACATAGCGCCCCGGAACCCTATAAGCCAGTCAATAAAGTGCGCATTGTAACGGCTGCAAGTTTGTTTGATGGGCACGATGCTGCTATCAACATCATGCGCAGGATCATACAATCTACGGGAGTAGAGGTAATCCATTTGGGTCACGATCGCAGTGTGGAAGAAGTAGTGAACACCGCCATACAGGAAGATGCCCAAGCCATTGCGATGACCAGCTACCAAGGCGGTCATAATGAGTATTTTAAATACATGTACGACTTGCTGAAAGAAAAAGGAGCAGGACACATTAAAATATTTGGTGGCGGAGGTGGTGTAATTCTACCTGATGAGATTAAAGAGTTGATGGACTATGGCATCACACGCATCTACTCACCTGACGATGGTCGCTCCATGGGTTTGCAGGGCATGATTAATGACCTGGTGCAACAAAGCGATTATCCAACAGGAGAAAAAATTGACAATGGACAATTGACAACGGACAATCATGTTATGATTGCTCAATTGATCTCTGCTGCTGAGAATTATTTCGATAAGCACAAAGTTGCTTTTGCTGACATTAATAAGAAAGCAGCTAATTCAAAAGCACCAGTTTTAGGTATCACCGGAACAGGGGGTGCCGGTAAATCATCCATGGTAGATGAACTGGTACGCAGATTTCTGGTTGATTTTCAAGATAAAAAGATAGGATTAGTTTCTGTTGATCCATCCAAACGTAAAACAGGCGGTGCTTTATTGGGCGATCGCATTCGCATGAATGCCATTAACAATTCACGTGTGTACATGCGCTCATTGGCCACACGCCAGAGCAATCTTGCTTTATCAGCTTATGTAAAAGAGGCTATTCAGGTGTTGAAAGCAGCCGGTTTCGATCTTATTATTTTAGAAACATCAGGCATCGGACAAAGTGATACGGAGATTCTAGATCACAGCGATGTTTCCTTATATGTGATGACCCCTGAATATGGCGCTGCCACACAGCTCGAAAAAATTGATATGCTCGATTTTGCCGATGTGATTGCCTTAAATAAATTTGACAAGCGTGGTGCTCTCGATGCATTGCGTGATGTAAAAAAACAGTATCAACGCAACCACCAGCTATGGGATAAGAAGCCTGAAGACATGCCAGTATTTGGCACCATTGCTTCGCAGTTTAATGATCCTGGAACGAACCAATTATACAAGCACATCATTGATAAGGTAGTTGAGAAAACAGGTGCCGCCCTGACTTCTACTTTCGCCATTACACGCGAAATGTCGGAGAAGATTTTTGTAATACCACCACACCGTACACGTTACCTCAGTGAAATTTCTGAAAATAACCGCAAGTATGATCAGTGGGTGAATGAACAGGCAGAGGTGGCAGAAAAATTGTATGCCATCAACAAAACATTGCACACGCTTTCTAATGTTGACGATGCCATTATCAAAGTTTTACAAGCAGAGTTTGATCGCGTTAAACTAAACCTTGACCCGAAAAACTGGAAGCTGATTGAAGAGTGGCCAAACGTGATTAAAAAATACAAAGAGCCCCTTTTCAAATTTAAGGTACGCGATAAGGAGATTGGCATTCAAACGCACAGTGAGTCATTATCGCATCAGCAGATTCCGAAAATTGCTCTGCCGAAATATTCAAGCTGGGGCGATTTATTAAAATGGACCCTACAAGAGAACGTTCCTGGTGAATTCCCTTATACAGCCGGTATCTATCCATTCAAACGAGAAGGTGAAGATCCTACGCGTATGTTCGCAGGTGAAGGTGGCCCTGAAAGAACCAACAGACGTTTCCATTATGTCAGTGCTTCGATGCCAGCGAAACGTTTGTCTACTGCCTTTGACTCTGTTACACTCTATGGCAATGACCCTGACTACAGACCTGATATTTATGGTAAGATTGGTAACTCAGGTGTAAGCATTTGCTGTTTAGATGATGCTAAAAAATTATACAGCGGTTTCAATCTGGCTGATCCAAAGACTTCTGTATCCATGACCATCAATGGTCCTGCCCCCATGTTGTTGGGGTACTTCATGAATGCAGCCATTGATCAGCAATGTGAGATTTACATTAAACAGCATGGCTTAGAGAAAGAAGTAAACGAAAAGATTGAAAAGATCTATCAAGCAAAAGGAACTGAACGCCCAAGTTACCAGGGTGCTTTACCAAAAGGAAATGATGGCCTAGGACTCATGCTGCTTGGTGTTACCGGAGATCAGGTGTTGCCCAAGGATGTTTATGAAAAAATAAAAGCAGAAACGCTCACACAAGTACGTGGTACGGTGCAGGCAGATATCTTAAAAGAAGATCAGGCACAGAACACTTGTATCTTCTCTACTGAGTTCGCTTTACGTTTAATGGGCGATGTACAGCAATACTTTATTGATAACAATGTTCGCAATTTCTATTCCGTTTCAATTTCCGGTTATCACATTGCAGAAGCTGGTGCTAATCCTATCACACAATTAGCTTTTACACTAGCTAACGGCTTTACGTATGTGGAGTACTACCTAAGTCGTGGTATGGACATTAATGCTTTTGCGCCAAACCTTTCTTTCTTCTTCAGCAATGGCATTGACCCTGAGTATGCCGTGATTGGTCGCGTAGCCAGGAGGTTGTGGGCAAAAGCCATGAAGAATAAATATGGCGCAGATGCACGGAGTCAGATGTTGAAATACCATATTCAGACTTCTGGTCGTTCCTTACATGCGCAGGAGATTGACTTCAACGACATTCGTACTACGCTACAGGCTTTATACGCGATTTACGACAACTGTAATTCATTACACACCAATGCGTACGATGAGGCCATTACCACGCCTACAGAAGAAAGTGTGCGCAGGGCCATGGCTATACAGCTTATCATCAATAAAGAATTAGGCTTGGCTAAAAATGAAAATCCTTTGCAGGGGTCGTTCATCATAGAAGAGCTTACTGATTTAGTAGAAGAAGCGGTGTTGAGTGAGTTCGATCGTATTACAGAACGTGGGGGCGTATTGGGGGCGATGGAAACCATGTACCAGCGTGGTAAAATTCAAGAGGAGAGTTTGTATTACGAGACACTTAAACACACGGGCGAATTCCCCATCATTGGTGTAAATACATTCCTGAGCAGCAAGGGGTCACCCACTATTATCCCACAGGAAGTAATTCGTGCTACTACAAAAGAGAAAGAGTATCAGATTAAGATGTTAAATATTCTGCATCAATTCCATGGAGAAAAAGCAAATGTATTACTCAATCAAATCCAGGAAGCAGCCGTGCAGAACAAAAATATTTTTGAAGGCTTGATGGAAGCGTGTAAGGTTTGCTCGCTGGGGCAGATTACCAAAGCATTGTTTGAAGTTGGGGGGCAGTATAGGAGGAATATGTAGGGTTGATCAGCGTCTCCAGATCAATAAATTAAGAAAAGCTAATTTCTCTACCTTCATTTTCTTGTGATTGGCAATTCCAGAAAACTCAACAGATTACAAAAAAAGGAGGCTGCCTTATGGGCAGCCTCCTCACTATAGAACTACTGAATTAATTAATAACCGTCATTTTGCCTCATTAATTTATTTGCATTCATTTCAGTAAGTGGAATTGGCAATGCAAATCTAAAATCATTGGCTGGTAACGTTGCTGATGCCGGTGATGGAGCATCTTCTGTATTGCGTGTCACCGCAAAACCTTTACGCTTCAGATCCCAAAAACGGTGACCTTCAAGCGCGAGCTCTTTAAAGCGCTCGTTGAAGATTTCAGTAATCGCCTCATCTCTTGATGTTAAAGTTACATTCACGTAACCAGGGATTCTGTTTGCTCTTAATGCATTCAAATCGCTCTCTGCGCTGTTCGCTCCTGTAATCAGGTTTTGCTCTGCACGCGCCTCAGCTCTGATCAAATACATTTCAGCGGTACGCATTATCTTAGAGTTAGTTACATTCTCTGTAGCCGTTCCGTAAGCTCCACCTGCATACTTTCTAATGATCAAGCCCGGACGGTTCGCATTAGGTCTGTTAGCTGCTGCCAGTGTTGCATCAGTCGTAAAGTAAGCCGCTCTGCGAATATCCGTAGGATCATATGAATCGTATAGTTTATTACTTACAGTCCATACAACAGTTCCAATGTTGGCTGCGCTGGCAGAAGTATTTCTCCACAAGCTACCAGTACGTGCTGTCGCTGTTGTTCTGATTGTTCTGAAAGCAATCTCTGCCGTGTTTGCATCTGTCCAGATACCCGCAAAGTTGGCTGTGGTAGAAAGCCCTAAGCCCGGAGTGTTAATAAAGTTAGTGGCGTATGCTTCAGCCGCTGCCCAATCTCCTGTGTAGAGCGCTACACGTGCGTGTAAACCATTGGCTGATGCCAGGTTGGCCCTGTTAATATCTGCAATTGTTGCAGGTAATAAGGCTTTCGCATCATTGATATCTCTGTTGATTTTCTGAAAGTACTCAGCCATGGTAATTCTGGCCTGAGGTCCCATAGCAGGGCTTTCCATATAAGGCATAGCCAAGCCATCAGCAGAGTATTTGGCACAATAGAAACGGAAAAGTTCGAAGTGTGCGTAAGCCCTTAAGAAAAGAGCTTCACCCTTCAATCTCTTTCTAAGTACATTATCACCAACGCGAAGTGAATCCGCAACATCAACCCTGCCCAATACTCTGTTTACACGGTCAATAATTGTATACTGAGGATTAATAGCCGTATAGGTATCACGAATTGAAACATCCTGAGGTCCGTATAACCATTCATGAACTGTAGCGGCATTGTAAAATTCTCCGGCTGTCTTTACTTCATCAGAGAATACTGCATTTAAAAGCACAGCCATTAAATCACTAACCGCACCATAAGCGCCCATTATTGCTGATTCATTGTTTGCCACGGTCTGTAATGCTACATCCCCTGCAATCAAATCAGTTTCTTTAAACTCCAGATAATCGCTGCATGAGCTTGCCCACAAAGCGGTTATGATCAGGAAAAACGAAAATATCTTCTTCATTACTTATCCTATTTATTAATTAAAACGAAAAGTCTACACCAAACACTACCATTCTAGGGTTAGGATACTCCTGTAAGCTGATGTTGTTATCATCTTCAGGATCTAAACCTTTCCAAGGGCTCCAGATTTTCAGGTTTTGTCCTCTTGCATAGACACGAATTTCCTTGGCAAACAAAACTTTAGGGAAAGTGTAAGCAATTGTCAATTCTCTGAATCTCAAGAATTTCGCATCCATCAAATCAGCTGAGGTGAATCCTTTATCGTACTGTGGTGCAGGATAGTACTTAACATCACCTGGTTGTTGCCATTGTTCTGTTAAAAGAACTGTAGCTTGATTTACAGCATTTGCATATCCAGGGGTACCACGTGTCACCCAGTTCCAAACGTTATTGCTTCTTACAACATCAAACTGGTAGGTAAAGAATGATGACAACTGTAATCGCTTGTACTTAGCCGATAATCCAAAACCACCTACGTGCTTAGGAAGGAAGGTACCAAAATTAGCTACCTGACCTGCATCAGCCTGAGAGAAAGTTGTTGTACCATCAGCCTTACGATATACTGGTTGACCTGTTGCAGGATCTGCACCGATGTAATCATAGGTGTAGTGAGATCCATAAGGGATGCCCTTCTTAATCAAGAAAGTTCCTGTAGGATATTCATCTACTGCACCAAGGTCTTCAATTTCATTCACATTGATGGCATGATTAAAGTTAGCATCAATAGAGAAATCTCCTCTCTTATAAATATCACCACTTAAGGTAATCTCTATACCTTTATTTGACATTCTACCAGCATTAACTGGAAGAGATGTACCACCAAAACCTGTTGTTGCGCCTAATGGCTGATTCACAAACAAATCAATGGTAGTATTCTGATATAAATCCACCACTAAGTTTGCTCTGTTAAACAAGGCCACATCAAAACCAACGTTATATTTCTGTACTGTTTCGATTTTCAAGTTAGGATTACCTGGTGTTGTTGGAACAAGGCCAGGGATTGATGAGCCAGCAAAAGCAGTGCTTGCACCGAAAGACGGTAATTGCGGACCTAAGTAGTTAGGCACACTAAACAATCCACCAGGAAGACCGAAGTTTGCACCAGGGATACTACCAATGTTTGGTACTTCTCCATACGTAGCTCTTACCTTTAAATCAGTAACAATATTTTGTGACTGCATGAAAGATTCATTCGTTACATCCCAACCAATACCAGCTGACCAGGTAAGGATTTCTTTATTGGCATCATTTAAAATGCGCGATGTACCGTCATTTCTTACGTTAAAGTTTACTGTATACTTATCGTTGTAAGTGTAACGACCTGTAGCAAAATAAGAACGGATACCATATTGTGATTTAGCACCTCCACCATTCTGAGGATAGCTTGTCTGACCTGCAGTTGTCGGGATATTGCTTGCGCCTTGTCCTGTCTCTGACAAACGCTTGTCCAAATTAAATAAAGTATAACCAAGACCATTGTTGGTAACCTTAATTGCTTCAAAGTAGGCGCCTACTTCAAATTCATGTACATCATTTATGATGTTGGCATAGTTTAAACTTGTTGTATTGATAATTTGTCCGCTATTACGAACATTCTCTGCATGGTAACCTGAGTTTTGTGTCTGCACAGAACCTGAATATGAATTTGGCTTGATAGAATACATACCCTGCGCTGTGTTGATATCTACACCAAAGCTGTTTCTCACGCTCAAGCCTTTCATGATTTCATATTTAAAAGCCAGGGCCCCTAAAATGCGGAAATCTTTTCTGTTATAGATAGCGTTTTCAGTGCGTTCCATGGCATTGGCAATTGTTCTGGGTACTAAGGCAGTACTTGCACCAAAATCCAATGAGCCATCTGCTTTATAAACTGGTTCATACGGTTTTGCTCTCCAAATAATCTGGAATGGGTTAAGTGCACTGTTTCCAAGTACATCTCCAGTGTTACTATTAGTTTCTGAGCTAACAATCGTAGAAGATAAATTCATTTGAACCTTACCAATTTTCTGATCGATGTTTACACGACCTGTATAACGGGTAAAATCAGAACCTCTTGCGAAACCTTCCTGATCAAAAACGTTAAAAGAAGCAAAATATCTGCTGTCCTCTGTACCACCTCTGGCTACTAATTCATTGGTTGTAGAAACACCATTGCGGAAGAGGATGTCTTCATAATCTAGGTTATTAGCTCTGAAGCCAGCCAATAATGCATCGCGCTCAGCTTTTACCTGTTCTGTTTGTGCTGCGTAAGTAGGGTGGAGTGGAGAATAAATCCATCCTGGTCCTGTAATACCAACACCCGCCAAACCCAAACGTTCTTCATATTGAAGGGTCTGCTCAGTGTTCATCATATCGAAATTAGAACGCTGTGGCAGCATTGAATAACCAACCTGAGTTCTGTAGTCGATAGCATTTACGCCAGACTGTCCCTTTTTAGTGGTAATAACGATTACACCGTTAGCACCGCGAGCACCATACAAGGCGCCAGAAGAACCATCTTTTAGAACAGTGGTGGAAACAATATCGTTAGGGTTAATACCTGACAAATCACCTAGTACAGGTACTCCATCAACCACATAAAGTGGTTGTGCACCTGCACCAGAAATTGAAGAAACACCGCGAATTCTAACGTTAGCGCTAGAGCCTGGCTGTCCGCTTCCTGAGTTTACCAAAACACCGGCAATTCTTCCCTGAAGAGACTGATCCAAAGAACCCATGGGGGTACGTTCAACGATATCACCCTTTAAGGTGGCTGCTGATCCTAGAAACTTACGTTCCTGGGAATAACCAGTTTCAGTCACCACAACTTCTGAAAGTTGTGTAACGTCTAATGCTAAGGAAACATCCACTGTGGTTCTATCGCCAATGACAACCTCTTTAGATTGCAAACCGATGAAAGAAAATACCAAAGCTGATGCAGAAGATGACACACTTAGCTTGTAATTACCGTCTGCATCGGTAACTGTACCGTTTGTGGTTCCTTTAATAACCACATTCACACCGGGTAATGAACTGCCGTCTTCGGCAGAAGTCACTCGTCCGGAAACTGACCGCTCTTGAGCGAAAGCCGAAGCTACCAACACAAGAGAAGCAGTAAACAATAGTAAAACTCTCCTCATAGATTTGTTTTAGGTTAATGTTATTTAATGGAACCAAACTTATAACATTACGGTAATTTTACATAGCCTTTTATCCCCTATTATTCGGTATTAATCAAAAATATTTGCCCCTAGAGGCCTAAAACAAGGAAATGGATAAGACAAAATGATCTGGACAAAATATTATTTGGCGTTTAACTTGCCTATTCTGTCTGACAATTTAGAGCGTTCGATTTATTGGATCTTTCTTCTTCTACAAGGCCTACTTTTATACAGATAATCGATTATTGCTTTGTATTCTCTAGTTTTTTAGAAATGGCTACTGCTTAGTCGTGGGTTAATCTAATTATCTCACAGAACTTCAGGCACCATCAATTGGAAGAGGCTATTGATTTAGCTTATTATAACTAAGATAGAGTCAAACTAGTCTTCAATTAGAATTAAGATTGTTAAGGTTAATAAGCTAGATGAAGTAATAATTGATTTTGCCAGTCATTTTAATGTTAATAATTCTAACTATTATTAAATATTATCATGTATAAAATCATCTTGAGATTAGAAGTTTCTCGCTAACAATTTTACCGTTTAAGTTATACCGGGCAATGTAAAGACCTGCTTGTAGATTATTGATGTCAAAGGATCCGTCCACACTATTCTTGTTCAAAATCCCGATCAACCTCCCATCTAATCTATAAACCGAAAGCTCAGAGACTGTTTCTGATTCAAATCTTAGTTCGGTATTGGCCGGATTAGGAAATAAATATCTTTTGGTTTCAATAATCTTTTCGACTGATACAACCTCTTCCTGAATGGTCAGATCATCTATAGCCCAACCCCATCCTCTACCTACTTCATCAGAATGCAACCTGAATCGAATCAGAATTTCATTACCTGGTGAAAAGTGATTAAGTAAATCAATTCTTCTATTAATAAAATAGTTAAGTGTACCTATTGCATTAGAGTTGCCATTGCTGATTTGTCCATTATAATAGTCTATCCATTTAGTGGCTGCTCTACTATCATATCCATCCACAATTGGAACCCATTCCTGCGTGCCAGAAATAGCTGCCTCCACTATTACATAATCTTTAAATAAAGGATTGGTATAATCTGTACCAGTACCAGGCTCAATAAGTACTACTTCGTTAAATGTAATTATCGTATTTTCATCATCCACTATAATTGGTACTAAGAGCGTATACATCAAATCTATACTGACTCCTGGCTCATTGCTTACCGGGTAAGGGTGTGGGCTATGAATAGCATTGTTTGTAAATCCTGTGGGTTTTGAAATTGAGAAATCTCCAAAGAAATTACTCAAGTCTTCCGCAAAGTCATCCGTATACAAAATTGTTGATTCAAATATTTTAACAGGCACTTGATAAAAACCTGTTGCAGGCTGCGTCTTTGAATTTTGTGAGCTTGAATTGTCAACTGCAATAATTCTATAATAAAGAATATCACCAGAGGCTATTCCCATGTTAAGTAAGTCTAAACTTACTTCGTATAGGCCGTTGCCCTGGTCAATTGCATTTAGTACTTGAATTTCCCCTGATTCATTTAATTTGTATTCAACTGTTACAGCCTGAATACCAATATTGTCTGTTACAGCAGCCTCAATGGTGAGCGATTCATCAATTGGAAGAATAAATTCTTTGGGAACATGTGTAATGGAGGGTGCTGTCAAATCTGTACCGACATAGAACGAAAAATACGCATCGTCAGCTATTGGGAGTCTGAAGCTTCTGTTTAGCACATCTGTAACGGTAAAGAAATAAGAGATTTCACTATCTGTTTGCGGCAGTGCAACAGTACTTCCAAACAAACCATTACCTGAACTTGATAATTGTACAACGGACTCTGTACTAAAGTTGTTGAAAGAATAGTGTAAAGCGACTGACGACTCAATGATAGCAGTGTCCTGCGAAATTGTAACACTAAAGGGGATATCAGTATTTGACTCCCGATCGCCTAATGCCTCATGATCAATAAATGTATTTAACCAACCCATCTCATAAAAGATACCTCTTACCAATGGACCTGGATCATGGGCAACTTTACCATAAGACGCAAAAGGAGTCATCAACGAATTTGGTGTATCTTCATACGTACCCTCATCCAAGTGTGAAATACTGGAGCCTGGTGCATAAGGACTTGGTGCATAAACACGTGGGTTAGCCGAAGTGTTAGCCAGCACTCTAGCTACCGGGCTTTCAAATACCACACTGTTAGATATTAACTGATTCCCCAGTTCAAAGCTACCGTTCTGAAAATTAAGTAAAAGTTGATTAGATCCGTTACGCAAGTATGTATCATAAATTTTAGCATTTCCATCGCTCAGTCCGTAAGCTCCATTAGAGTTGTTCACTCGAAACGTTCCAGAGAATCCCAAGCCATGACCAAGTT
The DNA here is from genome assembly GCF_057350905.1 of Chryseotalea sp. NCBI lineage: Bacteria > Pseudomonadati > Bacteroidota > Cytophagia > Cytophagales > Chryseotaleaceae > Chryseotalea > Chryseotalea sp. Next base: position 44,627 of record NZ_JBMRCF010000003.1, on the reverse strand, counting down.
CGTGTAATACAACCGTAACAAGATCGAGTTTATCTGCAGGGCAATTACCATCCAAGCCAAAATACCAGTCAGTTCTGCGATTGTTGAAGGTTGCCACGATATCCGCCTCAGTGGTTGGATTGATGTCCCTTCTTGCAAGCTTTTCAGCTAAAGTAACCGGATACCACAAATCTCTGATTGGAGCATCATCGAAATTCTTTACTTCTGTGGGTGTAACAAAGGCCAGAGTATTGATATTCTCTACAAATGCCCAGTTTGCAAAGACCTTGATCTTCACATCTGATTTCAGGTTTTTCTCCCAAATATCAACGGCATATTGAAATGCTGCTTTTGCCTCATCTGTAAAGCCTGTATACTTCACATCAAATATTGGTTCTTCGTCATTTGTTCGTGCCGTAGAATTTTTGAGAGTTGTTAACGAGTTGATGCGGTTAAGTTTATTTAAACCGAATGATGATGGCGTCTTGTTAACTTCGCATTCAATCACATTTCCCGTTCTTATTTCGATCTGCGCAAACAGTTGTGAAGAAACAAAAACAAACAACAGCGTTATCAAAAAATATTTTCTCATCATCTTATCAACTAAATCTAATTTCGAATTGCTGTAGCCTAGTTAAACACAATGGAGCCTAGGTACTTCTCAAATTCATCAGGTTGGCTTAACTTCTTAACATCCTTCTCAACCTGTTTAGTGTCGTAGTTCATCAGTTTAATACCAACTGTCAACACCTTGTTTAACCGGGAAGAGGCTTCATCTCTTGTGACCTTTCCATTTGTATGCAGGTCTGTGACATACTCATTGAAAGATTTAATTTTTTTATAGAGTGCTGTTTTTAATACCACCTTTTCTTCAACCGGGTACGCGCCTGACGACTGTTTATAATAAACGTAATTTTTTTCAAATGAATTCATTAATTGGCTGATGGTATCGCCTAAAATATGGACACCTACATAACTTCCTCTTTTTAAACCTGGAGGTGGACCACTTTTCATTGGCTTAAGGTAGAGCATGGCTCCACCAGCACCGGAAGAGTATACATTTTGAGAAAAAGAAAAATAAGACGTTAAAAGAAAAGCAAGAGCAAAAAGTATTTTTTTCATAGCGATATAAAAAAGAAAAAGCATTTACCGAAAATCGGTAAATGCTTTTTGCATTAATTAGAATTTATTGTCTAGTGTAGGTGTGAGTATTCTCATCAAAAACGGCTCCATCACTCGGTCTGTAAACAGTGTAATCATACTGGAAGTTTCCATTACAAGCAGTATACGTACCACTACCAACTGCGTGAAGCGGAGATCCACCAGCATTCAAACCAATTGGTTGATCAGGGACTGTAACAACATTAGTGTTAGGATCAAAAACCACTACTATTGAAGTTGATCCATAATCCCAGAAATTAGTAACGACAATTGTATTTGGTTCATCGCCAGCCTCTAGTGAAACTTCGTACTCACCGTATCCTGGTTCATCGCAGTCATAAGTTCCAGTGAAATTCTCTGCCTCAAAAGGACAGTCGTCATCAACGATCGTATAAGTGTATTTCTTACCTACAAGGCCAAGACCTGCACTATTTCCTCCTGAAACACTAGTTATTTCAAAAACGATTGTTTTGTTACCAGAAGCAGTCTGATTATTAATCGGTGAAACTGTAAATGATGCAAAAAAATCGCCAGCTGGAATAGTAGCAGAGGTTCCTCCACTCATGTTAAAATCTACTCCAGCGGTTCCTCCGGTAACACTAAAATCTACAGTGATTGCAGATGTGGGCGCAGGACCCGCAAAGTGCATTCTAACTGTGGTTTGTGTAGTTGCGTTTTCATTAACATTAGCACCTGTTCCTGAGAACCTTACATGGTATGGTCCTTCAAATACTGTCAATTCTTCTTCACAGGCTGTAAACAGCACCGCTACTGAAAGAAGAACAGCTTTAAACATTAGTTTAATTGATTTTTTCATTTTCCTTCAGTTTAAAATTAGTAACCAGGATTTTGCTTACCTACAAGTGTAGGGTTCTGCTGAATTTCACGTTGAGGTATTGGAAGCAATACATCAGTAGCTTGCCAGTTATTTGGATTAACAACTGCCATTACTGTGTTCGCGCGACCTGTTCTTACCAGATCATTCCAACGGTGACCTTCAAAGCACAACTCCACGAATCTTTCCTGAAGAATATCATCAAGCGTTACACCTGCTATATCTCCCAAACCTGCTCTGTTTCTAATTGTGTTAACATCATTATCTGCAGTTGCTGAACCAATATTAGCTTCTGCTCTGATCAAGTACATCTCAGATAAACGCAACACCGGAGTTTGGTCAGTTCCTGTAGCTCTATCAGTGTATTTTGCTACTTGGAAACGGCCATCACCCACTGGGGCAATCATGGCTGCTCTGTCATCACCTGCTTCAAACGCAGCCTGAATTTCAGGGCTTGGACCATATTCATAACGACCATCAGTTCTGAACCAGAAAGCCATTTGATTTTGATCTTGTACACTAAAGAAAACTTCAAATATTGCTTCATCAGAACCACCAACAAATGCATCTGCATAGTTAGCCTCTAAAGAGTATGGGCCATTCACTATTACATCATTGGCAACTACTCCTGCCTGTGTAGCATTACCACTATAGAGTAATACTCTTGCCAGCAATGCTTTTGCCACCCACTCGTTAGCTCTGTTTTTATTACCATGATCAACACCATCCAAAAGCGTAGCAGATTCGTTCAAATCAGCTATTAGGTTGCTGTAAACAGTTGCAATATCTGTACGATCAATTGTACGCAATGTTGCTAAGCTTGAAGTTGAAGCATAGGGTATTCCTCCGAAAAGTTTTGCTAAATCGAAGTGCATAAGCGCACGCAAGAATTTTGCCTCACCTATCAATTGATTCTTGAACTCCTGATCAATTTCAATTAATTCAACGCGCTCAATCACAATGTTTGTGATGTAAATTCCCGCATAATACGCTGCCCATAAATTTTGAATGGTTACGTTATTGGAAAGCACTGCGTTATTATCCATCTCAGCTACAGTAGGGAATGAACCTGTGTGCACAAGCTCATCACTTAGCATACCTGTACTGCCTACGATCTGGTTACCATAAGCTTCTACACTTTGTATAGCACTGTAAGCTCCTAGTAGCACTGATTCTGCATCTTCAGCAGAGGATATTACGATATCATCTGTGATAATATCATAAGGAGACTTATCAAGATAGTCTTCGCACCCAAAAGCTGTTAAAGCCAGCAGCAGGGTTAATATTTTAAATTTCTTCATATTGTTTCAATTAAAATCCAATGTTTATACCGAACTGATAAACTTTGCTCTGAGGGAATGTCAAGAAGTCTGTACCCGCAGCAGTATTTGTATTTGCAAAAGTACTCACCTCTGGATCAGCACCGTTATAAGCAGTGAAGGTCAGTAGGTTAGAACCTGTTGCATACACTCGTACACTTCTTAGCTTAGCCTTAGAAACAATGTTCTTTGGTAAATCATAAGAAAGTGTAATGTTTTTCAAACGCATGTAAGAACCGTCTGACAAGAATCTGCTGTTATCAGAACCATTAAGACCTGCTACAGTAGATGGTCTTGGGATATCAGTGATATCACCTGGATTTCTCCAACGTCTTCTCATTTCAGTAGACATACCCCAGTTTGCTGCAGGGTTTGTTGTGAATTGAAGTGTGTTATTGTAAACATCAACACCTTGAACAAATTGGAAGAATGCATCTAAAGTAATACCCTTGAAAGTAAATGTATTTGTAAAACCACCAAGGAATTCTGGCTGATAATCACCAATTACTGTTTCATCATTGATGTTAACTACTCCGTCATTATTTGTATCCTGGAAGATAGACTCACCAGTGGCAGGGTCAACACCTAAGAATTTAAGACCGTAGAAGGTATTCAAAGGAAGCCCTACTTTATAAATGCTGGCAAAACCTGATCTAACAAGGTTTTCGTTAACAAGTGAAACTACCTCGTTTTTCAAAAACGAAACGTTACCGTTAATTCTCCAGTTGAATCCTGAGCTGGTATTTACTACAGTACCTCCCAATTCAATCTCAAGACCTGTGTTCTCAATTTCACCAAAGTTTTCCCAAACACCATTGAAACCAGTTGATTGAGGAAGTGGCGCGAAGAACAGAAGATCTTCAGTATTTCTCATGAAGTAGCCGACATTTAAGTCAACTCTACTTTCAAATAAAGACAACTCTAAACCAATGTCTGTTGTTTTGGTCTGCTCCCACTTTAAGTCAGGGTTAGCAATCTGTGTTGGTGTAAAGGCTGGATTATCCAGGTAGTTAGCACCACCGCCCCACGCACCTACGTAGCGGAAGTTACCTATACCATCATTACCAGTTGTACCATAGCTGGCTCTCAACTTACCAAGTGTAACAAATGAGAGACCATCCATAAATGCTTCTTCTGAGAAATTCCATCCCAAAGAGAATGCATAGAAAGTACCGAACTTATAGTTATCACCGAAGCGAGAAGAACCATCTCTACGAACAGAAACTGAAGCCAGGTATTTCTCTTTAAATGCATAGTTGACACGACCAAAAGCTGAGTTGATTGAATACTCATTAGCATTTGAAGTTCCACCATAAATGGTTGCGGCAGAAGTAATATATGTCAACTGCTCTTTAGCAAAGCCTGTACCACGTACAATACTTTCGAACTGCTTGCGATCCTGGAAAGTAAGACCTGCCACAGCATTAATGCTGTGTGTGCTGTTTATGTTCTTAGCATAGCGTAAAGTTGGTTCAATAATATAAGTCCCAACTGAACGGAAGTTAAAGTTAGCATCACCAATTGGACGACCAATGGCAGTACTTGCAGGCAGATAATGATCTTCAGTAATTGTGTTATAGTCGTAAGAGAAGTCAGTTCTGAAATTCAAGCCTTCCATCAATTTAAAGTCGGTATAAAAATTACCAATGAATTTAATCGATTTGTTGTCAAAACGTGGCAATAAGGCGTCACGCACAGGGTTAGTGTTAAATGATGGCAACGCATCAACATATTCACCATCCTCATCTCTTACAGGGCGAAGTGGTGGTGTTAATATGGCTGCTGAGTAGATACCATAAATGTTATTGTCATTTTGGATACGCTGATTTAAGTCACTTGAAACAGAAAGACTTGTTCCAAAGCTGAAAACCTCAGTGGCTTTGTGATCTAAATTCAAACGCATGGTACCTCTTTTATAACCTGATCCGATAATGGTACCTTCTTCGTCACGGTAGCTACCACTGAAGTAGTAACGTGTTTTTTCATCACCACCACTCATGTTAAGTTGGTATTCACTGATTTTAGCTTTTCTGAATACTTCTTCAACCCAATCAGTATCTGTTACGCCATTCCATCCGAAGTAAGCATTATCAGCCAGAGGAGTTAAGCCTGCCGTAACACGCGCTTCGTTTTTAATATCAACCCATTCACGTGAAGAGACGATATCAACTGTATTTGTTGGTTCCGCAAAACCAGTCCAAACATTTACGTTGATTGTTGACTTTCCAGTTTGACCTCTTTTGGTTGTAATTAAAACTACACCATTAGCACCACGAGTACCATAAATAGCCGTTGTAGAGGCATCCTTTAATACCTCGATGCTTTGGATATCCTGAGGGTTTAAACCAGCCAAAGCATTTTGCTCCTGACCACCAAAACCATCCTGGCTAATATTACCAGCGATAACAGGTACACCATCAATCACATACAAAGGATCAGATGTTCCGTTAATTGTTGATTGACCACGAACCCTTACTGAAATACCACCACCTGGAGCACCAGAGTTAGATGTTACAAAAACACCTGCTGCCTGTCCTTGAAGCACTTGGTTTACTGATAGTGCGGGGATTTTAGATATATCCTCAGTACTAATCGTTGCAGATGAGCCGGAGAACTCTTTCTTTAACGTTGTACCGTAACCAGTAACAACAATTTCAGAAAGCTGCGTTACATCAGCAGCCATTTGAACATCAACAGTTTGTCTTGAACCGATACCAATTTCTGAAGTGGTTAGACCAATAAATGAAAAAACCAAGGTTCCGCCCTCTGCAGGCACTGAAATCTTGTAATTACCGTCAACATCTGTAACGGTACCTGTAGTGGTTCCCTTTAACACCACGTTTACCCCGGGTAAAGCACTGCCGTCTTCAGCAGATGTAACTTTACCTGTAACTGTCCGCTCCTGAGCGAAGGCCGAAGTGACCAACACCAAAGAGGCAGTAAGCAATAGTAAAACTCTCCTCATAGATTTAGTTTTAAGTTTAGATTATGATAACGTCAAAAATATAACAAAACGTTCAAGCGCCATAACCTTTTAAAACAAAATATGGTAGAATTGATTGATTAAAATACCGAATAAAACATTACAAAATGCTAAATTCTATTCTTCTATTGAGTTTTTGCCCTGTTTCGGTAGAATTTGAGGCTATAGGCTTGGATGAGCCATATCCTTTGTAAAATACCCTCTTTTGGGGTACGCCTTTTTTAATCAAATAAGCCGCAACGGTACTTGCGCGCTTCTCAGACAACTGTTTATTGTAAGCTTCACCACCTATAGAATCAGTGTGACCACCAATTTCGATGGATGCTTTTGTGTCGTTCAGCAAAAACCTAACAACTTTATCCAATTCAGGAAGTGAGTTGGGTGTCAGGTCATATTTATCAAATTCAAAAAAGATATTGTTAAGAACCGTGACCGATCCGGCTTTAATTTTTTCTAACTCGATATTAATTACAATTGGTTCATTCGGTCGATCATCTATAAAGTCAAAGCTCAGACTTTTAAAAAGATAATCTTGCTTGTTAATATAGAGTGCATATCTTGAACCTTTAGTTAAAACCATCAGGTAGGCTCCGCTGATGGAGTCTGATTTTGTAAATGCTTCTAACGTATCTCTGTCTATATTAATAAGTTCCACTGATGCCAATAATGGCTTACCACTCTCTTTATCGGTAATAATTCCCTTAACAAAATTCGTTTTTCGTGGTCGTTGCAATTCTGGCACAACTACTTCATATAATTTACTGAAGGACTGACCATTTTCTCCCAAAGACTCGTGGGAGTAAAATGCTTTCTCGCCATCGGCTGTAATAAAAAGCGAAAACTGATCTTCATGGTTGTTGATGGGCGCGCCCATATTTACCGGTGCTGCCCATTTACCATTAGTATCCCGCTCTGTATAATGAATATCATAACCCCCGAAACCTGTGAGCCCGTTAGTCGCAAAGTATAATGTTGAATTATTAACATGAATGAAGGGTGAAATTTCATCGTACACTGTATTGATCTCTTTGCCCAGATTGCGTGCCCTTGTCCAATTCCCTTTTACATCAAGTGTGCTGATCCAGATATCTCTTCTGCCTATTCCTCCCTTTCGATCTGAAACAAAATATAGCGTACGCCCATCAGCGGATAAACTGGGTTGCGATTCCCAATCAGAAGAGTTTACCAATTGCCCCAGATTTTTTGGCGCAGACCAATGTTCACCCACTTTATTACTCTCATACAAATCGCAACTTCCCCAACCGTCACGACCAACACAAGAAGTAAAGATTAGTTTTCTTCCATCTGCAGAAATAGCACTGGTGCCTTCGTTTAATGAAGAGTTTATATTTTCAGAAATTGAGACTGGCGCAAGCCATCTGCCACGTTCATCTTTTTTTGATATGACAATATCTTCATCATCAGAATTGTTATTGCCCTCTCTGCGTGTGTAAATTAAAGTTTGCTGATCCGCTGTGAGTACAGGGAAATATTGCATAGTGAAACAATTAACCGTATCACTAAGCGCCTGTTGCTTGAAATCTTTCGCTAGCTGTTGATTCTTTTTTGCGTATTCCGCGTTATCAATAATTTTTTTTGCATTATCAAATCGTGCTTTGTTCTGAAAAGAAGGAACTTCTGCTTGAATGTATTGATTTAATAATTTTGCAGCACCCTCATAGTTACCCGACAGAAAATACACTTCACCTAATTCATACCAAAAGGGTCTGTTAATGCGCTCATCTTTTTCGATGGCCATTCCTCTTTCAAAATACTCTATTGACTTAGGATACTGTTTAAATGACTTAAAGGTTTGCCCAAGTCGAAAATAGGCCTCAATAAAGTTTTTATCTTTTTCGATCGCCTGCTCCAGCATGTCAATTGCTTGTTTATACTGGCCACGCACCCTAAAGTTATCTGCAGCATTATAAAATTCAATAGCCTTCTTGGATTTTGTATGGAGGGCGGGTTGAGCATTTAGCTGAGTAAGGCTAAATAGAAAAATAAAAATCAGTAAGCAACGCATGTGTAAATCTAAAAAACTATGTTATTGATAGCAATCTCTTCACTCTCAAAACGCAGCATCGCATTAAAGATTTTACAAGTCTCAAAGTCTTTTATATCACTTCTTGAAATCTCCTCTTCCTGAATTTTTTCAAACTCGAGTAATTGTTGGCGCATGGTTCCTTTCAGGAGAGGTTGCCAGGGTGTATACCACTTATTCTCTCGCTTAAAGGCTATGTTTGCATAAGAGGTATCTGTAACCATGCCTCTTTTTAATATTAATACATCATCACATTCCTCACGCAGTGAAAAGAGGTGATCCAGTAATTTCCGATCACTATACTTGAATTCGTAATTGATGCGATTGTGTTCTACTATTTTTAAGCTCTTGACTTCTCTGGGTTTATATTCAGTCAATTCTATATTTCTGCTGATATCATCATAAATAAGTTTGCATTTAAACAAGCCTGTGGTCTCAAGTGGAATATTACTCAGCTCTTCTTCCAGGTCGAAAGGTTCATCTATGCCATATAGTGCATGCAAAGAACGCTTCATGCGCTGCTCGTGGTAAACGAGGTTCTGAAATTTACCATCCTCTACGCGTATGCTTTCAAACAACAGGGACATAAATTTTAGCTAAGGCTTCCTTATATTCTTGTTCGCAATCACTTTGTGTTGTAATACCTCCTCCACTTCTATAGAAGAGTTGTCCGTTTTTATTTTCAATGCAACGAATCATTACTGCACTATCAAGATTCGTGCCGTCAAAGTAACCCATTACACCTGTGTAAAAACCTCTCTCCTCCTCCTCTGCCTGTTTAATGATTTCAACCGTTTTTTTCTTAGGTGCTCCGCTGATGGAGCCTGCCGGTAGTAATTGCCATATTAAACTACCTAATCTATTTGAATAATCAAGCGGTAGATCCCCTGTAATTTCAGAGCTTACTTGCAAAAGGTTTTTATGCTGCGTTTTGATTTTATCGATAAAGCGAAAGCGTTTTACTTCAACATTATCAGCCACCATACTAAGATCGTTGCGAATCAAATCCACAATGGTAACGTGTTCTGCCAACTCTTTCTCATCGGTTAGAATCTTTTGCTCTGCATTTTCAACTGCGGCATCAATTGTTCCCTTCATCGGATAAGAGAATATCTTACCGTCAATAATCTTTACAAATGATTCCGGTGAGTACACGACCAGTTCATTTTTATACCAAAGTTTGTATGGGGCTGATGCCAAAGTGTAAATTTCATCAAGACTTAAATTAGTTTCAATCTCTGTTTTAATGGTGAGGTTAGTCAGGAAAGAATCACCATATGCCAGGTGCTTAGCTACCAGCTCAAATTTTTTCGTGTATTGCGTAAGTGAAATAGGGGCACTCCTTAAGATTAATTTATTAACGAGTGCTGTAGAGGATTGGCTATTTGTAAAACCCGGAAAGGATATTTTTATCTCGACCTCATCTAATTCACTTAGCTTGAAAACCTGCGGACGCCTCATTTCAAAATCAATCATGAAAAAAAATGGTGTGTGCGCAGCGCCCCATTCGTTTACTTGATCGATAAAATGTTGTTGTGTCATGGTCAAGATCTGCGAGGCAGTCTTATGGAATGTTCATGTACTTATGTACTTGCAGTGAAACCTGCCACTGCGGATTAGATTTAACGTACTCAATAATCAATGGAAGCATTTCTTTTTCTTTTGACCACTCAGGCTGAAGAAATAACTGACAACCTTGCCGTACCAGTGCAGCATGCTCTTCTGCCCAAAAAAAGTCGGACCTATTATAAATGACTACTTTAAGTTCATCTGCTTTCGTGTAAATAGATGGATGTGGTGCCTTGAATTTTTTTGGTGAAAAACACACCCAGTCCCAATAGCCAGTGAGTGGGTAAACACCTGATGTCTCAATATTCGTTAGTAAACCTTCTGCCCGTAGGGCTTCCGTTAAAGGTGTAAGTTCATACATAACAGGTTCTCCCCCGGTTACCACTGCTATCTTTCCTCCGCTTTTTGCAGCACGTTTTGCTATTTCCTTAACCGAAACCTGCGGATGTGCTTCTGCATCCCATGATTCTTTCACATCGCACCAGACACAACCTACATCGCATCCACCGAGGCGAATAAAATAAGCTGCATGTCCCTGATAGAACCCTTCACCTTGTATGGTGTAGAAGTCTTCCATCAAGGGGAGCTCGGTTGTTGAAATCGGGATTCTGGTGCTCATTCTAAATTTGAAATTTCAAATTTGAAATTGTTAAGGATTTCTATTTTCAGTCGCGCGCAAGGTATTCAGTAGCAATGAAGCAATGGTCATAGGACCTACACCTCCAGGCACTGGTGTAATGTAAGACGCTTTGGCTGCCACTGCTTTAAAATCTACATCGCCTTTTAATGCAAATCCATTTTTAAACTGAGGGCCTTCAACACGTGTTGTACCTATGTCGATAACAACGGCACCTTCTTTCACCATGTCTGCAGTTATCAAACCTGGTTTACCAACTGCTGTAATCAAAATATCAGCACTGCGAGTGTAGGTATTAATATCTTTTGTGTACTTATGACAGATAGTTACTGTTGCATGACCTTGCTCCGTCAACATCATGCTTAAGGGTGCACCTGTTAAACGACTGGCACCGACTACCACGGCATGCTTTCCTTCGGTTTCAATGTTGTACCTGCGCAATAATTCCATTACACCAAAAGGTGTAGCTGGCATGATTAAAGGATTTTTAGAAACGATGCTACCAAAATTATGATTAGTAAAGCCATCTACATCTTTATCGGAACGAATCTTCTCTGTTATTTTCTCAACAGAAATGTGCTCAGGAAGTGGTAATTGCACAATGAAGCCATCAACATCGTCATCATTATTAACGTGATCGATGTGCTTCATCAGTTTTTCTTCACTGATGGTATCCGCAAAACGCATCATGGTATAATGAAACCCAACAGCCTTACACGCTTTAACTTTATGGTCTACATAGGTTTGGCTTGCACCATCATCCCCAACTAAAATAATGGCAAGATGAGGTATCTTTTTATTCTGTGCCTTGCGTTCAGCCACCTTTGCTGAAATCTCTTCCTTTATATCAGCAGAAATTTTACGACCATCGATTAGCGTATATGTTGTTGTTTCTGTCATCGGCTACACATTTTGAAAGCGCTTACTATTTTTAACTTTTTACAACTATTGTGTTTCGGTCTGTGAGGACACAGACCGAGGAGAGGACGGTTGAATAAATTACTCAATCTTCAAAATCGCCATAAAGGCTTCTTGCGGCACCTCTACCGTACCGATCTGGCGCATACGCTTCTTACCCTTCTTCTGCTTTTCCAACAACTTACGTTTACGTGAAATATCACCACCATAACACTTGGCAATTACGTTTTTACGAATTGCACTGATGTTTTCGCGCGAAACAATTTTTTGTCCGATAGCCGCTTGAATTGCAATCTCAAACATCTGACGGGGAATCAACTCTTTTAGTTTCTCGCAAAGTTTTCTTCCCCACTCTTGTGATTTGCCGCGGTGAACAATAGCGCTCAAGGCATCTACTTTCTCACCATTCAACATAATGTCCAATTTCACCATGTCTGATTCACGGAAACCAATTAAATGATAATCCAAGGAAGCATACCCACGGGAGATTGATTTTAGTTTATCAAAGAAATCGAATACAATTTCAGATAAGGGCATTTCAAAAGTCATTTCCACACGATCTGTGGTCAGGTAGTTTTGATTAAGAATAATACCACGCTTATCCATACACAGGCCAATGATGGCTCCAATGTATTCTGACTTACTGATGATCTGTGCTTTAATATAAGGCTCTTCAATGTAATCCATCTTGGTAGGATCAGGCATTTCTGACGGAGCATTGATATCAACTTGTGATCCATCGGTTAGGAATGCCTTAAACTGTACAGAGGGTACAGTTGTAATTACCGTCATGTTGAACTCACGCTCCAAACGCTCTTGTATAATCTCCATGTGGAGCATACCCAGGAATCCGCAACGGAAACCAAAACCAAGGGCCGCGGAGGTTTCTAATTCCCAAACCAGGGAAGCATCATTCAATTGCAACTTCTCCATAGAAGCACGCAACTCTTCAAATTCAGTTGTATCAACGGGATAGATACCGGCAAATACCATGGGCTTTACTTCCTGAAATCCTCCCAGCGATTCACCAGGATTATTTGCATTTGTAATAGTGTCCCCAACATGTACTTCTTTTGCTACTTTAATACCTGAAATAAGATAGCCTACATTACCAGCGCTGATCTCATTGCAGGGTTGCTGATTGAGTCTAAGGATACCAATTTCATCTGCGTTGTACTCCTGCCCTGTGCTGACAAATTTTACTTTCTCGCCTTTTCTGATCGTGCCATTCACCACCCGGAAAATAACTTCAATACCTCTGAATGAGTTAAATACAGAATCGAAAATCATTGCTTGCAAGGGCGCCTTTGGGTCTCCCTTAGGTGCTTTGATGCGATGAACAACGGCTTTAAGAATATCTTCAATACCAATACCCTCTTTGCCGCTGGCATGGATCACATCTTCACGCTTGCAGCCAATCATTTCCACAATCTCATCCGTTACTTCTTCGGGCATGGCGTGTGGAAGATCGATTTTGTTTAACACCGGAATAATCTCCAGGTCGTTTTCTAAAGCCAGGTATAAGTTGGAAATAGTTTGTGCTTCAATTCCCTGGCTGGCATCCACAATTAACAAAGCGCCTTCGCAGGCAGCAATGGAACGAGATACTTCATAGGAAAAGTCAACGTGACCGGGGGTATCAATCAGGTTTAACACATAATCCTTACCATCCAGTTTGTAATTCATTTGGATGGCATGCGACTTGATTGTAATACCTTTTTCACGCTCCAGATCCATGTTATCAAGCACTTGTGCCTGCATTTCACGGTCTGTAACGGTGCCAGTAAACTCTAATAAACGGTCAGCCAAGGTGCTTTTACCGTGGTCAATATGGGCTATTATGCAGAAATTGCGGATGTTTTCCATTGCTCCCTTCAAAATCGGTTTTTCGGACTGCAAAAATAGCTAAAGAAGGGCTTTTCAGGCGATTTTACCTGGCTTATATTTTTATGCTCAGGCTGGCGGTAAATTCATGCTGCTGACTTTCCAGGCTCAACTTAAAACCTTGAAGCTTTACTATCTGATCGCAAATCCATAAACCCATTCCCAGGCCTGAGCTCAGGTCGCTTGATTTTTTAAACTCCTGTAGAAATAATTCCGGCTGATGGATAACAGCAGTTATCGGATTGCGAACGCTAAGCAAAAAATGATCTTCTGTTTTGGTAAGGTAAACGGTTACAGTTGAATGACGTGGAGCGTACTTGATGGCGTTCTCGATTAAATTGGCTATTACCGTTTCCATTTTATCAGCATCTACCATGGCTTCAAAATTCTCAACGCTTTCATCAATCATCAATTGAACACTTGTACTATATGCTTCGCTTGTATATTTAATTTTCTTTAGCGAAGTGTAAATCAACTCGTCTAGTGATTCCTTTGACTTTCTAATGGTGAGTATGTCCGCCTTAAGCTCACTGATTAACAGAAAGTCATGAATAACCCGTTCAAGGCGCTCAACTTCGTGTAGCAAAGAACTGATGCGGTTTGCTGAACCTTCGCTGTTTGCCATGGTCAATTCTGCTTTCATGACAGCAAGTGGTGTTCTTAACTCATGTGCTGCTGAGGCAAAAAAATTTGTTTGTGCATTGGCTGACTGCCGAATGCGTTCCAACATGCTGTTGATGGATTCGGCCAGCTGCTTGCTCTCATCGTTTGTATCTGGTAATGGAATCAGGCTGATGTCTTTAGAAGAATTTACTAAAGACGAAGCATGAGCTATTTTTTTAATAGGTTTTAGTATAAGCCCTGAAGCGAAAAAAACCAGCACTCCCGCTGAAGCAATGGCCATGGCAATTGCAGCAAAGAGATAAAACTGAAGCGAACTAAGTTGATCTTGAAATACTGTGCCACTTCTTCCAAGTGAGAGTATAAGATTTACTTCTTGCTGTTGGAGGGGTTTGCTAACATTAACAACTTCAAAAGTATCAGCATAGGTTATGTCTTGTAAATAATTCAGTGCCTCCATTTCAGGAAAATCAGGTGAACTGAAGATGGTCTCAAACTGTATAGTTCGCTGAAACTGAACCTTCATTACAAAACCTTCTGCCGGAATCGGGATCGTTAATGGGTCAAGTCTTACCTGACTTAATAGTTTTTCTGCTTCAGTCGTTAATTCTCTTTTATTTGTTTCACTAAGGGCAGATTCGATTTTTTTGTAGACAAGCCAATGCACTGGCAAAATCACAATCAGAAAAACCAGAAAAAAGAGTATGGCTGTTTTTGCTCTTATGCTTTTGAAAAAGTTTAACATTATTGACGGATCAATTCTCCCTCAATATAATAACCCATACCCACTTTGGTGCGAATAATTGTATCTGATAACTTTTTTCTGAGTTGCGAGAGGTGCACTTCAATCACATTACTGCTCATATCGAAGTTCACTTCCCATACTTTCTCTGCAATTTCCGTTTTTGACAAAACCCGGTTACAATTGATCAGGAGAAGTTCAAGCAACATGAATTCGCGCTTAGTAAGCATTAATTCGTTTTTTTGAAGGATTACCTTTCTGCTCAGTAAATCCATCTCTAAATCACCTACGCGATAATAGGTGTAATTACGACTTCCTGGTTTACGCGTCACCGCTCGGATACGCGCCAGAAACTCACCAAAGTCAAAAGGTTTTTTAATATAATCTATCGCGCCTTTATCGAGTCCTTCAATTACCCGTTCTGAGTTACTTAATGCGCTGATAATAATAACAGGCACCTGAACATTAAATCTTTTCAGATTGTCCAATACGTCAAAACCACTTTGTCCGGGTAGCATTACGTCCAATACAAGTAAATCGTATTGGTTTGCGGATGCCATTTCCAAACCTTCACTCCCACTAAAAGCGACATCTACCAAATATCCTTGTTGCACCAAACCGTTGCGCAGGTGTTCATTGAGCCTTGGCTCGTCTTCTATTAAGAGAATTTTCAGCATGGGGTCAGGGTAATGGGTTGATTGAAAAGGTTTTGCCATCAATTGTTACTTTCCCAGGCGTCACTATCCTGTAATCTTTACTGTAAACTTCGCCTGATTTTTTAATACGTTCACTCCCATCCACTGCAATCTGCAAACCTCTTTTCAATAAAGTACCAATCTGTTTTTCCAAACGCGGATCAATTTCAACAAAAAACTTATGATCAACAATAAGACCAACTATTCTACCCTTATTTGTTTTTACAAAATCTTTGATCTTTCCTTCAAACTCTACTGGTTTATGTTCATGAGTTACGTCTGATCCTCCATAAAAATTGAATCTGTGTAATAACAAGGTATCGCTCCCTTGAATCAATGCGTGTAGTTCGGGCCCCTCTAACAGCCCCTCAGAATTATACGCACCATGATAAATAGTAAGAGGAACCTCAGGACGAATGAATTGTTGAATCTCCTTTGCTTTGTCGCTAGGAAAGGAAACGATAGCGCTCTCATCTTTTGTTAAAAATTTGGCACCTATACAAACATGATTTTGTTTGTATAGGTAGGACATAAGATGAACCTCTCTCTTAACCAAGGGTGTTATTGTATATACATTCTTAATGTCAAATTTAATAGGATAAACATAACCCTTTCTAACAGGCAAGTAATACCCAGTAAATGAAAAGTTGTCACCGATTTTTGAATTCTTCAGCGGATCAAAAAATTTACCCATCCCGCCAGAAAAACCGATTAAGCCATCTTTGAAAATAGCTGCTGTTTTAAAATCATCATAAATATAGAAGTCAATAATCTTTTGATCCAAAAAGGTTTTATAAGCCGGTCTGTCAAAGGTTTCCTGCTGTACAGGAAGTAATATCCATTCATTTTTAATCTTTATCTCAACAATATTTTCTCGTCTGAAAAAGAATGTTTTTTTCCTTTGTTCCTCAGACAGCTTCGCGAATCCATCTCGCATTTTATTGTTAATCTTTACTTTGACTGAAACCTGGTCTCCTTCAGCAAAATTCTGTTTGATCAGCTCACCATAGTAAGGATAGAATTGAAAGCGCTCCAGCCCCTCCTTAGTTTCTAGCATAAGGTATTCGTAGGCAAAATAATAACCGGTATCAAACTCTTTAATTGTACCCTGAAACTCCTTAATCTCAGCAGCCTGTTGCCCAATGGAAACGTCCGAATTATATAAGTAAATGCTCAGCGTTAATAGTAGTAACCTTACTTTCATACTACAACATTAGTTTACCAACTTAAAAACTTACTTAAGTGTACATTAAGTTTTCTTAATACACGTTTCTGAATTTTTACTATTTCTGTTTAATCCTTAATTTCAATTATTAAAACCTACATAACATGAAGACAAAACTCTCGTTGTATTCACTTATTATTTGCTGTCTGGTCTGCCTTAACGGATATGCTCAGAGTGGCTGGTTAAGTAACTTTGAACTTGCTCAAGGTGCGGCCAAGGCAGGTAACAAGCTTATTCTTGTTGACTTCTGGGCAACCTGGTGCGGCCCTTGTAAAAAAATGGACGCAGAAGTATGGAGCACCGCTGAGGCACAAAAAATAAAGCTCAATTTTGTGCCCCTGAAAATTGATATCGATTCTGAAAAAGCACTCGCAGCTGAATACGGCATTCGTTCTATACCCAATCTAATTTTAATGGATTATAAAGGCAGGGTGATTAACTCTTATGTGGGCTATAGTTCCAAATCGGATCTCCTTAAATTTATTGAGAATATACCCGCTGATGCTTCTGCCTTGTACGAACAAATTCAACAAGAACAGCATAAACAGGAATTGAATCTACAGCAGGCCAAGGATATTGCATTGGCTTATCAGGACTTAAGCAAAGCGGTTAAACATGCTGCGCTTCAGCAATCGTTTATACAAGAAAGTGAGCGTTATCTCAAAAAGGCTAGCAAGAAAGCAAGTAATGAAACTGAGTTGAATGAAATTGAGCTTTGGTCATCGTTAAATGGAATCATCAGGGGAAGATCTAAAAAAATAATTGCCAACCTCACTGAAGAAAAGAGCAAATATGAAAATACAACTAATGAGCCGCTCCTCAATTTTGTGCTTTTATGCGCTTATAAAGATGTAGGCGACAAGGTTGCCTACGATGCCACATTAGCATCTTTAAAATCTAAGCCAGAGGGTGAACGCTTTGCCAAGTTAGTAGAGTAGTTACTTATCTTAATAAAATAAAAAGGCTGTCTCCACAAAGGGACAGCCTTTTCTTTTAGCCTGGGATATACAGCGAACTATTTCGTTCCCTTCACATACTTCTCTAACCAGGTATCCATCTCCCACAACATATGCAGCAGACTTTCCTTGGCCTGGTAGCCATGGCTTTCGTAAGGCAGTAATACAAAACGTGTTGTAGCACCGTGGCCCTTTAATGCATTATAAAAACGTTCTGTTTGCACAGGGAAGGTACCTGAGTTGTTATCAGCTTCGCCATGGATCAATAAAATTGGTTCTTTAATTTTATCAGCAAAAGAGAAAGGACTCATATCGAAATACACTTGTGGTGCTTCCCAATAGGTTCTTTCTTCTGCCTGAAAACCAAAAGGTGTTAAAGTTCTGTTGTAAGCACCACTGCGTGCGATGCCTGCTTTGAACAAATCAGAGTGTGCTAATAAATTGCCTGTCATGAAGGCGCCATAAGAGTGTCCACCGGCTGCAACTCTGGTTGGATCTACCACACCCAAAGATGCACCATAATCAATAGCGGCTTTTGCACTCGCCACTAATTGTTTAATATAGGTATCATTAGGCTCTTTATCACCTTCACCGATAATAGGAATTGAGGCATTATCCAGAATAGCATAGCCACGTGACACCCAAAAAATAGCACTACCCCAACCAATGCGTGGAAAAGTGTAAGGAGAACCTTTTACCTGACCTGCATTGGCAGAAGATTTAAATTCTGCCGGGTAAGCCCACAAGAAAGTTGGCAAAGGGCCATCTTCTTTTTTATAATTAGCGGGTAGGTATAAGTTGGCGGTAAGGTCAACACCATCATCGCGCTTGTATTTCAATACTTGCTTCTTTACTTCCTTAATAGATGGATAAGGATGTGCAAAAGCTGTCAGTTGTGTTACTGACTTACCTGAACGGATATAATAATTAGGATTTTCTGTTAGGGATTCGCGCGAAGTAATGAAAATATTTTTCTTAGGGTCCAGCACGGTGCTTACACTTTCATAATAAGGTGCTACACATCTCCACAATCTCGTTTTCTTACCAGATGTCAAATCCATCTTATCCAGAAAAGGCATATCTCCTTCTGGTGAAGAACCTTCTCCAGTTAACCAAACAGTATTCTCGCGAACCATCATCACTGATCTTCCGAATGCATTCCATTCTGTCAGTACATTTCCCGGATCGGTGTAAACATCTTCACTCGAACGATCTTCTATTAACTTAACCGCTTTTGTTGTCGGGTTGAGTTGATGTGTTCTTGTTTTTCTATCTGTCCACCAGTTTTCATACACCCAGGCGGTATTCGCATTGCCCCAGGTGATGCCACTGTAGCGGAGTGAAAGTTTTACTAACTCAGCGGGTGTTCCGGTAAACGGTGCCACTTGTTCAAAAACTTTATCGCGCACATCTGCCTTCGTTTTCGGGTCACCTCCATCTTGTGCCTCCACCCAATACAGTGTAGCCGGAACATCATTACGCCAGCTATGCCCACGCGGGCCTGTAGCCACTGCGTTAAAACCTGTTGGCAAGTTATCCACCAAAGGAAGATCGATGATGGCCTTTACCAAATTACCTTGTTTATCAATAACATTTACCTGTTGTGGAAAACGATTGAATGGAACAATGTAAGAATAAGGCTTATGTAAATTACGTGTCAGCAAATAGTTACCATCAGGCGAAGGATTTACTGATGTATATACAGCCGGTTTTCCAAGTAAGCTTTCAGCTCCTGCAATATTTTTCAACACGATCTGCGCTGTGGCATAGTAATCAAATGCTGTTTCATCATATGCATTTTTTAACAAATCCTGATACGTTCTGTTAGGTGCCTTTTTACCAAGGTTTTCTTCAATGGTGGGCCCAACTGGCACCCTTGATTTTTCTTCAAGTGCTTTTCTGTTATCTGGCACTGCGGTAAATACAATATGTTGTGAATCTGACAGCCAGCTGTAAGCATTTCCAAAAATGGCATTGACACGTTTCTCACTTAATTTACTTGCAGTGAAAGTATTCAGGTCAATCATCCATAGTTCAATGCGATCTGCACTATTTTGCAGAAAGGCCATTTTTTTTCCATCAGGAGAAAAGGAAGGTGATGACATCAAAAGCGGTGAAGGCAATGCCTTTACTTCGTATTGTTTTTTATCACCAAGGTTTTGAAACTTAATACCGGTTAAGTAACGCTGGCGGCTTTGTCCGTTATTGCCCGGATCAATGCGTAAGCCGGCAAGACGGAGTTCCGGACGTGACAGTTCTTCAATGGTTGGATAGTCGGAGCGATCCAATAACACCATCCACTTTTTATCAGGAGAGAAAGTAACAGCAGGTGTTAAGGGTGCCTCCAATAATTGCGCTAGTGCATCGGGTGGTCTTTGATAGGTTGTGTTATCCTGTGCATGGGCAATGGATATCACCGCCAGGAAAATCAGGTAAATTATTTTTTTCATAATAGATGGATTGACTTTAGTAAGCTAAATGTAAAAAGCCCTGTGCTTACAGGGCTTTTGTTTTTATTAACGGCTAATGATTTCACTGTCCGGTAAAATCACTGGTCATTATCTGGTCAGTATTATTCATTGCTGGTATCAACGGCCTCTTCGGAAGCTGGAACTTCTTCAGCGGGTGCAGGTTCAGGAGCCGGGGCACTCTCTACTATTTGTTTTAAAGAAGCCAAACCCTCTTCGTACTGCTTGCCTAGCATACCTTCTAATGCAAAGGCATTAAAAAACTTTGTCATCGATGCATTGCCAAAACCTGTCTTGCTCACATCGCTATCGTAATGCCATATTACCTTGGTTCCTTCAGGCACTTCCTCTAAAACAAACTCTGCAAATATCTGACCCTCCATACCTTCGAAAGCCATGGCATTTTTCACACGCTTATTTTCTTCGTACTCAACCGTCCATTGAGAACCTTTACCCGTTTCAGGGCCGTCCCAACTCATTTTAGCACCTACACCTACCGCGGGGCCTTCAATTACTTGCTTGGCCTCTGGATCCATTTTTACCCAGGGTGACCATTTATTAAAATTCTCGAAGGAGGCTAGCTGCTGGAAAACGGCTGCCGGAGGTGCGTTCACTACAATACTACGCTCCATGTGGGCGCTGGGTGACATAACGGATACAGCTATCACTGCTATTAATAACAATGACAGGATGGCGATGCCTGCTATTTTTAAAATTTTCATGATTAAAAGGGGATTGGTTAGACCTCTAATGTAATAAAAGAATAATGCTTTTAAAACATTGATTATCTGAATATTAATTTGAATATTTCATAAACCAACCTCAATAATCTATGAGCTTTTTTTCAAATCCTAATCGCATTCCAGAGAGCTACGGATTACGCATTGCTGCGGGTCTGATCGGCTTTTTTGTACTCATGTTTGTTCTAGGCTTCGGCCATGTAGTGGAGTTGCGACTTCTCAATCTCTTTATTTTAGCAGGCGGCATATACTATGCGCTAAAGAAATTTAAAGCAACCCATGGCGCCTCTATTCATTACTTCAGGGCACTGGCAACCGGGGTAGCAACAGCAGCCATTGGTTCTTTTATTTTCGGTGCCTTTCTTTTTTTCTTCCTGTACATCGATGTAGGTTTCATGGAGTGGATTGTAGCCAATGAACCGATGGGGCGTTATATGAATCCGTACATAGCTTCCTTTATTGTTGTCTTAGAGGGTGTATTTTCAGGGCTGTTGGTAACATTTGTACTTATCAACTATATCAGCACTGAAGTGGATAACATAGCATCCTGAGTTACTTAACAAGCCGATAAAGAGGCAATCTCTGATAAGCATAAATTCTTAGCATCGCCCCGATTTGCGGGGATATATTCATCATAATTTGAGGGGTATAGGAATAAATCCTGCGAGAGTTTATGTTTTTCGGTTGCCTCTTTTTTGTTTTCATTATCTTGCCGCCCTTAAATATTTCATCATGCGTTACGAGGCAATCAGCAAGGAACTTTTTATCAATAACCGTAAGCGATTAGTTAAAGAACTTAAGGAACAGTCTATTGTGGTGGTGAACGCCAACGATATACAACCGACCAATAGCGATGGGTCTATGCGCTTCCGCCAGAACAGCGACTTGTTTTACCTGACTGGCATTGACCAGGAGGAAACCATATTGGTACTATGCCCTGGTTTCCCTGACAAAAAATACCGTGAAGTTTTATTTATCCGCGAAACCAACGAAACCATTGCCACCTGGGAAGGTCATAAATACACCAAAGAAGAAGCCCGTGCTGCATCGGGCATTGAAACCGTTTTATGGACTTCAGAATTCTATAAACTCTTAAATACCATGATGGTGATGGGCGACACACAAAATGCCTATCTCAACACTAACGATCACTACCGTGCGGACGTAGTGGTGGAAACAAGGGAGATGCGCTTTGTAAAGTGGTGCATGGAGAAATACCCATTACATAATTACGAACGGCTTGCTCCGATTATGCATCGCTTACGTAGTATTAAATCTCCCCATGAAATTGAAGCCATGCAAAAGGCATGCGATATAACTGAAGCAGCTTTTAGAAGAATACTGAAGTTTGTAAAGCCCGGTATTGCTGAATATGAAATAGAAGCTGAGTTTATTCATGAATTTATTCGTCAGTGTTCTCGCGGCTTTGCTTACGAACCCATTATTGCTTCAGGCCCTGACTCCTGTGTATTGCATTATATCGACAACAGCAAAGTGTGTAAAGATGGGGATATACTTTTGTTAGATGTTGGTGCAGAGTACGCCAACTATAATGCTGATATGACACGCACCATTCCAGTAAGTGGCAGGTTTACGAAAAGGCAAAAGGAAGTCTACAATGCTGTGCTACGTGTTCAACGCGAGGCCATGAAAATACTAAAAGCCGGAGTTGTCTATTTTGATTATCATAAAGAAGTACAGAAGATTACAGAAGCTGAGCTTATCAAATTAAAACTGATTGATAAAACAGATGTAAAAAATCAGCATCCTGACAAGCCCTTGTTTGCTAAATACTTTATGCACGGCACCGGCCACCAATTGGGTTTGGATGTTCATGATGTTGGTAATATGTACCACAAAATGCAAGTTGGTCAAGTTTGGACGGTGGAGCCTGGCATTTACATTAAAGAAGAAGGCTTGGGTATTCGCATTGAAAACAATGTAGTGATTACTAAAACCGGCTTAAAGGATTTGATGAAAAATATTCCGATTGAAGCAGATGAGATTGAGGAGTTAATGAATTGATTTTAAGATTCGGTGATTTGAAAATTTGAAGATAAATCTATGAGCGATATTCTAAATTCAGATAAGGCACCAGAACCTGTTGGCCTGTATCCCCATGCCAGAAAAGTGGGCAATCTGCTTTTTTTATCAGGCGTGGGGCCGCGTAAAAAAGGGTCGAAAGAGATTCCTGGCGTAACCTTGGATGAAAACAAAAATATTATTGCTTATAACATTGAAGAGCAATGTCATTCTGTTTTTCAGAATGTTCGTTACATTTTAGAAGCTTCGGGTTCGCGTTGGGAAAATCTGGTGGATGTAACGGTTTTCCTTACCAACATGAAAGATGACTTCGCTACCTACAATAAAATTTACGCTGAGTACTTTAAAGACAATTTACCTTGCCGCACAACGGTAGAAATAAATTGCCTGCCAACGCCAATAGCCATTGAGTTGAAGTGTATTGCTACTGTCGATTAATTTGAAATTTTACACCGAAAAACTTTCCCCGCATCCGCAAGTACGAGAGGCGTTGGGATTGATGAATTGAAAACCTTTTCCGTTTAGTCCGTCTGTAAAATCGAGTGTTGTACCGAGTAAGTACAGCAGGCTTTTTTTATCGACTAAAATTTTAACGCCCTTATCTTCAAACACCTGATCGGCAGGATTAATACTATCATCAAAACCTAAATCGTACATCAGGCCTGAACACCCTCCTCCTTTTACAGACACTCGAATGTTATGCGCCTCATTTCTTCCTTCTTCCTTACGCAGTGCTGTGATTCTCTCTTTTGCCTTATCCGTTACGCTAATCATAATTCAACATTTTTAAAATTCAACATTCCAAATTTGGAATTTGAGATTTGTAGTTCTTTAGGAGACTGGATTTAATACAACACTAAATACAGTTAATGTGTTCATGTCTCTACCGTAATACAATTTTTGTAAAGCATCCATTACATTGCTAGCCCTGAAATAAGAGGTATGTAGTTCTTTATCCCCTTTCGCCACCCATTGTATGGTGTAGGAAAGTTCTTTTTCTTTATAGTCCTGCACATACAGGAGCATCTTTTTTAAAGCATCTAGTTTATCAATACCGGTTTCACTATGAAAAAGGAAAGCCTGGTTATGCTTAGGATTGATTGTGATCAAATCAAGCTTGGTTTTACCTTCTTGCACAGAAAACTCAAATACAAGGTCAGCCGTACGCACCCCCAAGTAGCTCTTAATCTCTTGCTGGATGCGGGCAGATTCTACGTGCATCTCACTGGCTGTCTCTATCATGATTGCTTATTTCTATTCAAAAACTTGACCTTAACCTAAAAAGTTTCGGTTCTTACGTACAAAATTAACAATTATGGAAAAACTTGAGCATATCGGTATCGCGGTAAAAAATCTGGAGGAAGCCAATGCCCTGTTTGCCCGCTTATTAGGCCGAAAACACTATAAAATCGAAGAAGTTGAATCAGAAGGCGTTAGAACTTCTTTTTTTGAAGTGGGTGGCGTTAAGATAGAATTGCTGGAAGCAACCAGACCCGATTCGCCCATTGCCAAGTTTATTGAGAAAAAAGGTGAAGGCATACACCACCTGGCTTTTGAGGTTCAATCCATAGATAAAGCTTTAAATAAATACCGTGAAAATGGGTTTGAGTTGATTAATCAACAACCAAAGGCGGGCGCTGACAACAAACAGATTGCTTTCCTGCACCCTAAATCAACGCAAGGGGTATTGGTTGAGCTTTGCCAGGATAGAACCTAAGGGCTAGCACTTTCATTTCATGCATTCTGTAAAGTAGCTCTGGTTGAGTTTCTTTTTATAAGTGCACACGCACTGGTAAAAGGTTTACGATCATCATTTAATTACAGGATACACACCAGGCCCTAAATAGATGATAGTTTCTTAATTTTGCATTGCAAACTGTCGCAACAATTGGCAGATGGCATTTACTTATGGATAAAAAACGACTTGAAATAAGCGACTTGGGGGAGTTTGGACTCATCGACAGAATAGCTAAGAACTTCGACATCAAAAACAGAAGTAGTATAAAAGGGATTGGTGATGATGCTGCTGTTATTGATGTTGGTGATGATTATCTCCTGGTTTCAACCGATGTGTTAGTTGAAGGTATACACTTTGACCTTGCTTACACACCACTTCATCATTTAGGCTATAAAGCGGTGTCGGTTAATGTATCAGATATTGCTGCTATGAATGGAAAAACAGAGCAGATTACGGTAAGCATTGCACTGAGTAATCGTTTTTCTGTTGATGCTGTAGATGCTTTGTATGAAGGTATAAAAGCTGCCTGCGATAGTTTCACCGTTGATCTTGTTGGCGGTGACACTACTTCTTCCCGTGCTGGTCTCATGATTTCCATTACGGCCATTGGTCGTATTCAAAAAGACAAAGTAGCTTACAGAAGTGGAGCAAAACCCAATGACATCATTTGTGTTACCGGAGATTTGGGTGGCTCGTTTTTGGGATTGCAAATATTAGAACGCGAAAAGGAAGTATACCTCAGCAATCCTGAAATGCAACCGGAAATTGAAAAATATGAATATATGGTTGGGCGTCTGCTCAAAGCTGAAGCCAGAACAGATATTGTTGCTGATCTTGCCGAAGCAGGTGTTGTACCCACTTCTATGATTGACATTTCTGACGGCCTGGCCTCTGAGTTATTTCACATCAGCAAAGCATCAAATGTAGGCATTCATATTTTTGAAGATAAAATTCCGATCGATCATCAAACATATGATGCAGCGATTGAATTTAAACTCGATCCGATTACGTGTGCACTAAATGGTGGCGAAGATTATGAATTACTTTTCACCATTGCACAAGCTGATTATGAGAAGTTAAAAAACCATGCCGACATACACATGATCGGCTACACCAATGACAAGCCAACGGAGAAAATAATGGTGAGCAAGCAAGGCACTGTAGTTCCGCTTCGTGCTCAGGGTTGGAATCATTTTAATGGATAAATTACACTATGCTGCGGGGAAGGTAATCGTGAATATTGAGCCTTTACCTTCTTCGCTTTCTATTTTTAAGGTGCCTTTTTGAAGCGCGACAAACTGTTGGCACAAAACAAGACCAAGACCGGTTCCCTTTTCATTTGAAGTGCCTTTCTTAATGGTAGGATGTGCTTCTGTCAATAGTTTGTTGATATACTCCTTATTCATACCAACGCCTTCATCTTTTACTACAATATTTACTTCGCCTGCTTGACGATAGGCCTGCAATTCTATCTTTTTCCCATCTGGTGTAAACTTAATGGCGTTGGAGACAAGGTTGCGCAAAATAACATAGAGCATATTCTCATCGGCAGTAACAAAGAGGTTGTCTTCAACTTGTGTTTTAAGCTGTATACTTTTTCTTGTCAAGCCTAACTGATTCAAGTCGCATACTTTCTTTACCAGATCGTTAACTGAAATGCGACCAGGCGTGTATTGTATCCCACCCATCTGAGATAAGGACCAAAAGAGCGTATTGTCTATCAGATCGAGGGAATTAGCAACCGAAGCCCTGATAAGTTCTGCATGCTTTTTTATTTCTTCTCTGGAAAAATTCTCTCCATTATCAATCAGTAAACCTAAAAATCCCTTGAGCGTAGTAAGCGGAGAACGTAAGTCATGTGATAAGATGGAGAAAATCAAATCCTTTTTCTCATTAAGGTTTGCCAGTTGCTCCCGCGATTGTTCAATTTCACTCGTTCTGATTCTTAACAACTCTTCCAGCTTTTCTTTATCCTTCTTCTCACGCTCTACACGAATTCTAAAGCTTATCACCGCTATACTTATAACAATTACGGAAAGTATTAACCTGAACCACCAGGCCATCCAAAAGGGTGGTTTAATATAAATTCGTACGGCATGCATGCGTTGTTCGCCTGCGGGATTTGTGATCTTAACACGAAATGTATAATTGCCAGGACTGAGTTGATGATAGTTTGCCTTACCAAAAGCATCAGATTTTTGCCAGCCCTCATCAAAACCTTCTAATTTATATTCAGCAATGAATCTACTGGGTTTACGGTAATCCGTTACTCCAAAGCGCACGGTAAAAGATGTTTCATCACTACCCAGTTTTATTACGCTATCCATGAGTGTGGACTTCTCTAACTCAACGACCTCATTTCCTTTGCGCAATGTTAATGAGTAGATCACCGGTTTCAATGGCAACGTTTGTGCCGTGGATCGCAGTGGATCGATAATATTAATGCCATTGATGCCACCCACAACAATAGAACCATCACTCAATTTCAAATCGCATTTCCGGTTAAATTCCTCTGCCTGTACACCCTCACTTACCTGATAATTGGTAAACCTTTGATAAGGATCAAGTTTGCTTAATCCCCTGTTGGTCGTAATCCAGACATTACCAAAATCATCAGGAACTGTAGCATATACAGTATTATCTATCAGACCATCATTATTTGTAATATTTCTTTCAACTGAAATTTTACCTTCACGTTCAGACACTTCGAATATTCCATAATTCATAGTAGAAAGCCATATCTTATTGTTGACTTCTGCTATATTCAAAATCAAAAAATTTGCCGTGTCTCTTGGTAATTTTTGGTAGGTAAGTTCATCTGTTGCTGTATTCAGTAATGATACCGCGCTATTTGAACCTACCCAGAATCTGTTTTGCGTATCAATGAGCAGCGCACTCACATTATTTCTGGCCGGTAGTTGATACGCTTTAAATGTATGGGTGTTCATGTCAAACTTAAACAGATAACCCACTACTACACCATAGAGCAGATGATCCTGCAGCAATAAATGTCTTACTCGCTTTCCTTTTAAATAATCGGCTGATGGAAGGTGATATGAGAATGTTCTTCTCTCCTTATCGAAAATGAGTAATCCGATAGAAGTGCCTACTAAAATTGTATTATGATCCAATTTTGCAAAAGCAAATGGAACTATAGACTCATGCGCTGGAAAATCCTTACCCTTAATAGCAATTCTTTCAACACTATTTTTTTTACGATCGATAAGGTTTATGAAGCCACCATCTGTACCTACCCAAAGCAGGCCTTCATCTTCAAAAACACTACGCACCATATTGTCGCTTAGTGAGTTAACATTATTGGGTTGGTGAGCATAGTGAAGGAATTTACGTTGCTCTCTGTCAAAGAAGTTGATAGCACCATTTGTTCCAATCCATATCAATCCTGTTTTATCCTCAAGAATAGCATAGCAATTGTTCCCTCCCAGTGTATTTTCCTGATAAATATCTTGTTGTAGTAATCTAGTTGTTTGATTTATCGGGTCGTAAATGGCTAGACCTTCTGCTTTCGTCAGTATCCAAACCAATCCCATATTGTCCTGATGAAGCGCATTTATTCTGCTGTAGAAGGGTCTGCTATCAGGTAAAAATTCTCTCACCAGTTTACCGGTATCAGTATCAAAAACCATGACACCCTCTTTCTCTGTACCAACCCATAGCTTTTGCTCGTTGTCTATTAGCAATGCAGAAGCACGCGTTGTATGCGGGAAAATCCTTTCGGGCGATTTGATCACTACATCTTTCTTTTTTATACCTTTTATATAGAGAGAAACTTTGCCAACAAGGCCAACCCAAAGGCTATCACCTTTTACAAGTAAGGGCAAAGCACCAAGTGATCTTGTCACATCTGAGAATTCCGTGAGTTCATTTTCCACTAATTCAAATAAACCATTGGCTGTACTCAACCATAAGCGCCCATCGGTAGTTTGTGCGATATCGTGAATCGTTTCCTCCTTTGCTGTGAGCGTAACAATGGTGTTGTATTGATATGAAAATGCCAACAGCCCCATCATGCGTGTGCCAATCAGCAGCCGATGGTTGATAAAATCCCAATGCAGTAGAGTAATCTGCCTTTCATCAAGCGATAATCCCAAGTCAGATCTGTAAGGATAGTGTTTAAACTCTTCTCCATTAAAACGAAACAGGCCACTGCTGGTGCCGAACCAGATTAGTCCAAATTCGTCCTGCTTAAGGCTTGCAACAAAAGTAGACTTGATAACGCCCGGTATTGTATAGTGATCAAAAAAGATGGGAGGTTCATTCTGCTGAGCCGCCACTGAAATGGTTCCAAAGAAAAAAAAGAGTGCAAAAATTTTGCTCTGCATATTAATCTTCAGGGTAGGGAATAAAAACAAAGTTGGTGAATTCCTTATCAATTACGAATAAACAACAAAACTCATCTGGATCTTTATACGCGGAAAAGAAGTTGTCTTTTTTATCCTCCTCTACTAAACCACGCTGCAAGTACTCATCCAAAAAAGAAATGTAATACGACCATTTTAAACCAAGCGAGTTCCTGTCGATCAGCAGTTGACCTATTGGCTGATCTATCTGACAAATCGGAAATATCGGGTAGTCGAATCCGCTCTTGCGCAATTGATAGGATGCCTCCCGTAAAGTATCTGCAACCCGTACAAAGTCCTGAGAAATGGTACCTAAGTATTTGCCGTTCAACTCTGGATCGTTATTCATAAATCTCTATCTAAGCCATTTAAATAATCAACCACTTCCAGCTTAGGCAGGCAAGCTAATAATTCCCTATTTTAGTAAAAATAAATTTAGTATGAAGAATCTTTTTATTTTCAGTGTCTTGTTAATTCCCATGCTGGCAGCTGGGCAGGCCTCAACCGAGGCTGAAATCACCACAGCATATCAAGTAAGAAAAAAAATGGCAGAGACCTCTTTGCTTAAGAATTTACCTGCCCGCAATGTAGGGCCTACCATTCAGGGTGGTCGCATTGTGGACATGGATGTTAATCTTAAAAATACAAAAGAGTTTTACCTGGGATACGCGTCAGGTGGTATTTTCAAAACAGTTAATAATGGCATCACTTTCGAGCCCATCTTCGATCATAACGATGCCTTAGGAATTGGTGATCTTGTGTTATCACAACAAAATACCAATACCCTCTACGTTGGTACTGGCGAAAAAAACAGTAGTCGATCCAGCTACGCAGGATCTGGTGTTTACAAAACCACTGACGGAGGTAAAACCTGGGCAAACCTGGGGCTGTCCAATACACAACACATTAGTCGTATCGTACTTGATCCCAACAACGACAACATTGTTTACGTTGCAGCTTTGGGCTCTCTCTATTCAAAAAACAAAGAGCGGGGGATTTATAAATCCACTGATGGTGGCAAAACGTGGAAACACACACTATTCTTAAGCGATAGCGTTGGAATTATCGACTTGGTTATTAATCCACAAAACCCTAAACAACTTGTTGCAGCATCATGGGATCGCTCACGTAAAGCTTCCAACTTTAAAGGCAATGGCGAAGGATCTGCCATCTACCGATCAGAAGACGGTGGCGAAACCTGGACTAAATCAATTGCCGGATTTCCAGAAGGGAAACAAGTGGGCAGAATAGGTTTAGATGTCTGTCTGACCAGCCCCAATGTTATCTACGCAATTCATGACAATCAAGGAGAAATTCCGGATGCATCTGCCAAGAAGCCTACTGAGAAGACAGACGCACTCACTTTTGAGAGTTTTAAAACCATGAGCAATGAAGACTTACTCAAACTTGATGACAAAAAACTTGAAGCATTCCTGAGAGATAATGGTTTCCCCAGAAAGTATAGCAGTGCAGTGGTGAAAGTCGATATCAAAGCAAATAAATATACAGGTAAAACTATTGCTGAATATTTCGGTGCTGATGCGAATGCTAATTTGTTCAATACCAAAATTATTGGAGCCGAAGTATACCGATCTGACGATAGCGGCAGCACCTGGAAAAAAATGAACAGCTATGATCTTGATGGTGTTTTCTATACTTATGGGTATTACTTCGCAGAAATTAAAGTAACACCAAGCAATCCTGATGTACTTTACATTTATGGTGTACCCATGTTAAAATCCAAAGATGGTGGTGTAACCTGGCACAGACTGGATACGCTCAGGGGCGTACAAAGTATCCATGTAGATCATCATTCAGTTTGGGTAAATCCACAAGATCCACAACATATTTTGTTGGGTAACGATGGTGGACTTTATCAAAGTTATGATGAGGGTGCCAACTGGATTCACATCAACAATATGCCTGTCGGGCAATTTTATACTGTAAGTGCTGATATGGAAACACCATATAACATTTATGGTGGCCTGCAAGATAATGGTGTGTTGAAGGGATCAAGCAAATCAGTCCCCAATCAAACAGAACATTGGGAAGAGATTTCGGGTGGAGATGGTATGTACGTAGTTCCTGATCCACGCAACAGCAGGTTAGTATACACAGGTTATCAGTTCGGTAATTATACAAAAATTGATAATGGTAAAAGAAGTCGCATTACTCCAGCACACAATATTGGTGAAGCACCATACCGTTGGAATTGGAGAACACCTTTAATGTTAAGCAAGCACAATCCAGACATTGTGTATATGACCTCTCAATTTGTTCACAGGAGCTTCAACAAAGGGGAAAGTTTTGAAACGATCAGTCCAGACCTGACAAAAAATGTTAAGCAAGGAAATGTTCCGCTTTCTACAATAGCTTCATTTACAGAATCGGGGTTAAAGTTTGGCCTGCTCTATGCTGGTACCGATGATGGAAATCTCTGGGTAAGTAAAAATGCGGGTGGATCGTGGGAGAATATAACGGCAGGGCTACCTGCAAATAAATGGGTCAGTTCTGTTTTCGCTTCCACCCATGATGAGGCAACTGTTTTTGCATCGTTGAATGGATACAGGGAAGATGATTTTAAAACTTACTTGTTCCAAAGCAAGGATTATGGAAAAACCTGGAAGAGTATAAAGGGAAATCTACCTGAAGCTGTTGCCAATGTTATTATTCAGGATCCGGCAAATGCCGACCTTTTGTATTGTGGTTTAGATAATGGAACCTATGCAAGTCTGGATGGTGGCAATACCTGGCACTTTTTTACCAATATGCTTAATGTGGCATCCTATGACATGATGGTACATCCACGCGAAAACGAATTAATAGTGGGTACACACGGACGCAGTATCTATGTTGCTGATGTTAAGCCTTTACAACAATTAAAGGGTAATGCAAAAGATAAAGCAGTTGTAGCTTTCGCTGCTGAAAACATCAGACACAGCGAAAGGTGGGGCCAAAAGGCATTTGCCTGGGATAAAGCTTACGAGCCTAAGAGCACCGTCTTATATTACTGTAGTAAAAACACAAACTTGTCTATCGACATTATTGATGAGAAAAATAATGTAGTGCGGACGGTTAATGCTGTAGGAGTACAGGGCTTTAATAATTTTACCTGGGATCTTAAGGTTCAAAAAGCAGCACCGGTAGTTAAGGGCAAATCGAAAAACACGGCTCCGGCAAATCCTGAATTAGTGTATGCAGGCAAGGGTAAGTATAAAATCAAGTTTAATGCAGGCACTGAGAGCAGTGAAACTGTTATTGAAATAAAGTAAACATAAAAACAGAAGGTCGTGCAGTGCCGTTAAGGCTTACAAACTGCATGACCTTTTTTTATAATCCATTTTCTTCTCTAAATTTTTTTGCCTCCTCAATTAAGTCAGGAAAAAAGAGTTGAAATTCAGTCTTAAATGCTTCATAAAATTCCTCCAGGTCTTTCACTGATTCTTCCATTTTAGAAACAAAAGTTGTTCGCCTGGCCATGCCACTTAAGGCACGGTGTATCCCCTCCAGCCTTGCGTAGTTCACCAGCCAGTTTCCTTTAACGATATGTGGAAGTAGAAGATAAACAGGTTCTGGCAAGGTGTAGGTGCGAGTTTGCAACACCTGATAACAAGCCCCAGCAAAGTCGGGTAGTGGATCGTGATGGTAATCGCCCCAGTTTTTGGCCAGAAAGTGATCGTAATAAATGTCAATAATTACACCCGAATAATGTCTATATTTTGGCCATAATCTTTTTTTACTGCTAGACACCACTGGATGTGAATCCGTGAAAGCGTCAATAATTCTGTGCAATTCGATGCCAGCAACCACCTTTTCGGGCAAGTGTTGGTAATGCGGTCTGCCTTTAACAAAATCTCCGATAAAGTTTCCTGTCATTACATCAGGATCTGTTCCAGACAAATACAAGTGCGCCAGGAAATTCATTCATCCTAAAGGTATTGGTTATTTCTCATTTACTTGTTAGGTTGAAGGTCATTTAGCTAAATCTAGACCTATGGCTTTACTTGCCCAAATGAAATTACTCATCAACCTGGCTCGCATAGATGGCGAAGTGGCCGGTAAAGAGCGTGCTTATATCCGCAATATTGGCCTTGCCAACCACCTTGACGCTGGCGAGATTGAGAAACTCTTTGATCAAAGACACGATCTGATTGTACCTGATGACCTGTCTGAGGACCAGAAGTTTGAATACATCTTTAGCCTTGTTCAGCTTATGAAAATTGATGAGCGCATGTACAAAGAAGAGATTATGTTCTGTTCAAAAATTGCATCCCGTCTGGGTTATGACGAACAAGTCATGTTCGATCTTATGTTGCATGTAAAGGCTGCCGCCATGGGTGAGGATGAAATGACAGCACTAAAAAAACTTACAAAAAAATACCTCTAGTCCCACTGATCCACAAATTAATTCAACATGAAAAAATTATTCTTCACAGCTTGTGCAATCCTCGCACTATTTACAGTTCAGGCACAGAAAACGTATCTGCATTGTGGAACCCTCATTGACGGAAAGTCTAATGAAGCACAATCGCAAATGACAATTATTGTTGAGGGAAACAAAATTATTGCAATTGAAAAGGGATTTAGTAAAGTCGGTGCAACCGATAAACTAATTGACCTGAGCAAAAAAACTGTCATGCCGGGCTTGATTGATATGCACGTGCACATGGAAAGCGAAACCAGTAAAGATCAGGCTTTGCAACGCTTTACTTCAAGCGAGGCTGATATTGCTTTCCGTTCTACTGTCTATGCCAAGAGAACTTTAATGGCTGGCTTCACTACTGTGCGCGACCTGGGTGGATCTGGTGTGAACATCTCGCTGCGTAACGCTGTGGCCTCAGGTCTGGTGCAAGGACCACGTATTGTTACTGCTGGCAAGTCTATTGCTACCACAGGAGGTCACGCAGATCCGACTAATGGATATAGAAAAGATTTAATGGGCGACCCTGGACCCAAAGAAGGTGTTATTAATTCACCTGAAGAAGCAAGGCAGGCTGTGCGCCAGCGCTATAAAGATGGTTCAGATATGATTAAAATTACTGCCACCGGTGGGGTATTAAGTATTGCTAAAGACGGCTCAGGGCCTCAATTCACTGATGAAGAATTAAAAGCAATTATTGAAACTGCCAATGATTACGGTATGCACACTGCTGCCCATGCCCATGGTGCGGAAGGCATGAAACGTGCTGTGATGGCGGGCATTACCACCATTGAGCATGGCACTAAAATGGATGATGAAATTATGAACCTGATGAAGCAAAAAGGAACCTACTATGTGCCAACTATTTCCGCAGGTAAGTATGTGGCACAGCAGGCGAAAGTTATGGGCTATTATCACCCATTAGTAGTTCCTAAGGCTTTAGAAATTGGTCCACAAATTCAAGCAACATTTGGCAAAGCATATAAAGCAGGTGTAAAGATTGCCTTTGGCACTGATGCCGGTGTGTTCCCTCATGGAGAGAATGGTAAAGAGTTTACTTTCATGGTTGAGGCAGGTATGCCGGCTATGGAAGCCATTAAATCAGCCACCGTGGTGAATGCAGGAATTTTAGGCATGGCCGATAAAGTGGGAACATTAGAAAATGGTAAGCTTGCAGACATTGTTGCCACAGATGAGAATCCATTGAAGAATATTAAAACAATGGAAAATGTAAGTTTTGTAATGAAGGATGGTGTTGTGTATAAGCAGTAATAGATTTTACATACCATCATTTTCTTTTTGACTACTCCACCCATTACAGGAAGTCAGATTTCCTGGTTCTCACAGCCAGAAATCTGACTTCTTTCCAATTTACGACACCATTATAAGCAATATCTCCTCCCTGGTTTCAATTGAAGATGGCGCCAAGCCCCTACACCAATATAGGTTAGTCTCTCTTTTAGAATAAACCTGATGTCTAAGAACTATTCTTTTGCTTTGCACATCTATAAAATAGTAATGGGAATATTGTAACCTTTCCGATTAAAGTCAGTTTTCTAATTATAACCCTTTTACTATGCTGCAAAACCTCCTACTTACAGCCTGGAGGAGCTTAAGGAAAAATACATTTTTCTCAGCTCTTAATATTCTTGGCCTGGCCATTGGTATGACCGTATTCATACTCATTGCGCTCTATGTTCATTTTGAAAGAAGTTATGAAGATTTTATTCCAGGGCGTGATTCCATTTTCCGTGTAACACTGGAAACTTCTCTCAACAACGAACTTGTTATTGCCAGTGCAGAAAATTATCCTGGTGTAGGACCTGCTTTATTGAATGATCTTCCAGAAGTAACAGCTTATGCACGCTTGTACAATATGGGGTACAAGAATAATGTTATCATCACTAACGAAGAAGGCAAACCTGACCCCATTGCGTTTAAGCATAGGAAGTTTTTGTATGCCGACTCCTCCTTTCTTCCGATGATGGCGTACCCAATGGTACAAGGAGATGCCAAAACAGCATTGGCTGAACCCTTTACGGCAGTACTTTCATCTAGTTATGCCAAGAAATATTTCGGTGATGAAGACCCTATTGGAAAAATGCTTCGTTTGCAAGACGATGATTATAATAATGAATTAGTAAAGGTTACTGGAGTGTTTGAAGATTTACCAAAAAATACGCACCTGAAATTTGATATACTGTTTTCATACAAAACACTTTTTACCCGATTTGAACGTGCTCCCTTCCGGTATGATCAAAGCTGGCAGCGAAAAGACATGTACACATTTATTTCTGTACAACCCGGTACTGATATAAAAGCATTAGAGGCCAAACTTCCTGCACTTGTAACCAAATACAAACCCGAGAATCAGGAAAAAAATCAGCGTGATGTTTTAGCACTTCAACCGCTTGAGGGTATTCATCTCACCTCTAACCTTGCCGAAGAACCTGAACCAAATGGTGATAGACAAATCGTTACCTTCTTAGCACTGATTGGCATTTTTGTTTTGGTCATAGCCTGGATCAATTACATAAATCTTTCTACCGCTAAAGCAATGGATCGCGCCAAAGAAGTTGGTGTACGAAAAGTAATGGGCGCCTACAAAAGCCACTTGATTAATCAATTCATGGCTGAGTCTGCTGTAGTCAATTTACTTTCGCTTCTGCTGGCGATGCTTTTCGTTGCACTTATGCTTCCTTCGTTCAATACTCTTTCAGGTCTGTCGCTCAGTCTTACCTATTTCTTACAATCCTGGTTCATTCTTTTAATTTTAATCTTGTGGATAGCAGGAACACTTTTTTCCGGCTTCTATCCGGCATTTGTTTTATCTGCCTTCCAACCTGTAACAGTACTTAAAGGAAAACTAAAAAATAGTGCACGGGGTATTCTCTTGCGCAAGTCGCTGGTAGTTCTGCAATTTATGGCCTCCGTTGCACTTATTGCTGGAACCTTTATCGTATATCAGCAACTCAATTTTATGATGAATCGCGATTTAGGATTAAACATTAATCAGGTATTGGTGGTGGAGCGCCCAGGTATTTCACCCCGCGACCGTACAGCATTCTCGTCTGCCATAGATGTATTTCGTGATGAATTAAAAAAAGATCCGTCAATAGAAGGTGTTGCTTCTTCTGTAACCATTCCCGGAAAACAACGGGAGTACAAAGCTGTAACTAAACAGTATGGAGCATCGGATGATAAATCGGTTACTGTACGGTTTAACAGTATGGATTATGATTTTCTTAACGTCTTTAAAATGAAATTAGTGGCAGGCAGAGCTTTCTCACCTGACTATGTAAACGATCAGGATACTTCTGCCATACTTACTGAATCTGCTGTACGCATGTTAGGATTTGGCTCTGCCGAAGAGGCCATTGGTCAGACTGTTTCTATTCCTGATTTTCAATGGGATCCTATTATTGTGGGTGTTGTTAATGATTACCATCAAGTATCATTGAAGAAATCATTAGACCCAACTATATTTTATTGCTCACCTTTTTACGGTGAGTTTTATTCGATCCGTGTAAACACGAACGATCTAAACAAAACGATTAATCATACGAAGCAAGCTTGGGAAAAAGCATTTCCAGGAAACCCTTTTGACTATTTTTTCCTGGATGATTATTTTAATAAGCAATACGAAAACGAAAAGCGCTTTGGTAAACTATTCAGCACTTTCGCAATTCTGGCTGTAGTGGTTGGATGTCTTGGGCTCTTTGGTTTGTCTGCCTATACAGCTACACAGCGCACAAAAGAAATTGGTATCAGAAAAGTTCTGGGATCTACCGAAAAGGGAATATTTTATCTTCTTTCGCAGGAATATATCAAGCTGGTTGGTCTCTCCATCCTCATGGCCTGCCCTTTGGTGTGGTGGGGAATGGGTAATTGGATGAATGCCTTCCCTTATCGAACATCAATATCCATATTTGTGTTTGTGGTATCCGGTGGCATTGTGTTAATGGTGTCCTTAATGACGGTGAGTTTTCAGACTTTGAAAGCTGCAAGAGCCAATCCTATTGATTCGCTTCGGCATGAGTAGTTTCAGAATTATTTTCACCCCTTAGGAACGGTGAAGGAGAAGGTACTTCCTTTTCCTTCCTGGCTGGTGACTGATATTGTACCCCCATTTTTCTCTACAAACTCTTTGCAGAGAATTAAGCCAAGACCAGTACCTTTTTCGTTAGCTGTACCACGGGTACTGTAGGGAGACGTTTTATCAAACAACATCTTAAGTACTTCAGGCTTCATGCCAATACCATCATCTTTAACACTTACGCTCCAGAATTTTCCTTTATCTTCAGCAAACAATTGTATGTGACCGCTTTCGTTGGTAAACTTTATTGCATTGGTAACTAAATTTCTGATGACCAGATTAATGGTGTTAGAATCTGCAAAGGCAAAAGTATTGTCTTGTATATCATTGCTGAAGGTGATCTTCTTGTTTTGAACAGCACTAAGCATCTGAATATTTTCAGCAGCCACCTTATTAAGATCAATTTTAGCAGGCTGTAAGCTGAGTTTATCCATCTGAAGTAATGTCCAATCCAGTAAGTTATTCAACAAAGTTCTAGTATGATTAAACCTGGCTTTAAGCTCCTGAATATTTTTACTCATATCATCAGGAGAAAGTGCACCTCTGTCCATTAAATCAAGTAATCCCGCCAAAGCATTAATCGGAGAACGCAGGTCATGAGAGATAATGGAGAAGAACTTATCTTTTACCTGATTCAACTTCTCTAGTTCCTCGCTTCTCTTTTCGGTTTCCTCTTGGTGTTGTAACAAGAGCTTGTTGATTCTTCTCCTTCGTTGCCCGCTACGATAAATGGTTACCAAAAGCACTCCGGCCAAAGCACCAACAATTACAAAAATATTCAGGATAAACTCTTGTCTTTTTATTTCAGATTTCTGAACCTCCTCCAGCCTGCTCAACTGTGCGATGCGTGTATCTTTAGATTCGGTTTCGAAACGCATCTGGTCGCGGAAAAGCTTCTCATTCATTTCCTGACTAAACAATGAATCTTCCAGGAGCTTAAATGACTTATAGTACTCTAATGATCTTTTGAAGTCACCTTTTTTCTCCCAAAGTCTTGAAAGATTATTGTAACAACGTATTTCTAAAGTTCTTGCGTTAAGTCCCTGCGCAATGCTAAGGCTTTTTTCAAAAGCCGTCTTGGCCTCTTCGAACTTATTCTGCTGCGCATAAATTTGTCCGCGCCCCAACTCTACCTCTGCAGTACCCAGTTTGTTGTTCGTTTTTGTGTAGGCGATAAGTGCCGAATCGTAATAATTGAAAGCAAGATTAAAATCCCCTTTTCGCATGTACACATTCGCTATACGCGACATCGTACGTGGTTCAAGAATCTGATCTTGGATAGTTTTCAGACTCATCAAGGATTGGTTGAGGTAAATAAGCGCTGAATCATATTTCCCCTGTCTGATTAACACATCACCAAGTTCATCGAGTGAGTAAGGTTCTCCTAATTGATCACCAGCCATGGCACTCATCTTTCTGGAGAGTTCCAGGTGATTTTTCGCTCTTTCATACTGACCCAGCACTTTAAACACACGACCAACATTATGCAATGCGATAGCCATACGCATAGAATCCGGTGGTGCATTGGTATTGGCGATTCTGTAGCTTTGGGTAAAATAAAAATACGCCTCATCGTATTCACCCAAATCGAAATAATGATCACCAATCATATTATAGGCAGCAGACATCTGCAGGCTATCGTTAATGCTGATACTATTTTGAAGGTATTGGGTGCTGTATCGAAGTGCAGTTGAGTAGTCACCAAGCAGAATCTGCGTAATGCCCATGTTGCGGTAGGCAAGATTAAGCGCCCAAGGTTCCTTCATGCGTTCGGCAAGAAAAACGGCATCCTCTGCAAATTTCAAGCTCTTTGTAAAATCAATTGTTTCATACGCAACCGATAGCTCTACAAGCAGTTGCATTTTAACGGAGTCATTAAGACTTCGCTGCAGTGCAGTTTCCAGACTGTCGATGTTTTTATTTTGCGTATAGGCCCATGTTGTAAACAGGGTAAACGCGATCATTATAAAATACCTCAGACGAGTAAAATTTTCCATAGAGCAGCAAGTAATAAAAAGAGTAACGCAAATGGCACTAAATACTTCCAGCAAACATTCATTAACTGGTCAATTCGTAAACGAGGGAAAGTCCACCTTACCCACATTTGAACAATCACAAAGAAAATTGCCTTCCCTATCAACCAAAAAATACCCCATACAGTAGAAGTCCAGCTTCCATTTGTTCCATTAGTCCAGTCAGCAAGTCTGACTGGCCCCAGGTTGGGCAAGGGTGAATACCAACTACCAAAGAACAAAATAGCACCAATTATGCTAACGAGCAACATCATGGCGTATTCAGTGAGCATTATGGTTGCCCAGCGAAATCCAGAATACTCCGTTTGGATACCGGCAACCAGTTCAGATTCAGCTTCAGGCAAATCGAATGGCGCCCTATTGCTCTCGGCTAAAGAGGCAATGAAAAAGATGAGCCATACAGGGAGTAATATGGGATATCTAAACACATTCCAGGTAAAAAAACCACCCCATGCAGAGGCATCTCCCAGCGCCTTGATGCCAAACAAATAACTGTATCCGCTTTCATGTATCCCTTGTTGATTTGAGATGGCTTGTAAGTCTAGCGTGCCCGCCAGCAAGCATACTGTAAGAATGGTTAACCCAAGCGGCACCTCGTAGGATAAAAGCTGAGCCGCAGCACGGAAAGCACCCAGGGTGCTGTATTTATTGTTAGAACTCCATCCAGTCATTACCAGCGCGATTACATCCAAAGAAACAATGGCCAGCATAAAAAAAACACCGGAGTGGATGGCTGCACCATGCCAAGATTGACCAATGGGCAGTACGCTAAATCCGGCAAAAACAGCTGTAAAAGCGAGTAAAGGAGCAATTAAAAAAATCAGTCGCTGTGCAGCAGTGGGTACAATATCTTCTTTTTGAATAAGCTTTAACAGGTCAGCCACTGTTTGAAGCAGTCCGTAGGGGCCGGTTTCCATCGGCCCCAATCGATCCTGCATAAAGGCTGATACCTTGCGTTCGGCATAGATCGCGAACACAACATAAGCAAGTAAAACAGGCAGATAGAATAAAAAACTCAATGGATTTTAAATTGACGAAAGATAAAACCTGATGCGCAGGAATCAATCCTTGAAGCAGGATAATTTAAGCGCTTATTGATGCATTTTGCATGAATCATTGCTATCGCACCCATTAAAAAGCACTTATCTGATTACGGAACGCTTATTCCCACAAACGGTGCTTATCCAAATGCACTACTTCACCAAAAAACAGTTTGGTACTTGCTTCAAAAGAATCTGTATAATCCGATACCAGAAACTTGTGTTGTGGACTGGCGCTGCTTAAAAGATTATTTTCTGCTAAATACTTCCTCAAAGATTCTGCTACCTCTTCCGATGAATCCAAAACGCTTATCTGTTGTTTGTAGAAGTCACCAATCTCTTTCTTAATCAAAGGATAATGTGTGCATGCTAAAATCAATGCATCAATATCCTGCAACACCGGGTCATTTAGATATTGTGCTATAATGTCATGACTGATCCGGTTATCAAAAAAACCTTCTTCTATCATGTGTACTAGCAAAGGCGTTGCCAGCTGCTGTAAGGTAATACTGTTGTCCAGTGCGTGAAGTTTTTGTGCATATACATTCGACTGCACTGTGCGCTTGGTGCCTATTAATCCAACCTTTTTGCCACTGAACTTGCTCACTACCAACGACACCATAGGATCAATCACATTAATGATATGGGCACGCTTACCTACATATTCCTTCAACAACTCAGTTGCGGCAGAGCTGGCAGAATTGCAGGCTATTACAATCACCTTACAATCCATTTTAAGTAATACATCGGCAATCTTGATGGAGTAGGCCTGAATGGCTGCCGCTGATTTATCACCATAGGGTAAGTGAGCAGTATCACCAAAATAAATCATGCTCTCATTTGGCAGTGCTTTTTGTATAGCATGTGCTACCGTTAAACCGCCAATACCGCTATCGAAAATACCTATGGGTTGGTTCTGATTCATAAAAATTATAACAAGGCGAATTTCAGTATTTTATTGATTAACCATTGCATCCATCTGTTGTATTACCATAAAAAATTAATAGAATCGCAGACTTATTACGTATTTCGTTGTTAAACTCAGACATTTGGTATCCTGAATAGTATGGTAAGCTTTCCTCCCTGTAAAATAAATCTTGGTCTCAACGTTTTAGAAAAGCGAAGCGATGGTTATCATAACCTGGAAACTGTATTTTACCCCATTCCTTTGTTTGACATTGTGGAGGTAATACCAGCCCCCACTACTGTATTCATTGCCAGTGGCATAGCCATACCAGGCGAGAATAATACCAACCTTTGCCTGAAAGCATATGAACTCCTGAAATCCAGCTATAACCTTCCGCCAGTTGAAATCAGACTTCATAAAGTAATACCCACCGGTGCAGGACTTGGCGGTGGCTCAGCAGATGCTGCACATACACTACGTATACTTAATCAGCTTTTTAACCTTCAGTTATCTACCACACAACTTAAAGATTATGCGCAACAATTGGGCAGCGACTGTGCGTTTTTTATCGAAGACAAACCCATGCTTGGTTTAGGGCGCGGTGAGCTATTGGAACCTATACAATTCTCTTTAAAAGGAAAATTTTTAGTACTCTTAAAACCAAATGTTCATGTCTCAACAGCTGAAGCGTATAAGGGCGTAAAGCCTTCCACAGCACAGCCGCGTGTTAAGGATATCATAGAAAACATCCCTTTACAGGAATGGAAACATGTACTTAAAAATGATTTTGAGGAATCCGTTTTTAAAGTGCACCCAATTATTAGTCAGTACAAGGAAAAACTGTATACAGCAGGTGCGCTTTATGCCTGCATGAGCGGCTCGGGATCTTCTGTATTCGGTATCTTCGAGAAACCATTCAATTTTACAGGAGAAGATTTAGTCTGGAGTGGTTTGCTAACGCAGTAAGGGATCCGGATTAAACTTGCGTTTCAACACTGGGTAACCAGCAACGGCCATCAGAATAATTAAGGTGCCCAGGTAAAACTGAATATTCATTTTTTCTGTGTTACCAAAAATCATTACGGCCAATATAATTCCATAAACAGGCTCAAGGTTTAGCGATAACTGCATGAAAAATACAGACAATCTTTTCATCAGGTCAACAGATACAGAGAAGGCATATACTGTACATACTATACTTAAGATCAGGATGCACAACCAATCAGTCCAATCTGCATTAAAATTAATTACATAAGCAGTGTCTACCACCGAAGTATGAAAACCCAGATAAATAATCGCACCTATGCAGGCACCAAACATTTCAAAAAAAGTAATCTGATAGGTTCCCACTGATTTACCCAGGCGTTGATTCAGCGCGAAAAATAAAGCAGACAGAAAGCCAGACAATACGCCAAGAGCCAGTCCCAGTGGGTAATCAAAGTCAAATGAAAAAATAACGTACAAGCCAACAATTACCAGAGAACCTAATAATACCTCGTAGCCTCTTATTTTTCTTTTTGTGAACAGAGGATCCAGCACCGATGCCCATAGCGACCCCGTTGCAATACCCACCAAACTTACAGATGCGTTAGACACACGGGCTGAGGCAAAAAAGGTAATCCAATGTGC
This sequence comes from Chryseotalea sp., assembly GCF_057350905.1. Lineage (NCBI taxonomy): Bacteria > Pseudomonadati > Bacteroidota > Cytophagia > Cytophagales > Chryseotaleaceae > Chryseotalea > Chryseotalea sp. Next base: position 1,584 of record NZ_JBMRCF010000003.1, on the reverse strand, counting down.
TGCTACTACAAAACCTACCAATATAAGTTTAGGTAAATAACCGGCAGGCACTTTAAAATTCTGTTTTACCAGCACAATTAAAAGCCCCATACCCAGTGCAGCCGTTAATGTACGTAACACCACCAACTCAATAGCTGGTATCTTTATAAACAAGCCCAATATGGCTGTGAAGCCCCACAGGAAAATAATAAAATGAAGTTTAACGTAATCTATTGTCGAGGCCATTAGCGCGGTACGTACTTATACATTAAAGCTGAAATAACACCAAAGATGATGTTGGGAATCCAAACCGAAATTTGTGGTGGGGTTGATCCTGCTTCTGCAAAAGTTCGAAACAACATAAAGAACAAAATAAACAAAAAGGATAAGCCAAAGCCCAATGCAATTTGCAAACCTGTACCCCCCCTGCTTTTACGTGCCGAAACAATCACACCCATAAATGTTAAAATAAAAATTGTAAAAGGTGAAGAGAAACGCGTGTGCAGTTCAACTTCGTAGGCTTCCACACCCGTAGATCCACGGGCTTTTAATGTAGCAATATAAGACTCCAGTTCATTAATGGTCATTCCATCAAACTTTCTGTAGTCATTTTCAAATTCTTTAGGCGTTATCACTAGCGTTGTATCCAGTGCAGTTCCTCCCATGACAGCATCATTCAATTTTGCTTTGCGATTGGTCTCAAAGCCCTCTATTGCCTCAGGCGCCATAGGGGTTTCAAACACACCATCCACTTTACGCAGTTGCCAATCATGCATCGTCCATTTATTCTTCGTTGAGTCCCAGACAATGCGATTAGCCGTGAGCTTCTCAACCAGCCGTAAGCCTTCAAACTTTTCAATTGAAAAGTTGTAGCCTGTATTTACAGAATTGTTATAGTTCTGAATATATAAATACACATCAGGTGCAACCTGAATATGTACGTTACGCTTATCGAAGTAGAATTTATTTTTGAGGTATTCTAACTCAAATGCCAGACGATCCTTATTAGAGTTAGGTATCACCCATCCATTAAACCAAAAGCTCAAACCGGCTATTAATGCTGCGCCAATAAAATAAGGCAACAGTAATCTTTTAAAACTCACACCACTACTTAATATAGCAATCACTTCAGTATGCCCCGCCATGCGAGCACATACATACACCGTTGCGATAAAAACCGTGATTGGCGTTACTAAGCCACCAACCCAAGGCAGAAAATCCAGGTAGTAGCCCAAAATTTGAGAAGCACTTAAAGCATTTTTAGTGTACTTATCCATCTTCTCTGTAAGGTCAATTACACAGATGATGGCCAGCAGTATAAGCACTACAAAAAAGAAAGTGCTTAAAAAACGCTTTAAAATATATTGATCAATTAATTTCATTCCTATTATTTATCAGACGTAAGTAGCAAGACGTAAGTAGTTAGACGTAAGTAGTTAGTAGTATGACGTAAGACATAAGAGTGTTACAATTGTTATAATTAAATCTTAAATCTTAAATCTTAAATCTTAAATCTTAAATCTTAAATCTTAAATCTTAAATCTTAAATCTTAAATCTTAAATCTTAAATCTTAAATCTTAAATCTTAAATCTTAAATCTTAAAT
>NZ_JBMRCF010000010.1:0-266906 GCF_057350905.1 Chryseotalea sp. | reverse complement strand
TGTGATACCGGCCACCAAGGCACGGCTCCAGTTAAAGGTAGCTCCTACAGTCGCACTTGTGGGTGTGTAGGTAAAGGTAGCACCACTGCAAATAGCTGCTGGCGTTAAACTGCTGCTCAGCGCTGGCGTAGGATTCACTGTAATTGTAAACACCTGAGATGTTCCAACACAAGCGCCATTATTGGCCGTAACTGTAATGGTAGCAACCAGGGGTGATGTTCCTGTATTGGTAGCAACGAAACTATTGATGTTACCTACACCACTGGCAGCAAGACCGATGGAAGTATTATTGTTCGTCCAGGTATAGCTTGTTGCGTTGGTGCCTGTAAACGTAATAAGTGTTGTGTTGTCGCCATTACAAAGTGTTTGATCCGTCACTACATCGACTGTAGCAGTTGGTATTACCGTATTTATTATTGCATTACTAACATCTGTACAACCTCCGCCACCTGTTACCACGACCTCTAATTGATCTCCATCATTTAATGCGTTTGTTGAAAAAGTATTAGAGCCCCCCGACTGTATCGGAGTACCGAAATTTCCATTCAGCACGAAATCGTAAGAAGCAGCCCCAATAGGTGTTGCCGTAAACAGAACAGTGGTTCCATCACAAATTGTATTATCAACATCATTGCTAACCAAACTAGCCGTAATACCTGAAATAACATTAAGTGTAACAGGTGTAGCAATACTGCGGCAACCGCCTACAGTTTGTGTTACAAATACAGTTGTTATACCTGCAGAAGCTGTAGAAAAACCTAATTCAGCTCCGGTAGGATTGGTAGGTGACGCGGTTGCTATTGGCGATAACAATGTGACATCACTCCACCACTGCAACGCAGTTCCAGCAGTTGTTGGGGTAACAAGTGTTGCTCCTGTACAATACGTGGAAGGCGTGAAGGTAACTACTGGCGCTGCCGGACGCGCCAGGGTGTTAACTGTTATATTATCTGTGCTTTGACATGTATTGGCATCTGTAACTGTAACTGTATAAATCTGACTGCCCGCTGATGAGGTTGTCAGTGTGGGATTAGCAATTGTAGCATTGTTAAGTCCAGTAACAGGACTCCAGCTATATGTATAGCTTCCCGCACCGGCAGTAGCAGTGGGACTTCCACCTAAAACAACTGACTCACCTTCACATACATCAACACTGACAGCACCCGCATCTGCAATAGGGTTTGCTCTTACAGTTAAAGTTACAGGGGTTGCAGCACCACGACACCCTGCTACAGTTTGTGTAACATATACAACTGTTGTTCCTGCAGCAGCAGTACTAAAACCAAGTTCTGCATCTGTAGGGTTTGCCGGATCAATAGTCGGCAATAATGTAAGCAGTGTTACATCGCTCCACCATTGCAAACCTGAACCAACAGTTGTAGGTGGTATAATAGTTGCACCAACACAGTAAGTATTGGTTGTGAAAGTCACGACAGGTGCAGCTGGTAAAGGGTTTACCGTGATGGTTGTTGTCTCTGCATCCGTGATACCATTCGCGTCTGTAACAGTTACGGTATAGGTTTCATCGGAAACAGGACTTGCCTGGGGATTTGCACTGTTAGTAGCCGATAGACCTGTTGCGGGACTCCACTCATAGGTAAAGGGAGCTTCTCCACCACTGGAAACAGAGGCAAGAATTGCTTCTGTTTCTCCTTCACAGATGGCAGTGCCCGCGCCTATATTAATAATTACAGTTGGACCAGCGCCCAGAATACCTGTGAATGCAGAGGTTTGCCCTGCTGTCAAAATAGCTCCAGTAAATTCGGCCTCATTGTTGGCTGCATCTAATGCAGTAGATTTTACCCAAGGGTTTGTATTCCTATCGAAAATTCCTTCTAATTGCGCAGTATTGATCTGAGCCTCTGTACCCGTAATGTCAGGATTAACATAGCCTGCAATCAGATCAACCGAAATTGTAGAGGAAGCGGATACATTCCAGTATCGGGTTAAAAAGTTAGCTGTACTTGCGTTGTTCGGATGCTTTGCATCAACAACTGAGACACCAATAGTTGAGGCCCCACTTGATGTTAGCTGAATGGGTGAATGCTCTAAAGCTCCTGTGTTATCACCGATAGGAAAACTAAAAGTACCTGCTCCCGCAAAAATCTTTCGTACTTCGCTGCCTCCTGTAGCAATAATCATTTTTGCTGAAGAAAAAGGACCACCAGCAATGGCATTTGCAGAAGAGCCGAGTGTAAGATTATTACCATTCAGGTTAAGATTACGAGCAGTAAGCGTTAGTGTATTGCTAACTGATGCATCACCCGATAATGAAGCCTCTCCTGAATTTTGATTAATCAATAGATTAAAGTAATCCGTTGGAAAAACTGTCTGACTTGCACCAGTATATTCAATTGTATTTCCAGCCGCAGTTGCTGTCAGCGAAGCAATAGATAGTGTACCGCCCAGATTAAGTGTCGCTCCTACAGCCTGTGTAAAATTACCAGTCCCACTTAAGCTTGTGCTGATACCTACTGACCCATTGTTGGTCAGTGTAACACCATTAATCGCCATGGATGGAATTGATAAGGTTCCGGACAAAGCCTGATTGTTGGTATCGAAAGTTTGTAAAGCAGATCCAGCCGTGAAGAGCCAATTATTCGCAATGCCTCCTCTAAAGGTTATTGCTTCATTGGCCGAATTATTCCAAAAGCCGTTGGAATTGATAAGTACGAGTCCTTCAAAAATCTTTGTGCCTGTGGTGGAAGTGATTGCTAATATGCCACTTGCACCTGCACCTATTGTTGTAGTACCACTAACAGTGAGATCAAAGCCGGCTACGGTAAATGTAGTACCATCCCCAATAGATAGATTTCCATTGATGACCGTGGCTATTCCTGTTGAGGTGTTTGTACTTCCACTTGTGGAAAGGTTGTTGAAAGTAGTACTGGTTGATCCCCCTATTGATTGAATTGTGCCATCGAAAATCACCGTGCCGGTACCTCCGACAAAAGATCCACCATTATTTATGAAATTTCCGCCAATATTTGTCGTGGTTCCGCCTGTATGAGTCCCTGCGCTTAATGTGAATGCCCCTGAAACATCCAGTAAAGCGGGGCTATTGAAATTACCTGTTGTTTGGGTAAACCCTGCAACATTTAATGTTGTTGTACTACCACTAACACTGAGTGCCTGTCCTACTGTTTTTGCAATGATAATATTATTAAATGATTGAGTTGCGTCAGTTCCGTTAATCGCCTGGGGGCCGGTTCCGTCAAATGTTATTGTACTTGTTGCAGGTGTAAATGTCCCACCATTATCCGTCCAGTCTCCAGCTATTGTATGTGTAAACGAGGCTGCGTTTAAGGTCGTGCCGTTTCCTATAGATACTGAACCATCTATATCAAGTCCAGTTACTGCTGTTGCAGAGGTTGTACCTGACAGGTTAAAATTCCCGCTGATGGAGGTTGTGCCAGCTTGCAATGTTTTGGTGCCACTACCCGAAAGACCCAACGTGGAATAATTAGAGGGATGAACTGTTTGGGCTGCTCCTGTATAATTTACGGTATTCGGCACACTGGTAGTAGCATCTAATACTGTAATGGTTGAGGTTCCACCAATATTCAATACTGAACCTGTTCCTTGTTGTATACCACCAGTTCCTATCAGTGCTGTTGTTACTGTGAGGTCGTTTGTGTTGATCAGCCTTACAGCTGCCCCTGTAACCGTAATGCGCGGCACGTTAAATGAGCCTGTCAATGTTTGTGTAGCTGTGTTAAATGTGTAAACAGCTGTTGTGCCTGTTGTATTAAAATTACCTGTTGGGTTTTTTGTAATGCCTCCACGGAACACCACACTTTCTCCAGCAGTATTATCCCATGTCCCTCCTGCGTTAACAGTAACTAATCCAACAAATGTTTTACCTGATGGTGTTGCAGAAAATGTTAATACCCCACTTGTGCCCTGACCGATGATGGTTTGACCAGTAACTTGAAATACAATACCTGTGACAGTAAAAGAACAATTATCCCCAATTGACAAATCACCACCAATTGTAATACTTGCTACTGTAGATGATGTAACAGTTCCTGTCATTGTCAGATTTCCTGAAATAGACGTGGTTCCTACTTGTAGTGTCTTTGTATTCGTTCCTGAAAGGCCAAGATTTACATAAGTATTACTATGGACTGTTTGTGTTCCCCCTGTATAATTAACAGTATTACCCGCAGCTGTAGCGGTTAGTGTTGTTATACCCGATGAGCCTCCGATATTGAGCACCGCATTTCCTGCTTGCGTTAAACCTCCTGTTCCACTCAAGGCAGTCTCAACAGTCAGCAAATTATTATTAGTCAGCGTTATTGCTGTTACCGTTACATTAGGGATTACAAATGTTCCTGTTAGTGCCTGGTTGTTACTTGTAAAGGAGTAAATGCCCGTGCCCGCAGTAAAACTTGCACTTGCGTTTTTTGAAACACCATTTCTGAAATTGATGTCTTCATTGGCCGAATTATTCCAAATAGCGCCTGCATTTAATGTGACTAAGCCATCAAAGCGTTTTGTTCCCGCTGCACCTGAAATTAACAAAGAACCACTTGTTCCTCCTCCGATCGTAGTTGTTCCATTGGTGGTGAAGTTAAAGCCGGGCACTTCAAATGTAGCTCCGTTTTGGATAGTCAGATTACCTACGATAGTGGTGGCAATGTTTGTGATTGTACTTGAGCCTGTAGCGATTATTACGTTACGAAAAGTAGAAGCTGAAGTACCACCTATCGTCTGGTTTGTTCCATTGAAAGTGACCTGAACCGTTGTGGCATTGATGGCTGAGGTAAATGTTCCATTATTGGTAAAATCTCCATTAAGATTTAGAAAGTGTTCAACCGTTCCACCTACATCATTGACTGTATATGTTCCTCCTGCATCAATCGTAAAATTGCCTGTAACATTTAGCGTTCTTACTGTTGTGCCTGAATTGGTTCTAAGGGTTCCTCCATTGTTTATTGTAATATCATTGCATTCGTGGGTGGATGGAGGAGCTGATCCATCACTTACAGTAACCGTATGTGTGTTTAGAATGACAACATCATCGTTGGCATCAGGAATACCATCTGCGTCCCCGTCAACCCCTGAGAAAAGTGTCCATGTAGCTGCGTTGGTCCAATTACCCGATGCATTGCTGCGATAGGTAGCTTGTCCGAAAGTCTCTCCGCCTGCTAACAGTAAAATAAATACTGCCAATGGCTTACCCCAGTTATTAAGTAGAAATGTAGTAAAGACTTTTTTCAAAGGTTTGTTTTTTAAGAATAGGCTTCAAAACATAATAACAGGAGATCAGCATGTGTCTTGTTTATGTTTCAGCAGACATCTGGGGAATATCTTTACCGAACCGTATTTATCGTGGAAAAACTGCCTTTACCAAGCGATTTACAGTTCTTGTTTCTAAAACAACAATACAGCAGCCAACTAACTGTTTAAATATTAAAATAACTTCAAAAGTAACCCAAAAAACAGTAATAAATCTAGTTCAAAAACTGCCCTTCTGAATTAACCTTTAATAGCATCATTTTTTCCTGATTACCCAATGTTCCTGTCCCGACAATCAAAATCTTTCCATTAGGCAACTCCTCTACTTTTGCAGCCTTATAACTATCATCTACACCAAATTGGGTAGTCCATACTACTTCTCCGGAAAATCTGAGACGAGCTAAAACAATATTGCTGGTTACTTCATTTCCCAGGTTCAATTCCTGATTTGCCACCAATAAATACCCTGTTTGGCTCGAGGGTGCCACTGAAACACCTGAAAACGCACCTTCAAGACTGTTCAATCCCACAGTTTGGTTTCCTGCGTTTCTATGCTGTGTTGGTACAAAACCTAATGAGTTAGTCATGGCAACAAAGTAAACCTGCGAAAATCCAGCGCTGATTCTGTTACCCACTAACAAATAGTCCCCATTACCAGGATTGCTCACCACTTGCTGCAAAAACTCCTGATCACCTGACTCAGAAATCCGGGCAAAGCCTATGCTTCCCTCCGTAGTGGCATCCCCATCTGCTTCTATGGGTTGTAGATGAAATCCTGTTCTGGAAGCACTAGATTCAGGATTGGTATTCAAAAAAAGCAAAAAACCAGTTTGTCGCGTCACTATTTTAATACCCTGATCCAGGCTCCCATTATTACCAGGATTAGTAACCCAGAAGGGATCCAGGGTCAGGTTTTGATCTACTTTGTATGTGAATGGGTCCGTCTGATCGCCAGGAGTATTAACCAAAGTGGTACTGCCTGTGACTAAGAAGCCAGTTTCGCCATTTAACTGGTAGGGCGTAACTGAAACAACTGCTTCATCACCCTGACTATTACTTATTACTGTATTATCAAAAACCGTTGAATCCAATCTTACCAGGTCTGGAGAAATTAGCAGCAGTTTAGTGTCTCTGTTTCCTGGTGATGCAGTTCTTTGAATGGCTATAATAAAGTTGCCGTCATTTGTTTTTTCAATATCAATGGCTGATTCAATAACTAAGCCGCCTTCGCCAAAAGTTTTCTTCAACAGGATGTTACCTGCTGTATCGATTTTTGTTACAAAAAATCTATTCTCATTATTCTTTTCAGTGTTGCCAAGCAGGAAGATTGTTGCATCATCATTCACCACCATATCCACACCTTGCTGGTTCCCTGCATCTCCGTAGTACTTAACAAAATAATTTCTAAAATCCGGATTAACAGATTTTTCCGTTTCGCAGCTCATCAGGCAAATAATTGCAAACATGGCTAATCGTATGTTTTGCAGTTTATTCATTGGTCTGATTTTTTACATTTTTTAAAACACCTCGGGTGGTTCTTGCTCTTTTCAGTTTTCTTGGTTTATAAATTGGTTTAATATAACCAATCGTTATTGTGGCCTGATCCAATCTGAAATAATCATCTACATAACCGACCTTTAACGCTGAGGCGCCCGTAGGAAAGATGTCACTCCTGTCACGTACTAAATTATTATTTCTGACAATGTTGTTAAATCCAAATGCATAACGGACATCAACAAATAAGTAATCAAGTTTATACTTCCACCGAAAGCCTGCGCCAATATGTGCGGCCCTGTTTATAGCATCTCTTCTGAATCTATTATTCAGTTCTAACTCAAGGCTTTGTTCAAGCCCCTCTCCGACAGTGGCACCCGGTGTTTTATCTACAAAGAGAAAACTCTGATTTGATGCCAGTAATAAACTTGCAGACAAGCCTGCGTATGCATAAGGACTTAGACCTTGTCTGATGTGCGTATACTTAATTGACAAAGGTATTTGTAAAGACAGCTGGGTTTCTGTCATGGTTAAATTATCGTCAACAAATATTCGATCTTCATAATAGCCAAAGGCATTACTTGAAAAATCGAGACCCAGTTCTGCAGTCCACCTGTCGTTATAATTCCAGATAATGCCACCGCCAGCAGACCAGCGCGGTTTTATTGTGTATTGCTGATTACTCCCCACATTAACCTGGTGATCATTTATAACACGAGTTATTGTGCTATTGCCTGAAACATGTGCAAACCATGAAAAGATAGGTGTAGCTGTAAATTTTTTGCTGAGATATACAACATCAATCGGATCTCTTTCCGGATTGCTTATGTATTCTGGATTTGCACTCAACAGGCTGAGGTAACTTTCTTCTGCCGCCACAGGATTTTCAAGAATGAGATAAGTCTGCGTCAATAATTGATAGGCACGCACCAACTGTTCTTTTGTAAAGGTTTTGTTACTAATACAGGGCTTCAGAATGGCTTCCAGTCCAAAGAAATGTCCTGCATTAAATTCATCTGTAGCCAGGGATAGTGTACTCTCCGGGTCACACTTATCCTGAGCAAATGAAGGGGTTAACATCAGCATGCAGAGTATGCTTATTGCCAACCACCTTTTTGCTAGTAGTCGTCTATCAATAAGCCAACACATGTTATCTCTTGTTTAATATCTTTTCCTACGTAAGTTTCCCATTCGTAGCGTGTCATGTTTCGGTCAAGTTTTGAACAAATTTCATTCTGAAGAATTGCAGGATCTGTAGGCCATATCCGGATTTCAGATTCATAAGTAGTTGTAATGAGGTAGTCCGATCCTTTTGCAAAAGCAATGTCCCAGATAAAACCATCATTATTATCCATTACTACAGGCAAGTCCTCCAGGTTTCTAATCACCCACATCTGCAGACGTTTATCTGAACCGGCACTGGCCAGCAGCTCACCATCCGGGCTAAATTCAATATCATATACAGCTGCTTTGTGTCCGGTAAACTGTCTGCCAAGACTTCTTGAATTTAAGCCATAAAACTTAACCAAACCACGCTTGTTGCTCAGTTCTTCTGTTCCGAAAGCAATCAATGTATCTGAAGGATGAAACTTCACTGAGGTAATTCTGCTGGCCGGATCTTCATACAGTGTTTCGAATTCATTTTTAGCAAGATCAATCAGCAACAATTTACCAGACCAGGTACCTCCTACAGCTAAGGTACCGGATTTATTTACGTGAAGTGATTTAATGGCAGCACTTGAAGAAATAATTTTTCTAGTTGCACCTGCACTGCTAACAGTCCATACAGCATTTGCTGTGGCAACCAGAAAGCCCTGCCCATTCGGCATTACTTCTGCGTCATGTACTAAGGCACCTAACTTAACCACCAAAGGCTTAGCCTTCTCTTTCTGAAGGTCGAATATCTGCACAAAAGAGGAGTCACCTGCATTTAATAAGTAGCGATCATCTTTAGAGAGTGCCACAACTCTATTGGGGAAACGATTCTCCATAGCTGTTGGCGCGATGTCTTGATTATCCAAATCGCCTTTAAAAATTCTGCCATCTGCACCAGCAGCATAAAACGTATTGCTATTTGATGAAACTGCTACTGAATTAATTCTGTTTCTGGATACCCCTGGAACACGTAGTGCATTATAACTACTTCCTTTTATGCGAGTAAGTGCAGTATAGAGTGCATTATGGATAAATGGGTCATATTTTTTACCCTCATGCCTTGTGTTAAAAATATAAGCTTGTTTTGCCAACAGACCTGCCAGGTTTTTATCATCATCCATTTGAATGGAAACCCCTGCCATAGCCCTGGCTTTGGTCAACATCAGCAATTTGTCGGCACGCTCATATTCTCGTCTGGCTGTAACAAGGTTGTCGGCTGCTTTTCTTCTTTGCACTTTGGCGGTGTCTCTCTCTTGCTGGGCTAGCAAGAGATTTCTCTCTGCATCAACCTTAGCCGCTTCTTCTGCCAACACGGCTGCTTGCACTCTTTGTAATGCTTCTGCCAATTTCTTATTGGCGTCTTCAGCAATGTTCTTTTGCTTGGTGGCTTCTTTCTCTCTGAGTATAGCTAACTCCAGTGACTCTTCTGCTTCTTTTGATTTTTGTTCTGCTACTACTTTTTGTTGCTCTGCATATTCTTTTTGTTGCAAGGCCTCTAAACGCTGTGTGTAACCAAACACCAAAAACAAAATTGAAACAATAGTGGCACCACCCAATACAATAGCTGTGATTCGCGCCCTGCGCAATTGGCGTTTTTGCAGCAGCTCCTGATTCTTGAGTTCTGCCTCATATGTAATTCTGCTTGAATCAAGGAAAACGATGGCACGCTCAAAGGCTTCATCATAACGCTGTGCCCAGGCACGCGTTGGTTTTTGTTTCTTTTGCCAGTTCAACGCCAACTGAAGATCTGGGGGCCTCCACAAACCGGTTTTACCGATTTGGTACATGGCTGCTGCATCTGACAAACGCTTGTACATTTGTGCAGACTCATATTCATCTGCTACCCAAACATTCAAGCGCGTCCATATCCGCATTAAACTTTCGTGCGAAAGCTCAATAAGTGAATCTGAATGTAATGGAATGTGTGCTGAAGGCATCAGGAACGATCTCCCAGACTTGCGGAAATGGTCTACAATTCTGATCACATCCTGTTCGTCAGCTTCTGCCAACTCACTTAGCAATGATATTTTACTGGGTCTTCTTGTGCCTCTGTTATCCTGACGCTTTTCTGTGATACTTTTGAAAAGTACCTCAGCTATTTCTTTTTCACGCGCATTAAGTTCCTCAAAAGCTTCGTTGGCGTGTTGAGAAAGTGCCTGACTTACTTTACCTACTGCATTATAGTGCCGAATGTCTATCGACTCACTTGGGTCTCTGTTGATCAGCCAATAATCCCAGGTACGCATAAGCGCATGCTGGATAATGGGGAGTTGATCTTGTTCGTTACCAACATCATTGAGGATACGCTTTACCAAACGCTGTGAAATGCGTCCACCGGCAACAGCAATTGGTCCTTCAATAGCCATTTTTTTCTGATCGCGCGTCATTTGCGGAACCAGGTAGTTGCTATGGTTAATGAGTGTGGTCAGGCCAGGAAAAATTGAACATGATCCGATAAAGTCAGATCGCATGGTCAAGGCTATGTAAACCGGTACTCTGGTCTGCTGTACGGCCGTAAGCACAAGATTAACATAAGCCTGTGCTTCGTTAAAAGATTCGTCCGTATTAACATTTTCTGCGTACCTGAAAAGTTCTTCGAACTGATCGACCAGAAAGAAAACGTTCTCGTCTCGCTCATCCTGAAGGTATTTGGCAATATCCACCAAACCATTAGAACTACTCCTGAGCACAGAGCTGATAATGGAACGATGTATCTCAACATCTGCCACATCTATCTTTTCTCTTACCAATAAATGGTCAACAATAGATTGGGTAAGGCTTTGTATGGGTGAAGCGCCTGGTCGGGAGGTAATGATTTGCCAATGCGGGCCGGTCTGTGTCATAAAGCCTCCATAGAGGACCGGCACCAAACCGCAATACATTAAGGAAGACTTACCACTACCCGAATAACCCATAACGGTTACAAAGCGGTTAGCAGATAGTTTAAGTAATATTTCATCTGATTGCCCCTCTCTGCCAAAGAAGAGATGACATTCATCTATCGTAAATGGTCGCAGTCCCGGAAACGGATTCATCGTTCCAGGTTCAATGTCGAACATTGATTCCTGGGTCAGATTAGAGGGACTATCGATATGGGCCTGCTGTACTTTCATTTCAGCAGAATTTTCGCCTTGCCAACTGCTTGGGGGACAGCAGGGGTCAAAAACTCAGTTTAAAAAATTAACTCAACTTCAAAAATTATAAAAAAAACTTGAAAATCAATGCATTTCGTTAAATATACACTAAAAACTGGTCAGCCAACTTAACATGGTCTGATAGTAATTCATAAAACTGATTCTTGTCGAACTTCATAAGGAGACTGTCCTGGGTGGTTCTTACCCTATTAAAATTGGCAAAGCCTTCCTTCACAACCATTTCCCCAATAAATTGACCGTCACTGTAGAGTGCTATCAACTCTCCCCCCTTAAACAATTCAAGTCCACCGGAAACAACCAGGTAGAAGTAATCATTCTGCTGATCGTCAAGTATAAGCACCTCCCCCGCCTTTACTTCTATTTCATCACTGATATCGGCAATGTACGATAACACAATGCCCGGAACGTTTTGAAATAATTCAATCTTACTCAGGAAAAGTATGCGTTCAAAAAGCATTTCTTTTCCGCCCTTTTGAAGTATGGAATGGTCAAGTTTACGTTTTCTGATAATCCCCAAACGTTTTGTGTTTTCTTCATACGCCTGCGGGCTGAACTGGTATAGAGACCAGGCCGCCACTTCACTGATAAGTTCATCAGGATTGAAGAGTTGAGCGATCAGATCCATTTGAAAATCCCTGACTTTTAAAAGCCCTATCTGATAGATTAGGCATGCTTTTGTCCAACGATTGGTCTGCGTAAAATCTCTGTTGATCAGGAATTTTATGACAAGTTTAGCATCTAAGCGGACGCGTGGGTAGATGTCTTCTAGTCGGTTTATTCTCTCGCTGTCGGTGAGATCATCCAATACAGGAATAACCCTCTGTTTTAGTTGATCGGATAAGAATACGTCCAGCAATTCAATGGCATAGGCAATGCCTTCGGGTGTACCACTATCAATATTTTCTTTTACCAGCTGGATGGAGTGAGTGTCATATAACATGGTGAGCAACATATAAATGTGCTCTATATCATTCTGGATTTCCCAACGGATAGCCTGTGCTATATCCCTATAGATGCCGTGGTTTTCCATTTCCTGCAAAGCACTCAGGTTCCAGCGAATGTCGGCCACGTCAGACTCTATCGCGTATTTAATGCGTGATATTTGCGAAATGCCTGCTTTAAAACCACACTCACCCAAAGCAATCAGTGCTTTGGATACAATTACCTTGTTTGGATAATCAATTTTTTGCCACAACATATCACGCGCCCTTGCACCACCGATTCTTCCCATTACCTGTATAATGCGCAGCATAATTTGTGTGCTTTGACCACTGCGGTAAAAAGCAGAATCCAAAGCAACCAATGCAGGTTCGCCAATCAAAAGTAAAGCGTTTAAAGCCTGGTTACTGTAGTTAGCGCTGCCCAGATTTTCAATCAGGGCATTGATTACTTCTGCATTATAGCGTTGCACAGCCGTTTTAATGGCGGTGTTTCTTACTTTATGTTCTGAGTCCGTCAATAACTCCATTAAAAAAGATGTTGATTCATCTTTAGCGGTGTGTAGCAATAATTCCGCTGCATATTGCCTGTCGTTGGCATCGAAAGATCTTGTCAGTTTCTGAACACGGGATTTCGTTATTTCTCCGTTGTTCTCAATGATCATCTGAAGGTCAGCCTTACTCAACACCTGTTTGCCACTCCCCTCTTCGCGATCCCCCTTTATAACATACTTATCGGAAACTGAGAGTCCCTTTAACTCATTCATGCGATGCTGTGCGTAGTTTCTGGCGGCATCATCTGAGTTTCGCATCAGGATATTAATCCATCCCGGTACTTGCCCAGCATTGATTTTCTCTAATAATTTAAAAGAGAAAACGGCTTTCGCGGATTCTGGTACACGTAAAAAATTCTCTAAGGTGGAAGTAAGTCTTGCATAACCTCTTTCCAACTTCTCTTGTGTGATGTTTACGCTTTCAAGTTTCTCGTGAATTTTACCTCTGTAGCCCTGGTATAATCTGTTTACAATAACCAAATAGATCGCAGTAAGTACGAGTAAGAAACCCATGATATACACCACCTTAAAGAAGGGCAGCAGGGCTACACCAAAAAGCAGTAAGCCTGAAAGAAAACGCGCTATCTCATTAAAAGTACCTTCAACTTTAGATTGGATGGTAAAGCGCAAGCGACTGTCTAAGGGAATGAAGAATAGTTTGAATACAGGATTCTCCAGCGAATCACGCAGGGTCCAGCTAAACAAACGGGTTAAGGCCACCGACACAAAGAAAAATACATAACCACTTTGTGAGGCATCGTCTCCAAAGAAAAGGCCAGTACCCACAGAAGAAAAGGCGAACAAGCCAATAACTGCCGGAAGAATAAAGAGAGAGACCTTTAAACCATAATTGCTAATAATGCGATGGTTAACAAAAGTCTGCATGGTTAGACTCAGAATGTACACCGCACCCATAAAAAAGGCCATGAAGTTTGTCAGCTGCCTTTCGTCCGGGTATTGCTGCTGCACCACCTGCTGAAATGAAAATTGCGACAGGATGTATACTGACATGGACGCCAAGAGGAAAACAGACAAGATGCGCGTATAGGGATCTTTTACAATACTTATCAATGAGGTTTCACTGCTTTCTACCACACCATCGCTATCGTCCTTTGGATCGTCTTTGGCCATTTTAAAGTTTGAAGAAATGACAAAGAGCAGAATGGATACAATTAAGATGCTGATAGCACACAACAACAAATAGTTAGTCGTGTCTGGTACAAAGGGAGAGGTAAGTGGAATTACGAAAGAAGCTAAGATGGCAGCAATCAACTGTCCCGCATCAATCCAACCAATGATTCTTTTTGATTGTCTGAAATTAAAGAGTCGACCGAAGGTTCCCCAATAGCTCAGCAATAGAATAGCCGTTAAAGGCCCTGACATACAATAGAGCGCGAAGATGAGTGTCTCTTCTAGATCAACCCTGACATGTAGCAGATAATAAACACCCACCGTAAATGCAGAAATCAGCATTACGGCACTAATAGTCAATGTAGTATACCTTATTCTGCTCTGAAAAAAGGAATAGACGGCTGTAGTTAAAATACCTAAGGCGCCTGCAATTAAGAATGCTTTATTGAGCTGATCGCCCAATCGGCTAAGGAATAGAGAGTCTGCTGTAATTTGATAGGTAGCAATAAATATCCCCATGAAGAAACCGGTGGCCAACATGAGGCTTACCTGCTTCGATTCCTGGCTACCGGACCAGATTCGTGCAAAAAAGGAGTTAAACACGATGGGATGCTTTTTTTAGTATTGCTAAATATAATGAAAGCTTGTACTTAAAAACAAAAAGACCGGCCATTATGCCGGTCTTTTTGTCAAACTAAGTCATAGCTTACTTTGTCTTGGTAGTATCGGAAGGGTTTTTAACGCCTGCCTTTTCGTTTTTGTAAGCACTGTTTAATCCATCAATAACAGGCTTGGTAATATCCAGTGTTTCACCACCAAACAATACATCGCTGGTAGGATCGTATTTTAGCACCACCTGCAGATCATTTTGCTTGGCATAATCTTTCAGGAAAGCCGTAATTCTATCGTAAAGCTCTTTATTCAATTTGCCTTCTTCCATTGCCAATTGCTGAGAAAGACTTTGCTGATACAATTGAAGGTTTTGTTGTTTTTTCGTCAATTCTTCTTCAGCGGCTTTAGCCTGACCAAAGGTCATGTTGTTCACTGTGCGCTGGTAAGTAGCAACATCGTTTTGAAGGCTCTGTGCTCTGTTGCGGAAATCCTGTTCCATTTGCAGACCTCTTGATTCAAGCTCAGTTCTGTTTACAGTCAGGTATTCATAATATTTAAGTACACTATCAGAGTTGATATAAGCAATTTTAGCGTCTTGCAATAAAACACCACCATCACCGCCAGTTGTTGAAGCCTTCGGGCTTGAGAAGTGCAAATAATACAAAACAGCCACTGCTACCAGCAAAACAGCGTTAAGGACCAAGGATACGTTCTTCATGAAATGTCAATTTAAGCGCGCAAAGATAGCATTGCAAGTGATTAAATCAACTAGCCAGGGCCTTGAGGAAATGGATAATGCTACACTACGGACTTACTCATCCAGTATGGCAATCAAATCAACTTCAAGATTCGCCTGAGGCATGTATAGCCTGTCAATTTGCAACCAGGTAGCCGCAGGAAAGTCCCCCTGATAATAAGCTTTTCTCACTTCATTATTCTTCTTTACAGCCTCAATATCAGTGGTATACAAATTTTCTTTCACTACATTTTGAAAAGTAGCTCCATAGTGTGCCAAGGTCTTCTGCAGACCATCATATACTTGCTTCAGCGAAATACCCATATCAGGGTCGATACCCGGAATACCCGAAATGTAAAGGGTATTGCCCACTTTTACAGCTTGCGTATACCCTGCTTTAGTTTCACCCGGTTCGCTAAAATGAAACTTCTGTTTTTCGATGGGTTTTGATTGAGCAATGGCCAGCCAGGGGATTAAAGCAATGATGAGTGCAATAATGAACCATAAAAGCATGCGCTTATTGGTTTTCGACATGGAGTTAGTCATGAGTGGTTAGTTGGATTCAAATACTAAGCTTTTACGATAAGAACCGTCTAGTGTTTATCTAAACCTTCAGAAAAAACCATTTTAACAAAATTTTAACACCTTTTGGGTGAGGTTATATTTTTTGCGACTTTCGCGCTGCAAACAAAAGCATCATGACAAAATTCAGCTTCACAGAAAAGAAAGATACACGCTCCGGCTTTGGAGTTGGTTTATTGGAATTAGGTAAGCAAAATCCAAACGTAGTCGGCCTTTGTGCTGACCTTACCGGCTCGCTTAAAATGGATGCTTTTAAGAAAGAGTTTCCTGAACGCTTCTTTCAAATCGGTATTGCCGAAGCCAATATGATTGGTATGGCTGCTGGAATGACCATTGGTGGCAAAATTCCTTTCACCGGAACCTTTGCTAACTTCTCCACTGGCAGGGTATATGACCAGATTCGTCAATCTGTAGCTTACTCACATAAAAATGTTAAAATCTGCGCCTCTCACGCAGGGCTTACGTTAGGTGAAGATGGCGCAACGCACCAGATACTGGAAGATATTGGTATGATGAAAATGCTACCCGGCATGACTGTCATTGTGCCTTGCGATTACAATCAGACAAAAGCAGCAACCATTGCCTTGGGACAACACCAAGGCCCGGCTTATCTGCGTTTCGGAAGACCAAGCTGGCCTGTATTTATGGCACCTGATCGCCCATTTACAATCGGTAAAGCGGATAAATTAATTGAAGGTAAAGATGTGAGCATTTTTGCTTGTGGCCATTTGGTTTGGAATGCCATTGAAGCCGAAGCAATGCTTGCCGAAAAAGGCATCAGCGCAGAAATCATAAACATCCATACCATTAAGCCTTTAGATGTTGAGGCCATTTTGGCTTCAGTAGAAAAAACAAGATGTGTAGTTACTTGCGAAGAGCATCAGATGAATGGTGGTTTAGGAGACAGTGTTGCCCAGGTGTTGGCGCGCTTTAACCCCCGCCCGATTGAAATGGTCGCGGTGAATGACTCCTTCGGTGAAAGCGGAACACCTGCCCAATTACTTAAAAAATATGGCTTAGGGCCTGAGAACATTGTAGCCGCTGCTGAAAAAGTATTAAAAAGAAAGAATTGATAATCAGTCAATTGAATTAAAAAACCATCCTCCCAAGGGATGGTTTTTTTAATTTATTGAAACCTTTATCGGTAAATTACGATTAACAAGGTATGGGACTAACAAAAACAGAGGCTTTTAGTCAAACGCAAAATGAATTAGCCATGGTGAGCAAGGCTTTGGGGCATCCTGCCCGCATTGCCATTTTACAGTTCCTGGCTGAGCGTAAAGCTTGTGTTTGTGGCGACATTGTAGATGAGCTTCCTCTCTCTCAATCAACGGTTTCTCAGCACTTAAAAGAGTTGAAAAATGCAGGATTGGTGAAGGGCGATATAGAGGGACCGAGTGTTTGCTATTGTATTGATGAAGTTGCCTGGGCCAAAGCACAGCAGGTTTTACAACGGCTCTTTGATAGTTACCAGCCAGCTAAGTGCTGCTAAAATTTTTTACCCGAATTGATCGCAATATTACGATAATATACTTAAAGAACTTACCTATGGAAACCGCAGAACAACTCAAACAAATTGTAAAAGACAAGTACAGCGAAATTGCTGAACAGGATCGCGAACTTAATGCTTCCAGTTGTTGTGGCGCCACATGTGGTTGCGCTACCATCGACAATGCAATTATGGCGGATGATTACACACAACTGAAGGGCTATGCGGCAGATGCTGACTTAGGACTGGGTTGCGGGCTTCCCACTGAACATGCACATATAAAAGCAGGCGATACCGTTGTCGACTTAGGATCAGGAGCAGGTAATGATGCATTTGTGGCGCGTTCAGTTGTTGGAGAGAAAGGGAAAGTGATTGGCATCGACTTTACCGAGAAGATGATTGAAAAAGCCCGAATCAATGCTGATAAGCTGGGGTATAATAATGTAGAGTTTCGCCAGGGTGACATTGAAAAAATGCCATTGAGTGCAAACATTGCCGATGTAGTGGTAAGCAACTGCGTGATGAATCTTGTGCCCAATAAACAACAGGCATTTTCAGAAACGTATCGCATCCTTAAATCAGGTGGGCATTTCAGTATTTCTGATATTGTGTTGAGAGGCGAACTGCCTGAAGGTCTTAAAAAGAGTGCCGAGATGTATGCAGGCTGTGTTTCGGGTGCTATTCAAGAGGTGGATTATTTGCTGGCCATTAAGGATGCTGGTTTTACTAACCTGCAAATTCAGAAAGAAAAGAAGATCACCATTCCGGATGAAATTCTTAGCAATTATTTGAGCGCGGAGGAATTTAATAATTATAAATCGGGGTCCATTGGCATTTATAGCATAACGGTTTATGCGGAAAAACCTTTGGCACAAAATTGTGCACCTGGTTCAGGTTGTTGCTAAATTACCCTATGAATTTACAGATGATACAAGATCAGATTGCGCTGGAAAAACTCCAGACCTTTTTACAAAAAAATGCACTGCCTTTTAGCGATGTAAAACTGGAAGGCAGTGTATACCTGTCTTACCTTGATGATCATAGACAATTGGTAGCCTCAGGTGGACTAGAACTTTTTGGTAGTTATGCCTTATTGCGTTCTGTCGCTGTAGAGCAAGAACAAAGAGGCAAAAAAATTGGTCATCAAGTTGTGCATGACCTGATCACCAAAGCAAAGTCGTTAGGGGTAGCCGAACTCTATCTGTTAACAGAAACGGCTGAAAGTTTTTTTGAAAGCCGGGGTTTTCAAAAAATAGGTCGTGAACATGCCCCTGCGCCTATTCTAAACTCAACAGAATTTAAGAATGTATGTCCTGTTTCAGCTACATGTATGGTGTACAAGATCGGCCTTGGTTCATAAATCACAAAACGTCTGGCTACTATACACGATTGACTAACAGACATTAGCTGAATAAAAAGAATGCAAAGCATTCGCTAATACCACATGAGTTTATTTACTTTCGGCTTGTACACACTATGAAGCCAAGTAAGTATTTCGTAATCGATTTCGATAGCACTTTTACCAAAGTTGAAGCCTTTGATGTGCTGGCCGATATCTCTCTTAAGGATTTTTCAGATCAGGAAAAGCGTAAACAAGAAATTATAGCCATTACCAACCAGGGTATGGATGGTTCCATATCCTTTCGTGAATCGCTCGAAAAACGCATTGCGCTATTGCAACCCAACAGAAGGCATCTGGAACAATTGGTGACTGTTTTACGTGGCATGGTGTCGGAATCTTTCAAACGCAACAAAGAGTTTTTGCAGGAATACGCTGATCAGGTGTACATCATCTCCAACGGGTTCCATGCTTTTATAGATCCCATCGTTACAGAGTTTGGCATTAAGCCAGAAAATATTTTTGCGAATCGCTTTCATTTCGATGACAACGGTAATGTTATTGGCTTTGATAAAGAGAATCCGCTTTCTGCCAATAATGGAAAAGTGGAACAACTCAAACGTCTGAATCTTCCCGGAGATGTATATGTAATTGGTGATGGGTATACGGATTATGAAATCAAATTTGCCGGACTCGCTAACAAGTTTTACGCCTTTACAGAAAATGTAGAACGCGAACGTGTGCTAAGTAAGGCCGATCACATTACACCAAGTCTGGACGAGTTTTTATACCTGAACAAGCTTAACACAGCTATCTCCTACCCTAAAAACAGAATTAGTGTTTTATTGCTGGAGAACGTGCACCCAATAGCCGTTGAGTTAATGCGTGCAGAAGGGTTTAATGTTGAAACCTATTCAGCTGCCATGACAGAAGCTGAACTTTGCGAGCGGATCAAAAATGTTTCTGTACTGGGCATACGTTCTAAAACACAAGTAACAGCCAAAGTGCTAGAGCAGGCCAATCGCTTAATGGCCATTGGTGCTTTTTGTATTGGCACTAATCAGATTGATTTAAAAGCAGCTACTGAAAAGGGTGTCGCTGTTTTCAATGCTCCTTTTAGCAATACACGCTCCGTAGTAGAGCTGGCCATAGCAGAGATGATCATATTGATTCGTGGGATCGCTGATAAATCTGCAAAGATGCATAAGGGTGTTTGGGATAAATCTGCCAAAGGAAGTTTTGAAGTCCGTGGTAAGAAACTCGGACTTGTAGGTTACGGCAATATTGGTGCTCAACTTTCGGTGTTGGCCGAATCGCTTGGCATGAAAGTATTGTATTACGACAGAGAAGAAAAGCTCGCTTTGGGGAATGCCATCAAACTTAAATCTTTAAAGGAGGTATTGGAACAGGCTGATGTTGTTTCATTGCATGTGGACGGTCGAGACAGTAACACCAACCTGATTGGGGAACGTGAATTCGGCTGGATGAAACAGGGCGTTATTTTTATGAATCTGAGTCGTGGGCATGTGGTTGACATCAATGCACTTAAAAGTAACATCGAAAGTGGCAAAATCGCAGGCTGTAGTATCGATGTTTTCCCTTATGAACCGGTTAGCAATGATGAAGAATTTCAATCGCCCTTAAGAGGATTACCCAATACGATTCTTACACCACACATTGGCGGTTCTACACTGGAAGCACAGGAAAACATTGGTCAGTTTGTTCCTGCTAAGTTTATGGATTATATCAACACAGGCAGCACCAGTAATAGCGTAAACTTCCCTAATCTTACTTTGCCCATTTTAGATAATGCGCACAGATTAATTCATATTCACAACAATGTGCCTGGTATTTTGGCTAAGATAAACCACGTGTTGGCACAGCATGAGATTAACATTGTAGGTCAGTATTTAAAAACCAATGAGCAGATTGGTTATGTGATTACTGATATCAATAAAGAGTATAATAAAGATGTTGTGAAGGAGCTTCGGGCGATTGAGAACACGATTAAGTTCAGGATACTGTATTAGTGGTAGTCTTTTAATACTGAGTAGTTGCTATTGTTTTGCTATCTTGATGGATGCAAACGAATAAACCTTCAAAAAACTGGAAGGATCGACTTTATGAAATCATCTTTGAAGCCGATACAACAGCAGGCCGTCTTTTTGATATTAGCCTGTTAATCTGTATCGTTTTAAGTGTTATTACCGTAATGCTTGAAAGTGTATTGGGTATTCAGGCAGAAGCTGGTAAAATACTCTACGCGTTTGAATGGGGTTTTACCATCATTTTTACATTTGAATACCTTGCCCGTCTTATTGTTGTAAAGCACAAGCGTAATTATATTTTCAGTTTTTTCGGCATTGTCGATCTACTCTCAATACTACCCAGTTACCTGGCCATCTTCTTTTATGGTGCTCAGTCTTTAATGATTATTCGCGTGCTGCGTTTCTTGCGCATTTTCAGGATTTTTAAAATGGTGAAATTTGTTGGAGAAAGTAATGTGTTGTTGCAAGCACTAAAAGCCAGCAGGTATAAGATTACTGTCTTTATGATCACCATTGTTACTTCGGTGGTTATTGCCGGAACCCTTATGTATCTTATTGAAGGCGGTGAAAATGGTTTTACAAGTATACCCAGAAGTATTTATTGGGCGATAGTTACCATGACAACGGTTGGCTATGGGGATATTGCTCCGCAAACAAATCTCGGTCAAAGCCTGGCCGCTTTAATCATGATTCTAGGTTATGGTATTATTGCCGTGCCAACCGGAATCGTATCCGCTGAGATTATACAACAAAAAAGCAGGGAGAAGCTGAGTACTCAATGTTGCCCGGTATGTTTCAAGGAAGGTCATGATACTGATGCTGTTCATTGTAAGTTTTGTGGAGGTGTTCTTAATGAAAAGGATAAAAGTCATTAAACCGATGGTGAGAGTAACGGATTAAAAATCCTTTGATAATGCTTCCGAATTGTAAATTCGGAAGAGCAGCTCCTTTGATACCCATAAAAAAAGATCGTGAACTTCTCCACGATCTTTTAAATTTTACTGTACTCTTAAATTAGCGCTTGCTTTTTTTGGCAGCAGCCTTTTTCTTAGCTGGTATCACTTTTTTAATAACACCTGATTTTTTAGCTGCTGTCTTCGCTGGTGCTTTTTTAGCTGCTGACTTAGTCGCTGTTTTCTTCACTGTCTTCTTCGCTACTTTAACTGCGGGCGCCTTTGCACCAGCTTTCTTGGCTGTCTTTGCCGGTGCCTTTTTCTCCTCACTCGCTGGTGCTGCTTTTCTTCCAAAGCGTCCTCTCTTCTCTGGTGTAGCATCCGCTAAGGCTTTGCACTCTGCATAGGTAAGTGATTGCGGTTCGGTTCCTTTCGGAATCTTTACATTCTTTTTACCTGCTTTAATATATGGCCCAAAACGACCATTCAATACTTGCATCTCTGCATCTTCAGGGAAGCTCTTGATTAAACGATTCGCATCTGCAATACGCTTGGCTTCTATCAATTCAATCGCACGAGCTCCTGTGATGGTATAGGGGTCATCGTCCTTAGGAATACTTACAAATTTTTTATCGTGTAAAACATAGGGTCCGAAACGACCTAAGTTGACCACCACCGGTTTGTCTTCAAACTGAGCCACTTCACGCGGCATCTTGAAGAGCTCCATTGCATCTGCCAATGCAATGTTTTCTAAAAACTGTCCTTGACGTAAGCTGGCGAACTTAGGTTTCTCGCCACCATTGTCATCGGGGTTTTCGCCTAATTGAACGTAGGCACCAAAACGACCAAGTTTTGCATAAACCATTTTATTGGTTTTAGGATCAACGCCCAGCTCTCTGCTTCTACCCACTTCAGAGCGTTCGATCTTTTCTGTTTTAAGCACTGTTTTGTGGAAAGGCTGGTAAAAATTATCCAGCATGCGTCTCCAATCTAACTTACCCTCTGCAATTTCATCAAACTCTTTTTCAATTTCAGAAGTAAAGGAGTAGTCAGTAATATCAGGAAAGTTGTCAACGAGGAAGTCGTTAACAATCATGGCTGTATTGGTAGGAAACAATTTGTTCTTCTCTGCTCCCGTTATTTCTGTATCTATGGATTTGCTAAGGGTATTGTTAGCCAGCTTAAATACATTATACTTACGCTCAACACCTTCTCTCGCTTCTTTTACTACATAACCTCTTTTTTGCACGGTCGAGATCGTTGGTGCATACGTTGATGGTCGACCGATACCTAACTCTTCCAGTTTCTTTACCAAACTTGCTTCTGTGTAGCGTGGCGGTGTGCGAGAGAAAATCTGTTTACCGATTAACTCATTCAACACTAAATCCTGACCTACTTTAAGTGGTGGTAATACTTTGCTGTCTTCCTGCTCGTCATCATCATCGCCAGATTCCATATACACTTTTAGAAATCCTTCGAAGAGTACTACTTCACCCTGCGCCTGTAATACTTTTGGATTGGTTGATATGCCGATGTAGGCTGTTGTTTTCTCTAACTCAGCGTCAGCCATCTGTGATGCAATGGCTCGCTTCCAGATTAATTCATATAAACGTTTAGCACCACTGTCCATACCAGGATCCATCACGCTGAAATCAGTGGGGCGTATGGCTTCGTGGGCTTCTTGTGCGCCTGATGATTTTGTTTTAAAGACTCTTCGTTGCGCAAACTCTTTACCATAAGCCGATACAATTTGCTGTGTCGCATTGGCCAACGCTTCTTCTGATAAGTTTACAGAGTCTGTACGCATGTAACTGATCTTACCTGCTTCGTACAACTTTTGCGCAACCACCATGGTTTGTGTAACGGAGAAGCCCAGTTTACGGGAAGCCTCTTGCTGTAGTGTTGAGGTAGTAAAGGGTGGTGCCGGTGTACGCTTTGAAGGCTTGGTAATTAAGTCTTTGATGTTAAACTTGGCACCCTTGCACGATTCCAGAAACTCCAGTGCTTCTTTCTCTTCTTTAAAACGCTCGGGAAGTTCAGCTACCAGGGTTTTACCCTTTCCTAAATCAAAATAAGCATTGATTTTGTAAGATGATGTTATATTAAAGTCGTTGATCTCTCGCTCGCGCTCAACGACAAGGCGAACGGCCACAGATTGCACACGACCGGCAGATAAACCAGTTTTAATTTTCTTCCATAATATAGGAGAAAGCTGATACCCCACTAACCTGTCGAGCACGCGTCTTGCCTGTTGCGCATTTACCAGGTCAATATCGATACCGCGGGGGGTTTGAATGGCGTTCAGAATTGCCTTCTTGGTAATTTCAGTGAATACGATGCGCCTGATTTTCTTATCGCTAAGGTCAAGTGCCTCCTTTAAATGCCATGAAATAGCTTCTCCCTCACGGTCTTCATCGCTTGCCAGGTAAACCATTTCTGCATCATCTGCCAGTTTTTTCAGTTTTGATATAATTTCCTTTTTATCAGGACTTATTTCATAGGTCGGCTCGTAGCCGTTTTCAATATCAATTGCGTCTCCACCCTTCGGCAAGTCGCGTATATGTCCCATGCTGGAGGCTACTTTATAATCCTTACCCAGATACCCTTCAATGGTTTTTGCTTTCGCAGGAGACTCAACAATTACTAAGTTTTTCGACATGCTTTTTTATCAGAAGGGTCAAATATCTCTAATTTTTTAAAAAATCAAATTCAATTTTCTTGTTATTAGTTGTTAACCTGCGCTTAGAAGGGGTAACATGTTATTAACTGTCAGCATGTTAGCTCAATTAAAGATAATCTTCAGGTGGTTTTTTATAAGATGTTTAATTTTACGGTTTCAAACCAAATCCCTCATTCCATGCAACGCACACTTTATATTATGCGGCACGCTCAAGCCGAGGACGTTCATGGTGATTTGCATGACAAAGACCGTGAGTTGACTGCAAAGGGACAACAAGAAGCACTGATTATGGGCACACAATTGTCTAAACAGGGATTCAAGCCAGAATATATTTATACGAGCGTTGCCAACCGTACCAGACACACTGCAGCGCTGGTATCCGATGTATTAAAAGTTAGCATTGAAAATGTAATTGAGGAAGAAGAGCTCTATAATTCATCGATACGCTCTTACCTTAATTTCATAAATAAAATTGATGCAGGTGTAAGGTCTGTGCTTTTGGTTGGACATAATCCGACTGTCTCTTATCTGGCTGAGTACCTCAGTAATGCCGAGATCGGATCGATGCCTACCGCAGGCATTTGTCTGTTACAAATCTCGGTCAATTCCTGGAAAGAGGTGAGCAAAGACTGCGCAACCTTGCTGGAGTTTATTTATCCAGAACAATTTTCAAGAGGTTAAACATTATTCGAACATAGGAGTTCTTATTTCATGATAACAAAAGAAGATATTATTGCCCAATTTGATCCAAATGCTCCCGGTGCTTCAGGTAATCTGTTTGGTTTACCCTTCTCACCGGAAAATGCATCTCTGGTTATCGTACCTGTGCCATGGGAGGTTACTGTTTCTTATAAAGACGGAACAGCCAAAGGGCCGGAGGCAATTTTAAAAGCCAGTGCTCAAGTCGATTTATTTGTTAAAGATATTCCAGGTGCCTGGAAACTTGGGATTACCATGCTACCTGTGCCGCAAAATCTATATGAAGAGAATAGAAAGCTAAGAGAACTGGCCTCGCAGCATATACTTTCATTAAGTAACGGTGAGGAAGCTTCTGATAATCCGCTGCTTGATAAAATAAATGAAGCCTGTGAAAACCTGAACATTTATGTAAAAAATACAACCCTCAAACAAATCAAAGAAGGTAAACTCGTGGCATTACTCGGAGGCGATCATAGTACACCCCTTGGTTTTTTGCGGGCGTTAAGTGAACGTTACGATCGCTTTGCTGTATTGCAAATTGATGCACATGCTGATTTAAGAAAAGCATACGAAGGATTTACCTACTCACATGCCAGTATTATGTACAATGCACTGAAGCTTCCTGCTGTTGCTAAGCTGGTTCAAGTTGGCATTCGCGACTATTGCGAGGAGGAAGTAATGGTTATGCAAAGAGCGGCAGGCAGGGTGGTTACTTTTTTTGATGAAGATATCAAGGCACATCAATTGGAAGGAAAATCATGGGATGCGATCTGTAATGCTATTATTAAAGAGCTACCTGAATTAATTTATATCAGTTTTGATATTGATGGCCTTGATCCGAAACTTTGTCCGAATACAGGAACACCGGTAGTGGGCGGATTTCAATTTCATGAAGTTCAGCATCTGATTAAAAAGCTGGTAAAATCTGGTAAGCGAATTATTGGCTTCGATTTGAATGAAGTAGCCACCTCTGGTAACGATGAATGGGACGCGAACGTTGGTGCACGCTTACTTTATATGCTTTGCAATTGGATGGCTGTATCGAATGGGAAATTGAAAACAAATAACTGATAAGTACCAGTTATCATTTATTGATAGTGCTTTTACTCTTCTTTTGCTTTATTAAATGAAAATTGTCAATTAAAGAATAAGTCCTATTTTAGCCCTTTAAAATTTTGCAAATGAGTGAATTTATTAGTGAATTAGCCACCCAGGTATGGACGCCAGTTCTTTTCTTATTAATTCTTGGAGGACTTTTCTTTCTTATTTATTCGGGATTTATCCAATATAAATATTTTGGACATGCTATTTCAGTGTTAAGAGGCAAGTATGATAACCCCAATGATCCTGGTCACATCAACGCATATGAAGCGCTCTCAACAGCACTCGCTTCAACTGTGGGTATGGGAAATATTGCAGGTGTTGCCGCTGCTATTTCAATAGGCGGCCCCGGAGCACTTTTCTGGATGTGGGTTACTGCTTTTGTTGGCATGAGTACTAACTTCTTTACAAGTACTTTATCTGTGATGTATCGTGGAAAAGATTCTGCGGGTGTGCTTCAAGGAGGTCCCATGTATGTGATCAAAGAAGCCTTGGGTAAGCCGTGGCAACCTTTGGCCATTCTCTTTTCAATATGTGTGATGGTCGGATGCCTCCCTATTTTTCAAGCTAATCAACTTACTCAGGTTATTATTGATATCGGTTTTACATCAGAGAGCACTAAGACAGCTTCCTTTACTGTTGCAGGTTTTGAAATCAATATAGCCAAGTTCATTATTGGTACTGTGCTTATGATCATATCGGCTGTCGTTATTGTTGGAGGCATTCAACGCATCGGTACCTGGGCAGGGAAAATGGTACCTTTAATGATTGTGATTTATTTCGTTTCTGTGGTGGCCATACTGATTGTAAACTATGCTAAAGTTCCCACCTATTTATGGATGGTGATTACAGATGCTTTTTCTGCTAGTAATTATCGAGGAGATCCTTTGCTCGGTGGTATTGTTGGCGGATTAATTGTGACAGGTGTAAGAAGAGCCTCTTTTTCTAATGAGGCAGGTATTGGCACTGCTCCCATGGCCTTGGGTGCATCCAGAAGTAAAGAGCCTATTCGCGAAGGATTAGTTTCTATGATGAGCCCCCTCATCGATACATTAATTGTATGTACACTGACCGCATTGGCCATTCTGGTAACTGATGTATGGAAGACCTCCGGTGCGAGCGGTGTATCACTTACAGCCACGGCTTTTGAAATGTCATTAGGTACACCAGGCAAAATCTTATTATTGCTGAGTGCATTCTTCTTTGCTATTACCTCTTTGTTCTCCTATAGTTATTATGGCAGTAAAGGCATGGCCTTTTTATTTGGTGCAAAAGCAGGCCATTATTACAACTACTTCTATTTGTCTACTATTATTGTTGGTGCTGTCGCTTCCATGACGGACGTCATGAATGTGATTGATATTGCATATGCCCTGATGGCTTTCCCCACCATGCTTTCGGGATTTGTACTGGCACCGAAAGTGATGGCTGAAGCGCGTAAATATTTCGCCAAACTTGATGCTAAAGAATTTTAGTTGATCGTTGTTAGTTGTTGGTTAATCGCAATACCAACAACTAACAACCAACAACTAACTTAAGCGAGTTCCTTCTCCTCGCCTACAATAATCTCCAGCGGCTCACCTGAAATAACTTTAATGTCAGTTGATGCCTTGCTTACATTGACCAGAATAACCCTGCCTCTGAATTCAACTTTGAAAGAATACGATTTCCACTGATCTGGAATAAATGGATTAAAGTGTAGCTTGCCATCGCGCACACGCATACCACCAAAACCTTTCACAACACTCATCCAGGTACCCGCCATACTGGTAATATGGCAACCATCTTCGGTATCGTTATTATAATCATCCAGGTCGAGTCGTGAAGTGCGTAAGTACATTTCGTAAGCCTTCTCTTTATAACCCAGTACAGAGGCCAGAATAACGTGTACGCATGGTGAAAGTGAAGACTCATGAACAGTCATGGGTTCATAAAAATCGAAGTTGCGTTTCAATTCATCAAATGAAAAACGGTCTTCGAAGAAATATATCCCTTGCAACACATCTGCCTGTTTAATAAAGCACGAGCGCAGTATTCTGTCCCACGACCATTTTTGATTTAGTGGTCTGTCTTCTTTTCTTAGTTGACTTACCGTTAACAACTCTTTGTCCAAAAACCCATCTTGCTGCAAGTAAACGCCACGCTTGCTGTCTTCCGGCAAATACATGTTGGATCGGATGTCAGACCATTTTGCTGTTTCTTCCTTCTCATTAAAAGAAACTTTCTTCGCCAGCTTTTCATAGGCAGTTTTATCATCCGCCTTTACAAAATCAATTGCTTGTTGTGTATACTCTAAAGTCCAGGCTGCAATTAAGTTAGTATACCAGTTGTTGTTAACGTTATTTTCATATTCATTAGGACCAGTAACGCCTAACATAACATACTTCTGTTTATCGGCCGACCAGTTTACACGCTGTGCCCAAAACCTTGAAATACCAATCAGTACTTCCAGACCGTATTGCGTCAAATATTTTTCTTCGCCCGTATAGCGAATGTAATCATAGATACCGTAAGCTATCGCACCATTGCGGTGTATCTCTTCGAAGGTAATTTCCCATTCATTATGACATTCCTCGCCATTCATGGTTACCATGGGATAAAGCGCAGCACCATTGGTAAATCCAAGTTTTGCAGCATTTTCAATAGCTTTCTGCAAGTGCTTGTGTCTATATACAAGCAGGTTTCTGGCAACGCTCTGATCGGTAGTGCCCAGGTAAAAAGGCAAACAGTAAGCTTCAGTATCCCAATAAGTACTTCCACCATATTTTTCTCCGGTGAAACCTTTTGGTCCGATGTTCAATCGCTCGTCATCGCCTGTATAGGTCTGCATAAGCTGGAATATATTAAAACGTATGCCTTGCTGTGCTGCAATATCACCTTCAATGGTAATGTCTGCACCTTGCCAACGCTTTAACCAGTTATTCTGGTGCGCATCAAAAAGTCGGTCGAAACCTTCTGTTTTAATTGAACGAAGTTTTTGTTCTGCTACTGAAACCAATAAATCCTTCTTATGATTTTCGCTCGAGAGCACAACCGCAAATTTCTCAATACTGAAAATGGTGTTTTCTTTTAGATCATAGTTAAAAGTGATGGCTGCATACTTTTCTTTTGTTTCGGTATTGGCAGTTACTGGTTTTAACTTATCGTTTTCCTTAATGAGGAATGAAATACCTGTACAAACGTGAAATTTTGTTTTTTTGGTTTCTGCTACAACGATAGCCCTGTCTGCATCAGCTGATTTATAGATTTCTTCCCAGAATTTTTCATCATAGTTAGCATCTTTATTTACTACGTCAGCATCTACAGGTAAATTGACAGATAATTTTCCTGAACCATTCAACAGTGTGATTGAATATCGGATGGCTCCTACTTCACCGTCAGCCATGCTGCAAAAGCGTTTAGCTTCTACCGATAACTGTTTGCCATTTTTTAAGGTAGCTTTAAATGATCTGGTTAGCAGACCATTTTGCATATTAAGTTCACGTCTGAAATTTTCAACCTTTGCTGTAGCCAGATCGAGCACTTCACCGTCAATAGTTATCTTAATGTCAATCCAACTCGGTGCATTAAGTACTTTAGCAAAATATTCCGGGTATCCGTTTTTCCACCAACCTACTCTGGTTTTATCCGGATAATACACACCGGCCACATAACTGCCCTGATGTGTATCACCTGAATATTGTTCTTCGAAAGTAGCACGTTGGCCCATTCTTCCGTTACCAATGCTAAATACACTTTCCGATATTCTATTATAAGCCGGAGTAAATCCCTCTTCGATTATTTTCCAGGCATCATGTTTCAAATACTGCTTCATGTGATGTTTTTAATTACATATTAAGGACACATGGAATGGCTAACTTTATCAACGTATTTTTTTGAAAACTTTGAAAAGGCCATTTCATATCATCAACAATTCTTAGTGAGCAAGGACAAGATCTGTCATGTCCTTGATAGTGAAATTCTTTAAATCTGGGACAACAAGGTTTGCTTTACCCAATTGTGCCGGAGAACCTAAACCAACACAACGCATACCTGCCGCTAAGGCAGCCGCTACACCTGCTTCTGCATCTTCAAAAACCATGCATTGACTTGCAGGAAGATTCAGTAAGGAGGCTCCCAACAGGAAAATTTCAGGATCTGGTTTGCTTTTTTGGATCATGGTGCCATCCACAATCACATCAAACAAATGATTAATGTTTAATAGGTTTAATACTGTTTTCGCATTCTTGCTACTCGATCCGAGTGCCACTTTAATTCCATTAGCCCTGCAAGCTTCAAGCAAGGCCTTTGCACCAGGCAAAATCTCGTCTGGCTTCATCTGGTTTACATAGTCTACAAACCAAGTGTTTTTTCTATCAGCCATTGCAATCTTCTCCTTTTCGCTAAACTGAACGCCTCCTAAGGAAAGTATGATGTCCAACGAATCCATCCGACTTACACCCTTCAATCGTTCATTATCCTCAATACTCAGATCAATGCCAATTTCATTTGCTAATTTCTTCCATGCCAAGTAGTGATACTTAGCTGTATCTACAATCACACCATCTAAATCAAAAATGGCTGCAGCTATTTTGTTTTCTATTACGTTCATCAAATTAAAATTCAAAAATACTTCTTGCCCTCGCTTTACTCTAGGATTAGCTACAATAAAGTGTCGCAAACGATTGTTCATTCGTTGGCATTTTAGTACTTCATAATCTTATGTGTTACACGTTTATCTTTTAAAGTATAGCGGAGTATGTACAAGCCTGGACTTGATTCAAATTCAATCTCATTTTCAGAAATCTTTTTGATCAATACGTCTGCTCCTGTTAACGTTTTGATAGAAACACTTTTCAAATCGACTGCATCAGGGAGAATTAGTTTCCCTTCGGTTGGATTTGGATATACCGTTACAAGATTATCCTGGCCTTCTTCCAAAGCGGTTATCACATTCACATCAATAGCTACATCCGTGTACAGTTTATATTCCCCAGGAGCAAGAGTAACTGACAAACTAGCTTGCGTTACCTGAACAGATGTACCCCCTGCAGTATACTCAAACCAAGTGCCTGTATGCGGAAAATCCACAAGACTTGCCCGTTCAATCAAATCAAAATTTGAAACCACCACAGCATTCATATTCTCAGGAGTGGCGGGCGCACTGATATAAGGCGAATTTTTTAATACAACAGATTTGACAAGTGAATTGGTAGTTGAGAATGTAGCATCCCCGTTGGTAAATACATCATAGGCATTTCGCAATCGCAGTAAGTCAGCTGTTTTTTCGAATAAAACTCTTCTGCCCTCAGTCTCTTCAAAGTCCCACATAGTAGGTTTCGGTGACAACCGACAGTTTTCTGTGATGGTGCCATTCTCACAAAGGTTAATCGATTTATCATAACCAAATTCACCGAATTGCCAGATCATTTTAGGACCAGGCACAGTTAAGAAGAGGGCATTGGCTGCTGCTATTCTTTTTAACGCAATACGCAAATCCTTAGTGCTGTAACTGCTGATTGCATTTCCAAAATTAAGGTTCTTGTACATGAGCCGCTCCTCATCATGACTCTCCATATAACCGACCAGGTGTGCAGCATCCCATCCCCTTTCCGCATGGTATACATTGCGTATTGAAGAATTCTCCAAATACCCCATCGTGTTCTGATTATACTGATCTGTCATTTTAGCCCACAACATCATCCCTTTCCCTTCTGCATATCGGTATTGCGCCAACTCCTTTTCTTCAGTGTTTTCTCCCAAATGTTCCAATACAACATAGGCGTCTGGTGTATGCGACCATATCACATCTGCCATGCGTTTAAGTAAGGCAACACGCGAAGCATCATAGGAAGACCAGGCGCCAACATTACCGGGGTTATTGGTTTGTGTAAAACCTTTAGATAAATCAAAACGAAAACCATCTACTTTATATTCATTAAGCCAGTAATAATTTACCGTGTCTACATACTTTTTGGTGTAGGCACTCTCATGATTCATGTCATTAAATACATTGAAAGGATGGCGTGCATCTACATTGAACCAGGGATTATCAGGTGTTGGTTTAAACGTATCAAAATTAAAATACATGGAAGCATAAGTATTCGGCACATCCTGATGATTCAATGCGATATCCAGAATGACGGCAATTCCCTCCTGATGACAACGATCTACAAATTCCTTTAACTTATTTTTTGTTCCATAATACTTGTCAGGCGCAAACATGAAAGTAGGATTGTAACCCCATCCCTCATTACCGTTAAATTCCATTACAGGCATCAGTTCAATGGCGTTGATGCCCAAGCGCTTCAAATAAGAAATGGTATCAATTAGGTTTTGATAGTTTCTGTTATCAGCACCAAAAAAATCGCGAATAAGCAATTCATACACAACCAGCTTTTCTTTAGCAGGTTTCTGAAAATCAGTAACAACCCATTGATAGGGCTGTTGTGCAGTTTGCAATACAGATGCACGGTTCTCATACCATTTGTTGCTAAGTGCTTTTGACGGGTATTCTTTTAAATTTGGATAAGTGGTTTCCGGAATATATTGATCTTCAGGGTCAAGAATTTTGTCTGCATAAGGATCAGCTACTTTAATGCTTTCGTCAACAAAATATTGAAAGGCATATTCCACTCCTGCAGTAAGGCCAGTAAGTTTTAACCAAAAATGTTCCCCATCTTTTTTCATTTGATAGTCTGCATCTATGGACCAGTCATTAAAATCGCCCAGTACATATACTGAAGATTTACCCGGTGCCCACAAACTTAAGGTAGCTACCGTAGGGTCAGTCTCATAATTGATACCATCAATTATGTTTGGAGGTCTGTTCTCATTAATGGTTGCAGATCGGAGTGTATAAACAAAAGAGGTGGAAATGGTTTCAGTTCCGTTATTGGCCTCACACACTACCTCTACGGAACCTTGCGTTTCGGTTACTATGTGTTGGTAGGTGAATGTATTAACACCCGCTGCAGATGTGGCAATACTCACACCACCGATCTTATAAGCAATTGTTGAGTTTTGATTGGTGTTCGTAGTAATATTTATGGTTTCCCCGTTCTCAACAAAAAATGAAGTGCTTGTCGGGTTACTCAGGGTAATAGCAAAATTTAAGGAGAGGTTAATAAAGCGATCATTATCTGTTTGCTTATTATCGCTCCAGTTCCTTGTCTTTAATTTAAGTCCGATTTGCGTAATCTCGGAAGCTGGCTTATTAAAAAAAGTTGTTGGTGTAATCGTTATTTGATAGATGTCGGGATTTGTACCAATACGTGTACACTTGGCAGCATCTTGTGCAGCAGTTGCCGGGTTTACATTGGTAGGTGCGTTAATGTCTGTAGCACCTTTTTCTAACCATGCCCACAACCAAACGGGTGCCGTGTCATTGTTCCAGGCATAACCAGACAAACTTGTTCCTGCAACATTCACCGTAATCGTTACTGGTTGGTCAGGACTTGGTACAGCCGGATTAGTGGTGACTGTTTGTGCCCATAGTGTTAAAGGACTTAAAAAAAATAATAGTAAAAATCTCCTCATTACTCGATGGTAAGTTGTTTAAAAAAACAGAGGCTGTGATCACAGCCTCTGTTTATAAAATCGTAGGCCTTGCTTTACTTCAGGAAGTAATATTCACCTGTACCAGAGTTGAAGGTTACAAAGTAAGTACCAGCCTTTGTTGGAATATTAGCGCCACCTTGGCTGCTCACGCCACCAGGGAAAGCAGAACCACCCCAGTTTACATCCCATGCATTATTCGCGCGGAATTTAGCTTCAGCCTCAGTCAATGTGAATATTTTTGACCACAAGAAAGGATTGCTCGGATTCCTTGTCATGTCTGTGTCATTATCCCATCCACCAGGCGTAGCCGAACCAATAATACCAATGGTTGTATAAGGCGTGGCGCTGGCTACAGGCATAAACTGATATTCTCCTGTTGCATCATTAAAGCGAATCGCATATGTACCAGCTTTTACAGGAATATTTGCACCATTCCCAATGCCATGGCCTGAAGGATAAGTGTTAGAGCCCCAGTTGTTCGCCCAATCGTCATTGGCTCTGAATTTTGCCTCGGCTTCTGTTAACGTAACGGTACCTGTCCAAACATGAGGATCATTAACATCTTGTGTCAGGTTAGTATCATTATCCCAACCCCCAGGCGTTCCTGAACCTATGATACCAATTGTTGTAAACGTTGGTGTTGACAGCAAAGTGAAAGAGTATGCAAAAGTATCTTCGTTGAAAGTAACTTTATAATAGCCACTTGCATTCACCGTAATGTCGGCACCACCTGCTGCGCCAGTTCCTGTAGGGAAACTTGTACCACCCCAATTGTCAGTCCAAGCATCACTTGCTCTGAACTTCACCTGACTACCTCCGGTGAGATATAAGATAGCAGTCCATACAGACTTATCTACACGCGTAGCATCTGCCAGGCGCATGTCAGTATCATTATCCCAACCACCTGGTGTCGCGCTGCCAATGATACCAATTGAACAAAACTTACCACATTCACTGCTTTGGAAAGTTGAAGCACTTCTTGTAATAACTCCAGAATATAATGCATCGGTGTATAAAGTGTCTGTAGTTCCATTTACAGTTGACTTCAAACGAATATAGGCAGTAGCTTCTTCAAAGGGTGGTAATCCAAGTGAAATCATTGCGTTATTAATGTTCTCAACTGTGATTACTGCTGAATCCGCTGATGTTGTCATTAGATTCTTTGGTGCATCGAAATCTTCAGTTTTATCAATCTCAACAACATAAGTGGTGGAGAGATTTATACCACCATAGTTGGTGCGTTCCCATTTTAATATTTCATAGGTCTCAGGAAAGTCTTCCAATGTAAAAACCTCAGATGGTCTCGTTGTTTCATTTACAATTGCAGGTGCTTCAAAGGCACTGCTATCCATCAGGACAGGGCCTACTTCCTCCTCAGCACAGCCAACTGCCAGCAGTGATGCAAAGAATAGAATTTTATAATTTCTCATAGTCATTTAAAGTCTAGCATTAATAACCAAAATTTTGATCAAGATTTGGGTTGGCACCTCTATCAGCTGACGGGATAGGAAATAAATTTCTAAATGTTTCCGTTGCCACGCCTTCTTTTACCCTGCCCTTCCATGGCCATAAATATGTGTTTCCTGTAAATCGGCCAAAACGAATTAAGTCAGTACGTCTGTGGCCTTCGAAATAGAGCTCTCTTGCACGCTCGTCAATAATAAAATCAAGGTTCATTTCTGCATCCACGATATTACCAGAGGTGTTGCCATAAGCGCGTTGACGCAATTGATTAATTCTTGTTAACGCATCCGCCCTTGTAGCACCAGCCCCCCCGCGAACTACTGCCTCTGCAAACATCAAGTATGCATCTGCCAAACGGAACATCGGGTAGTCTGTGTTAACGAAATCGCCAGGAGGATTAGCTGTTGCCTGAGAGCCATCAAGTTTTCTGTTTCTGAACTTGGTAATGGCCCAGCCGTCAGTAAACTGACCAACATCATTGATATCAAGTGCCTGACCATCATTCCAGAAAAGGGCTCTGGCATCAGGTCCGCCAATAGGAGCATCAAACTTATCTACCAAAGCTGATGTAGTGCGTATACCACCCCATCCGCCATTAACACCAAATGTACTCGCAGCTGGCATCGACCCACCAATGGTAGCGTGGATAAGGTATACCATACCACCAAAAGATTGCGTGTTAACTTCATCAAAGGTGATTGGGAAAATCATTTCCGGACTGGTGTGATTATCGGCTACAAAATTGTGCAAGTAATTTGTAGATAGTGAATAAGGAGCTGCTAAGACTTTATTTAATGCAGTAATGGCCTCCGTATATTTGGCCTGGCCGATATACACCTCTGCATTCAAATACAATTTTCCTTGTAACATCCAGGCAGCTGCTTTATCAGCGCGTGCATATTCAAACTTAGGGTCACCCAACTCGCTTTCAATAGCAATAAGTTCCTGTTCGATGTAACTAAAAAGTTCTTCACGGTTGGTTTGTCTTGGAAAGCTTGAACCTGGCTTGTCAGCTTCAGTTACAAAAGGCGGATTACCAAACATATCCAAAGCATGGTAGTATGCTAAGGCACGCAGGAAGCGAGCCTCTGCAACCATTGTTGAAACCTCTCCATCTGAATTACCTGCGCCAGCTCTGATGAATTCGTTACACAAAGAAACGGTGTACATAATTCTTGAGTAAACAGCACCTATAAAAACGTCAGTAGCTGTCCAGGTGTGATAATGGAAATCTTTTATCGTTGCATCATTCCAGGCCATAATAGCCTCATCGGTTGTTAGTTCTTGCGCATTCCAGTATTGACGCAAATAGTTACCGAAACCTTCATCGATACCAGAAATATCAGGTTGACCTGATGGGCCTTGCTGACCGCTTACTGCAAAAGTAGCGTAAAGCTTGGCTAGACCTTTTTTATAATCAGCTGTTGTTTTATAAACATTGGCAGAAGTGGTTACATTCGGATCAATTGGGCTTACATCCAAATCTCCCACGCACGAAGTAATGAGCGCAAGTATGGCTACAAACGTTGCAACTCTTGTTTTTACCTTCATCATAATCTGTCTTATTGATTTAGTATGTTAAATTAATTCCAAGTAAGAATGTGCGAGGGCGGGGATAAATGTTGTTATCAATACCGCCATCAACCTCAGGATCTAAACCACTGTACTTAGTTACCACAAAGGCATTCTGCACAGTAAAGCTTATCCGTGCCTTTAATTTCTCTGTAAAGAGTTGATCAAAGTTATATCCGGCACTCATATTATCCATTCGGAA
This sequence comes from Chryseotalea sp., assembly GCF_057350905.1. Lineage (NCBI taxonomy): Bacteria > Pseudomonadati > Bacteroidota > Cytophagia > Cytophagales > Chryseotaleaceae > Chryseotalea > Chryseotalea sp. Next base: position 230,282 of record NZ_JBMRCF010000010.1, on the reverse strand, counting down.
GAAACTGGCATTCTCCACATAGTGATCAGAGAAATATTGTGGAGCAGTGAACTTCGTTTCATCTACAGCAACAGGCAAGTTGTTAAAGAAGCCAGATTGATTGTAAAGTGACTGATAAACAGCTCTGTCAGATAATACGTTGTTATATACATAATTGCCTAGGCTGATACGGCCGGATGCGTAAAAATCAAAATTCTTGTAGCGAACACTTGTATTCACACCCATTAATACACGTGGGGCAGGTTGCTTGTAACGATACTTATTCAATTCATTGCTGGTCACCGCTCCTCCTTGTCCACTTCTGTCAACGTAAAGCCCTTCGATAGGTAAACCATTGGCGCCATATACTTGTTCAAATACATTGAATGAATTAGCAGGGAAACCTACCTGATGGATCTGAACGTTGTTACCAACGCCACCAGAAATTACACCTACTGCTACTCCAGGATAATTAGGGTCATCTGTCTTTATCAACTTTGTGATCTTATTTTCATTTCTTGATAGGTTAAAGCCAAGATTCCAAGCTACATCGCTTGTCTCTACTACTTTACCATTCAGGCTGATTTCGAAGCCGGTATTTTCAAGGTTACCAACATTGGTGGTAAGGAAGTTAGAGAAATTACTACCAGCAGGAATAGGAATAAAATTAATCAGATCTTTAGTCTCTCGCTTGTACACATCAAATGTACCAGTGATTCTGTCTTTCAAGAACCCGAAATCTAAACCAGCATTTAATGTTGTGGTTTCTTCCCACTTGATGTTGGCATCGTATGGATCAGGACGGAAAGTAGAATAGAAAGTACTACCAAATTGATAAGATGCACCGTTAATACTTTCGCGGTATGCAGCTAGATAAGGATAATAGTTTGCACCAATATCTTGCTGACCTGTAACACCATAACCTAAGCGCAATTTCATATTTGATACTGTTGATGAACTGGCGAGGAATGATTCTTGAGAAAGATTCCATGCGAATGCAACTGCCGGAAATAAACCCCATCTGTTTTCTTCACCAAAACGAGAAGAACCATCATTACGCAAACTGGCGGTTACTAAATATTTGCCTTTAAGAGAGTAGTTTACTCTTCCGAAGAAAGAAACAAGAAAATTTTCGTTCTTATATGCTGAGCTGTCTCTCACCTCAGATCCGTCAATATTGCGCTGAAAGTTAGATCCCTGACGTTGAAAATGCTGCCAGGAATAACCACCTGTTGCATCAATTGTATGAATACCGAATTCCTTCTTATAGTTTACATAAAAATCCAGTAATTCCGAAGTGTTGGTAGATTCGTAATTAGTTCTCAATTGATTGGCTGTTGATATAAATGCGGCATTTTCATCAAAATTTCTGAAACCTTCACCAACAGCTCTATCAAAACCAAGGTTAAGATTTAAACGCAATTCGGGAAGTGCCTCAAAACGATAATCAGTTTGCAGGTTACCAATAGTACGGTTTACCGTAGATAAATCTGTTGTTTGCTCCAGCAAAGCAACAGGATTAGAAACACCAATCGGGTTTCTGTTCCCTTCAGGATTGTTGGATCCATCAGGTAGTGCTTGTCCTAGTTCTGTCCAGGTAAAATAACCTCCATAACGTGTATTGCCATTACGCACAGGTTGTGTGGGATCAAAAGCAACAGCAGCTCCAACTGCGCCCTGGTTTCCAAAATTATGATCCGAAAAAGCAGCCTTCAAATTTGCATTAAAGTTTAAGCGGCTATCCAGAAAAGAAGGGTTAATGTTAACGTTAAGTGTATTTCTGCTTAAATCAGTATTCTTTAAAATACCTTGCTGCATGGTATATCCATATGACAATCTGTAAGGGATATTTTTAACAGAACCTGAAGCACTTAAATTATGGTCAGTAGAGAGTGCGTTGCGATAGATTTCCTTCTGCCAATCTGTATTTTCAGCACCCAAACGATCAAGAGCAGCCTGGCTTAAACCAGAAAAACCATCTGCTTCTAATTGGGTTGCTAATGCTCTTACTTCATCACCTGTAAACACATCAATAAACTTAACAGGAGTACCTACTGAAAATTGTGCATTATAGTTAAGTTGAAAATTATCTTGTTTACCTTTTTTAGTGGTGATAATAATCACGCCATTAGAAGCACGTGAACCATAGATAGCTGTGGCAGAAGCATCCTTCAACACTGTAAACGATTCTATGTCATTAGGATTAATTGTTGATAAAGGGTTTGGACTTCCAGAAATACCAGCGTTATCCACTGGAAAACCATCAATCACAATTAATGGATCATTACTTGCACTCAAAGAAGAACCACCACGTACACGTATGGTTGAACCAGCACCAGGCGCACCTCCATTGCTCACAACCGATACACCTGCTACCTTACCTACCAAAAGATCTTGTGGAGAAGAGAGGACCCCTTTATTGAAATCTTTGGTACTAATGGCTACAACAGAACCTGTTACATCTTTCTTCTCTTGTTGACCGTAACCAACAACTACAATTTCAGATAGTGCTAATATGTCCGTCTCTAAAATAACATCAATAGAAGTTCTTCCACCAACTACTACTTCTTGTGAGGCATAGCCCACAAAAGAGAAAACTAAGGTAGATCCAGATTTCACTGAAAGGCCGTAGTTACCATTAGTGTCTGAGATTGTTCCATTACTTGTTCCTTTTTCAGCGATGTTAACGCCAGGCAAAGGGCTGCCATCATCAGCAGAGGTAACTCTCCCCGATACTCTTACTTCTTGTGCCCAGGCGCTTGTGCCAACCAAAAGCAAAAGAAGCAGAAGTAAGTTTTTTCGTGCTTCGTAGAATTTTAACATAGGTTTAGATTTAAAAATGAAATTTTTATGAACTATTTAAGCCGTGTTTAGATGTTTAATTCGACTTGAAAATAGAGATGAATAGCTACCGTTTGTAAGTAAAAAGCACATTTATTCACGGAATCGAAATCGGAAACGGAACCGCAATCGATTTCTGTTTTTTACCTCTTTTTATAACGGATTCAAAAAAGCTTACCCAGTCAGATAATATTTACTGTTTAACGATTTCAATCTGGATAGAAAATGGATGTCTAACGGTATACCTATTGGGAGATTACTTTATCTTTAATGACCACACTTGACTTAGTCCTTTAACTAGGTCACCTTGTCTTAATATATACGTCTATTGTATCATTGAAAAATCATGCCTGGCCATCACAAAGCATTGCATTAAACATGATTTTTATTCTTTGCGATAAAAAATAAATAGCTAAAAACCAGCTCGTTCAACCGTTTGTGCAACAAGTTGCGGTAAATTTTGTTTTCTTTGTAGCTATGAATTTCAATCAGGTTACCATTAAAGATATTGCCCGCGAATTAGGCATCTCCCCCTCTACTGTTTCCCGCGCCTTAAAAGACCATCCTGATATCAGCCCGGAAACTAAAAAGTCGGTTAACGAACTGGCTGAAAAACTCAATTATCAACCCAATGTAGTAGCGTTAAGTCTGCGCTCTAGTAAAACCAATACCATTGGTGTTATCATTCCTGAAATTGTTCACTTCTTCTTTTCAACTATTATCAGTGGTATCGAGGATGTTGCCTATAGCGCTGGCTATAATATTATCATTACTCAATCTAATGAATCATTGGCACGTGAGAAAAGTGATCTCAAAGCACTTTTTAACAGCCGTGTGGATGGTATGCTCATGTCTATCAGTCGCGAAACTGTTGATTTCGAACATATTGAAAACATTCTTGCCAAAGGAATGCCTATCGTTTTCTTTGATCGCATTTATGATACACCTGGCAGTAGCAAGGTTATTGTAGATGATAAAGTAGGAGCAAAAGAAGCAACCCTGCATTTAATTGAGCAAGGATGCAAACGTATTGCCCACCTGGAAGGACCCCCCAACTTATATATCAGTAAGCAACGTCTCGAAGGCTACAAAGAAGCTTTGTCAGAAGCAGGATTACCTTTTGACGAAAGTCTGGTGGCACTATGTCCGAAAGGCACAACAGAAGAAGGTAAATTAGCTACCGAAAAACTGTTAAGCCTTAAAACGAAGCCCGATGCTATTTTCGCCAGCAACGATCCCGCTGCCATGGGCGCTATGCAAGCTATTCGTCAGGCAGGCCTGAAAATTCCAAAAGACATAGCCATCGTTGGTTTTAGTAACTGGCAACTCAGCTCACTCATGGAGCCACCTTTATCTTCTGTTGATCAACCCGGTTACGAAATGGGTCAAGAAGCAGCCAGAATTTTGATTCGTCACATAGAGTTGAAATCCAAGAAAAAGCCAGAACCAGCGCCTGAAGTAAAATTATTGAAGACGAGACTGATCGTGCGCGAATCTTCTGTGAAAAAGTAAGCTTCTCCAGACTTGCTGTTATTGACCTCCAGGCGTACAAAGTCGTCTGGAGAGGTTGCCATTTTATTCTTCTACACTAAAACCCAATCAATCAATGCTTGCTGGGGAAACACTGCATTCTTAAGGTGGATCTGTGTTCAATAAGATCCTGTCAATCGGGAGAAAATCCCATTTCAAAAGAAACCGCAATCGATTTCTGTATTTTTTTACTCCATTTAGCAAAGTCCTGTACTGAATCGATCTATCTTAAACCCTGATTCTGCATTAAATTCTGATGTATAATCTAGATTTAAGATGAACATCCATGGCAATACTTCATTCTTCATTAAGCAAAAGTCTGTCAAAGCTTGACAACTGGAAGTCTATACAAAATGGCATCAGCGGGAAAGCTGCTCATGGTAACTTTCGTGTACTTTTTTACAACGATAACATTGTAAGGATCACTGCTTCGCAGCACGAGACTTTCGAAGACTTCTCTTATGCTGTTATGGCCAAGCCTGACAACGCTGATCTTAATATTACGGAGGATGCCAACCACCTGCACTTAAAAACCAAGCGCTTCGATATTTCAATTGATAAAACACAAACTCGCTTCATCTTTACCAACAAGCAAAGTCAAGTTATCAATGAGGATGATAGCTTTGGCATCAGTTGGAATGGTGAACAGGTAACTACTTATAAGAAACTACAACAAGGTGAACGCTTTATCGGGCTTGGAGAAAAAACAGGTCCGCTGGACAGGCGCGGACAAGGTTACCAAAACTGGAATACTGATAATTTCGCTTATCACTCCGGTGCAGATCCTTTATATTGTTCCACTCCCTTTTACATAGGCATACACAATGGATTGGTCTATGGTATTTTTCTTGATAATACTTTTAAATCTTTTGTAAACTTTGGTGCTTCCAATAATCGCTTCTCCAGCTTCTCGGCCGACAGAGGCGACATGAACTACTATTTTATTTATGGTGAAAGTGTAGCTGAAATTATCAAACACTATACGCATCTTACCGGACGAATGCCCTTACCTCCATTGTGGAGTATTGGTTATCAGCAATGCCGATACAGTTATTTTCCCGACACAGAAGTGCACAGCATTGCCGATACTTTTCATGAAAAAGATATTCCTGCCGATGTCATTGTATTCGATATACATTACATGGAGGCCTATAAAATCTTCACCTGGCATAAAGAGCACTTCCGCGATCCCAAAAAGCTGATTACAGATTTACAAGCCAAAGGCTTTGAAGTAGTCGTAATGTGCGATCCCGGTATTAAAGTAGAAGATGGTTATCACACCTATGAAAATGGTGTGAAAGAGAATGTATTTATTAAATATCCGGATGGCAGCAATTTTACTGCACAAGTATGGCCCGGTTGGTGTCACTTCCCCGATTTTACTAAAGCAGCCACTCGTGCCTGGTGGAAAGAACAGTTTAAAGAATACGTTTCCCTTGGTGTAAAAGGTTTTTGGAATGATATGAATGAGATTGCTACCTGGGGCAATCAACTTCCTGAAAATATTGAACTTGATTTTGAGGGAAATCCGGACAGCATGCGCAGGGGAAGAAATATCTACGGCATGCAAATGGCAAGAGCAACCTATGAAGGCACGAAAGCTTTAATGAAAGGCAAAAGACCTTTTAACTTAACAAGATCGGGTTTCTCGGGCATACAACGTTATGCAGCCGTATGGACAGGCGACAATGTAGCCAACGATGAACACATGATGCTGGGCACACGCATGCTCAACAGCATGGGCTTGGCTGGTATTGCTTTTTGTGGTTATGATGTAGGTGGTTTTGTTGGTGATGCCAATCCAAAATTATTTGCGCGCTGGATTTCTTTAGGAGCCTTCTCTCCCTTCTTCAGAGGACACTCTATGGTAAACAGTCGCGATGCCGAGCCATGGTCTTTTGGTGAAGAGGTTGAAGAGATTTCACGTAACTACATTAAGCTGCGCTACCGATTGATGCCCTACATCTATTCGGCCTTCTATGAAGCCACACAAACAGGTATGCCTATCAATCGCTCTTTAGCTATTGATCATCCACACGATGACAAAGTTTATCAGGGACAATATCAACATCAGTATATGTTTGGGGATAACTTGTTGGTGGCACCCATTGAAAGTTATAAAGATCTAATGAAGGTTTACTTACCAGAAAGCAACTGGTATGGCTTATACGATGACAAAGTTCATGCAGCGGGAGAAACTATTGTTGAGTGCCCCCCGGATAAATTACCTGTTTTTGTTAAGGCTTCAGCTGTGCTTGTCATGAATGAAGAAGCCGGGAGCAATACAAAGCATAAACAGGAAGTGTTGGAGGTACATGTGTACAAAGGCGAAGATGAAACTTCAATGCTGCGTTATGAGGATGATGGAGAAAGCTTTGATAATGAACAAGGCAATTATTGCACACAACAATTTATCCATCAGGCACACAAACAAGCGCTTACGATTGAAAAAGCAAAAGGTCAGCGAAATAGCCAATACAAAAGGTATATTATTTATTTCCATGGTTTTGGCGTCATTCAAACTGCAAGCGTTAACGGTGTTAATAAAAAATTGCAATCCAAAAACTACCGCTTTCTGCAGCCCCTTCGCAGTTTCGATCCTGTAGGCTCAGTAAATGAAGGTTATAAAATTAATGATCTACCTTATATCGAAATACCCGCATCTGATGAAGATATTAAAATACAACTATAGCCCACTATTATTAATCTGTTTACTGATTGCTTCGTGCAAGCCTTCAACCAAAGATTATACAGATCAACAAGTAATCTTTGGACTTGCCAGCGTGTTTACACTTTCGCAAGACACGACACATATCAATCTGGAAGATTATGTACTGGAAATAAATAGCATAGATTCGATTTCAGTCCCTGCTTCACTTCAATACGCACGTGAAGGTAATAACCTTAAATTAATTGGCTCTTTACCTGAATTGATCGGCTCCATTTCTTTATGGGTAAAAAATCAAGCATATCAGATTCCTTTGCAACAGTCCGGTTCTTTAAAACAAAGTTTTACTTACACAGGTATTGTCAGCGAAGTAAAAATAAAAGGTGAGTTCAATGGTTGGAATGCAAATCAAACGGTGCTTAGCAAAACCGCTGAAAATTTCTCCACTACAGTAGCATTGAAACCAGGTCGTTATCAATACCTTTTTGTTGTAGATGGCAAGGAAATCAGAGATCCAAATAATAAAGATTCAGTCGACAACGGTATGGGTGGGTGGAATTCAGTGCTGCAATTGCCTAAACCAGACCCTGCCAAACTTCCGTTACTAAGTACCGAATCATATAATGAAACAAGTATTACACTTCAACTTTTAAATCCTGCCAAACTTGTAAAAGTGTATTGGCAAAATTTTGAAATAGACGAAGTCAGTAAAAGCAATCAGCACATTACTTTACAAATTCCGAACACCGCTAAAAATAGTAAGCGCAGTTTTATCAGGGTCTGGGCTGCCAATGATGAAGGTATTTCCAATGATGTGTTGATTCCCCTGGAGAACGGAGCAGTGATTAACCAGACCAATCAACTGACGCGAAGCGATAAGGAAGCACAAGTATTGTACTTTATGATGGTGGATCGCTTTAACAATGGGAACAGCAACAATGACGAACCACTGAAAGATAAAAGCGTGCACCCGAAAGCGAATTATTTTGGTGGCGATCTGGAAGGCATTACAGCAAAAATTAAAGATGGTTATTTCACTGACTTAGGTATCAACACACTCTGGCTCTCTCCCATCACACAAAATCCTACAGGCGCTTATGGTAAGTACCCAACACCACCCACTACCTTTTCTGCATACCATGGTTACTGGCCCATATCATTAAAACAAATTGATTATCGTTTTGGCAATGAGACAGCGTTTAACGAATTACTTACAACAGCACACGACAACAACATCAACGTCATTCTCGATTATGTAGCGCATCACGTTCACCAGGAGCATCCCTTGTATAAAGAAAAACCGGAATGGTTTACGTCTTTATACTTACCCGATGGCAGCATCAACACCGAAAGATGGGATGATGAACGACTTACTACTTGGTTTGATGTTTTCTTACCAACACTGGATTTGCGTAAACCAGCAGTAGTTGGCCCGATGACTGACACTGCTATGCATTGGTTACAACATTATGACCTTGATGGTTTTCGTCATGATGCCTCCAAACACATTGATCTATTGTTTTGGCGTGAGCTTACTAAAAAAATAAAAAGACATGCTATCAGCAACAACAAGCTAAGCATTTATCAGATTGGAGAAACCTATGGCAGTCGCGAATTGGTGAGTAGCTATGTAAACAGTGGTATGCTCGATGGTCAATTCGATTTTAATGTTTATGACGATGCCGTAGCAACGTTTGCCAGAGATGAAGTGTCATTTTCTCGCTTGGTTAATTCTGTTCAAGAAAGTCTGGATTACTTTGGTGATCACCACGTAATGGGTAATGTTACGGGTAATCAGGATCGCGCCAGGTTTATTTCATATGCCGATGGTTCTATTCGCTTTGATGAAGATGCCAAGCTTGCAGGCTGGACAAGAGAAATCAATGTTAAAGATACCATGGCTTACAATAAACTACAATCACTCATCGCTTTTATGATGACCATACCGGGTGTGCCTGTTATTTATTATGGCGATGAGATTGGTGATCCGGGTGGAAACGACCCGGATAATAGAAGAATAATGCGTTTTAAAAATTTATCCGCACAGGAAGAAAGAACTAAAATGCTCACTCAGCAATTAGTCAAGCTGCGTAGAAACAATCTTGCACTTTTGTATGGTGACTGGCAGGTGATTCAACAAGATGATCAACAATTACTCATTAAGCGCAAATACTTTACAGAAGAAGTGTGGATTGCTTTTAACAAAAGTAAAACATCAGTAGCCATAGAAATTGCCAACTTGTCGGCACAAGCATCAAATCTTATGGGGCACGAACTTGTCGTCAACGAACAATCTGCCACCATTACTTTATCACCTCTTTCATTTGAAATAATTACTGCAACGAATAAATAATTTATGTCTTTATCATCTACCTCAACCAAGCCGCGTTTAAGTTTCTGGCAAATCTGGAATATGAGTTTCGGGTTTCTGGGTATACAATTTGGATTTGCTTTACAAAATGCAAACACCAGTCGCATATTCGAAACTTTAGGCGCAGATACTTCTAACCTCGCGCTTTACTGGTTGGCCGCCCCCATTACTGGTTTAATTGTTCAACCCATTATCGGTTTTTACAGCGATCGCACCTGGCACAAGAAGTGGGGTCGCAGAAGGCCATACTTTGCTATAGGAGCATTGCTGGCATCAATCGCCTTGTGTATGATGCCCAACTCAACCATGCTTTGGATGGCGGTTGGTGTACTCTGGATTATGGATGCCTCCATTAACATCAGTATGGAGCCTTTTCGCGCTTTTGTGGGTGATATGCTGCCTCCCTCGCAAAGAACAAGTGGTTTTGCCATGCAGAGTTTTTTCATTGGCATTGGGGCTATTGTTGCATCATTTCTTCCCTGGGTATTCACTAATTGGCTAAATATTTCTAATACAGCAACAGAAGCTGGTGTTATTCCTGATTCTGTTAAATACTCATTTTACCTGGGTGCCTTTATGTTGTTTCTTACTGTCATGTGGACTGTATTCAGCACCAAAGAATATCCGCCAGATGCTGAAACAGAAAATCAATTATCGAACAGAGAGAGAAGAAAAATTGATAACGAGCAATTTTACCGCAAGAAGTTTTTTGACATCGGTATTTTACTTTTATCGATAAGCTTAGTTTTTACTGCCATCATTTACTTTCTCGCTTTAGAAAAAGAGTTGTACGTATTAACTTTTGGTTTTGGTGTTTTTGGTGTAGTGCATATTCTTGGTGCTGTCTACATTAGCCAAGGCAGGTCTTATCTTGGTCTGGTTAGCATTGTAAAAGATTTTAACACCATGCCCAAAACCATGATTCAGCTTGCTTATGTGCAGTTCTTCTCCTGGTTTGCACTTTTTGCTATGTGGATATACACCACTCCGGCTGTTACGAGTTACATTTTTAAATCATCCGATCCTACAACCACGGCTTACAACGATGGTGCTGATCTTGTTGGTCTGCTATTTGGTGTTTACAATGGTATAGCGGCTTTAGCTGCCTTATTACTTCCTGTATTAGCAAAGTATACAAGCAGACGCGTTACGCACCTGATTGCACTTGCTTGTGGTGGAATTGGGTTAATCTCCTTCTATTTTATTTCAGATCCGCAAATGCTTTGGTTCTCCATGATTGGGGTTGGTATTGCCTGGGCCAGTATTTTGTCGGTTCCTTATGCCATGTTATCCGGCTCTCTTCCTTCCGAAAAAATGGGCTATTACATGGGGGTATTCAACTTCTTCATTGTTATACCACAAATTATTGCTGGTACTGTGCTGGGATTAATGCTCAACCATTTCTTTCATGGCGAATCGATTTATATCTTAGTAACCGGTGGCGTTTCTATGATTATCGCAGGTTTGCTTTGCCTGCGTGTAGATGACCACGATGAAGTAACTATATAACTATGCGCATATTCCTGTGTTTGCTTTTCTTCTGTTATGTTGGTGCTCAGGCACAACCTGAAGCCTCAATTTCAACCCTGCTCAAAGCATTACAGGAGCCAACGACAAGAGAACAGACTTTTAATGCGATAGTTTCCAAAAACCAGATTCCTTTTGTGGTGAAAGATTCTGTCTTGTTTTTATTTAAGGGTGCTGCCAATGAAGTAAAGTGGATGGGTGACTTCAATGCCTGGGGTTATAATAAAACCTTTAATAATACTGGTATACGCATTCCTGGTGCTGATCTCTGGTACCTTAAAGCAAGTTTTCCAACAGATGCCCGACTGGACTATAAAATTGTTATTGACAATAATCTATGGATACTGGATCCCATCAACCCAAACCATCAATGGTCGGGCGTAGGTGGCGGTAGTCCCAATTCAGAGTTGCGCATGCCTGACTGGAAAGCGGATGAGATGACCCTTATTCGGGATGAAGTACCTCAGGGTAAAATGATACGCGATGTTCTGGTTAACAGTAAACTACTTTCCTATCAGTTAATGTACTCCGTCTATCTGCCACCAGGTTTTTCAGCCGATAAAACATACCCGGTTTTATATGTTACCGATGGTTTCGAATATCTCCATGAAAACATGGGCAACATCCTCATATCACTCAATAACCTTATTCACCAGCAAAAGGTAACACCTATCATAGCGGTTTTCATTGATCACCGTGAGCCTGCTAACAGACTAAACAACAGGCGCATGACAGAGCTGGCTATGAACGAAAATTACCTCAACTTTTTTGTTGATGAGTTTATACCACTGATTGAATCAAAATATCCGGTAAGCAGAAACGCAGCCGAACGCGGCATTCTTGGTACGTCCATGGGCGGGTTAACGGCTGCTTACTTTTCCTTTTCCCGCCCTGACATATTCGGTCTGGCTGGCATACAATCGCCTGCCTTCTGGTTTAAACCCGCCATCTACACTACTTGCGACAATCCGGAAAAACCACCAGTAAAAGTATTTATGACAACCGGCACTATTAACGATGCACAAGAGGGTGCATTAAAAATGAAATCTATTTTAGACAAGAATACATGCACCTATCAGTATAAAGAAGTTAATGAAGGCCACTCCTGGGGCAATTGGCGCAATCTTTTAGATGATATTTTAATTTATTTCTATCCGGTTAAAGGTTAATTTCAGGCATTGAATTTGCAAAAGTTCCCCTAACCCTATCTTTTTGCGTTATGAAACATTTTTCCCTGTCTCTGTCCTTGTTTTTGGCCGTTCTTTCAATTGCCTGTAGTTCAGGTAAAAAGGCCTATGAAAAAGGTGATTATTATGCTGCAGTTGTAAAATCTGTAGAGCGTCTACGGCAAAAGCCTGATCATGAAAAATCTCAGGAGGCTTTACGCCTTTCTTATCCCCTGGCAGTAGACTTTCTGGAAACACAGGCTCAAAGTACAATCGCATCTGATGCCCCCTTTAAATGGAAGCAGGCTATTAACTATTATTCACAGATCAACGTATTGCACGATCAGATTAAAACCTCACCAGCTGCCTTAGGCATTATAAAAACCCCGGTAAGTAAGTTTAATGAAATAGCTGACTTGAAGAAAAAAGCAGCCGAGGAGAGTTATGAAGCAGGCATTCAGGCCATGATGAAAAACTCCAGAGCAGGCGCCATTGAAGCTTTTTATCTTTTTCAGGAAGCCAACAATTTTGATCCCGGCATTAAAGATGTTGTGGAACTGCAGCACAAGGCTGAATATGATGCAACACTTCGCATTGTCTACGCACAGCAAGTCTACCGCAATAACTGGGTGGCTGTGGAGCCTTTGATTAATAACCTGAAGCTGCCTTTTACCAAGTTTTATACCACAGCACAAGCAGAAGCTGAAGAGGCTCCTATACACCATACCCTCCTCATTGAGGTATTAGGTTACAATGAAGGACGTCCTGCTACGACAAAGACTGAGACTTCTCACACAGACAGTGTGCAGGTGGAGCGCACCATGGGTGGTAAAAAGGTAAGGGTTTATGAAAGGGTTAGTGGCAGAAGCACTTTATACGAAAAGAAAGCCTCCTCGCAAGGATCGGTGAGACTTACCATAAAGGAAAAAGAAACGGCCAAACAACTTATGAATAACGAATTTACAGGAACAGGCACCTGGAGCGATACCTGGGCACGATGCTCCGGTGATACGCGCGCCATACCTGAACGAATTCGCAAAGCCTGCTCAAAGTCTGAGCCAGAGCCAAACAGTGATTTAATGTTGAAACAGGCAAGGGAAAATCTTCTGAAACAAGTAGAAAGTTCACTTTCGTCTTTCTACCGACTTTAAGGCATATTCTTTAAACTTTTAGGTCTCTTGAATAGTTTAGTACACTATGAGAACAATCAGTTTATTCATGGTACTGATGCCGCTATTGGCTTTCAGTCAAACTAAACAAAATACAAGCATGACGAGTTCAGATGGTAATTTAGAGGTGGCAACTTTTGGCAATGGTTGCTTTTGGTGTACTGAAGCAATTTTTCAGCGTGTAGAGGGCGTTGAAAAAGTAGTTTCGGGTTACACGGGTGGTGCTGTAAAGAACCCTACCTATAAAGAGGTATGCACCGGGCTTACCGGACATGCAGAAGCCATTCAAATTACTTTTGATCCACGCAAAATCAGTTTTACAGAGTTACTGGAGATCTTTTGGCAAACACACGACCCTACTACCCTGAACAGACAAGGTGCCGATGTGGGAACGCAGTACAGGTCTGCCGTTTTTTATCATAGTGATGTACAGAAAAAACTTGCAGAAGAATACAAGCAAAAACTTAATGCTGCAGGTGCGTTTGATAAACCTATAGTAACGGAAATAACCCAGGCGGTGGTATTCTATCCAGCAGAAAATTATCATCAGAACTATTACAATCTTAACGGCAAAGCACCTTACTGCTCTTATGTAATAGCTCCGAAACTGGAGAAATTTGAGAAAGTCTTTAGTAAGAAAATAAAAAAATAAGGCTAATTTCTTCCTGCAAACGATAGCATAATCCGTTCATCATAAAGGAGGACGCTTAAAAGACTTTTTGTGATTTCTTTGCAACCAAACACTACGACCTACGTTAAGAATAATCGAGTAGAGAAATTCTTCTCATAGGTTTAGGTTTAGGTAACAAAAAAGCTCCGGGACGCGGAGCTTTTTTGCATTTGGGGCAATTCGTAATTTCTATCTTTTTACCTGCCCCTGAAGTTCGTTCAATTGCTTGAGCATATCCTTTTCCTTGCGCGCCATTTCTTCTTGTGTGGCTTGCAGTTCTTCCATGTTCTGGCGCATCTCTTCTTCTTGTGCACGCATTTGTTCGGTCATCTCCTGAGATTCCTCTAACAGGCGTTGTGTTCTTGCATTTACCTTTACTGATGAAATAGTAGAAGCAATGCTCTCAGCCATTTTCTTCACGAAATCTATTTCGAAATCCTGGAAGACACTGAAAGAGGCAACTTCCACAACACCGAATACCTGATCATTTAGCTTTAATGGTGTAATCAACACACTGGAAGGATTGGCATCTCCTAAACCTGAGGTGATGCGTATATAATTCTGTGGCACCTCCGTCAGGTAAATAGAATCTCCCTCTTGCCAAGCTTGTCCAGCCAGTCCTTCACCTTTAAAAATCTTCTGATTAAGATATTTCTTTTTATCCCAGGCATAGCAAGCCTTCATTGACATGGTCTGTTCACCTTCTGTCTCTTCATCATCAATGATGTAAATGGCACCCTGATTACCTTTAATGTACTTAACCAGGTTGGCTATAATCTCTTCAGAGAGTTTCTGAACATCATTGTTGTTCGTTCTCAATAGCTCACCAAACTTGGCAAGTCCTTCTGTAGCCCAATTACGTTTTTTATCATCCTCCGCCACTTTCTCCAGGTTATTACGCATGTTAATCAGGGCATTACCTAATACATCGTGCTCACTTAGCGGACTAAAGTCAGATTTGTAGTTACCGTTACCAATATTCTCTGCAAAAGTAGTTGTGGCCCGTAAGCCTGCTACCAGGTTATCCATGGCGCGTGACATTTCTCCAATTTCATCGTTGCTCACCTTAGCTTGTTTGTCCTCCACTAACTCTCCCCTACCTAATTTCACAACAACGTTTTTCAGGAAGTTGATCGGTACAGTTATGTTTCGCATCAACAGAAAAGCACTGACCAGACCAAGTATTACCATTACTATTGCCAGCAAAATGGTTACACTGGTCAGGTTATCCACTGAACTGATTACTTCATCATCCGCAGCATTACTGATGCTGGTTTGCTGGGCCGCTACTTTATTAAGCATGCCTATGATGTTATTGGTACGTGGAATTACCTGGCTCTCAATCGCATCTTCAGCTAATAGCTTGGTAAGCATATCCTCATAGTTCTCAAACGTCTGGAGATTAGCCATAATGGTCTCCTTTTGTATAGAAAGTAATGTATCAAACTCATGGAAGATGGTGTCCATCATCATACGCTGACTGTCACTTTCCCAGTTCACCATCAATTTCTGAATCTTATCTTTTAAAGCCGGATAATCGAAATCCTGCAACTGACGCAGCGCCTGCTTATCGTCCTGGTTAGTTTGAAGATAAACCCAGTTTGTTACCAGCATTTTAGCTTTGGTAACGGTTAGTATAAACTCATTGAGTGCATCTTTAGAAGGGCGATAAGTATCTGCAGATTTTTTGGCCACACCGTTGATCACATTACCAACAGAGAAAATGACAACTGCATTAATAACAAATAACAATATCAGAATAATAAACCCGCCTAAAATTTTCTGGCCAATTCCTATCCTGATCCCTTTCTTTTTTGACTCTTGATTTTCCATGCTCATAGTTAAATCTGAATTGCTAAACGCGACAATTCCGTTGACGCTTTTAAGTTTTGTTTATTCATGCTGCCCTGATTAAGCTCGAAAAACAGCTTTCCTTCTCTGATGACAAAATTGATGTTTGAACCTTTAGCGCCCAGGCCCTCTTCCTCAGTGATGATTAATATCGATTGTGATCCCACCTTGCTTAGTACCTCTGTCAAAGCCTTGGATTTACTGGCCGGAACAAAAAGCACATTACATTTCTTTATCTCTGTTGGCGAGTTAATTTTTGTCACTACAATTTTACGGTTGTCTGGCGTCTTCTTTGCACTTGCCATGGCATTCAACTCCTTTACAATGGGAGAATCGCCCAACACCACTATTTCGAAATCACCTTCTTTATAAGCATCAGGCCAAATAATGTATTTGGTGAAGCTGAAAATATAAACAGGGTGAAGCTTATAGTCCTGCGCAAAGGCAGTACTCGCCATGAGGATTAAGGCCAAAAGAAAGATTCCACGTTTCATAGGAAAGGTAATTATACACTTTCTTTCAAAAGCTACCAAAATTAAGCCAGTATTGGGGATTTTTATCAACATTTTTTGATCTGCGGGGTTAGATGTAAGGAAAAGGGGCAAATGTTGTTCAATTGACAATCTCTAAGCCCGTTTTTATCGTATTTGTATCATTATTTAACAGAATCTTATGAAAGTACTCAGAATATTTTTTGTCTTATTGTTTATGCTTCCTACCATGATGGCCTGCTCACAAAAGAGTAAAGAAGAGGTGCAAAAAGAGAAGCCTGCCTACTCGGTTGTAAAAACGGAACAAGAATGGAAAAAACAACTAAGCCCGGAGCAGTTTAATATTTTACGCGAAAAGGGCACTGAAAGAGCTTTTTCCGGTAAATATTGGGATAACCATAAAAAGGGTATCTACACTTGTGCCGCTTGCCAGCTTCCACTTTTCAGTTCGGAAACAAAATTTGAATCAGGAACTGGCTGGCCAAGCTTCTACCAGCCCCTCGATAAAAAAAACGTAGCCATTGTTATTGATAAAAGCTACGGCATGACACGTGAAGAAGTGGTCTGTAGTCGTTGTGGTGGCCATCTAGGCCATGTGTTTCCCGATGGTCCCAAGCCAACAGGGCTACGCTATTGCCTTAACTCTGCATCGTTGTTATTTACAGAGCAGAAATAGAGGATCAGTTTTAATCAACGCTATACCTACTGTATAATTTACTTTGATTATTAATCTGCTCTGTTCTAATTTTCTTGCCTTACCTTTTAGTTATGTGCAGATTATTAGCCTATAAAGGAACGCCCATTATTTTTGATGAACTGTTGTACAAACCCAACAATTCGTTGATCCAACAAAGCACTAAAGCCAGGGAGATGGATGAACCCCTGAATGGAGATGGCTTTGGTATAGGTTGGTATGCGCAAGAAATATCCAAAGAACCAGCCACTTTCATTTCGCTTAACCCCGCCTGGAGCAATAGAAACCTGCGGAGTCTTTCTGCTAAAATAAAAACAGATTGTTTGCTAGCGCACATCAGGGCAGCCAGTGTGGGTGGCGTATCTGAGGCAAACTGTCACCCTTTTCAGTATGGCGCTTTGCTAATGGCACACAACGGTAACGTTCACAATTTTTCAAAGATCAAAAGGGAGTTACGCGATGGATTAAGCGATGAGATGTATCACTGGATTAAAGGTCAAACTGACTCTGAACATCTTTTTGCTTTTCTGATTAATCATATCTTAACCGGGAAAGGTGTTTTCACTGTTGATAGTATTATCGAGAGTTACGAATACACCTTTGCCCATGTGAAGTCGCTTCTGAAAAAACATGGTATCGAGGAACCTGCATTCCTCAACCTGGTAATCACCAACGGGGAATTTATTATTGCCTCCCGCTATGTAACCGATATCCAGCATGAACCCCGCACCCTCTATCATTCAGAAGGTGCCCGTTATGTAGTGGAAGACGGAGTCTCTTACCTGGACGCACCGCAGGATGATGATCAGGCTGTGCTGATTGTTTCTGAAAAACTTACAGATGATGAGCATTGGTCGATGATTCCTAAAAATCATTTTGTAATTGTAGAGCCCTCGCTGACCGTAAGAATTCGCCCCATCAAGGCGTAGCACTTGTAGGCTCGCTCGTCAAAACCTACCTTTGCCAAAATTCAGCACTGTGAAATTCGATTGTATCATTGTGGGTGGTGGTATTGTAGGCCTGGCCACTGCACTTCGCTTGTCAGCCGCACCTCATCATAAAAAGGTATTGGTTATTGAAAAAGAACTTGAAGTAGCCAGGCACCAAACGGGTAATAACAGCGGTGTCATTCACTCCGGTATTTACTACAAACCCGGAAGTCTTAAAGCTACGAATTGTATAAGCGGCTATCATCAGCTTGTTAACTTTTGCCGTACCAATGATGTGCCTTTCGATTTGTGTGGTAAAATCATTGTGGCTACGGAAGAGAAAGAATTACAAGCACTTAAAAATATTGGAGACCGTGGCTTGCAAAACGGATTAACAGGGCTCAAGCAATTAAGTAAAGAAGAACTGAAAGAATACGAACCGCATGTGGCAGGTATAGCTGGTATTTTTGTTCCTCAAACCGGCATTGTTGATTATGCGGTAGTGGCCCGAAAATATGCCGAGCTGATTCAACAACAAGGCGGAGAAATTCGCTTTGGTGAAAAAGTAATTGAAATACAGGATAACCAGGGTACGCAGGTTGTGATTACACAAAAAGGTTCTTACAATACTTCACTCGTTATTAACTGCGCAGGCTTATACTCTGATAAGGTGGCAAGACTTACTTCTAAAAAAGTAGATGTCAAAATCATTCCATTCCGGGGAGAGTATTTTAAATTAAGAGAAGAGAAGAAGTATCTGGTAAAGAACCTGATCTATCCTGTACCCGATCCAAATTTCCCTTTTCTGGGTGTGCACTTTACACGCATGATGAAAGGTGGCGTGGAAGCAGGCCCTAATGCTGTGCTTGCATTTCAACGCGAAGGCTATAAGAAATCAGATATCAATTTGCGTGAGTTGGCAGAATCATTGGCATGGCCAGGTTTTCAAAAAGTAATGGCTAAATACTGGCGTACAGGTTTAGGTGAAATGTATCGTTCATTTTCTAAAGCTGCCTTTACTAAAGCCCTTCAAAAACTCATTCCTGAAATTGAAGAGCAGGATTTAGTAGAAGGTGGCGCGGGGGTGCGTGCACAGGCCTGCGATCGCACCGGTGGTTTGGTCGATGACTTTATGATTCTAGAAGAAGCGCACGCCATCAATGTTTGCAATGCGCCCTCTCCTGCTGCCACCTCATCGCTGGCCATTGGCGAAACGGTAGCAAATCTTGCTTTAAAAAGATTTTGATCACCATCCTCGGTCTGTGTCCTCACAGACCGAAACAACATTTACTTCCCCTCAGCGTTTCCCGAAAAGAATTCTGAGGCTACTTTGCATAGGGTATCAATTCTTAGTCCTCAGAGTCCTTACGCTCATGCCTACCCACATCCCAAGTGACTCTGAGGAGGAGTAAAAACCACCTCGGTCTGTGTCCTCACAGACCGAAACGAGTCGAAGTAAAAAAAGTCTTATGATCTTATAATACTGGTTTGTGGGGACACAGACCAGGGATTAGTGAAACGGTAGCAAACCTTAACCTTACCCTGAAAAGATTCTAATCAGACCGCTTGTGCGGATTTCATTTGAGTCGATTCCTCCACAAAGTCAATCACTTGGCGGATGACATGCTCTGACCGAAGATTATGACCATACCCTTTCGTAACGATTAAGGAAGAATTTTTCCATTGACTATGTATTCGTTTTGAGTTTTCAACTGAAGTATCCATATCTTCTTCATCGTGTATAAGCAAACCCTTACTGGTAAGTGTAGCCGCGAACTTATGCGCTGAAAAGTAAGAAGGTGCCTTTTTGATTTGCGCTTCAAAATAATCAACCACCAGCTTTACCGTTTTACTACTGAGTCCTAATTCTTTTGTGTAGAAGTTAAAGAAATCCTCTGCTTCACCGGGGGGTGCCAATGCAATAATGTTGGCCGGTGAGAGATGAGAAAGTCTGTGGAAAGTATAGATGGCCGTGAAGCTTCCTATGGAATGGGAAACCACGGTATCAACCTTGCTGACATTATTTAAAAACAATTCCACAACTTCACTGTAAAGGGGTACCGTCATAAATTTACCGCTGCTTAATCCGTGACCAGGTGCATCAAGGGAGTAAATGGTATATTTTTCTTTATCCAAAGACTCAACATAATTCTTCCAGCGGAAGGTATGACTCTGCCAGCCATGCAACATCAGCACAACGTGTTCCCCAGTCCCCCACTTGTATAACTGAATAGTCTCTCCTTTATATTCAAGCGTGGATCTTTCTGCAGAAAATAAAAAAGCCTTGTGCTTATCGGTAAGCTTGGCGCGAAAAGGGTAACAAAAAAAATTAAAGCCCATGCGTGCTGCTTTGCGTGGAGCAATGTTTGCAAGTATGTTCAGTGAGAAACCAATCGATTTACTGATAAGCTTTTTCATTCGTTACAATTTTGGTTGTGGGGATATTATCTTGGTTTAACATGAAGATACCAATTGGTATCTTTTGGTTTAAAAAATTTTAGGTGGCTATCATTTCCAATTGCTTTTGCAGGTGTTTGGTAATACGACAGATGTCTGTGTTATTGCCTTCAAGCTTACTCATCATAATACCGCCTTCTAAGGCGCCAATAATCAGTGTAGCATAAAATGCTTTATCTGTATCGGCTTTTATTTGCTTATTATCAATACCATTTTGTAAAATCGTAATCACTGAAGTTCTTAATATCGTTAACATTTTAAGCGCTTCTTTTCTTAGTACTGGATGTGCATCATCTGATTCGATGGCTGCATTCAACAACGGACAACCTCCTTTTAAAGGAGGGTTTGTGATGTAAGCTTCAAAGAATTTAAAAATTGCCGTGAGCTTTTTAATGGCATGCCTTTCTGAACTTACGATTGCGCGAAGTTTAATAAATAGCTTCTCCGACATGAAGGCGAGTGTCTCCTTCTCTAATTCATCTTTACTGGCAAAGTGTCTGTAAATAGCACCCTTGGTTAGTCCCGTAGCCTCGGTAATGTCGCTAATGGAAGTAGCCTTATACCCATTTGTGTTAAAGAGTATACCCGATTTTTTTAGAATGTTCTCTTTGGTGGCTTCCGGGTTGCGCATACACAAAGATACCAATCGGTATCTAATTTCCAAATACCCGGTGGTACTTAAGGACGGATAGCGGTAGCCTCTATCTCAATCAAGTAATCTGGTTCTATAAGCTTACTTACCTCAAGCATGGTAGTACAAGGCTTTATCATCCTGAAAAACTCAGCATGTGCTTTTCCTGCCTCTTCCCATTTACTGATGTCGGTAACGAAGAGGCGTGTACGTACCACATCTTCCATACTGAAGCCGGCTTCTTTCACCACCTTTTCAATTTTTTGTAAAGCAAACTTTGTTTGCGCATACATATCACCCTTGCCTACTACACCATTTTCATCGGTAGCCACGGTTCCGGTTACTTCTAATGTATTCCCTACTTGTACTGCGCGGGAATAGCCAACGATGTCTTCCCACTTAGCACCACTGGAAAAATTCTTTCTTGCCATATTAATTACTAATAAAGATCAGTCAGTTTGTTTACTACCGGATAGCGATGCGTTGTAAAACCTTCAGCATATTTAATGCCTGCAATATTGCCCAGCTCAATGGCCCTTCCTTCTAAAAAATTAATAAACTCTGGTCGCGAAATAAATGTCTGAGGTTCTGTACTGTCACTACTAAAGAACTGTGTTTTGTAGGCCTTAATCGCAGCCATTTTTTGTTCCCATTCATCGCTAACATCTATAATAAAATCCGGTTGTATGTACTGGCTTTGTATATAATGATACACATTCTTGGGCCTCCAGGCTTGCTGCACATTACCTGCAGCATCCTTGGTTTCTATCTTTGACAAACCCGACAAAAAGCAAGCATCGGCAGCCAGGTTTGCACCCTTTCCATGATCGGGATGGCGATCGCGAATGGCATTGGCTAAAATAATATCGGGTTGATAGCTACGAATTTTCTGAACAACTGCTAATTGACTTTCCTTATCATTTTTGAAAAAGCCATCGGCAAGGCCTAGATTTTCTCTCACCTGAATGCCTAGAATGGTTGAGGCTGCTTTAGCCTCCTGCTCACGTGTTTGTATTGTGCCACGTGTGCCGAGCTCTCCCCTTGTCAGGTCAAGTATGCCAACCTTTAAACCGCTCTTGGTATGCTTTGCAATAGTGCCTCCACAACCCAACTCTGCATCATCAGGGTGAGCAGCTATGACGAGTATGTCTAATTTCATTTTGAATATCGTTGATCGTTGGTGGTTGTTCGTTATTCGTAGATCGTTCGTAGTTGGTGGTTAATAAGTACACCTGGAATTCACGAACAACGACTAACGATCAACTAACAACCATGTTCACTACGCGTGTACCGCTTCTTTTGCTTGTAAGAATTTCTCGGCATCTAAAGCTCCCATGCAGCCAGTACCAGCAGCGGTAATGGCTTGACGATAAACTTTATCTGCAGCATCCCCAACCGCAAACACGCCTTCTATATTTGTTTTTGTAGAGCCGGGCTGCACTTTGATATAGCCAGTCTCATCCATGTCTATATAGCCTCTAAAGATGTCTGTATTAGGCTTGTGTCCAATGGCCAGGAAGAAACCCTGCACTGACAGATTTTTCTTTTCACCTGTCTTACCGTTTACAATGCGCGCACCTGTTACACCACTGTCGTCACCCAGAATTTCTTCTGTTTCACTATTCCAGTGAATTTCAATATTGGGTGTATTCATTACGCGCTGCTGCATAATTTTAGAAGCACGCATTTCGTCTCTGCGCACGATCAAATGTACTTTAGTACAAAGCTTGGCCAGGTAAGTTGCTTCCTCCGCAGCTGAATCGCCAGCGCCCACTACAGCAACTTCTTTACCTCTGTAAAAATAACCATCGCACACCGCACAGGCAGATACCCCTTTGTTGGCATATGTTTCTTCAGAGGGAATGCCTAAGTATTTAGCAGTAGCACCTGTTGAAATAATGACGGACTCAGCCACTACTTCTGTTTTTTCGTCAATGGTAAGTTTATGCGGATAGCTAGAGAAGTCTACAGCCGTAACTAAACCGTAGCGCACTTGCGTGCCAAAACGCTCTGCCTGCTTTTGCAAATCCATCATCATCTGCGGGCCATTAATACCTTCCGGATAACCAGGGAAGTTTTCAACATCGTTGGTGGTCGTTAACTGACCACCAGGTTGTCCACCGGTGTAAAGCACAGGCTTCAACCCAGCTCTTGCTGCGTAGATAGCGGCTGTGTAACCTGCCGGGCCTGAACCAATGATAAGTACTTGAATGTGTTCGCGTTCCATAATCTTTTGTCATTAGGTGGTTTGCCTGAAAACAAACCGGGAATTGATAAATCTATAATTTCCACAAAAAGGAAAGGCCTCTTGCGAGACCCTTCTAAATCATTTTAATATTTCAACAACATTAGCCAAGATAAGGTTTCAATGCCTTGCTTCTGGATGTGTGTCTTAATCTGCGAATAGCTTTTTCTTTAATCTGACGAACGCGTTCGCGTGTCAGATTAAATTTCTCGCCAATTTCTTCGAGCGTCATGGCGTGTTCGCCATTCAAACCGAAGTAAAGTGTAATAACATCAGCCTCACGTTGTGTTAAAGTAGAAAGTGCACGTTGTACTTCTTTACGCAGTGAATCATTCATCAAACCAGAGTCTGGCGTTTCTTCACTGTCGTTCTCCAACACATCTAATAAACTATTTTCTTCACCTTGTACGAAGGGCGCATCCATTGACACGTGACGACCAGAGATCTTCATCGTATCTACTACTTCTGCAGTAGAAACATCCAATACTTCCGCTAATTCTTCAGGTGAAGGTTCGCGTTCATATTTCTGTTCCAGTTCAGAAAAAGTCTTTGATATTTTATTCAATGAACCTACGCGGTTAAGCGGCAAGCGAACAATACGGGATTGTTCAGCCAGTGCTTGCAGGATGGATTGACGAATCCACCATACTGCATAGGAAATGAATTTAAAACCACGGGTTTCATCAAAACGCTGAGCAGCTTTAATCAAACCAAGGTTTCCTTCGTTGATCAAATCACCCAAAGAAAGTCCTTGATTCTGGTATTGTTTAGCTACTGACACCACGAAACGCAAATTGGCTTTGGTTAATTTTTCCAAAGCAATCTGATCGCCTTCTTTGATGCGTTTTGCAAGTTCTACTTCTTCATCAGGTGTAAGCAAGTCCACCTTTCCGATTTCCTGTAGGTACTTATCCAGCGATTGGCTTTCGCGGTTAGTAATCTGTTTGCTGATCTTAAGCTGTCTCATTCAATTCTTGCGTGCTACTGTTCAACAATTTAGTATTTCTCGATAGTTCCGTAAAAAATCTGAAATTTCAAATTCAACATTTCATTCAGATTAAGTACAAATTTCAAATTTAGTTTTTAACGTTAGTTTGGTGTAGAAGTTGGAGCCGGAGCACCATCTTTCTTTTCAGGTTTTGGCAAAAGTACTTTTCTAGATAGACGGTATTTACCGGTTTTCTTGTCTATTTCTACCAATTTAACCTGCAATTCCTCTCCTACTTCAAGCACACCGTCCATCGTTTCAAGACGATCCCACTTAATTTCAGAAATGTGCAGTAATCCATCCTTGCCAGGCATGAATTCCACGAATGCACCAAATTGCACAATTGATTTAACTTTTCCTGTATAAACTTCGCCTACTTCAGGAATAGCCACAATGCCTTTAATACGGCCAACAGCCTTATCCATAGACTCTTTGCTGGTAGCAAATACGCTCACCACACCTTTATTGCCTACTTCTTCGATTACTACGGTTGCACCAGATGTAGCCTGGATATCCTGTACTACTTTACCACCTGGGCCGATTACCGCACCAATCTGATCTTTGTCGATGGTGATGGTTACCGCACGTGGTGCATGAGGTTTAAGGTCTGTATTCGGTTTAGTAAGGGTCTTCTTCATTTCGTTTAAGATATGAAGACGACCTTCTTTGGCTTGTAAAAGGGCCTCGCGAAGCGTTTCGTATGTTAAACCGTCTACTTTTAAGTCCATCTGACAAGCTGTGATACCTTTTTCAGTGCCAGTAACTTTAAAGTCCATGTCGCCCAGGTGATCTTCATCGCCAAGGATATCAGACAGAATTGCATACTTGCCAGTCTTACTATCGGAAATCATACCCATAGCAATACCTGAAACAGGACCGCTGATCGGCACACCGGCATCCATCAAAGCTAAAGTACCTGCGCAAACAGTTGCCATAGAAGATGAGCCATTAGACTCAAGAATATCAGATACAACACGGATGGTATATGGGTTTTCGGCATCCGCAGGTATTACCTGTTTTAATGCACGTAAAGCCAAATTACCATGGCCCACTTCACGTCTGCCAGGACCGCGGTTAGGTTTTACTTCACCAGTAGAAAAACCAGGGAAGTTATAATGTAGGATGAACTTGTTAGAGCCTTCGAACATAGCCCCATCAATCATTTGCTGATCGAGCTTGGTACCAAGGGTAACAGTAGTTAATGATTGTGTTTCACCACGGGTAAAAATAGCAGAACCGTGTGCTGAAGGAAGATAATCAACTTCGCTCCAGATATCGCGGATTTGGTTGGTTTTACGACCATCCAAACGCAAGCCTTTTTCTAACGTAAGGTTACGAGATGCCTTGTTCTGAATTTCGTGGTAGTATTTCTTAACCAGTGATTTATCGATAGTAGAATCTTCAGGTAATGAAGCCAGGTATTCTTCTTCTACTTTATGAAAAGCTTCTGCACGCTCGCTCTTATTAGCCGTTAGTCTGCAAGCTACTTCATAAGCTTTAGGGTATAGAAGATCCCAAAGTTGTTTTTTCAATTCTTCATCGTTCTTCTCGTGGTTGTAAGTACGCTTGGTTTCTTTACCCAGGGCCTTAGTCAACTCCACCTGAAGCTTGCATTGTTCTTTAATGGCTTCATGGGCAACACGAAGGGCTTCGACCATATCGTCTTCGCTTACTTCTTTCATTTCGCCTTCCACCATCAACAGTTTATCCATAGAAGCAGCCACGATCAAGTCTATGTCGGCAGTTTCTTTGTCTTTTAATGTTGGGTTAATTACAAATTTGCCGTTGATACGCGCAACACGTACTTCAGAAATAGGGCCATCAAATGGTATATCTGTTACAGACAAAGCTGCCGAAGCTGCAAAGGCTGCAAGTCCATCAGGCAATGCGTTTTCATCACCAGAGATTAGAGAAAGTGCAATTTGCACATCAGCGTGATAGTCGCTGGGGAAAAGAGGACGTATAGCGCGGTCTACTAAACGGCTGATTAAAATTTCATAATCAGAAAGTTTGCTTTCGCGCTTTAAAAAGCCACCGGGAATTTTACCGGTTGCTGCAAATTTTTCTTGATAATCAACAGAAAGCGGGAGAAAGTCTACGCCTTCTTTTGCTTCTTGATTGGCTACTACGGTAGCTAAAATCATGGTGTTACCCATGCGTAGTACAACGGCACCGTCAGCCTGACGGGCTAGTTTACCTGTTTCGATAGAAATCTCACGTCCATCGGGCAGCTTGCAGGTTTTTGTTATTACAGTTGGTTTCATACAATTTAGGATAATTTAGCTGTTTTAGATTGAAAAACAGCATTGTTTAAAAACACAAAAAGGGAACCTTGAAAGGGTTCCCTTAATGGGTTTTGTTTTTATTACTTGCGAAGGTTTAGTTCAGCAAGAATCGCTCTGTAGCGATCGATATTGGTGCTCATTAGGTAACTAAGCAATCTTTTGCGCTTACCTACTAACTTTATAAGACCTTGCTGAGAAGCGAAATCTTTCTTGTTTTCTTTCAAATGTTCTGTGATGTGGTTGATGCGCTCGGTAAATAGAGCCACCTGAGACTCAGGAGAACCTGTATCTTTTTCAGATTTGTTAAAACCGTGCTTCTTGAAGATGTCTTTTTTGCTGGCTGATGTCAAAATCATTGCTTTTTCACTTTATTCAGGCTGCAAAAGTAGTGAAAAACATTATTTCTACAAGCAATTTACCTGAACGATAACGTTTTAAGTCAATTTTTCTTCGAAAATCTTGTTTTGAGCTTGTCTAAAACCACCATATAAAAGTCATTTTCGAATAATCGGGCATCTACCCTGGCTTGTCGCAGGAAAAACAAGCCAATTAGCAACAGTATGAAATCGGCTGCCCAAACCCCACTCCAGGCACTGATGGCGCCCGTTTTAGCCCATTTTTCGCCTTGCATGGTAAGCAGGTAAAAAACGATAAAAAACAGAATAGAGACTAAAAACGGTACACCCAAACCGCCTCTTTTAATAATGGCTCCCAACGGAGCCCCAATCAGAAACATGACGATACAGGCCAGTGAGTTGGATAAAATTTTATGCCACTGTACTTCAAAAACGATTCTTCCTTTCACATAATTATCTTCATAATCTTTACTGCTGGTAATCTGATTTTTGGTTTGTCTGGCGTAGTTGGCAGCTGCCTGTACATGCTCGCGAGTGAGTGGTTGATTTAAAATGCTATCAATATTGATTTTATCAGGGTTAGTAGTTATCGCAGATACCACTTTCGGCTGGAGCGTCCTGCTTTTTTGAATATTACTTACAGCCTGTGGGTTGTTCTTAAATTTAGTGAACGTCAATTGCTTCTTTCTGGCTTTAATTTCTATAGCTGAAACACTGTCGGCAGGTGCAGCGTGTGAGCTTACTTCTAATTTGGCCGTTTCTATTTTTGCCAATGAATCTTTATATAAATCGAATAAAACCAATTCTGTTGGCAGGGTAATGGTGTCGTTGCGTTGGTAATACACAAAAAATGTAGGTCGCGACTTATAGTAGCTTAATTGCTGGCCCAGTACTAAATTATTTACCGAGTCAATATCACTTTGCAACTCACCCATGTTCCGCATCATCCTGTCGCTTTGAAACCAGCGTTGGTCTGTTCTGTTCAAGGCAAAGGATGAGAGATCAAAAACCACCTGCGATCTGGAAAATTTAGTCCGGCTCAGGGTCTCCTGGGCGTTGGCATCTCCCATTTTATTTTGGCCAGTCATGTCGCGCTCGGTAGAAGAGCCTTCATCGTAAAAATATCCATTGAATAATTCCAGTTTCAGGTATTGTTCATTGTTAAATGTTGACATCCTTCCTGAGTCAGCCAGGGTTACTTGTTTATTGCCATCATTCTTTCTGTGATCGTAGATAATAACACCTTTTAGTGCGTCATCATCTTGCGAAAATTTCTCATTAACCTTAATGCTTACATCAGGGATACCGTTGTAAAATATCCCCTCCCTGATTTCCATCGCTGGCTTTTTCTGCTTGATATCGTACATTAAACTATATGCTTCTAATGCCGCATTGGGCACCAGATAGTTGTTGGTGTAAAAAGCGACAGAGGTTAGAAATAGTACAAAAAAGAATATAGGCCTGAGTATACGGGTTAAGGAAACGCCAGAAGCCTTGATGGCTGTCAGCTCGAAATGTTCACCCAGGTTACCAAAAGTAATAAGCGAGGCCAGCAGTACTGCCAATGGCATGGCAATGGGCATCATGAAAATGCCAAAGTAAAAAAGCAATTGCCCAATCGTTGCCCAATCAAGCCCCTTACCGATGATGTCATCAAAATACTTAAGCATATGTTGCATCAGTAAAATGAATACCACCACTAAAAAAGTGAGGATAAAAGGGCCTATAAATGATTGGAGAATGAACTTATCAAGTTTTTTCATGCGCAGCTATGAGCAAGCTTTGCGCCAAAGATACAGGAATGTTGAGTAATCGCGCGGGCAGGCTTCTAACCGCCCACAATTTTTTTAAGATCACCCACTAAATCATCCCATAAATCGTGCAATTCCTTTTGGTCTTCAAAATCAGAATAATCGGCAATGTGCAAGTACACCGTTTGGGTAAGGTCGTTGGTTTCTACCTTAAACTCTAAATAAGCCGGATCATTTTCGTCCTCTTCTTCTTCAGGCAGGAATTGAAACTTAACAGAATGATTAACACGGTGTGCAACCTGCATGGCCTTGTGTTCTTCATTATCCCATAAAAAAGTAAGGGTCTTACTTTCATTATTGATTTTTACGTCATCACAAAACCATTCTGCCAGGCCACTGGCAGTTTGAAGATAAGGGTAGAGCATCTTCGCGGAAGCGTGAAATTCGTAATCGGTCGAAAAAAGTCTCTTTGCTCCCATAATTTTAGGCGATGTGCTGAAATTAAGACTTTTTGCTTAACACCCAAAATATAAATCACATAGTGGCCGAAAGTATTGAGATAGGTTTGCGTATTAAAAATGCTTCTGCTAAGTTTGCGCTCCCAAAAACGAATGGCGCGGTAGCTCAGGTGGTTAGAGCGTTGGATTCATAACCCAAAGGTCGGGGGTTCAACTCCCCCCCGCGCTACAAAGGCCCGGATGTAACAATCAGGGCCTTTTTTATTGTCCCATCTTCCAATTCAGACAGAAAATACCAACGGAGGTCTATGCTAACTTCCTTTTTTATAGTGTTTGAAGAAAGGCTAGATGAAATAAAGGATTGCCAGCACCCCATTTTAATTTTTTAAACTATTAAATAATTTTCAGGGCAGCCCTATGCAAAAAGGATTTCTGCTGCGACCCCTGCTGCGGCAGGCGTGGAGAATTCGTCTCTTCCAAATTTGTAATTCGGAAGAGGGGAAATTAAGACGGATGAGGTTCGGTGAAAACACCGACTGCAGGTGAAACCCTTTCTGAAACGGATTACAAATCCTTGGATAAGGCTTCCGAATTACAAATTCGGAAGAGCAAAGTTCAGAAGAGCAGAAGTTGTAAATTCGGAAGAGCAAAGGCTTTTTCGTTTCTTCACATCATCATGAATCTTGAAAAAGCACTAATCGCGCCTTATTCTCAAACCGGTGTTCAGAAAATAGCGAGCTTTATTGGTGAGGATGTAGCAAAGTTTAACTTGTTGGTTGAGCACGTACTTAGTCTGGATAGAAAAAAAATGCAGTTGGCAGCTGGCAGCATGAGTATCTGTGTGGAGAGGAACCCTTCCCTGCTTAAGGGTTATGTTAGAAAATTAGTCAAGGCCGCTTCGGTAAATACAGCAAGCGATGGCTTAAAAAGAAATGTGCTGCGTGCCCTGCAATTTGTACAGATACCTGCCAAGGATCAGGGAATTGTTGCTGACTTTTGTTTTACAGCGCTTGCCAACAAACAAGAGGCCATCGCCATACGCGTTTTTGCCATGACGGTACTCGGTAATATTGCAAAGCAACATCCTGATTTAAAACAAGAATTAAAATTATTGCTTGAAAGTGAGCTGTCCATTGGCAGTGCTGGTTATGTATCCCGGGCTAAAAAAGTGTTGAAGCAACTCAGTCAAATCCAATAAACACTGGAAAGATTTGTATTTTGCTGCGTGGATCAAGCTCTAACCGAAAAGCATACATGCAAAAACTGTGGCCATGAATTTACAGGCCTCTACTGTAACTTATGTGGAGAGAAAGTACTCCAGGTAAAAGACAGAAATTTTAAAAGCTTTCTTGGAAGCATTCTTATTGCCATAACCTTTGCCGATAATAAAGTAATTCAAACGCTCTGGTTGGTTATCCGCAAGCCAGGATTTCTCTCTAAAGAATACATCAATGGCATAAGGGTTAAATACATAAAACCTTTACAACTCTTTTTTATCCTCAACCTCGTTTACTTTTTATTTCCGGTCTTCCAGCTTTTTAATGCTTCCTTATATACTCAGATGTATCTGTTGCCGCATCGGCATATGGTGAGATCAATGGTGCTTCATAAACTTGCTCATTCGAATTTCAGCTTGCAGGCTTATACGTTAATGTACGATGCCAAATCACAAAGTCTGGCAAAGCTGTTAATTGTAATGTTTATCGTTTTCGCCTCACTGCCGCTCTCTCTTATCTTCAGAAAAAAGAAGATCTATTTCACTGATCATACTACGCTCGCTGTTGAACTGGCTATTTTTAATATTGCTATTAATGCCATATTACTAAACCTGATTTTCTGGGTACTTAATTCAGTACTCAACTGGTCTGGCTCAGGATGGATAAAATACCTGGACGACTTTGCCATCACTACTGTTTTTATTGGCAGTAACCTCTACTTTTTATGGCGTGCGTCACGCACTTTTTACGGTGAGCGCAGACGGATGCTTTCTTTTAAAGTGCCCCTAGCTTTGATCGGTCTTTACGCAGCATTAGAAATGTACCGACTGATGCTCTTCCTGATTACCTACTGGCGTACGTAATGATCAGTAGGCAGTATTTACAGTAGCTTTCAAATCGTGCAAGATGTTGTATAAGCCAAAGTAAGTTCTGTTGATGTATAGTGCATCTTTAACGCCTCTTGCTTTTTTAGATTTTCTTAATTCCTTCATGCCCGATATCTCTTCTCCAAAGGCAAAGATGGTATCAAAATAAGCTTTGTCGGCAAAATCAAAAGTTGATGATCGAAAAGGCTTACTTAATAAAACAACCAGCTTTGTAAAAATCTCCGTGAAGAATTCTTTCTCTTTAGCGCTGTCATCCGGATAGATAAAACGCAAATCGTAGAAAGCCTTTTCCAGACGTTTTGCATCATCTATTAAAGTCGGATCCAGTAACTGAAAATACCTGGCATGGAAATCTTCAGTCATCACTTTTACACAACCAAAGTCTATAATGCCTAACTTATAGTCAGGGGTTACTAAAAAATTACCTGGATGCGGATCTGCATGCACTGCCTTTAAGGTATGCATCTGGAAGTGGTAAAAATCCCACATCGCCTGCCCTAATATGTTTCTGGATGTTTGTGGAATTTCATTTTTCAATACTTCTCCCAAAGGCTTGCCATCAATCCAGTCCATGGTCAGGATTTTTGGGCCGGAATATTCTGGGTAGTAGTTGGGGAATAGTACGTTTTTAATATTTCCTGATTTTACCGAAAGATCCAGTGACCGCTTCAACTCAAGGTCATAGTCCGTCTCTTCCAGCATGCGCGCTTCAACCTCTTGTATAAACTCGTCATATTCAGAAGCATTGAGCTCGAACATGCGTAAAGCGATGGGCTTTACCATGGCCAGGTCTGATTTAACGCTGTCGCCAACGCCAGGATACTGGATTTTAACCGCCAGTGTCTTACCATCTTTTACCGCTTTATGAACCTGCCCAATAGAGGCTGCGTTGGCCGCAGATTTTGAGAAACTATCAAATAACTGATCAGGGTTTTTACCAAACTGTCGCTGAAACGTTTTAACAACTAAAGGATAGGAAAGTGGTGGCGCTGAATATTGCGCCATAGCAAATTGTTGCTGGTAGGCTGAGGGCAGAATGTTCTTATCCATGCTCAGCATCTGTGCAACTTTAAGGGCACTCCCTTTAAGTTCACTCAGTGATTTATAAATATCGCGCGCATTATTCTGGTGCAAGTCGTCCTTATTTGTTTCGCCTGTTACCAGTTGCTTGCCATAATGCTTCAAGTAGTTAGCACCTATTTTTGCGCCTGTTCCAATAAATTTCCCTGCACGTTGTACCTTACTGGTAGGTATACTCTCCTGCTCCTTCATGTTGTGGTTATGCGTGTGCTTTAGCCTGATATAAAAATTTCAGAAAATCAATAGCGGAATCAATGGCACCTTTGCCGATTAAATCGAAAGCCAGGTTAATAGATTTTTCTACAAAAGCATCTGTCTTTTCAAAACCTTTGCTGTTGTCATCTTTCCAGAACATGATGAAAAAAGTCATGTGTACCCAAAACAAGTTCGGGTAGCGTTTGTCAACAAAAGGGCGTTTAGCCACCTCTTCACGACTAATCCCCTCACCTATTATCTGTTCCACAAAATTCTCGAAGGTCGATTTAAAATCCTTGATGTAAGCAGGGCTGAATTCTGGAAATTTATGCTGTTTCGTTACCAGTAAAATATAACTTCTGTTTGATTTAAGTACTTCAGCCAGTGCAAAGTAAAAAGTAAGTAACTTTTCTCTGGCGCTGAATTCAGCAAAGGCAGCATCTGCATTCAACTTTTGTAAAGTAGACGTGGCAAATGTCTTCCAAATAGCTTTGTCGATGGCGTCAAAAGAACCGAAATGATCGTAAAACATTTCTTCTTTAATGCCGAGTGCCGTACAAAAGGAATAAATTGAAGCGGGTTGCTTTCCTTCCTTCAATAAATGGTCTTTATAGGCTTCTATGATGGCTTGGTCATCAATGGCCTTATTTGTTTTCTTCTTAGCCGACTTTGTGGATTCCATACTTTTTTAACAATATTGAAGGGTCAATGTTTTAATCCGTATAAAAATAATGCGTTGTCTAATCCTTCTCTCGTTTCTTTTTGTTCATTTAGGCCTTTATGCACAGGTACAAAAACCTGTAGTTAAGCCAATTGTAGTTAATACCTGCGAAACCGTTAGTAATGAAGCCATACAACTCATCCCCTACTACCTGGAAGTAAATAACCTGGATTCAGCGGCCTATTACGCCCGGGAGTGGAAGGATAAATGTGGCCGTAATAAGTTTAACGAACGCATTAACCTTCTACTTTCCATTAAAGATGACTCTTTTACCCAATTCATGGTTGATTATTCAGCCTATGTTTTCTTATTAGATGACCTTGCCGACCACAGGCTTAACCAACTCATTGATACTGTCTATCAAAATCCTACTAATTTCTTCAATCAATATTATAACCCGGCTGATCTTATACTTGCATTTGATAAAGCAAGTAAAGATTTCGCTAAAAAAATATTACTAGAACTCATCAATAATGGGATAAACACTTGCGATCTTAGGTACCAGATGCTGACTTTATACGCAGGCGACATAGCCGCTTTTGAAAAAAGTATTAAGTCTTCTGAATGCAGTGATGGCCGTTTGCCACAATTGATCAATGAGCTTATCACGAAAATTGAAAAGAAAAAACTTGTTCACGTAGCCCTCAGTTCAGGCATTTGGATTCCCACAGAAAATGTATCCATTCTTGGGGTTCATCCAACGATCGGTTTCCTATTTGGCGTAGGAAGTAAAAAGTACACATTTGATTTGAATGCTGAGTTCAGGTTTGTTAACTCAAAAAATGATTACACAACACTTTATCAGGGCAATCTAATTACAACGGATTACTTTTTTGGAGGTTTTGCTGGCCTTGATGCAACACGCACTATGCTTACCAAAGGTAAATCTAACCTACATGTGGCTGGTGGCGTGGGTATAGATGGTATTGATGTGGTGGAGAGTGATTCGGATAATGATATTGATGGTAAGTCTATCTTGTCCTTTAATGCTAATGCCGGTTTGGGCTATCGTTATATCAATACAAAAGGGTCTTACTCAGGGATTGATGTTCGTTATAACTTTGTTCAATATGATAATAATCCAGGCACTTCATTTTCCGGAAATACAATTTCAGTAAGACTCACTTTTGGCCTTATTGCCAACGATAAGAAAAGAAGGCAATTGAATGAGGTTAACCGCTTATTTGGCAATCTATGATAAACAGTATTACAAAAGTTATAACCTTATTTCTAATAGGGATTCTATTTTCTCAATGCGCCATTTTTGGCTCTAGAAAAACAATCTTAGCCAAGGCATCAAAGCCTCTTAAAAAAGTTGCACTCATTATTGTGGTGGAAAACGATCCGTTTTCACAAAATTTTGCAAACTCCTCAAACGCCATATTCATAAAATCGCTGGCTGAGAATTTTGCCTCTCAAAAGAAATTCGATTTTATGATCATTGATAAAGAGTACGTGATCTTAGAAAAAGACGACATGGAAAAATCTTTTATTGGTGTGGAAATGAGGGATTATGATGCTTATATACTATGCTTCCGTAAAATGCAGTCTGGCTTTAATCACAAAGTTTGGTTTGAAGTCTTTGAAACAAATCCAGGAAAGCTACTAATCAATACATCGCATTCAACCAGAATGGGTAATTCTTACTTCATGCCTCCAGATCCTTATGAAACTTTAATCGATGCTACTAATGGCTCTTTCGACATACTTATGGCTCATTGGCATAAAGTGTGCGAATGATTAATTGAGTTAAAAGAAAATCTCCTGAGCCAACCGATAAGTATTGGCGTGTGCTTCAATAATGTCTCTGAAATCAGGGGAATAGCCTCCCCCCATACTTACTACTATTGGGGTTCTGGTTTGCCTGGCTATGTTTAACACCAGCTTATCGCGTTG
Source organism: Chryseotalea sp. (assembly GCF_057350905.1). Taxonomy (NCBI): domain Bacteria; kingdom Pseudomonadati; phylum Bacteroidota; class Cytophagia; order Cytophagales; family Chryseotaleaceae; genus Chryseotalea; species Chryseotalea sp. The sequence continues at coordinate 195,229 of NZ_JBMRCF010000010.1, read as the reverse complement.
CTTACAACCTTGTCTGGTTAAGGCTAACCTGCCTAGTTTATCGGTCGCCAATACATCTACACCTGACTGATAGAAAATAAAGTCAGGTTGCTCATGATGCATTAAGTCTTGCAGGTGCCGATCAAGTAAGGTAAGGTAACTTTTATCATCCGTATGATCGCTTAAGGCTATGTCCAAGTCTGATTGTTCTTTATGCAAAGGATAATTATTAGCACCATGCATACTAAAAGTGAACACACGCGGATCGTGCTGAAAAATTTGTGCTGTACCATTTCCCTGATGTACGTCTAAATCTACAATCAGAATTTTTTTTATCAACTGATTATTCAACAGGAAATGGGCCGCCATGGCCATGTCATTCAGTAAACAGAAACCTTCCCCCCGATTGGTAAAGGCATGGTGCGTACCTCCGGCTATATTCATGGCTATTCCATGTTGTAAACTAAACTTAGCACACTCAATGGTACCCTGCGCAATAATAATTTCACGATTAACTAACTCAGATGTCAAGGGGAAACCTGTGCGCCTAACTTCCTGACTGCTTAATTGAAGGTTCTTCAGTTTAAGCCAGTATTCAGCTTCATGTGTTTTCAGAATTTCGGTTTCACTGGCGGGTGCAGGGGCGAAAAAATTAGCGCTGCTAACTGTTCCCTCATGTATAAGTTGTTGAGGTAATACCTCATACTTGCTCATAGGGAAACGATGGTTCGGTGGTAAAGGGAGAACGTATTTTTCGGACCACGCAATTTTTAACATAAGGCAAATAAAAAGACCTGTGGTATATTAACTCCACAGGTCTCTTTTAGTTTAAAAAAACTATTAATGATTGTGCTGATGACCACCGCCACCGTACCAGGCTTCTTGCAATTCGTGAAACTTGTCATGAAGTGCAGTAAGTGCTGTACCGATCTCTTCATCTGTGCCTGTAGTTACCAGTTGTGCCAATGCATCACTGCCTGTCTTCAATTCTTGTAATTTAGTTTTAATCTCATCATTGTTCACTTTCTCTGGCAGTGGGGCATTAACCCATGTTTCTGCCGCTTTGGCTAAGTCTGCAGCTTGAAGTTTTACGGGTGCAAGGTTTGCTGAATCTTTAAAAGGGTGGAAAGCTTCTGCCATGGCAAAGTGATAAGCATCCATTTCAGGCCACTCATCTGCAGCAGCAGTTTCTTCAGCGGCAGGCGCTGCTTCTTCTTTTTTAGCAGAGCAGGCTGCTAAAAATACAACAGCTGCTACAAATAGGATCGATGTTAGTTTTTTCATGGTAATTGGTTATGAAACAAAAATACGAAACACTTTTAATCCCGAACACGTCTTTTACCATATTTTAACCAATTCTCGACACGAATTATGAGACGGTGCAGTAAGTCAAAATAAAGGGTTATAAATAAAAAACAGGTCATTGACCAAATCACAAGGATATTGAACAAAAAAGTATTATGCGTGGCTCCTGCAAAATATTTTGTAGGCTGATACAGGTTAGCTGAAAAATCAAGGTAATGTCTTGGTTTATGTTCATCAGCATAAATGGGGTAAATCTTCTGATGCAACTGTTCACGAAATTCGACAATCCTGTCTGGTGTAGACACATTCTTTACCGCGTCCATTACTGTTTGATTCTGATAGCGAAGTTTTGTTTTTTCAAAAAGTGCTGCCTTTTCAGGTGTATTGGTTAATGCCATCACCATCTGTTCTTTTTGCACCTGCGCTTTATCTTTTTTATTGCCGTAGTAGCGTTTCAAAGCGCTGAAGAAATTTACAGTATTGCGATGCAGTAATGAGTCAAAGGAGCCAATGGCAATCTTATCAACTTCTGCAAACTTATCTTCACCAATCCAGCGAAGTTCATTCTTTATTTCACTGCGCAGTAAGTTCATCGCAGATGCCACATCTGTTCTGTTTTCGTTATACCAACCATCTCGGTTATTCAGTATAAATGATAATCGTGATTCTAATTCTGGTATCAGGTAAATGCGTTTGTACTCCGCCAAGGCTGCTTCCTTATCCAGTTCATAGAATTGTGCTTCAAAAGGATTGTCCCGGAACTGTGTTACCATCATGGCTTCGAAGGCCCAACGCGAGGCCATCATTTCACCAATCACCGGAACGCCAACAGGTTTACCAACACTTGGATTAAATTTATCGAAGTTGATGACTACACCACTTAATAATAGCTGCGGAATAACCAATAAGGGAATCAATATATAAATGGTAACTGCCGAATTGAATGATGCCGAAATATTTAAGCCCAGCATGTTGGCAAAACAAGAGCAGGCAAATAACACAAACCAATAACGCAATTCAGTAAAAGGAATTTCCAGTACCAGATTACCCACTATAATGAAGAGCAGGGTTTGCACAGCCGATATAAAAAACATGATCAGCACTTTCGATGACAGGTAGCTGCTTCGGCTCAGGTTAAGAAATTTTTCACGCTTCAGAATTTTCCGATCGCGAAAGATTTCTTCTGCACTCATGGTTAAACCAAAGAAAAGTGCCACCACCACGCTCATGAAAAAGTAGACAGGAATGTTCTGATTTTCAAAAAAACTATAGCCTGCCTCCTCACCTTTCAAAACATTATAGTATTTCACCATATAACTGATGAATAATGCCAGTAAGGGTGCTTCAAACAAATTGATATAAAAGTATTGCTTATCGGAAAGCTTTGACAGTACATCGCGGGTAACAAATACCTTTAATTGCGTAAACCAATTGGGTATTTTTTGAACAACCGGCAGAGTCTCCGTTGTGTGAATTACCTTGGGGATTTTAGTTTTCTGTTTAAAATACTGATACCATTGCCCTGGAGAAACTTTTCTGGTTGTGGTCAATCTTCCATATTCATTTACAACCTTGGTTTCAATAATGGAGAAAATCTGTTCAGGATTAATATTACCACATTCAGGGCAGGCACCTTGATCACGGTTGGTGGCATTCACGATATTTCTGAAATACAATACGGCATCAACAGGATTGCCATAGTAAATCTGAAATCCACCTACATCTAAAATCAGTAGAGAATCAAAGAGTTTAAAAATATCAGATGAAGGTTGGTGAATAACCACAAAAATCATTTTACCTCTCAGGGACAATTCCTTGAGCAAGTCCATGATGTTCTCAGAATCACGCGAAGACAAACCAGAGGTTGGTTCATCAACAAAAAGCATGGCTGGTTCGCGCAATAATTCAAGACCGATGTTGACACGTTTACGTTGCCCCCCACTAATGGTCTTATCCATGGGTGAGCCTACCTTTAAGTCGCGAATTTCTAAAAGACCTAATTGTACAATGGTTTTATTAACGATTTCTTCAATATGCTCATCCCTATAAGAACCAAAACAGAGCTTGGCCGCATAGAAAAGGTTTTGATAAACGCTCAACTCTTCATGCAGCAGATCGTCTTGTGGTACATAACCAATAATACCCTGTACCTTTTCGGGATGCGTATGTATATCTATACCATTAACCAGTACTTGGCCGCTGGAAGGTCGCTCGGTTCCATTAAGTACATTGAGCAGCGTTGATTTACCTGAACCGCTGGCACCCATAATGCCTATCAGTTTGCCTTCCCGTTCTGCAAGGTTGATATTTTGTATAGCGGCTCTTCCGCTTTTAAAATGATAGAAGAGGTGATCGGCCGTAAATGTAATAGAGGTTTGTGTTTGCCCCACCCTGAAGCGGCCAACGATATCGCTATAATAAATTGTTTCTATCTTATCCCCACGAATGGTGCTGCCCGCAGGGAAAACCTCGATCTTTCTACTCTTTAGTAAAATACTATTCAGGTATAGACCAGAAATACCGAGGTATTTAATCAGATAAGTCTCAACATCAGCGAGATACAAAACCGCCACCATACCATTGATATTCTTTTCGGTAATACGTGGTCCTGGGTAAGGCTTCTCATCGAGGCCTTCATCTATAATTAATACATTTTTAGAGGCGAGTTCATCAATATCCTGACCTGTTACAAAATCCTGCAAAGCCGTAACATCACTTTGTGGAATTTTCAGCGCTTGCCCGATATAAAAAATAAGGTTTCCCTGTCTTTCAGAAATTTCAAAATCGACATAAACCAATTCTATTATCTTGACAATCAGTACTAGTTTCTGCTGAACGGTTAGCGCCTGGTTCACCTTTCTGGCAATCTCCATTATTTTGGCCCAGTCACCCACAAACTCCTGGGTGGCCTCATCCATGGGAATGCTTTCACCCGCAATGGCCTTTCGCTCGTGCTGAGCACAGTAGTTATCGAATAAATCCAGGTAGTACTTTACAGCCTCCCGGTTAAGGTGTTGCCCCAGGAACTCCTTTACTTTATTACGTTCATCATCGGTAATCCTCTCGCGCGCAACAATTGCAAAAAGTTGTATCACCGCTTTGAGCAGTTCTTCACTCATGTTTGGAAAGTCTCCTTAAATTCTTCCAAAATAGGGAAATATGCCGAAACCTTCGGTAGAATTAAAAGTTAAAATTTTAAATAAGTTTTATGCCCATGCTAAATCTTATCTCAATACACTGTAATTTTCTAATACACAAACCGACTTACATAACATTAAAACCCAAATTATGAAACACAAACTACTCACAGCTGTTGTTTTAGGCTTTTTCGCCTTCACAGCCAATGCCCAAACCGCAGATGAGATCATCGCCAAGTATTTTGAAAATACAGGTGGTATAGAGAAATGGAAGACTATTGAAGGCATGAAGATGTCAGCAAAAGTAAATCAGGGTGGTATGGAAATACCCCTGGAGATCATTCAATTAAAAGATGGTCGTCAGTTAACCTCCATTAATTTACAGGGCAGGGTTATAAAGCAAGGTGTATTTGATGGCACCACACTCTGGTCTGATAATTTCATGACCCAAAAAGCTGAAAAAAGTGATGCTGAAACTACTGAGAACTTTAAACTATCACTTGGTGATTTCCCAGATGTATTTTTAAACTACAAAGCTAAGGGCTACAAAGTAGAATTGGCTGGTAAAGAAACCGTAGATGGCACTGAGACTTTTAAGCTAAAGGTTACTAAAAAACCTATTAAAGTAGACGGACAACCTGCTGATGATATCAGCTTCTATTTCTTTGATGCCGAAAATTTTGTCCCCCTCGTTGTTGAAGCTGAAGTTAAATCAGGTCCAGGCAAAGGACAGATTTCTCAAATAAAATTCAGTGATTATCAGGAAGTAAGCAATGGTGTACTTATGCCTTTCTCTTTAACACAGGGTGTAAAGGGTGGTCCTGGTCAGCCTATCATTGTTACCGCTATTGAAGTCAATCCCGTTGTTGACGCTGCTGCCTTCAAATATCCTGAAGGACAATAATTAACTTGATAAAAACTGCAGGCTATCCTGCAGTTTTTTTTTGCTTTGGTTTTTCCTGACTCCATCACGATGTCAGGTATGCTTATGTACCACTGTGTTTTTACAGTAAGATTAAATAAACCTCAATAATGATCATGAAAAAAAATTACTTACCTCTTCTGGCGCTTTTGGTGAGCGGTGCTGCCTTTGCGCAGGACGCTGTCACTAAAGGAAAAGAGCTCTTCGGAGATATGCGCGCCAGGCATATTGGCCCTGCATTGATGAGCGGGCGAATTTCAGATTTAGAACTACACCCTACCAACGACCGTATTGTTTATGTGGGTGCTGCCGGTGGCGGTGTTTGGAAAAGTACGAATGGTGGAGCTACCTTCAATTCCATCTTCGATGAATACTGTCAGTCAATCGGAGCTATTGAAGTTGACCCTTCAAGTCCGGATAACGTAGTGTGGGTAGGAACAGGCGAAACCTGGACAAGAAACAGTGTTACCATTGGCGATGGCCTCTACAAAACCAATGATGGTGGGAGTACCTGGCAAAAAATGGGCTTCGAAAAATCTGAACGGATTGCCGGCATTCAGGTGAACCCTCAAAATTCTAATGAAGTATACGTTGGCGTTATGGGTGCTTTGTGGAGCGACAGCGAAGACAGAGGGCTTTACAAAACAACTGATGGTGGCAAAACATGGAATAAGATTCTCTATGTTGATAAGACAACAGGTTGTAGTGATCTACTGCTCGACCCAAAAAATCCTAACATCATCTACGCCTCTTTCTGGGAATTCAGACGCTCGCCCTGGAGCTTTAACTCTGGCGGCTTGAGTAGTGCATTATATAAATCTGTTGATGGCGGTGCAACCTGGAACAAAATTCACAACGGTTTCCCAAAGGGTAAACTGGGAAGAATTGCTGTCGCGGTTGCTCCATCTAATCCTAACATCTTATATGCGGTAATTGAATCTGAACAGGATAAAGACAAAGGTTTATACCGCAGTGATGATGCCGGAGCGACCTGGAAGCAAACCAATGGTGATTTCGGATTGGTGGTGCGCCCTTTCTATTTCTCCAGAATTACGGTAGATCCGCGCAATCCTGAAGTAGTTGTAAAGGCAGGTTTGTTCGGTTCAATCTCACGCGATGGTGGTAAAACTTTTAAAAACCTGGGACAAATGCATGCCGACATTCACGATATCGTTTTTGATATCAACAATTCTGATCGCATGTATGTGGGTACAGACGGTGGTGTGTATAGAAGCTGGGATGGAGGAACTACCATGGAAATCGTAGAAAATCTTCCGCTATCACAATTCTACCAAATCAGTGTTGATAATGAAGAGCCATACAATGTATATGGAGGCTTACAGGACAACGGTTCGTGGTACGGTCCTTCCAGTTCACCGGGTGGTGTTGAAGCTAGAGATTGGAAAGTTGTAGGGGTTGGAGATGGTTATCGTGTACTGCCACATCCTACCAAGAAAATTCTTTACTCAGAAATGCAAGGTGCAGAGAATGTATGGCGCTATGACAGAGTTAAAGAACAAGTAAAAACTATACAGCCACTGGCGATGAAAGGTGATCCTAAACTTCGCTTCAACTGGAATTCGCCTATGGCCACCAGCGCATTTAAACCAGATCGTTTCTATATGGGCAGTCAGTTTGTGCACCGCTCTGAAGATATGGGTGAGACCTGGGTAAAAATTTCGCCCGACTTAACCACCAACGATCCCTTAAAAACAGAGCAAGGAAAATCAGGTGGTTTATCTCGCGATAATTCCGGTGCTGAAAATCATTGCACCATTTTTACCATTGCTGAATCACCCCTTGATGAAAACATTGTTTGGGCAGGTACTGACGATGGTAATGTACAGGTTACAAAAGATGGTGGCAAAACATGGACTAACGTTGTGGCTAACATTCCTGGTTTACCAAAGAACACCTCTTGCTGGCACATTGAAGCCAGTGTATTTGGTAAGGGAACAGCCTATGCTGTATTCACCGGTTATCAGCGTGGCGATCAGAAGCCATATACGTATAAAACAACAGATTTTGGTGCAACCTGGAAGTCAGTTATCTCCAACGATGTTGTCGGTTTTGTACGCAACATTCAGGAAGATTATGTAAACGAGAATTTACTCTTCCTGGGTACTGAGTTTGGACTCTATATTTCAAATGATGGTGGTACCACATGGTTAAAGTTCACCAACAATATGCCTGCTGTGGCTGTTCACTTCATTGAACTTCAAAAGAGAACAAATGACCTGGTTATGGGTACACATGGTCGCGGTGTAATTATTATTGACGACATCAGTCCTTTGCGTGAATTTACTTCTGAAAATCTGGCGAAAGAATTTCACTTCTTCCCCATCAAGCCAGCTACCATGGATGAGTCTAATGGATTTGGTGGTACGGCTTCTGAAACACAATTTGTTGGTGCCAATGCCAGCACCAATGCAAAGATTGCCTACTACCTGAAAAAGCGTCATACCCTTGGTAAGATGACTGCTGAACTTCAGGATTTGAATGGCAACAAGATCACCGATCTTGATGCTGGTAAATCCAAAGGTATTAATGTGATTGAATGGGGCTTTACAACTAAACCGCCAAAAATTGCAACAGGCAAAACTTTCGCGTTTGGTGGCTTCACCAGTCCGCGTGTGCCAGCAGGTACCTATAAAGTAGTTATTCAGAAAGGAAAAGAAACTTTCACCAACGAGTTGGTTGTACAATACGATCCGAAGTCAGTCATCCCTTTGGCAGATAGAAAAGCCAATGAAGAAGTTACTAAGAAGCTTTTTGACATGACACAAGAGCTTGCCTACATGGTGTATGAAATTGATGAAACCATTAAAGCTGCTGAAGAGCAAAAAACGAAGAGTCCTGCCGCTGCCAAGGCAGTAACACCTTTGTTGACTGAATTAAATAAACTGAAAGAAACACTGGTGATTACTACGGGTGATAATTATGTAGGTGCCGGTGAGCCTCAGTTGCGCGAAGATTTGTCAGAACTGTACAGCAAGGTAGCTTCAACTTTCTTCAAGCCTTCTAATGCTGAGTTGGACAATATGGCTGCGCTTTCCGAACGTATGCAAGCCGCCAAAACAACTTTTAAGAAGGTAAAAGAAAAGCATACACCTAAGTTGAATGAAGTGATGAGCAAGAATAATATGCAGCCCATCATTCTCAAGCCATTTGATGAATTTATCAAATCCAATTAAAATCAAATCAGATTATAAAAAGAAAGGCTCCGGTTTCCCGGAGCCTTTTCTATTTTACTTCAATGCAGTTTATCCTACTCTTTGAACAATCAATTCTGACAAAATCAAAACACTCTCTCTCAGGTATTCATCGTCCATTTTAAAACCAGGTGTAGATACATTACCCGTTTCTTTGTCACCTAACTTAGTGCCCAAATTCGCGTTGGCTCTCTTCCTTTCTGCCTCTTCCATTTCTTTTTTGCGTTTTACTTCATTCAACGAAACTTTGGTTTCTTTAATGTTTCTCCTTACCTCATCTGTGTCGCTGATAAACTTATTCAGTTGTGCATCATTTTTTACACGATCCTGATAAGATTTATTCAATGTGGCCAGGGTTTGTTTATTTACAATAGGTGTTTTTTCATATAAGGTGCTTCTGATTTCATCCCAGGGAAGCGCACTCGGGTTTGCACTTTCACCATACTCTTCTTCATCAAATGGCGAAGGTAACTTAACATCAGGTGTTACGCCTTTGTGCTGCGTACTGCTACCTGTTACTCTATAGAATTTCTGAAAGGTGATTTTTAATTCTCCTACTTCTTCGCCTGCTGCTGGTTGTATAAAGCGTTTCAGATCAACTACTGTTTGCACGGTGCCTTTGCCATAGGTTGATTCGCCAACAACCACTCCGCGGTTATAATCTTGTATGGCTCCGGCAAAAATTTCAGAAGCTGATGCACTAAAGCGGTTGGTCATTACCACGAGCGGTCCGGTAAAGAGAACGCTTGGATCATCATCTTTAGCAACCTCGATGCGATTAGCAGAATTTTTTACCTGCACTACAGGACCATTCTTGATAAAAAGCCCTGTAAGGTCAATTGCTTCAGCCAGTGAGCCACCACCGTTGTTACGCAAGTCAATTATTAAACCATCTACTTTATCTACCTGCAGTTCTTTAATCAGTTTTTTTACATCGCCAGATGTACTGGTATAATCAGGATCTCCCTTTTGGTAAGCTTCCCAATCCATGTAAAAACTTGGTATAGTAATCACCCCCATTTTCAGGTCTTTCGTGCCTTGCTTGTAGGGAACTATTTCCTTTTTTGCCTTTTGGTCTTCGAGCTTAATTTTTTCTCTGACCAAAGTTATTTCCTTAGCAGCGCCCGTCAGTCCGGTCTCCCCCGGCAGATAGCTTAGCCGTACCGTTGTACCCTTGGGGCCTTTGATTAGCTTAACCACATCATCCAGACGCCAGCCGATGACATCCACCATTTCACCATCTGTGCCTTGCCCTACAGCAATAATACGATCGTTAGCTTTTAGTATGGTAGATTTTTCAGCAGGGCCACCGGGTATAATTTCTGCAATTTTTGTATAGTCATTATCCGCCTGCAAACGTGCACCAATACCCTCCAGTGAAAGTGTCATCTGCTCTTTAAATTTCTCTGCCGCTTTGGGTGAGAAATAAGAGGTGTGCGGATCGTAGGCTTCTGTGATTGTATTCATGTAAATATTGAATACATCTTCGCTGTTAAATTGGCGCATGGCTTTATTCATGCGCTCATATCGCTCTGCCAATACCTTCGACATTTCCTCTGGCTTCTTACCGCTCAGTTTCAGGCTCAGTGCCTGATTCTTCAGGTTTTTACGCCACACATCATTGAGCGCTTGTTCGTTCGCTGCCCATGGTTCTTTTTCACGATTGGTTTCGTATTCTTCATCAATCGTAAAATCAAATTGCTCATTAACCAGTTTGGTTAAGATGTAATTCATGCGCTCATCGAAACGCTTACGGAAAACCTTATAAATTTCGTAAGCCGGATCAACATTAGCGAGTTGTGTTAAATCATCCAATGTTGTGCGGTATTTCTCAAACGCTTGAATGTCTGACTTGAGGAAAAAAGATTTGCTTCCGTCTAAAGATTGAATGTACTGATCCAGAATAGCAGAAGACAGCGAGTCGTTGAATTTAATCTTGCTATAATGGTTGTTATTCAGGATCGCAATAATGGTTTGTGCTTCCTTGCCATAAATAGCTTTGGGCTGAAAACTTGTGGTGTCTCTGCCAGAAGCCCAAGACAATGCACTACATGTTATCAGAAAAAATAAAATCGACCCTACCTTCTTCATACTTTTCATTTAAGATTTATCAAAATCGAACTCGCTTAAAAAGCGCTGAGCTTCATCAACCGATTGAAACTCATAGTGCTTTTTACCTTTAACGGTAGAGTGTACTTCAAGTTTTACCAGGTCCACATCATTATTTGAACGGAATTTATACTTCTGGTTTCGGTAATCTGCTTCTGATTGCTTGTTGGACAAATTAAAAGCAGTAGCCCTGTTTGATTTGCAATAAGAACACTGGTAATATTTAACAAGTTCACCTGGCGTGTCAGCGGTTGCCGGTTTAGTTATTTCTTCACGCAGTACTTTCATGGTGAAGAATCCGCAGCTATTACATTTTAAGGCTTCCAGGTGACCAGCATATTTTTCAATTTTTACCTCACCGCTTTTCTCATCCACCCAAACATCATAGTCGATAGAGAAAATATTTTCTTCAGCCTGCATACCCATGTCCAGGTGAACATCTTCTTCTTCTTCACTGAGTAGACGCATTTTAGCACCTTGTGAAGAGGTACGGGGCATGTAACGCCACTTCAACAGTTTTTTGTGAATCACTGATGGGTAATAATATTCAAGGACGAGATATCCCACATAACCAACCAGCGTACCACCGGCTATTGAAATAATGAGACGGGCAAAAAACCATACTTCAATGGTTTTTAGTTTATCCATGCCATAGCGGTTAATCACTAAAGCTCCGGCCACGCCAAAACAGTAAAAAACAAGTTTATAGTTGGCTATTTCTTTGGTATTAATAAAATCGTATTTGGCATGTGGATCTTTGATTGTTGATAAACGAAGGTTGTAACTCAGGTATATCACAATGCCGGAGGCAATCATAATGATGGCTCCGATGATCATGGCTTGATGCCAAAAAACTAAAAAGGGACTGGGTTCTAAATAATCCATAAGCGGGTTTAAATTCTAACTATTCTAACTGTAATAATAAGGGCTTATTGCCATAAGTCCTAGACTAAAACTGCAAGGAACCTAATCAAACAAAATGCCTACCGAAATACGGGGTAAAAGACCTATGCAATTTTACCAGCCTGAATCTTGCGTAAACATGGGTTTGTTGAATACTTAAATTACTGATTTTCAAATATTTAACCAGCATGGCCCAGTGAGCAAAGGGCAATTGTGCATTTTTACACCAAAATACTTGCATTTATAGTTTGAATTGAAGTAACATTGTGTAGTTCTACACATTTTTATGTCCGCTTACGAAATTAAAAAATTGGAAATGGAGCTTCAGGCCTTTATCTCCAGGAATTTTGAAAAACCAGCCAATTGTAAAAACCTTGATCAGATAAGGTTTTATGTGAAGGAATTATGTGCAAAAATTGAAGAACTAGAAATACGTTTCAGCTATGTGCCTGAGTTTGTATACACATTGTTGGCTCAATACAATTCAAGGCAAAATGTGTTGATCAACTCTGAATTTAAAAACAGTTACCGTTAATTCCATTTTTATGCAATACATACCGTCTCCCATTCCCATTCAGTTTCGGTATATGTACTCTGCCACAGCCAATAAATCGGGGCGTATGCAATACCATAAAGTAAAGCCTGGGGAAAGCAAGCTACGCATAAGTCGTAGCGAATTTATCAGCACGTATAACAGCGCTCAGATCGTTTCTCTCCGCCCGATCCAGTCACCTGGCAACGATAGCGAGTTTCAACTTGAATTTTTTATTTAATCAAGGTTTTAAAATTCCTTCCAGGTTTGCCGGGGAATAATTGATTGACTTAATTGTCTTATTATCAGCCTTTCGGTACACTAACCAGTGACTTCCCTCCTGCTGGTAATAACATTCGGTGCCATCTTTTTGCAGATAATGCGCTACCGTTTTTTTTGCCTCTTCTTCATCTTTGCAAGTCTTGCTCATGTTTGAGCGCTGCACCTCATCAAACAAGGCCTTAAATTTTTCGCCTAAGCCAAATTCCAGTATGGCACCTGATAGTACATATTGTAAATCGCAAAGTGCATCAGCCACCTCCACAATGTCATTATTCAAAATGGCTACTTCCAATTCTTTTAGCTCCTCAGCCAACAAAGCAACACGTAATTTGCAGCGGTTCTCTTCCGGGATAGACGGGTTATTAAGGATGGGATGCTTAAAAGTACGGTGAAACTCAGCTACCTGATTAAGTGCATCTGGTTGTTGCATGGCCATGGATATTTTTAGGTTGAACAATTAATCTTCGAATAACGTTAACGCTGCTTAGATAAAAAAATTAGTTTAACTTTGCCTGTATGAAACTTTTCAGGAACACGCATTTTTTAAGACCGGTAGCCATACTGGCAGGTCTTGTGTTTTTGAATCTTAGTTTTTTTCTGACAGAGCTGAATATTCTGGATTTTAAGAAGAATAATGAGGCGCTCTATGAAACCCTTGTACTTACCTTCAATACAATTTGTGAGGAAGAAAAGGATCCTTTAAGTGGTGAATCATCAGAAACTGAATCCTTAAACAAAGAGCTGGATATTTTATTGAGTTCCTTTGAAAACTTTCAGGCAGGTTATGTGCTTCTTATTATTAGGAACAATCCTTCCTGTTTGCATCACCCCTGCGATGGAACCGCAGCCAGCATACATCAACCCCCTGAGCTAATCGCTTAATTCATTTTGTCGTGTTCAACGATGCCGTACAATAATTGATAGTTGTACGAGACCATACCGATGGCGGTATACCCTTTTCGAAATACTATTTTTTAACAATTAGATAATTTTAACATGCCACAGCATTATAACGATATATTTCTTGCCAATAAACAATGGGTTCAAAGTAAACTGGATGAAGACGAACAATACTTTGAGAAATTGAGTAAAGGACAAAAGCCTCCATTCTTATGGATTGGTTGTTCAGACAGTCGTGTGCCTGCCAATGAAATTACAGGTACCGCCCCTGGTGAGGTATTTGTACACCGTAACATCGCCAACATGGTTATTCACACAGACATGAGCATGTTAAGTGTGCTCGATTATGCAGTTAACGTGCTTGAGGTTCGCCATGTAATTGTATGCGGCCACTATGGTTGTGGTGGTGTAATAGCAGCCATGGGACAAAAGCAATTTGGTTTAATTGATAACTGGTTGAGACACATCAAAGACGTTTACAGACTTCATCATGAAGAACTAGATGCCATTGCAGACGAAGGTAAAAGAGCAGACCGATTGGTTGAGTTAAATGTACAAGAGCAGGTGTTCGACTTAACTAAAACAACTATTATCCAAAATGCATGGGCACAAGGTCGCTTCCTTCAGGTGCATGGCGTTGTTTACTCCATAGCCAATGGTATTCTGAAAGACCTGAATGTAACGGTGGGTGATAATTCTGAGATCGAAGGCGTTTACAAACTTCAGGTCAAAAAGAGAATCCTTGTTTAATTCTTTCATTACTCATTCTCATTTGTTTTAGCGGACTACCATGTCAACAAAAAACCTTAATCTTTTTGCTCACCTTAAAAACGATTTGCCCTCAGGCCTGGTCGTTTACCTTGTAGCCTTACCTCTTTGTCTAGGGGTTGCATTGGCTTCCACTGGAAGAGCAGATCTGCTTTTCGCTGGCATAATTGCCGGTGTTGTTGGCGGTGTTGTTATTGGTCTGTTGAGTGGCTCAGCCCTTGGTGTATCAGGACCCGCTGCAGGATTGGTTGTTATTGTACTTACAGCGATTGAAACTCTCGGTACTTTTGAGGCTTTTCTCCTGGCTGTTTTTTTTGCTGGCCTCATACAATTGATTGCGGGATTTTTAAAGGCTGGTATCATAGGCTATTATTTTCCGTCTTCGGTTATTAAAGGCATGCTTACTGCCATTGGTATTACCCTTATCTTAAAGGAGATACCCCATGCATTTGGTTATGATGAGGACTTCATGGGCGATGAATCGTTTTTTCAGGATGATGGTCATAATACTTTCTCTGAATTGTACTATGCCGTACGGTACAGCAGTGCCGGTGCCATCGTCATCTCAGTAGTTTCATTGGCTTTACTTATTTTGTTCGACAAGCCTTTTATGAAGAAGATTCAGCTCTTCAAATTTCTGCCAGGCGCCTTGTTTGTTGTATTAACTGGTATTTTCCTGAATAGTCTTTTTGGTGGTATTGCACCAGATTTACAAATGACAGGCAAGCACTTGGTTCAGTTGCCCGTTGCAACAAACATATCAGAGTTTTTCAGCTTTTTTAAATCGCCTGATTTCTCGGCCATCAGTAATCCGAATGTATACATTGTTGCAGGTACCCTGGCCATTGTAGCCAGTCTTGAAACGTTACTTTCTGTTGAAGCAACCGACAAGTTAGATCCGCTAAAACGAAATACACCCACCAACCGTGAGTTAAAGGCACAGGGTATTGGCAACATGGTTTCTGGTCTGTTAGGTGGCCTACCCATTACGCAGGTGATTGTGCGCAGTTCAGCCAATATTAACTCGGGTGGTAAAACAAAAATGTCTACCATCATTCACGGTTCCATCCTGCTGTTGTCTGCCATTTTTATACCACGCTACCTCAATCTGATTCCCTTAGCTTCGTTAGCCGTAATTCTTTTAATGGTTGGTTATAAGCTGGCAAAACCTTCGCTCTTCAACGGCATGTATGCCCTTGGTTGGGATCAGTTCATCCCCTTTATTGTTACGGTAGTTGCCATTCTGGGTACTGATTTACTGAAAGGCATTGGTATTGGTATGGTCGTAGCGATTTACTTTATCCTTCGCAAAAACTATAAAAACTCTTATCACTATAAGATCGAGAAAAAGCAGGAGCGCCAAACAGTTACCATTACGCTCTCTGAGGAAGTAACTTTTTTAAATAAAGGCAGCATTCAGTTAACCTTAAGCCACATACCTGATAACAGCGATTTGATCATTGACGGAAGCCAGTCCAAAAACATTGATTACGATGTGTTGGAAATCATTCAGGACTTCAAAAATTTTACCGCTAAAGAAAAAAATGTTAAGGTTCAAACCCTGAACATTCCTGAAATTGTTTCAGTAGGTAGCCACTAGGCATCTTCAAAAGTGGAGTAGAAAGCACGTTTAATCAAACGTGCTTTCTATATTTGCGCCCTACTCTCATTTGTATGAAAATCGATTTTATTGAGGAGCTGGAATGGCGCGGCATATTGCACGACATCATGCCAGGCACCAAAGAACAGTTAGCTAAAGAAAGCACCAGCGGGTATATCGGTTTTGATCCTACAGCGGACTCGCTGCATATTGGGCATTTGACTCAAATCATGACCCTACTCAATTTTCAGCGGGCAGGTCACAAGCCCTTCGCATTGGTAGGTGGGGCCACCGGTATGGTGGGTGACCCTTCAGGGAAATCCGCTGAACGCAATCTCCTTTCGGAAGAGATTCTGAATCACAATGTGGCTTGCGTAAAGAAACAATTAGAGAAATTTCTGGACTTTGGTTCAGGCAGCAATGCTGCTGAAATGGTTAACAATTATGATTGGTTTAAAGAATTTCGTTTCCTCGACTTTATCCGTGATGTAGGCAAGCATATTACAGTTAACTACATGATGAGTAAAGACTCTGTACAAAAACGTTTAGAGACTGGCTTATCGTTTACAGAGTTTACCTACCAGCTTGTTCAGGGGTACGATTTTTATTGGCTCTACCAAAACAAAGGCTGCAAGATTCAGATGGGTGGTTCTGACCAGTGGGGTAACATTGTAACAGGCACTGAGTTGATCAGAAGAAAAGCCAGTGGTGATGCATTTGCATTAACAACTAAGCTGATCACTAAAGCTGATGGCAGTAAATTCGGTAAGTCCGAAGGTGGTAATGTATGGTTAGATCCAGCTAAAACTTCACCTTATAAATTCTATCAGTATTGGCTAAATGTTTCAGACGAGGATGCCGCTAATTTCATCAAGATATTTACCCAATTCAGCAAAGATGAAATTGAAGGTTTGATAGCCGATCATGCCACTGCTCCTCATTTGCGAAAACTGCAACAAGCGTTGGCGAAGGACATTACTATACGTGTACATTCAGAAAACGATTATCAAACTGCACTCAAAGCTTCTTCAATTTTGTTTGGCAATTCAACGGCTGATGATTTGAAAAGCCTGGATGAAAACACTTTGTTGAATGTTTTTGAAGGCGTGCCTCAGGTGAGCATTAGCAAATCAAGCTATGAGAACACCTCAACGGTTACAGATCTGTTAAGTGAGGTTACACAAGGAATTATATTCCCTTCAAAAGGTGAAACCAGAAAAATGATACAAGGTGGTGGGGTGAGTATTAACAAAGAAAAAATTACTGATGTGAATGCTAAACCAATTTATACCCTACTTTCAGATAGGTATTTATTTGTCCAAAAAGGAAGAAGAAATTACTATCTGATTATTGTTGAATAGTTTTCCTGCTAAGCGTAAACAAAAAAGGATCGTTTTTCAACGATCCTTTTTTTATGTTATTAAATCGAATTTTAATTTCCTAAGAAATAACGGAAACCCAATGACGGACTGAAAGAACTTGCTCCAAAAGTAAACGATTTATTTTTATCGTTATCACCATCTTTATTTGGGTCAGAGCTATTATAAGAAATTCCTTGTAGTTGGAAATCCAAAGACCACTTGGGGCTGAAGAAATAAGCAAAGCCAGGAGACACATATAGATTAAAAGAGCCTGTTTTAGTCTCATTCCCTGCATCTGGATCGTATTTACCGGAACCTATGTTGAAACCTGCAGTACCTGTAAATGCAAACTTATCATCACCGATAAACTTATAATAACGCACAAAAGGGCCAAAACCTAAGATGGTTTGTTTATCATCATTGGCGTATTTATAAGAATCGAATGAAACATTTACACCAACTGCCAGACCATCAGAAAGGAAATAGCCGAAACTCGGACTAATACCAAACTGTGATGATTTTAAATCATCGGCTGCGGTTTCCGTAGTACTTGAACTAAATCTAAAACTACCTCCGATCATCATATTGCCAGCAGAAGTTTGTGCCATCGCAGCTGATGTTAATAATCCAAAAAGGGTGATCATTACTAGTTTCCTCATAATTATAGGGGGTTAAAATTTAAAAAAAACTGTTGATGAAAATAAAAGTCAAGCTTTCAATTTCACTTGGCATTATTTACCAAGTTTGATGATTTTAAAGCCAACAGAAACCTGGAACACCTGATTTTTAGCATCAGGGCTATTGTTTCCATCATTGATTTTAGATAAGCCAAGGTTATAACGAGCATCGATCGTTAAGCCAAATGGTAAATCCCAACCGGCTCCCAGTGCCAAACTTAAATCACTTCCTTTCAATTCATCTTTAGCATCTTGTGTTGTTTTAACATTGTTAACAATTGTCTCCACTTCAGCCTTGCTTACAAAGCCAAACTGAGGACCCGCTTGGAGATTGATACCGGCAACAGTATACAATTTTAACATGATTGGAATGTTGATGTAGCTGTAGTTCTGCTCGAGATTCTGGCTATTAAATTCGACAGTTGTTCCTTGCTGAGAAAATAATAATTCGGGCTGTATACCCACCTTTGTAAATTTGAAAAGAGTAAAAGCACCTGCATGAAATCCCGTACGGCTTTTGTAATTCTCGCCTACTGATGACTCTGTGTTAATGTTGGCGAAATTTGGTCCGCCCTTGATACCTACTGCCACTTGCACTTGCGAGAAGCCGGCAACTGACATTACCATTAAGATTATTACTAAACTGATCTTTTTCATATTCATTGCGTTTTGTTGGTTAAAGTTAAATAAAGGCATTGAGCTGTGAACTCTGTTAAAGTTAGTTAAACGTGGCTAATAACGATTCATCTACCTCATGAGCATATGTCAGTAAAATAGTTGAGTTAGTTTGTTGTTCACGTGTGGTGGCAAATTTGGCATTCTTATTTCTCGCCCAGGCACGTCTGGCTATTCCGTTGTAAACGTCAAAATGCAGCATATTGGCTAATTTTTGTTCGGCCTCTGCACTACCATCCAATAGCATGCCAAATCCGCCATTAATTACTTCTCCCCAGCCAACACCACCTCCGTTGTGAATAGAAACCCAGGTAGCTCCCCTGAAACTATCACCTATTACATTATGGATAGCCATATCCGCTGTAAAGCGGGAGCCATCATAAATGTTCGATGTTTCCCGATAAGGACTGTCTGTACCTGAAACATCATGGTGATCGCGCCCCAATACAACCGCTCCGATTTTACCTGTCTTAATGGCATCATTGAAGGCTTTGGCTATTTTCATTCTGCCTTCTGCATCGGCATATAAAATCCGGGCTTTAGAACCCACCACAAGTTTGTTCTGCTTAGCTTCACTTATCCATTTAATGTTATCTTTTAATTGTGGATGTATTTCAACAGGCGAATCCTTCAAGATTGATTCTAGCGTTTGCTTTGCGAGCAAATCAGTATAATCTAAATCTTCCTGCTTACCTGAAGTACATACCCAGCGAAATGGCCCGAAGCCATAATCGAAACACAAAGGCCCCATAATGTCTTGTACATATGACGGATATTTAAAATCAATTCCATTGGGAGCCATTACATCTGCTCCTGCCCTGGATGCCTCTAACAAAAATGCATTGCCGTAATCGAAAAAGTATGTTCCCTTGGCTGTATGTTTATTGATAGCCGTTGCATGTCTTCTTAAAGTCTCCTGAACCTTTACTTTAAATTGTTCGGGATTGTTGGCCATGAGTGAATTTGCTTCCTCATACGAAATACCCGCAGGATAATAACCCCCAGCCCATGGGTTGTGCAGAGATGTTTGATCAGAACCTAAATCAACATAAATATTCTCCTGATCGAATTTCTCCCACACCTCTACTATGTTGCCTTGATACGCGATGGAAACCACTTCTTTATGTTCTTTGGCCTTTCTAATTCGTTTTACCAGCTCATTTAAATCGGTGATGACTTCATCTACCCAACCCTGTTCATGTCTTTTTGTAGTGGCCTTGGCATTTACTTCGGCCACAACGGTAATGCACCCTGCAATATTTCCTGCCTTGGGCTGTGCCCCACTCATACCGCCTAAACCAGAAGTGACAAATAGCTTTCCTGCCAAGTCCTCTCCTGCTTTTGAAATCATACGTCCCGCATTGAGTACAGTAATGGTAGTGCCATGCACAATGCCCTGCGGGCCAATGTACATATAAGAGCCGGCAGTCATCTGCCCGTATTGCGTTACACCTAAGGCATTAAATTTCTCCCAATCATCCTGTTTAGAATAATTAGGAATCATCATCCCATTGGTCACTACAACACGCGGTGCAGATTTTGATGAAGGAAACAGACCCATCGGATGACCAGAATACATATGCAAAGTTTGCTCGTCTGTCATGGTGGCGAGATACTGCATGGTCAGTAAGTACTGCGCCCAATTTTGAAATACCGCACCATTACCACCATAGGTAATTAATTCATGCGGATGTTGCGCCACTGCCGGATCGAGGTTGTTTTGTATCATCAGCATAATGGCAGCGGCCTGCTTTGATTGCGCAGGGTATTTATCAATACTTCGGGCCTTCATCTCATATTGCGGACGAAAACGATACATGTAAATACGACCATAACGCTGCAACTCCTCATAAAACTCCTGTGCCAATACAGCGTGGTGCTTCGCATGAAAGTATCGCAGTGCGTTGGTTACAGCCAGTTTTTTTTCAGTAGGTGATAAAATATCTTTTCGCTTAGGGGCATGGTTAACCGAGGTGTCGTATGTTGGCAAGGGCGGCAATACCTCAGGTATACCTTGCAAAATTTCTTCCTTAAAACTCAGCATTGTTTTAGTGCTCATATCTTTATTCAAGTTGAAAATCCTGTACGGTAAAATTTGTCTTTGTGTACTGATACCCAATGTCAAAAATTTCTTTTGCCTTCGACACATCCAGGGGACTGTAAGCACCCAATGCCGGTGGTTCTATTACAATATTACAATGTGCTTTGCTGGCAGTAGAATTTACGTTTATGGCCATGAGTAAACTGCGCATGGTTACTTCCTTGGCATTCTTAATATCGAACTTCTGCCCCACTGGATTAGTATGAACGCCTATGATAAAATCGCATTTGCCTACGAGTGGTCTTACAGGCAGGTTGTCCATTATACCTCCATCGATGTAGACATTACCTTCAAAAGTAACTGGGTTGAATACAGCCGGAATACTGGATGATGCGATTATAGGAGTGATCAACTCCCCTTTAGAGAAGTATACAATTTTACCGAGGCGTATTTCTGTCGCTGCTATGGTTAATGGAAGCCTGAGCGACTCAAAAGAATTTTCGGGCAAATGTTTTTTTAATACTTCGCGAAAACCGTCTAAACTTAAAAAGCCGGTCCATGACCAGGCGGGTCGTACACTTTTTAAAATACCTGTACCCGAAATGATACTTAAAATTTCTTCTGGTTTATAACCATGCGCGTAGAATGCACCTACTATAGATCCTGCACTCGTTCCTGCCAGGCTATCGATTTTTACATTCATTTCTTCCAAGGCTTTTAACACACCTAAATGTGCAAAGCCCCTGGCACCTCCTCCCGATAATGCAATTCCGATTTTCATTCTTTGATATTAACTATTTTATTGATTCGTAACCATATTTAAAATCCGTCTGACCGCTGTTTACTTCAGCTTACAGCGGTCTGACGGATTATCACCTACTTGAAAAATATATTTCCATTAAAGTAGTTATGCGTTTACAAATAATATGTGCTTACCCTAATTCAGTCAATGAAAAAGTCCTCTCTAGTCTAATACCCTTCTCAGTACGTTGCACGGTGCAGCATTCATTAACAGCATCATGTTCTAAAAATAGAATGTACTTTTTATCCGCTGCTTCATTGAGAAAACGCTCTTTTTCTTCTAATGTCAGTAATGGACGTGTATCGTAACCCATTACGTACGGTAAGGGAATGTGGCCAATGGAGGGTAGTAAGTCGGCCATGTAACAAATGGTATGTCCTTTATAATTGATTTTAGGAATCATCATTTTGTCTGTATGACCTGAGGCATAAAATATATCAAAAGGAAGTGATCCTTCTTTTACATATTGCAAATGCCCACTCTCCTGTATGGGTAAAATATTCTCTTTAATAAAAGAAGCTTTTTCGCGTGGGTTGGGTTTGGTGGCCCACTGCCAGTGTTCTTCGTTAGACCAATACTTCGCATTTTTAAAGACAAGCTCGAGTTTCTCTCCATTATATTTTACACCACCACCGCAATGATCGAAATGAAGGTGCGTCAAAAACATATCCGTAATATCATCGGGAGAAAAGCCAGCCTGATGAATTGATTTCAACAAACTGTCATCGCCATGTAAATAGTAATGACTGAAGAATTTGGCGTCTTGTTTATCGCCAATACCGTTGTCAATTAATATTAGTCGGTTCCCATCTTCTACCAACAAACAACGCATCGCCCAGGTACATAAGTTGTTATCGTCTGCTGGATTTGATTTTTGCCAGATGGATTTCGGTACAACACCGAACATGGCTCCCCCATCTAACTTAAAAAAACCTGTATTGATTACGTGTAATTTCATATGTAAAAATTCCAGATTAACTTGACTATGCAGGTATCCTCAGACCCAATACAGTTAAGGATTGAGTTCTGCTAAAAGTAATTTACGAAGTTCTTTTGCCTGTACCAATGCAGTAGAGTCCATTCTGTGCTTCATGGTATTATTATAATGCATGGAGAAGGCCAGGTTTGCAAACATATTGTCTTTCCATAATTGCGAAGCATTTTTTAGACCTATATCGCTAAATTGCATGGTTTTCATCAGATAGGGCGTAATGATGCTGATGCGTTGCTGGTTAGAAATATCATCAAAAATTTTTATTGAGCCGTAGTGCTGATGATAAAGTTCGGTTATCTTTTTTCGCAACTCAAAATTTTCAATAGCGTCTAACTTACCGGAAGCTACTAGTGATTGGTAGGAATTATCCTTGGGGTTAAAAGGAACAATCAGGTATAAACTGCTAATCATGGTAGCCACTGAGTCCTGAATAATTCTTTGTGTAATAATACTCTGCGTAAGTGCCTGAGAAACCTTCATCATGTAGCGAAGTGTGTCTGTAGAAATCGTCAACTCATCAATGTCGCTTTGTAAATCATCAGCCATAGAAGCAAGGTAGGCATTCGCTTGTCGTCTACTGTTAGCATTATTGCTCCTTTCTGTTAGGTAAAAAGCAATGTACACTCCTATCACAATGGCCAAGAGGTTGATCAGCTGATTTTTCCATTGAATCTTCTCCGATTTTTTGCTCATCGCGATTTATAATTTTAGTCGGGTCATATTTTTTGCTGATAATAAAAAAGCTGCCTTTTTTCGAAGACAGCTTTTTTAAATCTTAAATTTCAAATTTCAAATTTAAAATTCAAAACGGGTGTTTTGTGATTATTCTTTCACAACACCCATGGCACAGAATTTATCAATGCGCTTACTGATGCGGTCTTCTGGTGTAAGCTTATTCAATTCCTTGAAGTTATCCATGATCACTTTCTTCACTTCTTGCGACATCCACTTTAAGTTAGTATGCGCACCGCCCAGTGGTTCTTTTACAATGCCGTCAATCAGTTTCAACGACAACATATCCTTACCAGTAAGTTTGAGTACTTCAGCAGCCTGCTCTTTATAATCCCAGCTTCTCCACAAAATA
This sequence comes from Chryseotalea sp., assembly GCF_057350905.1. Lineage (NCBI taxonomy): Bacteria > Pseudomonadati > Bacteroidota > Cytophagia > Cytophagales > Chryseotaleaceae > Chryseotalea > Chryseotalea sp. The sequence goes on along the minus strand of NZ_JBMRCF010000010.1, from coordinate 171,946 downwards.
GAAGAGCATGATTCAGGAGAGATGACAGAATACCAGGTATTCTCCAACATCAATACTTTGTCGCCAATGGCTATACCCAAAGCACCGCCTGAAGCACCTTCACCAATTACAATACAAATAACAGGCACTTTCAACATGAACATTTCTTTCAGGTTGCGTGCAATGGCTTCACCTTGTCCGCGCTCTTCTGCCTCAAGACCAGGGAATGCACCAGGCGTATCAATAAAAGTAATAATGGGCTTGTTAAATTTCTCTGCCATCTTCATCAGACGCAAGGCCTTACGATAGCCTTCAGGATTGGCCATACCGAAATTACGCATCTGGCGCTGTTTGGTATTGCGACCTTTCTGTTGACCGATAATCATGAAAGTCTGACCGTCAATGGTTCCCAAACCGCCAACCATTGCCTTGTCATCTGCTACATTACGGTCGCCATGCAACTCTATAAAATCTGTGGTGATCTCATAGATGTAATCGAGTGTGTAAGGTCTGTCGGGGTGACGAGAAAGTTGTACTCGTTGCCAGCCGGTGAGGTTGTCGAAGGTTTCTTTTTTCAGGTCCAATATTTTCTTTTCGAGGGCTTTCACTGCGGCTTGCACTTCTTTGTCGCTATCGCCTGCCAGTGTCTTCATGTCTTCCAGTTTAGACTCCAGTTCAGCAATAGGTTTTTCAAAATCCAAAAGATTCATTAGGCTCTATCCATTAGTGAGGCGACAAAGTTAATAGTTTTTTAATATCTCGTTTTTTAGTCAAAAAAAGGGGATTTTAAATTTATAAGTAATTGATTAATAGAAATTTAGATAAGTGAGTAATTTATGTGACTGCTTATTTTTATAAAGAGACTGTCGTCCGGGTTTTACTAAATCAAATGCTTCAGTTACCTGTGCTCTTATGTACAATCCTATATTTTGTATTTGATAAAAAGAGACAGCCTGAGGTGGACAAAGGCTGTAAAACAAAAAGCCTCTCTATTTCTAGAGAGGCTTTTGCGGTCCGGACGGGTAGGCATAAAACCTCATTTCTGCTTAATTTAAGCGGTTTTAAGGGTGCAAAAAGTAAAAAAGGGTAAAAAAAAGGGTAAATTTCGGGGTAAATAAAAAAGGGTAAAAACTTTAAAATACTTCGGGGTAATATGTCATTTTTTGAAACCTATACTTTTACGCTCTAATGGGAAAAACGATTCATGGAAACCTCTTTAATGTACGTGCGCGTATCAACTCCAAGGTTGATCCAGCCTACATAGATATTCGGGTTGATCCCAAAACAGATGCCTATAAACAGAATGACATAGGCGTATACACCAAAGATGGGGTTAGGTTAAAGGTCAATGAACAAGATTGGAATAAGGGAACGGTCACAGGTGGGTATTCTGCTGATCAGTTAAAAGAAATCAATACCCGTATTACTGCACTTCAAATTGAAGTTTCCCACTTTGTTGAGAATAACCCCAACGCTACCAAACAAGTCATTGAATCTCATATATATGGAGAGAACCTAAAATTCTGGAAAAAGCAAAGAATCAAATTCTTGGATGTTCCTGTTTTCAAAAAGGTATACACCGACCTATACAAAGAATTAAGGCAAATCAACCCCAAGGAAAAGATCATCACCACTGAAAAAGTGGTTAGTGTTGAAAATGAATTTAAGGTAACACGGGTTAAAGAGGTTGAAAAGATCATTGATCCTTTATCACTTGAAGATTTCCCTAATCAATTTGATCCAACCTTATACGAATTTTTCAAAAAGGAATATTTAGAAATTGCCCATAATGCCATCGAAACAATTCACAGGTTTACTTTAGATGATAAAGAGCGTTTTGATTACACCTTAAACCAGATATTAAAAGGGTACATCCAATTAAGATTGTACAAGAATGAAACTGAATACGTCCGTGTAAACAAACAGGTATTGGATGAATACGAAAAGCATTTGAAAAAAGGTTTGGTTTTTGCCAATATAAGTGAAGAAGATATTGAGCGGTTCGAAATTGACACCAAAGAAATTCAGGAAGATTATTTATTAAATCTAAAAGAAAAGGTAGAGCAAAAACAGAATGATTATGTTGAATCCCTCCTATCACCAGAAGATCGATACAATATAGGCAAGTTCAATAAAGAAGATATTTTTGAAATCTTTACAAGTGGGTTTTATACCAAATTCCCAAATCAAATAAATAAACCTTCAATTTTGTGGCGACTTTTAGAGTATAAGATGAATGCCAATCCCCCATCTCATATAAAGGATTTTTCCGTTGAATGGAGTAAGGCATTTCTAAGTTATATTTTTAAGAACGGGGTAAAGGATACGAACTTTAGAGGCGTTGATCCAACCACTGTAACCAAGGAAACCTTTGCAGGTAAAAGGATATTCTATACTAAAGATAGATATGCAGATGTATTGAAATGGTATAAAGATGCCGTCAATAAGTTAACAGAATTAAAACGTTTACCCCTTATTGACCTAAAGCAGGTTAATATTAAAATGTTCTATACTCAACAGGAATTAAAGAATATTGACACTTTAACCCAAGATGAAAAGTTCATCACCAAACCAGAACTTGATAAACTGCTATACCACGAATTTTCAACCAATGAGTTGAATTTAACCCGTGATCGGTTCATATTGCTATTGATGTTCGGTGGACTTCGTATCAATGAATTCAGACCTGACAAAATAAAAACAGGTGGTTCACTGCATATTGAAGATGATGGGTATGGAACAAAGTTCGTTTCCTATTACACATCGCACAACCAGAAGTTAAAGGAAATGGCAAACCCTATCAATGAATATACCGATATTATATTAAAGAAATACAAGTACAAAATCCCGTTCTACACCGATAAGAAAGGAAAAGCAAGCGAACCGAATGAAGGTCACTTTAACAAGTCATTAAAATTAATGGCAAAAGAAATAGGGATATTCAAACGAAAAGTAAAGGATAAACAACGCAATGCAAAGGGTGAAATGACAACGGTCAAAGTGCCTATTGAAAACGACTTTAGTTCACTTTATGCACGGCATAGTATCTACCCTATATTCAAGTACAAGGAAATGCCTAAAGAGCAAATAATGACGTTTGTAGGGCATTCAGGGAAAAGGGATTCATCGAACCATTACGATCCAAAATTATTCAAAGATGTTGCCTATAAAAGGAAACTCATTGAAAAGTATGGTATCAAACCTGACTAAATGCAAAAACAAAACTATTTATCTAAAACAGATAGATAGTTATGAATTACTTCACTACCCAAACAGAAAATTACATTAAGGAATACTTGGATGCATCTGGCATTACTAAACAAGTAATCTTCAATAAGCATCTATACCCACCATTATTAAAAATGGCAGAAGCTATTCTGAACCGTTACTTTAAAGGGTTTGGATTTGATAGTGATGAAGCAGATACCATCATCAACGATTCTATTTCAAGGATTAGTATTAATCTGCATCAGTTCAAATCAGGTAAAGCAAAAGCATATAGTTATTGTGGCACTGTCATTCGAAATTCAATGAATGACTATTTCAGGATGCGAAAAAAGCAAGCTGATAGAATTTATAATATTGATTACAATTCATTTATTGAACATTTTGATCGTGAAGATGAACCTTATCAGGAAGATAATTATGAACTAATCTTCAAGTATGTGAACCACATTAAATCAGGTGAAACAACCTTGCAGGATCATTTTAAAATAGAACTTATTGAACTGGTGGCCTCACCTTCAAACTATAAAAACATTAATAGCTTTTTGTCCAGATTCAAATCAAGAGAAGGTACTAAGGTTGAATTAAGGAAGTTGAAGAAAGAATTTTCGGAATACATAAAACAAAAAAATAACCTTAATTAATACTGATATGAAATTTGAAGATTACAAAACGCGATATAAAGAAACAACGCGACCTTTACAATTTAGTACTTACAGCATCAACCCTTACAGAAACACAAATTGATTTAATCTATGAAGATTTTAATCCTGCTATCGCTGATAACCTTTCCGAAAACGGGGTCTATTTTACACCTTATGGTCTGGCGCAAGATTTAGCCGTTTTCGCTCCAAGGGGTGGTCATATTATAGATATGTGTGCAGGTATTGGAATGCTAACCTACAGACTTAAACAGATGGATTCATATACAAAAGAAAACATAAGTTATACTTGCATTGAACTGAATCCGAAGTTTGTGGAAATAGGAAAAAAATTGATTCCAGAAGCAAATTGGATTTGTGGGGATGCCTATGACAAAAACCTATGGGATGAACTTGTAAAGGATTTACCTGATAATAGATTTGATTTAATGATTTCAAATCCACCATTCGGCAGCGACATGAATAAAAAAGATTATAATTGGTTAAACTATTCAGGGCATCGTGATCTTATGGCACTTGAAATAGCACTAAGGTATTCAAAGTGGGGTTATTTTATTCTTCCATCTGGTTCTGTACCATTTAGTTATTCAGGAAGATATTGTTATGAAGATAAACCTGAACGGTATTCACAGAAGATTAAGAAGTTTCTAAAAGAAAATAAGGAACTGAAATTTGATATGATGTGTGATGGTATTGACACATCAATATATAATGATCAATGGAAGAACTTACCAAATGGTATTGGATGTGAGGTGGTAAATGTTCCTATTTATCCATATTCAATGAATATGAGTGAAGATTCAATAACTGAAAGAGTCAAAATGTAGTAAGGATTTGGGAGTATTTATAAATAATGAGTACTTCAATCCAAATCTATAGAGCAATTAAAGAATCCTGTTTATCTAATCCTGAAATCAAAGAATTCGGTTTGTGGAATAATCAAGTCGATAAATCTAAAGATGGTATTATCCAATCAATTAGGTATCCATTTATAGGTGTTCAGTTTGAAAACGAATATTCACAGTTATCAAATGGGCATGAACTTATTGAAGGGATATTTGTGATCCGTATCTGTATGCAAAGTTTAAAGCATAAGGATGAAGATATACTACTCTTAAAAGATAAGGTTCATAGAAGTATTATTATTAATGTACCGACCTACGGTATTAGTAATTTAAAGCGTATTGGAGAGGTACAGGATACCGATTTCGATAATCTAATCATCTGGACAACTGAATACCAGTTTACATATGAAGATAATACAGGTGCTGATGGATTAGGTACATCCGTGTTTCCTTGGTCTGGAAATACTCTTACTGGATACTATTAACATAATTTAATTCAAAATCCATCTTTCCTTTGGCTGAATATATACTGACCTCTGAAAAGGCTATTGCGGTACTCCCCAAATTTTTAAGCTCAGTTTTAAATTCCTCAATACGATTATATTGTTCTTGCATAATGTCGTGATCTATTTGAAAATCCCTACCTACCATACGAAAAGTATAATCAGTTAAAGTATTTGGTAAAACTCTCAAATAGTTAGCCTTGTTACCAAATTTTAGGTCGAAGAATAATTGTTTATAGTTCATTCTTTGAGCTAGTACATGATTATTAATTTTTGGTATAGATGCCACAACTTGAAAATCGAAAATTGTAATAGGACGTAAACCCCAATTATCAAAATAACACGCGAAACTAATGACACTACGAAACGATGAAGTACTAGAATGTATATCAAATTCAACTGATCGAAGATCAATTGTGACTTTAAGTTGCTCATTTAATAGAATATTTCCCCTTTCCCAATACATACGATCTATGTCACCTTTATTAGCAACATTTGAACCTGATCCATTCCTAATAAATATCTCGTTTTCAAATAATTGTTTATTTGGTGGTTGGTATTTTAGTATAACATGTGGTTTGTTCGTTGAAGGTGGTATCCAAATAACTGAAAGATTCTTACCATTTACTTCAATATTATCAATATCGATTACAAACCGATCAGCAATATTAGAAATTATTAAATCCTTTATTTCATTCTGATTTCTTCCAGAATCTTCAATTTTAGCATCAACCAATTCCTTAGTTACTTCATCAACTCCAATAACAATATACCCTTCTTCACCGCCATAAGAATTAATTATTGCACAAGTATCTTTCAAAAACTCCCAATAACCTCTTTCGGTTTTATCTTTTAGCTTATACCATTCCCTTTTAAAATCGAGTTTATTGGTTTCGGATATATTGCCTTCGATGAATTGTAATACCTTAATCTTTACAAATTCCTTTTGTTGCTCAGTCATAACGAGAATTAATACCTCAATTATTAAAGGTAATTAATTTTTCAATCCTGATAAAATCTTTCTGATCGTAATTGGTTTGACCATAAATTCCTTTGCCAGTTCTTCATATACATGCCCGACCTTTATTTTATTATAGTTGGTGATATTATATAACTCTTTAAATCTTATTAGGACTAATTCATTCCTTTCCTTTCTAGTCATTGAAAGTGATTCTTCAATCAACTTCAATCTTCTGTTTAATTCATTAATAGTTTCTTTCATCATACTATTAAATACAGAAGTATAAGAAAAAAGATATAGCACTATCCAATTCTTTTTATTCAGTGATAGTATTTATCAGTGAATGAGTGATAAATATATAATCGCAAAGGAAAAAGGATTAGCAAAAATGAAACTGTTTGGAATTATTGATTCTGAGGGTTTCACAACTGATAGGTTTTTAGCTGAATTCGAATCATTAGAAAATGATGATTCAATCACAGAAATCGAAATATTAATAAACAGTAAAGGTGGTTCTGTATTCAATGGATTTCCTATATACAAAGCAATTTCAGAATCCACCAAAAAAGTGACAACTGTCATTGATTCAGTGGGTGCATCTATGGGTGCAATGATATTTCTTGCTGGAAAGAAAAGAAAGATATATGCGCACGGTCAACTTATGATTCATGGTGCATCATACTCAGATGGAAGTCCAGAAGATGATGCAGTAAAAAATACCAATGTCACAATTTTCAATATTATCAAGGGTATTACTAAAAAGGCTAAATCATTGATTAGTGATTGGCTTTCAAAAGATACATGGTTTAATGCAAGTCAAGCGGTTGAAAATGGATTTGCTCATGAAGTTATTCCGACAACTATTCATTCAGCTTTATTAACCAATTACACCTCACAAGTTAGGGATATTGTTAATGTCCAAGATATAAATAATCTAAAAAGTAAATATGAGAGTTTCCAAATGGAAGAAATTATCAGCGAACTAAAACTTGAATCAACTGCCAATCAAAAAGAAATAAAGGCAGCTATTCAGGAAATTAAAAATCAATTGGCAATTAAAGAAGCTGAATTGGTGAATAGAGAATCCAAAATTAAGGAATTAGAAACTAAAGTAAGCGACTTCGAAGCAATCGAAAAGAAAAAGATTGAAGATGAAATCAATGCAATGGTTGAAAAGGCTTTCACTGAAAGAAAAATTAATGCTCAGGGTAAAGAAACATGGAAGTCAATTTTAACAGTGGATTTCGAAAATGGCAAGAAAGCAATTGAAGCCTTAACATCTGTTAATAAAATATCAGAAGTAATAACAAATGAAGTTGAAAAGGACGAACCAAAAGTAATCCTTACCCCTCTTCAAGAAATGATGAAAGATTCATTCTAATAGAACAACAAATAATAACCTAAATAAATAACCATGAAAAAATAAAATGGCAATATTAGTAAGTGGTGGTACACACGTTAATTCGTACCAAGGCGTAATTGCACGTTTCCTTAAAGAAGCAAGATTAATTGGAGGTGGTCACACATATGTGCAAGGTGGATTCAATGATGAATTTGCCATTCCTACTTTAAGATTATCAGATGTAATTCAGGAGCATAAAGATATGCCTGATACTGATAAAGGAAACTTTACAGCAGAAGATAAGAAGTTGAAATTAAAGAAATACGATGTATTTATTAAGTTCAACCCACAAAGTTTTGCATCGTATTGGAAACCCTTCCAAGCGGACGGTGAATTTAACTTCAAAACATTACCAGCACCTGTACAGGCTCAAATGACCTCTTTGGTTATTAACCAAACAGCAGGTTATAATGATTTAGTATTGATTCAAGGAAATAGCACCCTCACAGGTAGCACTAACTTGAAATATGTTGATGGTTTCATCAGAAAGGCACAATTAGCATCAGAAGTATATGATATTTCAGGTGCAACAACAATTACACAAGCAAACGTAATTGCAGAACTACAACGTGCAGTTCGTCAATCTAAGAAACATTCAACAGATGTTCGTAGAGCGACTTATGATCCTAACTTCAAATTATTTGTGTCACAATACACATTTGATCTTTACGGTGATGCTTTAAGAGCGTTATCAAATAAGTCAATCAGTGTTGAAGATGCTACACCTAATAGAATTAATGGATTACAACTAGTTGCATTGCCGGGTATGCCTGACAACTGCATAATGGGGGCAATAGGACAAAATAGTCCTAGTTCTAACATGTGGGTAGGCACAAACGATGTTCTTGATATGACTTCAGTTAAGTGTGAAAGGCTACGCCCAGAGGGTGATCTATATTTTTTCAAGATGACTATCGGTTTGGACACTCAAATCGTTAAGCCAGAAGAAGTATTCTTGTACAAAGCATAAGTATGAATAATGCTAAGGACATATTAGGATGGGTTACTACGTATGCAGCGGTTCTGTTTTCAATAACAGAAATCAATGCATACCTAACTTTTTTAATCTCAGTGTTATCAGTTGTATTTCTTATTTACAAAATAAGAGAAAAACATTATAGCACTAACAAGATCAAAAAGGACTTAGAGAATAATAAGTAATAATGAGTTTCAAGATTAAAAATATAAAAGAAGGGAAAATTTCAACCGTAATCGGATTTGTTCTGATTACGGTTGTGATAGCCTCACATTTCATATTTCAAACATCTTGGATTGATTTATTACCAGTTCTATTGGTGGCACTCCCATTATTTGGCATTAACGAAAACGAGTGGAAAAAATAACATTAAAAAGATAGATGTATGAAATTAAATGGCATTATCAAATATAAAAATCACAGAGGGGCAAGGTGGAACGTCAAGAGAATTAACTTCTAATGACAACAAATCAGGTTTCGTATTCTATGGCAGTACAGCAGTACCATCACCATTTTCCGGTGAAACATCTGTAACTGTATTCTCACTAAGTGAAGCAGAAGCAAAAGGAATTGTAAGCACTACATATCCAATCCCGCATTATCACATTTCGGAATTTTATAGAGTAAACAACAGTGGACAAATGCAAGTTGCAATTGTCAACTATTCTGGTGGTACACACAATTTCAATGAGGTAAAAACCTTAGTTGAAAATGCAAATGGTGAAGTCAACCAAATCGGTGTTTACACTGATGAAAATTTCAGTACTGGAATGGTTTCACAACTTCAAACGGTATTAACCGATTTGAAAACTGATGATACCCCATGTATTGGAGTATTAGCAGCAAACTTTACAGGATTCACTTTATCATCATTGCCTGATCTTTCGCAATCAACAGCCAATTTGGTATCGGTTGTAATCGGTCAAGATGGTGGAAATAAAGGGAAAGCATTGTTTTCAACATTAGGACAAAGCATTACGGCTTTAGGAGCAACATTAGGTGCAATTAGCAGATCATCAGTTCATGAAAGTATTGCATGGAAAGGTCAATTCAATTTGGCTGGAACTGAACTTGATACATTGGCATTTGCTAATGGTACAAGTTATAAAGGTGTAACCAAAGCGCAATTAGCACAGGTAAATGATAAAAACTATTTATTCCTGCTTAAGGATTATGGTTTAAATGGATCATTTTTCAATAGCAGTTCAACTGCAATTGGTGCAACATCTGATTACTTAACTATTGAACGTAATAGAACGATCAACAAAGCAAGAAGATTACTTAGAACTGCATTACTTCCTGAATTGAATAGTCCGTTGTATTTGGATGAAGATGGTAAACTAAGAATTGAAACCATTGCAAAATTCACATCATTATGTGAGCAAGCTATTTCAAATATGAGAGTAAACGGTGAACTATCAAATTTTGAAGTATTTATTAATAGAGATCAAAATGTTCTTGCCGATGATACTTTGGATATTGAAGTTAAGCTTCAACCAGTTGGTGTGGCAAGATTTATTAATATCTCATTGGGCTATACAGTAGCTATAGCATAATAACCTAAGATTTATAAAGAAGTATTAAAATAAATGCCTTTACCTAATGAACTACCTGTAAACATCAATGGCGAAATTTTCGGCTGGAGTCAAATTCGCGTTCAATTGTCAAACGGTACTATTCCGTTTACAGCAATTAGAGCAATCAGTTATAGTGATGCACGTGAAAAAGAAAAAATCTATGGAACAGCAGACAAGCCTATTGGAACTGGATACGGTAACTACTCTGCCGAAGGGAGTCTGACGATTCTCAAGGACGAGGTTAAAAGATTACAAGATTCTGCACCTAATGGTGATCTAACCTTATATGGTCAATTCGATGTAATCGTATCATACCGATCAACGATTGCAGCCAAATTAACAACTGAAACTTTAAAAGGATGTGAATTTTTATCAAATCCAACAACTGTTTCGCAATCAGATAAAATGATTGAAGTAGAGTTACCACTACTTGTTACTCAAATTAAAAGAGGTAACGCGGTCGTTTTCTAATAATAATTATTGACTTGTTTTATTTTAAAACCCTGTCATCAGTAAATGGTGATGGGGTTTTTTATTGAATTCCAAGTATTTATAATCAAATAAGTAAATAAATATGAAAAAGGAAATCAATGAAAAAGAACAATCATTAAAAAAGAAGTACGGTAACATTACAAAAATGACATTTAAGGTTGAAGATGATAAGATATTAACCGCTTACATCAGACAACCTAATTTAACCGAATTGGATGCAACGTTGGCATCGCTTCAATCATCACCAATCAGTTCAAGTGTGGGTTTGTTTAATACATGCTTTGTGGATGGTGATAAAGAACTAATGGAACTATCAAATACAAATTCAGGGCTCGCCATTGCAATTAATAAACAGATTCAATCAATCATCCCTATTTGCGTGGGGGAGTCAACAGTGCTTTAAAACATTGGTCAATTGACGGGAATAAAATTGATAGCATCAGAAAGCAAATGGCATTAATCCGTTTTCATTTTAAAATCGATCCTGAACAATTGACCATTGATGAATTTGCAAAACTATGGTCAGAATTGAAATGGGTTTTAGAGCACTTCAACAAATAAATAACCTTACCCCCTACCCTATGTAACACTTGAATAACGCTTTAGCATTTCAAATAAATTTCTTTGACAACCTAACCAATCCCCTACAAAAGGCAACGTCAAAAAGCATCTTCAACCTTGGTCAACTTGAAAAGGCAAAAGGTAGATTAGGTGCAGGTGGTAATGGTTTACTATCATCATTAGGTGGTGTTACTGGTGGCCTTGGTGGTGTTGCAGGTGCTGCAATGTCGTTATTGCCACTCTTAGGTGTCGGTGCAGGATTAGCAGGGGCATTTATCGGAGTTATAAACACGGGTAAGGACTTCACCAAAACAATGTCCAACGTAAAGGCATTGTTAGATGCATCAGATACTGAATACAAACAACTTACTGAAAGCGCTATTGCATTAGGTGCAGCAACAACTTTCAGCAGTACACAAGTTGCCGATGCACAAGTGGTTGCAGCTCAAGCGGGTTTAAAAGCAAATCAGATAATTGCAGCAATGCCCGGATTTTTGGATTTGGCAGCATCTTCCAATGTAGGATTAGCAGAAGCAGTCGAAATCGGTTTAAGTACAATGAATCAGTTTGGATTAAAAGCAACTGATATGTCACATATTGTTGATCAATTATCTTTTGCAACAACACGAAGTGCCACTGGTATGATCGATATGGCCGAAGGACTTCGTTATGTTGCTCCAGCAGCAGCAGCATTAGGCGTACCGCTCTCAGAGGTATTAAGTATACAAGGAATTTTGGCTGATCGTGGCCTTAAAGGAAGTGTTGCCACAAGGGCATTATCAACTTCATTCCAACGATTGGCAGCACCTACAAAGCAAATGAAAGATATGATGACTTCATTAAATCTTGAATTCTTTGATAGCGAAGGAAAATTCATTGGTATAAATAATCTTATTCAAGTTTTGGAAACCAGAATGAAAGGTTTTACCGATGAACAAAAAGCGAATACACTTTCAATTTTATTTGGTAATGAAGCATTCGGAGAGATGCAAATTCTATTAAACAAAGGTTCAGCAGGTTTAAGAAAATTCACAAGTGAAATTGAAAACAGTCAGGGAACGGCTGGCAAGATTGCTAAAACACAATTAGATAATCTTTCTGGTGATCTTGAACAATTCGGGGGAGCATGGGAATCATTTCAATTAAAACTGTTTACTGATGGTGAATCAGGATTCAGGGGATTAGTTCAAATGGGTACTGCATTCATTGATGGGTTTTCTAAAAATTGGGAAATGTTGACAGAACCTATCCGCGAAGTATGGGGAGCATTAAAAGATGTTGCTACAGAAATCGGAAATTTATTTGGTGCAGTAGGTGCAGGTGAATTTGATCTATTCCAATTTGTATTACAAAACATAGGATTTGCATTGAAGGAATTGTTAACACCTGTTAAGTGGTTATTACAATTATTAAAAGAGATTTTCAGTTGGATCAATAAAGGGATTGGCTACATCAAGGGATTCTTTGGCATTATCAAAGATTCAATTCAGGAAATTGTAAAACTGGCAGCACCAGCAACTGAAATTCTTGAGGGGTTGTTCACATTCGATTTAGCAAAAGTTAAAAGAGGGTTTGGTAATGCTATAAACGTATTTAAAAACTTTGGAAAAGAAACTACTAAAACATTTGAATCAAGTCCGTTGGGTTTGAATAATCCATTGACGTCATTTTTAAAACAAGATGAAAGCGGAGTAATAACATTTCCAATTGCAGGTACAGGTAAATCAAACAATGGAACTAAACCAATTAATGGTTTATTAACACCATCGGTTGTTCCAAAAATAAAAACAGGAACAAGTACGGATGTAATTGGCTCTGGTAATAGTAGCAATAAATCGGTATCCGTAACCATCAACAATCTGGTTAATAGTTTGTCCGTGAACGGTAATTCTATTCCTGAACTTGAAACCAAAATCAAGGATGTAATAACCAAAACACTTATTGGAGCGGTTAAGGATTTCGAGGTATCATATAACTAATAGAAAGGTATTTATGATTACATGCTACAGATAATCAAAAATAATATTGCTTCAATTGGATTAAACCAAATTCAAAGGTTCAAGAATGCCATTCCCTATGAACCAGATGAAGCCATTGCAACCAGTTTATTAGATACCCCAATTTATTCTAACCTTGTTTTTAAGGAAGGGAGTTTTGAAGATGCCGTTACAGGTCAATTAATCAAGTATCCTTCATTACGGGTGGATTCTGCTATAATGGTAGTATCGGGTGAAAAGAACATTATCGAAACAGTTGTCCAAGGTCGTGATGGCAGTATCAAAGAGTTTATTGCTAATAATGACTTTAGAATTGCTATCGCTGGCAGGATCATTTCCCCAAATATTAACGTATCCCCTGTTGAAGAAAAGAATGCTTTAATATCAATATGCAAGGCAAAACCCAGTATTGAAGTAACAAGTCAATTTTTAAATGATTTTGGTATTTACAACATTGTAATAAACAATTACAATATTGAAGAACGCGAAGGTTATAGAAATATAATTCCGTTTTCGATCAGTGCTGTTTCTGACATTCCATTTGACATAGAATTGCAGCAAGAAAATAACACTTAATTAATAAATGATATTCTATAGTGTTAGTACTATCTTCTGAAATCATTATCGGTCAATACAAGTTCAATCAAATTGTCAATGTTGAGATTGAAAGTAGCTATGAATCATTTACCGATACCTGCACGATAACCATTCCAAGAAAGTTATCTTTTCAGGGTAAATCCTTGATTGTATCGGAATCAGCATTGTTTAAAAAGGGTGATAAAGTAACTGTCAAACTTGGTTATGGATTTTCAAGAAAAGAAATCGTTTTTACTGGCTATCTTTTAAAAATAGAATCAGGTACACCCACAAGATTAATATGTGAAGATGGTGCATATCTTTTGAAAGAAACTAAGGCTTTCAATCTGGTTTATCCCAAATTAAAGATAGAGGACTTGTTAAAAGATATTGTCCCATCAAGTATTCCTTTTGAAGCAGTTGATATTGAACTTGGCAAAGCAAGATTTGTCAAATTAACTGCCAGTCAGATATTGAATTATCTAAAGGATAAATTTGGTATCAAATCATGGTTCAGAAACGATAAGTTATATGTTGGATTGAATTACTTTCCATCCCTTCAAAGAACATGGAAATTTGAATTTCAAAGGAATATCATTGGTGATAGCTTACAATTTGTTAAAGCAGATGATATTAAAGTAAAAGTGAAAGCAATATCAATACTCCCTGATAACACCCGTATTGAATACGAAACTGGTGATTCAGATGGCAGCGAAAGAACCATCCACTATTACAATGTAACATCGAAAACGGAACTTGAAAAAAGAGCAAAGGATGAAATAAAGAATTTCAAATTTGATGGATTCACAGGTTCATTTTCTTCTTTTGGATATAATGTCAATCATGGGGATATTGTTGAACTAATTGATAAACGTTATCCAGAAAAAGATGGAAAATATATCGTTAAATCAGTCCGTAGAATGTTTGGAAATCAAGGGTATTCAATTGATGTTGAACTTGCTGATAAGGTTTAATAGCAATCGCAATGAATGCAGTTGTTTTCGCGCTCTATAAGAATATTCTTTAAACCCACTTTCTTTTCCTTAATAGCCTTCTTCAATATTTCAATCACTTTTGAATTAACTCCACTTATATCAAATGCTTTGCCCCTTGCATGTGGTGTTTGGTTGATTACAGTACCTTTCTTATTTCTACCATCTCTGATATAGTCCATTAAGCATTCAGCCGCCAACGGTGGATTAATGATCAATCCGATGCTTAATAAATGACTCCATGCCATTTGCCATAAATAATAATGTTCTCCGTTTTCGAAATATTTATCGGTGACCTTACAGCTCATAGCAAGTGGATATTTTTCATCCAACTTCTTTTGAACCAAATAATTCCTGATAACGGTCAATTGACTATTCGCGTCTCTTAGTCCACTGGTGATTGTAACCTTTACTTTATCCTTTTCAAATACTGGTTTAAGATTTTCAAGTACTGCTTTTATCGTTGGTGTAAGAATTACACTTGGTCTGATTATTAGATATTCCATAACAGATATAAATACCATAGTTGATTAGTATTTATAATCAGTATGACTATACACGAAGCAATCAGGAAATTAGCGAAGCAGGATTATGCTAATAGTATTATTGGTACTGTTAAGTCAATTGATAGTTCAACTAAAACGTGTACGATTAGTCCTGTTGATGATCAACCAGACATTATTGAAGTAAGATTATCCGCTATTGAAAATCCAAATACTGGAATTATTCCAATACCTGCAATTGATTCAATTGTGATTGTAGGTCAAACCGAAAATGATCAACCTCATATATTACTATTTAGTGAGATAGATGACTATCAAATAATTGCTAATAACGAAATCAAATTGAATGATGGATCATTTGGAGGCTTAGTAAAAATAAATGAACTGGTGGATAAGCTGAATGCTATTGAAGATAAGGTCAATGAATTGATTGACGATTATAAACTTCATAATCATCTGCATCCAATTGCACCGACAACTGGTTTGGTTGTCCCTTACATTGGTTTAACATTATCAAATACAACTGTAAACCAATTGGAAAATAATAAGATTTTACACGGTGAATAATTAAATGAATGGCATCCGCTTAGATATAAACAACAATTTCAAAACTTTCAATGGAGATTTTCTTATTGAAGATACTGACTTGCAGGATCAGCAAGAAATCATTTATGCTAATAAAGGTAACTTTTTAGAATTCCCTGATTTAGGTGTGGGGATTACTAATTATTCATCTGCATCAATTGACAAAGCTGATTTGGCGAAAATTGTTCGTAAAGAATTCGAGAAAGATAACTTCAATCTAATACTGGTTAACGTTAAAGATGGTGGTGATGATAACTTCAAAATCAATATAGTGGGTGAGCGTAATGAAAGAATATAAGGTAAGTTATGGGCAATCGTTATATGATGTTGCACTTAATATATATGGCAATATTGAATCAGTTTGGAAACTAATCGATGATAATAATCTTATAGATGGATTGGATACTGATCTAACAGGTGGTCAAACCTTGTTGATTCAGGATACAATTGAACAGAATAATACTATCCAATATTTCCAGCGATTTCCTGCTATTGTAAACAACTCAGATTTCGAAGAAATCGAAGGTATCATAAACACCCTACAAATCATATTGCTTGCTATAGGCAATGAAATCAATGGTGGGGATGGATTCATCAACATTGAAATCAATGGCGGTAAAGCACCGTTTTCGTTCGAATGGAAAAATGAATTTGATCAACTGGTTTCAACCAGCCAAAATTTAACTGCTGCCAGTTCAGGGACTTATTCGATAACGGTTACAGATGCTAATTCGAATACCACCAGTTCATCATTCTTGGTTATCAGTGTGGGTGATAATAATACCTATTTGGTGGACGAATTTGGAAATATAATAAGTGACGAAAACGGTAATCCGATAATCGTTCCAAATTAATAATGGAAGTATTTATAGGTAATGGCAAACATTACTATTAATCAACTTCCAGACAGTAATCAATTAGATTCAAACGACTATATCGCTGTTTATAACGCTGAAAATATAGCGGACAAATTCACCTATAAGGCAACTATTGATCAAATTCTTGCCTTAAAAAGTATCAACGTAAACGGAAAAACAGGTAATACTATTACCCTTGTTACCGATGATATATCAGATTCAGGAAGTTTAAATAAGTTTGTTACAAGTGCTGAAAAAGCTAAAATATCAATTGTTAGAAATGATCTTGGTGGTTCAGTATTCCTTGCAGGTGATGGAACCTATAAATCCATATCAGTTGGAAGTACTGGAAACCGAAATTATACATTCAATACAATATCAGAACGTGATTTAGAAACAGGTATTAATAATGGCGACCGTGCATTGGTCATAGATGCCTCCGATGATGCAACAGTGGATACAGGTGCGGCACTATACTATTATAACGCCATTTTAGGAACATGGAATAAACTGGCAGAAGTTGAAGCACTGGACATTGAAGTTGCTTCTAACGTAAGTGCTGGCAACGGTTTAACTAAAAGCGGTGATACCATTACACTTGGTGGTGCATTAACTGGTGATACTGCAATTCTTGGTAACTACAAATTAACCTTAGGCAGTTCAATTGAACCGCTTTCTGGTTTATTGGTTGAAACTTCAAATCTAACTACCAGTGGTGAAATTGATCTAATAAGCAGGGATAGTGTTGATAATTCCATAATTGGTAGAATATACACTGCTGCAAATGATGTTACTGGATTGTACCAAACTGACGGAAGTAATTCCAGTGAAATATCAGTTGAAGCAGTAGGGATTAGTTTGGCATCACTTGATGATACATCACAGGTTACAAGGTTAGAAATTTCTTCAACCGGATCGGTCACAACCGAAAGTGAAATAAGTGGATTTAAAGGTATCGAATATGGTGCAAACTATTCAAATAACTATTCGCCTAGATCATTAGTTGATAAAGGTTTTGTTGATAGTCGATTCATTCCTAGGGGTGGAAGCGTTGGTTTATTTGATGGATTATCAATTGATAGTAGTGGTCATGACGTTCTATTTTCTGGAAGTGATACCTCATTTGGATTTAACATTGGTGGGGATAATGTTGTTGTTCTAAATGTTGGTCGTACACCATATAGTACAACCAGTTTGGAAGGTTTTGAGTTATTAACTTTAAGCAATAGCA
This sequence comes from Chryseotalea sp., assembly GCF_057350905.1. NCBI lineage: Bacteria > Pseudomonadati > Bacteroidota > Cytophagia > Cytophagales > Chryseotaleaceae > Chryseotalea > Chryseotalea sp. The sequence continues at coordinate 154,022 of NZ_JBMRCF010000010.1, read as the reverse complement.
TAAGTGAACATGTTGTCGGTATAAAAGGGGTTGGAAATTCGTTCCGTTTAGGTGCTTTTAACATTACAAGTCCTGAAACAGATCAACTATATATTGAAGCAACAACAGATGCAAGTGATAATAACAATTTAAAAATAGTTGATAATCGATCAGTTAAAAAAGGTATAGAATATGCTGGTAACTATAGTTCATCTTTTTCACCAAGATCATTGGTTGATAAAGGATATGTGACAGGTTTAACATCCTCAATTGGTGGTTTAAACGCTGCTAATGGTTTAACGAAAATTGGAAACACTATAGTTTTAGGTGGCACAATTACAGGTGATACAACCACCCAAATAGATTACGACTATTCAACCGAAATCGGTTACAATATCAAAGTAGTTGATACAACATCACCAGATAACAATGCTTCATTAGAATTGAATACTGGTTTTGGTTCACCTTCCATTTCAATGAAAGGTTCAAATGCCTTAGGGTTTGGCTATTTCACAACCGATGCATCAGGTAATGCAAGATTCGGTTACGATAAAGGTGCTGGTAATAGTTTGTTTTTGATTGCAAATGGTGATTCAGGTGCATTTACATTTAACGATGAAAGAACCATTAAAAGTGGTATCGAATACGCTGATGATTACAGTAATGATTTCACTGATTTATCATTAGTGAATAAAGGATATGTCAGCAATCGTTTTTGGAACCTATCAGGTACGTCTATAATTAGCGGTGGTGATGTAACCATTGATGGTTCTGGTTCAAATAATTTGTACATCGGTGGATTTGATTTATCGACAGCAGTTAATGATTTTGGTGTTGCGGCTACTAACGTTATCGATATGCAGGTCGATGATTATCGTTCTGGTTTGAACATTGACGCAGGTAGCGCATCATTATATGCTGGATCAGGACTAGGTTTAAATTACGGATCACTTGAATTCAATAGTGATGGTATCACATTTGAAGGTAAAAATTCAAGCAACACAACTTTATCAAGATTTGTAGTTGGTGCAGTAAATTCTAATTTCACAGATAGTAGATCGGTTAAAAAAGGTATTGAATATGCTGGAAATTATAGTTCCTCTTTTTCGCCAAGATCATTAGTTGATAAAGGTTTTGTTACTGGATTAACATCTAATATAATTACTGGAAGTACTGGTTCAATTGATAATGCAATACTCCGCAGTGATGGTACAAGTACAAAATCAGTACAATCAAGTAATATATTTATAAGTGACAGCGCAAATCTAACATTGGGTAGTAATACATTAACAGGTGCATCCAGAACGATAACAGCAAGTTCAAGTGCAACAAATGCTTCACTAAGATTAAGCGGTCAGGGTACTGGACTTATTGAACTGGCAGGTGGATTAGGTAGTACGACACTTGCATTAGGTGGTAGTGCTGATTCTGGTAGTGATAGACAAATAACAGTCCAAGGTTCATCATCAGATATAACACTGCAATTAAATAGTAAGGGAAGTGGTGGAATCACACTATTTTCAAGTGGTGACAATGCACCAACACGAATTTTCAAATCAAATTCATCAACCAATAATATTTCCAAATTATTAAGATTGGATCGACAAAGCAGTGGCACTGTTGCTGATGGATTTGGTTCAGAAATTACGATTGATCTGGAGAATGCAGCAGGTACGCTTAACCCTGCTTTCAATTTGCAAACAAGTTGGAGAAATGCCACATTAAAGAATTCAGCAACAATGTTGCAGGGTTATTATAATGACTTAACAGTTCCATATCTATTAATGGATAACAAGAATATTGCCATTAGTAGAACATCTGTAAGCAACTGGCAATCGATGCAAGGTGGGTTGTTACTAAATAATATTATTGTTGAACCAACAACTGCAATTGATAATGGTGTTGCACTTTATTCTAAAGATAGTAGTTCAGGATCAGCCAATTCAACATTGGCATTACGTACAGAACAAGCAGTTGAAGTAATAGGAACCTTCACCGCTTCACATAAATTAAAAATATGGATTAATGGGGTTGAGTATAGAATCCAATTGGAGGCAGTATAATCTAAGATAACATGGTATTTATAAATAATAATGGCAAGATCAATCAACGATATAATAGTTTCTATTTTTGCAGATAAAAATTCACGTCCTGAACTCAATAGTTTAAACAGCACCTCAAAAGTGGCAATATTCAGAAACTTGATATACGTCAGTGCTAATGCCCAATTGCAATTGGAGATTCTACAGGATAGGTTTGAAGAAGAAGTAAATGAAATAATCCGTAATAACTTCATTGGTACACCTGAATGGTACGCAGAACGTACCAAGGAATTCCAATTGAATTATGACTTGATTTTAACAAATAACAGATTTCAATATCCCACAATTGATGAGGTTTCAAAGATCATCAAAGCGGTTGCCGTATCTGAACAATCTGGTGGAACTTTAACAATTAAGGTTGCAAAAGAAAATTCAGGTTTGGATTTGGTTTCTCTTACAAGTGAAGAAAAGATTCAATTGAACAAATATCTGACAAAAATTAAATTGGCAGGTACAAGGATAAATCTGGTATCCCTTAATGGTGATCAATTACTGATGTCAGGAACAACGGTTTATTATGATTCTATTTATTCATTGGCGACAATCCAAACATCCGTTGAAGATGCTTTAAAATCATTCATAAGGAATTTACCTTTTGATGGTAAACTAAAATTGAATGATGTAATTGATACAATTCAGAGCGTCACAGGAATTGAAGATATTGAAATAAATAATCTGGCAATTAAATCAGGTTTAACAATCATTCCAGTTGGTCGAATTCTTGAATTACCTTCTGGCTATCTAAATGAGCCAAGTTCGCCTTTATCATTTGCTGATCTTATAACCTATCAACCTGTTTAATACTTAGTGATGGTAAAATCATACGATTTCAATATTGTCAAATTGATCAGAAGGTTAACACCTCCTAGATTCAGAACCAAATTCAATTTGAGTTGGTATGAAACTCTATTGTCACAAATAAACTTTTCAAAAAGCAGATTCAATTCCTTTAAAGATCAATCACTTATTGAACTTAGTTATAATGGTCAAACGATCTATTTGGAAAAAATGCTAAACGACAGATTTGATCCAATAGATAGAAGGATATTAGTTCTGCATGAACAAGATTCAGCAGTTTATTTATACAGGGAAGTTGAAGGTCAAGCACCTACCTATTTATATAATGAATCAGAAACAGGGTATACAACTACTTATTTATATAATGAAGGTGAGGCAACTATTGAATTTCCTGATAAGGATTTTATAGTCAAAGCACCAATCAGTCTAAGTGCTTTAGAAGTTCAGATGAAAGCACAAATAAAAAAGTATAAACTGGCTGGAAAGGAATACGAAATAATTTTTAGTTAAAATATATAAGTTAAACAATGTTAAGAGGGAATTTTAATAATAGTGGTGGACAGCAGGTAAATTGGGATGATTTCAGCACTCTGCAAGATCAAGTTTTCAAGGCAATTGAACTTCAATATTTAGGTTCTGGAGCATTTATTTTACAGGGCTGTACCGTAACTGGTTCAGCAGGTAATTATGCAATCAGTAGTGGTTTAGTTTATATCGATGGCAAAGTATTGCTATTCGATGCAGTTTCAAGTATAACAGCATTCCCACGCTACATCAAACAGGCACCACCAGTACAGCAAGATAGTTTTGCATTAGAACAAGGTGGTTCTGCTTTTAAAAGAACCCTTTATAAAGCGGAACTTGTAACAACTGCACCCGTATCTGGTGAATTCATAACAATGACCACAAGCGGTGGAAGAAATTACAATGACGTTTTGCAAGGTCAATTTGTAAGGTTACTTGGGAACCAAACCATAAATGGTCAAAAAACATTTAGCAGTACAATAGTTGGATCAGTTAATGGTAATGCTGCAACTGTTAGTGATGGGGTTTACTTATCATCAAACCAAACAATCACAGGGGTAAAAACCTTTAACAGTACTATTGTAGGTTCAATTAACGGAAACGCTGCAAGTGTTACTGATGGGGTTTACTTGTCATCAAATCAAACAATCACTGGTGTAAAAACATTCAGCAATACAATAGTTGGAAGTATAAATGGTAATGCTGCAACGGTTACGGATGGCGTTTATTTATCATCGAACCAAACAATTACTGGTGTAAAAACATTCAGCAATGCTATTAACGGAAATCTAAATGGTAATGCATCAACTGCCACCTTAGCATCAGCAGTAAGTGACGGTGTCTATTTATCGAATATTCAGACAATCACAGGTGCCAAAACTTTCACCAAAAACATAATAGCCCCAGATGGTATCAACACTGATAACATTGTATTAAAAACTAAAACAATCAATATTGGTGATTGGAACATGGACGCAACGACCACAGTAAATATCGCACACGGTGTTGACTTTCGAAAAATCAGATCAATAAGCGTGATAGTTCGTGATGATGCAGATAATACGTATAGTGACTTTTTGCATCAGGCTACCCAAGGTAGCTTTACGCAACCATCAGGGTATATAAGTACTTTCAATGCAACTAATATCGTGTTAGGCAGAGTGTTGGCAACAAGTAATGGTTGGTTCGATGGCACGGCTTATGATTCAACTGGTTACAATCGTGGATGGGTAACCATTACGTATACAGTTTAATTATTGGCTGAATGGTGGGGTGAAAAAGAATAAGTTATACCCCATTATTCGTTTCTTATAAAGGACGTTCCCATACGGTTCATCAAATTGAACATCTTTCGCATTGGCTATTTTGTAAATGCCAACCGATTCATCTGCATTCATGAATGTAAACGCCATAAGTTCATTTGGCTCTGGTGCATTAATAAACGGTTCCTTATCTTGAACCAACCAATCGAAATCATCAGAACCATTCCTATTGAACTTAAAGGGTTGATTTTTGACATGTATAGTATAAACTTGATTGGTTAAACCAGTACCCCTTAAATCAGGTTCATAAGTTTTTGCTTCAATTGAATAAACCTTGGTATCTGGCACTGACATTGAAAATCCAGAATATTCAATTAAGTATTTAGCCACTGCATATTCAGCAAGTTTACCAGCATAGTGCAATTCAATTAGTTGCTTCTTAGTTGCAAGTGGACTACGCTCTTTATACTTTTTGTATGTGGTGTTGGTAACATCAATGGCAAAATCATAACAATGATCTTTGATGTGATTAGGCAATGAAATATTTATAAAATGAAAAAAAGAGCTCTCTTGAACACGGTATATTTTTAAAGGACTTTTCATGACTATAAATAGTCCATAAAAAATAATCGATTAACTATCCTTTCCTTTTTTTTTCTTTTTAGCGGATTCTGTATCATCTACCATATCCTTATCAATACCACATATAGAGCAAAAATAATCACCTGTTGAACTACCTAAATAATATTCCTTTTCCCAAGAATGATCATGTTCAAAAGGAGACTCTCTAAATCTTAATTGCAGTTTTCGTACTTCATCAAATTGCATAATTTACTAATTTTAAATTTATACCATTTTTCAACTGATATTTTAACCCAATAATATACTCATCTTTTGATTTTTCGTAAAAACTTAAAAATGCATTAAAATTCAATTTGTCAGTAAATGTAAAAAATTCCTCTTGGTGCATATCAGGATATTCACTTCGTATTAACATCATAATAATATCTTGGCAAGCAATGTTCTCTTTAGTAGTCATAAATCAGTTGCTTTAAATAGATAACAACCAATTCAATTTAAGAACTATTTGTTGGAAATGAATGGCAACTAAAAAATAAAAAGTGACATATTACTGATTGTTATATCCAATAATGCCCATTTGAAAGCGAAATTCCATAATTCTAAAATTAAAAATAAATTCAGGGGCACTATAAGAATTTGAAAAAAAAATCTAAACCAAATGTCTATACCTATGTATCACAGGTTTAAATGCTTCAATCATTAATTTCTTAAAGGTGATGTTATGTTTATTGATCAAATATTCATTTAAGTATTGTTCACCAAATTGGATGAACTGATCAGCGTTGTAATTATTGCCATAAAGTTCATTCAATTTTTTGATAATCTTATTGGTATTAATTTTTCGCTTGTTAAATGCAGGAAAAACGTATACGGGAATTTGAGATGTATATTTAGTGATGATGTACTGCACGACATTGTAATTTAATTCTTCTTCTTCATTCCCCGTCATACCTTCAAATAATTAATAATCAAAATTACTAATCATATTTAAGGTTAAAATCTGGCAGAGATTGAAGGGACACTAATTGTCACTTTTTCTTCAAAAATAAATTACAGATACCCTATTTATTTTTTGCCTTGTAACATATATGAAAATCAGTGAGTTATAAGAATATAGGGCTTGAAATTCGGCCTCCAATCCAATTCTGGCCTTTATCTTTGTGACATTCGTATAAATAGAAGTATTTATATGCAGAGGTATCAACGCCTCGACTCAGGTAATTGGAGTGTGACTGTTGCAACGGTCACACTTTAAAAAAACCACTTATTCTGAGATAATTATCTGAGATGCCACCCGTCATTACAATTACGGTGCTGCTATTAAGCAAATTGAAAGAACAAAAAACAACGCCTGAATCAGGCAAAGAGAACCCTAATTACTATTCTATACTACCTGCATCAGTAAGGTATGACAATAGATTATCACCTCATACCAAACTATTGTATTCAGAGATAACAGCCCTTTCTAATAAGTCAGGAAGATGTTGGGCATCAAACAATTACTTTGCAGACCTCTATAAGGTTGATAGAAGATCAATTATACGTTGGGTAAATCAGTTGAAAGAATGTCGCTATATAGATGTTCAATTGATCTACGAAACTGGTAAAAAAGAGGTTAAAGAACGGATTATTACTCTGAAAGAGGTAGTGAAAATACCTTCAAAAGGTGGTGACAAAAATATCACTACCTACGGACAAAATAGTCATGAGGTGGTGACAAATTTGTCACCGGGGGTAGTGACAAAATTGTCCATAGGTAGTGACAAAAATGTCGTAGATAATACTATACATAATAATAAAGAAGTAATACTAAACTTGAATAGCCCTTTTGAATCTGAAATTATTGAAGAAGGAAAGAGTTTTTCATTAATTGATCTTTCCAATCAAATTTCAGATGAAGTATTAATTAAACTATTCCAATTACCAGATTCAAAAAGAAATGAAGCAATAAGTCAATTCAATTTAGAATATGAGAAAGAACTAAAACTTATTTCAATTTTAAAAAAACGTAACAATGACCTTAAACTAAAAATAAATTCAATTTAACATGATAGGAAACGGTATAGATATGAATTCAATTGGACATTATCCAATTGATTACACTAAATGGGAAACAGATGTATATCTGCAATTACCCTTCAATGGCATAGTTAGAAATAACAAATCAAGAATTGATAATAAGAGATACGAAACTACTTTAACTTTTTCATCAGCAAAGATTAGTTCAATTGGTAATGGGGTAAGAATTGAGTCAGTTCCAATTCATAATGGAAGCAGTGTTTATGATTTACTTCCAATTTGAAAAACTTAAATAAATTTTTGCGTACGTAAACGGAAATGAAAAGATTCAATTATTTCAATTATTGCACAACCTTTTGCAAGTTTTTTACGTATAAAAAAAAAGAAAGGGCAAGAATACCCTAACTGAATAACCAACAGTAAATTATTCTATGATGCAGCCCCGTTCGATTCGGGGTATAAGGTCTGCGGTCTGACCAAAACAAATAACCAAACAAAACAAAAAAGAATTGTATCTGCATTAATGCAGCGTACACGGAAAACCATTGTTCCGAATTTAAGATAATGGATTAATCAATTCAGATACTTTTTTGAATTAGAAAACTATTTATAGGTATAAAAAGAGAACATTGTATGATCGCAAAAATAATATTGATTTTGAAATCATTTTTTAGTAAACGTGAGGTAAAGAATATTTCAACTATAACCATTCCAAAGATTGTTTACACACATTATGATGAAACTGAATACGAAAAAGTGTGTAGTACGCAAGTACACTCCGATTATAAATCTTGGAAATCATATACACATTTTAGCAAGGTAAAACCATCAGAAAAAAATAAAATGAAAAGATGGCAGAAAAAAGCAAAGCAACTATTGAAGGAATTTGGACTAAATGATTATAAATTCACATGGATAAACACTAAAATTGTTTACGGACAATGTGAATACAAAAAGAAGGAAATAAGGTTGAGTAAATTCTTAGTTATCAACTGTAAAGATGAAAAAGAAATCCTAGATACTTTGCTTCATGAAATTGGGCATGCTCTATGTGAACCAAATGTTGGTCATGGCTATCAGTGGCAATTGCTTGGAAAGAAAATAGGATATAATCCTTCACCATATTCAAAAGATGATCTTAATGCATATAGAAACCAATACAATGGAATATGCGATAACGGTCATATCAATACAAAATATGGACATAAAATATTGAAGGCAACCTATTGTTGTAAAAAATGTCCATCAACTATTAAACAATGGAAAAAGGTAAAAAACACTTTAAAGAAATAAATTATGGAAACAAGGAAAAACAATAAAAAACTGATTTCAGATTTACAAGAGCGAATCAATTCCAAGTTCAAAGATTGTATTGATCCCCAATATTTACTTGACATTAAATCTGATATTGCTTTCGGGGTTACTATAGAAGAAATCGAAGAATGTTTAAAGAATAATGATAACTGTAGTCATTTTAGAAATTGTATTGAAGGAAAAAGGCAAAAGATTTAAAATGATAGAACTGTTCCAATATAAAATTCAAACCGTAAACGTACGCGAAGATCAATATCTATTCGATGTTGATGATTGGCATGATTGCAATTTTGATGAATATGTACGCGATGGGAGCGTTTATAAGAAGGTTTTAAAACTGGTCATTAAGAATGTACCCTACTACTTCAACGTTGATCTGAATCAATATATGAAGGGTTCTGACCATCTTCAACAGGCAATACCTGATGATCGTGTTCGATGGTTAGCAAATATGGTAACTTATTACCGTCACACCCTTTCAAGTTGGAATAAATGTTGGGGTAAAAAAGGTAATGATTATCGCTCTGGATGGTTCGGTGACTATGAAGAAGAAAAGGCAAAGGTCAATGAACGGCAAAAGCGTAAGATCATAAGATTGCTTATTGATTTTATGATCGAAAACGGAATAACTGTAGATCATTTAAAAGCATTGAATAATACAGATGATAAAACTATTGAATATGCAATATCAAAGTTTCAAGCGAAAAGGAATTTAAATGACAAAGCACCGGATCGCCTATCCAGTGCTTTGTTGTGTGCAGCAAATTAGAGTTAGATGGGCTCTTATATTTGCGGAAATCAAAATTAGTAAAATAATGATAAAATCAAATAAGTAGAAATACTTTTTCACTATTTAAAGTGCTTCAAGTTCTTCATATTTAAATTCTTCAATTGCCTCTGGAACATTCTTTGGTTTACCTCTTGAAGTGATTAATTTGCTTACAGTATGGGCATACATAAGTTTATCATCAATAGGCTGACATAAGGCAAGTATATCATCCTTAGTTAAATTCGGGTTCAGATAATCCTTTTCATATTCTCTTAGTATTATTGCTGGCATTCTCATTTTTGAATTATGGATTTTCTCCATAAGCGGATTTGCCTTGGTGGTTAGTAATGAAACGGTTTCTATTTCTTTACCAGTTTCTCGATCAACCCATTTCTCAAATATCCCTGCAATTGAAAACGATCTTTGATCTTTCATTTTGATGAAGTATGGATACTTATTCTTTCCCACGTGCCTATGTTCAAAGAAACCTGTAAATGGAACTAAACATCTATGATTAGCAATTGCATATTTGAATGATGGCTTATCAAAGGCTGTTTCACTTACTGCATTCAAACAGAAGTTAGCCATCTTTGCAGCATCTTCTTTTGTTTTACACCATCTTGGAATCAAACCCCATTTCATTGTTGTTAAACGATTATCATTAGTTGCAACCATTATTTCAGGATGTACAAATCCATCAATACAATAGCTTTGGGCGAACTTATCTAATCTGTAAGAAGCTGCCATCTCTGCATAATATTCAGAATAGTACTCCATTTCTTCAATGTTCGAACCCTTGTTGCACATAACAATTTCATTAGTATTTGATATAAAATTTAAAATCTGGTATTAGGTCAACATTACCAGATGCCATTTGTAATACTTGTTCGTCAAGTATTGGAATCTGGTAATGCTTATTTAAGCTATTGTTTGGATTATGATCGTAATCAATTATTGGTGTGAGAATACCAAAGTGCCTACAACCCTTATAGTTAATGAACCTATACCCAGATAACAGGCAGTTGTGCAGATGGGTATGATTGAATTCAGTGGGCATAAGTACAATTTACGCCTATTTATCCGATACATAAAATATACCTTTTATTAAATAAATTCCGTTGCTGAAAATGTAAAAATCAAACTAATTACTACTTTTAGGTATGCAGCAATCCAATCATAAAATCATCATTAGCAATTTTAAAAAATAAGTAACTATTAAACTATTAAACTATTATGGACAAAGATTTAATGCGGGATATTGGTATAGGAGTAATATCATTTCTTTCTGGTTTTTTTGTAAACTTACTTTTGATCACTCCAAAATGGAGAAAGCATTTCAATAATGAAATTAGCTTAAAACTTAATTTAGAATTGATTGAAAGAAATAGGAATGAAAATAAAATAGTTAACATTCTGTTCAATTTTGATTTTAACTGTCAAATTGAACAAATTCAGATTATTAAATCAGCTTTCTGGGTACTTCCAAAAGAACTTACAGGAACACCCAAAATAAACCAACTTGGAATGTCATCACTTGTTTATGGTAGGGAAGATGTATATATCGCCCAAGATTTTGCAAGATCATATACACATCAATTATTTTTAACTGAAAATATTATTAATCATATTAACGAAGGTAGAATGGACAAAATTTCATTAGTAATCGAAACAAATGTATACGGCAAGGTTAAATCCAATTCTGTAAAACTAAATCTTAAATAAACTTAATATCTAATACAAATTTCTTGCTATGTATCTCTCCCCCACCCCATATATAATATCATTATCAGATCGAAGGAATTCTTTGAACTCAGATTTTAAGAAAGTACAAACCAGATAGTCAAAGGCATCTGAAAGGTGACCGTATTCTTCAAAAGATTGTCCAGTTACAGAATCCTTTATTCTTTTCTTCATTTTACTTCCATCTTCTGATTTTTTGACGTTAATCAAATCTTCAATAAGTAATGGACACTTTAAGTCATCAATTGTTACCTTGGTATTAGATTCAAGTTGAAATAAGGTATTAATGAATTCACCTCTTTGAAATACATTGGCATTCTTAGAAGGAACATAATCTTTAACACCAATATATTCGATCAATTGATCAAAGATCAATGTGTAATCATTAACCCCTGCACTGGTTCTGGTGCTATCGTTTTTACCAGATGCATCACCAGTTACATATACATTTGACTTATGTAATGGGTATCTTTTAACAAATTCCCTTATTACATTGACCGGACGGTTGTAAGGATGAACCAAAGTGATTTCATCAATAATCCTTAATTCATTATCTATCAATTGACCTATAAGGCATGCACTATATGGTAGTACGTTAAAATCGAACGATAATAATATTGGATACTCTGGATTGTACCTTAATGATCTGGTGTTCGTACTATGATTAAAACTGCTATAAAACCCACCACCAGTTTGATCATTACCAAAGTTTCCAAGAACCTTAATATTATAAGCGTTTGTGTTATTCTTATATCTTGCTTTAATGCTATTACCGAATTCAATTTTATTAATAAAATCATTATCCAAGTATGTTGATTTATCAATATAGGTATCCTTGGATAGATCATTGTTTTCAAAAAATCTCTTATACAACCAATGATTCTTGCTGATAGGGTTGAAAGAAAGAATAACCTGCTTATATGTATTATAGTCTGTACGTAAACGGTCGGCAAGTTCATCAAAATCAACCTCCAATAGTTCAGTTGCTTCTTCTATCCAAACGGCTGATAACCTTGATATTGATTTAATCTTTTCAGAATCATCAATTCCAGAGAATAAAATAACACTTCCAAATAATTCAATTTGTAAAGGACTTGTAGTAATATGGGCATGTTCAATTAATCCCATGTCCTTCAACACGGATATAAATTCAGCGAAAACGGATTGCCTTAGTTTATCGGATACTTTACGAACAACTAATATTCTATGGTTAATATTATCAGTTAAAATCCTATAAATAAGTTTTTGAACAATGAATACTGATTTACCAGAAGATATACCACCATATAGAATTAGATATTTCTTTCTATTTGCTAAAAGGGGATAAAAGTGCTTTGAAACAATTTTTGGAAGATTCGATAAATCGATTTGCATTAATCATTACAGTATTGATTTAAGGTTATATCATAATTGTCAATTATCGTTGCTTCTTCTATTGTATCCGTATTCTCATCATCATCAGATGGTGATTCTAATTCTTGGGGTTTCCCTATTACTATGATCCCTGCACCAACACCATCACCTTTTACTGCCATTGCTGATAACCTTGGTTGAGAGAATTCCAGTAATCTCAAATACAACTCCACCCCACGACTACGGACTGATTCATTTTCTGATCTTAGTAAAGCATCAATAGCACTGTTTACTGCTGGCAAGTTCTGTTGTGCAGCTTGTGCAAGAAGTTCTTTGGTTGCTTGATTAACACGGTTTAGAGTCCCCGGTTTCTTACCATGTGGGTTCATAACCTGACCTTTCTTGATAGGTTTTAAACCAGCTAATTGCCTCTCCCTTGATGTTAAAGGTTTATTGGATTGTTCTTTTATTTCTTCTGTGATGATTGGATTCATTAACTGATTCATTGACTGGTTCGAAAACGGTTTTATTCAATTAGCCCCGCCCCTGTCAATAAATACTTGTTTGATTAGCGTTTGATATGTTGGTGTCCCGTGTTCAATAACCCTACACAACCCTATGCCTACGTATATAATCCGCTTACAGTGTTGTATCATTATTCAATTGACCAATACCGTGTTCGATTAATGCTATACTTATAAGTGATTTAAATGCATTGAAAAATATTTATCCCATTTGACAACGGACATAGTATTTATATATACTCGAAAGATCATTTTTAACTTACTTATCATATCACCGGGTTAAGTCACACGCCCCCGTCAATAGCGTTAACTATTGTAAAGCATTTAATAAGTCAATATTAAACCCTCTATAACCTAGAGGGTTTTTTTATGCCCTTTTAGTAAAGAACACGGGTAAAAGCTGTTTACCTGTATCATTTTATTAAGTGTATCAAAATAAAGGGTATTTTATTTGCATACATCAAAATAAAGGGCATATATTTGTATCACAATAAACGACCGAATTATATGATACGTTCAACCATCACCAAACAAGAATTTGAAAAACTGACTTGGACTGCATTTGATGCCGTTGCCAGTAACATCAATGATATATCTATTGAATTGGTTGAAAACGGTATGGTTCTAATCTCAGTGTTGGGATATGAGATCAAAACAATGTCAGTAAACGATTACAAATCTATAATCCAATAATTTTATGAATAACATCAACGAAATCAACAAACAGAACTACGCAAGATTTGAAGGAATGGCAGAACTTGTAAAGGCAATGACAAAAAATCAAAAGGTTTGGTCGTGGGGTGCAAGGGGATGGACGAATATGGAACACAAGTTCCTAAAGTTCCGTGTTAGTGGTCACCTGTTTAAGGGTTTGGTGTACATTGGGGTAAACGGAAAGGATTTATTGGACATCTACTTAACCAACCTTAAAGGTGACGTTAAAGAGGTTTTAAATGACGTGTACATCGATGATCTGATTAGTTCAATTGACAACAAGGTTGAAAGAATAGAGGCTTACAAATGGTAAGCCATCTGTTTTAAACAGGTTATAAAAGGGGGTATTATTGTAATACACCCTTTTTTCATTAAAATTGACATGTGAAAATGAAAGCAGTAGTATATGTGAGGGTATCCAAAAAGGATATGGATTACCAGCGTCAAATATCCGATTTGGAAACCATTGCCAAACAAAGAGGGTACACAGTTGTCGAAACCATCACTGAAAAGATCAGTGGTTCAAAGAAGAACAACGAACGACCATCTATCCAACATCTGATGAAGCTGGCAAAGGAAGGTGCATTCCAAACCGTTTTCGTTAGTGAGGTATCCAGATTAGGACGCAATACAAGGGAGGTCATCAATGTAGTTGAAGATTTAACCGAAATCGGTATAAGTGTTTATATCCATAATTTCGGATTGGAAACCTTAACAAACGGAAAGCGAAATCCAATTGTTCAGATACTGGTGACCCTGATGGCAGAGTTTGCAAGATTGGAACGTGAATTCCTAATCGAAAGAACCAAGTCAGGTTTAGAGAACGCCAAAAGGAAAGGTATATCATTAGGCCGTCCAGTAGGCACGACAAAAGATGATAAGGATATATTGGAACAATACCCATCCGTTGTCAAATCGCTTAAGAAAGGTTTATCTGTTAGGGAATGTGCAAAGGTTAATGATGTTGCAACGAATACGGTTATGAAGGTAAAAAGGGCATTAGGTAATTGATTATTCTCCTATTAGTATGATTAAAATGGTATATCATCCTTTCCAAAACCTTTACCTTTTAAATTCAAATCTTCACCAATTATTTTGATTGCCTCTAGTGGTTCATAAATCAAATAATCAGGGTTGAATTCTGTTAAGTCCTCATTTGATCCCCAACTACATCCAATTGTAATTATACCCGCTGATTTAGCTGATTGAATATCTGTACTCCTATCTCCTAAAGAAACTACTTCATTGGGTTTTAGTTTCATTTTTTCTAAAGCCTTTAACATTGGTTCAGCATGTGGTTTCTTGTAGGTTGTATCATGGTATCCAACTACATGGTGATAAGGTATTTTAAAATGTTTTAGAACTTTTAAAGAATATGTTGATGGACTTGATGTAACAATTGTTATTTCTAAATTACGGGATTGTATAAATTCAAATAAACTAGGAATACCATTATAAACTTTAAATTTGGGTATTAAGGAATAAACTTTTGCCCAATCACTTGGTCTAAAGGGTTCGGCAATTCGTGAATCCACTATAGTTTGATCAAGATCGAAAATTATCCCCATATCATTAGAATAATTTCATCTGTGGATCACCTCCTTCTGGAATATTAATTTTGGTAGGATCGGAGATTTTAAATGCTTTAATCATGCTTTCAAAATCCTTTGAGTCAGTTAAAGGAATAGCATCACCATTCTTTATTAAAAGTTGATTTCCTTGTACTTTATCTTCAAGAAAAAATCTTTCCGGATGATTGTAGGCATAAACTTTAGTTCCTAACTCAATAGCTGATTTAATCGTGTGCATAGTCCCTCCAATAATGCCAGTTTCAACAACAACCAAAAAATCTGATAAACCTGCTTGTATTCGATCCCGTTCAACAAAATTACTTGGTCGTGCAGGATGTCCGTAAACATACTCACTGATCAATAAACCATCAGTATCAAGTATTTGCTTTGCTAAAAGTCTATTCTCTTTAGGATAAATTTTTTCTAAACCATGTGCTAATATTCCTACAGTAAAACCTTTTGAAATTAGGCATCCATAATGGGCGGCAGTATCACAACCTTTTGCCAATCCACTAACAACAGCAAATCCATTCAAACCTAAAATTTCACCAATTCGAATTCCAACTTTATATCCGAATTCTGTTGGTTGTCGTGTACCAATTACAGCAGCACTACTAAAACTATTTAGTTTTTCCAATCTTCCAATATAGTTTAGAATTAAGGGTGGATTTTTAAGCCTTCTTAATTTAATTGGGTAGTTGGAATCAAAAAAGGATATAATATTTATTCCAGCAAGATTCGATTGTGAAATTATTTTTAGTGAATTCAATTGCATTTGATCCCAATCTAAATTGGCAAATACAGGATTTGATCTAATTATTTCCGATTTAATAAATCCCCAGTATTCCAAATAATGCGGTTGCTCAGGCATTCTCGTATTACTGAATTCCTCATTTAAAAATCGAGAATACAATAATGAAACTGCTTTGTTTCCGTATTTTGGAATTTGAAGTAGATTTAGAATATTAAAGGCGTGGACACTGACCATATAAAAAGTAAAACTAACTATTTTTTACTTTGTTTAACAGCATTTGAAATTTCTCTATTAATTCATCAGAATTAGGCTTTGCACTCTCCGTTTTACCTAATGTAAACACATAGAATTTAATGCTGCCTTTATATGAATTCTTAATTGCTTTGATTATTTCCTTAACAGTCGTTCCCGTTGTCAAAATATCGTCCAGAATTAAAACCGTTTTATTACTTAAATCGACTTTTTCGGTATTAATTATAAATGCATCCCTTATTGCATTTTCTCTTTCGGATTTTGTTGGCAAAGATGCAAACTTTGTTGTTTTTTTTGATTTTGAAATAAGTTGAGGTATAAAAGGAATTTTTAATTTATCTTCTATCTCTAATCCCAATTTATGAAGGGGTTTAAAATTATAGGCTTTAAATTCACCACTCCCAAGTGCTCTAATACAATAATCAATTTTCAAATCATTTTCTTTGATTCCCGCCTTGATACAATCAATTGATAATTTTAGCCAAACCTTAATAACTGATTCATTTCCATTTTTGAAAGCAAGTGATTGGTGACTAAGGTAATCCGCATCACCTTTTCTTTTATAATAGAACAAAAAAAAATGATCCTTATACGGATTGCTAAAGTTGAGTATTCTCATTGAAGCCCATTTAAATTTAATCTTAAGATAAAAAGAAAGTATTTATATCCAATGAGATACCTAAGAAATACCGACTACGGATATGCTATCACCACTTATGACCTTGAAACCTTATTGGATGGGGATTACAATCTATTAGAACGTGCAGAACTTAAAGCACGTGCAGACATTGAACTTTATTTAAGAAAGCGTTACGACCTTTTACAATGCTTCCAGTTATATCCAGATTATGTATCTGGCAATACCTATTTATCAGGGTCAACCGTGTGGTATAATCCAACAATAACAGGTACAACCGAATTCTTATATACCACCACCGCTAATACTTCCAGTTTACCGACTTCTATTGATTGGATACAACTTGATCCAAGAAATCCATTGATCATTGAATTTATGGTCAATATCGCATTGTATAAGGTTCATCAGCGTGTATCCCCTGACAACGTACCTACTCACCGTAATGATGCATATAAACAATCAATGATGATGTTGAAAATGATTCAGGAAGGTAAAGTATCCGTTGACTTACCAGAAATAGAAAACCGTGTTCAAACCATTTCAATTAGTGGTTCGACTTCGAAGGGTAGTTATTGGTACTAAAAACCTATAAGTGGGGTAATGGGTTTAAACAAACCAACATTTGAAAACAATTGGATACCAAATTGAAAGATTTTTGTTCCTATTGATTTTACTGGTTCACTACTAAGTGTTGAAACAATTATCAATTCCAGAATTGCAATGGAAATAGCCTTCGCAACATCATTTTTCGTTGCACCATTTTCTATTGCACTAACTATATCTTTTGCAAACGATTGGAATCGTTTTTCTTGTTCAAGAGTTATTACCTCTTTCAACTCTACAAATTGTTCTTTCATTTGTGTAGGCAATAAGAGCAACGTTGTTTTTAGTTCTTCAATTTCAGTAACTGTAAATTCTATATCATTTTCAGGTATAGAATAATCCGAAAACATTGAATCAACGCTATCCCAAGGATCAGTAAAATTTACTTGTTCAATGTATTTTAAAATATCTGTTCGAATCCATTTATCAAAATGCAACAAAATATCATGCCTATTATACCATAATTGAGTGTTTTGCTCAACTCTTCTATTAGGGGTAAAGGTTGAATATGTAGAATCAAACAAATCATAGCTTTCTGGATTCATCCTGAACTGATAATAAAGATTTGAATCTTTATGTGTAAGTGTATAAAAGTTATCAGTTGTATTGGTAACAAATTCAGAAATCTGCAAACCATTCTTTTGAATAAATTTTGCCACTTCCACTTTAAATGAATTTTGAACCTTAAGCTCATTTCCTGCCATAACTACTAACGAGAAAATTTAAACCCCAAAATAGCAATTCCTTTGAGGTTTACAAAACCCTGATATTTTCAAGATTTCAAAAGTATTTATCTGTAATGAACAATACAGATAAACTATCCAAACAACTTGATATTTACGTTGACCGTAGTCGTAAAACCATCCAACATTGGATGCAATCCTATATTAATGCAGAATACAGAATCGTAAACGGAACGGAACAAATCCCGACAAAGAAAGGATTACAGGAAGTCTATGAATATGCGATGTTGGATAACCATTTATCAGCAATCATTGAACAACGTAAAAGTAAAGTGGCTGGTGAACAATTTGCTATCTATACTGATAATGAAGTAAATGAAGATAAAACAACACTATTAAATAAGCAGTGGTTTTCCAACTTCACTGATGCCGTACTTGATTCAAGATTCTATGGGTACAACTTAGTTGAAGTACAAGAATTAAAGGATAGTGAGATCAATTCTATAAAGATCATTAATAGGGGGAATGTAATACCAGAAGTTAAAGCAGTTCTACCAAACCCATATAACAGTACCCAACTGATCTATTTGGATAACCGTCCAGATAGCCAATACTATTATTTAATTGATGGAAATAAAGGATTAGGCATTTTAAACAAGATAGTTCCAATCACCATTATGAAAAGGATCACCCTTTCCTATTGGACGGAACATTCTGAAACATTCGGTACACCTATGACCGTGCTCAAAACAACAAATAAGGATAAGGTTGATAAGTTTTTCAATGATTTGAATAAGTTTGTTCGTAACCGTCAAATAATAATTAGTGATGAAGATGCATTGGAGGTTATTGAATCAAATAATTCTGATGTTCATAAAATCTACAAAGAACTGATTGAAACCTGCAACGCTGAAATGAGTAAGGCAGTTATTGGTCAAACAATGACCACTGACAACGGTTCAAGTAGAAGTCAGGGAGAGGTTCACGAAAGGGTATTGGAAGAAATATCAGAAAGTGATAGGGAGTTTGTTGAAAATGTAGTGAATGACTTTATCCAAAAGAATTTAATTCCATTGGGTTATCCTTTCACGGTTAATGACAGATTCAAATTCATTTCGAAAGAGAAAAGAACCTATACCCAAAAACTTGAAACCATTAAAACCTTAAAAGAAACTGGTTATTTGGCAGATGCAGAAGATATAAAATCTTACTTGGATTTACCATTTGATTTGGAAACCGTATCCTTTACCGATACATCCGTTTCCAATACCTTCAAAAAAAAAGTCCAGTAATATCCGATCTTAATAATTTATATCAAAATGTTGATCATGATCATGACATTACTGGTTCAATTGATTCTGAAATCGATGATCTGAATAAGGATTTGGAAACGGTTATTGATAAAATAATTGAAGATGTATATGCAGGAAATAAGGATTCAATATCAATCGATTATATCCGTAAAGTTGGATTCCTGATTACCAAAGCAATATATGATTCTTTCAACTTCAATGGGGATTTTAATGATCCGATATTCAATGAACAAGATAAATTATTGATCAAGGCATTAAGAGAAAACGCCTACCTATGGATAGGGGCAAAATCCACCAGCTTATTTAAAACCTTTGATGAACTCCTATTGGATAAAGATAATAACCTAAGATTGTTTAATGACTTCAAGAAAGAAGCAACCAAAGCAGGTTTATTGTTCAATAAGAACTACTTAAAAACTGAATACCAAACAATCATCGGTCGCGCTCAATCTGCATCAGCATGGCAATCTTATAATGATGATGATCTACTTCAATATAGTGCAGTAGGTGATGCCCGTACACGACCATTACATAGAAAATTGGATGGTATTATATTACCCAAATCAGATTCCTTCTGGAATCGGTTCACCCCTCCTATTGAATATAATTGTCGTTGTCGAACATTGGTCGTTGTTGATGGTGTAAAGTCAAAGCTATCATCAAAAGATCGTGCAGCGTTCAGAAAAGAATTAAAACCAGTATTTGATTCTAATGCTGGAAAATCTGGAAAGCTAATGCCAGACAATCACCCGTATTGGAAGGCAGTAAGTAAGGATGAATTAGAGCGTATAAAACAGATAGCCAATAACCTTATGGAAAATAACTAATAGTATTGAGTAAGAACATTTCAATAGACTTTGCCAAAATATGGAGAGCCAAGATTTTAAGGATTCAAAGATTGCTTAACCGCTTACCAAGGGATATTGGAAATGAAGCAGTATTGTTTTTAAACGAACAATTCAAGAAAGAAGAAACACCAGACGGGGATAAATGGAAACCCCGAAAGGTTGCGGTATCACCTCAAAGGAATCTATTGGTTCAATCAGGTAGATTAAGAAGATCGATTAGTTTACTTCGTGTAAGTAGAAGGTCTGTAACCGTTGGCAGTCAATCAGTACCATACGCGCAATATCATAATGATGGAACAAAGAAATTACCCCAACGTAAATTCATCGGTGCTTCTAAAATGCTTAGTAGAAGGTTGTACAGATTGATTGAAAAACTGGTGAAAAGAGAGTTGATGAAATAAATAATTCAAATGTTTCAACCCCAATAATTGGCTTAATGTGAGGTTCAAAAAAGAAGAAAACCAAAAAGATTTTTTTATTAAAAAGGGTAAAAAATGGACATAAAAAAGGGGTTACTCGCGTAACCCCTTGATTATCAATGTGATGGGCGGTCCGGACGGGACTCGAACCCGCGACCTCCTGCGTGACAGGCAGGCATTCTAACCAGCTGAACTACCGGACCTTTTCCTTCTTTTTCGACACGGGGTGTCTGAAAGGGAGTGCAAAGATAGTATCCGCTTTCGTTTATGCAAACCATCACACAAAAAATCTTACTGATCTTTTATATTTGCCCAATTATTTTTTGCCTTGGCAATGTAGCCCGGCCTGTCTTTCCGCCATGATTTCTGCACGCCCAAATCGTAGTTCAGGTAAAGTACCCCGTCTACTATGTCCCAGGCATCGGCTTCAATCTTAACCTTATAGCCTTGCGACACCCCGTAGGCACAAAAGCCACCAAAGGCCGGAGCATACTTTTTAGGATCTGCCTTAAATAAATCGCGGTGTGCGGCTGAAGCAAAGTACCAGGTAGCTCCCTCCCACTGATGGGTAAATTGTTTATCTCCTTTTACTGGTTTTGCATCCGTGAAATAGGCTACCACATCGTAACCATCTATGGCACCTTTACTGGTGGTGAATACCTTACCTTTTAATTCCTGCGCCATTGCCATGGCGCTGCTTAACATAAAGAAAGTAATGATGATCGCTCTCATGAATAATTGATTTTTAATAGAAGAACGAAAGCTAAAGAGAAAGGTGCTCTCTAGAATTAAATAAAAAGCGAAGTGTACGCCAGCTGACAAATTTCACATCGCATATACAAAGCAATCAGCATGCTTAAAGCATAAATAAACAGACCTCTGACAGCTGATTGATTTAGTCCATCAGCCATCTAATGCCTGTAACCAGTTTTATGTCCTCATGCTAACTTTCTTATTTGACATCTGCCATAGATCCACTGATAATACTACCAAACATCATCGATTTTTTGAATGCCTCGGGATTGGCGTTGCGTATCCATTCATTATACTCAGTAACTATCCTTAAACCATCTTTTTTGGCATATCCATCCTGCTCAGCGTTGATTTTTGCAACTAATTCAGGATAGTCAGCAAACGCTTTTGTTGCAAACTTCTTAAATCCGAAACCGCCCAGCAATGTTATATCGCTTCCAATATCCTCTTCATACTTTTGAATTCTGCCAATACCTAACGATAAGACATGTCCCGATGAAGTCGTTGACTTACTGAAATACTTTGTAAATCTAATTGGGCCGTCAATTATGAGAACGGACCAAAAGTTGGGCTTAAGTTCAAATTTATATTGCTTACGAACAATGTTATCAAAAACAAAGGGCACATCATCAAACACAAAATATTTTACTTGTTCCTTTGGTATGGACCACTCGTTGGCTTTTTTATAATCATTCCCTTCCAGGTTTACTTTTGGGTCACAAAGGCTTTCTATGCTGATAAAGGACATTCTGAATTCAATAGGGGATTTAGTAGAATCCTTAAAAACGACCAGGCAATTGTATTTCTGATTGTATTTAAACTTCTTGTTGAAATCCTCATTTTCAAACAATGCATATTGTTCTTTTGTATAGTCTTCGAAGTAATCCTGCCACCGATTACTTAGTAGAAGCGAATCCTGTGCAAAAGTATTAATCGTACAAAGGAGTAATAGATAGAGAATATTTTTTTTCATGATCTACTATATACTATATTATTATTCAATTTAAAGCAATCAGAAGCCTTCTACTCTTGTTAATTCAAGGGTTGAAAGGTGCTTGACTTTTTGTTTCAGCGAACTATTATCTACCCCATTCAATGTAAGCAGGTATCGGCCATTGGAACTATCAAATAAAATATAAACGTCATATTTTGTTGGATACGTTTTGCGCTGTTCTGTAGTGATGCTATTCATATATTCATTCGAGAGGTAGTCGGATACTAGTACAATCTTGCTCGGAATAATCTTGTCTTGCTGCAGCTGTGCGACTACTTGTTTAAAAGTTGTCAATGCCTGCTCAAAAGCTCGATCGTAATCCTGTTGATTATAGTCAGCATTCTTTTTCTCATAAATCTCCTTAGCTTCAGAAAATGACAAAAAAAGTTTTGTGTAGGATTTTAGGTTACCGGATACCACCGCACCAAATAATGATTCTCCAAAGTCTACGATATTTTCAGGTTTCCACTTAGCATTTACTTTTTCTTTCAAAGTCATCTGATAAAAAAACTCATCATCAAGATACTGTTTCGATGATTTCAAAGTTTCTATTAATGACCGAGTATTGAAGGAGAAATCTACCAAATCCTGATAAATCTTAACGCTTTGCAATGCACCTACAACACCATCCAATTTATTTTTTTCGGGTGAAAGATTGATTTCATCCAGCACTAAATTTAATCGATTTATATAAAGTTGAGTGATCAACTCCGTACTATCGTTTTTCTTCCTCATCCAGACTTTTCGTTGATAAAGTGTATAAGCGTTAATAAATTCCTGAAACGATGCGGTCAATTGCCCTGAATCAAGATTTGCAAACTCCATCCGCCCTATCAATTCTTGACGCCTGAAACTTGGCATGTCAGCTTGATTTGATAAGTCTTGATCGATAGATTTATTCCAAAAATTTAGTTGCTTTTGCAGACGATCGTAGTTGCGCTCTGCATACAATTTCATTACTTCCTTGAGCTGCGACACATAAAAAAAGCGATAGCTCGCATATTGCATATAGGTAGAATCGTCCAACTTGTTCTTCAGGACTAAGAATCCAGAAGCGATTCTTGCGTGTGCCGATGATGCGAGATCCGGCAGGGCCTCTTTATATAAAGTATGTTGAGTATAGCCTGGAAAAACGGAGCATAGCCCCAAAAGAATTACAAAAAGGAATCTTGCCATAATAAAAATCGTTACAATTTGGGGATATATTTTGGCAAAACAAATCAGGCTAAACCTTACTGCGCAAGAGGTGTGTTAAAAATTTTGAACCATAAAGCAGCTCCATAAATTCATTTTACAATTTCTGAATTTTATACTAAGTCGATGATTTTCAATAGTCAAATTCCAAAATCGCTTTTTCTATTGCATAATTCCAGTTAAATTAAACATCCAAAATATACCTTATGCTGCACAAGCTTGCCATTTTCAAAATCATAGCTTTTTTGTTTGTGCTTGTACTTATGTCTGCTTGTGCATCGGGGAAAGGAAGTACGGTAACGGTTGTAAAACCCCGCACGCACAATACCTGGTATAATAAGCATACCTACAAAAGAAAATGGCATATAGGCCGCCTCCGCTTCTATCCGGAGAAGCAAGGTGTTAAAAAGGTGAAGATGAGAGGCTAGTTGGATTGTAAACCGCTCAACAGCCACTCAGCGTTACGCTTAAAAAATACTTTGGGTGAACTTATCTGATTGGTATGTGCCGTGATAATCGATCCCAACAAATTCGACAACAACATATTTGATATGTCTCGGGTCGCTGTTGATTTCGTAATCTCTTTATTCAAGATAGCTTCTAACGTAAAACGCTCCAGCATCTGGTCAAGCGACTGTATCTCTACCTGTTGTATATCCGGAACAGAAGGATGCAGTAATTCCTTTTCTTCAGGTTTTACAGGAAAGGGTTTGATACCACGTTTCATGTCGGCCATGTAGGCTACCATGCTTAACATTAAACCTGGATACTGATCAAACTCTTCTGCTGCTTTTTCAAACAGGTAGTAAATGCCCTGTACACCTGATTTAGGTTTTTCTCTCATCTCTACTAAGCGCTGCAAACAACAGATGCGCAAATAGTACATCAGTACATCTTCCTTCTGTGGGAAGTACTTGAAGAAGGTGACTTTAGAAATTTTTACTTTGTCGCAGATATCGTCCACATATAAATCCTCAAATGATCGTTTTCCGACATGTTTTAAGGTTTGTTCAAGTATCTGCACTTTTAAACGAGCTGATTTTTCTTTTCTAAGAC
This sequence comes from Chryseotalea sp., assembly GCF_057350905.1. Classification (NCBI taxonomy): domain Bacteria; kingdom Pseudomonadati; phylum Bacteroidota; class Cytophagia; order Cytophagales; family Chryseotaleaceae; genus Chryseotalea; species Chryseotalea sp. Next base: position 129,264 of record NZ_JBMRCF010000010.1, on the reverse strand, counting down.
TCATGGGGGTGGCTTATTATCCATTAAATTGTGGCAAAAGCTTGGCTTAACCAAAGTAAAGATGATGAAACGCTTATTTTTCCTTTTATTGGTCGTTGCGGTAGCCGCATGTTCAACCAAACGTGAACCTGTTGTTGGACTAGTTGCAGATTCTGCCATGGTTGTATCTGCTCACCCCCTGGCCTCTCGCATTGGCGCTGATATATTGCGTAAGGGTGGTAATGCCATTGATGCTTCCATTGCTACTCAGTTTGCCCTGGCTGTTGTACATCCTGCTGCTGGCAATATTGGTGGTGGTGGTTTTATGGTTGTGCGGATGAACGATGGTGCCACTGACGCATTGGACTATCGCGAAAAGGCGCCAAGTGCTGCCAGTACCGACATGTATTTAGGTGAAACGGGGGAAGTTGAAACGAATCTTAGCCTTTACGGCCATCTGGCTTCGGGTGTACCCGGAACAGTAGCTGGTTTGTGGGCGGCACACCAGAAATATGGAAGTATGCCCTGGTCCGAACTGGTTCAACCTGCCGTTGAGCTGGCCTTGAAAGGTTTTGTACTTACCGAAAAGGAAGCTACCGGGTTAAATGAGCTGCAGGAAGATTTAAAAAAATATAATACCGTATTACCTGAAAATCTATTGAACGATATGTGGCAGGCAGGTGATTCAATATTTTATGAAGATTTGGGAAGAACACTAGAACGCATTCGCGATCATGGTACAGCGGGATTTTATGAAGGCGCAACTGCCGATAGCATTGTAGCAGAGATGAAGAGGGGTAATGGCATTATTACGCATGAAGACCTAAAAGCTTACGGGGCAATCTGGCGCAAACCCATCAGTGGCACGTATAAAAATTACAAAGTGATTTCTATGCCCCCGCCTTCCAGTGGTGGTGTGGCGTTAATTCAATTATTGAAGTCAGTAGAAACACAACCCCTAAAATCCTGGGGATGGAATACCAGTAAAACCATTCACTTGCTCACAGAAGCACAGCGAAGAGCGTATGCTGATCGCGCTGCGCATCTGGGCGACCCTGATTTTGTTCAGGTCGATACGGAACAGTTAACCGATAGCCTGTACGTTGTAAATCGTATGCAATCATTCAATCTGGATAAGGCTACTCCCAGCAGCGAAGTGAGTGCAGGTGTTTTAAGTGGAAAGGAATCAGAACAAACCACGCACCTTTCTGTGGTGGACGCAAAAGGTAATGCTGTTTCAGTTACCACTACCCTTAATGGTAGTTATGGCTCTGCAGTTGTGGTGTCGGGTGCAGGATTCTTATTAAACAATGAAATGGACGATTTCAGTGCTAAACCTGGAGTGCCCAATATGTATGGTGCCATTGGAGGTGAAGCCAATAAAATTCTTCCCAACAAGCGCATGCTCAGCTCTATGACACCCACCATCGTAGAAAAAGATGGTAAATTATTTATGGTGGTGGGCACACCGGGTGGTACAACCATTATCAACTCTGTCTTTCAAACTATTCTAAATGTAGTGGAGCATGATATGACAATGCAGGATGCAGTTGCAGCCAAACGTACCCATAGCCAGTGGTTGCCTGATGTTATTTTTAATGAGACAGGCGCACTTAGTGAAAGAGATAGTTTGAAGCTAGTGAAGATGGGCCATACTTTTAAAAGCAGGCGCAGCATGGGGCGTGTGGATGCTATTCTGATAAGAGCGGATGGTAAACTGGAAGGTGGTGCCGACCCAAGAGGCGATGATACAGCGGATGGATTTTAAGGGGTAGCTGAGAGTTACTTGCTGCGAGCTGCTAGCAATGATGGATAATGGAATTGATGTTTACTCTACAGTAAAAGAATTCTTACATAAAGAATACGATCATACCAGTATTCTCTTTTCTCTAGGAGCTCGAAGCTCATGGCTCATAGCTAATTCTATCTCTTCTGTTGAAACAAAATACTTCCCGCTATCATACCCACCATGCTTGTAAGTGTACCTATTACCAAAGAAGGGATTGCACTTGGAAATTGTTCGAAATAAAACCAGACTAACATACCACTTACAATCGCGATAAGTGCGCCCATGCTATTCGAACGTTTCCAATACAAACCAAAAGTAAGTGGTATAAAAAGAGAGACAAGACTGAGAATAGACGACATGCCCACCAGTTCATAAATATCAGAATTCAAACAAGCCATCATAGTAGCGATGGCGCTAAATACAACGAGTGATACTCTTGTTGTATACAGTAATTGCTTATCGTTTATTTTATGCTGCGTTAGTGGTTTCACAATATTCTCTGAGAATAATGCGGCTGGGGCCAACATCGAAGAACTGGTCGTACTCATAATAGCAGACAAGAGTGAGCCGAAGAATAATATCTGAACAGGCATAGCTGTATACTGCATTACCATGTTTAATAATGTCAACTGCGTATCGCCCGCTATTTCATCTGGATATAAATATTTAACACAAAGGCTGATTAGTAAGGGCAGCATAGCAATGGTTAAATAAAGAAAGGCAGCATAGAAACAAGAACGTACTGCCACCGATGCAGAGCCTGATGACATGGTTCGCTGAAAAACATCCTGCGAAGGAATTGAACCAAGACCTAACACCGACCAGGCGGCAAACCAATGAACTATGCTTAACCCATCGGATTTAGGAAAGAACTGAAATGTGCCTGTCGGTACATTAGAGATGACGTTATGAATACCACCCGCTTTATCCAACATGATGTAGGCAAGAATTAGCAGCCCCAGCACAATGATAATACTCTGAACAAAATCGGTAATGGAAATCGCCCACATACCACCCACATAGGTGTAAAGTGTTACCACCACTGCGCTGACAACAACGCCCTGCCAAACCGGAATGCCCATAACAACATTGGAGATAAGACCGAGTGCCACCAACTGTGCCGCAGTATAACCGAAGTAAGCGGGCACCATAAAAACACTGGCTACAATTTCTGTTCTTCTGCCAAAACGTACCTTGAAGTAATCGCCCAAGGTAAGCAGGTTCATGTTGTACAACTTGCGCGCGAAGAAGGTTCCGAAAAGCAAAAGGCAGAGGGCAGCGCCAAATGGATCTTCAATTACCGCGAAAAGACCTCCTTCTAAAAACCGCGATGATGCGCCAAAAACTGTTTCAGAACCAAACCAGGTGGCAAAGAGTGCAGAGGTGCTTAGCACCATTGGTAAACTTCTGCCTGCCAAAAGAAAATCACCAGAGCCTTTTACCTTGCGGGATGCCCAAAAACCTATGGCTATGGTAATGAGTAAATAAAGGATGATAGAGGCTACCAGCAAGATCTATTATTATTCCACAAAAATAATCCGATGATGTATTCATCCAAATCATTTTTTGCAGTTAATATCAGTCATGCTGGCGGCCGAAAATGACTTATTAAAATCTGATAATCTGTTTGGTCATCACCATTTCTAAACAGTAAGAATTAGATAAACAAAAGCAATCCGTCAGACCGCTGAATGCGGAAGTAAACAGCGGTCAGACGGATTTTAGGTACAGACACAGATTAGGTTACTAGTTAGATGGTGCCCCATCATCTACCCAACAGGCAATCAGGTCTTTTTGCGCCTGGGTAAGTGAACCATCCTTCGGCATTGTGCCATTAAGCACATTGGTTTTAATTCTGGCGGCATTGGCCTGTATGGTAGCCAGGCTGCTGAAGTTAGGTAATGAGCTACCGCCATCATGACAACCCGATTTAACACAGTTTACTTGGATGATATTTTTTACCTGACTATCAAAACTTACCCCACTACTTACCCTCACATTATTATTTGACACGGTGCACTGATTTGCATCCTTTACTGTGGCAGTGTAATTCCCGGCTTCCATCAAGTTAAAAACAGCATTGCTTACAAAGCTGCTACCATTAATGGAGTATGTGTATGGAGGCACACCACCAGATGCGGTAATGGTTATAGATCCTGTAGAGGTTTTGCAGCCACTATTGGAAACTTCCGTTTGCGTAATTGTTAATGTCGAATTGGGATTTACTAATTGTATAATGGCACTCTCTTTAGTACAATCATTAGCATCCTTCACCTCAATGCTATAACTGCCTGCACCTAAATTATTAAACTGTGGGTTAGCCTGAAAAGTTGTTCCATCAATAGAAAACTGATAGGGTTCTTTACCTCCAGACGCTTGCACAGTTATGCTGCCATCGGCTGCACCACATCCTGTTGGCTGAACTACGGATGCTGCAGGAATGCTAATGGCTAAAGTTGAGCAGTCAATTGGTGCAGGCTCATCTGTACTGGTACAGGAAATTGTTAAAGAAAATAAAAGTACTGTATATCCAATGGAGGATATGGAAATTCTATTCTTAGTAAACATGGGCTATTTTTTTAGTTGATATTTAAAATTTAGAAAAAGACCTACAGAACTAATGGCAATATTCCCCTCTCCCATTTCCCCCAGAGGTATTTTTACGAAGGGTTCAACTTGCACAAACAATGCATTACTTAAAGGGCGTTGCAAACCAACAGAGAGATTTAACACTTTAAACCATTCTTTATTTCTATTCTCTACCGCACTGCTGTACCTGATTGTTTTATTATCAGCATAGGGATAGTACGTATAGTTTTCCTTACTCATCAAATAGGATGACAAGCCTAATGAACCAAAGAGCTGCAGTGATCGGCTGGTGGGTATATAGTAGTTAAGTTGAATAGGTATATCCCACATATTACATTCGCCCTCTGCATACTCGGCTGTGTAGCGGCCATAGCTTATATCTTCTGCGGTGTAGTATTTTCGGGTACGCAAAACACCTGCTGAAATGCCTACGGCATTGGTTAATTTATACTCAATTGCGAGACCATAGTTAAAACCTATGGCTGCTGTTGTTGAAAAAGACTGCGCTGACCAGTCCGGGCTGAGTGATAATTTTACACTCCACAACCCTGTTGCTTTTTGCTTCTTCTCCTCTGTGTCGGTATCAACAACTAAGGAATCCTCCAATAATTCTTCATTAGCAATGGCAGGTGTTTCATTTATTGAGTCATTCGAAACCACTGAGACAATTGGTGCAAGTGAAGCGATACTATGATCGCTTATTGACTGTTTCAGTGCTTGTTCAGCTGTGTGCAAAATAAGGTCAGTATTTTTAGTGGCACTTTTTCTATCCGTTCCGATACTCAACGCAGTTTTCGCTGACGCTTTTATTACGTTCTCCTGGTGGGCAAGGCCAACTGAGGCAAGTGGACTTTGTCTTGTTACTGAAGCTCTTTTCTGTTTTTCTACATTGGAAAAATCAACATTCTTTGGTCTGGAGATTACTTCACTTTTTTCGAAAGAAATTAAATCTGTTGTTGCAGGACTAATTGATTCTGGTTGCTTATAAGTCAATAATTGTGATTTATCATTACCAGCATTTTTAACTGACGTGATTTCTTCTTCCACTTTAAGGTTGGTTGTGTAGACCCAGCTTCCTAATAACAAGACGGATAGTAAGGCAACTACTGAAAAAATTCTTATAGGGGCAATCCATGACGTACCATCAGCAGGGTTGTCAAGTCTTGCCTTTATATTCTGCCAGGAAGCTTCATCATAGGCGTAGTCTTGAAACTCACCTGCCTGCTTCATGCGATCATCCAATTCTTCATCCGATAGATTTTGCATAAACAGTTGTATTCGCTTTGATAATTTTCTTTTTCAAAATCTCTCTTGCTTTTAACAGATTAGATTTAGAGGTGCCCTCAGAAATTTTCAATAACTCGGCTATCTCTTTATGTGCGTATCCGTCAATTACATATAAATTAAATACTGTGCGGTAAGCCGGACTTAAATCCTGCACCAATGCAATCAACTCCTGATGCGACAAATCATCAATGGCTGTTACAGTGCTCACCTCGCCTGCAACACTATCGATGTTCAGGTTTTGATAATGTTTCACTTCCTTCCTATACAAATCAATGCAAGTATTAATCATGATCCTGCGCAGCCATCCCTTAAAGGATGTCTCTTCATTGTATTGATCAATTCGGGTGAATACTTTCAGAAAACCATCATTGAGCGCTTCCTTGGCTTCATCCTGGGTGCGGCAATAACGAGCGCAAATACTCATGGCGTAGCCATAGTACTGCTTATGCAACAGTCTTTGACTGTCACGGTCGTTACGCTTACAGCCCTGAATAAGCAGGAGCATGGAGGATTTCTTTAAAAGTTTTAATTTTTCAACAGGACGGAGGAATTTGGCAATCCGTTGCCAACAGGTATGAAATTATTGAAAGGAAATGGTGTAAAATAGAAAATCCCCGGAAATCATCTACTCCCGGGGATAATCCCTGTCTATAGTTGGCTTTAATCTGTTTCAAATGTATAGTTTGGCGTTCAGTTGCACGAATCGCTATCGACTACCGGAAATATGGTAGGACGAAGTGTGTTTTTTGGCGATAAACTTAAAACGGTTATAAAAAACAAATGCCCCCTAGAGTACACGACAGTGGGGGCATTTTGTCTATAGTTGGCTTTAATCGTTTCAAAAGTACAATTGAAGGTTAGAAATGCAAATTTATTTGGTGGTTTTAACCGTATCGGTGACAATCGAATCCCCAAGGTTATGCTGTTTCTTAAGCCTTTCCTGCAGTTGTGGTTTGGAACCTGGAAAGGTTGTTCTTCGGCTAATATCGTAGGAGGCATAAGCGATACCTATAAAAAAGAGCACTACAGCACCCAAAAATATCTTCTTTGACTTGGTCATACTTAATTTGATAGTTCAACTTTTACACCCAGACTGTCTCCCAGGATGTTGAATTGTTTTATCCATTCCGGTGAGCAACCGTCCTTCTCCATAATCTCCGTATAAATCTCAAAATAATAATTCTGACTTTTATTAAGGTCAGGGTTTATCTTAAAACGTTCAAGTAAAGGAAACAACCTGTTTAACCGTTCTACGCGCTTATGGTTTTGCCGCTCTGCTCCTATTCGCTTTAATTCTTTCAGGATGCTCTTACCGGCAATTTGTTCGAGCTTACGCGGGTCTTCAATTTGTAAACTCCATTTCGCCAGCTCCCCGGTAATTCTTTCAAACTCTTTAATGTTTATTTTCTCCTGAAAGCATTTTAACAAATCGGCATTCAGTACATATTCGAATGTTGTGCGGTAAGCATTGGGTATAGGAATGTCGTTGTTGGCAAGTGCTGTAACTAAAGGATAGTCTCTGTTATAAATTTTTCTGAGCGAATCTTCCAGATCATTCATGCTTTGTTGCGTGATCTGGTTGAATACTTTCCGTTTCTCGTCCTGGAACAATTGCCAGATGGTGTACTTCTCAGGACCAAAGTATTGTTGCATCAGGCCAATTACCTCACCCAACCTGCTCTCTTCAAAGGCTTTCACCATTCGTGCCTGCATGCTGGCAAATTTCTCCTCTTCCATGTCGAGGGAGATGTTGCCAATAATATTATGCTTGCCCACATAAATAACAGCAAAGGCAAACTTCTTTTCTGATCGGGTTACGTTTGATTTTACTTTGGTTACGCCTAATGCCAACTTTTGCTCTCCAGCTTCACGCTTTACAAAAACCTCGTTTGAAGTAGTGTAATTAAAAACAGGAAATGAGTCCGGGTCTTCTTCAAAAATAGAAGAAACCGCATAATGCATACCCACCCGTTGCAAATTGGTTTTAGACGGTATAACAAACTTTTTATATACGTTAGCGGCATTCACATAACTCGATACATTGCTGGGCGCATCCTCCAGGCGCTTCAGAAAATCATCTTCCAGGTTTCTATCTGCTATCTGGCTTACCAATTGCATGGCACGGCAGGCATACTGCATAATCTGCGTTGTTTCAATGCCAGATACTTCATCGAAAAACCAACCGCAGCTCGTATACATAAGCATAGCATTTCGTTGCATCTCCATTAAACGCAGTACCTTACTTTGGTCGATATCACGAATGCAGTGCTCTCCCAGAAACTTTTTAATAGTTTCATCATTTCTGCGAAGAATAACTTGTATGTAGTTGTTGCGTGCCTCTTCCGGGTCTTTAAATATTTGAATGGCTTCTTTATTATAAATATTGGTCAGTTCATCTCTTAACCAATCCAGCGCCTCACGCAAGGGCTTTCTCCATTTTTGATTCCAATCACTTCTGCCACCTGTGTTACATCCACAATCGCTTCGCCAACGCTCTACGCCATGTACACAACTCCAGGAACTATTTTCGTGAATAAGTGCTTCGTACTGTGGAACGAATTTAGCAAGAAACTCACCATAGTTTGTCAGCTCACAATCCTTTGTGCGCTCTATGTAGTCAATGCAATAAGCGAGCGCCATTTCACCATGCTTATGATGGTGACCATAGGTTTCTCCATCAGTAGCGATGTGTACAAGTTGTGTTTCCTTTTGGACTGGATTAAAACTACTCATTAGCTTGGAGGCAAACTTTGCTCCATCGTTTAATAAGCCATTAAAAGCAACAGACTGTGAAATGTCGCCATCATAAAAAAAGACAACGATACTCCTACCTGATGGCAGGTGCACCGAATAAGGTCTTTTCGAATCAACCGTTGTCTCTTTAAGGGTTGTGAATTCTGTTTCTCCCAGCTTACGAAAGGCTTTCGCTTGTCGCGGTGCCAGAATAGTATAGGTAATGTGATGATCAACCAATAGATCAAGTGTTTCAAGATCAACAGCTGTTTCTGCCAGCCAGATGCCTTCTGGCTTTCTATTGAAGCGATATTCAAAATCGCGGATTCCCCAAATGATTTGTGTTTCCTTATCCTGCCTGCTTGCCAGCGGCATGATGATGTGGTTATATACTTGTGCAATAGCAGAGCCATGACCACCAAAGTTTTTCTTACTCAGCTCATCTGCTTCTAAAATAGCCTGATACGTTTCCGGATCGTTACTTTCCATCCACGACAATAAGGTTGGTCCAAAGTTGAAACTGATTTTTGAATAATTGTTGATTATATTTTTAATGAAGCCTTTATCATTTAAAATACGTGATGCCGCATTGGGTGCATAACATTCGGATGTAATACGCTCATTCCAATCGTGAAAGGGATGGGCAGAATCCTGTACTTCAATAACTTCCAACCATGCATTTTCACGGGGTGGTTGATAGAAGTGTCCGTGTATGCAAATATATTTCTCCATTTATTAATTCGTTGATAATTGTTGGTCTGATTACTTTGCAAACGCTTGTTAATTAAGAACCAAGTTCAAATTCACCTACTTCTTTTTCTAATTTTAAAATACTGATACCTAAGGGTGGCAAGGATAAGGAAATGGAATAATCACGACCGTGGTATTTTACCGGTGATGTTTGAATTTGCCCCTGGTTGAGCAGACCACTTCCGCCATAGCGAGTATCATCTGAGTTGAAAATTTCTTTCCAGTACCCGCGTAACCCTACCCCTATGCGATAATGCTGTCTTACTTCTGGTGTGAAATTACAAACCACCAGTAATTGCTCCTCTTGCCTTTCCGTTTTTCGTAAGTAAACCATTACACTATTCTCACGGTCGCTATAATCTACCCATTCAAAACCGCGGGCTTCAAAACCAAACTGATAAAGGGCAGGTTCTGACTTATATAAAGCATTCAACGCTTTAAAAAGTGAGTGAATGCCCTTATGCAAATCATATTGCAATAAATGCCAATCAAGACTCAAGTCGTGTTTCCACTCGCTCGTTTGTGCAAACTCTGCCCCCATAAATAAAAGTTTGGTGCCCGGATGTGTGTACATGTAAGTATAGAGCAAGCGCAAATTCGCGAAGCGCCTCCATTCATCACCCGCCATACGCCCGATGATAGGACCTTTACCGTGGACTACTTCATCATGCGAGAGCGGTAACATAAAATTCTCAGTAAAAGCGTACATGATACTGAAAGTGATTTCATTCATGTGATACTTTCTGTTAATGGGATCTTCCTGAAAGAAATGCAGGGTATCATGCATCCAACCCATCATCCACTTCTGACCAAAGCCTAAACCGCCTAAGTAGGTTGGTCTTGAAACCCCAGGCCAGGCCGTTGACTCTTCTGCTATGGTTATGGCATCGGGAAAATCACCATAGACAACTTCATTCAATTCCTTTAAGAAAGCAATCGACTCAAGATTTTCTCTGCCTCCATATTGATTAGATTCCCACTCGCCTGCTTTTCTTGAATAATCAAGGTATAACATACTGGCAACAGCATCAACACGCAAACCATCAATGTGGTATTTGTCTAGCCAGTACACTGCGTTACTGATGAGGAAACTTTTTACTTCATTGCGACCATAATTAAAGATGTAACTTTTCCAGTCGGGATGAAAGCCCTTGCGTGGATCCGCATGTTCGTATAAATGCGTGCCATCAAAACGATAAAGACCATGATCGTCCCCTGGAAAATGAGATGGTACCCAATCCAGTATTACACCTATATCGGCTTGATGTAAAGCATCTACCAAGTACATAAATTCTTCAGGACTTCCATAGCGACTTGATGGTGCAAAGTACCCAGTTATCTGATAACCCCATGATCCATAAAATGGATGTTCCATCACCGGGAGAAACTCAACATGGGTAAAACCTGTCTCTTTAATGTAATCGACTAGCTCATCGGCCATCTCCAGGTAAGTAAGTGATCGATTACCCTCTTCTACTTTTCTACGCCATGAACCAAAATGAATCTCGTAGACTGAATAAGGTTTTGGTTTACCTGTAGTCTTCTTTCTTTCTTTTAACCAATTCGTATCCTTCCATGCATAGTTTGTATCCCAAACGACAGAGGCTGTTTTGGGAGCTATTTCAGCATACATGGCAAAAGGATCTGCTTTCTCCAGGTATTCACCCGTATTTGAATGAATGGCATACTTATAAATTTCCCCCTTACTTAATCCAGGAAAAAAAGCTTCCCAGATTCCCGATTCGTCCCAACGTGGATTCAACTTATGTTCAGCATTATTCCAGCTATTAAAATTACCGATAACTGAAACTGCTTTGGCATTGGGAGCCCACACGGCAAAGTAAACGCCCTTTTTACCATCGGCTGTTACTATATGAGCTCCTAATTTTTCATAGAGGCGGTAATGCTTCCCTGATTTAAAAAGATGAATGTCAAAATCAGTCAGCAAACTGAAAGTAGCAGGCTCTTTTGATGTTGCTTTCTTCGCCATAATATTTTATTAAGATCAGATCAAACACAAATAATTTGTTATTGATCTATTTTTTCTTCTTCTCTTCCTTTTCATTGATGTATCGACTGATCAGGTAATCAATACCTCTTAATGGAATTTTTGTCCATTCTGGTCGTCCATTGAGTTCATAACCCAATTCATATACAGCTTTTTCAATCAGGAAAGTACGCACGAGCATATCATACTCATATGAAAGTTTATTACCCATACCCATTCGTTCCATGTAAGCACCTAAATAATAACGGCCTACATAATGCTGCCATTGATCTGCCCATGTTTCTAAAAACTCCAGGTCGCGATCGCGGTAGTTTTCATTCAGTAAAATTTTACCAAAAGCAGCATAATGAAATGAACGCATCATGCTAGCTACATCTTTAAACGGATTCTTCTTCAGCCTGCGTTCGCTGAATGAAAATCCAGGTTCTCCTTCGTAGTCAATGATGAAAAAGTCTTTGCCGGTGAACAGTACCTGACCTAAATGAAAATCGCCATGAATTCTTGTCTTGATGGCTTCAATGCGTATCTCATATACTTCTTTAAAACATTCAAGGATGGTTTTTTCCAGACCTAATATCTTTTTGGCTAATACTTGTGTATCTGCGTCCAGCTTCGGTAAGGAATTTTCTAAAAGATTTAAACGATCTCTTACCAACTTACGCAGGGATGAATACATTGCTCTTTGGTAGTTAGCCGTAAATGTTTCAGGTGCAAAGGCAGGGTCAGATGCATCTGATGCCAGAGCCAAATGCATTTCAGCAGTACGCTGGCCAAGGCGCACCACCCGCTCATAAAATCCTCTACCGATAAACTCCTGGATAATTTCCGGAGATTCTTCAAAACGAATGGCGGGTTTATTAACAAGCTTGGGCAGTTTTTCATTTTTTGCTTTGGTCATTACACGTTCAAAGAAACGTCCCACTGAATCAACAGCCATACCCCAGGCTTCTCCCTGATTCTCAACCTTCTCCTGCATTAAGCCGAATACAACTACTTTACCACTGGCGTCCTTAAACTCAACACTGCCTGAATAACGAGGAGAGTTTGTGAAACTGGTGTGCTCTGATAAAAAGCGCATCATTTCCAGTTCAGGATTTATCTCCATCTCGATACGCCTGTAGAACTTGAAGAAATACTTATCGTTATAGATAATCGCTGTATTGCTTTGATCTGATTTTAGAATCTTAGACTCTACGCCATTCTTAATATCAATTTTAGCGAAAACACTGGCGTTAAATTCCAGTACACCATCATCACTTTTTACACGGTGGTTTTTTTCCATGCTCAAGAAAAGAAAATCCCTGAAAGTTCTGTCGTAACTTGCATCGATAATAAATCCTGATTTACCCTGTATATCAGCACGACACAACACGCTTTGTGGTGTGAACTCAACTTTATCTACTACTGCATCAACAGACACAAAAGATAATGGGATGAAATAAAACTCAGGCAGTCGTTGGGCATAACTTACTTCTACAATAGTGAAGTAGTAAGTTACTCCTTCAATTTTAAGTGGAGTAACCTTGGCAACATTTACCTTAGTAATTACCTTGGCTTTACCACCAAACCATCTGCACTTACGCATAAAGGGTTGCAGTACTTTACGTTCCAGTATTCTTACCTCATTATAATTACTTAGTAAGCGTTCCCATGATATATCAGTTTTATGCAGGTATAGTTCAGTATTTTCCTCATCCTTCTTTTTCTTTTCAGCTGCGTCTACCTGTAGCCAGAAATAACCATAAGGGCCGATGGTTAAGGAATATTCACCGTTACCTACATTGCTAAAGCGATTCTGACTAAAAACTTCTGTAATGTCACTGTTTTTAAAATCCTTCAGCTTAAGTGTTGTGTACTGTGAAAATTGGGAAAGGTTAGCTACAACAATAATGGTCTGTTTGTCAAAGCGTCTTTCAAAACACAGAACTTTGGCGTTTGAACTGTCAATAAATTTCATGCTGCCTCGGCCAAATACATTGAGGCGTTTGCGCATAGCGATCAGTTGTTTCATCCACCAGATAAGTGATGAAGTATTCTCTTCCTGAGCCGCCACATTCACAGATTCAAAGCGATATACAGGATCGGTTATGACAGGCAAATACAAGCGCTGGGGATTGGCCGTTGAAAATCCAGCATTGCTGTTCATGTTCCATTGCATAGGCGTGCGTACACCAAAGCGATCACCCAGATAGACATTATCCCCCATACCAATTTCATCGCCATAATAAATAATGGGTGTGCCTGGTAATGATAGAAGAAGTGTATAGAGCAATTCTATCTTACGTCTGTCATTACCTAACATGGGTGCCAACCTCCGTCTAATGCCCAGGTTCTGCTTGGCATTTGAATCTGTTGCATAGGCTTTGAAGAGATAGTCTTTCTCTTCATCCGTTACCATGTCTAAACCCAACTCATCGTGATTGCGAAGAAAGAGTGCCCACTGAGCTGTGTCTGCAATGGCAGGTGTTTGCTCCATGATATCCACAATCGGGTAACTATCTTCAGTACGCAAGCCCAAAAACAAGCGTGGCATCAATGGGAAATAGAAATTCATGTGGCACTCATCGTTCTTTGTGCCGAAGTAAGTTGCAGCATCTTCGGGCCAGAGATTGGCTTCAGCCAATAATATTCTTGATTTATAATGACGGTCTATGTGCGCTCTTAGTCTTTTCAGGAAGGCATGTGTCTGTGGTAAATTTTCACAACTGCTTCCCTCCTCTTCAAAAAGAAATGCAACGGATGATAACCTGAAACCATCTACACCAAGTTTTAACCAGAAGTCGACAACTTTCATCAACTCCATTTGCACCTCAGGATTTTCAAAATTCAGTTCGGGTTGATAAGCATGAAAGCGGTGCCAGTAGTAAGCCTTTGCTTCGTTATCCCACGACCAGTTGGTATTGTTATCGTCAGTAAAGATTACACGGGCTTCTTTGTATTTATTTGGTGTATCACTCCATACATAGAAATCGCGCATCCGCGATCCTGGTTTTGATTTCCTGGCTTTTTTAAACCAAGGATGTTGATCGGAAGTATGATTGAGAATAAGTTCTGTGATAATGCGAATGCCTCTTCTGTGTGCTTCCTTGAGGAATTCTTTAAAATCCGCCAGTGTGCCATAATCGGGATGCACATCTGTATAGTCAGTAACATCGTAACCATCGTCTTTAAGCGGTGATGGATAAAAAGGTAATATCCACAAGGTGTTTACACCCAGGTCTTCCAGGTAATCAAGCTTTTGCATGAGGCCCTGAAAATCGCCTATACCATCTCCGTTGCTATCGTAGAAAGAACGAATGGATAATTCGTAAATGATGGCATCTTTATACCAGAGCGGTTCTGTATTTTTTGTACTCATAGTTCTTCGTTAATCACGAACAAGAACTGCACAAATCAGGCGTACCCGTTTCCTACATGTTCGATTCGTTTATGGTTAATTCAAATAAATGAAAAGGTATTTTATTCGGATCTAATTCTACGTAGTTCCACGCTTGTGTCCACATATAATGCTCATCCGTTATCTGGTCATGTAATTTAAGGTTTATATGTTCCGTCAATCTCAACTTATCTTTCGGTAATTGGATATACCCGCTTTGCTTATTGTGTTGATCGAGGTTGACAACCACTAATACCAGACTTGATAAATCGTCAGTTGATTTAAGATACGCTAGAAGGTTTGGATTTTCGATAGTCAGAAACTGAATGTTCCATGTATTTTGCAAAGCCTTGTGTTTCTTTCTGGCTCTGTTCAACAAGGTCATAATGTCGGTCATACGATTTGTTTTTTTCCAATCGTACTGCTTTACTTCATATTTTTCCGAGTCATTAAATTCTTCTTTTCCATTCCAAGAAATATTATCCAGCATTTCGTAGGCTGCCCCGTAAATGCCATAGCTGGATGAAAGGGTTGAGGCCAAGGCAAGACGCGTGATAAACATATTCTCTCCCTGATTGTGTAAATGATAGGGAAGTATATCGGGTGTGGTAGGCCAGAAGTTAGGCCTGAAATAATTTCGTGAAGGACTGTTCACTAGCTCCTGCATGTACTCAATAATCTCTTGCTTATTAATGCGCCAGGTAAAGTACGTATAGGATTGCGTGAAACCGATTTTAGCCAACGAAGCCATAACTTTAGGTCGCGTAAACGCTTCTGACAAGAAGATGATATCTTCATGCTGCTTGTTTACTTCGGCAATGCACCATTGCCAGAAAGGAATTGGTTTAGTGTGCGGATTGTCTACCCTGAATACTTTAATGCCTTGGTCAATCCAGAATAACACCACTGATTTTAACTCTTCCCAGAGTGCCTGCCATTGCTCGCATTCAAAATCGAATGGATAAATGTCCTGGTATTTTTTAGGCGGATTTTCTGCATATTGAATAGAACCATCGGGTCTTTGCTTAAACCATTCTGGATGCTCCTTTACATAAGGATGATCGGGTGCACATTGAAATGCGAGATCTAACGCTATGTCTATACCTTGTTTTTTAGCATCAACAATCAGTTGTTTGTATTCTGTCAGCGTGCCCAAAGCCGGATGGGTTGCTTTGTGACCGCCTTCATCACTTCCAATCGCCCAGGGTGAGCCAGGCTCACCTGCTACAGAAAGTACATTATTGTTTTTGCCCTTTCGGTTAATCTTACCAATAGGATGAATGGGTGGCATGTACAACACATCAAAACCCATGGCTGCAATGCGTGGTAACAGACGAGCTACATCTTTAAAGGTTCCATGCTTACCCTCGAGCGAAGCGGAGCGGGGAAATAATTCATACCAAGTGCTGAAAAGTGCTTTGTGATGCTCAACAATGATGCTATAAACTTGCTCTGTCTTTGTAATATTTTCGCGTAAAGGGTTTGCTTTTACAATTGCTCCAAAGCTGTCGCTAAGAATTAGCTGAATATTCTCAGCATAACGTTTTTTGTCGGCCAACTGAAGGGCAAGCTTTTCAAGCTCATCTTTGCCTTTCGACAAACGTTTTAAAAACGCAGCTCCTTCAAGCAATTCAACTTGTACTTCCACTTTAGCATTTGCTTTTTTCACAAAGCCATCGTACCAGGTTTCAAAGTGATCGATCCAGGCCTGAACAGTAAAAGCGTATTCTCCTTTTTTCGTTGGATAAAATGAAGTCACCCATTCATCGTTGCCTTGATTAAGTAACTCTAGCACCGTCCAGGTCTTTTCATCAAACGCTTTATACAATACTTCAGCCCTGATATGGTCATGGCCATCCGTAAAAATATGTGCGCTGATATCAATACGTTCTGAAACTGTTCGCTTGGCCGGGTATAAACCACCTTCAACCTGAGGCTGAACATTCTCAATAATAACTCTCGCCTTTGTCATGCAATTATTTCAAAATGGCTGTGCTGTAGGCCGGAAGTGTTACTGCTTCCGCTTCTAATGAAGCACCTTTCGTTTCAAATGCTAATGATGTAAATCGTTTTAAGTCGCCTGTCAGTTGTACTGTTATCTCTACATCTGAAACATTATGTAAGACGAAACATTCCTCTTGCTGGTACTTTCTGACAAAGTTCAATACCTCATTAATTTGCAAACCTGATTCTTCAATACTACCCATGGTAAGCACCTTGCTTGAATTTCTGAAGGCGATAAACTTTTTATAGTAATTGTAGATAGCATTAGGATCGTCCTTCTGTTTACTAAAAGGCAATACAGTTTTATCCGTGCTAAAGCCTGCATTGTACCAATTTGATTGCAAAGGATCTGACATACCTTCTGCCCAGATAAAAGATTCGCGTTGTCCTCTGTCCATATCAACCTTTAAACCAATCATACCAATCTCTTCTCCCTGATAGATATAAGGTGTGCCCGGGAAAGTGAAAAGTATTCCGGCCGCTAATTTCGCCTTCTCAATATTCCCATTCAACTCACTGAGTATGCGCAACTGATCGTGGTTCTTAACGAAAGTAGCATCCAGAAAATCAGGTGTAATAGAAGTATAATAATCATTGATAGCTTTGTATTTCTTCACCAGACCCAGCGTGTCGTTACCAGCTTTAACTACATCGGTGATTAAGTATCCTAAATCAAAATTGAAAAGTGAAGGAAGCCCCTTTAAATAAGGTGCCACTGTTTTTGAATCTGACCATACTTCTCCAACTAAATAAGCATCTGGTTTAATCTTTTGAATTTCCGTGCGAAACTCCTCCCACAGGGCATGGTTATCTGTAGCGCGGTTGTTTGGAAAAATGTGTTTGGCGGCATCTAATCTAAAGCCATCCACACCTACTTCTTCTAACCAGAATTTGGCGGCATCATAAATTTCCTGGCGTACTTTAGGGTTATCGAAATTCAGATCTGGTGTTTGTCCGTTAAAATAGCCATAATACATCTCACCAGAAGTATCTCCTGGAACTTCATGCCAGCGTTGTGCATTATCGGTATCAGGTCCGGCAATTTCTTCTTTCTGAAGCATTGCTACAGAATCTTTGGGTGCCCACACATAATAATCGCGGTAAGGGTTATCCTTTCCTTTAATCGATTCAAGGAACCAGGGATGTTTGTCACCTGTATGATTAATAATGTAATCGGAAATAACTTTAATATTTCTTTTATGCGCTTCTGCAATAAAGGTTTTAAAGTCTTCCATTGTACCGTAATCAGGATCTATGCCTTTATAATCGATTACATGATACTTATGATAGGTGTCGGAAGGCATGATAGGCATTAGCCACAAGCCGTTTACACCTAAGTCACTGAAGTAATCCAGTTTTTGTGTAAGTCCTTTTAAGTCACCTTTTCCATCACCATTGCTGTCCGCAAAGGCCATTACGAACACTTCGTATTTAACACCATAAGGAAAAGGGACTTCTACTTTTTCTTCTTGCTTGCATGCGTTTGCTAAGGCCATTATTGAAATCAGACTAAATATTATTCGCTTCTTCATATTATTGAATTTTAAAAACAAAAGTACTGTATGGTTTAAGCGTCAGTTCACCTGAGCCTGCATCTATATCAAGTTGCTGTTCTCCCCACAGAATATCCTGCAGTTTGATTTTATCGCTGGCGCCTATTTTCCATGCTTCCAGTACAGCCGGTGATAATTCTATTCTAACTTTGGTGGGCACATCGTTAAAACTGTTAACGATCAACAGTTTTTCATTGTCAGCATAACGAACGAAGACGTGTACGTCTTCTCCAAAGTTTGCCTTCTGTACATTGAAAGCTGTTAAGTCAGCGTATGCTCCCGCTGTAATGGCCTGATTGCTTTTAGCCAGATTAAGTAAGGTACTATAATAATTCCTTAAGGATTTTTGACCTGCACTTAACAAGCTATCATTAAACTTTCCTCCATTTACCCATTTCTGATGTTCCGGAACACCCCAGTAATCGAAGATGGTGGTTCTTCCATCTTCCTGAGAAAATCCTTCTGCACCCTTACCTGGTTCACCTACCTCCTGTCCGAAGTAAATCATAACAGGACCTGCATCAAGCGTTGCGCTGATAGTCATGGCCGGTAAAGCACGAAAAGGATTGCCGGCAAAAAATGGAGAAGCAAGTCGTTGCTCGTCATGATTTTCCAAAAAGTGTAACATGTGTCTGTTAATACCTGTCAGGCTTTGTTGAATCGCATCTATATCTAATGTGCTTCTCTTTTTATCAATCAGCAGGCGTAGTGTATCATAGAGTTTTACCTTTTCGTATAAATAATCAAAACGACCATTGGAAATATAATTGCTGTAGGCCGCAGGGTTATAAATTTCTGCAATGAAAACAATCTCAGGGTTTACTTCTTTTACCTGCGGTATCACCCAATTCCAGAATTCAACAGGAACCATTTCTGCCACATCGCACCTGAATCCATCTACTTGCTTACCTGCCCAAAACACAAGTATATCCCTCATTTTCTCCCAAGTATTCGGAATAGGATCGAAGTAATTTATTTTTCCATTCTGTACATCTACTCCATAATTCAGTTTTACAGTTTCGAACCACTCATTGATACCTGGTGATGCTGTGAACTGATCATTACCTGTAACCTTGGCTGGTATTTCTTCGAAGCGACCATCTTTGCCGGGATAAAGTGCTTTCGCACTTTCTTCAGGCACCCTGAAACTTTCTCCTGGTAAGTAGTAAAAGTTATTGGTCGCTTTAAATGCAACACGTGTATCATCATCCTCACCCAGATCGCGTACATTCGCAGGTTTGGCATCTGACTTATAAGTACGTGCCACATGATTTGGTATAAAATCAATAATAAGTTTAAGACCGTTTTTGTGTGTGCGGTTTACTAAACTCTCAAACTCCTGCATTCTGTTTTTTACATCGACAGCCAGATCAGGATCAACATCATAATAATCTTTAATGGCATAGGGTGAACCTGCACGACCTTTAATCACATCCGGATCATCTTTGCTAATGCCGTAAGCCGAGTAGTCAGTCATGGTAGCATGCTCCAATATACCCGTATACCACACATGCGTAATGCCTAATGCTTTTAATGACTGTAATGCCTGATCGTTGATGTCATTGAATTTTCCAGCTCCATTTTCTTCAATAGAGCCAAAGGGTTTGTTCGTAGTATTGGTGTTGGTGAAAAGCCTGGTCATGAGCTGATAAACGACCAGCTTTTCGGTTGCTTGCTTCTCCATAGGCGGACTGATTTTTTCTTTAGGCTGTGAGCAGCCGGCCGTGAACAAGGCAAAGAGGATAATGTTGTAAATGCTGTTCTTAGTCATTCTTAAAGATAAAAATGACTTTGGCTATGCCTGTGTAAAACTCAATAAATAATACCGAAATCGATTGCAAGTTCCCGCTAAATGGGGAGATGAGCTCTAAATGCAGTTATTGACTGTTTTTAAAAGACATGATGTAGCTTACCATTTCAGCTGCATCTTCGTCAGATAGTGTAGGATGCGCTAACATAGGCGAATCGCCCCACACACCACTGCCACCCAATTTAATTTTTGAGGTGAGGTATGTTGTGGTTTCTGCGCTGTTCTCATATTTGTCTGCGATAGCAGTGTAAGAAGGCCCTACCAAACTATTTTTTACATGGTGGCAAGTTTGGCAATCACTTGCTTCTATTAATACTTGTCCCTTCGGTAAAATGGCTTCAGGCGCAGTTACTTCATTCGATGTTGATGGCTTATCACTTTTACCCGTACAAGCGAACAAACACACAATTAAAAAAATTAACGATACTCTCATAATATTAAATATAACCAGCAATTTTATACGCAATCATACCTACCCATTCTTTCAAAAGCTTTTGCCATACTACAACAGCTTCAAGTTTTGGAATAAACAAGGTATCAAACTTAAAGGTTCGTGGACGAGACCGGAAATCGCAGGTGAAATAATCCATCCCTACACCTTGCTTCTCAAAACAAGCCAATGCCCTGCGCATATGGAAGGCCGATGTAACCAAGAGGCAGTCTGTTGGTTTCAGGTGAATGCTGTCCATCATCAATTTTGAGTTAACAGCATTTTCATGTGTGTTATTTGAATAAGGATCCAGCCAAATAACGCTGTCCGGAACACTCATCACTTTCATTAACTGCTTAAGCTTAATAGCTTCAGGGGTTCCTTCGTAATCTGCATCACTAACTCCTCCACTAATAATTATCTTCCTTACAATGCCTCTTTTATATAATTCTACTGTATGGTTTACCCTGTCGGCTCCAATATATAAGTAAATGCGATCAGTTGGCCCCGTGTTCTTATGCTGTGCCACGCCCGTTAATAAAATTGCCGCTTCGTATGTTCGCATTTCACTATACGGCTGCGAGGGTAATTCCCACCAGGTTATGACTTCATTGGCAATAAAGTCGTTGGAGAAAAATAACAAACAAGCAAAACCCGCAATCAGTAAAATCTTTTTAAGTTTTTCTTTTCTGATAATCAGGCTGAGTAATAATAATACAGCCACAATAAAAAGTGGCTGTATTAAGAAGTTCAATAACTTAGAAAGTACAAAAAACATGCTTACCTATTTTTTATAAACAGGGTCTGATAAGCTACCCAGACCATCAATAATTTTTCGCAACACATCAAAATACAAGGTAAGCGCTAAAACCAAAGTCATGGACCATATCACCATTGTATTAAAAATCAAGGTGTCAATGTTCATATTGAGGAAGTGTTTGGATGGCATATAGAATTGCGCATCAAAATCTACAATATGATCGGGATCCGGATCTTTATAAATAGGATAAATTTTCTGCACTAACTTACCATCCTTCTCAATTACACGGTGCGGTTCTGACAAGTTTTTGGTAAACTCTGCAATTGATTCGTTATGGTAGCGCTCCTTAAACTTTTCATACGCCTCTTCCTTATCCGGTGTATCCGTCATGGCATGAATCTTCTTCTCCTTCTCGCGGTCCGCCACATTAAAGCGGTTGATATAAAATTTCTTAAGACTGCCTAAAAAGTTATAAACTCGATTATAAACAGTAGAGTCAAATTTCTGCATACTCAGACTGTCCAGAAAGCCTGATGATTTTGCACCTGTAATTTTAATTTCACCCTTCAATTCATTTCGGATAATGGCATAGTCTTGCTTTAACTTCTCCTGAATATGCGGATCAACTGATTTGTAATATTGCAAGCAGTACTGAAGCCTGGTTTCTAACTCGGGTATGAAGTATATCTTCTTGAAATCCGCAGAAGCCATTACCTTATCGTAGAAATAGAATTCTTTTTCGTACTCATTGTCTTTAAACTGCGTAACCATGGCTGCTTCAAAGGCCCACCGCGAGGCCATCAAATCGCCCACCATAGGCACGGTGGCTGTATTGCCTATGATTGGATTTAACTTATCGAATCTTACAACCACACCACTTAAAATAAGCTGCGGGATCAATAATAACGGAATAAGAATATAAATGGTAACAGCTGAGTTAAATGCTGATGAAATGTTAAGTCCTAATAAGTTAGCAAAGCAGGAAACTGTAAACAGTATTGCCCAATGGTTGATCAACATCCCATCGATTTCTAAAATCAAATTGCCTACTGTAACAAACATCAATGTTTGCAGGGCAGACAACATGAAAAGTATCGATATCTTGGAAACGATATAACTGCTTCTGCTCAGGTGCAGAAAAGCCTCACGCTTTAAAATTTTCCTGTCGCGAATAATCTCTTCTGCACTTACTGTTAAGCCCATAAAGAGTGCCACAATAATGCTCATGAAAAAGTAAGCCGGCATATTCAGGTTTTTACCAAATTCATATCCGACATGTACCTTATCATCAATGTTATGATAGCGAACGATAAAGGCCAAAATAAAAGCCAATAATGGTGCCTCTAACAAATTAATAATCAGGTACTGCTTATTATGCAACTTGGCCTGAATGTCGCGCATAGAAAATAAATGCGCTTGTTTTAGGCGGGTGGGTATTCGCAGGGTGGATGCAGGCTTTTCATTAACTGGCTCTATTGCTGGTATGCGTTCCTGCTTCTTATAGGATTTATTCCACTGTTCTGCGGTAATTTTTCTTTCGTTGGTAAAATTGCCGTATTCATTGATAACTTTTGTTTCAATGATATTAAAAATCTGTTCAGGATTTACGTTACCACAAGTATGGCACTCGCCCTCATCGCTGTCGAGCAGGTTAATGCTACGCTTAAAGTACACAACGGCATCAATAGGATTACCATAATAAATCTGGTAGCCGCCATTATCCAGAATCAACAGTTTATCAAACATTTTAAATATGTCTGACGATGGTTGATGAATCACCGTGAAAACCAACTTACCCTTCAACGAAAGTTCTTTCAACAAATCAATAATGTTTTCAGAGTCTCGTGACGACAAACCACTGGTTGGCTCATCGCAGAAAAGCACTGCCGGTTCGCGCAGCAATTCCAAACCTATATTCAGTCGCTTGCGCTGACCACCGCTGATGGTTTTTCGAAGTGGCGAGCCTACTTTTAAATCTTTAATCGTGTCAAGCCCAAGATCTTCTAACACTTTTATAACCAATGCATCAATTTCCTGTTCGTCTTTATCACTAAAGCATAGCTTGGCTGCATAATACAGGTTCTGATACACCGTAAGGTCTTCAATCAGTAAATCATCCTGAGGAACAAAACCAATGACACCTTCAATCTTGCCCGGTTCTTTGTGTATATCAATACCATTGATGAGTACCTGACCTGAAGAAGGTTTTTCAGAACCATTGAGGACATGCAATAAGGTGGACTTACCTGCACCGCTGGCACCCATCAAAGCAATAAGTCTTCCTGATTCTTCGGCCAGATTTACGTTGCGCAATCCGAGTTTTCCGTTCTTAAATTTGAAAGAGATGTCTTTTCCCTCAAAGGTGATTTTAGGTCCTTTTGAAAATTCTTTAAATATCCCCAATACGTCTCCATAGTAAAAGGGATCTTCTGCATCGCTCCAGCGTACTGCTGCACCCACGGGTAATAAACGTAAGCCACCAGACTTAACGGGTGAGCCATTCAAATAAACATCGGCCTGGCCATGGTATTTTAAACAATATAAATTAGCAGACTCGATCCAGAGGATTGCTAAAAATCCTTTGAGCCCTTTTCTTTTCAGATGATGTGCATTTTTTAAAGTATCAGCAGAACTTTCATCAATTATTAAAACCTGCTTTATATCATGTCTTTCCGGACTTCTTCCTGCCAGAAATATCTCGATGGCCTCCGTCTCTTCGTCCTTTATTTTAAAATTCCTGGCTACTGTCTTTACCAGTTCATCCTCCCTTTTGGATATAGAACTGTCTGCCGCAATAATGCGGGTGAGTTCTAATACAATAATTACCTTTTGCTTTTGAGTGATTTCAGTACTGATGCTCTGGCATAAATGCTGAAGTATACTTTCCTCCGACTGCATACCTCTCGGTTGCAAAGCGAGGGTTTCAAACTGCTTTAAATAGTATCCGACTTTTGGCTGGCTTACATGATCTTCCAGAAAATTGCGTACCTGATCGCGTTCTTTTTCTGTTACTTCATCAACCTTGGCTACAACAGAAAATAATTGCAGTACTGTTTTAAGTACATCTTCACTCATGGTATGGGGTTAAAAGAGATTTGAAAATACAGCATTTACGCCATATTGGAAATAAAAAAAGGAACCTTGTGGGTTCCTTTTTTTATGCGTGGGGCTCAATACCTAGTCGGTAATTCCCTTTCTGATCTTTTCTACCGTATTTGTAATGCTCTCCAGCTTCTTGTCAGTTAAAACAAGATCTGCTCTGTTGCTCTTGATTTGTTCTTCAATGTTAAGTGATGCATAGTCTGCCTGAAGCGTTTTCAAGTCAGCAATGATACCGGTAACAGGTTCCGCCTGATCTACAGTGCTCAACATCTTCAAAAGCTCTTCAACCGATTTTTTTTGTTCAAGGATAACACGCATTACTGGCGTAAGCACAAGGTTACGCTGATCCGTAGGAAGCATATCCTTAGGATAAGACTTAACAATGCCTGTTGAAATGTAAAGGCTTTCAATAAAGCTACCCGTTAATACAAGTGCAGCAAGTTTATTCCTGCTATCGTCTTTCAGGAAGCTTTCTGTTTTGTTGATGGTTTCATTCAATAGAATGGCCAAAGAATCCTTGTTAGCAATATTCGCTTCGAAACGCTTCAACACTTCAAGGTCAAAAGAACCGATAACACCCAGGTTATCAGCCAGTACTTTACAAGAATTCAGGTAATCAATCGCTTCCTGCGATTTGTCATATGAGCTCAGGTAACCAATATCAGCTGCATAAACACCAAGATTAAGGGCGGCCTTATCGGTGCGGTTGGCGTATTGATCTGCTTTGGTTCTGGCATTAATAAGGCTTTGATTGAATTCAGCGCCTGTTGCCTGCAGCAGGTAAGGTATCTCTGAAGGTGAAGGAATATTGTACACAACCTCTTCAATCTGTTCTTTCAGACTTTCTTCGGCTGCTGTAAATTCATCAGAATTTTTGTTCTGATCACCTGAAGAAGAACCACAGGATTGAACAATGAGCACGGACGCGAATCCTAATGCGGTAACTATGAGATGCTTGCGATTCATGGTGTAGTTTACGTTTAAGCTTTCAATTTTACTACATTTTTCAATGGTATAAAATTTGGCAGTGGCTTTTTTGCTGTTTTTTTGTTGCAACGGTTATTTTAGGTATGTTTAGGATAGACATCATTCATCCCCATGAACAATCTTGTTGACAAGGCCGTGTTAATTGATGATAGTGAGATTGATCTTTTCATTCAGAGGCGGTTTCTGGAGGTGTTCAATTTTTCTAAACAGCTCCAAACCTTTGTTTCTGCCAAACAAGCACTGGACTGGCTCAAGTCTTTAGAAAAAGACCTGATGCCTCAGCTTATCTTCCTCGATCTTAATATGCCCGAAATTGACGACTTTGGCTTTTTACTCAACTTTGCAGAAATCCCTGAGTCTCAACGCCAGCATGTACGCATTGTTATCCTGACCAGTTCTAACAGCCGCAGTGATCTAGACAAAGCGCTGGCTTTTAAAAATGTGGTACATTTTATAACAAAGCCACTGAAACAGTCCGACCTGGAAGTGCTTAAATTAAAACTGGCTTCTTAAGCACACATCTCAGTAATCTGAACCAAGCATTTGATACTCTTGGCTAAAAGCGTAAACTTTGGCCTTTAAACCAGCATGCCCCACAGGCATGTGATCTTACTAACATGATAAATAGCAACACATGAAGAAACTTACCGGAACAGGCGTAGCCCTTGTAACTCCTTTTACTGCTGATGGCGCTGTTGATTACAAAGGACTAAAACGTTTACTTAACCACACAGCAAAGGGTGTTGATTATTACGTAGTCATGGGTACTACGGGGGAGTCTGTAACCACTTCTAAAGAAGAAAAAAAAGCCATCCTTGAATTTGTAAAGACCAACAATAATAAAAATCTCCCCATTGTTTATGGCATAGGTGGTAGCAATACACAAGATGTGCTGGACACTTTGAAGCAAACCAATTTTGATGGTGTTGATGCCATTCTCTCTGTGAGCCCTTACTACAACAAACCTTCTCAGGAGGGCATCTACCAACACTTCAAAACTATTGCTGGCAAATCGCCTGTACCGGTTATTTTGTACAATGTACCCGGGCGCACGGCCTCTAATATGAGTGCAGCAACTACTTTACGTTTAGCTGGTCATAAAAACATTATTGGTATTAAGGAAGCTTCTGGTAACATGGAACAGTGCATGAAAATAGCTGCTGAAAAGCCAGAAGACTTCATGCTGATTTCCGGAGACGATATGCTGACGGTTCCACTGTACAGCATCGGTGGCATTGGTGTAATTTCTGTACTGGCTAACGCCTATCCTGTGCATTTCAGAAAAATGAAAGAGTATGCTTTCGCAGGTAAATACGCTAAGGCAAGTCAGGAGTTATTTAAGCTGTTGGATATCAATGGCCCCATGTATGAAGAAGGGAATCCGGTAGGAATTAAGTTTGTATTGAGTGAATTAGGCGTGTGTGGGCACGATGTTCGTTTGCCGCTGGTTCCTCCCTCTGATGGTTTGAAAAAGAAAATTCAGCAGTTGATGAAATCAGTTTAACAATTTCTTTATCCTGCTAAAACAAAAAGGGATGGTTAAACCATCCCTTTTTATTTTGTTAAATCTTGCTTAGGCTTTGTTCTTTACGTCCTGAACCTCAGTTCTGATAACCTGTGCCAGGTTTTTTACGTCCTGCATACCCTTTCTGATACGAGTACCCGCTGCGCTATTGCCTTTGTTATAGAACTTGTCGAAATCTCCTTCAAGAGATGCCAACAGGTCTTTCAATTCCTGGAGTTTTTGCATTTTTTCTATCAATTTAAAGAGTTAAAAATAGGTTTCTGAACGCCAATTTAAAGAAAAACCTTAAAATTCAACGTTTTTAACGCTTTTTTTAAACAGCTTTTGTTACCGATACCAATGCTTCCTGACGGTAAAAACCTTCATCCAGCTTCACTTTCAAGGCTGAAAAAGCTGTTAAAGTCTCCTCCACATCAGCAATCGTGTG
Organism: Chryseotalea sp.; assembly: GCF_057350905.1. Classification (NCBI taxonomy): domain Bacteria; kingdom Pseudomonadati; phylum Bacteroidota; class Cytophagia; order Cytophagales; family Chryseotaleaceae; genus Chryseotalea; species Chryseotalea sp. Next base: position 102,155 of record NZ_JBMRCF010000010.1, on the reverse strand, counting down.
CACTGCTGTCGGGATAATGCGAAACATGATAACATCCTTAGGCACAACAGGATAGATCACCACAGAGCAGAAAATTCCATAGTTTTCGCGTAGGTCCATAGCCATATTTGCAGCCTCGCCTACCCCACCTTTAAACAATACCGGAGTTACTGGGGAAGTAGTATCACCCAGGGTAAATCCACGGTCGCGTAGACCCTGCTGGATAGCCTTGGTAATCTTCCATAAATTATCTTTTAGCTCAGGTTGAGTCTTTAAAAGCTCCAAACGCTTACGACCTCCCACCACTAAAGGCATAGGTAAGCTTTTGGCGTAAATCTGAGATCTTACGCTGTAACGCAAGTATTTTAAAATGTGCTTATCCCCTGCCACAAAGGCACCTATGCTGGCCATTGACTTGGCAAATGTAGAGAAGTACAAATCGACTTGATCCTGTACACCCTGCTCCTCACCTGTTCCTGCACCGGTTTTTCCCATAGTACCAAAACCATGGGCATCGTCTACAAACAATCGGAAGTTATACTTGTCTTTTAAAGCTACAACGCCTTTAAGGTCGCCCTGCTTTCCTGACATTCCAAATACACCTTCAGTAATCACAAGAATACCACCACCTGTCTCATTTGCCAGTCTGGTAGCACGTTGCAATTGCTTCTCAAGGCTTTCCATATCGTTATGGGTATACACAAAACGCTTACCCATGTGCAAACGAACTCCGTCTATAATACAGGCATGTGATTCTGCATCGTATACAATGATGTCCTTGCGGTCAACAATAGCATCAATAATTGATACAACACCCTGATAACCAAAGTTCAGGAGCATTACATCTTCTTTTTTTACAAATTCAGCCAGTTCTTTCTCAAAGGCCAGGTGATTCACAGAGTTACCTGACATCATACGCGCTCCCATAGGTAACCCCATACCATATTGGGCTGCAGAATCTGCATCTGCCTTACGCACTTCAGGGTGGTTGGCCAGTCCCAGGTAGTTATTTAAACTCCAGTTCAACACAGTTTTCCCATTAAACTTCATGCGGGGGCCAATTTCGCCCTCCAGCTTAGGGAAAAAGAAATAATCATCAGGAAGGTGAGAGTATTTAGCCAAAGGCCCTGCTTCCATTCTCAGCTTTTCAAATAAGTCTACCATGGTAGTGTGTCTATTTATTGCCGCAAAAATAAACAAAATTGGTTTATAACGACTGTTAGCTCATTCTTTTGAAAGCTTTTATCAAAGGCTTAGTTGCAGATGCCAAAACGAAGGTTTACGAGCTTATTGAGCCAGGAACCAAAACGATAGCAAATGCCTATGTAGCACAAAAGTTCATAACTGAATTGTCATGTCTCTACCTTCCAACATCTCCTCCTCATTTACACTTCCCGTGGCAAGGTCGATCTGATTTTTTTACTTTTCCTGAAATGTTAATTATCGATAGGCAACGTTCTAGGTATACGCACATCTCCCCTACTACAGAGTTTCAGCCTATCATTTTGCACAATGGAAAAATTACGGCTGTCGCCTGGCCTCTACCCTTTAATTTTCTGTTCTAAAGAAAACAAGGATGCAAAGTAGACTTCAAGTTTAATGAATTGTGTGGCCGTTAATACAACCGTGTATGCTTCAATTTTTGCCAGTGTTTATAACATTTCTTTCAAACAATAAAAGTGTGCATGATACTTAGGGGATACTTACTATTTGTAAGTTGCTTATGGTATTTTTACGGCTTAAAATACCATTGGTGCATTGACATTATTTGTTTAGCATTGTAGTTTCTATAAAGTATGGGGCAAATCAAAAAATTATTGGTCGCCAATAGAGGCGAAATAGCCTTGCGTGTCATGCGCAGCGCACGTGAAATGAATATTAAAACAGTGGCTGTCTACAGCGAGGCAGATCGCAATGCACTTCATGTACGTTTTGCTGATGAAGCCGTTTTCATTGGTCCGCCTGCTTCATCTGAATCGTACCTTAAGATGGATAAGATTATTGCCGCTGCTAAACAAACAGGCGCTGATGCTATCCATCCGGGTTATGGTTTTCTATCAGAGAATGAAGATTTTGCGCAACTATGCGAAGACAATAAAATAATTTTTGTAGGCCCCTCAGCCAAGTCCATTGAACTCATGGGCAGTAAACTGGGTGCGAAGGCTGCCGTTGCCAAGTTTAACGTACCCCTGGTACCGGGCACAGCAGAACCTATTGATGACATCCCTGCAGCTAAGAGACTTGCTAAAGAAATTGGTTACCCGGTATTAATAAAGGCCAGTGCCGGTGGTGGTGGTAAGGGTATGCGTGTTGTTGAAAGCGAAGCTGAATTTGAAGAACAAATGGAGCGAGCTGTAAGCGAGGCCATTTCTTCTTTTGGGGATGGTGCAGTTTTCATTGAAAAGTATGTGACCAAGCCAAGACATATTGAGTTTCAGGTATTCGGAGATAAGCATGGTAATGTAGTACACCTTTTTGAACGCGAGTGCTCCATACAACGCAGACATCAAAAGGTAGTTGAAGAGGCGCCATCCGCAGTGTTAACCCCCGCTTTGCGCAAAGCCATGGGTGAAGCTGCTGTGAATGCAGCCAAGGCCTGCAACTATTACGGTGCGGGTACTATCGAATTTATCTTAAACGAAAACCTTGATTTCTATTTCTTAGAAATGAATACACGTTTACAGGTAGAGCATCCGGTAACAGAAGAAATAACAGGATTAGATCTTGTACAGTTGCAACTAAAAGTTGCTCAGGGTGAGAAACTTCCTTTTAAACAGGAAGACCTCACGATGAAAGGTCATGCAGTTGAAATTCGTGTTTATGCTGAAGATCCTGCCAACAACTTTTTACCTGATATTGGAACACTGCAAACTTATGTTCGTCCGCAAGGACATGGCATCCGGGTTGATGATGGTTTTGAACAAGGTATGAGTATTCCTTTTTACTACGACCCAATGATTGCCAAGCTCATTTGCCATGCTGAAACAAGAGAAGCAGCTATAGAGAAAATGATCAGGGCCATTAAGGATTATCAAATAACAGGATTGGAGACAACCTTAGGCTTTTGCGAATTTGTAATGAAGCATGAAGCTTTCAGGAGTGGGCAGTTTGATACCAAGTTCGTTGAGAATTACTTTACACCCGAAGTACTGAACAAAACAGGCAATAGCGAAGAAGAACTTTTAGCGGCAGCCTTAGCTACTCATGTACTCGGGCAGCATAAAACAACCGTGCAGCAAAGCAGCGAAGTTGTGGAAGAAAGTAAATGGCGTAAAAATCGCTTAGCCTAAACGTTGTAAATACTATTCAAGTGGCTGATATTAAACCTTTCAGAGCCTGGCGTTATAATCCTAAACTTTCAGGCAATATAGACGAGCTTACATCCCCCCTCTTTGATGTTGTTTCAGACAAACAACGTAAGGCATTATACAAGCATCCACATAACAGCATTTATTTATCAGTTCCGCAACAACCAGATGCTGCTAACAAAGCACATCTCCTGTTAGAAGAATGGAAGTCAAAAGGCATTATCATTCAGGATAAACTACCAGCTATCTATGTCTACTATCAATACTTCAAACTGGCTGGTTCAAGCAAGGAGTTTTGTCGCAAAGGCTTCATCGCCAATATACGCGCTTACGACTGGAGTGAAAATATTGTTTTACGCCACGAAAACACCATACCCAATGCCGTTAACGATCGTATTGAATTGCTTGAAAAAACAGAACTGAATGTTAGTCCAACGCACGGCCTGTATACAGATGCTGAACATATACTTGAGAATTATATGGACGAAGCTATTCTGCATCCTTTGTACGAGTCGGAAGATTATCAGGGTGTAAAGGATGTATTGGCTGTAATTCATGATGCCCGCATAGTTCAGATCTTTATTGACTTAATCAAAGGAAAAAAAATTATTCTGGCAGATGGTCATCACCGGTATGAAGGTTCATTGGCCTATCGGCAGAAAATGACAAAATCAAATCCAACACACACAGGTGAAGAGGGTTACAATTTTCACCTGATGTATTTGACCAATACTGAGTCGGACGATATCAGAATCCTTCCTACACACAGGCTTATTAAAGGTATTGCGGATTTCAATGAACAGGAGATCATTAAAAAGCTTGAACAGCATTTTATTATCAAAGCACTAGACGATGCAGATACCGCCAATGAGATTATTGTTGGTAAACCATGGGCCTTCGCCTTGCTTTTCAAGGAGAATGCCTACAAAGTAAGATTGAAACCCGAATCATTGGCTGCTATGAGCTGGCCCTTTCCGGAAGCTGTAAAGAAACTTGACTTAACGGTGATGCACTATTTCATCATTGAAAAAGTATTGGGCATTCCCGGTAAAGAACAACGCCAATCCGATAAAATTTTCTTCGATAGAAGTTTTGGCGATTGTCTGACTAAAGTAATCCGCGAAGAAGCGCAGATGGCCATCATTACTAATGAGGTATCCATTGAAGAAGTCAAGAGCGTCTGTGCCAGTGGCTATACCATGCCACAAAAGTCTACTTACTTTTATCCCAAAGTAATTTGTGGTTTTGTGTTTAGTTCGATTAAGGAAGAGGAATTTAAAAGTCCGGTGTATTCACCATTCTGACAATGAGCATCAATCGCCCTATCATTTTAGCATCCAGTTCACCACGCAGACAATATTTGTTAAAAGAAGCTGGTTTTGAATTTACTGTTGAGAAGCCAGATATTGATGAGTCCTTCCCTGCATCATTACCAGTCGGCAGTGTTGCTAAATACCTGGCAGAACGAAAGGCCGAAGTATTCCGGCCGCGCATGCAAAATGAAATTGTGGTAACTGCTGATACTGTAGTGATTCTCGGAAACAAAATCTTAAATAAACCTGCTGACAAACCAGAAGCTTTACAAATGCTGCAAGACTTGTCTGGTCAAACACATTTGGTAATGACTGGGGTTTGCATTTTATCCAAAGAAAAGGAAATTGCTTTTGATGATACCACAGAAGTGACTTTTAAAAAGCTTAACCTGAGTGAGATCAATTACTATATAGATAACTATAAACCCTACGACAAAGCGGGTGCATATGGTGCACAAGATTTTATTGGTATGATTGCCATCGACAAAATTGTAGGGTCTTATTTTAACGTGATGGGCCTGCCTATTCACCGTGTTTACCAACAGTTAGTTAACTGGTAATGAAAAAAATCTGGAAGCTTCTCAAACAACACATTCAGGAAGATTTTCACCTGACTTACTATGTCTCCATCGGAATTGTTTTAGCTCTTTTCATATTCTTAAATTATAGTCTTGACTTTGAAAAGAAGGTCCTGGATGCGTACAGTAACTTCACGAAGTTTTTTGTATACCTTCTCTTTTATGGTAGTGGCTATTACCTGAGTATAGCTCTCTTAAGTTTTTTTAAGAAAACAAAAAAATTTATAACCCAGCCCGCTTTCTGGTTATATAGTTTGTTTGCGCTGGCCTTATTATCGCTTGATGGTTCCATGCCTTACCTGAATAGCTTTGTGTATGATCATTTCAATTCGCAATTAACTTACTGGGTTTATAAAGTAGCTGTAAATGGCTTAAGCTTTTTTACCATACTGCTGCCGCTACTGCTCTTCCATTTCATTTTCGATAATAAGGAGAAACACTATTATGGATTAAGTAACCAAAAGGCAGATTTGAAACCTTATTGGTATTTACTACTCTTGATGCTGCCATTGCTTTTATCTGCATCATTCCTTGAAAGCTTTCAGCGTCAGTACCCCATGTACCGAAGTAATAATGCTTACCTGATCCTGCAAATTCCTGAATGGACTGCCGCGCTTTTATATGAGATAGCCTATGGTCTGGATTTCATTACGGTTGAATTACTCTTTCGTGGATTTCTGGTGATTGGTATGATCAAGATACTGGGTAGAAACGCCATTGTTCCGATGGCCGTTATCTATTGTATGTTACACTTTGGCAAGCCCATGGGCGAAGCCATCAGTTCCATTTTTGGTGGCTATATTTTAGGTGTGGTCGCCTATGAAACACGAAGTATCTGGGGTGGCATCATTATACATATGGGCATTGCCTGGCTCATGGAGCTTATCGCCTATGGGCAAAAGCTCTTACACTAAAGATTGATAAACAGCCATCATGTCGGCAGCGATCTTCGCTTCGCTAAATTTTTGAATGTATTGAAATGATTGTTCTATCATTTCTTCCCTGAGTTTGTTGTCCTTCTTTATTTTCAGAATCGCTTTTGCCAGTCCATCGGCATCCTCTGGTGAAATATACATGGCATTTGCACCCGCAGCCTCACTAAAACAAGAACCTGTTGAGGTAATTACGGGTGTTCTGCACGCGATAGCCTCTACCAAAGGAATACCAAAACCCTCGAAAATGGAAGGGTAAACAAAAACCTCACTGAGATGATAGATAGCCGGAAGATCCTTAAAATCAACCTTATGCAAATAATGAATGTGACTTGTCAATTGATTCGCCTCAGCGAAAGCATGAAGTTGTTCTACATACTTTGTAGCCCTGCCAACAATTACTAATGGCATCCTTTCCGGTTCAGGTAAGAGGGCCATCGCCTTTAATATCAGTAAGGCATTCTTGCGTGGCTCAATGGTGCCAACATTTAAAATAAATTTCGCTGGCAAAGCATAGCGCTTCCGTACCTCCTGTTTAATCGCTTCACTGACCACGCTGTGAAAATTAGGGTGACAACCCTGGTACACCACCTTGATCTTATCTGCAGGTATTTGCAAAAAATCAATAAGGTCTTGTTTGGTCTGTTCAGAAATAGCAACAATTACGTGCGCTGTTGCACAGGCATATTTAACCTTTCTCGTATATATCCACCTGTCAATGGCAGAATATAATTCAGGATACCGCAAAAAAATTAAATCGTGTATAGTTACAACCGATTTACAAACTGATGAAATACCAGCCGGTAATTCATGGCTCATGCCATGGAAAATATCAAGCTTATGCTTTACGGCTTCATGCTTCAGCAAGGCGGTGCGCCAGTAACTACCCAGCTTCAACCGGGCAATCCAGCCTGGCGCTTGTACAGTGGTGTATTTTGCAGGGTCGAGGTATTCTTCTGTTTCGGGATGTTGCTTAATCCTTGGCGAGAAGAGGATAACCTCATCGCCAGGATTAATAGTGCGAATTGCTTTTACAATGAAGCGGCTGTAATTACCGAGTCCGGTAAAATTATTGAACAAGCGCTTGGCATCGTAACCAATTCTCACTTTCGAAACTCTTTATTGTATCGTTCAACACATTCTACAATGATTTGCATGGCCTTCTCTTTTGACTGGAATTCGTCAACGATCACCTTCTTGTTTTCAAGTGTTTTATATTCTTCAAAGAAGTGCTTTAACTCTACACGGAAATATTCAGGGAGTTCACTTACATCATTAATGTGACCAACGCTGGCGTCTCCTTCTGCAACGGCTATAATTTTATCATCAGGCTCACCCTTGTCAATCATCCGCATTACACCAATTACCTTTGATGGAATCAAACAACGGGGCACTACGGTAACTTGTGTTAATACCATTACATCCAGCGGGTCATGATCTTCACCCAATGTCTGAGGGATGAAACCATAATTCTGTGGATAATACATGGAGGCGTAAAGCACGCGATCCAACATGATCAAACCACTGTCTTTATCGATTTCATACTTTGCTCTTGATCCTTTAGGGATCTCTATAATTGAGTTAATGTGTTCGGGAGGGTTCTTACCTACTGCTACCTCGTGCCACGGATGCTTTACCATAATTGTAATTTGTGGCAAAGGTAGTAAAAGCAAGTGATTCAAAATAAAAACGTCTTTGCTCCAAGGGAACAAAGACGTTTTCATGTCATCAGGAAAGAAGCTTTTGGCCAAGCCCCCTTGTAAAGAAGATTATTTTGGTTCTTCCTTAGTTACTTGCTTATTCGCTTGCTGTATTTTCTCACCGTCTTTCAAACGTTTCGATACTACCAGGAAGGGCCCGGTTACAACCTCAGCGCTGTCAGATAATCCTTCAATGATTTCGATATTATCATAGTCACTGATACCTGTCTTCACTTCGATCATTTTAGCCGAACCGTTCTCGTTGATAAATACCACCACTTTATCTTCCATGGCTTTCTCTGCCTTTTTCTTATCATCATTCTGCACCTGACGCTGTGAATTTTCTGAAGGTGCGCTGGTACCCACTTTCTTATCCTTTTCAGGATTACGCGTGGTTACAGCTGCTAAAGGAACTGACAATACGTTGTCCTTTCTCTTAGTAATAATATCAACAGAGGCTGTCATACCCGGACGGAAAGGATATTTATTTCCTTCTTTAATCAGATCTTCATACGATGATCTTAAAATTGAAATGCGTACTTCAAATTCTGTAATAGCATCTGCAGATAACTTATCCTTTGCTGTATTAGAAATCAGCGTTACAAGTCCTTTGAACTTCTTATTCTGCGATGAGTAAGCGTCTACGTCAATAATGGCTGTATCCCCCTGGTGAACACGAACAATGTCATTCTCGTTAACATTTACCCTTACTTCCATTAAGTTAAGATCGGCAATGCGCAACAGTTCTGTACCTGTCATGGTTTGAGCACCTACTACACGTTCACCTTTCTTTACACTCAATTTCGAAATGATACCATTCATCGGTGCAACAACGCTTGTTAAACGCACGTTTTCAGTTGCTTCCCTCACAGTTGCTTCACTGCTTTTTACAATAAAGCCTGAAGCTTCTAACGATTGTTTCGCTGACTTTAAGTCGTTCTCAGCTACTTTAAAGTTCTGCTGTGCCAATTGCCATTCTGATTCAGCAATTACCTTTTCCTTCCATAATTTCTCCTGACGCTTGTAATCTTGTTCAGCTCGGATAAAAGTAGCTTCGGCACGAGACAAGGCTGCTTCTGATGATTTTAAGTTTGCACGCTGCTGGCTCAATGATGCTTCAGCACGTTCTAATTGGGACAACCAGGTATCAGGGCGAATCTTTACTAATAGCTGACCGCGTTGTACTGAGTCACCTTCTTCTACGATCAACTCGCGAATCTCACCAGAAACTTCTGGTGCAATTTTTACCTCTGTTACCGGCTGCACTGTTCCGGAAGCACTTACTTTTTCAACAATGCTTACACGTTTTACTTTTGCCAGATCAACTTCCAGCTCTTTAGACTTACCAATCCATCCGGCAGACTTACCCACTATCACAAAGAGTAGAAGGGCTACTACTGCACCGATCAGCCAGTATATTAATTTATTCGATTTCTTGTTTTGCTTTGCCATGAGTGTTAGTAATTAATTAGTCAAGAATGGATTTACCTTGGTAGAAGTCTAAAAGTCTTTTCTTAAATATGAAATCATACTTTGCGCGGGCTAAATCACTTTTAGCCTGAAAGAGATCATTCTCAGCCACCTGATATTCTACAAAGTTAGCTGCGCCAATTTCAAAACGTTGTTTCGTCATGCGGAAAGCTTCTTCGCGGGCTTGAACCTGCTTTAAGGATGATGAGTAGGTTTTAGAAGCTGCGAAAGCATCGTTATAAGCAGTTTCTACATTTTGGCGCAAGGTGTTTTCTGTTTGCTTTAATGTAATCTCTGCCAATTGCCTATTAATGGTTTGCCTGCGAATGCCTGCTCTTGTCTGGAATCCATTTAAAATAGGAATACTTAAAGTTATACCCGCCTGACGGAAAATATTGTCTTGAAGTTGATCTCTGTAACCATAACCATCTGTAAAATTTCTGAATCTTGCACTATATCCATAAACAAGCGTTGTAGAGCCATCAACAAAGCCAATGGGTGTAGTGCCGGGTACAATGTCAACGCCATCTTCAATTACTGGCTGAGGTTCGTCATTGGCGCTTGAGTAATTACTACTCATTGAACCACTCAATGATAAGCGTGGATACAAACTACCTTTCGCTGCTTTTAATGCATAGTTGCTGCTTTCAACCCTGTATCGGGCACTGCGTACTTCAGGCAGGTTCTGTCGCGCTATATCATAAATCTGTTCGCGTGAATTTTCAAGTAATAAATCCTGTACAGCTATAGCCGGCACTTCAATATCAAAATCCTGCGAGGCTGGAATCTGTAATCCTTGTTTTAATTGCAGCAAGGACAAAGCCAAAGCGTTTTCGCGGTTAATAACATTCAGTTCATTTGTAGCTACTTGTGCATCCAAATTCAATTCATTTGATTTTGGTAGTGCTCCGGCCTCAACTTGTCTTTTTGTACGATCTAACTGCTGCTGGCTTGAGCTTAACTGAAAGCGCGCATTCTCTAATAACTCTTTATTAAAAACAACAGTGATGTAAAGGTTGATCACACTTAGTATCACATCATTCTTGGACTTTTCAAGATCAGCCTCTGAAGCATCCAGGTTTTTGGATGTCTGTTTAATGGTATTCTGAATACGAAGACCATTAAAGAGCGTTACAGAACTGTTGGCATTCGGGCTAATCGAGTTGATCTCTCTTGTTGTAAACTGGTTAGTAACCGGGTTGATTGAACGCCCCCAATTAAAACCATAAGAAGAACTCGCGTTAAGGGTAGGAGCCATTGCCCACCTGGCCTGGTTGTGGTCAATCTCCGAATTTTCTACCCCATAGATACTACGTTGAACATCCAGGTTATTGGCCAGCGCATGGTCAACGCATTCTTTGAGCGTCCAGACCTTGCCAGTTTCCTGGGCAAAACCTGTTCCTGCTAATGCAATTAGAATAATAGTAAAACACTTTTTCATGGTTATTTATCGATGTCTGGTATGTAAATGATTTGTTTTACCCAGCTTAGACTCTCGAGGTAAGCTAATGTTACACCCTTGATGCCGGAATCCATTTCTATGACCTGGCAGGCAAGGTCATTTTTACCCTTACGGGAAACGCTCATGGTAGCAATATTACATTCGTCATGTGCTAAGATGTTGGCGATAAAAGCGATACTACCTTTTACATCATCAGCAAAAATGATGAGGGTATGAAGATTGGCTGTAAAATCAGCCTTAAAACCATTGACTTCCGCAATGTTGATAATCCCACCACCTTTACTTTCACCCAATACTTCTATTTGCTTTTCGCCTTTCTTCAATACAAGGCGTATGGTATTTGGATGCATGGTTGAGGCATTCCCTACTGATTTGAACTTATATGTAAGCCCATGTTCGGCTGCCAGGTCCAGAGAATCCTTAATGCGTTTGTCATCTGTTTTAAAATCCAGCAAGCCACCAATAACTGCTCTATCGCTGCTGTGACCTTCGTAGGTTCTGGCAAATGAGTTATAGAATGTAATTTCGGCTTCTTCTGGCACGCTACCCAATAATTTAAGGGCAGCACGCGCTATGCGCACCACACCTGCGGTGTGGGAGCTTGACGGACCGATCATTACCGGGCCAATCATATCGAAAATGCTGCTTTTTTCTGCCATAATTCGGGGAATATGTAGAAGCTATACCCCAGTAATTACAGGGTTGCTCAAAAAATACTTAAACAAAATGATTATACAAGAAGCTAAAGACTGCTAAAGCAATGCTACTTAAACTGCAATGGGCGCCTTTATGGATGGGTGTGACTGGTAGTTTACAATCTCGAAATCTTCGAATTTGTAATCGAATAATGACTCAGGTTTGCGCTTAATAACCAACTGCGGAATAGCATAAGGCTCACGACTTAGTTGCAGTTTTGCCTGTTCAATATGGTTAGTATACAAATGCACATCACCCCCGGTCCACACAAATTCACCCGGCAAGAGATTACATTGCTGCGCAAACATATAAGTCATTAAAGCATAGGAGGCAATATTGAACGGCACGCCCAAAAAGTAGTCGGCACTGCGTTGGTAAAGCTGACAGGACAATTTACCATCGGCTACATAAAACTGAAATAGTGCATGGCAAGGTGGCAAAGCCATCTTATCTACTTCGGCTGGATTCCAGGCCGTAACAATGTGCCTGCGTGAATCTGGTTTGTTTTTTATTTGTTGAAGTACTTGTGTGATTTGATCGATATGACGACCATCGGGTGCAGGCCAACTGCGCCATTGCGAACCATAAACGGGACCAAGCTCGCCATTTTCATCAGCCCACTCATTCCAAATAGATACTCCGTTGTCGTTGAGGTATTTAATGTTGGTATCGCCATTTAAAAACCATAGCAATTCATAAATGATAGACCGTAAGTGTAGTTTTTTAGTGGTCACCAGGGGAAAGCCTTCTGCTAAATTAAATCGCAATTGTCTGCCAAATACAGAATAGGTTCCGGTTCCGGTTCTGTCGGTTTTTAAAGAGCCTTTGTCAAGGATTTCCTGCATTAAGTCCAAATACTGCTTCATGTCGAAAAAATTCAATCAAAGATAGGTCTCTTTGCCAGCCCCTGAAAATCAAAAGCTTAAAAAAACGAGATCCAAAATTAGAAAAGGCTGCCTCCCGTAGAGAAGCAGCCTTTTAAAGATGGTCTTATGGCATTTAATTATTGCCTACGTTGGTGGTAATACTCTGGTCTCCAACTGTATAAGTTACTTGTCTGTCGCATGTTCCATCACCATAATCAATGGTAATGACCTTTCCCTCTTTGGTATAGATTTTAACTCCGGATACAGGGAAACCGCAAGCACGTTTAAAAACCAGGGTTTCTTGTATGGTCATGGCGTAAGCAACACCAGCCCTGTTTGTACCTTCAGCACTGCCTTCGAGGCGCATCTCATCATTTACGGGGTTGGCGGCACGTATCCATTCGCGGGTGAAAGACGCTTCTCTTGTGGCTACAGATTCATCGGGGAAAGTGGCTTTACCACCAGCCAATTCAATCTGAAATTTAGGCGCTTCCTCAGTGCTGCCGGTTATGTTCGTCAGGGTCCTGGTTCCTTCTAATTCAACACCATTAATCGTGTAGTTATTGGTTGTCCAAACCAAGGTTGAACCTGGTTGAAATCTTCTTCCATTAAAGGCAACCGTAATGATACCAGTGCGCACATTGCCTTTCGGATCGGTGCAACCTGCGCCAAAATCGATGGTGATCGTTCCTACAGGTACAGCTTGCGTAGAGTTAGGTGACATGGCAATGGTCACTACCACTCCGGCACAAAATCGGGAATCGGAAACTGAAATTTGTCTGCTCGATGCAGAAGTAGCACCCCCTGCCGTTGAAGCATCTGACTGAATTGCCAATGAGGACATGTCATCTGCATCTTCAAAATATGAGTCTGTTAATGCATCTTCCGCGATATCCTGGCTATCTTTCAGGGTTAATCGGTTTTCATCATTACAGGAAATAATGGCGGCCGAAAAAAAGAAAAGCAAAAGAAGGCTCGTGAGTTTCAAAAATTTGCTAGGTTTCATACGTGTATCGTTAAGTTCTTGGTAATTTTTGTTGCTTTGACAGATACTACTGTTAAAGGTTTAATGCAGGGATCAGAATTTTTATTGTATGGCTAAAAAATGCGTAGGATACGGTTTACTCATGTTTTTGTGGCTTGCTTCTGTTTGCGGCATGGCACAAGTTAAACTTGCCAGACTTAAATATAATGGCGGGGGCGATTGGTATGCCAATAAAACGGCTTTGACCAATTTAATATCTTTTTGTAATAAAGAATTGAATACCGCTTTGGCAAGTGAAGAAGATGTAGTAGAGGTTGGCAGCAGTGATCTCTTTCTATATCCTTATGTGTATATGACCGGACACGGTAATGTTATTTTTAATGATTTGGAATCGGCTAATCTGAGAAAGTATTTGTTGGCAGGCGGTTTTCTGCACATTGATGATAACTATGGTATGGATAAATTTATCCGACTGGAATTAAAGAAAGTATTACCAGAACTTGAGTTAATAGAAATTCCGTACGACCATCCCGTATATCATCAGAAGTTTGATTTTCCCAAGGGACTACCCAAAATACACGAGCATGATGGCAAGCCATCGCAAGGTTTGGGGCTTTTGTATGAAGGGCGACTTATCGTTTTCTATTCTTATGAGTCTGACCTGGGTAATGGCTGGGAAGATCAACGTGTGCACAACGACCCGGAAGCTAAAAGACTAGAGGCTTTGAAAATGGGAGCAAATCTTATAGCCTACAGTTGCAGTTACTTCAATTAAATCATCCAGCCCCGATAAACACATTCATGTTTGTCAGGACTGGATAGTATCTAAAAATTTAACTATTACATCACCTTTTTAAAAGCCATTTTATTTCTCTCCTCTAATTCCTGTGTAGCTAGGAATTTCTTCAAATCTTCCTGTGATTGACCAAAGGGAAGTAGTTCAATTTTTTCAGCGAATAGATCTGAGAAGAACCAGATGGATCCTGCCAGCATGGAACTCGCGATTACCGTGGCAACCATTTCCGGATAGTCAAGTTTCCAGGTACCGTAATACAAGATATTTGTGGCGAAGGAAGCCACAGCATAAATTTTTGAGGGAAGTCGCTTTCCATTAAGAATAAACATCAGAATAGCAGATTCAATGGCAAACGAAAAAATGAGTGCGTGTGTCCAATTCAGGGCAGTGATGTGATAGTCACCGATTACAAAGCTCATATCTGCTACGCGAATGCGTTCGAAAATATACATGGTGTGAATAATCTGTGCCACCAGCACAAATATTAATGTCAAAAACACAAGCGTTTCTGATTTCAGGAAGTCGATAACTTTTTTCATAGTAGTTGGGGTTGATAATTTTCTTTTGAATTTGTGATCGTGCAACGGTTCTCTTACATGCTTGAGGCTCAAGGCAACAATGCGGCTGCATTTTTTCAGAAAGTGAAGGGTGAGCAGCGAAATGTTCATGGGCATAAATGAGGTATCATCATTAAGCAGTTTTGTTCATCATCTTTACCCGGATGTCTTCAGTTCGTGCATCATTTCCGGCATAAATGCCGCCTCCCTCCTCCTCACTTTCTTTTCATCTACCTGGAATGCAATGCCCAAATCGAGCAGCTCACTGAGTATGGGTTCATAAATTTTCTTTATCACCGGTGTGTGCAACCCCTTTAGCTGAATATCATCGAGCAGCACGGCTCTTGCAGCAGCACCTGTGGTTAACCCGATGGCTTTGGCCAGAGCAGAATTCTTCCGGTCCTCCCCTTGCGAGATTAAGGTAGCGGTAAAATGATGTTCGTATTCACCAAGTGTATAGTCAAGCTCATGGCGCATGACAATGCAATCTTTGTCATCAGCTTTCATGGATAGTTTTTGCTCCATCAGGTATTGCAGCAAAATGGCTGGCGTTACTTCGCGGTAACCTTCAGGCCAGCTTTCGTCAAACAATCCAAGCCAACGCAATTTTTCAAGGTCATCGGGTGTTGCGCCTGTCTGACGCTTCAGACTAAGTTCCAGTAACTCCTCAGGTTTGTACTGTACGAGTGATCTCAAATAATTCAGAAATGATTTATTCTCGAATAATTCAATTTTAGAAGTTGTATTTGTAAACCCAAGTCCTATCAATAAATTCCACAACGTATCAAAGCCTTTACGTATGATACGACCCTTTACAACGGTATGCGCTTGTTTCAGGTCATACGTTTTTTTGTAATACAGAGAATCATCCTCGGGAATAACCAGTGCATTGCGAATTCCATTAATCGACAGTGGCTCTCTGCGCGAAAACAGCATCTGTTGAGAAACGTGTTGAATTTGATTTTTTACAATGTGCCTGTTGGCTCCCTTCCCCATATTAATGACCTCCCCCACAGGTTCAGTCACTTTAAATTCCCAGGGATTGTCTATCGAATCTTCAGCACCAAGACTTCCACTATAGGTTTTGAATGAAGTGATTGTGCCTCCTTTGACATGGATGGTATCGATAACATTTTTGGCAGTAACATGATCAATACCCGGAGCGAAACCACACTCCATAAGAATCAGCGTTTGATTTTCTTCTGCGGCAGCCTTTCTGGCAAAGAGCTGACGATTTAATCGTGAAGGTGAAACGAGCGGCTTGCGATGATCAATACAGCTGTCAGCGATCTGCAACAACATAACATCCGGCACCATCCCGATGACCAGATCACATTTTCTGATGGCCGCATCACATTGCCGAAAATCAGTGATTGCTACAAATATTAAATCGTTGCTGATTTTCTCTTCGCGAATACGATCCGTGAAAGAGCTGTCGAACATGGTTCCTATACAAGTCTTCCACCCGTATCGTTTTCCTTCAAGTACCATATAGCGGATCAGTGGTATGGCAAACCGATCAGTACTCAATAACAGCAGCACCGTTTTCATTGCAGCATAGGCTTAGTCATGTTAAAGTTGAGTCCAAATGCGATTGAGAAACTTTAATTGTTGAGCGTTTCCTTACATCAGCAAGAATTCCACTGGTGCAAGTATCAGTGGTAAAGTACCAATAGTCACCTCGTTGCTCTATAAGTCAAGTCAAAGTTCATAGCAGAAACTCATCGACAAAAACATCATTGCTTCACGAGGGTTCAGATTACAAATTCAGTATCTGCGAACATCTATTCGTGTAAGAATAAGCTGGCCT
The DNA here is from genome assembly GCF_057350905.1 of Chryseotalea sp. Classification (NCBI taxonomy): domain Bacteria; kingdom Pseudomonadati; phylum Bacteroidota; class Cytophagia; order Cytophagales; family Chryseotaleaceae; genus Chryseotalea; species Chryseotalea sp. The sequence continues at coordinate 85,703 of NZ_JBMRCF010000010.1, read as the reverse complement.
ACGAAGCAAAACAGGATTGAACTTCAATTTCGAAGGTGCAATTGTTGCATAAATATTTACAAAAGATTTAAAAAAGTTGATCAGTACTCTTCAACGAGCAAAATGTCCAGAATCAGTCAGTTGATAAACATCAGGAAATACTCTATGTAGTGCTGATAGAAAAGCTTCGTAAACATGTAATCAGCATGAAAGCAACTACTCAATGATACCTTAATATTAAGGTATCCATTGATGCATAGCACAGCAGAATTACTGAAGCAGCACAAATTAATGATACCTAAAAAAATATATTTAATGCTGAGGAAATGTACTCTTCATATAGCTTCCTTACCTTCATGGAATTAAAAACCTTATCATGATAAAACCTCTACTACTTAAACAATTAGCGTTTTGGGTATTGGTAACCACTACCGTTACCTTCTCTCAGGCGCAGGTAAGTCTAAATACGCTACATAGTGCGTATACACAAGACTTTAACTCATTATCCGCAACCGGCACAACCAATGATATTAGTACGCTGCCTGCCGGCTGGACATTCCTTGAAACTGGAACGAATGCTAACACGACTTATGCAGCAGGCACTGGTTCATCTAATGCAGGTAATACCTTCAGCCTTGGGTTAGACGCAAGTGATCGCGCATTGGGCGGACTCCAATCTGGTTCCCTGATCCCATTTATAGGAGCAGGATTTATTAACAATACCGGAGCAACTATCACAGAACTGCAAATAGTTTACACAGGTGAACAGTGGCGCCTGGGTGCCACACCACGCACACAAGCCGATCGCCTGGATTTTCAATTTAGTGTAAGTGCTACATCGTTGACTAATGGTACCTGGACAGATGTTGACAGTCTTGATTTCATAGCACCTACCGTGTCGGGAACTGTTGGCGCGCTGAATGGAAACGCACCAGTCAATAAAAGTAATTTGTTATATACCATAACAGGTTTATCCATACCTGCAGGGGCAACTTTCTGGATGCGATGGACGGACTTCAATGTGGCCAGTTCCGATGACGCACTTGCCATTGACGACTTTTCGCTTACTCCTGTTGGTATTCCATCTGATCAGCCTGCTTTCTCCTTCACCCCGGCTTCTCTTAATTTTGGCGAAATAAATATTGGTGCAAGTAAGGTTTTACAATACCTGGTTACAGGCAGCAATCTTACTGATTCGATCAGCTCAATAGTTTCCACCTCTTCTACATTTCTGCTTTCGCTAGATCAGATTAATTTTTCTGATACACTCAATGTTATTGACAGCACCACAGTGTATGTTAAATTTCAACCAGACATTAATGGTGCTTTTACAGACAGCATTTACCATAGCAATGGTGCACTAACCGAAAGTCTTGCTGTGACAGGAAGTGGTTATGATCCAATCATTAATATTATCTCTATTGCTGAGGCGCGAATCCGAAGCGTTGGCAGTAAAGTGACAGTAGCAGGTCGTATTACAACCAGTAATCAATTAGGAAGCCCTGCTTATGTGCAAGATGCTACTGGTGGTATTCCAGTATTTGACTTTACCTTAAGCAACAGCGTGGTTATTGGTGATAGTGTTATCGTTACGGGGCCTATCGGTGTTTTCAATGATCAGAAGCAGATTAGTGGTGCCAATATCTCCTTTATAAAACCAGACAGTTCTTCACGCATTCTTGCACCAAAAGTAATAAGCCTTTCAGAGTTGGCGAGCAACGAAGGTCTATTGGTAACTGTACAGCAGGTTGAATTAGTCAACAAGTCTTTTGTGTTTTACCCGCAAAGTACTGAGCGCATCACAAACGATACGATACAAGCTGACTTACGTATTGATGGCGATACTAATCTTCCTGGATTAAGCAAACCACAGGGTCTGGTTAATATCACTGGTGTAGTAGGTCGTTTCCGTACAAATGCACAATTACTTCCTCGCTTCCGCGAAGATGTGCCCGGAGCTATTGAACCACAAAATCCTGCTGACTCCATCCCTAATACCAGCACCTTTGATGTTGTCAACTGGAATCTGGAATTTTTTGGAGCAGAACGGGAAGACTACACAGAGGAATTCGGTCCGGTAGACGAAGTGCTTCAACTTGAAAATGCGCGAAAAGTAATCACTTCACTGCAGGCAGATGTAATCGCGGTGCAGGAGGTTTCCAGTGATTCATTGTTTAGCGCATTGATTGCTCAATTACCCGGCTATAAGGGAGTGTGTTCCGATCGCTTCTCTCGCTCTTTTGAAGGACCAAGCAATGATTTTCCTCCACAGAAGGTGTGTTTTATTTACGACAGTACAACTGTTGAAGTAGTTTCTTATCGCGCCATGTTTGAAAATCTATACGACTCAGCCCGACTCATTAATTCTTCTTTGTTGCCTAATTACCCTACCGGAGATCCAAGTAGTTTTTGGTCTAGCGGACGAATTCCGTTCCTGCTGACGGCTAATGTTACCATTAACGGAACAACAGAAAGGATAAATTTTGTTAATCTGCATGCCAAGTCAGGCAGTACAGTATCCGACTTTAACCGCAGGGTTTATGACGCACAGGTGCTAAAAGATTCATTAGATGCCCACTATGCTCATCAGCAAGTTATTATTCTTGGTGATTTAAATGACGACCTGGATCAATCTATTGTTTCAGGCAGACCTTCTTCTTATGCCACCATCGTCAATGACACAGCTTCCTATTTACCGATTACGCGTGCATTAAGTTTAGCTGGAGCAAAATCGACAGTAAGCTTTAATGATATGATCGATCACCAAATCATCAGCAATGATCTTCAAGAGGAATACCTGGTGGGTTCAGAAAAAGTAGTGACTCCTTTCAATGCTATACCTAATTACGGTAACACAACTTCTGATCATTTACCTGTGATGGTTCGTTACCAGTTTATTACACCTGTTGTCTCATTTACAGATGCCTTTGCTGTTGTACAAGAAGAAACAGATTCAGTATTGGTACACTTACAATTTTCAAGGCCTTCGGTATCAGACAAGGTACTTACACTATCTATTGAACCCGAAAGTACAGTTGCTTATGGTGTTGACCTTTTTACAAGCCCAGCAGCGTCAGCTTCTCTTATTTCAATATCAATACCAGCGGGTAGTATATCAGCGAGTGTCCTGATAAATGTGGTAGACGATTTATTAGATGAAACTGCAGAAACGCTTACGTTTAGGATTTTACCAACCGATGGTTTAATCCTACAAGGCTATGATACATTTTCACTAACTATAAATGACAATGATCTTAGCTCGATCGCATTTAGCGAAGCTGAGGTTGATCGTGAAGAAGGAAGTGGTAATTATCAGGTTACCTTACAACTATCGTCCCCAGCCGATACAACACACACCGTGGTGATCCGCACTTTTAACAGTCCTGGTGTACTTTATGGAAACCGTTGGGATTACACTACCAGCCCGGGTATTGTGCAAGGTCGAATAACCTTACAGGTTGAACCTGGAGATTCTATTGTTTCTTTTACAGTTTCACCCAATAGTGATGTTTTTCGTGAACGCAGACAAGAACATGTTTTATTCTCAATTGAATCATCAGGCAATCTTCTGAAAGGTGCGCAAACAAATTTTAAGCTTAACATCATAGATGTTCGACCTTGCATTCCTGTATTTGGTGTATTCCCCAACCCTACATTTGGTGAAGTCAATCTATTCACCTTGCCAGGCAATGAGGAAACCTTACTGACTGGAACCTTGCTTGATCCAAACGGTGTAATCATTGCTAATGGCGAAGGTACTGTAGATCAACTTAGCGAGCAGTTTACGAATGCACTCAAAGACAAGCGCAGAGGATTTTATGTGTTACGCCTGGTGCAGTGCAATGAAGTAATCAATATTCGGATTTTTAAATTGTAAGTAACAGCATTAAATTAAACTTCAACATTCATCCGCTCCCAATGAGCGGATGAATGTTAAGATTACGAAAGGATTTTACTTAATCCCTCCTCTATATTGAGATTTTCCTCATTAACAGCACTCTTATCATTATCCCACAAATCATCTGCATGCACTTGTCTGCTCTTTTACACATGCACTTCTTATTCATTCCTGGTGCCCTCATCAATTGTAGTGCTTAAGAAGAATAAAAGAGATTCAGCGAATTTGTTTTTTGTTACAAAGTCAATAACTCCTTGTTGAAGAGGAATATAGCAAATTTAATTATCTGATTTTCAGCTATTTAATATAATTTCAATAAATCCTTGGCTTTATTCAACTAAGTTCTTAGTTTTATAACGTAATCAATAGTTGTAAAGGCCAACACATATCACAATGCAGATAAAAGAACTAACAAAAGCAGAAGATCAGGTGATGCAAATACTTTGGCAGATAGAAAAGGGTTTTGTAAAAGACATTATAGAAAAAATGCCAGAACCCAAGCCTGCTTATAATACGGTGTCAACCATTGTGCGCATTCTTGAAACGAAAGGATTTGTAAACCATAATTCTTACGGTAAAACACATGAGTACTTCCCTATTATTTCAAAAGATAAATACTCAAAATTTTATTTGAACAATCTCCTGAAAGGTTACTTCAATGGCTCCTTTCAAAATCTGGTGTCGTTTTTTGCCAAAGACAATAAGCTGGATGCCCAGGATGTAGATGCACTAATGAAGCAGCTTGAAAATTTAAAAAAAGATAAGCCATGAATATCTTCCTCAACTACTTGTTAGAAGCAAGCATAGCGATGAGCTTGTTTTACGGAATCTACTACTTGCTTCTGAGAAAAGAGACGAGTTTTCATTTTGTCCGCCTGTACCTCTTGACCTCCATATTAGGTTCATTGCTTTTTCCCTTTATTAATGTGAACCTGGCTGGTGAATCATTGATGCCAACGGTAAGCGATGCTATTCCTACTTATTGGCTCCCAGAGATCGTGGTGGGTGGCGAAGTGGTTCGAAACGAACTGAGTCTTAGTGCCTGGCAACTCGTGGCACTTATTTATAGCACCGGTATTTTTCTTCTTTTTATTAGACTCTCTATCCAGCTTAATAGCCTGATAAAGTATCTAAAAAAATCTATTGTTAAGTCGTCAGATAAAACATACATACTGGAAGTATGTGACGACAAACCCACTTTTTCTTTTTTCAACTACATTATTATCGGGCAAGCACACATATTAAGCGAAGACGAAAAACAAAAAATTGTAGCACATGAACGTATTCATGCAGCGCGCTATCATTCGCTTGATATACTATTTGTGAACATGATGAGCATTCTATTTTGGTTCAACCCTATTATTTATCTATATAAAAAAGCATTGGTTCAAGTACATGAGTTCGAAGCCGATTCGCGAGCGGTAACTAACCATGATGTTGATCAATATTGCGGCCTGCTGGCGAAGGTCGCATTACACTCGGCCGAGTTTCCTATCGCCAATCATTTCAATAATTCTTTAACCTTAAAACGAATTGCTATGCTAAAAAATATGAAACATGCTATGGCCAAATGGAAGAAGGTAATACTTCTGCCATTGGTAGCAATGGTTATACTCCTTATTGCATGTGACGATCAGATCATGAGTGATATACAGGCCGTCACGGACAAGTCTACAGTTGTTACAAACTATCCTGCAGAAGTTCAAAAAACAATTGATGATGTTAAAGTTAAAAACCCAAAAGCCGAAGTTCAGGTGGTGGGTGTTATGAACAATGACAAAACAGCTTTGGAAAATCTTGAGAAATCCTTGAAAACAAATGAAATTCGTTCAGTACACGTTGTTACGCCTACAGAAAAAAAGAAGAATGATTTTGACAGCTATGTTGTTATTGAAAAAGGAGGAACCCTTGATCAGGTGGCCTCGATGACGGCCGAAAACGGAGAGATCTTCACCGTGGTAGAGCAGACCGCCCAACCTGTTGGTGGTATGGTAGCCTTATACGATTTGATTAGCAAAAATATTCAATATCCTGTTGAGGCCAGGCGAAAGAATGTCGAAGGAAAAGTATTCGTTCAATTCATTATTGACGAAAATGGTGCTTTGTCTGATTTTAATGTATTAAAAGGCATTGGCGAAGGTTGCGATGAAGAGGCGGTTCGTGTCTTAAAATTATCACCCAACTGGACACCGGGCAAGCAAAGAGATGTTGCAGTAAAACAACGCATGGTACTACCCATTACTTTTAGACTGTCCTCAAGTAACAACGCAAGTACAGGATCTGCACAGACTGTTGTTGAATTTAAGACTGATGACATCACACCAGTAATTCAAAAAGCATATTTTAAAATGAAAATTAGTGCGGATATAAAAATGAGTACTAATGGCAAGTCAATTAGCGGAATAGTGAAGGATGAAAATGGCAAACCTCTAGCTGGTGCCAATGTTGTAGTAACGAACAGCACACAAGGTACGGTGGTCTCTGAAGATGGGAAATTTACAATTACGCCAACGCAATCTTCTGGCTCTTTAACAATATCTTACATAGGTTATCAAACTGAGCGAATCTCCTTTTAGATACTTCCATTACTCAGAGTTTCGAAAGAGACTCTGAGTTTTTTACTCAGGATTTTCAATCTGCTTAACCAACTCCTCATACCAAGCCTGACCGTATTTTCGAATAAGAGGATCTTTCAAAAATTTGTAAATAGGCACTTTCAACTCTTTACCCAATGTACAGGCATCCGAACAAATGCTCCACTTATGGTAATTCACTGCTTCAAAATGCTTTTTCTTGGAAAGGCGTATAGGGTATAGGTGGCAGGATATCGGTTTCTTATAGGTAATCTTTCCGTCCAGATAAGCCTGCTCGATACCGCACTTCAATACTTTCTTTTCATCATAAATGGCATACACACATTCTCTGCCTTTTATAATCGGTGTCGACAAATCTCCGTCATCATCCAGCACATGGGTACCCACTTTTTCTATAACAGCAATGCCTTCTTTAGATAAATAAGGTTTTACATGAGGATAAATCTCCTTCAATATTTCAAGTTCATCTTCATCCAGGGGTGCACCATAATCTCCCTCTACACAACAGGCACCCTTGCACTTTTCCAGGTTACAAACAAACTCTTTGTTCTTGATGTCGTCTGAAACGAGCACCTCTCCTATTTTCATCATAATCTCAAAGGTAAGTCTAAAATTGAAGCTGGCAATTGAATCGGTCGGTTAGAATAACTCAATTTGCTGTTGCATGCTTTCTTTCACGTCTTTGGCAATAGTCTTGGCAGATACTTGCTTAGAAAATAGGCCTACATAAAAAATGGGCATGTCCATATACTTGGATTCAAGCTTATGGGCTGATAAGGAAACTGACAAACCCAGGGACAACATATTATGCTGGTGCGCCCGGACAAGCTTCTTATAAAATTCAGCATTATTGTTGGCGGCCATCACTGAACTTTCGTTAGGACCGATAAAACACTTGAGTTCTTCTCGCTTTTCTTTCTGGTAGTAACGATAGTCACTGCGCGAATTAAGCATGAGTGTGTAGGGTATCAGAAAACTGTAACCCCTGTCAGCCAGTTTTTCTATGGCACTAAACTGAAAGTTGATAGAAAACGGATCAATCAGACAAAGCGTTGCCACTTTATAATTTTTCTTACTGGGTGGAATGTAGAGCTGGAGTTTATCAATCATATCCTCAACACCCTCTTCGAAAATAACAGTGTTACGCCCCCTGTAATATTTGTTTACCCTCACCCGCAACGCTTTGGCTGATTCAGGCTCAGGTTCCCGTAAAATTATCTTACTAAAGGGTGGATCTTGCTTCAAACCCAGCAATGATGGCATGGGCACAATTTCTTTTTGATGCCCGATGGCATAAAAACCACAGCCTGCGAAAAAGTCCACCAGCACAATTTCATCAACTCTCCCGGTTGTTTCTGCCAAAAAAGCCTGAAAATAATCCTGAATGACTTGAACCTTTACTTTAAACCAAGGCTCTACTGCCGTGACAATGAAGTCGTCCTTACTAAAATCATGAAGTGTTTTTGCTGTAGACATGATGGATTGAACAAAAATATAAATAACAGCCCAGCTTATTGCTACACACAAGAATTTTAAACGAATGATGCACACTGTATAAAAGGTTTGCCTTGCTCGTTCTATATTGCACGTTGCTTATGATGGATTACATAGATACGTTGAATGAACCGCAGCGTGAGGGTGTTTTAAACACAGAAGGTCCCTGCATGCTGATAGCCGGAGCGGGTTCAGGAAAGACAAGGGTACTTACTTATCGCATTGCACACTTAATTCAAAGCAAGGGTGTTGATCCTTTCAATATCATGGCTTTAACTTTTACCAATAAAGCGGCCCGCGAAATGCGCGAGCGTATTGAAAAAGTGATAGGCCCTGAGGCGCGCAACCTCTGGATGGGGACTTTTCACTCGGTTTTTGCCCGCGTTTTACGCGCTGAAGCACATCACCTGGGTTATCCAAGTAACTTCACGATTTATGATACTGAGGATTCTAAAACCTTGCTGCGAAACATAGTGAAGGAAATGCAGCTTGATGACAATGTATATAAGCCCAATGTCATCTATAACCGCATCTCATCTGCCAAAAATAAGTTAATTGGCTGGCAGGAATATTTGGCTAATCCTGAACTAATGGGTGATGATGCCGCCAACATGCGACCTGAAATTGGCAAGATCTATAGAACCTATTCATTGCGCTGCTTCAAGTCCGGAGCCATGGATTTTGATGATCTGCTATTCAATACGGATAAACTATTTCGCGAACACTTAGAAGTATTAAACAAATACCAGCACCGGATCAGTTATGTGTTGGTCGATGAGTTTCAGGACACCAACCTTTGTCAGTACTACATCATACGCAAGTTAGCCTCTGTGCGCGAAAATGTTTGTGTGGTGGGGGATGATGCCCAGAGTATTTATGCTTTCCGTGGTGCCGATATTTCTAACATCCTGAATTTCGAACGCGACTACCCGGATTTAAAAATTATAAAACTTGAACAGAATTACCGCTCTACACAAAACATTGTGCAAGCGGCTAACTCTGTGATCAAAAAAAATAAAGCACAACTACCCAAAAATGTCTGGACTGCCAACGAAGAGGGTAATCTTATTGAACTGATCAAAGCAGTCTCTGATAACGAAGAGGGAAGACTTGTAGCTTCTTCTATTTTTGAAGAGAAAATGCAACACCAGCTAAAGTTCAGCGACTTTGCCGTCTTATACAGAACCAACAGCCAGTCGCGTGCTATTGAAGAATCGCTTCGAAGACTGAATGTAAAGTATAAAGTTGTCGGTGGTCTTTCTTTTTACCAGCGCAAAGAGATTAAAGACATCCTGGCTTACCTGCGGTTCACGTTAAATCAACAAGACGAAGCCTCCTTCCGCAGAATTATTAATTTACCCAAACGTGGTATTGGCGATTCTACCATCGATAAAATTGTCGTAGCCGCTAATGACCACGGTACTGCCATTTGGGATATTTTACAGAATCCCTCTCCTTTTGTTGGAGGACGGGCGGCTGCCCCCATTGAAGATTTCGTAGCCATGATCAAGCGCTTCCGTCTGGAAACAGAACGCAAAGATGCGTATGATTGCGCTTTTGAAATTGCTAAGGGTTCTGGTTTGCTTCGCGAACTGTATGAAGATAAAACAGTAGAAGGACTGAGTCGTTATGAAAACGTTCAGGAATTGCTCAACGCTATTAAAGAGTTTGTTGATGACAAAGAGCGTGAGGATAAATCGTTAGGGTCATTTCTGCAGGAAGTATCGCTGCTTACCGGCAACGATGAAGACAAAGACAAAGATCCGGATAAAGTAACACTGATGACCATACACATGGCAAAGGGTCTGGAGTTCAAGTATGTTTACATCGTGGGTATGGAGGAAGATTTATTTCCTTCTCAAATGATGTTGAGCAGCCGTGCAGAGTTGGAAGAAGAACGCAGGTTGTTTTATGTGGCCATCACGCGCGCAGAAAAACGCTTGTTTTTATCATATGCCATTACCCGCTACCGTTTCGGTCGACTTAAAAACTGCGAGCCGAGCCGTTTCTTAGAAGATATAGACTCTGGCTTTTTGCGCATGAGTAATAAAGTGGGGGGTGGTTACCAGTCTACCCCGTCACATAGTAGCGGCAATAGTTCGTATGCAAAAACCCTGGTGAGTGGCATTAAGAAAACCATTGCCTCCAAACCTGTTGCACCCAAGCCAACAGCCCCAGCAGCTTATACCCCGCCAGCTGATTTTGTCCCCAGTAATACTGCCAATCTGCAAGAGGGGATGAAGGTAGAACACCCCAAATTTGGCTTTGGAATGGTTATTCAGCTCGATACCAGCAGTCCTGACCGCAAGGCCAAGATACAGTTCGATAATTTTGGAGAGAAAACCTTATTGCTTAGCTTTGCTAAACTGAAGATACATCAGTAGCCTATGCGTGTAACGGCCAAAAAATCAAAGGGGCTTACAAAAGCAAAAAAATCGCTCCCAAATGGCAAAAAGATTAAGACCAAAGAAGAAGTTCTTAATCTTTTGGAAAACATTCGCGGCACAGGTAAAGGTATATGGAGAGAAGATGCCCAGGTTTATGTGAATAAGCTCAGGGATAATGACCGATTCTAAAATATTTTTCGATTCAGCTCCACTTATCTATTTGGTTGATTTTAATGAAGTTTGAAAAAAGACTTCGTTGGTTCATGTCCAAATTACTGGCTACTTAAAAGCAAATGACAAAAGGCCACAGCAATTAAAGAAATTAAGGTTATTTTGGTGAAAGAATTATGATTGGAGAATACAACACCTCGCGTCCTGACATTATTTTAAAAGAATACGGACGCAACGTTCAGAAACTAGTGGAATACATCCGCTCACTTCCTGATATTGAGAAGCGTACTGAATTAGCTGCCACCCTTATTGAGCTGATCAAGCAACTGAACCCTACCATTAAAGAACAGGGGGAAGACCCACAGCGCATGTGGGACGATTTGTATATCATGGCTGATTTCAATCTGGATTTGAACAACCCCTACCCTGTTCCCAAGCCTGAGATTCTGCAACGCAAACCCAATAAAGTAGAGTACCCACAATCGCGTATCAAGTTTAAACACTATGGTAAAAACATAGAGTTGCTGGTACAGGAGGCGCTTAAGAAAACAGATCCCGAAGAACGTCAGGATGCGATTATCTATTTGGGTAAACTAATGAAAACTTTCTTTGCCAACTGGAACAAGGAAAATCTGGATGATTCTGTTATCCTGCGCGATTTACAATTGCTATCAAATGGCGCCCTTAATGTTAACATAGAACAAGTTCGTGAAGACAATATGTTTGAAAAACTCTACAGGGAGCGTAAGACCACAAGACCGCATGGCAATGGAAATCATGGCAATACGTCAGCCGGAAGTCATCAAGGGGGAGGCAAACGTCATCCTGGCAACAGACCCTTCAATAAAAACAAGAATAAATTCAGAAGAAGAGACAACAACATTTAATTCATTGTCTCCATTCTTTATCATAAAAGGTTTCATGTATGTGAAGCCTTTATTTTTTTAACAGCCATTACCACCACTTAACCATGAGCATTTTTAAAATTAAAGGAGGCAAAAAATTAAAAGGCGAAATCATTCCGCAAGGTGCCAAAAACGAAGCACTTCAAATTGTAAGTGCTGTGCTACTTACCGATCAGCCTGTTACCATCAACAATATTCCTAACATCAGGGATGTCAATAAACTCATAGAGCTTGTGGGTGATCTGGGTTGTAAAGTTGAAAAGCTAAGCAAAGATTCATACCGTTTTACCGCAGCAACCGTGAATGTTAATTTTCTGGAGACTGATGAGTATAGAAGCAAGGCCTCTGCCCTGCGTGGCTCTGTTATGTTGGTTGGCCCCATACTCGCACGCTTTGGTAAAGCAAGTTTGCCAAAACCTGGTGGCGATAAAATTGGCAGAAGAAGATTAGACACACACTTTCTCGGCTTTCAAAAATTGGGTGCCAAATTCAATTTTGATGCGGCTGAACATCTTTTTCAAATTGATGCCTCAGAATTAAAGGGTTGCTACATGTTATTGGATGAAGCTTCAGTAACAGGTACAGCCAATGTATTAATGGCGGCCGTACTGGCCAAAGGCACAACAACTATCTACAACGCGGCCTGCGAACCTTACTTACAGCAGCTGTGCTTGATGCTTAATCGCATGGGTGCAAAAATATCAGGTGTAGGCTCAAACCTCCTCACCATTGAAGGTGTCGAAAAATTAGGTGGGACTGAGCACACCTTGTTGCCCGACATGATTGAGATCGGTAGTTTTATCGGCCTGGCAGCCATGACCCAATCTGAAATCACCATTAAAAACTGCCGCATTGATATGCTCGGCATGATTCCGGATATTTTTAAAAGACTGGGTATTAAAATGGAATTTAAGGGCGATGATATTTACATCCCTTCTCAAAATATTTACGAGTTAGAAACCTTTATTGATGGTTCTATCCTAACCATTGCTGATGCACCCTGGCCAGGTTTTACCCCTGACCTACTCAGCATTGTGTTGGTAGTGGCTACGCAGGCAAAAGGCACTGTGCTCATTCACCAAAAAATGTTCGAGAGCAGGCTCTTCTTTACTGATAAGTTAATTGACATGGGTGCTCAAATCATTTTGTGTGATCCGCATCGCGCCACGGTTATTGGCCTGGAACGCAAACAACAATTGCGCGGCATCAAAATGTCTTCACCTGATATTCGTGCCGGTGTTGCTTTGTTGATTGCAGCCCTTTCTGCAAATGGTGTGAGTGAAATTTCTAACATCGATCAAATCGATCGCGGTTATCAGTACATTGATGAACGCTTGAAAAATCTGGGAGCTGATATTGAGCGTATCTAAATCAGCGCGACAACACGAGTTGTCCCTGCTTCAGTACACCATTAGCAAAACGAATTCTGTATAAGTATAAGCCTGTTGGTAATTGATCTTCAATTCGCAGGCTTATATAATTTTTACCCACATGCCAGTTGGTGGCAGGTAAACTTCCTTCATACATTAGCTTGCCTGTGGTATTGATCAATTCCAGCCATGCGCCTGCTGTAACATTTTCACCCTGAATCATCAATTCAAAATTTAATGTACCATGATTCGGATTGGGATAGGGCGCAGACAATATGGTTTGGTTTTCATCGCTAACCTGAAATGTAACTTCGTAAGGAAGTTCTCCACTTATATTACCCCGGCTGTCTTCTGCAAATACTTTTAGTATATAGTTACCAACGGGTAAGTTAACCGGACTGAAGGTGGCTGCAAAAGGACTCTCAAGACTTGCTGCCTGCCATTGCACATCCGGGCGTGTAAAGTAAATAGGAGAAAGTAAACAGTTTGTCTCGCATGGGTATTGCAATAAAATACGAATACCTGCTGTATCAGTTTTTAAGATGAGTTCATTCTCATCCCAAACACTAATATCGATACGAGGATTCGCTGATACAAAATCACCGTTCTCTACAAGGCGTCCGTCAATCAATACCTGCAACACAGGGCTTTGTCTATCTACCAACACATCAAAAGCATTTTTAAGGCTCAATAAATTGTTATCGTAAAACAACTCAGGTACTATGCGAGGATTTACCGTAAGCTGAACATCATTTAATCCTGCTTGTTTCAGGGTTGATACATTTAATTCAAAATCAGTGGTGTCATTCGGTGCAGGCGCTTTAATTTTAAGTGAAGCGGCTGTTGTTTGATTCGTTAATTGGTTTGTTGATGTATAGTTTACCACTAGTGAGTCAGCAAAATTTTTAGTGCTAATGTTTGTAAAACCAAAACTTTGAGTCCATGTTAGTCCTTCTTCCAATACTTCGGTTGTATCAAAGTTCTGAGATATCAATATGCCCTCGGCAAGCGATTCATATTCCACCAGCCAAAATTGCAATTGCGCTGGCGTAAGTGCCACCGGATCATTAGTTTGATAAACCAAACGGAGGTAAGGATAAACACCTGCATCAATTACACTTAAGTCTGTGGTAGTTGTCAGGTCTTCAAGCAATACACTGGATGTGCCTGTATTACTAATTCGGTAAACAGTAACTGCTGCCACATCATCAGCAAAGGTTCTTGCTTTTAGTTTCAGCTGATACCAGTTATTAGCTGGGCCTACTAAGGCAGTTTGCATAGCGCCAGAAGCTGTTCTCCCCGTGATCGATCTGTTCACCACCAGCTCTTGTTCTGCTGCAGGCGAAAGTTCTGAGGTAAAAAGCAAGGCCTCTCCTGCTGCTATTGTCTTCTTGCCATAAAATACAAAAGGCTCTCCATCATTAATACTTGCCAGCTGTGTAGAACTAATGCCAACCTCAGCAAGCTTTGTTATTACATCTGTATTCCAGCCGCTCATGGCAGGATTACCAATAGAAAACAAAACAACAGAATCACCAATAGCCACATTGTTAATGGCTTGTATTAAATCATTCACACCATTGGCGTATACTTCCGTTGGTAAAAAACTAACAATTATCTGAGGTTCTCTTCCGCAAGAGCGTGGGTCCTGAAAAGTAAAAGGAATAGCCGCATACGGCACCGTGCTGATGCGGTTAAAGGCCAGTAGATTGATTGTATTGTCTCTGCAAGGTTGCCCTTGTGTGGCCAGGTTGTATTCAGCGCCATCAATTTTTACAGACACTTCATTAACGGGCGTGCTATTTAAATCACCAAAGGTTTTAATCAGTACTGGTGTTACAGTCTCTTCAAAAAAGATCTGCCGGGCCGATGCATCCAACAGCATATTAGTGACTGTATTATCAAGGTATTGTGGAAAAGCGATTTGTCCCCAACCTTCTGTACTGCCTGCTATATAAGTGAACGAGCTTTCTTCCCAAGCACTGCTTTCATCTCCAGAAGGATACAATAAGCGTGTACGCCAATAATAAGTAAGTGAGTCATCAGGCAGCAGCGTCAATGCTTGTCTCCCTAACACTTTTGCTTCAACAGTAAATGTTTTCAACCAGTCGCTGGTGAGTAAATGGCTGGTGTCAATCATTACCTCGAAACTACGCAGGGAGTCCAGCAGGTTGGCGCTTTGAAAAACAAGTTCTTGCTCGGTTGATTGGACAATACCGAAATTACTTGGAAATAGATTTTTAGTTCCATTCAACGGAATGAACAGATTGTAGGAGATCAGGTTATTATCCTCACGCAATTCATTAATAACGTCTTCTGCATCAATATAAACTTCAAATCTGTTGCTACCCGCAAAAGCTATTGAATTAGGTATGGTAATGTTAAGTGTGTCTTGATAAAAAACGGGGTTAAACAAAGAGTCATAGCTCAGTATTGTATTATCCGGTAATAAACGATCGATGCGCACAAGCAATTTTTCATCATCTGCTCTCCCAAAGTTTTTAACAACTAATTTCAAGCGAATTGCCGGTGATAGAGAATTGACAGCTTTTCCGTCTGCAGACTCAACCTGAAGCGAAGTGTTTTCAATGTGATAATCTGGTTTTTCTGCACCAAACAATCTTACGGCCGGATCGCCCAGCAAAACCATTTGCTGCACCTGAGAGACATTGGTTGCTGTAGCAAAAACATTTTCCAGATATCTTCTGGCTACTTCTTTTTGTACATCGCCAATACCTTTCTTTAAAAAAGTAGAATCGCCATACGCCACCTGATAGAAAAAATCAGAATAACGTTTTAATGTTGATACTAAACCAAAGGAGCTGTGTGCAATAAATCCAACGGCTCCTCTATTGGCTGCATTTACCCAGTCTTCACCGAAGAGTATGCCATTACCAAAAAAAGCGCCTGCATTACAACCATTAATCAGCAACATAGGGTACTTACCATCATTGGCATATCCCAGAACAGGATCTGTAGCAAAACCAATATCAAAATCGGTGGTAGATGTAGAAGAATGGCCGAAGAAAGTGATCAGTCCCAGGCCATCATTAACTTCATTTGAAATGTTAACTAACTCCTGCGCTTGTAAAGATCTTTTTGCAATGGCTGACACAGCACCGCCCAGGTAAACGTCTTCTGCAACATTGGCAAAACCTTCCATATACCCTTTAAAAGTTTCAGGTTCACCTGTTGCTATACCCCCGCTTAAATGGAGAATTCTTTTGCGCCATAAATCATTAAAGCCTGCACCTTCCTGCTGAATTACTTTATTAAGATATTGTATTACCTGTTCCGATCGTGTTATACTCAACCTGCCCGTGGCAATGCCTGGTTCATTTGTGTTAGGATCGCTTAACCCAACACTGTATAACATATCTGAAGCGGGATAACCGGCAGAAGGAACAAAGTCTTTAAAGACAGTAAAAGCACCTGGGTTTCGGTAGTATCGGTTGGTTAAATCCAGACCTTTACCAATGATGAATAAATAATCAGGTCGCTTTTTGGTTTCCAGAAATTTCAAAAATCTGAAAATAGCCAGGGGTGTACTTTCACCATAGGTAAACTGATTATACAATTGATCAATAGTAACACTTAATGTATCGTAGCCACCACCTGCAGCCGATGCTCTGTAATCTACATACGCTTTTAAGGGATTAGCACTCCCCAAAGCCGGTCGTTGAAATTGTTTGTGCGATATGATGAGGTAATCCGGACTTACTGAATTAAACGACCTGAATACAACTCGTTTTATACCACTGGGTGTGGTTGTCTGGTTAGTGAGTAAAATACTTCTGGCCGTTTGTGTATTATCAACTACGGCATTGAGTGTGGTGGTTTGTGTGGTGCCAATTTGAATCGGATTGTTCTCATCACTGATATCAAAAATCCGGGCTGCGGTTGGTGCATTTTGTATTTCTATGTAAGACTTATTGGCAACATTGCTTGCCATGGTAAAGGTGCGTTCATTTTCTGCATTAAGATTATACGTTCTCGGCCACTTAACCTTAGCGTAGGAAACACTGACAAAATCGGCACCACCAGAACCGACTACTCTTACACGAATGAGTAATGTTCCAGATGCCCCAATATCAGACCACGCTAGATTAGTGGTAAGGGTATTGGGTTCAAATCCGAAAAAATTTTGAGTGGACAACAAACGTAATGAAGCGGCATTGGCCCCCACATAAATTTCCGTCACGTGATTATTCAAGCCTCTGCCCAGCACTTGCAATTCTAGTGTTGGTAAACCACCCGCAATTACACCCTGACTTATACCGGTAAAATTTATATCCGTTGTATTGTTCTCTCGTACAACAGGTCCTGACCAGCCTTCACCTTTACTAAAAGAAGTGAGGTTTACAAAACTGTTAAACGTTTCACCGATAGCATAAGAAGAGGAGAAAACCTGTAGTTGCTCCTGAAACTGAAAAGTCTCCGCTGGTAAAGCGCCCGCATTGACTTGCGAAAAATTATTCATGCGCCTGCCTTGCGCTAAAGGATTAACAGTTAAAAAATAATAAGCAGTATCGTTGTAGAGATTATAATAACCGTGCGGTATGTTGGTATTGGGTTTGTAGAGAAAAGCATCTAAGGCACCATCATTTTTTTTGCCATAAAATTCCAAAAACTCTGAAGGATCAAAAACAGCATCAGCAGGACTTTGCTGATGTTGAACTGAAATAGCTTGCTCAATACCTCTATGGAAAATTTGCAGGCGCCTTGGATCAATCTGACCAACTGGTACACCTGCAGCAGCGAGGTCTGCCTGCGTTAATTTGAAAATGCCATCCTTGGCAACGGGTATTTTATAGTAAGTCTGACCGAAATTGATCCATTCATTACCTGTTTGACCAAAACCTAAAGCTGGTAATAACACCAAAAGCCAAAAAATCCTCTTCAAATGCATCTATTCCTCTTTCTGTACCCTCTATACAGGGTCATTTGCGAAGGTAAGCAAAAGCTGGAACATGCATTTTTTTTGTTTTTAAGCACTTTTTAAAAATATTTTAAAAATTTACATACAGTACTTGGCCATACATAGTACTTTGCCGTATAATAACTCAGAAAGCGATAAAAACGGCTTATGAACCTCGAAAACACACAAGTACAAATGCGAAAGGGTATTCTGGAGTATTGCATACTCCATATTATAGCCCGGGGCGAAGTGTACGCATCCGATATGCTGGATGAACTGACTTCTGCCAGAATGATTGTTGTGGAAGGAACCCTCTACCCCCTGCTGACCAGGTTAAAAAATGCTGGTCTTGTTGAGTACAAATGGGTAGAGTCCAAGTCCGGACCGCCCCGTAAATACTATACCCTGACCGGTGACGGAACTCATTTTTTAAATGGGCTTACCGAAACTTGGAATGACTTAGTACATTCGACCTCAATGATAACCGCCAAAACCAGCCTTAACGCCTAAGCACCAACCCTGATTAACCTGATTATGAAAAAGAATATAAGCATCAACATCAGCGGCATCATCTTTCACATAGAAGAAGATGGCTACGAATTGCTGCGTAAATACCTTGATTCGGTAAACCGCTATTTCTCAAATTTTGAAGACAGCACTGAAATATTAGCCGATATTGAAGGTCGTATCGCAGAAATATTTCTATCGAAGTTAAATGACAGCAAACAAGTAATTACTGCCGAAGATGTTAACGCCCTGATGAGTATTATGGGTAGCGTTAACGACTTCAAGGCTGCTGAAGAAAGTGAATTTGCCGCTGAGTCTGCCAGTGCTACTAAAGACTACAGTCAAAAAGAAAAAACTGCTGACAGTAAACAAGAACAAAAAGCAGGAAGCGGATCATCTTCTAGCTATAAAAGCAATGAACCCAAGCGCTTGTACCGCGATCAGCAAAGACAGTTTTTGGGTGGTGTGTGCGCAGGTTTGGCTAACTACTTTAATGTAGATGCTGTCTGGATTCGTCTGCTCTTTGCCCTGCTCATGTTTGCTTATGGCACTGCAATTCTGCTCTATATCATACTGTGGATAGCCGTACCTGGTTCTCATAACCTTGACGAGCCAGTGGTAAGCAAAAAATTGTACAGGGACTCAGAAACCAAAGTGTTGGGTGGCGTGTCATCAGGTATTGCCGCTTATTTCGGAATTGATGTAGTAGTTGTCAGAATACTTTTCCTGATCAGCTTCTTTTTCTTCGGAACCGGATTCTTACTTTACATTATCCTATGGGTAGTATTACCTGAAGCAAAAACGGTAACAGAACGCATGCAAATGCAGGGAGAACCTGTAACCTTGTCGAACATTGAATCGAACATAAAAAAAAATATCAATGAAGACGCCAGTAAAGAGGAAAGCACCTTAGCTAAAGTATTATTGCTTCCTTTCAGAGCGCTGGCCGCCATACTTACTGCCTTCGGAAAAATTCTGGTGCCCATTGTTGAAGTGATACGACTTGCCTTTGGTGTATCTGTTTCCATCGTAGCCATTATCATGATTTTCAGTCTCTTTATTGTAGCTGGTGTTTTCATGGGTATGTTTACTACATTTCCAGAGTGGCTAAGCCTTGGGCCTATAACCAATTCCACTTTCCCGCTTCACGCATTTACCAATAGCTTTCCTCCGTTCTTTATTGCTACATCGTTTATTGTAATCCTTATTCCGCTGGTGTATGGCCTATTGTTAGGTATATCCATCATCGTTAAACGAGTAATCTTTGGTGCTACCATTGGCTGGTCATTGTTTGCTATGTTCCTGGCAGGTGTTATTGTACTCAGTATCATGATTCCCCGTATTGTCTACTCCTTTAAAGATTCTGGAGAGTATAAAGTTGAAAATGAATTCACACCAACAGGTAAAACCCTTGTTCTCAACTTACACGAAATAGGGCTTGATGACTATAATGCCACAAAGCTTACACTCAAAGGTCATGATAAACCTGTAGTAAAACTGGTGCAGCGTTTTGAGGCGCAAGGCGAGACCATTGCTGCCTCGATCGAGAATGCTAAAATGGTTGACTACTACTATACTTTTACTGACTCCGTATTTGTATTTGACTCTAACCTCAAGTTTAAAGAAAACGCTTCGTTCAGAGCACAACAACTTGACATGGTATTGTACATTCCTTACAATATGCCGTTTGTAATGGACAGAGGAATGTGTCGTTTCATTACACAGTATGTATCGTGGGATGATTTTGACAACGAGACCTGGAATATGACAGACCGTGGTTTAGAGTGCTTGTCTTGCGAAAGCTCTAAGACAGCAGACATGAATAACAACTGGAGTTTTGATGAGGTAGAGATAAGCGGCTATGTTGATGTTACTATAGTAGAATCGAGCAGCTATGGTGTTGAGTTGATCGGGAAAAACAGTGAGAAAGCTAAATACACCATTGAGCAATCTGGCAATACTCTGGTCATCAAGTATCGAGATTTCAAAGAAGACAAGAATTTCAACTGGCGCAAGGATATGGTTTTGTTTGATGAAGTAGAAGTCAGCATTTCCATGCCCTCTCTTGAGAAAATTCAGGCCAAAGGTGCTGGTAAAATAAACTTCCGTGGTTTCACTAGCGATGATGTTGAAATTGAATTGCTGGGTGCCTTCCGTGCCAGAGGAGAGTTAACTGCACATCACTTATTGGTGGATGTTAAAGGGGCTTCAGAACTTGAGCTAACAGGTGAAGCCAACAACCTGGATGCTACCATTGCCGGTGCTTCCAGACTTAAAGCCTATAACTTTGAGGTGAGAGATGCCATTGTTGAAACCGTGGGGGTGTCCAGCGCCCAATTAATGGCGACAGGTGTACTTGAGTTAAAGGAGGGTGTCGGTAGTTCCATTCGTTACCGTGGAAATCCGGAAGAGGTAAAAAAGAACTAAAAAAGTGTTAAAACACTAAAACCTGATACCGAACTTTACGTTATACAAACAACCTAAAATTGTAACCCTAACCACCCCGCGTATGATTATTATTCTAGCTCTCTTGATTATGTTAGTGATCAGTTGGATTTTCTAAACTGACACTTTTAGTATACAAAGCCATGCCGAACAGCATGGCTTTTTTTTATGCCCGCACTTTTAAGCAACAAAACCAATCACCTGTTTTTAAAGCCCGCATCCTATAGATATGAACGGGAGATGCAAACTCAAAAAGGTTGACCTCAAGCATCAACAGGTGGATTCTTCAACGTTGATCAGCCAACCCACTTATATTTGTTGAATAATAGAAAACCTGATCCACATGAGAATACTGCTGATTTTTGGAATTGTTATTCTGTTAAGTCATTCTTTACACGCGCAAAAGCAAGGAATTCGTGGAAAAGTAACCTGGTCTGCTGGTAATCAAATGCCTGGCCCTGGCAAGAAAAGCAATTCTTCAAAAGGTATTAAGCGCAAAATATATCTTTATGAAGTTACCACTCTTCGGCAGACTATTCAGGAAGAAGGTTTCTTTAAAAGTATCAATACAAAACTGGTGAAAGAGGCCAAAAGCCGCAGCAATGGCCGTTTTTGCATAAAACTCCCACCCGGCTCCTACTCTGTATTTGTTCAGGAGTCCAAAGGACTTTGGGCTAATTTATTGGATGAAAAAGGGCAAATCAATGTAGTTCAAATCAATAATGGCGCCTGGACTGAGCTTGACATTAATGTCAATTATATGGCAGCATACTAAAATTCTCAAAAATTTCAGGGAGGCATGCAACCTCCACACCCTTATCCGCATCTTGCCGTTGAACCCTAATGAATGGCATTGACTGTACATAGACTTAGCGAAGAGCAATTATTGACTGGCTGTCAGCGCAATGATCGCACAGCGCAGCAACAGCTCTATGCCTGCTATTCAGGTAAAATGTATGCCCTTTGCTGCCGCTATGTTAAAAACAAAATGGAAGCAGAAGATGTGTTGGTAACAGCCTTTACCAAAGTATTCGATAAGATCGATCAATTTAAAAGCGAAGGGAGCTTCGAGGGATGGATCAGAAGAATTGTAGTCAATGAGGCCCTTACCTGGATTCGAAAAAACAGGTCTCTATTTCTGGAGACCGATCTTGAAAAAGCAGACTTCGAGCCAGATTACGACAAACTGAGCGATCACCTGGAAGCCGAAGATTTACTTCGCATGATACAAGCCCTGCCAACAGGCTACCAATTGGTTTTTAACCTTTACGCCATTGATGGCTACTCCCATAAAGAAATTGCCGAGCAGCTCAACATCAGCGAGAATACCTCAAAGTCGCAGTTGAGCAGAGCCCGTGTTTATTTACAGAAACTATTAGCCCAGCAAGACTGGGATCTACAACAAAATTTTAAGCGTGATGAAGGTACCAATCGATAAACTATTTCGCGAAAAGCTGGAGCAGCATGACCTGGAGGCGCCACCGTTGGCCTGGAGCAGAATTGAAAGTACTCTCCCTGAAAAAACGCAATCTTTTCTCTGGCTTAAGATTGCCGCCAGCCTTTTAGTGCTGATCGCTGCCACAGTTTTATTGTGGCCGCACGAAGAAAATGCCTCGCTTATGGTTGACAATAATAAGCCTACCGAAAAAACGATTAACAACAAACAGAAAGAGAAAGCAAATAAAGAAACTGAGAAAGCAAAAAGTAATACAGAAGAAAATGAAATTAAGACAGATCGTAAAAAAGATGTAAAGCCGGATAACAAATCTGTTCAGCCAAAGCCCACTCCTCCTATCATGAATTTTTCGAAGCAGGAATCACTGATTGCTGTTAATGAAAATCCTGAATTGAAAAAAGAAATAATTATTAAAGAAGAAAACAGTGTTGCAACATTAGATTCTCAAGCTACCATTGAAACAGTAGAGCCGGCAACAGCTGCAATAAGCAATAACGAAAGCAGTACATTGGTGTTAGCAGCAAATGATGTTTCAAAATATTTAAAACATACTGCTGTAGCAGATGCAACCATTGAAGAAGAAAACACATCTTCATTTCGTAAGCTGTTAGATAAAGCTGCAGACCTGAAAAATTCAGATTCAGGTTTGAGTGAACTCCGACAGAAGAAAAATGAAATTCTGGCGCTGAATTTCCGAAATGATAAACGTGAACGAAATAACTAATTCCATGACTAAGACTTTAATCACCTCCGCCCTGCTGCTGTCTTTTCTAACAGGAGCTCATGCACAAACCAAGAAGCCCGATACTGTAATTGTTGAGCTCGCTAAATCCAGCAAGTTGATATTTACTATCAGTGATCGATCTGATTTGACAACTTTAAAAGCATACGATTACCAGGCACTCTTCAAAGACATATTGGCAAAAATAGAAGCAAAAGATACTGCACTGGTTGCTGTTACTCCATCTCTCACTGAAAAATCGTTTAACAAAGAAGACTGGGGTGATTTTGATAATAGAGATGAGGATGAAGATGAGGATTGGAATGCTGACCGGAAGCGAAGCAGGCACTACCGAAAAAACCAGGGCTTCTTTAATTTCGACCTTGGTACAAATAATTTCCTGCAGGATGGAAAGTTTCCTGATGAAGACAATGCAGACTACGCTGTAAGGCCTTGGGGAAGCTGGTATGTTGGTTTTAATTCTATTCAAAAAATAAGAATCACAGGTAAATTCTATACTGAATTAGGGCTCGGCATCAGTTGGTATAACTTCAAGTTTCAAAATGATGGTTTAGTAATGACTAAGGGTGACAATGAAGTTTTATTTTCTCAGCCCCTTCCTGAAATTAATCCGGTTAAAAGCAAACTCACTGCCAGCTATATCAATGTATCAGTAGTGCCCGTTATTGACTTCGGTAGTCGTCCGCA
This sequence comes from Chryseotalea sp., assembly GCF_057350905.1. NCBI lineage: Bacteria > Pseudomonadati > Bacteroidota > Cytophagia > Cytophagales > Chryseotaleaceae > Chryseotalea > Chryseotalea sp. Next base: position 62,150 of record NZ_JBMRCF010000010.1, on the reverse strand, counting down.
TAAATCATTACTCTGGGGTAATAGCGATGCCTTCAGAATGGGCGTTGGTGCTTATGCCGGTTACCGCATCAGTAGTTACGCAAAGCAAGTTTATAAAGTTGATGGTGATGTAGAGCGTGAACGTACCCGCAGTAATTTTTACCTGAATAACATTCGCTATGGTGCACGGTTGCAAATGGGCTACCGCGGTACCGATATCTTTGTAAACTATGATTTAAATGAGTTGTTCATTGCTGACAAAGGCCCTAAACTCAATGCCTTTAGCTTCGGTGTAATCTTCTGATAACACCAGCATCTCATCAACATAAAGCCATCAATGATAAAAACATTGGTGGCATTTTTAATTCTTAAACTTAGTTTTATTGTACCCGCTTTCGTGGTAAGCACGAAAGATTTCCACAGACTGAGCCCAGGTTATCTGGGTTTATTTTGAAATCTAAGACTAAATATTTTAGAATTCACCACAGTTCCTCATCTTGATTTCATTAACTCTACCATAACCTACTGAGTGTTAGTTAGGGTTATGTAGTTCTGTTTCTAAAAATCACACACCGAAAATCACTTCCCGCTCGGATGGTTTTAGTTTTAAATCAGTACATAAACGCTGGCGACTTGGCCAGTAAAAAAGGAAAGAAAGCAAGTATATGCAGTAGATCATCAACAGCCACTCCCAATTAAAAAGGTAAACACAGAGCGTAAGGATAAGCGAACCAGACAACAGCATGGAAGCTCTTATCAAATTGATTTTTGCATAATCATCCATACGCTCTCCTAAACTGGCTTTTGCTATAGTTTTTACCAACATCATACGCGTTAGTATAGCAACAATTGAAGCCTCCATAAAAGCCATGGCAACCAGTGCATACAGGATAAAATATTCCTGCTCAACGTTCATAACAGGGTCAATGACTTTTGTCATCATCAGGTAGAACAGCAGCATAAAGAGCAAAATGCCACTGAAGAAAATGATCAATGTTCTGTTTTGCAGTCGGGAAAAATATTCAGTGATTGAATTGTAGTGCATACACGAATTACTATGGCAAATTATTCATATTTTTGAATAAAGTGTTGTTATCATGGGAGAAGTACTATCAAGCTCATCAAGAAAGGCACAGGTAATCAGAGTAGCTGCCGAGTTGTTTCGGGAAAAGGGGTACGTTGCTTCCAGCATGCGGGACCTGGCACAAAAGCTGGGCATAGAAGCGGCAAGCCTCTACTCTCACATCAAATCAAAGGAAGAGATACTTCACATACTTTGTTTTGATATGGCTGAAGACTTCATGGCTTCGCTGGATCAGGTGGAGAAAAAACAAAACCTCACGGCCAGCCAAAGACTACAACAAGGTATTATCGGGCATATTCAGGTAATGGCGCGCGATTTGACCGCTTCGGCTGTTTTCATGAACGAACACCGTCACCTGAGCCAGCCCTTCCTGCGCGATTTCCTGCTACTGCGTATCAACTACATCAATCGCTTCAAGAAAATGATTGAAGATGGTGTGGCCAATGGTGAATTCAAGAAAGAAATTGACAAAAAACTGGCTGTCATGACACTGTTTTCCTCCTTGAACTGGATGCCACAGTGGTATAACCCCGATTCGGTGATCGATCCTGAATCTCTGGGCCAGCAATTAGCCGATATGTTAGTAAATGGTCTGAAACAAAATAGGTAAAACACTTGTTTTACTAACGATTGTTAGCTCATATAAGGCTTTGCTATTATATTTGAACAATCGATTGAGTATTAAAAAAACGCAGATTATGTACGGAGGCGGAAATACCTTTGAAGGCATCAAAACAGACAGTCTATCGAAAGAAGACCCTCAAAAACTGGCGGAATTCGAGGCACGTATTGCACGTGGAGAGAAAATTGAACCCGGTGACTGGATGCCAGAACTCTATCGCAAACAACTTGTCCGGATGATCGAGCAACACGGTCATAGTGAAATTATAGGCGCTTTACCAGAAGGCACCTGGATTACACGTGCACCCGGCTTTAAGCGCAAGCTATCACTGATGGCAAAAGTGCAGGATGAAGTGGGCCATGCCCAATTACTCTACAGCGCAGCCGAAACCCTGGGCAAATCGCGCGAACAAATGATTGACGATCTGATTACAGGCAAATCGAAATACTCAAACATATTTAACTATCCTGCCTTTACGTGGGCCGATTCATGCTTTATATCATGGTTGGTTGATGCCGGAGCCATTGTGAACCAATTGGCAAATGCGAAGGGCAGCTATGGCCCATACTGCAGAGCCCTGGAGCGTATTTGTGCTGAAGAGTCTTTCCACCTTAAGTATGGTCACCATTGTGTGATCTACCTGGCCAGTGGTACCGACAAGCAAAGACAAATGTTTCAGGAAGCACTAAATCGCTGGTGGGCACCAATGATGCACTTCTTTGGTCCTTCAGATAAAATTTCTGCACACACAGAAGTGTTGATGAAATGGAAAGTGAAGATGAGTACCAACGATGATCAACGCAACCAGTTCCTGGACATGTATGTACCTAAGATCTGGGAACTCGGTTTTACTATACCCGATCCGAAACTGAAGAAGAATACCGAAACAAATAAGTGGGAATATACCGAACCCGACTGGGAAGAGTTTAAGCGAGTTATTAATGGTGATGGTCCTTGCAACAAAGAAAGACTTGAAGTGAGGCGTGTTGCAGAAGAGAGAGGACGTTGGGTAAGAGAAGCGCTCAAGACACCTTCACTTCGCTACGTTACACCACTCGCCTGATTGTATTGACAAATTTGTATGCCGCTGTGAGGCGGCATTTTTTATTATGAAATCACTTGATCCACGTGTTAACAGACTTCCAGGCTATGGCCAGGGAGAGGTAAAGCCAAAAGCTCCCCTCGACCAACTAGGTACATACGAAGTTTTTGTTCAGGCCAAAGAAGGAAAACCCTTTCAGCACGAAGGCATTGTTCACTCAGCAGACATTGAATTAGCTTATATTCTGGCAAAGGAAACCTTCACCAGAAGATTTACCTGCGTTTCTTTGTATGTAACTGACACACGCGATGTCTATGTATCACCTCTCAGCGAAGGTCAAACCAGCGCATACGATCTTTTACCTGCTGTTGATCTTCAACAAGGTGATCAGGAAATGTATGAAATATACCACCTGGTAAAACGAGGTAAACAGCATGTACATGCGGGTGAAGTTTCTGCAAGCTCACCACAAGGAGCCATGCAAGTTGCCAAACAGCAACTGGGTGAAGGTAAAGTAATTTTCAACGTATGGGCTATACGCAAAAAGGCCATCCGCTATACTACCGATGCCGACAAGGATTTCTGGTTGACTTTACCCGATAAAAAATACCGCGATGCTTCCGATTATAAAGCCGGAGACAAGCTTACCGCATTCTTAGAAAAAGCAAAACACGCTGTATGAACGAGCTGGCTATTAAAGAACTACTATATAAAATTGCTGATGATCAGTTAATACTGGGGCATAGAAATTCTGAGTGGACAGGTTTTGGTCCCTTGCTGGAAGAAGACATCGCCTTCTCTTCGATGGCGCAAGACAAGGTAGGGCATAGCTATGCCATTTACCAGATATTGAATAAACTTGGCGAACAGGAACCTGATACGGTTGCTTTTATGCGCAATGCAAACCAGTTTCACAATAGTCAGTTGGTAGAGCTGCCTAACGGTGAATATGATTTCAGTTTAATCAGGCATTTTTTGTACGACACGGCCGAAATTATTCGCTTTGAAATGCTTAGCCAATCAAGCTATGAACCTTTGGCAGAACTTTCGAGAAAAATTAAAGGAGAGTTAAAGTACCATACTCTGCATGCCAACACCTGGATTAAAAAATTAGGCAATGCAACAGAAGAAAGTATCAGTCGATTGCAAAATTCACTTGAGCGGGCACTCCCCTATTCCCTCGGACTATTCGAGGTATCGCCCTATGAAAAAGAACTAATCGCAGAAGGTGTTTTTGCAGGCGAAGCCACCCTGGAAAAGCAATGGAAACAAAAGGTAGAAGAACTACTTAATAAGACACAATTACAATTACCTGCCTGGAACAGCATGCACCCTGTCATAGGCGGCCGCACAGGAAAACATACTGAATACTTGCAACCACTGTTAGATGAGATGAGTGAAGTATTCCGCATTGACCCAGGGGCGGAGTGGTAACGCAAAACGTATGAGATTTTCAAAGACAGATATACTCACTTTACTGGAGGATGTAAAAGATCCTGAAATCCCTGTGCTTTCCTTAGTAGACCTTGGCGTTATTACAGATGTAAGTATTAATGGAGAATCTGTATGCATAGAGATGACACCGACCTTCGTGGGGTGCCCCGCACTCGACTATATGAAACAGGAAGTAATCGAAAAGCTTGAGCAAAATGGCATTGTTAATCCAATTGTAAACATTTCATTTAAGGAACCCTGGAATAGCGATAAAATTTCAGAAAAAGGAAAAGCTGCCCTCAAAAAATTTGGCCTGGCCCCCCCTCCATCAGCGCATTTATTTACGGATATCGAAGTATTAGAACATGTACCCTGCCCGCGATGCGAAGGGGTAAATACTGACTTAAAAAATCCATTTGGCCCTACCTTATGCCGATCTATACATTATTGTAATGATTGCAAGGAGGCCTTTGAACAGTTTAAGCCCATTTCATAATGCTTTGCGACCGAAATCTTAGTAAATGTTACGCAGCTTATAAAAAGATGATGTTTCGCACCAACATTTTTCTACTTTAGCCCGTATTGTAATCAAACCAGAGCCCGATTCAATGTTTAAAATCGCTTTCGTAGGCAGTACAAGTTTGCTTTTAGCATGTTTGCTAAGCTGTAAAGAGCAGAAGTCAGACAGTGCAGAAGTACATTTTACCAAAGAAGATTCGATTACAGATCGTTATCTGGTGCTGCAGGACAGCCTTTTGTATGTCTGGAATCTCATGATCAATGATGATAATCAAAAACTGAAGGCCATGAGTAATGTACTTCATGAATTATCCGTTGGAAAGCAGGCCAATGAAGAAGACATTGATGTACTTCAGAAACGTTTGGAACAACTTTTACGTATCCGGTTTACACAAAGAACAATGTCAAATCCGGATGTTATTGAAGAATATGATTTTGCCTCTAATAACATTATGTCAGAAATCATTTCACTGACGACCGGATCGCCCAATTACGGGCAAAACACCACTTTGCAAAATCTGGTTGAAATCATTAACCTGGCCGACCAACGCACCCTCTTGTACCGCGCTGATTATGATGCTATAGCCAGAAGTTACAATAGCTTTCTGGAACGAAATCAAAAGTCATTGAAAACAATTGATGCTTCTTGTTCACTAGAAAAGAAAGCACTTTTTGAAATTTCGCCAAGCGAATAATTCATTTACTCACCCCGAGCGGGGTGAGTAAACAAATATCCTGTATTAATTTATTTAGAACGTCTCTCTCTGCCACCGGCTGAAGGACGTCTGTCATTTCTATCACTTGAGTAAGAACGTTTTCTTGAATCTGAGGAACGCGATTCGCCACTCCCAGACCTTGAATCAGAACGAGACTCTCCACCATATGATCTTCCTCTTGAAGAAGATGAGGAGGAGGAAGAATAAGAGCGTTCGCGTGAACCACCTGAGCGGCCACCACGGCTTGCACCGCCTTCGCCTCCTCCTGCAGTAATTTCAACACGCACCATACGGCCTTTATATTCCATACCATGCAAGTTGTCTTGCACCAGTTTAGAAACCTCCTTGTTTACTTCAATGAAAGAGTAAGCACCCTTTAAGTCAATACGACCAATCGCATCGCCTTTTACACCACAACGGTCACACACCATGCCTAAGAATTTACCGGCATCAAGGCCATCCATTTTTCCAAGGTTGATGAACAAACGGTCTCCGTTTGTAAAACGCTCTCCGCGTTCTGCACGATCACCGCGATCGCTGCGTTCGCCACGCTCTGAACGCTCGCCCTTATCTGCACGATTCAAATCAGGTGCGTCTCTATAATAGTCAAGTAAATGATTAAATTCCAAGAAGGTAAAGCGTTTGATAACATCCTCCTTACTTAAATCTTTCATTTCTTCCATTACTGCTGGAAGAAATTTAGCTACTTCACTTTCTACCACCTGTACATCACGTAAACGGTGTACCAGGCTTACTAAACGCTGTTGACAAACTTCAGGCCCAGTAGGCACCTGCTTGCGTTCAAATTTAGTATTTACTACCTTTTCAATCTGGCGGATTTTACCAACTTCTCTTTTTGTAATGATGGCCATTGAAATGCCTTTTTTACCGGCACGGGCTGTTCTACCACTACGGTGTGTATAAAATTCAATTTCATCTGGCAAGTTCATGTGAATTACGTGTGTGATGTTACTCACATCAATACCACGCGCTGCCACATCGGTTGCCACTAAAAATTGTAAAGTCTTTTCTTTGAAATTGCGCATTACCTTATCGCGCTGTTGTTGCGTGAGATCGCCATGCAGTGCATCTGCATTGTACCCGTCTTTAATAAGGCTTTCTGCAACTTTCTGTGTATCAATTTTAGTTCTACAGAAGATTACGGCAAAAATATCCAGGTTAAAATCTACGATACGCTTCAATGCAGGGTAACGGTCTCTGTCGTCTACCAATACATACTGGTGTTCGATGTTTACGTTACCTTGATTTTTGGTGCCCATGGTTACTTCGGCAGGGTCAGTCATATAATGACTGGCAATGGCACGCACTTCACGAGGCATGGTTGCTGAGAACAACCAAACATTTTTAGTATCAGGTGTATCTGCTAAAATTGTATCAATATCTTCTTTAAAGCCCATGTTTAACATTTCATCGGCTTCATCAAGTACAACAAAGCGGATAGAAGAAATATTAACTGCTTTACGATCCATCATATCCATAAGGCGACCTGGAGTTGCCACCACGATATGTGCACCGCGTTTTACTTTTTTAATTTGCTCCATGATGCTGGCTCCACCATAAATGGCCACAATGTTAAGTGGCTTTACATTTTGGGAGAAGTTTTCCAGATCGCTGGTGATTTGCAAACACAACTCGCGTGTTGGTGCTAATACCAGGGCTTGGGTAGTTCTTACATCCTGATCTAAAAGTTCGATCAGCGGCAGGCCAAAGGCAGCGGTTTTACCTGTACCTGTTTGGGCAAGCGCAACCATATCTCTGCCTCCTCCTTCGAGAAGCACAGGGATCGCTTTTTCCTGTATAGGGGTTGGAGATTCGAAACCCATCTTGGTGACGGTTTCAACAAGGGCTTGTGACAAGCCCAATGCTTGGAAAGTTGACATTACTAATTTCTGTTAAGTGAAAAATATCACCTCAGGCAGAAAAAGTATGTCACCTATTTGCTTAAAACGGAGGCGGGCGAGCCTACAGAATATGGCAGTGAACGTGATTTCTGCTAAAAGTGTACGCAAAGGTAGCTTAATAAATCGGATAAACCTTAAGCTCGTTAAACAGTAGCCTAAACGTTGTGTCTGTTTGCAAGTCTTTTTATCCATGAATGTGTTATTGACAGTATCCTATTATGGCTATCGGACGGGAAGCATTGCAAATATTTGGTCAAAACATTTTTTACATTTTTGTATATTCACTCTATGCAAGCCCTTAAAAAGATCGGTTTCTACACCGCCTTCATACTTCCTGCTATCGCCATCTTTAGTTTTTACCAGGGTGGATGGTATCAGTTTATGCCGGCATTCTTTGTATTTATCTTTCTGCCTTTACTCGATCAACTGATTGGCATTGATAAAGAAAATGTAAGCCCCGAACATGTTCAGCAACGAAGTGATGAATTTTATTACCGTTTTGTTACCTATGTCTGGGTCTATGTCCAGCTTGCCTTTGTCTGCTGGGCAGTGTATGCAATCGCAACACAACCACCTGCTCACTTGTATGAATGGATAGGTTTTGTTATCAGCACAGGACTTGTAACCGGTGGCATAGGTATTACGGTAGCCCATGAATTAGGTCATAAGCAAAGCGGACTGGAACGCTTTTACAGCAAAGTTCTTTTAATGTCTGTCTGTTACATGCATTTCTATATTGAACACAACCGCGGACACCATGTTACTGTTGCCACACCACATGATCCTGCTACCGCCCGACAAAACGAAAACTTTTATGCCTTCTGGTTCAGATCGGTATTTGTTGGTTATGCGCACGCCTGGACATTGGAGCATGAAAGGCTGAAGCGCAAAGGCTATGCGATGTTGAGTGTACACAACAATATGATTGCTTTTACAATCCTGCCTTTGCTTTTTTGTTTTTTGCTGCTGGCGGGGGTCAGACTGATTACCGGCTTGTGGCACGAAGAGATTATTGTATTTTTCTTTAGTCAAAGTATTGCTGCCTTTACTTTGCTGGAACTTGTCAATTACATTGAACATTATGGTATTGTCAGAAGAGAGCTTGCTCCTGGGAAGTATGAAAGGGTAAACCCTTTGCATTCCTGGAATGCCAGCCATCTGCTTAGTAATTTCTTTTTATTTCAGTTGCAGCGACACTCCGATCACCACGCTGCTGCTTACAAAAGATATCAGGTGTTGAATCATTACGATGAAAGTCCTCAGCTACCCTTCGGTTATCCAACCATGATTGTACTGGCGATGGTGCCTCCGATATGGTTTTCATTCATGAACCCTCGGCTGGAGCAATGGAAGAAATCCAATCAATACAACACTGCGTAGTCTAATAGTAAGATGGACACTCCAGACCTCTGTGCAAGCTTGGAATTTTGATTCGATAGTTAATCATGATTTCATGGGTGCCGTTAGAGAACCTGGAGATATCTGACAGGGTGAAGTCGTAGGCATAGCCGGCATGAAAATTTTCATTGATCTGTATTTCAAACAGACCTACCATAGAATCACCCAAGCGATAAGAAAAGCCAAAGCCTACTGCATCATACAATACAGTCATCAAGTTTAAATCAAGGCTCAGTGGCGCACTCTCTTGAATGCGTACAAGCGCAGAAGGCATCAGTTTTACATCAGGAGCGATCTTTTTAGTAAAACCTGTATTGAAGTAATAGTAACGGTATTGTTGTGCGGTACTTGAAAATACTTCCGCATTAATAACCTGATTATTTAAGATGTATGGAACAGACAATCCGGCATAAAATGATTTATGTTTCAGAAAAATACCAGAACCAAAATTCCAGGTCATATTCCTTTCGATAAGGCTTGCAAAAGGGTCGTTCTGGTCTTTCGGATTTAAAATACTAAAATCAGATTTTAAATTATTAAACCCACCCTGTAAACCAAATGACACATAGGAATTCTTATTGTACTTTGAAAAGGGAATACGATAAGAATACATAAAGTATAAAGTATTCTCCCTGTGTATGCCTATCTGATCATTAGAAGCCAAAAAACCTACCCCTACCCTTGCCTTACGGAAACCAGAATGTGCACTGGCTGTAAAAGTCTTGGGTGAGCCCGGAAAATTGACCCATTGATTTCTATAAATCGCAGTTGCACTCAGTTGCACCTGAGTGCCTGCATAAGCTGGGTTAATCAATAGCGGATCAAACATATAGAGTGAGTGCACAGGTCTTTGCTGTGCACGCACCGTAAATGTTGCCAAAGTTAAAATCGATAAGATGAATAGCTTCTTCATTAGTGTACCAATTCAAGATAACCCGTTACAGGCTTTGAGCCATCACGTTTATCGATTATGTAAAAATAAGTTCCATCAGGCAAATCATTACCCAACGTATACAAACCATTTTCTCCTATACCTCTGAATATCACATCGCTGTTGTTGTAACCATCGGCTTCAAAAACTTTAACGCCTGACCTGTTAAAGACCTTCACATTATTATTCGGAAAATTCTGAATACAATCAATGTTCCAGAAATCATTTGAGTTATCTGAATTTGCCGATACCAGGTTGTAAGACAATATTTCAGTACCCACTTCTATTTCTGCTTCTCCTTCGCAGCCTTCGAAGCTTACAAATTCAGCGCGGTAAAATCCTGCAAACAATTCATAGGTAGCAGAACCTATTCCGATTTGTCCACCTGTGGTAAGATCAAACCAAGTAATGTCTGTCAGTATTACATCATCAGCATTTAACAACTCCAGGTTAACACTTCCAGTTGCATTTAAACAATAAGATGGTGTGCTTGTAAGTGCAACCTCTGGCAACACACGCAAGTCAGGCACGGCTATTACTGAAGGTAAGGAAACACAACCCGTAATAATATCAGTTGCTGTTACTGCGTAGTCTCCGATATCTCTGTCAAAATAGTCAATACCAACAAAGTCTGATGTTGGTGTTGTCGCATTGCCATCGTACCAGTTAAAGATATAACCCAGCGTCTGGCCGTCTACATCAACCGTAACAATTCCATTAGGGATTACGCAACTTGTTCTGCCTTGTACCAACGATGCGTCTGGTGCTGGTGGATCAACAGTACCATCCGTAATTTCTCCTATTTCATCCTGCTGACAGGCCGTAATTAAGTTAGTAACTAACACGGTATAGTTACCTGCAGTCTGGCCTGTTAGTATATTATTACTACTAAGGGTTGTACCGCTGGCTGTGGTACCTGCAAACCATTCAAAGTCATACCCACCTACTAATCCACCATCAGCAGTAGCAGATAGTTGTCCGTTAGCACGAGCCGGGTCGCAATTGATTAAAGGATTATCCTCCACAATGGCAACCGTTGGTAATATGCGACCATCTTCCAGGTCTACTGACTCAATGGTTACACAGCCTGTATTCAAGTCTGTCAGTCTTACGGTGTAATTACCGATATCCAAACCTTGTCTTACAAAATTAGACGTGAAGGCGGGGAAGTTAGGATCGTTGGCCATCAGACCTAAAGCCGGAGTAATAATTTCAGCTTCATAACTATAAGGGAAAGGATAGTTATTCAATGGCTGATTTGGATCTATTGCAAATGGAATTCCGCTGGCTGACAGAGAACCATCATTGATATCACATCTTGTTCTGTTAAACGTTGACAGTGCTAACTGTGGTAAGAACTGGGGCGCAGCATTGGGCACAATAAATAAGGCCGTGCTGGTACAATTCGTTGCCTGATTTAAAACTGTAACCGAGTAATCACCCGCCAAAAGATCTGATATGGTTGAACTCGCTGGAGCCGTAGCAAATACAGGTGGTGTGCCATCCAAGGACTGGAACCATTCAAATACGTAGTTTACGTTCGTACTTGTTTGCCCGTTATCAACCGTTGCCACAAGCTCGGCTGTGCCAAAGCTCGCATCACAACTAATCTGTGGCAGGCTCTGCCTGATAGCTACAGTAGGATAAACAATGTCAGTATCGTCAATCACTACTTCTACCGGTGCTGATAAACAATTGGTAAAGAGATCGCGTACCAGTACAAAATAAGTATCCGGTAACTGGTTAGGTAGAGTCGCCAGAGTCTGACCTATAATTTCGTTTGCTGGGAAACTATTCTTGTACCAGATGTAATCAAAGTCTGCATCTAATTCAGGCTGGCTGTTTACTGTACGCACACCTCCAATAGTAATTTGAGTTACAGCTGCGCTTCCTGTAGGGAAACAGTTGAGTGGATTAGCTGGAATTACTTCTACGATATTCGGCAGGCTGAGCTGCTGATCCAGAATGAGATTCAAGTTTGTATCAAAGGTACAACCTGTGATAGTGTTAGTCACTTCCAGGCTATACAAACCATCAGGTGCAAGCGTAAGCGTGCTCTCTGGTGTCAAGTCTGCTTGTACTGTAGCTGGATGAAGTGCACCATTATTGAAGTCCCAAACGAAGGTATAGTTGGCTGTGCTGCCATCGCGTTCCGCGGCCAATGCAATAATTTCACCATTGGGAGTACCGCCCACACAAGATGAATTGGGTGTAGAAGTGAAGTCAACGTCTGGATCAACACTCATGTCGTTAATGACTACTTCATACGGTGGTGTTTCACAACCTGATCCTGAAGCCGAGCCTGGATTCTTAATACCTACCACGTAATAAGTGCCTGCACCCATCTGTGTAAAATTTGTCGCATCCAATACCGGAGTTACAATGGTCGCACTGCCAGCATCTTGTAGCGGGGTAGTTGTGGGTGAATTACTAAACCAGTTATAAGTATATTCCACCGGTGCGCCATTGTTCATGGTTAATACGGTAATGCTGCCATCAGCAAAACATATATCCTGATCTTCTTTATTGATACTTACGATTTCAACTGGCTGCGGATTATTAACCATGGTAACTGTGGCTTCTGTAAAGCATTGTGTTTCTCTATTGGTTACCCGAACTCTGAATTGACCTGGGCCAATTATATCTGTTAAAGGTGTGGTATATGAAACACCTACGTTGGTGGCATCTGTCAATGTATTGAGTGGCGGTACACTTACCCAATCGAGATCATAATTAAAACCAGCACCCGGTGCCTGCTGGTTAGAGGACAATACTGTAATACGTCCGTCAAAATTATTATCGCAAGCCGTATTCGCCAATGTTGTAAAAGTTACGGCTGGATTTTCAGTATTCTCGATAATTTCAACACGGAAAGGAGCTGATGAACAACCAGCACCGGGAACACCCAGGGTGCGTCTGGCCACTACAAAGTAAGTTCCTGCTCCAATGTTTGGTAGTATAGTGGAGTCTAACTCTGTACCCACATAACCTGGAGGCTGAGGCAAGGCAGGATTAGTAGTCGCTACCACATTAGCTATCGTGTTTCTTGACCAGATGTATTCGAAGTCGCCCAAAGGTCCATTTTGCGTTACACCATCACGATCATTAAAGGTAACCTCAACCACATTTAAATTACCACTACCTATCGGTGGACAATACATCTGTGGAATCATGTTTACATCCTGTACAAACACTGGGGTAGTATTTTTTATTATACGCGTACTACCCACAGCCTGACAATTGGTAATCTGATTCTCTGCCGTGAGGATATACTGACCTTCACCTAAATTTTGATACAGATTATTAAGTCCACTTTGCGCAACATCATTTGGAGGCAAACCACCAGCAGGTACAGGCGTTCCGGCAGACCATGAATAGTCGTAGTTAAAGGCAATACCAAAATCAGGATCTCCGACCGCTTTCGGAACAGATGCATCGGCAATATCGATTTCAATCTCCCCCTCAAAAGCAAGCGTACATGATGTGTTGCTGAAAGGTGTTAATGTAATGACAGGGTTTTCTGTTTCATCTCTGATCTCGATTAGGATTGGAGCTGAGGAACAGCCACGTCCGGGCCCGGAAATCAGATTACGAGTAGCAACAACCGAATAGATACCCGAACCTATAGTCGCGAAATTAATTGAATCCAATACAGCAGTTGCATCTCCTACAGGAGTTCCACCCAACGACCAGGCAAAATCAAAATCTGCAATCGGAGCTGGCAAGATATTTCCATCGCGATCTTCAAAAGTAATGCCCGTCACTTCAGCACTACCACTTGGATCGCAATAGAATTGGGGTATGGCTGTTGTAGTAGTAACAAATATCGGTGTAGCATTTTTAACAATAGTAGTTACCGCATTTGCTGAACAACCTGTAATATTATTGAAAACCGTTAGGCTGTATTGACCTTCTCCTAAATCCTGATAAAGATCTGTGAGCCCTGTTTGATTTATATCATTGGGTGGTAATGCACCGGTAGGAACCGGAGTACCTGCGGCCCAAGTGTAGTTATAATTAAAGGCCAATCCAAAATCAGGATCCCCTACCGCTTTAGGCGCTGATGCGTCTGCTATATCTACCTCAAGCTGACCTTCAAATCCACCGATACATGCCGTGTTACTAAATGGTGTAAGGGTAATGACTGGATTCTCTGTTTCATCTTTTATTTCTATTATAATTGGTGCCGATGCGCAACCCAGACCTGGACTATTAAATGCCCTGGTTGCTATTACAGAATAAAAACCTGCAGCGATAGTTGGATGGTTCACTGAGTCAACCCTTACTCCTACTGGAGCAATGCCACCACCACCGAATGACCATGCGTAAGAAAAATCTGGCAGAGGCGCTGTATTTTCAACACCATCTCTGTCTTCAAAAGTAATTTCTGTAATTTCTGCATTACCACTTGGCTCACAATAAAATTTAGGTGTTACGGTAAAGTCAGTAATGAAGATCGGTGTGGTATTCTTTACAATAATTGCATTATCTTCTGCCTCACAGCCTGTTTGTATATTGCTTACTTCAATGGAATAACTTCCTTCTTCAAGATTCGTAAAGTTGGCATCAACGCCAGGTAAGATTGCATAGGGATTGGTGAGCGGGCCTGGAGGAGTTGTACTTGTTACAGCAGTCCATGTATAGTTAAAGGTAAATGGTCCTGCCACCACAGATGCATCTGTTACCTCAACATCTAATTCGCCTTCAAAACCGCCCACACAGGCGGTATTGCTAAATGGAATCAGGTTGACAATCGGGTTAACATGTTGGTCGAGTATATCTACACGCAATGGAGGCGTTTCGCAGCCAAAACCTATAACAGGTGCCACACCCGTGGCTATGCGTTCGGCTATTACATAATAAGCACCTGCGCCTATCGTATTATACTCTCCGGCAGCCGGTAACAGATTACCTGTTAATAATTTGTCTTCAATATTAACCGCTCCCGGATCTTGCAGACGAATGGCAGGATTAAATGTATTCGGTGTAGCCACAGCAGCCCTGTGCCACCTGAATTCAAAACTGTTGTTAAGATCTGCTGCTGTTGTAAAATTGATTGCACCACCTGACGCCAAAGGTCTGTTAATTACAATCTCAGTAACATCAATATCGCCATCAGGATTACAAATGAGTTGATCATTCTTCGTAGCTGTTATTGAAAGTGTATACGGATTTGATAGAATAGTAACATTATTATTCACCAAACAGCCACTTACCTCGTTAGTTGTGGTTACTGTATAAGCCACACCTCCGTTTTGCGTAAGTGATGTAAATAAGAAAGGAGTTGCTCCGGCATTGTTGTTATCAGGGCCTGCTGCATTAGGATCAGGCGTGATATCATAAGTATAAAGCGCAGTATTAACGGCAGCATTTACTGAGGCTGTTGAGGCCGTAATTGAAATACTACCCTCACCTACTGCGGGATCGCATGAAGTAGTAGGTAGTGGTGTTAAAGATGCAACAGGTACAATGTGTTCATCTAAAATTACACGAGTAACCGTGGGCGTTGGACATCCGACACCACCACCATTAATTCTTACTCCTCTTATATAAACAGTTTGATTACCATAACCTCCACCAGCCGTTCCTGCAGCATAACCTGCCTTGGTTGAATTAAACACCGATCCAGCCAAGCCGTTATCCTGATACAATTGTGTCGTTAATGCTGCATTTGAATACCAGGTATATTGATAATCATTGACGCCTGCAGGGTTCACACTGTTAACTGTTGCACTACCATTTGATAATGGACTACAGAAAGTTTCAGGAACAGTTGTTACATCTATAATTTGCGGAATAATTGGTTGATCCGGAATATTTACAAATTGTTCTGTAATACAACCTGTGTTCGTTTCTTCCACCGTTATGGTATAGGTTTGAGGACCAAAGCCACCATTAAATGTAAAGGGTGGATTTTCAAATAAATTCTCTGTAATACCTTCTCCGATTGGCAAGGGCATTAATGCCGGATTAGTGGCTGGTGTAGGCGAAGCAGCCGTAATAGATGTAATGTTGTAAACAGGTGCTAATACGGTTTGATCTAGCGGATCTTTAGTAACTGTAATCTCAACACTACCATCGGCATCACCTGTCGGTGTGCATGAAGTATTTGGCGTAATCGCACCAATGGTAATTACTGGTTTAACAGCATCAACATCAATTAAAGCATTATAGAAAAGCGAGCAACCTGCATTATGATCAATGATTTCAATTGTGTATCCTGCGGGATTTAGTGATGTAAAATCTAAATTAAAGTCTGGAACACCATTAAAACTTGAATTACAATCTGAGTCCGCCAAATCAATATCTCCGTCTCCATCATTGTCACTACCATCTGTACAGTTCTCACCCGCTAAATACGTTGAGGTTGGTGGATTTAATCCATTTCTTAACAAGTATGAATAATTGGTTGATCCTACTACAGCACTTACATCGACATCAATTTCAACTCGTCCGTCACCGGCAAGAGGATCGCATTGCGTAGAATTAACGGGCGTTATCGTAACAACAGGTGCATCTTGAAATGGAACAGATTCTGTCAATATGGTTCCGCAACCTTTGGCATCCTCGACTACAATAGTGTAGGCACCAACTCCTAAGTTCCAAATGTCTTCTGGAGAGGCACAAGTAGGACAAGTACCAGGAGGTGGAACGCCCGGCACGATTGGAAGACCTGAAAACATTGGCTCGTTCTCATTATTAATAAAAATGAATGGGCCAGCATTTGTGGGCCCACCTGCAAACCAATTAACAGTATAAGGCCCTGTTCCACCTGTAATGTTAACATTAATACTACCTTCAGTTGTGGCACAAAAACTTGCCTCAACAATTGCATCAACAGTAATTGTAGCGGAAATTGTAAGATCCTGCACCAACACTAACTGTGGTTGTGATTCACAATGGGTAATCTCATCTCTGACAAGCGATGCATAATGACCCGGGCTCAAATTTCCCTGTACTAAAGAAGCAAGGAGTTGAGATTCGATTCTGCCAGCGTCAGTCTTAATAACTGAAGGGTCTGATGTGTTCTCTCTTAGGAAGAAGATTGTAAAGTCATTATCCGCTAAATTTGTTACAACCGGGGTTGCTGTTATTTCACCGTTAGGATTTGTACATTCATCAACTGCATTTGTTTCTGCTAAGGCTAATGTTGGCAAAACAATATTCTCATCCAAAAACCTCGATTGTACTGCCTCACAGCGTGTTGTTGTGTTGATAGCACGAACAGTATACTCCGCAGAAGCTAAATCAATTATGGCATTACTAGTACTGAAACCTGTTCCGGTAACTCCGGCACCAACACCGTTAAACCATTCAAAGGTATGACCGGCAGTGCCGACTACGGCAATAGTGGCAGTAAGCTCTCCATTAGGATCACCAGGATCGCAAGAGGTTTGAGCTACTTCACTTACCTGTAAATCCGGTAAGGTTATATCATCTAGCACAGGCACACTTACCGGATCTGATTGGCAATTGTCTGCAACGTTTAAGATAGTAAAGGCATAATCACCCACACCCAGGTTTGTTAACTGGTCAACGTTGAGTACGCCATTGAAACTTAATGTAAAACCCGTATAAGGAGCGGTTACTGCAGCACCCCTGTACGTTACAGCATTTAAAGTAGCGGTACCACTAAACGGTGCTGTACAATTTTCGTTATTGGTTGAGCTCAACGGAGCCACTACGGGTAATTCACTATCATCTGCGATCAAAACAGTTTCTACACTTGAACAGCCTGTTGCTTCAATAATTACTTCTACTGTAAAATTAGCGGTGGCTGAACCTTGTAAACCTGTAATGTCAACATCATCAACGTTTGCATTAATCGTTGCACCCGTTGCTGTGGCGCCCGCGTACCAATTGAAGTCGTGACCAGTTAATGCCGGTAAAGTAACGGTAGCGGTTCCATTAGCAGTACCACCCACACAATTGGTAGATGGTGTTACTGCAGTGGTAATGACAGGGAAAGTAAGAGCATCCAATATCTCACGAATTTCTGACGTTGAAGTACAGTTAAGTCTGTCATTTGTAATGGTTACTGAATAGAATGCGTTATCCAATAAATCATAAGCAGTTAACGCTGTTGTCACATTGGCTTCCGCAACACCAGCAATCAATTCATCCTCCGACCCTATTACAGGTGTTAAAACAGAACCATTATACCAGCGTATGGTGTAGGTATCGGCTACCGGAGAATTAACATCCGTTAAACTGGCAATAGAAATTGAACCATCAAAAGGTGCAACACATTTCTCATTGTTATCTACCGTTAAAGTTATGCTCGGCACAATACTAATATCTGCCAATGGCATGGTTAGGGTGCTTTCACAACCGGTAACATCATTAATGACTTTCGTGGTAAAAAACACATTGGTACCACCCTGCAATTGCGTTGCTGTTGTAATATTACCTGTATTGGGTGCTGGCAATGCCACTGTTGCAGCGGCATCGCTATACCAACTAAAAATCATCGGTTGATTCGTTGGGTTATTTTGTACGCTTACTGAAATGCTTCCGTTAGGTGTACCGCCAGCACAATTGGTTGAGCCACTGGTTATTCCTTGCAGATCAGGCAGCGTCAGGTTGTTTTGTACTTCACGTGTTACTGGATTTGATGTACAATTGAGACGCACGTTTCTTACTGTTGCTGTATAAAACAAATCTCCGTCTAGTCCATCCAATAATGAGGTGGTTTCCCCTCCAATAATTGAAGTCATATCATTACCATTAGACCATGCAAAAACATAGACATCAGCAGGCAACACATTTACATCGGCAGTTACAGTGCCTTGTAGACTTCCGTTAAAGCCCTTAGCAGGATCGCAGACCGAATTATCAAAGTCTTGCAAACTTAATACCGGCACTTCACTGATATCGGCCAACGCTTGCGTAAAGGTTGTTTCGCAACCTGTATTGTCGTTGTACGCACTTACTGTATAATTGAAACCACCTTGCAATTGTATGACTGTAGCGGTGTTTCCCTGATTCGGAGCCGTGGCTACTTCATCACCCGGTGTAGCCGTATTTCCTTCATACCATTGAAAAATGAATGGATCAGTACCGGCATTGGTTACAGAAACACTTATCTGACCATTCGCAGTACCACCCGGACAGTTGGTAGATGGGCTTGGTGTGCTATCAATAATGGGAAGAATTAAATTATTATCAACCTCAAGAGTAAATGGATTTGAAGTACAGTTAAGACGTGTGTTAGTGACTGTAGCCGTATAAAATAAATCACCATCCAATCCATCTAACAACGAAGTAACTTCTCCCGCAATAATGGATGTCATATCATTACCGTTTGACCAAGTAAACACATAGGCATCACTAGGCACAGCATTCACATCGGCAGTTACTGTGCCTTGCAAGCTTCCATTAAAGCCTTTGGCAGGATTACATACAGAGTTATCAAAATCCTGTAAGCTAATAACAGGCACTGAACTGTTATCAGCAATAATCTGAATCTGTGTACTCGTGCATCCACTGGCATTGTTTCTTACCTGCACTAGAAAATTATTAGCGCCTTGTAAGTTAATGGCGTTGGCTGTTAAGCCACCATTCGCCACGGGCACCACGGGATCAGTAATAGCAGTGCCCTGGAACCAACTGAAACTATAACCTGCTGTTGTTGGCACACCACCCACATCCACTGTAGCCGCAGCAGCACCATTGGGTGTTCCACCTGCACAGTTTGTTGAAGGTGTGGGCACAATCGTAATCACGGGAAGCACTTGCTGGTTGAGTACTTCGGTGGTTGCAAAGGATGACGTACAACCCAGGCGATTGTTCGTAATGGTTGCGCTGTAGAAATCATCTTCCAGTCCGCTTTGCGATGACGTTGTACCTGCAATAGGATTGGTCATATCCTGACCTCTGCTCCAGGCAAAAGTATAGGTATCACCAGGCAATGCATTCACATCTGTTAAAGTCTGTTGAAAAGCTGTACCGTTAAAACCAAGCAATGGATCGCAAATAGAATTTGGTGTTGCATCCAATACCAATATGGGTAATTGCTGGATGTCTGGTATGGCGGTAGTGGAAGTGCTGCGACAACCCGTATTATTGTTGGTAACACGAACTGTATAATTTAATCCGCCTGCTACTGCTGAAAGCGAAATGCCATTACCACCATTGCCATTAGGCACTACAGGATCTCCCACATCATCACCGGCAAACCATTGGAAGGCATACGAAGAAGCACCGGCATTGTTAATGGTAACTGTTGCTGCACCATTGGGTGTGCCAGCAGCACAATTGGTTGAAGGTGTAGTGGCTGGCGTAAGATCAGGTAAAATTTTAATATCGTCTACCAATTCTGTTTCAGGTAAGGAAGCGCAACCCAGGTCAGTTCGTTCTACAACCAAGGTATAGTATCCATCTGCAAGACCAGTTAAAGAAGAGTTTGTTTCCGCTCTTGGTGTTGGTGTAACAGAAGAACCATCATACCAGGTGAAACTATAGTTGGTAAAATCAGTTACGGCTGCACCATCAAAAGTAACAGCTGCTGTCATAGTACCACCAAAAGCTGTGCCCGCCAAAACAGGATCGCAAATACCGTTCGGTGTTGGTGTTAAGGTTACCACAGGCACATTGATGTCTTGGGAAACCGTAATCTCACCTGTAACAGAACAATTCAACGGTGTGGTTACACGCACCGTATAGGTTTGACCGCCAGCGAGCAAACTTTCAGCGACATTGCCTAAACCTCCATTTAAATTAGAAACGCTATTATGAGGATTGGTTGTAGTTTGTTGGCCAACAAACCATTCAAAGGTAAAGTCTGCCTGGTTATTCGAATTAGCACTAGATCCTATTGCCAATACCCTACCGTTAGGTGAGCTTGCATCGCAGGATGTTTGGGGTGCCAGTTCTGTAAAGCTTACTGTGGGTAAAACGGTAGTGGTTGTTATTTCTCTTACAAGCGGGGCAGATTTACATTGTGTTGCATTGTTAACTACTTCAACTTCATAAAATCCTGCGGCCAGTCCTGTTCTATTTGGGCTTATATTATTTCCTGGTGGTAACAAGCTGCCACGACTGCCATCTCCAACATTATGAAAATACCAGTTGAAAGTAAAATCTGCAGGGTTTTGTAGTACACCACCAACTAATGCCACAGCGGAAACTGTTCCGCTTAAGGGCGCTGAACAATCGACAACGGGCGTTGTTGTGGCATCAACATCTGGTTCAATGGCTGAGTCACCAACGAAGGCACTGGTTGTACTGAAACAACCATTGCGTGACACGGCCACCTGATAGTTGCCGGTGGCCAGGTTAGTGGCTTCCGGTGTTGTAATACCAATAGGAGCTGCGTTGCTAAACCACTCAAAAGTAAAGCCGGTATTTCCACCCACTACACCTACCTCTATTGATCCATTGGGCGGTGCACAGGTAGTTTGCGGAACAATGTTCAACACTGTTACTTCAGGTAAAACAATAGTGTTTGTGATGGTGGTAGTGAAAGGTAAGGTGGTGCACCCTTTAGAAACATTGGTAGCTACAAAAGTATAATCACCTGCATCGAGTCCGCTCAGTGTAAGATTAGTGCCCCCAAGGTTTGCCGGTACGGGCGTTGAAGTGTCTGCTCCATAATACCATTGGAAAGTATAATCACTGTAATCAATTATTTCATTGGCAGCAATAGCATCACCTTTATAGATGTGACCTTTTAGTTCACCCACATTTGGATCAGCTGCCACACATTTTTCATTTTGCCTGATAATTTCTGTGTTGGCAGTAAATGGATCGGGTGTTACTACCACTGAATAAATATTGTTGCTAATGGTACAGTCGTTTGTAACCGAACCAAATGTAATCGGCAGCACAGAGCCGTTGTCGTTAAGCACGATGTAGAGTGTAAACACAATACCCGGGCCAGGAATGGTTAATTGATTTGATGTAAAAGTTGCACCTACCTGTAAATTATTAATGGGCAAGGAAGATTGCAGCAAGCGATCAGCTATTGTAGTGGTTGGGTCTTGTGGATTTTTAGAGAAGAAACTTACAGGAACGTTAGCTGTAATGGGCAGGTATCCACTGTTCTGTATGTTAAATACCACTTTGATATTTAGGTCACCACAAATGGGTGGTATTACTTGCACAGCGGGTGTGTAAGCTCCATCTCCATCGGTATCGCAACCTGGTAAAGTCGGATTGGCATTACAATTAGGATCGGGGGTATCGCCAAAGAAACCAAGATCAGGTAAAGGGAAAACAGGACAACCATCTGAACTTAAGAATGGAACCTGATTCAAAAAAACATTGAAAGGTGTTTGTGGCCCCGGCACACCATTAGGACAAGTGCCTGTACCAAATACCAAAGCTGGATCGAGTTGCGGGAAAGGAAGTGTAAGGTCATCGTTAACATTCACAACCTGATAACCAGGCTGGTTCCAAACTTTTCGGGTAGGTATCCAGGCATTACCATTGGAGAAAAACAGGCGCACTTGTCCAAGTGCCTGTTGTTGAATACCTGCATTAATATTAAAAGCGTTGGAAGTAAAACAGGTAACGCAAATATCAGTCGCGCCATCTCCGTTTACATCAGCAATAACAGGACCTTCTGTATAAGTGTGCGATTGGCAAATGGCTGACCATAATTTATTTACACCTGTTGTACCGTCTATGACAGCCAACTCTTGTGAATCACGATAAACCATTTCAGGGCTTCCATCATTATCAAAATCGTAAATGGTTACCGTAAGTACGCCTGAGCGTGAGTCATTAATGGTTCGATAGCCCAGCGGTATGGAGCCTGTAACATTTTTTTGGTTTTGTGTCCATACAGTCTGCAGTGCAGTACCCGGAGCATTAGTAGTGACACAATACAATTGTGAACCCGCAATAAAGGTCAGATCTAGTTTACCATCTCCATTCGCATCACCAATGTTTACACGACCCGCACCCCATATCCAACCTGTTGCATAATTGTTAAAATTATCTGTATCTGCTGGCAGTATGCCCAACTCCGTACTGTTGGGTGTTATGGTAGTAGATATTGTGTTCTTTTGTACATTCCAATAAAAAACAGCTGTACGACCAACGGATGAATTTATTGCACCTGTCATCACCACATCGATAAAACCATCTTTATCAATATCAGCTACGCTGGCACTGCTATGTGTATCAATACCATATTCAGCAGGATCGTTCATCAGCTTGACAAAATACTGGTCATTAACGCCATCACCATTAGCATCAAAAGTAAGCGTGTTCATGTCGCGCCATAAGGTAAGCGATCCGGGCGCGGCAGGATTACGATTCGTTATATTGGGAATTTTGTAAATGCGCGGGCCTGTTACCAATTCCATTACCCCACCATCTGCTCCTGCGCTTTTAACATCTACTGCAACAGGTGCCGAAGGAACATTCACATCCCAATCGGCAGTATTTGACATCAGCTTCCCTCCTGCACTGGCGAGCAGCTTACCATTTTCTGCTGCAAAAATTCTATCCCGGAAATAAACTTCGGCTTTACCATCGCCATCCATATCGGCAATGCCAAAAATACCCGGTCGGTCGGTACCTGCGAAAACAGGATACCCAGCCAGTGGAACAAGATTATCTGGCGCATATTTAAATCCGTAAAGGAAAAAACAAGTTGGCGGTGATTCAGGATTACCTGCCCGGTTACTGACAACTGTAAAGATCTCCCCTATACCATCTTTGTCTATATCGGCAATCAGTACTTCGTGTTCAAACAATAAACGATCTGCTGTTCCACAGCCGATATCTTTAAAGTCATTTTTCTTACCACTCAGGTTGTAATCAGATTTTACAAAGCCTGCAGATGTTCCATCTGCCTGTGGCCCGGTAGTGGCCACCACACGCACTTCAGAATTCCATTTTGAAGTAATAATGGCATCGGGAACACCATCGCCATCAACATCGCCCACCGCTACTTTTGATTGTGTATCGGCTGTATTTTGTTGCGATGTAACCGGCACACCTAAACCAACAAAAGGTGTGTTAGCTCCAGGTGGAACAATAGCACAACTGGAACCATCTCCTACGAAGGTTAATCCATAATAGGTGGCGCATTCAGGGTCGGCCTGATCAATTTTACCATCACCATCATTATCAACACCATCATAGCAATTACAACCTTTTTCAATGGTGGCTACAAACTGACAGTTTCCATCGAGACAGTCTGCTACACCGTCACCGTCATCATCCTGACCATTGTTACAGAGCACTTCTGTGACTTGTGCTTGTGCAAGGTTGATACAAAGAAAGAGTACAAATGTGAGTATTAACTTGAGAGGGAGTTGTTGGTCTTTTTGTTCGCTTCTTCTGTTAATCATCGTCATTTTTTAAGACTTTACTTCACTATTAAAACCGACCCTGTCATCGTCTTTCGACCTGGACAGGTAAATATGTAATAATATACACCCGAGGGTACTATCTTGCCATTAAAAGTTCCGTCCCAACCTGTGGGTTCAAAACCTTTCTTTTCGTAAACACGCATACCTCTTTCATCAAAAACTTTCATTTCACAATCAGATACACCTTGAATCCCGGCCACTATCCAGTTGTCGTTTTGGTTATCACCATTAGGTGAGAACATATTGGGGATAACAATTTCTGGTTCACTGCAATCGGCAACCTGTGTAATTTCAAGACTTGCACTTCCTTCGCAGCCATTGGCATCTATTGTTGTTACAAAAAGAAGTGCTGGCTCTGTAATGGTTATTTCTTGTGTGGTTCCACCATTACTCCAGGAGAAGCTGCTGAAGCCATCGTTAACACGCAGCACTGCCTCATCACCAGGACAAATCTCCGCTACATCGGACGTAATCTCAGGTTGTATGGGTGCATTAACAGCAATGGCCTTATCCACAGTGCTTGTACACGAAGCTACACCAGTATATGAAATGCTTAAAGAGGGGTTTTGGGTTGGAATTGTGGTATACACATGGGTCGGTGATTGTTCTATGCTTGTACTGCCATCTCCGAAGTTCCAAGAGTATACAACAGTGGCGGTGTTGTCTACCGTAGCGTTGTTGATAAAGTTTATCACTTCATCGAAACATGCTGATGATGGAATAGTAAAATTAGCGACAGGTTGGGTAAAGAAAGATACTGGGAAATCGGCTGTTTCTTCAGAACAACCACTGAAGGTAACTCTTAATTTGTAGATGCCTGCCTGCGTTACATTAAGTGTAGTGGATGTTTGCCCACCAATATCAACACCATCCTTTATCCATTGGTAAGTTCTTCCCGCTAAGGAATTTACGTTTAAGGTTACAGGGGTACCCTGGCAAACCTGACCTGCTACATTGCTACCGATGTTAACATTACCCACATCTACAATGGCTGCCTGTTCTGAATCTTCAGTACCTATACAATCGCCAATCTTCAGTTTGAGGGTATAGATACCAGCCTTGGCAGCATCGATATCAGTAATAACAAGTTGGGGCACGGCTGTTTCAGAAGTAAAACCATTCGGGCCGCTCCATAGGTATACTGCACCAGCTTGCGACACCGCTGTAATGGTTAGGTCTGCCCCCGGACAGGCCGCGGCAATGGGATTAATAACTGCATCTGTCGGAATGGAACCAGAACCTGACTCAACTTCAAAAGGTAGAGATATAAGCGTACAGGCCCCTGCTTCACCTACGGCTTCAACGGTATAGCTACCGGCAACAGTTATGTCAGCAAAAGCATCAGTACCTGGCCCTTTAAAATTGGCTCCATCTTTTTTCCACTCGTAAGTAAGTCCGGGTAATTTTATGGCCTCCAGTGTTACTGTCTGACCAGGGCAGATTTTTATCGGAGCTTCATTGGTTATCAATGGTTGATGACAGTTTATATTTCTTAAGATGGTGATGGTGTTCGCTCCGGAAGTAACGGCTTGAGTAAAAACAATATCCGGTTTTGCATCACCATCAAAATCTCCCACCCTGCTAAACCAACCATTTTTAAATGCATTAACCGGTGATGCAATAAAGCCTGGTGTAGTCAGGTTTTTGTTATGCAGGAAGATACTGATGTTGGTATTGCCACGGTTGTTGATGATTACATCTGGAAAACCATCGCCATTAATATCTTCTGTTTCAACGCCAAAGGGACCTCCGGCAGTAATCAGCGTAATGGATTCTGCAGGCACAGAAACTGTTGAAGGAAATGGTGTTGAGCCTGCATTAGATTTATTTAATAACACAAAAGATTGGGTTCCAAAAACACTGGTAACAGCCAAATCCAATTTTCCGTCTTTATTAAAATCACCTGAACTTATATCGTTGAATGTACCTGGCAGGTTAATCAATGTGGCTGGTGCAAAAGAGAGTGAGGTGCCACTTAAATTTTTTATAAAGAACAAATTAGATCCCTGATTCTGACTTGCAACAATATCCGGTCTTCCGTCACTGTCGAAGTCTTGTACCTCAAGCGCCAAAGTATTGGGAGCCCCAACCACCGGTACCTGCACGGGAGCGGCTGTATTAAAAATAATATTGCCACCACTGCTTTGGTTTTCTATTACATAAAGAAAACCTGAGTTGGCAGAGTTTGCAATGATTAATTCTGGTTTACCATCACCATTGAGATCTCGGATTTCAATTTGTCTTAGCGTTTGCCCTGCATTTAAAAACACTTCTACAGCAGGCGCAAAATCGGGTGTTGCACCACTAATATTTCTGAAGATATAAAAGCTGTTGGCTGAGGCACCTCCCCTGGACGCAATAAGATCGGGTTTACCATCTCCATTCAAATCGCCACAAGCAATGTTTTCTGTTGATTGATTAATATTCAACGAAGGCAGGTTATTTTTTTCATAGCGATCGAAAAGTGGTGTACCTATGGTGCTTTTGTTATGCAAAATAATTAGATCCGTCCCCGCCACATTTTTAGTACCTGCCAAATCCGGCTTACCATCTCCATCCAGATCACAAGAGCACATATCAAAAACAGGAACTGTATTACTTGAAATAATCTGGGACTGGAACTTTGAAGGATCAAAAGTCGCACCATTGAAGGAGGGCAGAAACTTGAGTTGAGATTTGGCTGAAAGCCTGGAGGTAACGTTAATTACTTCAACGTTTTCGTAACGCGCCTGAGGTGGTACAGTTACTTCTATAGACAAATCGGTGGCAACAATATTTGTGCCTTGCACGTGATCAAAAAACACCCTGAGTGAAGCAGCATTATTGCCAAAGCCTGTACCCGTTATGACCACACGATTGCCCGGAAAGGTTGGTGAAGGCGTTACGTTAGCAATAACCGGTATTTGCGCATAGGCTGCCGTTGCAAAAAACAGGGCAGTAAACGTGTAAATAAAAAAATTCCTCATCTTCTAATCATGTACGGTTAACAACCAGGCATCTCTAAACATTTTCATTTTCCTGTATTTGTCCCTTTCTGCTCTTGCTACTTCTATAGCGTCAGTCTTCAAAAGGTAAACATACCACAGGTTTTTAAGCGTTAAATGACCATAATCAGCGTTAAACTTCAAATTAGCCAATCCTTCTGAAAAATGCTTTGCATTGGCATCAGATTTAAATACACCAACGATAATATAATCACCATAATCCAATTCATCCTTGTGATTACCTTTTGGCACAAATTCATGTCTTTCTGCATGCGGATGTGCATCAGGTTCGTCACCATGGTGTTCTGTCGGATTATCATCGTGAATTTCCAAACGTGAAATACGTTCCGTTTCGCCATGTTCGTCTTCGTGGGGTGGAGGGGTTACTACTGCTGCAACAGCCTCTTGCCGCAGTCTGGGGCCACCTGTTTGCTGCTTGGGCACAGAATCCTTTTTTATAGGTTCAGGTTGAATTTTAACAGGCTCAGGTTGTTTAATGGGTTCTGCTTTTATTGCCAGTGCAGCCTGTCTTTTTGCTTCCTCAGCCTCTGCTGCTTGTCTGGCTATTTCTTGCTGTTTTCTCTCTTCCGCTTGTTTTAGCGCGAGTGCCTCCTCTGCTTGCTTTTTGTTTAAGGCTTCTTTTGCAGCAGCATCTTTTTTGGCCAGTTCCTCCTGTCGTTTCGCTTCTTTTTCTGCGGCTTGTTTTTGTGCAAGTGCTTCTTGTGCTTCCTTTTTAGCCAGTGCCGCCTCCTTATTCTTAAGTGCTAGTTCCTCGCGTTTTTTCTTCTCTGCCGCCAGTTGTGCAGCAGTTTTCTTTATCGTTTTGGGCTTCGTGGTCGATACAAATGAATAGACTTCCAGGTTCTTTATTTTGGGACCTAATAAATAACTCATCTGTAATTCGAAAGAAGGACTGCTCAGATCAGACACCCCTGTGTTGTTGAACGAAAATGAAGCACCCATTGCCAACAACTTATTCAACTTTACACCACCCAAAGCAGAAATACCAAAATCCTGCTTATAAGAAGCGCCAAACCAGAGTGTATGATTAAGATGTACAACACCGGCCGCTTCTAACTGTGCAGGCAATCCACTATTAATTCTGTAGAGTAAATAGGGTTCAAACACGTGTTTAAATTTTGAAAAATAAAAACGGTGGCTCCCATGAACGATAAAGGCCTGCAAGGGATTAACTTCCTCGATGGTGAAACTTTTTGTGCTTACATAGGTTGGCGCAAATAAGCTTGGTATGGCCACACCAATATGCGTATGCTTTAGGTGAAATGAGATTCCCGCATTGCCTAATAGGGTAAAACTATTTTCCAATGCATTGGCCAAAGCCGGATCGCTTGCTGCGTTATCGTCTAACTTTGCTAAATCAATATTATTCATGGCCGCCCCTGTGGAGAGTCCAAATCTGATATAGCGGTGATCACCAAAATCAAGCTCATACGCAAGGGATCCCTGTAAACCGGTATGGCTTAGCAAGCCACGCGTTTCGTTATTGATCAAAAAGCCCATATTGAGTCCTGCTTTTGCAGGCGTATGGAAACTAAGATTTATTGCTGAGGGGGACTCGTTAATGCCCAACCACTGTTTGCGGTATGCCAATGATAAAACCCTTTGTCCGTCCGCCCCCGCAAATGATGGATTGATTGTATAGGGATTAACAAAAAATTGGGTAAAATTGGCATTATTCTGAGCCCATGAAATGCACCCAATGCTAAGAAAGATTAATATGAAAGGTATCTTGATTACGTTCATTAATAACCATTAAATGTTTAATCTATCAAATTTACTTAAGTTTCAACAATTATACTCCATTAGGCAGCATAAGAGCCTTTTACAACATCATTAAACCTAAAATAATTATCGCGCCAAGAACGCCATTTTTCATGAAGCAACATACGCCCTTTATTTTATTTCTATTTTTTATCGTTAATCTGATTTCTTGTTTAACGGTTAAAGCGCAGGAATTTTCTTTAGGCGTTAAAGCCGGCCCCATTGTATCGCTTTCTGTTATCGCAGATAAATTTGACAGAGAAGAATTTTCGCAACGTTTAAAATTTGGTTATGCAGGTGCAGGTCTGATTAGTTTTCCGCTTAAGGACAATTATTATTTTGTGGTTGAAGGTGGTTTCTCACAACGCGGCAGAAGAATACTTTCAAATGATGACACCTGGAGGAATGTAGCGACTTACTATTTTGGGGATGCGACTATGTTGCTGCGTAAATCATTTCCCTTTCAACTTAAGCAAAACATCCCCTCCAAATGGTTTGTTAATGTGGGGCCCCACATAAGTTATTGGATAGGTGGTAAAGGAAAAATCGGCACCACAAAATACCAGGATTATAAAATTGTTTTTGAACCTATGCCTGTACAACCCCCGGGTACTGGTGCTGATTTTGATAAAATGTATTACTCCGATATTAACCGTTGGTTGTTTGGTGTAAACATCGGTGTGGGATTTGAGGCACCGTTAAGACGTAAACAGAAAATCACAACGGAGATCAGGTTTACCTCAGGCCATACCTTTTATGGAGACACCAATAGTGCCCAGTGGAGAACACTTGGCTTCTCTGACAACCTTCGCGCGAATGAAAAATTTCTTACCATCAGTGCCGCTTATGTTTTTGATTTCAATTTAAAAGAAGGAAAGATGGGTAAGAGTACCAAGGACAAGGAAATGAAGCGCAAGCCAGTAAAAAAGAGAAGGTAAGTTCAGGCATTCATAAAATCAGGCATAACCATTGGCACCGCTGTAGTGGACTGCACCGATGAATAATAGTACAACAAGCGCAGATAGTAAGATACCCTCCGCTCACACCTAACGATAACGATTGCGGTAAGATTTCCGCAATAATCCTTAAATGCAATACTTTAATTTTAATTTAGCGTCCGTTTATTTAAAAATTCAACATGCTACCAGCTATCAACCCAACTGACACCAGTGCCTGGCGAAAACTTGAAATGCATTTCATGATGATGCAGGCAACACATTTACGCGAATTATTTTCCGAAGATCCTGAACGATTTTCTAAGTTTAGTTTAACGTTGAATGATATCCTGCTGGATTATTCAAAAAATATTATAACCGAAGAAACTATACAATTGCTGACAACGCTTGCCGCTGAAACTGAATTAGCCACTGCTATTCAGTCGATGTTTACTGGTAAGGTTATTAATCAAACTGAAGGCCGTTCTGTTTTACACATTGCCCTGCGCAACAGAACTAATACTCCAATCTTTGTAGAGGGCGAGGATGTGATGCCCCAAGTGAATAAAGCACTTGAACAGATAAAAGATTTTTCTTCAAAACTACTGGAGGGCACTCATAAGGGCTATACCGGTAAACGCATTACTGATATTGTAAACATTGGTATTGGTGGTTCTGACCTGGGGCCGCTCATGGTTACGGAAGCATTAAAGCCGTACTGGCAAGGCATTACACCACACTTTGTTTCGAATGTGGATGGCACTCATATGGTTGAGACGCTTAAAAAGGTAAATCCCGAAACGACTTTATTCATCATTGCCTCCAAAACTTTTACTACACAGGAGACCATGACCAATGCCGAAACTGCACGCAGTTGGTTTATTGAAAAAACCAAAGACGCAAGTGCTGTCTCCAAACACTTTGTTGCTGTATCTACTAACGAAAAGGAAGTAGTAAAATTCGGCATTGATCCGGCTAATATGTTTGTATTCTGGGATTGGGTAGGCGGACGTTATTCCTTATGGTCATCCATCGGCTTAAGCATTGCCTGTACTATAGGCTTCAAAAATTTTGAACAACTTTTACAAGGTGCGCATGACATGGATGAACATTTCCGCACGGCAAGTTTTGAAAAGAATATGCCGGTGTTGCTCGCACTTATCGGCATCTGGTATAATAATTTTTATGGTGCTGCTTCTGAGGCCATCTTACCTTATGATCAATACCTGCATCGCTTTGCTGCCTATTTTCAACAAGGCAATATGGAGAGCAATGGTAAATCAGTAGACCGTAATGGCGAGCCTGTTTCTTACCAGACAGGACCAATCATTTGGGGAGAACCCGGAACAAACGGGCAACATGCTTTTTATCAATTGATTCACCAGGGTACTAAACTAACACCTTGTGATTTTATTGCGCCAGCAATTAGTCACAATCCTGTTGGTGACCATCACGATAAATTGTTGTCAAACTTTTTTGCTCAGCCCGAGGCACTTATGCAGGGTAAGACATATGATGAAGTGGTTGCTGAATTAAAGAAACAAGGTATGAGCGCTGATGAAATTTCCTTTCATGCGCCCTTCAGGGTATTTGAAGGTAACAAACCAACGAATACGCTACTGGTAAAACAGATTACACCGCAAACATTAGGATCACTCATTGCTTTATACGAACATAAAATTTTTGTTCAAGGAATCATCTGGAATGTATTCAGCTTTGATCAGTGGGGTGTTGAATTAGGAAAAGTATTGGCCAAGAAAATACTACCTGAACTTACACAACCTGGCGAAGTGAGCTCGCATGATGTCTCAACGAATGGCTTAATCAATCATTTCAAACGATTGAAGTTTCAATGATTAAGAAATTGTTAGGAAAGTAATACCCTTCCCGTATTTTTGGCGGGTTTCAATCTATGGCAAACGAAAAAATTAAGAGAATTGGCGTCTTTACATCCGGTGGAGATGCCCCTGGCATGAACGCAGCGATTCGCGCTGTAGTAAGAGCAGGCATCTACTATCAGAAGGAAGTATTCGGCATCATGCGCGGATATGAAGGCATGATTGATGGTGATATTGTAAAGCTTGGTGCACGTTCGGTAGGTAACATCATCCAACGAGGTGGTACTATTCTGAAGACGGCACGCAGTAAAGAATTTCGCACCAAAGAAGGGAGACTAAAAGCTTACAATAGCCTGAAGAAAGAGGGCATTGATGCCTTGGTCGCTATTGGTGGTGATGGGAGTTTTACAGGATTACATTATTTGACTGAAGAATTTGGAATTCCTGTTATCTGCATACCGGGTACTATCGATAATGATTTAACTGGTACGGATTATACCATAGGTTACGATACCGCCACCAACACGGCTGTAGAGGCGATTGATAAAATACGTGACACAGCACTCTCACACAATCGTTTATTTTTTATCGAAGTAATGGGACGCAACTCCGGATACATTGCTGTTAACAGTGGTATTGCAGGAGGTGCTGCAGCGGTGATTATTCCTGAAGAAACCATGAGCTTCGATGATCTAATGACCTTGCTCACAGCCGGTGAAGGCTCGAGCAAAAAATCAAACCTGATTGTCGTAGCAGAGGGCTCCAAAATTGGCGGTGCCACTGAGCTGGCTAAAAAAGTAGCCGAACGTTCTGATTACTTTGATATTAAGGTAACCGTGTTAGGGCATTTACAACGCGGGGGCTCTCCCACTTATTTCGATCGAGTACTTGCGAGTAAGATGGGTGTTGCCGCAGTTGAAGGTATTTTAAATGGTCAAACCGATGTAATGGTTGGTATTCGTAACAATAAAATTGTTTACAACAGTTTTGATACCATTATTAATCACATCCATGAGATAGATCAGGAATCACTTCGCATTGCAAAAATACTTTCCATTTAATGAATGCAATCGCCAATAACAACCATCGCATAAAACAAAATGATGCTTGTGTATTGGCGATTGCATCTGACCTCTTTAAACCATTATTAACAGATGAAAGCAGTAACAGTAGGTATTGATATTGGCGGCACAAATACAAAATTTGGTGTTGTGGATCGCGATGGAAATGTATTGACGCAGGGCAGCATCTCTTCTAAAACTCATGACGATTCTTTTGATGCGTTTTTTAAAGACATGGCTCAAGCCATTCGTAAATCGCTGAGTGAAATCGGGCCTGCTCAACTGCTGGGTATTGGTGTAGGTGCTGCCAATGGTAATTATTACCATGGCACCATTGAGCATGCTACGAATCTACCATGGAAAGGGATTATTCCTTTAGCGGATATGGTGAAGCATGAATTTAACGTACCCTGTATTGTTACTAACGATGCCAACGCAGCCGCTGTTGGTGAAATGGTGTTTGGTGCAGCCAAGGGCATGAAGGATTTTATTGTGATTACCTTAGGCACTGGACTGGGCAGCGGTATTGTTTGTAACGGTCACTTAGTAAATGGGAAGCACGGCATTGCTGGTGAAGTGGGGCATACCTCTGTTAACCCTGCTGGTCGTCATTGCAATTGCGGTAAGCGTGGTTGCCTTGAAACTTATGTTTCTGCTACAGGTATTAAAAGAACAGTCTATAAGTTACTGGCTGATCATTTAGAAGACAGTGTATTGCGGGAAATCAGTTTCGAGAGCCTGGACACTAAAATGATTACGGATGCTGCCTTGAAGGGAGATGTAGTAGCCAAAGCATGTTTTGATTACTCAGGCAGAATTTTAGGAATGAAACTGGCTGAGACTGCTGTTCATACTGATCCGGAAGCCATCTTCTTGTTTGGCGGTTTATCGTTGGCGGGAGATTTGATTTTCAAACCAACCATACACCACATGGAGGCTAACATCATGCCTATTTTCAAGGGCAAGATAAAGATACTACCATCAGGTTTACAGAATCAGGCAGCTTCAATTTTAGGCGCGAGCAGTCTGGTTTGGGATTATCTGGAGAAAAAGACTACTCTGGCGAACTAAGCCAAGAGAATATAAGATCAACTTGCTTATTGGCTCCTGAAAAAGGAACGAAGGAAAATAAAAGAGGCTGCCCGATGAAAGCAGCCTCTTTTTATAAGTATTGATTAACGATTAATTTTCAACACCAAGTTCTTTCAATGTCTTTTCAATTGCCGCTGCCTTGGCATCTTCGCCAAGATAGTAGTACATCATGCTTAATTTATCCAACACTTCAATACGAGAGTTGGTATCATCAATTTTCATAGTATTGGCTTTTTCCCAATAAGGAAGTGCCAACTTATACTTATCAACTAAAAGCTTATCTAATTCAAGCTTCTTCTTTTGATCTTCTTTTGTGATGCCAAGGTTGTTCATTTCCTTCTTCACTTTTTCTGCATCGATCAAATAGATTTGTGCGAGGTAGTATTGTGCATCAAAATAGGCAGGATCAATTTTCAATGCCTGGAGATAATTAGCTTTAGAATCATCCCACTTCTCCAGTTTAGAGTTAACATAACCCAAATAGAAGTGTAAAATTTTATTTTCCGGTTCTTTTGCTACTGCTGCCTCCAGGCCACCTTTTGCATCAGCGATCTTATTGAGGTCAATTAATAAACCAATTTCAACTTTAGGAAAATTTCCATCGGCAGGGAATTTAGCTTTTGCTGTTTGTGCCCACTTTAAAGCTTCTTCTTTATTTTCAAGTGGACCGCTGTAGGTATTAATAATCAATGAGTAGGCATCTACTGATTTTCCTCCTTTGTCTAAATAGGTTTTGAACTGATCTATTGCCGCCTGGTACTCTTCTTTCTGATAGTAGGCATAACCACCATAGAAATATGCTGTAGAATCATCAGGAATTATTGTTTGTGTTTTTTTGAAGCCAGCAATTGCTGCATCGAAATCATCTTCCTGGAATGCACTTGCGCCTTTGTTCAAATAAAAGTTTGCCAGCACAAGCATTTGCTGTGACTTCAACTGAGGAAGACCCATAGCATCCTGTACAAAGTATTCCTTGCCCTTAGACATGCCGTCAGCTTTTTCGAAAGCAGCCAAAGCAGTTGTTAGAGGTTCAGTGGCTAAAGCTTTATACTCTTCGTTAGAAGTAGTATCTAACGCTGCATAAACAAGACCTTTGTAGTAGAAAGTCTTGCCATCTAATGAAAGCTTAGGATCCGTTTCTGCGAGGTCAACCATTTCTTTAGCCTCTTTCAACTTTCCATCCTTCCAAAAGTTAAGGACTTTATTCAGGTTTGGCTTCACTGGCTTTTGCGCAAATGCCAAAGCCGGAGCCAGTAATAAAATCAGAATTGCTTTTTTCATTTTAGTTCAGGTTTATAATCAAATTTAGTTATTGGTTGTCGGTTTCTGGTGCCTCAGCTTCAGGATTTTCGGTATCAGGTAGTTTATTATCCTGCTCTGTTGCATCACCCAATTCAGTAGCTACTCCTTCTACTTTTTGTATTTTTTCAACTGAAGAAATGCTGTCATCATCATTCAATTTAATCAATCTAACACCTTGTGTGGCACGGCCCATTACGCGTAATTCTTCTACTTTAATGCGTATAGTAATGCCAGAGCGGTTGATAATCATCAATTCATCATCATCTGCTACTTCCTTAATTGCAACAAGCTTGCCAGTTTTGTCCGTTACATTAATGGTTTTTACACCGATACCTCCTCTGCGTGTAATGCGGTAATCATCAATGGGTGAACGTTTACCGTAACCATTTTCTGAAACTACCAATAAGTTAGCATCATCGCGTGTAATACACACCATACCAATAACCTTATCGTTGTCG
Organism: Chryseotalea sp.; assembly: GCF_057350905.1. Lineage (NCBI taxonomy): Bacteria > Pseudomonadati > Bacteroidota > Cytophagia > Cytophagales > Chryseotaleaceae > Chryseotalea > Chryseotalea sp. Next base: position 26,724 of record NZ_JBMRCF010000010.1, on the reverse strand, counting down.
GAATCAAGTGTAACACCGCGCACACCGGCTGCCATACGACCCATCGGACGCACATCGCCTTCATCGAAGTGAACCGCCTTGCCTTCTGCTTTGGCAATGATAATGTGGTTTTTACCATTGGTCAAAGAGGCGTTCAACAAACGGTCACCATCGTTAATGGTAATGGCATTGATACCAGCTTGTCTCGGACGTGAGTAGGCTTCAAGTGCCGTTTTCTTTATCACCCCTTTTTCGGTACACAAAATAACGTAGTTGTTATTGATGTACTCTTCATCTTCCAATGACCTTACATTAATAACCGCTCTTACCGTATCTCCGGATTCGATATTCAATAAATTTTGGATAGCCCTTCCTTTTGATACTTTATTTCCCTCCGGAATTTCATATGCCTTTTTCCAGAATACTTTTCCTGAATCGGTGAAGATTAATAAATAATTGTGTGCGTTGGCAATAAATAAATGCTCAGTGAAGTCATCATCTTTAGTGGCAGCACCTCTTGATCCAACACCACCCCTGCCCTGCGTACGGTACTCAGACAACAAGGTGCGTTTGATGTATCCCTGATTGGAAATGGTAATCACCATGGCCTCATTCGGAATCATGTCCTCTGTGGTGATGTCATCTTCGGCAGGAACAATTTCTGTTCTGCGTTCATCACCATAGCGTTCGCGCAATTCACCTAATTCATCTTTGATGATCTGCATACGAATACCTTCGTTGTTCAGGATCTCGTTGAGTCGGTCAATCAAGGCCATTACTTCTTTGTATTCTTCCTGAATCTTGTCGCGCTCCAGACCTGTTAAACGCTGCAAACGCATTTCCAGAATTGCTTTGGATTGTATATCGGATAATCCGAAACGCATCATCAACTCTGCCTTTGCTTCATCAGGATCTTTGGAATTGCGGATCAATGAAATTACTTCATCGAGATTATCCAAGGCGATTAAATAACCCGCTAAAATATGTGCGCGTTTTTCTGCTTCAGCTAATTCGTACTTCGTTCTGCGCACAACCACTTCATGTCTGTGCTCTACAAAGTACTTGATCAGTTCTTTTAGATTGAGAGTATACGGTCTGCCTTTTACCAGGGCAACGTTATTGATACCAAAAGAAGTTTGTAGCTGTGTATACTTAAATAAGTTGGCTAACACCACATTGGGTATAGCATCCTTACGCAAGTCATATACAATTCTATAACCATCCCGGTCAGACTCATCGCGCAGTGCGGTGATGCCTTCTATTTTCTTTTCATTGATCAGGGCCGCTGTTTTTTCAATCATCTGTGCCTTGTTCACCTGATAAGGTATCTCGGTTACAATGATCTGATCTTTGCCCTTTTCGTTCGTTACAATTTCTGCTCTCGAGCGCAGCATTACTTTACCGCGGCCTGTATGGTACGCTTCACGTACCCCGGAAACGCCATAGATAATACCGGCAGTCGGGAAGTCAGGCCCTTTGATAAACTGCATGAGGGCATCTATTGAAATATCGTTGTTATCGATATAGGCAATAACACCATCAATTACTTCGCGCAGGTTGTGGGGCGCCATGTTGGTAGCCATACCTACTGCAATACCTGAAGCACCATTCACCAATAGGTTGGGAAGTTTGCTGGGCAATACCGTTGGCTCAGTAAACTGATCGTCATAGTTCGGTTGGAAATCGACCGTATCCTTGTTTATATCGGCCAGAATCTCCTCTGCTATTCTCCTTAAACGCGCTTCGGTGTAACGCATAGCGGCTGGTGCATCACCATCCACCGATCCAAAGTTACCCTGTCCGTCAACCAGTGGGTAGCGAAGTGACCAATCCTGCGCCATACGCACAAGGGTGTCGTAAATAGAAGCGTCACCATGAGGGTGATACTTACCCATTACATCACCGACAATACGGGCTGATTTTTTATAAGGCTTATTGTAGTTAACGCCCAATTCCAACATGCCATAGAGTACCCTTCTGTGTACGGGCTTCAAGCCGTCACGCACATCGGGTAACGCGCGTGAAACAATTACCGACATCGAATAATCGATGTAGGCTGTACGCATTTCATCTTCAATGTTGATCGGGATGATACTCTGTCTGCCAGGTTGCAGACTACCAGTTTCTTCTGCCATGTATACTTAAGTGGTTAAGGCTGTTTTTTCAAGCGCGCAAGATAACAAATATGCGGATAGAATGCGCTGTTTAAAGACGAATTATAGAAGTATAAATGAATTGAAAATCAGTGATTTGTAGTAAGTAAAAAGTGTAGCTGGAAAGCCGTCAGCCATGGGCTTAATAGGGGTTTAATTTCCTGTTATTTCTGCCCTTGTATTTGATTAGCGTAGGATGGTTTTCTCCATAGTACGGATTCTGTTTTTTGTAGATCGGATGCACCTTGCTTCGGTACTGTTTATTGCCATGTACATGATTTACCTGCGCCCTGCAACCGTCAATGACACACCTACGCAATTCAGGGAAGCGGTAGGTAGCACCAACATTGATATACAAGGCATTGAAGCGATGCTTTATGCCAAGACCTGTTTCAGGTACGGAGATGGTGAAGTTTTTTATGTCGTAAGATGGGCGGACAAAAAGCCGGAGGTATTCACTCATATCCCGCTCTACCGTTAAACCCAGGTTGTAATAAATACCTTTCTGAATTTGACCAAGGTCAAAGGCCTTGCTGGGCTTATAACTGCCTATCTGCGCATCAACTACCAGCAGATAATATTGATATCGGTAGACGGCAACACCTGCCATACCAAAAATTTTACGCATGAAGCCGCCTCTGGCGGCAGGTGAAAATTCGGCAATCTCGTTTTTGTAAGTAAGTGGCCGGAAGTTTCCCACCGTCATGTATTCATACGAAATACCCCCTCCGATGCGGTAGCGCTTCCACTCGTAGTGTAAGGTGGCTTTAATGGGGATATTCAAACCTCTTCCTTTAAAACCTAAGCTAGCCGTATCGGAACTTACCCTGAAGCTGGCAGGCAGTACCGGGAGCGTATCGCGTACGGTAGTATTAAACCAGTTAGCATATTGTGGAAAGCTGTTGCCCGTATAGATTAGAGGGGCTTCACCGGGGTTCTGTTGTATACCGAAGCCATTCAGGTTGTGCTTGAAATACGAGATACCAGCCCCTGTGCTCAGGCTAAAAGTAAGCTTGCTCAACAGAGGAATTCCGGTTTTCTTGTTTTTAACGTAGAAATATTCAAGGGGAATGGTCGCCTGCTTGTCTGTTTCATACTGTGCAAACAGGTTGGGCATCCCCACAAGGGTAAGCAATAAGCACGGTATAAGCCTCCTTAATTTCAGATTATGAGTTGATTAAGCTTTAAAAATAGAAAAATTATGCGATAGTCGCAGTCCAAAAAGCAAAGACAATGCCCAATAAGGTAATGTAATGCTGAAACTTATAGGGTTTTTAGCTGCGCTATTACATCCATTGGCTTATCCGCACTAAACACAAAATTACCAGCAACCAGCACATTGGCACCTGCCGCTATCAGGGCTTTTGCGTTGTGCTGATTTACCCCGCCATCAATTTCAATTAAAGCCTTAGAACCTCTTGACTCAATCAGCTGTTTTAACTGCTTCACCTTGTCATAGGTACGCTCAATAAATTTCTGACCTCCAAAGCCTGGATTTACCGACATCAGACAAACAAGGTCTATGTCTTGAATAATATCTTCTAATGCACTAACAGGCGTATGTGGATTCACCGCCACGCCTGCTTTAATGCCTAACGCTTTTATCTGCTGAATATTTCGGTGCAGGTGCGCGCAAGCTTCAATATGAACTGAAATAATTTCGGCTCCTGCCTTATGAAAAGCTTCTACGTATTTTTCTGGCTGCACAATCATGAGGTGTACATCCAAAGGTTTTTTAGCGTGGCGTTTAATGGCTTCTGTCACTGGAATACCAAAGGAGATATTGGGAACAAACACACCATCCATAATGTCGATATGCATCCAGTCTGCTTGGCTCTCATTCAACATTTTTACTTCTTTTTCAAGGTTGGCAAAATCTGACGCCAGTACAGATGGGGCTATTAAAGCGCTCATGAATATAAATTTTGAGCAAAGATAGCCCTTAGACTTTAGCGAACGTTTATGATTTTAAAAATATCCGTTTGGCCTGCCTGATTAATTCTGACCTGGAACAATCCTACTGGAAATTCAGTGATGTCCATCCGTAATCGCCCCTCGCTCAACAACTTCGAACCGTCCAGCTGTTTGAGCAAGGTGCCCTTCATATCCCAAACCTCTACTTGCAGCGGTTGCGACTGAATTACCTGTACTGTTTCAATCATTACAAAACCGCTATCTGCCGGATTAGGATAAACAGCAAAGCGGGAAGATTCAGGGTTTTCCAAGCCTGCTACGAGCTCTAATCTTAATCTTACCTCTGCAAAGTTTGGAACACCATAACCCAACTGATTATTAGGACTTTCTGCCAACGAAGCCGAGGCTTTGAGTACTTCAACTATCTCATCTTTGGTGAGTGTATCGTAACGTTGAATAATACCCGTAACCAGGCTTGCCATTAAGGGTGAAGCTACCGATGTGCCAGAGGTAGTGCCTGTATTGCCCGTGTTGCGCACCACAAAAGTACCGGAGCCCATGGCGCAAAGATCTGGCTTAATTCTATTGTCGCTGGTTGGTCCGATGGAACTGAAGGCACTTTTAATTTCTGTGGAGGTAACTGAGCCTACTGCAATAACGCCTACAGCGTCTGCAGGTGGTGTTACCAGTTGCCAGGAATTATTGCCTTCATTACCGGCACTTACTACTACAACAATACCTCTGTCGGATGCCAATTGCGCAGCTCGGGTTACCACTGCTGTATTGCCGTCTAATTGCAACTTTGTATAATTCATGGTTGCATTATCGAAAGTATTGTAGCCGAGTGATGCATTGATGACATCGATCCCAGCACTATCTGCTCTTTCTGCTGCAAACAACCAGTTATACTCTTCTATTCTGTACTCCGACCCAACATCTTCTGTCAGGTATAAATGGTAATCGGCATTGTAGGCTCCTCCAATAAAACTGTTCTCGACAAAGGCGGCCATTACACTTAATACCTCAGTACCATGGTCATCATTGCGATATACATTGGTCTGCCTGTTTACAAAATTGTAAGTGTCTTTTATATTGTCCTGCAAGTGACTGAAAGGCGTAACTGTATTTACACCAGGAAAACCAGAATCAAATACGGCAACTTTAACACCCTCTCCACGAATATTTAATTCGTGCATGGCATCCAGTCCTAACATGCTAAGCTGGCTGGTCGTTTTAATTTCTTTAGTAGAAGAGGTTCTGGCACTCAGGAAAGAGGAGCTATTTGTTGCTGCATTGCTGTTTAAAACACCCGGAGCAACTAATTCAACCCTGTCTACCGAAGGAAGTGCCTCAATGGTGGGGAGCAAGGCTACATCGCATTGGATAAGTAAAGCATTAAACCAGCGCGAGGTATAAAAAGTGAGTGCACCTGTTTGTTTTACCTCACTTACATAACTTGCATTTACCGGTAGGTCTTGCGTTGTAACTTCAACTTCATTTTTGATTCGCCTGTTAATGGCACGTTGGGATAAAAACTGCTGTGGTGCTGCTATTGAGAAATTAGAATTGTTCTTGTCTTTAAAAAATACAACATAACGGTTAACCTGCGCTTCTGCGAATGAAGTGAGTGCAATGAATAGCAGCAGTAATAAGATTCTACAGGCGACCATATTCAAGTAATACTTGTTCTTTAATAACACCACTTTCAATGATTTGTTGCCCTATGCAGGACTGACTATTACTGCAATATACAATGGTTTCTACCCTTCCTTGTATTAAACCCACGCCCCGTGCGTATGTTTCACTGCGCACATCATTGCCTACAATAAGATCGGTTTCATCTTTCTGAACAACTTCAATTACATCAGTAAAATTCAGGTTGCCTACACGCAAAGGCTGTGCAAACAAACCTAACTTATAAATCTCTTCTCCATAAGCATTGTAAATATTCCCATCCCATGTTCGGTCTTCTGTTAAGGGCAGTGCCAGCTTTACGAAACTGATGTTGCCTTCCTGTACAATAACCTCGCGCTCATTAAACAAGGCCGACCAGGTTTCAGAAGGAACCCAGGGTTGGTCTGCAGAAGGTCTTGTGCTTAGTTGCATCACATAAGTAAAGTAACCATTGGTAGACGCTATTGAGTCGATTATTTCAGTTTTTAACTGGTAAGTAGTGCTCTCTCCTTCAGGTCCATTAACATATTCAGTCTCGGTAATGGCGTAAATATGATAAAGCCCCCCATGTAAGGGCATATATTCATGGTCTTTCAGCCGCACAATACCCTCCACATCCGCTGACTCGCATGAAAGCACCAGCCAAAATGCCAGTATAAAAGATAAACCCCTAAAACTCAGCTTCAAATTCATTCAATTGTAAATTCTGGAATTCATATTCTTACAAAGTTATTTTTTCTTTTCAACTTTGGCCATGCCTTTAAAAATGATTGTAAAAGTAGGTAAAGTGACCAACCTGAGCGATGCCCGCTATTGTGCGGGTATGAATGTGGATTTATTGGGTTTTGTAACTGTAGAAAATCAAGAAAATTACCTGGCACCCAAGGAATTTCAAGATATACGTGGCTGGTTATCAGGGCCTCAAATTGTAGCAGAGATTTACGGACTAAGCAGTGCTTCGGAGTTGGCCGACATTATTGAACACTATAAACCAGACTATCTGGAGCTGAGCAAAAAAGAACTCCCCTTAGTGGATGGCAGCCTGCCCCTGATTATAAGATGGACAGATGATGATTTTGATAAAGCAGGAGACCTTGTAAATCTCTATGCTTTAATTGTCGATAAGGCACAGCTAAACAACATGGGAAATACTAAAAAGAGTATTAAGTTGTTAGTTGAGGCAGAAAACCTAAGTGAAGTGGAAGAAGTTACAACCCAAACAGGTGTACACGGTATCGTATTGAATGGTACGCAGGAAGAAAGTCCGGGGCTAAAAGATTACGACCATCTTTCTGAAATATTAGAACGTTTAGAAGTTGAATAAGTATGACTGAAGCACAAGCTGTCAAAGAGATTCAGGTATTAACCGAGCAGATCAATTATCATAATGATTTGTATTATCAAAAGCATAAGACTGAAATATCAGATTATGAGTTTGATCAGTTATTAAAAAAGTTGCAAGCCCTGGAAGATCAGTTCCCGGCACTTAAGCTAATCGACTCTCCTACGCAGCGTGTTGGTGGTGCCATCACTAAAAATTTTCAGACAGTAATTCATCAATACCCCATGCTTTCTTTGAGCAATACCTACTCCGTGCAGGAACTCGAAGACTTTGATGGGCGTGTAGCCAAAGGGTTGGATGGTGAAGCGTACGAATACTTTTGCGAATTAAAATTTGATGGTGTATCCATCAGCCTGATTTATGAAGACGGTGTATTGGTTCGCGCTGTTACCCGTGGCGATGGTGTACAAGGTGATGATGTAACTACCAATGTACGCACCATACATTCTATACCCTTAAAAATAAAAGGCAATATCTTTCCAAAGAAGTTCGAAGTGCGTGGAGAAATTTTTCTTTCCAAAGAAATTTTCCTGCAACTGAATAAAGAACGCGAAGACATTGGCGAAGAAAAATATGCCAACGCCCGAAACACTGCCTCTGGCACTTTGAAGATGCAAGACTCTGGTGAAGTGGCCCGCAGAAAACTTGATTGTTTTGTTTATTACCTGTTGGGCGAAGACGTAAACAGCAAGACACACGAAGAGAGTATACACAAACTTGAAAGCTGGGGCTTTAAGGTCTCTCCTACTTATAGCCAGTGTGCCAATATTAAAGCTGTTACTGATTATATAGAAAAATGGGAGAAGAAACGCCTGGAACTTCCCCTTGAAACTGACGGTGTAGTAATTAAAGTGAATAACCTGGAGCAACAACAGCAGTTGGGTTTCACCGCGAAAAGCCCACGCTGGGCAACTTCATTTAAATACAAGGCTGAAAGTGTCAGCACAAAACTAAATGCCATTACTTATCAGGTGGGTAGAACAGGTGCCATTACACCTGTGGCAGAACTTGAACCGGTGTTTTTAGCAGGTACTACGGTGAAGCGTGCCTCCTTACATAATGCTAACGAAATTGAAAGACTAGGTTTGTGTCTTGGAGATTACGTATTTGTTGAAAAGGGTGGAGAGATTATTCCAAAGGTTACCAGTGTTGATCTTAGTAAACGTTCGGAAGGACTGAAGCCCGTACAATACATAAACCATTGCCCTGAATGCAATACCTTACTTGTTCGGGAAGAAGGTGAAGCGCAGCATTATTGCCCAAATACACTTGGCTGTGCGCCTCAGATTCGAGGTCGTGTAGAACATTTTATTCAGCGCAAGGCGATGGACATCGATTCGCTGGGTGAACAAACCATCAGGCAATTGAACGAACTCGGACTGGTTAATAGCCCTGCCGATTTATACGATTTAAAAAAGGAAGATTTATTAAAGCTTGACAAAGTAAAAGATAAGTCGGCTCAAAATATGCTCGATGGCATCAATGCTTCAAAAGCCGCTGCTTTTGAAAGTGTGTTGTTTGGTATCGGCATACGCCATGTTGGTAAAACTGTAGCTGAAAAAATTGTCAGGCATTTTAAAAATATCGACAACATTGCCAACGCCTCTCTGGAGGAATTGTTGAAAGCACCAGAGGTAGGTGAGAAAATTGCACAGAGCGTTTTTAACTTTTTCCGAGATGAAAGAAGTAAACTGGAAATTGAAAGACTGCGCAAAGCAGGCTTAGCAATGGAAAGCAGTGCCAAAGAACCAGAGAAAGAAAGCGATGTACTGAACGGGAAATCTTTTGTTATCTCGGGTGTTTTTCAAAATTATGAGCGCGACCAACTGCAGGACATTATACTAAAAAATGGTGGACGCATTTTATCTTCTGTGTCAGGCAAGCTAGACTATTTAGTGGCTGGTGATAACATGGGACCATCAAAGAGAGAAAAAGCAGAGAAGCTTGGGGTGAAAATTATCTCTGAAAAGGAGTTTGAGGAACTTTTAAAAGGCTGATTCGGCTGACTCCGATAAAAAATACTAACTTGACGTTTTGGCACATAACCCATTATCAAAATAACCAGCGGCCATACCATGTGTCCGGAACAATCAAAGCTTGATCAATGAAACTTACTTTCTTACGCTATCATACAAACAGTCAGGTTAAAAAGAATAAAACGCATCGCGAAAGCATAACCTTTGCCGGGGCACAAAGCGTAGGTATTCTTTTTTCTGTAGAAGACAGAGCCAAGCACGATGTTGTAAAGGAATTGATTAAAAAGCTGGAGGGCGAAGGCAAAAAAGTGACTGTGCTCGCTTTTCTACCTGAGAAAAAAGAAAACTTTGAATTTCTCTTCAACTACTTTACTGTAAAGGAGATCTCCTTTTGGGGCAATCTTCAATCGAACGATGCACTGAACTTTTCTAACATAGCCTTCGATTTTTTATACTGCCTTGATGAAACACCCAATTTAATGGTGTTGAATATTCTGGCACGTTGTAAAGCAAAATGTCGTATCGGCAAATATGTTGAAGGCAACGAAGTTTACTTTGAATTGATGATTGAAAGTAAAAGTGGTATTAAATCACTAGCAGAAGCTGCCTTGAAATATAGCCGGGAACTGCGCTGATTACCAGCGAATCATAATCGTGATACCTACCAGAAAAATACTTTGCGCCAATAACACAATGGCTGCCATTTTATTTTCCTCAGTCTTGGTTTTATTCAATACCCACAGCGCAACAAAGCTGACGACAAACCAGGAAATGTAATTGAGCAGTGGAATATTGCCTCCATCCCATTGCCAGAAGTTTAGGTGAATAGCAACAGGCTCTAATAAATAATCAAATAAGGTGGCTAAAGAAGCCGCTAAGGTGATACTCACTATAGATCTGTTAAGATATATAGGCCAGAATTTTGAGGAAACAATCAATTGCGACAAGGCATAGGTGCCTAATACCACCATGGCCCAATTGACGCCTATAATAAGTGGTACACCAAAAAGAGCAAAACCCAAAACATCGGAATAGGCGTAGTTACCAAAAATAATACCAGTGTTAACACCCAGGATTTCTGCGCTGAAACCGATCAGTATAACACTGAGAAAGGCAGCTATAAATTTTTTAGAAATCGGTTCGTGGTTAATCAATACCAGGATGGCCATGACTAATAAATTAAGAGCAGATAGCGCTGCCAATAAAGACTTACCCCATAGGGCAAAAGCTGCAATACCTCCAATATTAAAAAGTAAAGCAAGGGTAGCTGAAACCCCGAATTTAGGCGCAATCTGCTCAAATCGTTGTGCTAAAAAAGGCGCTATCATCTTTATTTCCTTATGGTTGGTAGCTTAACACATCAGTTGGCAAATTGTTCTTTTACTAAAAGTTCTACCATGCGGGCACTTTTAAGGCATAATGGAATGCCCCCACCCGGATGTACAGTGCCTCCTGTAAAAAACAAGTTTTTATACTGCTTGCTTTCATTGGTGTGGCGAAAGAAGGCAGCCATGCGGTCGTTAGAACTGGATCCGTAAAGCGAACCCAGAAAAGAGGCTGTATCACGCTCAATACCTCCCGGATGCCAGATATACTCTTGTTCAATGAAAGGAGCGATATCTGTTTTCAAGATGCGAGACAGTTTCTTGAGTACACTTATCCTTGCTGACTGTACAGCCTCCTCCCAATTGATCATTTGGGAGGCAGGGGCATTGATCATGACAAACCAATTCTCACTATTCAAAGGTGCATGATCCTTATCTTTTTTAGCAGTAATGTTGATATAAATAGTCGGATCAGTGGGAAGTATTTTCTTTACAAAGAGTTCATCAAATTCTTGCTGGTAATCATCAGAGAAGAAAATGGAATGTAAATCCAGTTCAGGAAAAGACTTTTTAATTCCCCAATAAAAAATAATGGCGCTGGTAGATCGCTCCTGCTTACTGATTTCAAATGCAGTGTTATTATCTTTCAATAATTGCTTGTAAGTAAAATAAACATCCATGTTACTTACCACCACATCTGTCTTTACAGTGCGTTGTTCAGTTTGTACAGCTTTGACTGTATCGGTACTTTTTTCAATCTCTTTTACTGCTTCATTAAAGTAAAACTGCACACCTAATTCTTTTGCCAGCGCATATAAAGCATTGGTAATGCTAATCATACCACCTTTAGGATAGAAAGCACCTTCATTGTGTTCCAAATGCGGAATCATGGTAAGCATGGCAGGCGCTACATAGGGATTGCTCCCATTATACGTAGCAAAGCGATTGAATAGCTGTTGTGCTTTTGGTGAAGTAAAGGCCTGCTTGTTTACCTGATCTACTGAATGTATTAAGTGTTTTCCCTTTACAACAATGAGGGCATTTAAAATACGCTTATGCAACCAGGTCTTTAGGCGATGAAGTGGATAGTCCAGAAAAATGAGGCCTACATATTGATAAAGCCTGGCTGCCTCCTTAAGATATTGTGTTGCTCGTCCTTTTTTTTCACCAAGCTTAGTAACTAACTCGTCATCAAATTTTTGTACATCAGTATAACCATGCACGATTGTGCCATCCTCAAAGAAGTAACGGTTAGCTTCCTTTAACTTTTCTATCTGAATATAATCCTGGGGATTTTTACCAGCCAGTCTGAAAAGCTCCAATACATTTTCAGGTTGTGTAAAAAGACTGGGGCCCCGATCAAAATGGTATTCACCCAATTTAAAATCGCTGAGCTTACCACCAGGAAAACCATTTTTCTCGAAAACACTTACCTCAAAACCAAGAAGTCGTAAGCGTATAGCGGAAGCAAGGCCTGCCACACCTGAACCAATAATGACTGCGCGTTTCATTCGCGCTTATAACAGTTTTTAACTGTTATTGTTCAGTAAATTTTTAATAATAAGAGTCTAATTAAAGGAAGTGATTATCAATCGAATACTCACGAGTATAATTAAAATTGCAACCACCAGCATCATTCTTTTAACGGGCAGCTTTCGGGTAATGCTGGCCGCAATGGGTGCAGCCAGTACCCCGCCCAAAATAAGTCCGACAATAATGGTTAGATGACTAATACCGATTACGAAGAAAAAAGTAATTGAACTCGCCAGGGACACAAAAAATTCTGTTAGGTTAACGGAACCAATCGTATACCGTGGGTCTCTACCATTGGCAATGAGTGTGGACGAAACTATAGGCCCCCAGCCTCCACCACCTACGGAGTCCATAAATCCACCGAAAACAGCAAGCGTCTGCACATGCTTCGTTTTACCTTTTTCAATTTTTCTGCCTATCGCTTTGCGCAAAATAAGCAGGCCTAGTACAAGTGTGTAACAAGCGACAACAGGTTTAAAAATATAGTTATACGCTTGAAGAGAAGATAAGATATAAGCACCTAGAATTGAACCTACTACACCTGGTATTAATAGGGTTAAGAACAACTTCTTGTTTACATTCCTGAATTTTAAATGCATAAAACCGGAAACACCGCTGGTGAAAATCTCCGAAGTATGAATACTGGCGCTGGTGGCGGCAGGCGGCACACCAAAAGAAAGTAAAAAGGTAGAAGCACTTACACCATAGGCCATGCCCAATGATCCATCAATCATTTGTGCAACAAAACCTGCTGCTACAAAAATGAAAAATGTTTCATCTATTGCAGGTAGTATTGTTTCAGTGTAGAAAGTAAGTATGGAAGGAAAGGAAAATACTATCCATGCGATAATGATAACTCCGGCAATTACCAGGAAATAATACAGGCGATTAATAGCAGGTTTTGTTTTTACCAATAACAGGTTTTCCTCCTTATACTTATTACTCATACTAATACTGCAGTTTAATTGCTTTATCCTCTACTAGAAAAGATGCTAGTAAGTATACCGCAGCGTTACGCCATAGGTAGCAGGATCGCCCAATACACCAGCATAATGCCCGGCATTGCCAGCCGCTGGTAACAATTGTTCAAAATAATCCTTGTCTAAAATATTTCTTCCCCAGACAAAAATTGATAAACCATCTGCAGCCCTGAATCCAAAACGGGCATTCAACAAAGTATAACCTTCAATATTCAGGTATTGTGAGGGCGATGCACTGGAAGAAAAAGAGGAACGATAGTAACTATCAAAAGCGACAAATAATTTTGCTTCCTGGTCAAGCAACGTAAGGCTATTCGACAACAATTCGCCCCCGAAAGAACCAGCCCAATCTGATATTCCCGGCAATTTTCCACCTGAGATATCTTTAAAAGCATTAGCGCCACCAGTTTCCTCTAAAGGTACTGGCGCATTTTTAAATGAAACATATTCACCATTGGTATACGCCAGTGCTCCATAAAATGAAAAATTCTTTCCAATACGAATGTTCGCGTCCAATTCAGCGCCTGTTACACGGACTTTTTCTGCATTGGATAAATAACCACGGTTTACACCAACTTCTGCTGTTTGTACTTGTGTTTGAAAATCATCGATGTCGGTGTTATGAAGTACTAGATTAACAGTAGATCGCGGAGTAGGATTGGTTTTAATACCAAACTCTACGTGTGTTACATATTCAGGTTTAATTCTTGCAAGATCGACCAGGGTTTCACCATTGGCTGTAGGTAAACCTCCTAGGTTGACGCCCACTGGTTTATAGCTTGAAGAATAAGTTGCAAAAGCATTTATTTGCCTTGAAGCTTTGTAGGCTAAGGTTAATTGCCCTGATATATTTGATTCATCAACATCAGCCGTAAAAGCCTGATCGGTATAGACAGCACGTTTCAAGGCTAGCAGGTCAGGATCTGTTGTTGCTAAACCACCATACGTTTGTCTGTTGAAATCAACCTCCTTCTGATCATAGTTATAGCGAATACCTGGCAGTATGTGAAAGTTGCTTACCACTTCCCAATCTACTTGTGCAAATACAGCTGCACCAAAAGTTTTTAATCGCGAGTTGGTTCTGATGCCGTAACCATCAAAAAGCCCGGGAGTCTGCCATAAATTGCTAGTGGTATTTTGTGAGAATCTCCATTGTGCAGCTCCTGATTCTTCAATGTGAAAAGGGTCTGTTTTTAAATCCTGACTGATCGCAAAAACACCAATTACACCACTGATGTTAGCTGATAAGTCACCGGCATAACGTATCTCTTGTGTCCATTGCTCATGCTTGGATGTTGCTTGTGATAAAGCAAGCACAGGTAATCCGGTAAAATCTCTGTCATTGGATGGATCCCAGTTCCAATAACGCCATGCAGTCGTTGAAGTAAGCGTACCTTGCCCCAATTTTGCATCAACATTAACGGAAACCCCACCCAACTCATTACCTGAGCGCCAGGGTGTGTCATGGTCCACTAATCTGTCAAAGGCATTTCTGCTGGGAAGTTGATAATCAAGGTCTGCAATAATTTGTTCGAATTGACGATAGGGTGCCCTAAGCGTTGGCACCACACCAGCCACCACTTGCGCATAGCCTTCAGGTCTTTGTCTCGTAGCGTCTCCCGCAAAAGTAATTTTCAGATTTTCAGTAGGTGTATATAAAAGTTGCCCCCGGAAACCTAAGTTGTTAAGGTCGTTGATATATTTTTGATACCTGACATTATAGATTAAACCATCGCGTTGGGTACCCGAAAAAGATAAACGCCCTGCTAATTTTTTACTGAAAGGCCCTGTAACAGAACTCTTCGCCTGAACAAATCCGTAATTACCATAACTTACTTCAAACGTAGCACCCGGTGTAAAGCTTGCCTCTTTTGTTTTTACATTAAATGCACCTGCCGTTGTATTCTTTCCAAAGAGCGTACCCTGCGGACCTCTTAACACTTCTATCTGTTCGAGATCAATAAAATCTAATGTTGTTGCTGCTGGTCTTGCATAGTAAACACCATCAACATAAAAACCAACACCAGGATCAATACCATCGTTGGTAAGTCCAAAGGTTGATCCAAGACCACGAATATTGAGTGTAGTGTTACGCGGGTTTGAAGAATAGAGTTGTACCGTGGGCACCAGCTCTTTAATACGGTTTACGTTAAAAGCACCGGCATCTTCCACCAAATCACTGCTTACCACAGATATGGGTATGGGTACTTGTTGAGCAGTTTCAGAACGCCTTCTGGCAGTAACAACTACCTCCTCTAATTCATTATCTCCTACTAAGGTCAGTTCAAGCGGGCGATTCAGTTCGTTTACCTGAAAGTCTTGCGCTTTAAATCCAACATAACTAATCCTAATAATAAAGGGTGGTCGCTCACTTACTGCTAAGGAGAATCTGCCATCAGCATCTGTTAATACAAATTTGTTGGTGCCATTAATTAATACGGTCGCACCTTCTACAGGCTGCCCTCCCTCTTCCCGCACGATGCCGCTCAACATACTTTGGGCCTTTAGCACATTGCTTGCGCAGATCAATAGAATAAGTATTGTGTATTTAGTGATGATTTTTTTCATGGATTTGATAATTATGGGGCAAATATATAATTAATTCTATAAGTCTATAGATTTAGTAGACTAATAAAAAATATTTTTATATTGCGGCATGAACACAGAAACTGAGTCACCCTTACCTGCCTATAGCTTAAGGGCCTTACTACTTTATTTTTTAAAACTTGGAAGCATCGGGTTTGGCGGACCTGTGGCCCTGGTGGGTTACATGCAACGAGACCTGGTCGACAATAGAAAGTGGATTGCAGAGGAAGATTTTAAAGAAGGAATGGCACTTTCTCAATTAGCACCAGGCCCTTTAGCAGCACAGCTTGCCATTTATATAGGGTATGTTCATTACCGGGTGCTGGGCGCAACGCTCGTTGGTTTTGCTTTTGTATTACCTTCTTTTCTTATGGTTTTGGCGTTGGGATATTTCTATGTCCGCTTCAATGGTTTTCCGATGATTGAAGCAGTTTTTTATGGAGTTGGTGCGAGTATTATCGGCATTATTACACTGAGCAGTTATAAACTAACCAAGAAAAGCATTGGTAAAGATTGGACACTCTGGCTGATCTTCATCGTATTGGCTGTTACGACTTTTCTTACCGAACAAGAAAACATCTGGTTGATACTTGGTGGAGGTGTCCTGATCTATTTCATCAGAATAAAACCAATACCTCAACTGCATGCCTTTTCTTTTTTAGCTCCATCGATGCTACAGGCATCTACATTTGTTAGTCATTCAAAGTCATTTGATCTGTTTCTGTTTTTTCTGAAAGCCGGTGCTTTTGTTTTTGGAAGTGGTTTGGCCATTGTGCCATTTCTGTACGGTGGTGTTGTAAAAGAATACGCCTGGTTAAGTGAACAACAATTTTTAGATTCAGTTGCTGTGGCCATGATAACGCCTGGTCCTATTGTGATTACCGTAGGTTTCATTGGATTTTTAGTAGATGGCTTTTCAGGCGCTTGTATCGCAGCGGGTGCTACTTTTCTTCCTTGTTACTTGTTTACCATTCTTCCGGCTCCCTATTTTAAAAAATACGGAAAGCATCCAGCTATAAAAGCATTTGTTGATGGTGTTACCGCTGCGGCCGTGGGAGCCATTGCCGGTGCTGTTTTAGTCTTATCAAAAAGAACATTAGTAGATATTCCTTCTGCATCCATTGCATTTGTTACACTGCTCTTGTTGCTTGGATTTAAAAAATTACAAGAACCAGTGCTCATCGTATTTGCCGCACTAACGGGGATACTGCTGAAACTATTTGTTTTATGATTACTGATCCAGCCAGTCTTTAAATTCCTGAACCCTTTCTCTGGCGACAATCACATCCTGATCGTCAGAATCTTTTAACACGAGGCGTAGGCGGCTGTTCGTATAACTGATAATGTCCTGAAAGGCCTTCGGGCAAATAATGTATTTCCTGTTGATTCGGAAAAAAGATCTTTTATCAAGCATTTCCTCTAATTGGTCGAGGGTATAATCCAGGATATAATCACGCTTATCAGTTGTATGACAAAAAGTGGTTTTATCCTGGCTAAAAAAGTAAAGAATATTTTCTACTTCAATGGTTCTTAAATGCTCGCCAACCTTAATAACGAAACGACTTTTACTTCGTTTGGTGAGCATCTGTACGGCTAACTCAATATTAACTAACCTGTTCTGCGCATCATCGGTATTAACAGTTTTTAATTTCAATTTGTCGATGGCTGTTTTAAGTTCGTCTTTATCAATCGGCTTCAAAATATAATCTACACTATTCACCTTAAAGGCTTTTAGTGCATATTCATCGTAGGCTGTTGTAAAAATAACAGGACTACTTACTTTGCACTGCTCAAAAATCTGAAAACTGATTCCGTCCGCCAATTGTATATCCATCAGCACCAAATCAGGCGCAACATTGTTAGTAAACCACGCAACAGCGCGCTTTACGGAATCAATCTTGTCGAGCACGATAACACCCGGTTCTAATTCCTTTACCAGACTTTCTATTCGCCTGGCGGCTTGTTCTTCATCTTCAATAATCAATACCCTCATAGTAATGGATTAATGATGGGTATTTTAACAACAAAAAGATCCGCACCTTCACTGATTTGCACTGGCTGATTGCTTAAAAACTTGTAGCGTTTCACAATATTATCCAATCCCAAACCTGAAGATTCTTCACCCGTATTGGTTTTTCTTTGCAAGGTATTTTCAACAATAAGAAATTGTTTGTCACTATAGAGACGGATGGTCAAGGGCCTATCTTGTGATATTTCATTGTGTTTAACAGCATTTTCAACCAGCATCTGCAAAGCTAAAGGAGCTACCATCGCTTGTACGGTGGAGAGAGCGTTGTCAATTCTCAATTTATCACCAAAGCGTATGTGCTGCAGGTAGGTGTAGGATTCAAGAAAACGCAACTCATCCCCTATTGGCACCAGCTCCTTATCTCGGGTTTCCAATACATACCGATACACTTCCGATAATTGCTTGATAAACTTGGCTGCCTTGTCCTGGTCCTCATAAACGAGATTGGTCAAGGCATTCAGGCTATTGAATAAAAAGTGTGGATTGACCTGATTTTTTAAACTCTCGTAAGTAGCCGTCATGCTTTCTTTCTGATAACGCTCTGCATCTACTGCCGATTTTCTCCATTGCAGCAAGAACTCACGTCCATGCATGGTCAGTGAAATGAAGAAAGTAATTAATAAGGATATAACAATAAAATCAGTATAATCATTGAATCGAATATTACGCGAATACTCCCACAACTTTAAAAGACCGATGGCAGCCAGGGTTGTAAAAATTACCGTTGAAGCAAGCCCTGTCCACAAACGTGTCATGGGCATTTTTACCCATGGAAATCTTGAACTTAAGAAAGATGCCAACTCCCCATTGCCGATCCAAAGTACAGCCCACATAACTGCTGAGAAAAAAGTGGTGAGCGTAAATTTCGATGCGTCACCACTACAGGAAGTGCATGTAAAATAAGTCAGAATTGTTGAGCCTACTATTGAAAGGATAAAAACGCTTCCGTATTCTTTTACTCTTCTGCTGCTATGGGTTATTGGCTTTTCCAAATTTGACTATTTTAAATTAATCTCCTCCAAAAAGTGAGTTAATCATGGTAATCGATACACTTTGCTTATCCTGTTCAAATTTAAAGCTACACTTTTCGAAAGTAGGGCCGCCCCAACGCGGTTTAAAATTATTGGAGAAAGCAAAAGGTTCAGTCGGTACGCCAAAGGCACCTGTATCCAGTTTACCATTGTCATTTTCGTCCTGATAAATTGCGATAGCATATTCACCAAAGGGTATATCCTGAAACTGAAAGCTGCAAACATTCGATTTGCATTCGCCTGTTTGAGTTTTTACAATAAACTTATCATCCGGAAATTCTCCACCTTCGCGATAGATGGCTACATTAATTTTACCGGTTTGGGTAATATTGGAAAGTGAGACCACTAAAGAACCCTTTGTTTCAGAACGAAAAGCTGTGGTCAACAACGCGACCAAAAGCAATGCTTGTATCGATTTCATATTTGTTTTAAAGTTAGTGTATTAAGTATGTTTTCAAAAAATTCGTTATTGACACTTCTCCTTCAAGCTTTGCGCCATATTTTTACCCCACACAGGACTCAACAAAGAAGTAGGCTTTTGGTTTTCAAATTTCTCCACGGCCTTTGATGCCGTAGCACAGGCCTCAGTAGTGGATGAACCAAAAAACTTAGCTGTGCCAAATTCCATTTGAGCCAATAGTGCCAAGGCTCTGGGATTTTCAGGATTCATGGCCACCGCTTTATTAAATGCCTGAAAGGCCATGCCAGAATATTGCTGACCACGTGAGGCAGGATCGACTGTTACACGTATCATGTGCACGAAGCCTTCTAAAGCTACCAGTTCAGATTCACCAGGTTGTAAGGTCTTGGCGCTCTCCAGTGCCTTTAGAGAGGCATCCAGCATGCCATCTTTTTTTGCTGCGTCTTTTTCAAAATTTGCCATCATGACATAGGCATATGCTTCATAGTAGAAAGCTTCCCATTTGGTTTTCTCTGCCTCTGCTATTCTGTGGAAAGTATTGGCCAGCGATTGAAATTCTTCTACACTTTTTGCCTGGTAAACAGCCTCAATGTTTTTTTGCATAATCTCAGTGTATTTATCATTAGCAAATACCAACTGCGCTGCCAATACAAGCAGTCCGATGATGAGGGGGATGATGTTTAAGTTTTTCATAGTTTTAGTTGTTAGGTTATAGTTGTTAGTTATCAGTAAATCGTAAATCGTAAATCGTAAATTTTAAATCGTAATTTCTAAAGTGATGGTAACATATTCATGCCCTTATCTTTTGAAAGCGTGATGAATACACCGAGAAATAAGAAGTTACGTGCAGGTTGACGAATAGCCCTGCCAGTATACACACCATTTACATCAGGTGTTGTTGTATATTCGTATCCGAAAATATTATCACGTCCCAATATATTTGTACAAGAGGCATAGACAATTATATTCGACTTCGGTAAATAGCTGATGTTAATACTTAAGTCATGGTACGCGGGTGTACGGCCATTCATAAAAGTGTTTTCGTTTGGATTATTAAAAGGACGCGGACTTGAATAGGAGTAAGTAGCGCCAAACTGTGTTTTCAACTTGGATACAAAATGCTTGTATACAAAAGAGAAGTTGTGTGCAGAAGCAAATGAAGGCATTACTTCATTTGTGTAATTCAAATAGTCGCGTTTGGTATCCAGATAAGAATAACTCACCCAATAATCAACTTTATCAATGCTCTGGTTATCGCGCCAGAATAATTCCAGGCCTTGTGCATACCCTTTGCCTGTATTGCTGCTTGCTTCTTCCTGATTCGTTGTGAATTTTACTAAATCTTCATAAGCCTTGTAATAGGTTTCTACACGAAAGGTTCTGTTATTGGAAATGTATTGGTAGTTGGCAATGTAATGTTGTGCTTTTTCCTGTTGCAGGTTGTTATTTAGTTTTAACCAATCATTTTTAGGGGCTTGACGAAAAGTACCATACGCCAAAGAAAATTGACCATCTGTATGAAGTTTGTAGCCAAGGGAAATTCTTGGATCCACGCTGACCTCATTTAACAAACTATTGTGCTCAGCCCTCACACCCAAGCGTGTAACAAAGGCGTTGGAAGCATATACATCACCTTCGGCAAATACAGCACTTACATTTTCTGTAAAAGCCAATAGCCGTGCCGTTGGAAAAAATGGTGAGCGCAACACTTGTTCATAGGAGCGTGCAATCACTTCTGCACCTGCTTTAATCTCTACCCTGTCGGAGAGTGAACCCTCTACAACGGTTTTGGCATGTATACCTTCTTCTCTTTCGTCAGCATTATTACCTTCTATATTCGCATCATTATCAATAAGCGTGTATGATAAGCCACCGCGTATTATCCATTTTTCTGACAACTGATCTTTGTAGAAAGTATTCACATAACCATAGTTATTATCTAAGGTCAGTAATCTTTTTTGTGAAGCATCAGCGATATCATGTTGGTATAAGCTGAAGGATGATGTATTGAAATTACCAAAGGCTTTTAACATACCATGCTTACCGATTTCTTTGCGGTAGGCGCTGCTACCTTCTAAAGAAGCAAAAGGTTTTTTCCAATCGACCTCCTGGTTGATTAAACCATAGTAAGGTCTAATATTGGTGTATTGAATTTTACCGGCCAATGAAGCACGATCCCATACTTGTGTGTGCGAAACGTCACCACCTACCGATAAAATACCAAGGTCTGTTCTGGTTACTTCCTGTTTGTCTTTCGAGTCAAGGGCCAGGGCTGAAGAAAGTGCCTGACCATATTCGGCAGAGTAGCCACCTGTACTGAAACTCGTTCCTTTAAACATAAAAGGTAAAAAGCGTCCGCGTGAAGGCGTGTTGGGTGCAGCCGGACCATAAGCATCGAGCACCACCATCCCATCAATAAACGTTTTGGTTTCATTGCCTTCCCCACCACGAACAAAGAGGCGACCGCTCTCTCCCACCTTTTGTGTACCCGGCAAAGTATTCAAAGCACCGGCTATGTCGGCAGTAGCACCCGCGGTGGTGGCGATATCCAAGGCTTTAAAAACCGTTCTGCGCGATTCATCGCTGGCGGTGAAAGCGCCTGCCGTAATGGTTACGGCTTCTAACTGATTGATGGTCTCTTTCAGTTGAATGCTCAATGTCAACGGGGTGCCTACCAATTCTATAGCTTGTTCATAATTTTTATAACCCACAAAGGTTACCAATAATACTTGCTTACCTTTTTCGGTTGAAGAAAAGCGAAAGCTGCCATCGATATTGGTACTGGCACCATCGTAAGTGTCTTTCAGGGATACATTGGCACCGGGTATGGCTTCTCCTTTTTCATCCGAAACTTTTCCGGAGATCAGGGTTTGGGCAAATCCTGCTGAAAAAGTGAGCAGGAAGACAAGGCTTGTGTGGAGTAGTGATCGAATCATGTTTCAAATCTTCCTCAAAAAGGCCTTCTTAGCTAAAAAGTGTTACTGAAGTGTCAGAGTAGCGGGATGAATTGTAAAGAGGGCGGATGAATTATTAGCCTTTGATTGAGACTAATGGCCAATTAAGGTAAGCGGGTTTTGCTTTTGCCTGTTGAATCTATACTTTTAAGACTTAACCTTGTTAACATGCGATTGTTATTTACCACGCTATTCATCATCTGCCTTTTTACTGCTAAGGCACAACAAGTCGACAAACACATCACGGAAGAAAATGTCGGCAGAATTATCAGCACCCTGGCCGCGGATGATATGATGGGGCGTCCTGCCATGCGACCTGAATACATGGAGAAAGCTACTGCTTTTATAGAAAGTGAATTTGAAAAAATTGGTTTAAAACCCCTTGCCGGTCAAAAAAGTTACCGACAAGCTTTTCAAAAACAATTGATTGTACCTGGTTCTGTAAAAGTGGCGCTTAACGGTCAGGCCTTGAGCAGTGATAAAGTATTACTAGCCACTGAAAATCTCAAGATCAATGCCAACAGTGGATTTGGCATGCTTCGCATCGACTATGACAGCACCATTGTCAACAAAAGACAAACACTGATCAGCAAAGCTTTTATGCTTAGTCGCGATACCAGCGCTGCCTTTGTTATTGTACACCCTGCTTACCTTGAAGTATTCCCTGACTTAAAAGGATATTTTGGTAAACGACTCATCTCTGGTCGTAAAGGCACGAAAGTATTTGTTGTTACCGATCAGCCTATCAATACTTACAACGTAGAGGCTACGCAAAGTATTGAAGCCATTACCATGACGAATGTTGTGGGTATGATAGAAGGAAAAAAGAAGAAGGACGAATATGTAGTCTTCTCCGGTCATTATGATCACATAGGCATCAGAGCGGCTGTGGATGGAGACTCCATCGCCAACGGTGCCGATGATGATGCCTCTGGTACGACTGCTGTCATTGCTTTGGCTAACTACTACAAAAAAATAAAAGACAATAACCGCACCCTAATTTTTGTTGCCTTTACAGCAGAAGAAATTGGTGGCTTTGGTTCACGCTATTTTTCTGAACAACTGAATCCAGATCAGGTAGTGGCCATGTTTAATATTGAAATGATTGGCAAACCCTCCAAGTGGGGACGCGACCATGCTTTTATTACCGGTTATGAGCGCTCTGATTTTGGTGAAATTCTGCAACGCAATTTGCTGGGCACACCTTTCAAATTTATGCCTGATCCTTATCCCAAACAAAATTTATTCTATCGTTCTGACAATGCCACACTGGCTAGACTGGGCGTACCTGCACACACTATCTCCACCGATGAAATTGACATCGATAAATTTTACCATACGGTGAATGACGAAGTAGAAACCCTGGATGTAAAAAACATAACGGTAACGATACGGGCTATTGCCTTAAGTGCCCGCTCTATGGTAAGCGGAACCGATGCCCCCAAACGTATCGATAAGGCCAGCGTACGTTAAAGCTGTTACCCTTCCTTTTCTCCAGATCTTTGTCGCTAAGGCACAAAGATCTGGAGAAATAGTTAGCGGATAATTAGAAAGGACGACCCGAAATCTCACCTTTATAATTCCTTTGCTTTCACTATTTTTGCGGTTCGCATAACATTGAACTGAGCAAAATGGCCGAATACAGCAAGGAAGAGATCAAGAAAATTGAGCAGAAATGGCAGGAGAAGTGGGAAAAAGAAGGAGCCTATAAAGTTTCTGATACTTCTGACAAACCTAAATATTATGTGCTTGACATGTTCCCCTACCCTTCCGGGGCAGGTTTGCATGTGGGGCACCCTCTTGGTTACATCGCATCGGACATCGTGTCCCGCTACAAGCGCAGTAAGGGGTTTAATGTGCTCCATCCTATGGGCTTTGATGCCTTCGGTTTACCAGCTGAACAATATGCCATTCAAACAGGACAGCATCCTGCTGTTACGACAGCTAAAAATATAGAGACCTATAAAAGACAACTCAGACAAATCGGTTTCTCTTACGATTGGAGTCGCGAAGTCCAAACCTGCGAACCCGCCTATTACAAATGGACGCAGTGGATTTTCATGCAGTTGTTTAATGCCTGGTACAACAAAAAGGCAATGGTCAATGGACAATGGACAATGGACGGTAAGACCGAACCCATCACTACACTTATCAGTGAACTAGAGAAGAACGGCAATAACAATATTGATGCAGTATGTGATGAGGACACGCCATCCATCACCGCTGAGCAATGGAAAAATTTTGACGAAAGAGAAAAAGAAGAATTTCTGCAACACTATCGCATAGCTTATCAAAGCGAAACCATGGTGAACTGGTGTGCTGCTTTAGGGACAGTACTTTCTAATGATGAAGTAAAAGATGGTGTAAGTGAACGCGGTGGCTACCCGGTAGAGCGTATTAAAATGTTGCAATGGAGCATGCGCATTACTGCTTATGCTGATCGTTTGCTGAAAGGTTTAGATACCATTGATTGGCCTGAACCTGTGAAAGAAATGCAACGCAATTGGATCGGTAAAAGCTTAGGTTGCCAATTCAAATTTGAAATTTCAAATTTGAAATTTGAAATTGAGGTCTTCACCACGAGGATCGATACTGTTTTTGGCGTTACCTTCCTGGTGTTGGCACCAGAACATGAACTGGTAAACAAGATTACTACTGATGCACAACGTAACGCTGTTGAGGCTTATGTAGAAGTGGCCAAAAACAGAAGTGAACGTGAGCGCATGAGTGAAGTAAAACGCGTGAGTGGTGCTTTCACGGGTGCTTATGCCATCAATCCTTTTAATGGCGAGCAAATTCCAATCTGGATTTCTGATTATGTATTGGCTGGTTATGGAACAGGCGCTGTCATGGCCGTGCCGGGTCATGATGAACGTGATCATCGTTTTGCCAAGCATTTTAATTTGCCTATACGACAAGTGGTTGAAGGGCCCAGTGTTGAAGAAGAAGCTTTTGTGAGTTGGGATGCGAAGGTCATCAACTCTGATTTTATGAATGGCTTAACTGTTGATGAAGCCATTGCAGCCGGTATTAAAAAAGTAGAAGCGCTAAAAGTAGGTAAGGGGAAAGTAAATTTCCGTTTACGCGATGCCATTTTTGGTCGCCAGCGTTATTGGGGTGAGCCCTTCCCTGTCTATTATAAAGATGGTTTACCTAAGCTTGTAGCAGAACAGGATTTACCGATCACGCTACCAGAGATTGATGAATACAAACCAACCGAAAGTGGAGAGCCACCATTGGCAAGGGCAAAAGATTGGAACTACAAGGGATTTTCGCATGAATTAACCACCATGCCTGGCTGGGCAGGCTCCAGTTGGTATTGGTTCCGTTACATGGATCCGAAAAACAATGAGGCTTTTGCCAGCAAGGAAAAAACCAGCTACTGGAAAGACGTTGACTTGTACATGGGTGGCAGCGAACATGCCACAGGACATTTATTGTATTCACGCTTCTGGTGCAAGGCCTTGAAAGATCTAGGTTATGTAGAAGCTGAAGAGCCATTTAAGAAGTTGATTAACCAGGGGCATATACAGGGGGTGTCTAAGCTCATCTATAGATTAGGATTTTATAATGAACATGACGGTTCTCCCGTAAATAAATTTGAGCAGAAGAGAACTGATGTTTATGTTTCCTATTCTATTGCCAAGAACATTAAGGAGAATCCTTTAAAAAATGAATTACTAAGAAAATATCTTGAAGAAAACAACCTTACAGACGAATTAGCCGACTTTCATAAGTATCCAAAATCCCTTTGTGACATACTTCATGTAGATGTAAATATTGTTGAGGGTGATGTTTTAGATACAGACAAATTGAGGAAATGGCGCAACGATTATGTGTCCGCAAAATTCATCCTTGAGGAAGGCAAATACATCTGCGGCTCCGAAGTCGAAAAAATGTCTAAATCAAAATACAATGTGGTTAACCCTGACGACATTGTAAGCAACTATGGTGCAGACACACTTCGCTTGTATGAAATGTTCTTAGGTCCTTTGGAGTTATCCAAGCCCTGGAATACACAAGGCATCGATGGTGTGTATAAATTCTTAAGACGTTTCTGGAATCTCTTTCATGATAAAAACGGGAACTTCAATATCAGTGAAGAAGCTGCAACACGTGAAGAACTTAAGGTTTTACACAAAACCATTAAGAAAGTCGCACATGATATAGAAAACTTCTCTTTCAATACTTCTGTCAGTGAGTTCATGATCTGCGCTAACGAGCTTTCTTCCATGAAATGTAACAAACGCAGCATTCTGGAACCTTTGTGTATTGTGCTGGCACCTTATGCACCACACATTACTGCAGAGCTTTGGGAGAAAATGGGACATGATGATAGTATTCTCAATGCTATCTTCCCAATCCACAATGAAGAATACCTGACGGAAAGCTCACACGAATATCCTATCTCCATCAATGGCAAAGTAAGGGGCAAAATGAATTTTGCACTGGATATGCCAAAAGAAGATATAGAGAAAATAGTGCTGGCTTCAGAAACGGTGCAAAAGTGGAGTGAAGGCAAAACACCCAAGAAGATTATTGTGGTGCAAGGAAAGATTGTGAACGTAGTGTTATAATTGACAATGGTCAATGGACAATTGTCAATGAGGTTGGACTAACTTAAAAACAGCGCCTCTTTGCGAGGAACGAAGCGCAGGTTGTGTGATGCGTGACGAAGCAATCTGACAAAATAATGATCAATTGAAATTGGTTGTTGGTTGTTGGTTGTTGGTTGTTGGTTGTTGGTTGTTGGTTGTTGGTTGTTGGTTGTTGGTTGTTGGTTGTTGGTTGTTGGTTGTTGGTTGTTGGTTGTTGGTTGTTGGTTGT